>NZ_CP129683.1:0-1213899 GCF_041080835.1 Bifidobacterium sp. WK012_4_13
CCTTCGAAGACGATCCTGAAGCAAGGTGTTCGGTTTCGGTCAGCGAGGGTTTGACGAAGTCGATCGTCTCCACGGACAGGTCCTCAGATTTGTCGGTGCTCCGATATGGGAAAACGCCTTCGAGCCGATTCTCCCAAGCTTCCTGAAGCACCGAAAGGTCGACGGTCTCATCGGCGACGGTTATGGAATAGTCCTCGGTGGTCTCTCCGAAGTCCTGGACGACGGCCATGCCCGTGGATTGCGGGATTTCGGCATCCGATGCGACTTCGATGATGAAGCTGCCATACGCGGGCAGGAACAGGGAGTCGGGCTGGATGCTGGGACTGAGACGCACGCCGATTCGGTTGCCGAGAGACATCTCGAAGAGCATCGCCGCCGTGCATCCGTAGCCAGGAGTGGAGACTGCAAGTGCCTTGCCGTCGTCGATCAGCTTCTCGACAATGTCGATGGAGTCGGTCAGCCCCTTGATCTCAGGGGTCATGCTGTCGGGAAGATAGCGAGGGGTCACTCGGATCAGTCTGCTTGCAGAGCTCTTGAATTCCGGAGACATCACATGCGAAAGCTTGCCGACGGCGACCGCAAAGCTGATGAGCGTCGGAGGGACGTCGAGGTCCTCGAAGCTTCCGCTCATGGAATCCTTGCCGCCGATGGCGCCGACTCCAAGGTCAATCTGCGCGCTCAAGGCGCCCAGAACGGCTGCGAATGGCTTGCCCCAGCGCTCTGGCACATCGCCGAGCTTCTCGAAGTATTCCTGCAGCGACAGATACATGTCGCTTTTGTGGAATCCTGCGGCAACGAGTTTTGCGACGCTTTCGATCACAGACAGATAGGCGCCTGTGTATTGGTTCTTCTCGGTGATGTATGGGTTGAAGCCCCATGCCATGCCGCTCACAGTCGTCGTCTCGCCGGTGACGGGGAACTTCGCGACCATGGCCATGCTGGTCGTGAGCTGTCTGCGTCCGCCAAAGGGCATCAGCACGGTCGAGGCACCTATGGTGCTGTCGAAGCGCTCCGAAAGACCCTTGTTGGAGCATACGTTCAGGTCGGTCACCAATGCATGCAAGCGTTCCTGCAGGTTTCGGCCATTCCAGGAGGTCTGGTATTCCTTGGGATGCTCGACATGAACGTCCGCCTGCTTCGCAGCGCCGTTCGAAGAGAGGAATTCACGGCTGATGTCAACTATGGTGTCGCCTCTCCATACCATGCGCAGACGCTTTTCATCCGTGACCTTCGCCACGACGGTCGCCTCGAGGTTCTCCTCTTGGGCGTATCCCATGAACTCGTCGACATCGCTGGAATCGAGCGCCACGGCCATGCGCTCCTGACTTTCGGATATCGCCAGTTCCGTGCCATTCAATCCGGCGTATTTCTTCCTGACGCTATCGAGATCGATCAGAAGGCCGTCGGCCAGTTCGCCCGTTGCCACGGATACGCCGCCAGCTCCGAAGTCGTTGCAGCGCTTGATGAGTCGGGCGGCATCGCCGCGTCGGAACAGCCGCTGCAGCTTGCGCTCGACGATAGGGTTGCCTTTCTGCACTTCGGCACCGCAATCCTCAAGGCTTTCGGCATTCTGTGACTTCGATGCGCCGGTAGCCCCACCGATGCCGTCTCGGCCGGTTCGACCGCCGAGAAGAATGATGCTGTCGCCCGGTTCCGGTGTCTCGCGCCGGACGTGGTCGGCCGGTGTCGCGCCGACCACTGCGCCGACTTCCATGCGCTTGGCGACGTAGCCGGGATGATAGATTTCGTGGACCTGGCCGGTGGCGAGTCCGATCTGGTTGCCATATGACGAGTATCCATCGGCCGCAGTGGTCACTATCTTGCGCTGTGGAAGCTTGCCTTGCAGGGTCTGGCTCACCGGTGTCCGTGGGTCTGCGGCACCCGTGACGCGCATTGCCTGATAGACATAGCTTCTGCCAGAGAGCGGGTCGCGGATTGCGCCGCCGATGCATGTCGCTGCGCCGCCGAAGGGCTCGATTTCCGTCGGGTGGTTGTGAGTCTCGTTCTTGAAGAGGAAAAGCCAGTCCTGCTGCTCGCCGTCCACGTCGACGGTGGTCTTGACCGTGCAGGCATTGATTTCCTCTGATTCGTCGAGATTCCTCAGCACTCCCTTGGCCTTGAGATATTTCGCGCCTATGGTCGCCATGTCCATGAGGCAGCGTGGCTTGCCGTCGCGTCCCAGCTCGTGGCGCATCGACAGATAGCGCCGGAAGGCGGCCTGGACGGTGGCGTCGTCGATGGTGATCGATTCAAGCTCGGTTCCAAAGGTCGTGTGACGGCAGTGGTCGGACCAATAGGTGTCGATGACCTTGATCTCGGTGATGCTCGGGTCGCGGCGCTCCTTTCGGAAATAATCCTGGCAGAACGCCAGATCTGCCATATCCATCGCCAGGTCGCGGGTTGCGATCAGGTCAAGCAGTCCTGCCTCGTCAAGCTCTCTGAAACCGGTAAGCGTCTCGACCTTGGAAGGCTGCGCCAGATGGAGGTCGAGCGAGTCACGTCTTTCGAGGGAGGCTTCGCGTGCCTCGACGGGATTGATGACATAGGATTTCACGCTCTCCATGTCCTGTGCCGTCAGGTCGCCGTCGAGCGCATAGATCGTCGCGGGACGGACCGTCGGACGCTCGCCCTGGCTGATCAGCTGGATGCATTCGCTTGCCGATTCGGCACGCTGATCGAACTGGCCGGGCAGATATTCGACTGCGAAGGTGGTGGAAATCGGCAGGACCGGCAGCTGATATGAAACGTCGTCCGTCTGTGGCTCGCTGAATACGGTCGGAACGCAGGTGTCGAACAATTCCTGGGAAATGCCTTCAACGTCGTAGCGGTTGATGACGCGCAGGCTGCGCAGACCGGAAATTCCCAATATGGATGTCAGCTCATGCGCAAGATGCTGAGCCTGGACATCGAACCCAGAACTTTTCTCGACATACACTCGAAAGACCAAGGTAGATTCCTCCCATTGCGATTCCGTTCGAAGTGACGGAAATTGTTCCAAAGCCGGTTGCCAGTGACTGAAGCATAGGTGATTGAAACAGTAGATGTGTTAAAGAAGTGGCTGCAAACAGGCGGGAACGGTGAAGCGCCCAAGGTCGGCCTCACCGCTCCGTAGATGTTCAGTGCATGGTGATGATCAGTTTTCCGTGACGTCCGAGCCTGACTGCGACTCGTCCAGTTCCGTGAGCCTGTCAAGTATCTCCTCATAGGCGGGGATGATGCTTCCGAGATCCCTGCGGAAGATGTCCTTGTCAAGATGCTCGATGGACACGCCATCGCTCTCTTCGTTTGCGGTTCCAGCGTTTCTGGTGTCCCAGAGGCGGCATGTGTCAGGAGTGATTTCGTCGGCGAGCAGGATCATGCCATCGCTGGTCGTTCCCATCTCCACCTTGAAATCGACGAGTCTGACGTCGACGTCCGCGAATATCGAGCGCAGTGCCTTGTTGATCTCCCGTGCCTTGGCCGATATGATCTCCAACTCTTCCCAGCTTGCAAGCTTGAGTGCGAGAATGTCGTCATTGTTGATGAATGGGTCGTTCAGGGGGTCGCTCTTGTAGAAGAACTCAAGAACGGGGGAGGCCAGTTCCGTGCCTTCCTTGATGCCATATCGCTTCGCGAACGAGCCAGCGGCCACATTGCGCATGACGATCTCGAGTGGGAACATCGTCATCTTGCGAACGAGCTGATCGTTCTCGGAAAGGCGCTTTACGAAGTGGCTTGCGATGCCCTTTCTGGCAAGGAGCTTGAACACCATGGAAGTGATCGTGTTATTCAGCTGGCCCTTGCCGGCAATCTGCTCTTTCTTGGCTCCGTTGCCGGCGGTGGCCTGATTCATATATTCAACCCACAGGATGTCTGGGTCGTCGGTTGCATACAGTTTCTTTGCCTTACCTTCGTAAAGCAACTCCCTTTTCTCCATTGCTAGCCTTTCTGATGCTGCGTGATCGGATATTCGGAGTGGATGAATGTTGAATGAACACAGCACAGACTATCAATGACGTGCTACAAGAATGTCACACGTTTGATGTGCAAATATCTGTGAACTTTCAAGTGAAAATTACAGTTTCGAACATGCTATTCAGACCTGGGCCTGGACGTGCTTGCACCAGGGAATGCTCGTTGTATCGATCGAGTGAATCGGGCAGGAAAATGTGTCGTGCCAGCAGTCGGTCAGTCGGTCAGACATGGGCATCGTCTCAATGCACGCGGATCGTCAATGCATCCACGATTGTCTGTGTCTTATTCCTGGCATCCTGTATCGATGACGCAGTCGAAAGCGCGACGCCCATCCTTCTGTGCCCATGAACGGAAGGCTTTCCAAAGAGTCTAAGCTCCGTGCCCTGCTCGGACAGTGCCCGTTCGACTCCGGTGAATGTCGCCTCGCCATCGCCTTCCACGACGATCGCACGACTTGCGGCCGTCGAGGATTGCGGAATCGAGAGTCGGGTGTCCGATTGCGTCACGGGAATGCCAAGGACGGCACGGGCGTGAAGTGCGAATTCGCTCAGTCTTTGGGAGATCATCGTCACCATGCCGGTGTCATGAGGCCGGGGGGACACTTCGTTGAAAAGCAGCGATCCGTCCGTAAGCACGAAGAGTTCGACACCGAAGACTCCCCAGCCCCGTTCGCCATTGCCGTGGGCGACGTCCACCAAGCCATCCACTATCTGGACGGCCAGCGCGCGTGCCTTCTCAAGCACGGATGAGTCGAGGTCGACTGGCTGCCAGGATTCGCGGTAGTCGCCGTCCTCCTGCCTCTGTCCAATGGCTTCGCAGGTGACGGTTCCGGACGATGAACTCACGGTGAGCACCGTCAGTTCGGATTGCAGCGGTGCGAAGGCTTCCACGATCACGCGAGAGATTTCGCCATCGTCAGCAGATCTGCGCCCACGCTGTGCCTCGTCCCAGGAAGCTTCCAGATCGTCGGCGGAACGTGCCACGGATTGTCCGTGGCCGGAAGAACTCATGATCGGTTTGATGACGCAGGGGAATCCCACGGCTTGCGCACCCGCAAGCAACTCGTCGAGGCTGCCTGCAAATCGATATGGAGTGGTCGGCAGTCCCAGTGATTCGTGTGCCAGAACGCGCAGACGCTCGCGATCCATGCAGATCGCTGCAATCTGCGAGCTTGGCGTGACCTGAATGCCTCGATCGGCCGCCTTCTGCAATTCCTGGGTGGCGATGGCCTCCACCTCCGGAATGATGATGTCAGGTTGAATCTCGTCGATGAGCGCATCGAGCCTATCTGGATTGGCCATGTCAAGCACGCGCGATTCGTGCGCCACCTGGGCCGCAGGTGCGCCTTCATAACTGTCCGCGGCGCACACCCACGCTCCCAAACGCATGAGTTCGATCACTATCTCCCTGCCAAGCTCACCCGAACCGAGCATAAGGATTTTCGTGCGTTGCGTGCCTAATGGAGAACCGAGTGCATGATTGTTCACGATCTGAGCTGCTTTCAAAAGGGGAAGATGGTGAGTGTCGTCGCCTACGCTGCCATTATGCCTTCGAGGGTCTATTTTCTGCGAGATGCTGCATGCAATCCGAAGCCTCGAACTCGATTCGCAATCTCCTCATCGCATCCATCAACTAGCATGGGGCCATGATCAAAGCACAAGAAGCATTGAACATGGCGAGGAATCTGGGGACGCAGGCCGCAGACTATGCGACGAACTTCGTTGAGGAGCATGGTGTCGCATTGAAGCGAACGCAATCAGCTGCACGCTTCCAAGGCGCTCGCGTCGTGATAACCGGCGCAGGTTCAGGACTGGGCAAAGCCGTTGCCCGGCTTATCGTTGCCGAGGGCGGACGCGTGGCGCTCTGGGGACAGCATAAGACCAATATCCAGGAAGTCGCTGACGAGCTCAATGAGCAATATGGCACCGCGAGTCATCCGGTGGCATTCCCTTTCAGGGTTGACGTGTCTCAGGCTCCTGCGGTGAACCGTACGGCACAGAAGACGATCGACGCACTGGGCGGGGTCAATGTCGTGATCAACAACGCAGGAATAATCAGCGGCAGACTCTTCAGGGAACTCGACGATAGAAGCATCCGTCAGACCTTCGCCGTGAACAGCATGGCCCTGTTCTGGGTCACGAAGGCGTTCCTGAACGAGCTTGAGAAGCATCGCCGAGCCCATATCGTCAATGTGGCCTCAATCGCAGGATACGTCTCCGTTGCAAGGCAGACTGATTATTCGGCAAGCAAGTGCGCTGCGGTAGGATTCACGAATGCGCTCAGGGCGGAATTGAAAAGCGAGCACAGTTCAGTCAAGACTCTGCTGGTGTGCCCCTATTATATTGACACCGGCATGTTCTCGGGTGTGGATGCGGGTCTGCTCCGACGGGCGATGCGCATGCTCAGCACTGAAAAAGTGGCTGATGCGATCGTAGATGCCGTGGCGAACGGGAAGGAACGCCTGTTCGTCCCCAAGGTAGGCGAGCTCGGCACCCTGCTGGCAGCCTTGCCGGTTTCGCTTGCGGACCGTCTGCTCGATGTGATGCATGCGAATGATGCGATGGCGCATTTTGTCGGCAAGGGCGAGACGAAACCGGCTGAATAGTCAGCAGTTCAGCTGATCTGGACTTTGGGGGAAGGATGATTGTCGATGAGTGAGACGGCATTGAACGTGGAAGGAACGCCAGGCGCAGGGCAGGCACCGGAGAATCCGATAGATGGTGAATTCCAGCTCGACAGGATGATCGCAACGCGGGCGCAGCGCATTCCGGGCAATCCGTTCGCCATGGGTGATGCGCGAGTCGCGCGAGCCGTCGCGAACGGCGAAGATGTGATCGACCTGAGCAAGGGCAACCCAGACGGTCAGCCCCCTGACTTCATGGTGGACGAGGCAGTCCGTGCCAGCCATGACCCCGCAGATTTTCGCTACACTGCATTCAATGGAAAGCCTGCATTCCTGCAGGCGGCGGCATCTTGGTACAGGCGCGAACATGGGGTCGAGCTTGATCCGAAGACCCAGCTGCTTGCCGTAAGCGGTGCGTCGGTCGGCATCGGATTGGTGGCGCTTACCCTGATAGACCCCGGCGATCTCGTTGTGGTGCCCGGGCCATATTATCCACAGTATGAAGGCTCTACAGCCGTCGCACAGGGCCGTTTGCATGCGTTGCCAACCGACGAGGAGCACGGCTTCCTTCCCGATCTGGATGCGGTCGATGAGTCGGTGTGGCGCGAAGCCAAACTGCTGATACTGAACTATCCGAACAATCCGACCGGTGCAGTAGCCAATCCTGAATTCTTTGCCAAGGCAGTCGCGCTCGCCAAGCGCTATCACTTCATCATCATGCATGATTTCGCCTATGCCGGCATCGGATTTGATGATGCCGCGCCCATCAGTCTGCTTGAGACCCCTGGTGCGATGGACGTATCAGTGGAGCTATGCTCGCTTTCGAAGATGTATATGGTGGCAGGCTGGCGTGGCGGCTTCATTGCCGGGAACTCGGTGCTGGTGGATGCGATCAAGGCCCTGAACCAGCAGACCACGCTGCTCGTCACGTCGACGGTGCTGGATGCCGGAACCGTGGCTCTCAACAGCGATCAAGCCTCCGTCGGTGTGCTCGCAGCGAGGTACAGGAAGCGTTTTGAGACGCTTAAGGCAGGAATGGCACAGGCAGGGCTTCATCTGTGCGACGCCCACGGTGGCCTTTTCGCATGGATGCGCGTTCCGACAGGCACCAATGACCGTGACTTCACTACATGGCTGCTGCATAGTGCGGGTGTGGCGGTTCTTGCCGGGTCGGATTTCGGACCCACGGGTGAGGGCTTCGTGCGTCTGAGCCTACTGAAGCCCGAGTCCGAGCTTGACGAGGCGGCACGCCGCATCGGCGAGGCCATGAAGACACGGTAGCCAAGCACTTCGGATGAGCTGCCTGCTTGTTCGGCAGTGCTTATTTGGAGGCGCTCATTCTTCGGCGCTCATTCTTCAGCTCTTATTCTTGAGTGCTTATTCTTGAATGATGAGAGAGTGCCGCAGCATGCTCGTAAAACGCAGCCAGGACGGTCATATGATGCTTTCGGTGAGCGTTGGGGCGTCGCCATGCAGCGGCTTGACCTGCCAGAACTGAAGGTCTTTCCCAAGCGACTCGCTTCGCGCCTGTGCGATGGGAAGAATGTCCTGTGCGGCGGTTTTGGGATCGAGCCAGTCGTCCAGCAGGTCATCTGCAATCAGGACGGGCATTCTGCCATGTATTGATTCGACGTTGTCAGTCGCCTCTCTGGTGAGGATGGTGCTTGTCAGCGTCCAATGGTGCCGTGGTTGCGGCCGCCACCATCCATATAGCCCGGCGATTGACAGCGGAGCCACGTCCTGATTCGAGAAATAGAAAGGATCCCTGTGGTTGCGCCATTCGTAGTATCCAGAAGCCGGGATGACGCATCGCTGCAATTGCGCCGCATGCTGATATGTCGCTTTTTCAAGCACGGTTTCCAAGCGTGCATTGAATGTCGGATATTGCAAGGAAACCGTATTTGACCACGGTGGCACAAAGCTCCAATGTGACGGGGCAAGATGGCGGATGCTGTCCTTTCCGTCGAGAATCGTCGCAACCTCCTGGGTGGGCCTGATGTTCCATGACTTTCCAGGTAGCTTGCCTGTGGGAGTCGCCTGATAGAAATCAGCCAACTCGTCAATCACATAGTCCATCGCGAAGCATCCGCACATAGGTCAATCTTAAAGCCAGAATGGCATATGTCCCAGTCTCGCTGGTGGAATCTCGTCGTTTTCCGTTCATGCACGGTGCGGGCACAGGACAGGCATCGCCGAGGCAGTCATCGGCTTGAGTATGGAAAAATCCCCACAATCGTTGAGATTGCAAGGATTTCCTGTGGGGTGGATAACGCGGCTCGAACGCGCGACCTTCTGAACCACAATGTGCCCCGTGTCCAGACTACTGAATTGTGCCCCGTTTGTTGGACTGGAATATTCAGTTCAACGGATGGAGGTGCGGTTCAGTAGTCTGGGTGCGGGGCTTTCTCTCGTTTCAATGTTCAGTACTCGGTCATGTTCAGTACTCGGTCATCTGCTGCTGATTGAAGCGAGAACGACGTGCTAGGATATCATGCAGAATCCATTTTTGAATTCCCGGACGATGGCCAAGTACCCGGACAGCGACAAGACTTGCCAAGGGAGGACCATGTTCGTTTGGCTGATTCTAGTTATTTCCGGCGTATCCGAATCTGTGTGGGCTACAGCCTTGGGCAAATCCGAAGGGCTTACTAAGCTGTGGCCAGACGTGGTGTTCGTTGTTGGCATGGTGATAAGCATGGCAGGCCTTGCTTATTCAATGCGCGAGATACCAACCAGCACTGCTTATGCGGTATGGGTAGGCATAGGGGCCGCATTGACGGTCACCTATGCGATGATCACGAAAACGGAACCAGTTTCGCTGGCACGTATTTTGCTTATCATCGGTCTGGTCGCCTGTGTGGTAGGACTGAAAATCGTTCACTGAGAATTTGTGGGGTAGCCCAGTATGTCAGTGCTCAGGAACGCAGAGACTGGACATCAGCAGAGAAATCAAGACCGACATCGACCAAATCAGGCTCGGAGCGCCGCTGCGCGTGCTGCAGGAGTTGGACAGGAAGTAGCGGTAGTTCGTCCGTTAACGTCAAAATTCTATAAATTGCATCTTGGTGTACATTTGCTGTACATTTCCCACGAAATAATGCTGGAATTGAGAATTAAAGAAGCCCTACAACCTTTGCGGCTGTAGGGGTTTCAAGTGGGGTGGATAACGCGGCTCGAACGCGCGACCTTCTGAACCACAATCAGATGCTCTACCGGCTGAGCTATATCCACCATGTGCCGTGTGTGCTGCATAACGCACAACAGATGAATACTATACACTAAAACTCGTATGACCACGCCGGAGCGTTGGTCCGACATCGATCTGTCAGCATGTTCCTTCGCGCGTCGAGCCTGATCGGTCGCAAAGGGAAAGGCTCAGGGCTAGACTCAGGCATAGGCCATGAGTCTTAGTGATACGTGGCATGCGCGGCCGAGGAGAAATGGTGGGCATGATGGCATTGCAAGGTCATTGCAAGGTCATGGACACCTTGCGATATCGACTGGAACATTCGAATTCCGATGGGGAAGGTGCTGAATAGATGAGATATGGCGTTATCGGAGCAGGCGGGATGGGGACGCAATATGGCGTTCTGCTTCAGGAATCTGCCGGCAAGCAGGTTGATTTCATCGATACTTGGTCAGCCAACGTTGAGCAAATTCGTAACCAGGGCGGAGTCTACGTCTCCCAGGATGAGGAGAATCGTCATCTGGTTCCGATTCATGTCTTCTATCCGGAGGAATACGAAGGCGACCCCGACGTGTGGATCGTGTTCCTGAAGCAGATGCAGCTCGATGAGGTGCTTCCGCGGTGCGCGCATCTTTTCAAGGATCATCAGGTCATCTTCTCTGCGATGAACGGCTATGGTCATTTTGAGAAGTTCAGCCAATACTTTGACACATCACGGATCTATGGGGGAACGGCGCTCATCGGTGCGGAGGTCTATGGACCGGGAGATGTGAACTTCACTGGCGGGGCCAACGCCAAGGCAATGAACATGTGTGGCTATGACGAACAGGTCACCGACGTCGAGCGTGAGATATTCGATGACTTCACGAAGGCTACCTTGAATCCGACCATCGTCAGCAACTTCATGGGCATGTGCATGGCGAAAATCGTGTTCAACTCGGTCTTGAACACCCTGTGCACGATGTATCAGATACGGTTCGGCGAATTCATGCGTCATCCAGGCGCACGGTGGATGACTGAGAAGCTTGTGGACGAGGCATACACGGCTGCCGAGAAAGCTGGATTGCAGTTGCTGGAGACCCGTGAATCAGAGGTAGAAACCATCTGCCACACCGCGGGTGTCTCTCACCCGCTGCACTACCCATCCATGTACCAGGACTTGACGAAGGGGCGTCCGACCGAGGTCGATTTCATCAATGGGTACATTGCAAAGATAGGTCGGGAGCATGGCTACGAATGCACCCTGCATGAGTTCGTGACGCAGGAGCTGCATCTTGCGGAATTGGCATTCTCGATACATCATGCAAAGTGAAATATGCTGAAAATGGCTCCAACAAAGGGATGAGATCCTTGAGATGAGAGCGTTGAGATGAGAGTCTTCGGAAGATTCCATGGAGGTGCGAATCCATCTGAAGGACGCCGCAAATGTGAAAACCGGTCGTAGCGGCAAGCAATGAATCATGGGGAAGACAGTTCGACGGCCCAAGGCCAAGGGGGGAACGACGATGGGGTACCATCCAGTATCAATAGGCATTATCGGCATGGGCCACGTTGGCCCTCACACGGCGAACAGCCTCATCCTTCAGGGCATCGCCGATGAGATTCTCGTCTGTGACGCCAATGAAGACAAGCTCGGCGCAGAGGTTCAGGATCTCAATGATTCCACAGTCTTCGCGCCACATCGAGTGGTGGTCACGAACTGCCACACCGACTACGAGAAGCTGGCACAATGCGATGTCATCATCAATTCGTCGGGTCAGGTGACGCTGTCGGCGATAAGCAGGACGGGGGAGCTGTTCAAATCGGTGGATGATGCCCGGCTTTTTGCCGGACGCATCGCTGCAGCGGGCTTTTCCGGCTATTACGTCAATGTGACCAACCCCTGCGATGTGGTTGCGAGGGAGATTCATCGGCTTTCCGGCCTGCCAGCATCGCATGTCATTGGAACGGGCACCTGCCTTGATTCCGCCAGACTGCGTACGGTGATCGCCCTCAAGTCCAGGCTTGCCCCGGAATCGATTCAGGCCTATATGGTCGGGGAGCATGGGAACTCTCAGATTGCCGCCTGGTCAAGCGTGAGCATTGCAGGCAAGCCCCTCAGTGGGCTGTCCGATGACTCACGGTTCCAGATGGATGGAGCCGAGGCTGAGTCACTTGCCCGGAGAGGCGGATACATAGCATATAACGGCAAGCAATGCACCGAATATGCAATCGCCAATGCAGCGACCCGGATCGTGAGAGCCATAGTGCACGATGAGAAGGTCGTCATCGCTGCATCGGTTGAGCTGAATGGGGAATACGGCGAAAGCGGACTGTTCATATCGGTTCCCTGCATCATTGGCAGTGACGGCGTTGAGAAAATCATCGAAATCGATATGAATGCCGCCGAGCGGCAGGGCTTCGCGGCATCCTGCGAGGTGGTTCGCAGCAACTATGCAAAGCTCGCGCCCTTCGGCATCGAAGCGTCACGAACCCTCCCGATCACGTTGCCGAAGCATGAAGGTGACGACCGCAAGCTCGACTGATGCATGGGGTGTGTTGTGCATCACATTTTGAGAATCCTTGGAATGCCAAGGTTTTCTATGCCGTTATCAGTAAAACTTAGCGTGACTCATAACTATTTCCATGAATGGGACAGGTGTGTCTGTGAACCGTTGCTCTGTACCATGGCCGAGGGATTACATCAGATTTGGGGAATGAGCGCAGCGAGAGCTGCAGGGAAGTGGGACCAGTGAAGAAGAAAATCATCGCAGCCATCGTGGCCATTGCGGCAAGCTTCGGATTGGCGGCATGCGGGTCATCGTCGGCATCGGACGATCATAAGTACGTCGTCGGCGTCACAAGCGACCAGCAAAAGGAGATATGGGAGTATGTAGGCAAGCAGGTTGCAAAGGAGGGCATCACCATTGACGTGAAGCTGTTCTCGGGCTACACCGAGGAGAATCCGGCGCTTGTGGATGGAAGCCTGGATCTGAACAGTTTCCAGCACGTTGCGTTCCTGAACAACTTCAATGCTGAGAACAAGGCGGACCTGACCTATATCGGATATACGATCATATCGCCGTTCGGTCTCTATTCAGACAAGATCAAGAGCTACAAGGACCTCAAGGATGGCGATACCATTGCCATTCCAAACGACGTCACCAACGGTGGCCGGGCCCTGCAGCTGCTCGATGCCATAGGCGTCATCAAGTTGAAGGACGACGCACCTGACTCTCCCACGACGAAAGACATCAAGACCTATGTCAAGAAGGTCAAGATCGAAGAGCTGCAGGCCGATCAGATAGCACCGGCCCTCCAGGACGTGACCGCTGCAACGATCAATACGAACTATGTGACCGATCAGCTTCATACCACTCCCGAGAAGTCGGCGATCTACGTCGATACAGACCATATGAGCAAGGTGAGTGGCATATACAAGAATGTCATCGCAGTGCGCAAGGAAGACAAGAACAAGGCTGATTTCAAGAAGATAGTGAAGGCATACCAGACTGATGCCGTCGCGAAGATGATCAGGAAGACCAACGACATTCCTGCGTGGTGAGGCCTTGATTCCCCGTGCCAGGGATTGCTGCTGCCGCAGGACCGGATCGTTCGGCGGCATCGCAGCGGCGAGAAGAAGGGTATGATCGAGCAACGGAAATCTGTGATTCGAGCGCAGGCCGCATGTGCGGCCTGCGCTCTTGAGCGAATGGGACCCTATGATAGAGCTTAACGACATTGTGGTGAAGTTCCCGCAAAAGGGACGTGTGGTGACGGCGGTTGACAATGTCTCGCTGCATGTCGATGATGGCAGCATATATGGCATCGTCGGATTCTCCGGGGCCGGAAAATCGACTCTGGTCCGTGTCATGAATTTTCTGCAAAGGCCGACAAGCGGATCCGTCACGGTCAACGGCACCGATCTGCACACATTGTCCCAGCGCGATCTGCGCAAGGAACGCAGACATATTGGCATGATTTTCCAGCATTTCAACCTTATGGAATCGCGGACCATCTTCGACAATGTCGATTTCCCTCTCAAGGGTTCCGGAATCGGACGGGCCGAGAGAAGAAAGCGAATCGAAAGGCTTCTTGAATTGGTGGGAATCCTTGAGAAGAAAGACGCCTACCCCTATCAGCTGTCAGGTGGGCAGAAGCAGCGTGTGGCAATCGCACGCGCTCTTGCAACGGATCCCAGCATTCTTCTGTGCGATGAGGCGACGAGCGCCTTGGATCCGAAGACCACCATCGCCGTGCTCCAGCTTTTGAAGGAAATCAACGCACGTCTCGGCATAACGATTGTGATCATCACGCACGAGATGCAGGTCGTCAAGGAAATCTGCGATCATGTCGCCGTTATGGAGAATGGCCAGATCATCGAACGTGGCGAGGTCGCTGACATCTTCAGCGATCCCCAGAAGGCGCTGACGCAGGATTTCATTCGCACTGCCAGCCATATCGACCAGGCAGAGGCGACCATTCTCGAGCATGCGGCGGGCAGCGACGTCTATGAGCTGCGTTTCTCCGGCAGCCGTGCCTCCGAACCGATCCTGATTGACATATACAAGCGCTTTGGATTGACTGCGAACATTCTGTATGCAAACATCGAATATCTTCAGAACAAGCCGCTCGGAACGATGCTGGTGACCTTTGACAGCTCCGATCAACTCGACGAGGTGCAGCTGCACCTTCGCAAGGACGGCATTTCAATGAGCAAGGTGGTGCGATGATGATTGGATCATTGATGGAGCATTATTTCCCGTATGCGAGCCAGATGGGATCTGACTTTCTGCAGGCGACCCAGGAAACGGTGCTGATGACAGTCTCGGCGATGATCATCGCGGGCATCATTGGCCTGGCCATTGGCATTCTTCTGCTGATTACCGGCTCTCACGGACTCAGCCCCCAGGCTGCCGTGTATTGGCTGCTCGATCAGATCGTGAACATTGGCAGATCCATTCCATTCATAATCCTGCTTGCCATAATCATGCCCTTCACGCGTCTCATAGTCGGTACCAGCATTGGGACCACGGCCGTGACCGTACCCATCGTCGTCGGAACCATCCCATTCTTTGCGCGACAGGTGCAGAATGCCTTGCTCGAGGTGGATCCAGGAGTCGTCGAAGCCGCTCAGGCGATGGGACTGAGCAACGCCGCAATCGTCTTTCGCGTGTATCTCAAGGAAGGCTTGGTCTCCCTGGTGCGTTCCGTCAATTTCACCATCATCAATCTCATTGGTCTGACCGCCATGGCGGGTGCGGTCGGTGGAGGCGGCCTTGGTGCGACCGCTCTGCAGGAGGGATATCAGCGTGGAAGGACGGATGTGACCTTCATGGCCATGATCCTCATTCTTGTGTTTGTCTTCATAACGCAGGTCATCGGCAACGCGATTCTGAAGATCGTCGCACACGGTAGAGCATGATCCTACGATGAAGGGTTTCCTGAGCGACCAGCTTCATGAACTGCGCACCCGGAGTCTCCGATACTCGGACCGAGGTCCGGAGCGAACGGCATCCGCATGCTCGCATCTGGCACGCAGGGGCGTGTGCGAGATATCAGTGAGATATCAGTGAGACAACAGTGAGATGTCAGAGAGACATCAGCTATGGATGGGAAGTCGCTTCCTGCTCTCGCCTCACATCGAGATCTCCAAAAAGATAGTGTTCGAGCGTCGGAGCGATGAGTTCTGCAAGCTGTTCCACGGGCATGCCTGCCAGCGGTTCAAGCTTGAGCACATATCGCATGTTGGCCAAGCCGAGCAGCTGTGAGCCGAACAGCGTGGTTCTCAATTTCGCATTGTCCAACCGCAGCGTGTCACCCGTGAGAGCCATGATCTGCTCGTGCAGGAATTGCAGGAATATCGTCCTGACATGCTCGTTGCTCCCTATCCCTCGAATGAGTGCAATGTAGGCTTCCTGAATTCCCGGCATCTCGACGGTCCTCAAATATTCCCGGGCAAATTCTGTGGTGACATCCAGCGTGGTCCTCTCTGCGCTCTGTTGAAGTATGCCACCCAGATCCTGCTGCCTGTATATGTCGACGATGACCTGTGAGAACAGCTTTTCCTTGCTGCCGAAGTAGTAGTGGACCAGCTTTGGGTCGCAATTGGCGCTTTTCGCAATGGCGCGGATGGTCGCATCGTCATAGCCCCTGCGACCGAATTCGATGCGCGCTGCCTGAAGAATCTCGCGCTCGGCATCATCCGAGGAGTGGCCCAGAGGCCTGCCTCGGCGAGTCCTTCTGTCAGGGTTGCGGCTATGGTGTTCGTCGATCGTTGACATCGTCATCCTTCCCATGGTCGTAACTGAGTGATTCCATCATCTCTTGACATTGCTCTTGCCGATATGTTTCTTAGCATTTCTTGTCGGTCCATCTTTCGCCAGTGCGTCCTATCCGCTCTGTCATAGAGTGTCCCGAGGCAGAGCGGCATGGGCTCTCTCGTTGCATGGCTGGTAATGCGATTGCATGCCGTGCTTCGGGATCCAATGGTTTCAGTCTATTCATCAAGCGATGAATTCTATGATAGCATATATTCATCAGATGACGAATTTATGAATTCTGCGGATGCAGACCATGCCTGTTCGCATCTTGATTGCAAGCCCACGCAGGATCGGGGGAGGGAGACAGCATTGAAAGCGCTGATCATAAAGGAATTTCAAGAGTTGCTGAAAGACAGGCGCACTCTGGCGATGCTTGTTGTCATGCCTGTCTTGCTGCTCATAATATTCGGCTATGCCGCGAACTTCTCGGTTTCCAAGGTCTCGGTGTCGGTCATCGGAGCGCACTCTGAGACGCTGGCAGCTTCGATTCGCGGCTTCAAGGTCGCACGGGAAGACATGGACATCGTTGCCGTCGACGCATCGAAGTCAGGTCGCGCCGCTGCGGAGAATATTCTCAAGTCACAGTCCAGCGATGTGGTCATTCAAAGCATGGGCGCTGCCTCCGGCACTCCGCTGTCGGAACGCATGAAGGTGTACGTAGACGGATCGCAGCTGTTCACCGCCCAGGCTGCGAAGAAGACGATCCTGCAGCTGGTCGCGCAGGATGCCCAGACGCGTATCGCGACGGTCACAAGCAAGGTCACGATGCTCTCCGAACTGTCTCAGAACAACGCCAGGGAATTCAAGGACTATGTCAGTCGACTTCAGGAGTGGAGAGTCGCCGTCTCAAACGCCATTGAAAGTGGAACGGTGCCGCCGGCGGCTCCGACGCCGCCTCAGATATCGCAGAGTGCCAGCATTCCCAAGATCTCCATGTCTTCCTTCTCCGATGATTCGACGGTGACCGTGCTTTTCAATCCCGAGCTTGACACCTCATGGGTTATGGTTCCCGGCCTCATAGGACTTATCCTGACGCTTATCGGAACGGTGATCACCAGCATCGGCCTTGTCCGCGAACGTGAGACAGGAACCCTTGAGCAGCTGGCTGTGATGCCCATACGCTCTGGGTCGATAATCATGGGCAAGATCGTACCGTATTTCGTTCTGGCCATCATCGACATGCTCATCGTCACCTTCCTTGCCCGATGGCTGTTCGGCGTTCCCTTCGTGGGAGACGTCGGAACATTCGTTCTGGCTGTCTTGCTGTTCCTCTTCGTGGTGCTCGGCCTTGGAGTCCTCATCTCCACCTTGTCCCAAACCAGCGGACAGGCAATTCAGATGGCATTGATGATCACCATGCCTCAGATCCTTCTCAGCGGCATCATATTCCCCTTGAAGTCAATGGCTGCGGCAATCAGATGGATTGGCTACGCTCTTCCGTTGACATGGTTCAACAAGGTCTCGCAAGGCGTGATGCTCCGGGGAGCATCGTTGCAGGACCTGTGGCTGCCGCTGACGGTTCTGGCGCTGGAGGCGGTCGTCATCTTCGGCTTTGCGACCTTGCGCATGCGATATGTCCTCACCCATGGGGGTGCGCGATGAACGTCATCATGGACCATGTGAGTGTGAACTATGGCTCGGTGAAGGCATTGTCGGAATTCTCTGCAAGTTTCAAATCCGGCGAGGTGACTGTCATCGTAGGGGGAGACGGTGCGGGGAAGTCGACCCTGCTGAGACTGCTCGCCGGTGAAATCACGATGGGTTCTGGGAGCGTGGTCGGGCTCCCGGATTCCTGCGGCATCGGATACCAATCTGCAGATAGTGGAACATGGGCTGACCTTTCGGTTCTTGGCAACATGAATTTCGTCGGCAAAATATTTGGAATGGACATGAGGCAGCGGCAGCGGCGCATTGATTACCTCCTCGAGCGGGCTAATCTGCAGGATGCACGCCACAGGAGCGCCCGCGATCTCTCCGGTGGCATGCGTCAGAAACTTGGATGCATCATGGCGTCTCTTCATGAGCCTGACTTGCTTCTGCTGGACGAGCCGACGACAGGGGTGGATCCGATAAGCCGCGAAGAACTGTGGCATCTGATTGATGACGAAGCGAAGCTTGGGAGGACCGTCGTCGTGGCCACGACCTATGTCGATGAGGCGATGCGCGGTTCGTCGATGATATTGCTCAATCACGGCAGGAGCCTGGCTCAGGGGAATCCCGCAGACGTTATGGCACAGGTCCCTGGGAGGCTTTTCTGCAGGCCCGTCCGTGCAGGTGTGAAGGCTGCTGTAAAGGTTGATGTGCAGGCTCCCGCGCAGGGCGCAGTACAGGGCGCAGTACAGAGTGCAGTACAGGATTCGACCGGACAGACGAGTCCTGAATCGAGCGAACCGGCGAAAGCGATGCAGACCTGGCGTCGAGGAAACACCCAGTTCGTCTGGGTTCCAGCAGAGAATCCGATATATCCCGAAGGCTGTCAGCCGGCACGGATGGATATTGAAAATGCCTGCATCATACTTCTTAAATCGACCGGATCCGGATCTGATCGATTCTCGCTTGAGCCGACGAAAGATGCGCGGGTGCGAGTTTCAGGCACTGGGGCCATGCGCACCGAGCTGGTGAGGGCAAATTCGATCACGAAGCGATTTGGCAGGCATGCTGCGCTGTCCGATGTGTCCATCGATGTCAACGCCGGAGAAATAGTTGGACTCATCGGAAGCAATGGTGCGGGAAAGACAACGCTGATGCGCGTGCTGCTCGGTCTTGAAGTGCCGGATGAGGGTACGGCGACACTGTTCGGCGAGGGGCCGAGCCTTCAGTCCCGCGAAGGAATCGGCTACGTTCCGCAAGGGCTGGGACTCTACCCAACGCTCGATGCGGAGCAGAATCTCATCTTTGCCCATTCCATATATTCCAGGGTCTCAGAGCTTCTTCCTCGAGGCGCTGTGAAACGACATGGCTTCAGACGTGAGGGTGCCATTCGACGGCTTGGAGATCGAAGCCATGCCGTTCATGAGAAGCGACACGATGATTCGTCGGCGCGCGATCCCAGTCCGAGCGCATATGGCAAGGCACTGGAGTTTGCCCGCTCACTCGGGAAGACGCCAGTCCAACGGCTCGCACTTGGGACCCGGCGGATGCTGGCCTATGCCATCGCAACCGCACATGATCCGGAATTGCTGATACTCGATGAACCGACTTCGGGAGTGGATCCAGTGGCGCGGATGGAATTATGGAACCAACTGCACGGGTCTGCAGACAACGGTGCCGGGGTGCTGATCACGACGCATTACATGAGCGAGGCCGTTCAATGCGACCGGTGCGTACTGCTGTCCCAAGGCAAGGTCGTTGCCTCAGGCACAGTGGATGACATGATCAAAGACCATGAGAATCCCTATATTTCGAGTCTCTTCAAAAACCGTACATGAAGGTGTGCCTTATCCGGGATGCAGGTTCCATTCGGGACACAGGTCACGCAGAGCGCGCAAAATCCATGGAATGCAGGTCATAAGCAGATAGAATCGCAGACATGGGGACAATGAAAGCAATGTTGGAGAGAATCGTCACTGCCTGGCAGAGATCCCTGCCCGGGCGGATATTGGCTCGATATGGGCGAAACAATGGGGGTCTTCTCGCTGGTGGACTTGCATATGGTCTTCTTTTCGCGTTCTTTGCCGGTGTCTGGACCGCGTTCAGCATTGCCGGACTGATTTTCTCCAACGACGAGAGCGTCAGAGAGACGTTGCTGAATGCGGTCGCGAGCTTCATTCCAAGCCTGCAATCAAGTTCGGGGAAGTCAATACTCTCAGAGAAGGCGCTGTCGTCCATTTCTACGACCTTCACCGTGACCGGCCTATTCACTCTTCTGGCATTCCTCTGGCAGATCATAGGCTGGCTCGGATCGGTCAGGTCTGCGGTGCGAACCATGGTCGATGCCGGGCAGCAGAATGCCGATGCCATTCGTTCCAAGCTCCGCGATGCCGTGGCTGTCATGCTCATCATGATTCTGTTCGTGCTTTCCAGCGTCGCCGCGGTCATATCTGGCGGAACCATCCGCTATGTTCTGGAATTTCTGAGGATCCCGCAATCTGCATGGGGCTTTTCGAGCATCGTTGATATCTCGGGCTTTCTGCTGACTGTCATATTCAACTTCCTGCTTCTGCTGGTTGTCTTTTGGCTAGTCGCCGAGCTGCGGGAGAGATCAGCGATAGTTCGCGCATGCGTCTTTGGCTCCCTGTGTCTCTCCATCATTCAGATGCTCGGTACCAGACTCGTCGGAGGAGCATCGTCCAATCCCTTGCTTGCGCCATTCGCTGCGATCCTTGCCGTGCTCATCTGGTTCAACCTGATTGCACAGGTATTGATGTATTGTGCGTCGCTGCTTGGGGAAACCCTCGGCAGGCCATCTTCGACAGCTGCCGAACCGCCGTTCACGACTCTGACGGGCAGCGAAGGCGATTCCTCAGATACGACTTCAGTTCAGGAGGCGGCACGCGCGGCGGCTTCCACCGTCAGCGACGCATGAAGCCGCGGATTCAGGCAGTGCCGTAGAGGCTGCTCTTCGGGGCTATCCAGATTCAGACAAGCCTAGGCCCATTCGAAGCTATCCAGACCTTTTCGAGCATATCCAGAGCCATGCGAAGCTATCCGCCCGCTGGTGTCGTCTCATTCGCACACTCTGAACCGCTTCCGACCCGCTCACTCCGGCCCGCTCACTCCGACTCTCCTAGTCGATGCGGTCCTTCGATCGATGTGATATACTGAATATTTGTGTGTGCCGCTGGCATGTCTTATGTGATAGACGTGTGGCAGCGGGATATCCTCGTCTTCGTGATGCGATGGTCATTCGCTCAATGCAAGATCGGGGCCATCGGGCCGGTGGACAGTGGCTGACTTTCCGATTGTTCGGGATTGTGCGGTCGCGGTGCTGCGGCTTCACGAAGACTGAACATTAACTATCGAATCGGAGAGAGTCAGTTGCCAACGATTGAACAGCTCGTCCGTAAGGGACGTAAGGCCAAGCCTCGCAAGTCGAAGACCTTGGCATTGAAGGGAAGCCCACTGCGTCGCGGTGTGTGCACCCGTGTTTACACCACAACCCCAAAGAAGCCAAACTCGGCTTTGCGTAAGGTCGCGCGTGTCCGCCTGAGCTCAGGCATCGAAGTCACCGCCTACATTCCTGGCGAGGGGCACAACCTTCAGGAACACTCCATCGTGCTCGTTCGCGGTGGTCGTGTGAAGGATCTTCCTGGCGTCCGCTACCACATCGTTCGTGGTGCGTTGGATACGCAGGGTGTCAAGGATCGCAAGCAGGGTCGTTCCCTGTACGGAGCAAAGAAGGCGAAGTAAGACAATGTCACGCAAAGGACCAGCTAAGAAGCACCAGCTCCTGCCAGATCCAATCTATGGTTCGACAGTCGTAGCTCAGCTCATCAACAAGATTCTTCTCGATGGCAAGAAGTCCATCGCCGAAGACATCGTCTACACCGCCCTTGAGCAGGTCAAGGAAAAGACGGATCAGGAGCCAGTCGCCGTGCTGAAGCGCGCCCTGGACAACATCCGTCCAAGCCTTGAGGTTCGTTCCCGCCGTGTCGGCGGTGCGACCTACCAGGTTCCTGTGGGAGTCAAGCCCGCACGCGCGAACACGCTTTCCCTGCGTTGGCTGACTGACTTCAGCCGTGCACGTCGTGAGAAGACCATGGCAGAGCGTCTCGCCAACGAGATTCTCGATGCCTCCAACGGTCTCGGCGCTTCGGTGAAGCGTCGCGAAGATACCCATAAGATGGCAGAGGCCAACAAGGCCTTTGCTCACTATCGCTGGTAATAGCAGAGATTAGAAGAGCTGAGGATAACATGGCACAAGATGTGCTTTCCGACCTGACGAAGGTCCGCAACATCGGCATCATGGCTCATATTGATGCTGGCAAGACAACAACGACAGAACGCATTCTGTACTACACCGGTGTGAACTACAAGATCGGCGAAGTCCACGATGGCGCTGCGACCATGGATTGGATGGCTCAGGAGCAGGAGCGAGGCATCACCATCACCTCCGCCGCAACGACATGCTTCTGGAACCGCCAGACCCATGACGACAAGGACAAGTTCCAGATCAACATCATCGACACGCCAGGCCACGTCGACTTCACCGCTGAGGTGGAGCGTTCGCTTCGTGTCCTCGATGGCGCCGTCGCCGTCTTCGATGGCAAGGAAGGCGTGGAGCCACAGTCCGAAACCGTGTGGCGTCAGGCTGATAAGTATGGAGTTCCGCGTATCTGCTTCATCAACAAGATGGACAAGCTCGGAGCCAACTTCTATTACTCGGTAGACACCATCAAGGAAAAGCTCGGTGCAAAGCCAATCGTCATGCAGCTCCCCATCGGCGCTGAGAACGACTTCCGCGGCGTCGTCGACCTTGTTCGCATGGTCGCATACTACTGGGAAGACGGTGCGGATCTCGGTGCTCATTACAACACCATCGAGATTCCGGACGACTTGAAGGACAAGGCAAAGCAATATCGTGAGCAGCTGCTCGACACCGTTGCCGAAACCGACGAGACCCTTCTCGAGAAGTATCTGGAAAGCGGAGACCTTGACGAGGACGAAATCCGCGGTGCCGTGCGCAAGCTCACCGTCACCAAGGAAGCCTACCCAGTGTTCTGCGGTTCGGCGTTCAAGGACAAGGGCGTGCAGCCCATGCTCGATGCCGTCATCGACTACCTTCCCTCACCCGAAGACGTTCCTGCAATCAAGGGATACGAACCGGGAGATGAATCCAAGGAAATCGATCGCAAGCCGAGCACCGACGAGCCATTCTCAGCCCTCGCGTTCAAGATTGCAACCCATCCCTTCTACGGCAAGCTCATCTATGTGCGCGTCTATTCAGGAAAGGTCTCCCAGGGCGACAACGTCCTCGACTCCACCAAGGGCCGCAAGGAGCGCATCGGCAAGCTCTTCCAGATGCATTCCAACAAGGAGAACCCCGTCGACGAGGCGATCGCAGGCAACATCTATGCCTTCGTCGGTCTGAAGAACGTCACCACCGGTGACACGCTCTGCGACGAGAAGTCGCCTGTCGCACTCGAATCCATGACATTCCCCGATCCCGTCATCGAGGTTGCGGTCGAGCCTAAGACCAAGGCCGATCAGGAGAAGATGGGCCTCGCGCTTCAGAAGCTTTCTGAAGAGGACCCCACATTCCAGGTGAAGACTGACGAGGAATCAGGCCAGACGCTGATCTCAGGCATGGGCGAGCTTCAGCTCGACATCCTGATCGACCGCATGCGTCGCGAATTCCATGTGGACTGCAACGTCGGCAAGCCTCAGGTCGCCTACCGCGAGACCATCCGCAAGGCTGTCATGAACCAGGAATACACCCACAAGAAGCAGACCGGTGGTTCTGGTCAGTTCGCAAAGGTCCTGATGAACTTCGAGCCTCTGGAACCGACAGACAGCGAGACCTACCAGTTCGAGAACAAGGTCACTGGCGGCCATATCACGAAGGAATTCATTCCTTCCGTCGATGCGGGCGTCCAGGAGGCCATGCAGTCGGGCATTCTTGCAGGCTTCCCGGTCGTCAACGTCAAGGCGACATTGACCGATGGTCAGATCCACGATGTCGATTCTTCGGAAATGGCATTCAAGATCGCCGGTTCGATGTGCTTCAAGGAAGCCGCTCCCAAGGCCAAGCCGGTCATTCTCGAGCCGATCATGGCTGTCGAGGTGCGTACGCCTGAGGAATACATGGGTGAAGTCATGGGAGACCTGAACTCTCGTCGTGGCAACATTCAGTCGATGACCGATGCCACCGGCGTCAAGGTCATCGATGCGAAGGTGCCTCTTTCGGAGATGTTCGGCTACATCGGAGACCTGCGTTCAAAGACTCAGGGCCGTGCAATGTTCACCATGCAGATGGACTCATATGCAGAGGTTCCACGCGCAGTATCCGAAGAGATCATCAAAGCTCAGCGTGGCGAGTAAGCGGCTTCCGCTCGACTCAACACACCATACAAACCAAGGTTTTCTCTGTCTCCAGTCAGCGCTAGACTCGTTTAGCGCTGACTGGGCGGAGGATACCAAGTGGCAAATAAACCAATTACCCAGTAATATGTAGCGAGTGTCTTGTGCGTGGTTCGCACAGGCAAACTACGAGACGTCCAGGAGGACATACACATGGCAAAGGAAAAGTACGAACGTACTAAGCCGCACGTTAACATCGGTACCATTGGCCACGTCGATCACGGCAAGACAACCCTGACCGCCGCCATCTCCAAGGTGCTGCATGAGGAATACCCTGATCTCAATCCTGAGTATGATTTCGACCAGATCGATTCTGCCCCAGAAGAGAAGCAGCGCGGCATCACCATCAACATCGCCCACATCGAGTACCAGACGGAAAAGCGCCATTACGCGCACGTCGATGCTCCAGGCCACGCCGACTATGTCAAGAACATGATCACCGGCGCCGCTCAGATGGATGGTGCAATCCTCGTGGTTGCCGCCACCGATGGACCTATGGCCCAGACGCGTGAGCACGTTCTGCTCGCCAAGCAGGTCGGCGTCCCGAAGATTCTCGTCGCCCTCAACAAGTGCGACATGGTCGACGATGACGAACTCATCGAGCTCGTCGAAGAAGAGGTCCGCGACCTCCTCGACGAAAACGGCTTCGACCGCGACTGCCCAGTGATCCGCACCTCAGCCTACGGTGCACTTCACGACGATGCTCCAGACCACGCAAAGTGGGAGCAGACCGTCAAGGATCTCATGGATGCTGTCGATGACTACATTCCAACCCCAGTTCACGATCTCGACAAGCCATTCCTGATGCCAATCGAGGATGTCTTCACCATTTCCGGTCGTGGAACCGTCGTCACCGGTCGTGTCGAGCGCGGCAAGCTTGCCGTCAACAGCAACGTCGAGATCGTTGGTCTGCGTGCAACCCAGGCAACGACCTGCACCTCGATCGAAACCTTCCACAAGCAGATGGACGAGGCCGAGGCTGGCGATAACACCGGTCTGCTGCTTCGCGGCATCAACCGCGATCAGGTCGAGCGTGGCCAGGTCGTCGCAGCTCCAGGAACCGTTACACCTCACCACAAGTTCGAAGGTGAAGTCTACGTGCTGACCAAGGATGAGGGTGGCCGTCATTCGCCATTCTTCTCCAACTACCGTCCTCAGTTCTACTTCCGCACCACCGATGTCACCGGCGTCATCACGCTGCCAGAGGGCATCGAAATGGTTCAGCCTGGCGATCACGCAACCTTCTCGGTTGAGCTGATCCAGCCAATCGCCATGGAAGAGGGCCTGACCTTCGCAGTCCGTGAAGGCGGTCACACCGTCGGCTCAGGCCGTGTCACCAAGGTCGTTGAGTAATCTTCATTGCTCATGAGCAAGAAGCTCGGGATTCTTCCCGGGCTTCTTTGCTTTTCTGAATGATTTCCGGGAGGAAACTCATGCCAATGCCAACTGTTTAGACACTGTGGCATAATGAACAAGGCATTTTTCGCCGCTTGCTCGAGCGGCTTCTATACATACGAATAGGTGAGTGAACGTGGCACAGACTACAAACGATATCAAGAACGGTTCGGTTCTGAACCTGGACGGCAAACTGTGGACCGTCACGAAATTCCAGCACGTCAAGCCCGGCAAGGGCCCGGCTTTCGTGCGAACCACGATCAAGGACGTCCTTACCGGAAAAATCGTAGACAAGACCTTCAATGCCGGCATGAAGATGGAATTCGAAACGGTCGATAACCGCACCATGCAATATTCATACCGTGAGGCGGACTCGTTCGTGTTCATGGACATGACGAATTTCGAACAGGTCAACATTCCCGAGAATCTGATCGCCGACCAGGAGCGTTTCCTTCTGGAAGGCACCGACTGCATAATCAGCTTCCATGATGGCAACGCGCTTTCGGTAGAGCTTCCCGCTTCCGTTACCTTGAAGGTCGAGCACACGGAGCCTGGCCTCCAGGGGAACCGTTCGAATGCCGGAACCAAGCCAGCGACTGTCGAGACCGGTGCCGAGATTCAGGTCCCGCTCTTCATCAACGAAGGCGAAAGGGTCAAGGTCGATACACGCGATGGTTCGTATCTTGGTCGTGAAAATTCCTGAGGCACGTTGACGAATGGCACGATCTACCGCCCGTAAGAGGGCTCTCAATACGCTATATGAGGCGGACGAAAAAGGACAGGACATTCCTTCGCTTCTTGCGGAGCGGATTCTTCGCCCAGGGGCGCAGACGCCGCTGCCTGACTATGCGATCGATCTGGTTCGGGGAGTCTCGGATCATCTCCGCCTGATCGACATCACACTCGATGAGCATTCCACCGGCTGGAAGCTCAGTCGAATGGCAGTCGTCGACAGGAACATCCTCAGAATCGCCGCTTGGGAAATCATATATAATCCCGATGTCCCCGAAAGAGTCGCCATAGACGAGGCATTGTCGTTGGCCAAGACCCTTTCGGATTCCGACGCACCGCCATTCATCCATGGTCTGCTCAGTGCTGTCGCCGTCGACAGGGAACAGGCACTCATCGATGAGGCATCCGCCAAGACTGCGGAACGCGAGGAAGCCCAGGCCGTCGAGACCGAGGCTGCGCGAACCGATGCTGCCCGAAACGAGGAAGAACTCGATGAGGCCACTCCCACCGAGGAAGTCCAGCATCAGGACAGCAAGCTCGATGGGTTCGGTGCCGACGTTGAGAGGGATGCTCCGGCGAAAGTCGAAGATCCGACGGCTACTGCGTCACCTGATTGCGCTGAAGGCGTTGCAAATGAGAGCAATGCCACAGTGGGTCCGACGGCTGAACTGTCTGAAACGCCTGAAGGCGAGGTCTCTGACATGACGAATCCTGCGGATGATGCAGGGAGCGTTTCGGCTCTGGCATCTGCCGATGGAGAGAATGTGGAGAAAGGCTGAGTGCAGCTGCCTCCATGCATGGGGAATCTGACCGCCCGTCCATATCGCAAGTGATATGGACGGGTTTTCGTTTCTTTGGACATGTCGTGGCATGAATTGCCATCGCATGGCGAAGACTTGCGTAACGTAAAATTATCCACGGTGATGGATACTGTAGTTACGACTATCCGCTGTATAAGGGGGTTTGGTAAACTTGTACGATTCCGACGCCACAGCAGTTGAGAGCTTTTCCCCAAAAGACGCAGTCCTCGTTCTCGAGGATGGGCAGGTGTATGTGGGGAAGCCCTTTGGCGCATTAGGGCAGACCACTGCTGAGATTGTTTTCACGACTGGCATGACTGGGTATCAGGAGACGATAACCGATCCGAGTTATGACCGCCAGATATTGATACAGACTTTTCCACATATTGGAAATACCGGTGTCAATGGGGAGGATAACGAGTCCTCCAGAATATGGGTCGCCGGATATGTCGTCCGCGAACCCAGTCCGAATGTGAGCAACTGGCGCGCGACGGGCAGCCTGCAGGACGATCTGATCGGTCAGGACATCGTCGGAATCAGCGGGATCGATACTCGTAAGCTTGTGCGCCACCTGCGTTCCGTGGGTGTGATGCGCGCCGGCATTTTCTCGGGGAATGCTCTGACTCAGGGCAATGGCGAACTTCTGACGGCTGAGATGATGCGCACCATCGTCGAGCAGGCGCCTCAGATGGCTGGGGCGCATCTCATGGACGAGGTCAGCACCGAGGCGGAGGAAGTCATCGCGCCCCGTGGCGAATTCGAAGGGAAAGAGCCACTCTTCAAGGTCGCTGCACTGGACCTTGGCATCAAGAGCATGACTCCTCAGCGGCTTGCCGAACGTGGCTGCGAGGTTCATATTCTTCCGCAGCGCACCACCTTCGAGGAGCTTGAGGCCTTGAATCCCGACGGCGTCTTCTTCTCGAACGGTCCTGGCGATCCTGCGACGGCCCATAAGGAGGTGGCGCTGCTGCGTGAGGTTCTTGACAGGGGATACCCATTCTTCGGCATCTGCCTCGGCAACCAGCTGCTGGGAAGGGCTCTTGGATTTGGAACGTACAAGCTCAAATTTGGTCATCGTGGCATAAATCAGCCCGTGAAGGATGTGGATACGGACAAGGTGTCCATCACATCCCAGAACCATGGCTTCGCCGTGGATGCACCCCTTGGCACCGATATAGCATCGCCATTCGATGGCTCTCGCTTCGGGAAGGTACGGGTTTCGCAGATAGGGCTCAACGACGATGTCGTCGAGGGGTTGCAATGTCTCGACATTCCAGCGTTCTCAGTGCAATATCATCCGGAGGCGTCGGCTGGGCCGCATGATGCGACGTATCTGTTCGACCGGTTCATCGCCTTGATGAGAACATCTCAGGAAGCTCACGATTCTCAGGAACACAACGAGACAGAGGGGGAGAGGAATGCCTAAGCGCTCCGACATCCATTCGGTTATGGTCATTGGCTCAGGGCCAATCGTCATTGGTCAGGCAGCAGAGTTCGACTATTCAGGAACGCAGGCATGTCGTGTGTTGCGCGAAGAGGGAATCCGCGTGATTCTGGTCAATTCCAATCCTGCAACGATCATGACTGACCCTGAAATGGCAGATGCCACATACATCGAGCCAATCGACACATCCATACTTGAGAAGATCATCGCTAAGGAGCGGCCAGATGCGCTTCTGCCGACACTTGGTGGACAGACCGCGCTGAATGCCGCGATGGCTCTGGGCGAGGCAGGAATTCTCAAGAAGTATGACGTCGAGCTCATAGGCGCATCGCTTGACGCGATCGATCGTGGCGAGGATCGCGACCTGTTCAAGAAGGTCGTCGACAAGGCTGGTGCGGAGTCGGCCCGCTCACTCATCGCCCACAGCATGGATGAGGCGGAGGCAGCTGCCGATGACCTTGGCTATCCCTTGGTGGTTCGCCCAAGCTTTACGATGGGCGGTCTCGGATCGGGCATCGCCCACAACGTCGAGGAGCTTCATCGCATAGCGGGTGCAGGCATGCATTACTCACCAACCCACGAGATACTCTTGGAAGAGGGCATCGAGGGCTGGAAGGAATATGAGCTTGAGCTGATGCGCGACAAGAACGACAACGTCGTGGTGATCTGCCCCATAGAGAATGTCGATCCTGTCGGCGTCCACACCGGGGATTCGACGACCGTTGCCCCCATCCTCACGCTTACGGACCGTGAATATCAGAAGATGCGCGATGTCGGCATCAAGATCATCCGTGGCGTAGGCGTCGACACTGGCGGCTGCAACATACAGTTCGCCGTTCATCCGGAGACCGGCCGACTTATCGTCATAGAGATGAACCCACGCGTGTCACGCTCCTCCGCACTCGCTTCGAAGGCGACCGGATTCCCCATAGCAAAGATCGCCACCAAGCTCGCCCTTGGCTATACCTTGGACGAAATCCAGAACGATATCACGCAGTCGACCCCGGCGAGCTTCGAACCGACCATAGACTATGTCGTGACCAAGATTCCGCGCTTCACCTTTGAGAAATTCCCAAATGCCGACACGACGCTCACCACTTCGATGAAATCCGTTGGTGAGGCAATGGCACTTGCAGGTAATTTCCGCGAGTCTCTGGGCAAGGCGCTACGCTCGATTGACAAGCGCCACATGAACTTTTCATGGGATGGCGGCAAGCCCTCGGCCGATGAGGTCAGTCAGCTGCTGAGAGACATGAGTCGGCCAACCGAACATCGCTATCTGCAGGTGCAGCGCGCGATGTGGGGCGGTGCGAGCGTCGAGCAGATCTATGCTGCGACCAAGATCGACCGTTGGTTCCTTGAACAGATCAGGGAAATGAATGAAGTCGCCATGCGCGTGCAGCAGGCCGAAAGCCTTGGCGGCCCTCTGCTCCGGGAGGCCAAGCAATCGGGTCTCAGCGACCTGCAGATCGCCCATCTGAGGAATCTTGGGGATGAGGGTGAGAACGCGGTCCGCGAATTGCGGTGGAACTATGGCCTGCGACCGGTATACAAGACCGTCGACACATGTGCCGCGGAATTCGACGCAGTCACGCCATATTACTATTCATGCTACGCCGACGAGTCGGAGATTCGTCCAAGAAGCCGCGAGGCGGTCATAATCCTTGGATCCGGTCCCAACAGAATCGGGCAGGGCATCGAGTTCGACTACACATGCGTCCATGCCGTTCAGGAACTCGGCAAGAAATATGACACGATCATGATCAACTGCAATCCTGAGACCGTTTCGACGGATTACGACATGTCAGACCGGCTGTATTTCGAGCCACTTACCTTCGAAGACGTTCTTGAAGTGTATGCAGCCGAAAAGAAGATGGGTCCCATCAAGGGAGTCATCGTGCAGCTCGGAGGTCAGACGCCGCTTTCCCTCGCTGCCAGACTCAAGGCTGCCGGCGTTCCGATTCTCGGCACGTCCCCGGAGGCGATCGATCTGGCTGAGAACCGTGAGCTTTTCGGCGAGGTGCTCAAGCGTGAAGGCCTGAACGCCCCACGCTATGGAACGGCCCTGTCCTTCGAGGAAGCTCAGGATGCCGCTCACAGCATCGGGTATCCGGTCCTGGTGAGGCCATCCTATGTTCTCGGCGGCCGTGGTATGGAGATCGTGTATGACGATTCCCAGCTGAAGACCTACGTCAACAAGGCGCTCGATGAGGCAAAGGCGGATACGGTCGTGTCCGGGCGACTGCCATCGCCGCTGCTCATCGACAAGTTCCTTCAGGATGCGATCGAAATCGATGTCGATGCGATATATGACGGAACCGACCTCTATATCGGGGGCATCATGGAGCATGTCGAGGAAGCGGGCGTCCATTCGGGCGATGCGGCCTGCACATTGCCGCCAAGCACGCTTTCCGACGACCAGATGGAACGGCTGCGCGAGGCCACGCTCTCCATTGCGCGTGGATGCGACGTTCGTGGGCTGATCAACGTTCAGTATGCGTACATGGCGAACACCCTGTATGTCATCGAGGCGAATCCACGCGCATCCAGAACTGTCCCATTCGCATCAAAGGCGACCGGGACCGCTCTCGCGAAGGCTGCCGCGCGCATCATGACCGGGGAGACCATCGAGGACCAGCGCAGGAACGGCTTGCTGCTGCCAGTAGGGGATGGCGGCATGATTCGTCGCGGCCAGCCGGTTGCGGTCAAGGAATCGGTATTGCCGTTCAAGCGATTCAGAACGACGGTCGGACGAACGGTCGATATCATCCTCGGACCTGAGATGCGTTCGACTGGTGAGGTCATGGGCTTCGACCGTGACTTCCCCCACGCCTTCGCCAAGAGCCAGCTCGCAGCATACGCTGGCGGTCTGGTCACCGAGGGGAATGTATTCCTGTCCGTGAATGACAGCGACAAGCGTCAGCTCCCATTGATGGCACAGCGTCTGCATGAGTTTGGCTTCAATCTCTATGCGACCGAGGGCACGGCATCGGTGCTGCGCAGGTATGGCCTGGAGGCGAATGTCGTTGCGAAGCTGGGCACGCGCGTCGACACGCCGCAGCCCATGACTGACGGCTCGAAGGATTCCGAGGGCTCCTCTGACAAGGGTGAGAAGAACGTCGTCGATTTGATCGAGGATGGCACCATCAACATGATTCTCAACACCCCGAATTCAAAGGGGTCGAGATCTGATGGCTATTCCATTCGTGCCGCTGCAATCGCGGCCGACCTGCCACATTTCACCACGATAACCGAATTCTCCGCCGCGCTGATGGCAATCGAGGCAGTGCGCAGGAACGACTATCAGATTGAGAGCATCCAGGAACGCGCGGAGCAGATTCATGAGCTCGAGAGGCAGGACAGCTGATGTCAGAAGCAACCCGAGAAGAGGAGATCAAGGCGCGACGATCGGATTTCGGTCTTCGCTTAAGTTCTTCGATGTCAAAATTCGGGCCGCTCTGCGTTGGCATAGATCCGCATCGAAAGATTCTCAGCGAGTGGGGATACCAGGTCGATGCCGATGGAGCGGAGATGTTCTCCATGCGAATGCTTCAGGCCGCCCACGGCCGGGCGGCTGCGGTGAAGTTTCAGACACCGATGTTCGAAAGATACGGATCCAAGGGCTATGCGGCTCTTGAACGCGTGCTGTACGCCGCGCGGCAGATGGGAATCATCACCATCGTCGACTGTTTGCGCGGAGGTCTTTCGACAACCATCTCGGCAATCGCCGATGCGTATTTCAAGCCTGACGCGCCCTTGAAGGCAGATGCCATAACCTTGCTTCCATACTATGGTGCACGTTCGCTGAACAATCTCACCAACGAGGCTCTCGATTATGGGCGAGGGGTTTTCATCGCTTCCATCACATCCAACAGCGAGGGAACGAGTCTGCAATCCGCAATTCGCCAGAGCGGTTCTTACAAGGGCAGAACGGTTGCGTATGGCATCGCAGGAACCGCGCAGAAGTTCAATCAGAGCATGGACGGCATGGGATCGGTCGGCCTGATCATCGGTGCGACGATAGGGCAGTGGATAGATACCGGTGGCGTCGATCCCTCCCGGTTCACGGGCCCGATACTTTCACCGGGATATGGCTGGCAGGGCGCAGACGCACAGGATTTGAAAACGGTTTTCGCAGGGACTCAGGGTAATGTTCTGGTAACGGTTTCCCGTTCCATTGCAATTCATGGCCCGCAGATCGACAAGCTCTCACATGCGACGAAGAGCATAGCGCTGGAAGTCAGACAGGCATTGTCGGAGGCGACGAAAGAGGCCGTGACCGGCAATCTGGCTGGTGACTACAGCGTGAAGCAGGGTGTGGTCGAAGACGGTTCCATCGTCGCAGATGCAGACCTTGCGAAGAGACCGGCTGCAACGACGGCGGTAAAGGCGACGAAGGAAGCCAGAAGCGGAGGAAATCAGTCGTGACAGTCACTGAATCCATGTCAATGGAATCGAAGGATCTCTCCCCGACTGTTTCGGGCGAGTCCGATGTCTTGGATGCAGGCCGCGAAGATTCTAAGGCCATAGGCAATCTGCACGGCCGCCAACGGCTCATCGTGCTTACGGGGCCGACCGCCGTGGGAAAGGGAACCGTCGAGGCGAAGCTCAGGTCGAAGCATCCCAATGTGTGGGTTTCGGTTTCGGCTACCACGCGTGAGGCTCGCCCTGGCGAACGAGACGGAATCAACTATTGGTTCGTCTCGGAAGACGAATTCACTGCCATGGAACGACGTGGCGAATTCCTGGAGACGGCGCTCGTGCACAACATGGCACACTACGGGACTCCGCTGCAACCTGTGCTTGATCACATGGCACAGGGCATACCGACGATTCTTGAGATTGACCTTCAGGGCGCTCATCGCGTTCGCGAACGGGCTCGGGAGCTGAATCTCGATGTGGTATACGTCTTTCTGGCACCCCCGAGCTTTGACGATCTTATCCGCCGCCTCGCGTCACGTGGCACTGAGAACGAGGAACAGCGCAAGAAGCGTCTTGCGACCGCCCGCATAGAGCTTGCGAGCGAAGGGGAGTTCGATGTCGTAATAGTCAATGACACCGTCGAGAATGCCGCCGATGCAATGTGGAACGTCATTGCGAAGGAATATGACCTCGAATAGAGCATTATTGGATGGTATAGGGCATGTGATTGCCGAGTTTTTGAGTTTTGCGGCAATTCCACAGTATCTTGGTCGAAAAACCGCATTGTGCCAACGGCCATTGCAGCGATTTTCGGGCCGTGTACTCTGCAATTGCCGCAAAACTCGGAATTTCAGTCAAGGAGGAGTGTCAAATTCATTGCGAATGCCTGAAACCGGCTGAATTGCCGTTCAGTTATGGAAATGCCGTCATGCATCATACGATGCATGACGGCATTTCCATAACTGGTGGCCGGTTGAAGCCGAAGCATGCTGATCTATGCGAGACCGGAAAGCTTGTTGATAAGGTCTGGATCGCGGGTTGCGCCCTTGTCTGCCGAACGCGCGAAGGCCGCGTATGCTTTCAGAGCGAGAGATACATGGCGGTTGCGATGTGCGACATATCCATCTCCTGCCTCAAGCTCGGCCCTGCGCTGCGCCAATTCCTCGTCGCTCAATTCCACGTTCACGGTGCGGTTTGGAATGTCTATGACGATCATGTCGCCATTCCTGACGAGCGCTATGGGTCCCTTGCTGGCGGCTTCTGGGGCGATATGGCCTATTGACAGGCCCGATGAACCTCCGGAATACCTGCCATCGGTGAGCAGCGCCACTTCCTTGCCGATGCCCTTGCCCTTGACGAAGGACGTTGGATAGAGCATCTCCTGCATGCCAGGACCGCCCTTTGGACCCTCATATCTGATGATGAGTGCCTGACCGGGCTTCAATGTTCCGTCGAGAATGACCTTCACAGCCTGCTCCTGCGATTCCACGACCAGCGCAGGTCCACGGAAGTTCCAGATTTCCTTGGGGACGCCAGCTGTCTTCACGACGCACCCATCAGGTGCGAGGTTGCCATGGAGGATGGCAAGTCCGCCTTCATTCACAGCAGGATGCTGCAGGTCGTGTATCGCGCCGTTCACGCGGTCTGTGTCGAGATCCGGGAATTCCTCCGACTGATTCCATGGCTTCGGGGAACGAATGTGCCCAGGAGCGGCATGATACAGTTTCTTCGCCTCATCCAGGCAGGTCGGGCGCATGATGTCCCAGTCGGCGAGCTTGGCTTCGAGGCTTGGATAATCGATTGAATGCGTGTCCTGATGAAGCACCCCGCCACGATCGAGCTCGCCAAGGATGCCGCAGATGCCGCCGGCGCGGTGAACGTCCGAGATCTCCCAATTGCCTGAAGGAGAGGCCTTGCAGATGCACGGTACGGTATGTGAGATGCGTTCGATGTCATCGAGTGTGAAATCGACATCCGCTGACTGCGCTGCTGCCAGAATATGGAGAACGGTGTTCGAGGAACCGCCCATGGCCACGTCCATGGTCATGGCGTTTTCGAATGCGTGCTTCGTCGCGATCGCGCGCGGGAGCACCGATGCGTCATCGTCGTCGTAATAGCGCTTGGCGATGTCGATGATCGTCTTGCCTGCCTTGGTGAACAGCGAACGGCGCGCAGTGTGCGATGCGAGAGTCGTGCCATTGCCAGGAAGCGCCAAGCCGAGAGCCTCGGTAAGGCAGTTCATCGAATTCGCTGTGAACATGCCCGCGCATGATCCGCATGTCGGACACACGGACTTTTCCAGTGCAAGCACATCCTCGTCGTCCATGCTGTCATCCGCCGAGGCATACATGACATCGATGAGATCGGTGTTCTCCTTGACTTCACCGTCAGGCATGACCGTGGTTCCGGCTTCCATCGGGCCACCGGAGACGAACACTGTCGGAATGTTCAGTCGCAAGGCGGCGAGCAGCATTCCAGGCGTGATCTTGTCGCAGTTCGAGATGCAGATCAGCGCATCGGCGCAGTGGGCGTTCACTGAATACTCCACCGCATCGGCGATCACGTCGCGGCTGGGCAGCGAATACAGCATGCCGGTGTGTCCCATCGCAATGCCGTCATCGACTGCGATGGTGTTGAACTCGCGTGGAATTCCACCGGCCTGCTTCACGGCCTGAGATACCAGGCGTCCGACCTGGTTCAGATGGACATGCCCCGGAACGAATTCGGAGAATGAGTTTGCTATCGCGACGATGGGTTTGCCGAAATCGTTGCCGGACACACCGGCAGCACGATAGAGGGCGCGAGCCCCGGCGAACATTCGTCCGTTCATTAGTTTTGCTGACCTCATTTGCATAGTGACCATTCAAGCGGGAAGGCTGGGCAAATGAGTGCTGACGGTCATATAGTGGAATATCCGGCTGCGGATTCGAAGCCTTGGCATTCACAAAATCGCAGTAATGCGATATAATCGCGAAGATTGCAAGGCTGATGCAGCCATCAGCATTATTCGCATTGGAGACTATATGCCACTCGGTACCGAACCAACACCAACAGGATTTGCAAAACCAACCATCGACGAACTCATGCAGCACGCCGATTCCAAATATGCGCTTTCCATTTTCGCCGCTAAGCGCGCACGCCAGATCAACTCGTATTTCACTCAGCTCAACGAGGGACTGCTGCAGAACGTCGGACCGCTGGTCGAATATCAGAATCAGGAAAAGCCGCTGTCCATCGCTTTCCGCGAAATCAACGAGGGACTCCTCGAAGAGAAGCTCGGCGATGATGATCTGAGCGAAGGCAACTGATTCTCGCAGCAGGCAACCCTATGCCCGGTAAGCTCAAGTCGTTCAGAATTTTCTCTGGCAATTGACCTACCTAAGGCATAGGGTTGTTGTCGTATTTGATGGAAGGAATCAGACAGGTCAGCTGGCTTGGCTGCCTGTCAAGGGGAGAGGACTCACGAAAGTGGTCCTTTCCTCATAATTATGGTTTGTATTGGGGGTATCGCGAATAATGGCAGAGCGAAAACTTATTTCGGCGGAATCGGTCACCGAAGGTCATCCAGACAAGGTCTGCGACCAGATTTCAGACGAAGTGCTGGATGACCTTCTGGCGCAGGATCCCTATTCGCATGTCGCTGTCGAAACGTCGGCAACCACCGGTCAGTTTTTCGTCTTCGGCGAGGTGACATCCAAGGGCTACACGGACATTCAGCATGAGGTTCGCACCGTCCTGCGCAGGATCGGCTACACCAGTTCGGATATCGGACTGGACGCGGATTCATGCGGTGTTCTCGTGGCACTTGGCGAGCAGAGCGCCGAGATCAATCAGGGCGTCGACCGTCTCAGCCGCGAGCAGGAGAGCGCAGCGACCCGTGAGGAACGCTATGAGGCCCAGGGCGCAGGAGACCAAGGCGTCATGTTCGGATACGCGACCGATGAGACCGATGTGCTGATGCCATTGCCGATCCATCTTGCACACCGCCTGGCATATCGGTTGGCCGAGGTGCGCAAGCAGGGAATCATCCCGCATCTTCGTCCTGACGGCAAGACTCAGGTCACCATCGAATATGACGAGAATGACGTCCCGCTTCGCGTCAACACCGTTCTGATCTCGACGCAGCACGATCCTGACGTCGATCGCGATTGGCTCACGAATGAGCTTGCGGAGCATGTCATCAAGCCGGTTCTTGAAGAGGTCTGCGGCGACAGGGTGGAGCACGAAGGGTATCGGCTTCTGGTGAACCCGACCGGATCCTTCATACTCGGCGGTCCTGCGGCAGACGCAGGTCTGACCGGACGCAAGATCATCGTGGACACCTATGGTGGCGCCGCGCATCACGGTGGCGGTGCGTTCTCGGGCAAGGATCCGAGCAAGGTAGACCGTTCCGCGGCATACGCCGCTCGCTGGGTCGCGAAGAATATCGTTGCTGCCGGTCTGGCACACCGCGTAGAGGTGCAGATCGCCTACGCCATCGGGGTCGCCGACCCGGTGAGCATCAACGTCGAAAGCTATGGAACCGAAACCGGTGTGACTCGCGATCAGATTCAGGATGCCGTTCGCAAGGTCTTCGATCTGCGCCCTGCAGCAATCATCGACGAGCTCGACCTGCTTCGTCCCATCTATGCGAAGACCGCCGCATATGGGCACTTTGGCCGCGAGGATCCTGATTTTACTTGGGAGGCCACCGATAAGGTCGATGAATTGAAGGCTGCAATAGCCTGATTTCAGTCCGACCTCGCTATTCTGTGGCCTGATGATGAGAAGACAGAGAAATTAGAGAAATTAGAGAAATCAGATACAGTCGGGGATTTTCCCGACGCCACTGCAATGCAGTGTTTCTCGAAGCTCGCTTCTCAATCAGGCCACAAATTGCACAATAGTAAATAGCACAATAGTAAATAGCGCAATAGCGAAATTGCACAATAGCCTCGGATGCTCCCAAGCTGGGAGGAAGAACGGATGTTCTCACCATCTGGGACAATTCGTCTCATATTCTGCACTCGTCATCGGTGGAATCTACCATCGAAGTCATGACAGACAACATTATGCATGTAATCGACTTGCGCGGCAGAAATCTCAGCCGCGCCGATCTGCTCAAAGCCATGCCGCGCGCCGATATGGGCACCCATGAGGCCACCGAATTGGTGCTTCCGATCCTCGAGGACGTGCGCAAGCGCGGCGCTGCCGCGCTGCGTGACTTCGAAGAGCGATTCGACCATGTTCGTCCGATCGATCTCAGAGTTCCGAAGCAGCGCCTGCAGGAGGCTCTCGAGGCTCTCGATCCCAAGGTCCGTGAGGCGATAGAGGAGTCCGTGCACCGTTGTCGTGCAGTCAGCGCATCGCAGGTACCGAGCGGATTCCATACCGATTTGGCTGATGGGGCCCGTGTTTCCGAACGATGGATTCCCATCGAGCGCGTCGGCCTCTATGTTCCCGGCGGAAAGGCGGTATATCCGAGCTCCGTCATCATGAATGTCGTTCCAGCCCAGACCGCTGGCGTCGAGTCGCTTGCGATCGCCACCCCGCCATCGAAGTCCTCGGCTGAGGGGCTGCCCGATCCCACCATCATGGCGACCTGCGCGATTCTTGGCGTCGATGAGGTCTATGCGGTTGGCGGCGCCCAGGCCATCGCCATGTTCGCTTACGGTGCGGCCGGCAGCGAGGAGCAGGATGGCGAGATCCTGTGCGACCCGGTCGACAAGATAACTGGCCCTGGCAACATCTTCGTGGCCACGGCAAAGAGTCTGGTCTCGGGAGTCGTCGGTATCGATGCCGTCGCCGGTCCTACGGAAATCGCCATATTGGCCGATTCGAGCGCCAATCCTGAGTATTTGGCCGCAGACCTGATAGGTCAGGCTGAGCATGACGAACTCGCGGGATCCGTACTCATCACCGATGACGAGTCGCAGATCCAGAAAGTCCAGGACAGCCTCAACGCAAGGGTTCCACGCACCGAACACTCCGAGCGTGTCCACACCTCGCTGAGCGGCTCGCAGTCAGGAATCATTCTCACTGACGGCCTGGAGCAGTCGATCGCCGCGGCGAACGCCTACGCGGCAGAGCATCTTGAGATCCAGACCTCGGATCCCGACTCCGCGATTTCCCACATCCGCAATGCGGGTGCCATATTCCGTGGCTCATACTCACCGGTTCCGCTCGGCGATTACATGTCCGGCTCCAACCACGTATTGCCAACCGGTGGAACGGCGCGCTTCGCAAGCGGCTTGGGAGTCCATACTTTCATGAAGCCCGTTGAAGTGATCGAATACGACGAAGAGGGTCTGAAGGCTCTTGCCGATAAGATCAACACCTTCGCCGTCAGCGAGGATCTGCCCGGGCACGGGGAGTGCGTGCTCACGCGCTTCGTTGACGATCCCTATGACAAGCAAAGCCTGCAGGAGCAGGAGCGAAAGGCTGGTCTGCTATGACATCGATTCCCGCATCATTGCCTCTGCGCAACGATCTCATAGGCGAGGAGCCATACGGCGCCCCGCAGCTTGACGTTCCTGTGTGCCTGAATGTCAACGAGAATCCCTATCCGCTCGATGAGCAGGTCGCCGATTCGATAGCGCGGCGAGTCAGAGAGGTCGCCCAGACCCTGAACCGATACCCGGACCGTGAGCATGTGCAGCTGCGACAGGCATTCTGCGACTATCTCGCCCATGAGTCGGGCACCCGTCTCGGCGTCGAACAGCTCTGGGGCGCCAACGGCTCGAACGAGATCATGCTGCAGATATTCCAGGCCTTCGGAGGTCCCGGCAGAACCGCGCTTGGATGTGACCCGACCTACTCCATGTATCCCGAATATGCAAGGGACACCTTCACCGAGTGGAAGGTCATTCATCGCAGGGACGATTTCACGATTGACCTCGATGCCACCCTGGAAGGCATAGCGGATATCAGGCCTTCGATCGTACTGCTTACGAGTCCGAACAACCCGACGGGCACGAATCTGCCGCTTGAAGATGTCAGGACGCTGCTCGATGCCTGCGGGCGCATCCAGGTCGCCGGTGCCGCAGAGGGTACGCATCCGGTTGTGGTCATAGACGAGGCATATGTCGAGTTCCGCAATCCAGGAACGCCATCTGCCGTATCCCTGATTCCTGCATACCGTAACCTGGCGGTGTCTCGCACGATGTCCAAGGCATTCGCCTTTGCAGGTGCACGTGTCGGATATCTCGCCGCGGACAGGGGCATAGTGGATTGCCTGCGGATCGTTCGCATGCCCTATCATCTCAGCGCCATCACACAGGCCAGCGCCTTGGCTGCATTCGAGCATACCGACCTGCAGCTCAGGCGTGTGGCGAAGCTTCGCGAGACACGCGATGAAACGGCGGCGTGGCTGAAACGGCAGCGTTACCACGGCGCTTCGTTGCAGGTTGCCGATTCCGAATCCAACTTCCTGCTGTTCGGCAAATTCGACGATCGTCAGAAGGTGTTCGACATGCTTCTCGACCGCGGCATCCTGATCCGTGTTGTCGGACCGGATCATTGGCTGCGAGTCTGCATGGGAACTGACGAGGAAATGGCGGCGTTCAGATCGGCTTTCACCGAGGTGCTCTCGCAGATCGATGACTAGTTCGGCGGATCTGGCCGCAGACCTCAGGACAGTTCCCGAGACATGGGACTTGATGGTTCCTTCAATCTGACGGTTCCTTCAATCCGATGGTTCTGTCAGTCTGATGGTTCCGTCAAGGCAGCGGGGTTGAAAGAGTCCCCTATAATCGTAATCGTCTAGCTATCCTCCGACACAAGACCCTGCACGGTTGGCATGGGTGCATGGTGCGTCGAGTCGGGGGATGGGGCATCTTCATGAAGGAGCAGCGGCATGGATCGCACAGCATCGATAACCCGCAAGACAAGCGAATCAAGCGTTTCGCTCAGTCTCAACCTTGACGGCACCGGCATCACGCATATCGATACCAGCGTGCCGTTCTACAACCATATGATGACCGCACTTGGCAAGCATTCCCTGATCGATCTGGACATCAAGGCAAGCGGCGATACCGATATTGACGTCCATCACACCGTCGAGGACATCGCCATCGTTTTCGGTGAGGCGTTGAACAAGGCGCTCGGAGACAAGCGGGGCATCCGACGTTTCGCGGATGTGACGGTTCCCTTGGATGAGGCCCTGGCCCGGGCGGTCATCGATATCTCTGGCAGGCCATACGTGGTCTGCACCGGTGAGCCAGAAGGCTTCGAGTTCGCTCTGATCGGTGGGCATTTCACCGGCTCGCTGGTACGGCATGTGATGGAATCAATCGCGCTGCATGCCGGAATCTGCCTGCATCTCACACTGCTTGCAGGACGCGATCCGCACCATATCGCCGAGGCTGAATTCAAGGCGCTTGCCCGTGCCTTGCGCTTCGCGGTGGAATCCGATCCACGCGTCACCGGCATTCCGAGCACGAAGGGAGCGCTGTGATCGATCCTTCAACCAATGACGGCGCTTCAGACCGTGATGACGAAAGATCCGATAAATCCGATTGTGGGAGTCAGGGCACACCAGACAGCACGTCAGAGCATGCATCAGGCAGTGGAATGAAGCCCCAGAAAGGTCACGGTTCTTCTGAGAACGATGGCGTTGCTGCTGAGAACGATGGCGTTGCTGAGAACGATGGCGCTCAAGGCATGCGTTCCGGGCAAGACAAGGCGCGGAATAAGGCGCGCGATGATGCAGAGGAATCGGTCTCGCAGCACGACGGCGGACTGTCTGACAAAGCGAATGACACATCCGTCGATGCGCTGAGCGACGAGGAGATCGATGCCGCGTTCGCCAGCTTCGAAGAGGACTTCAGCAAGGGGAGCGATGCCGATCTGACCTTTCCCAACGATGATTCGATGCATCCTGCCGGCACCCATCGTGGCGGACATCCGGGCGACGACGCTGCATTGAATGGCTCGGTCCGTGACAGCTCAGACTCCGGCGACGGCGGGGGACAGGGCGGTGCCGGAAATTCCAACGACGGCGCCGGTGCAGCCGGTGCTGCCGATGCCGGTGCTGCCAGTGCGAATGGCTCGGATAATGTCTCGGGCAGTTCCCCAGACGGTCTTTCGGACGACGAGCTTGATCTTGATGCGGATTTCCAGAATGAGCTCGAGGGACTGATCGGTGACAGGGTCAAGATTGCCGTCATCATCACACGCATATCGTCAGCGGAACTGCTTGCCGCATTCTGTCAGATTTCCGACATCTCCGCCCGTTGCATCGATTCATCCGAGGGTGCCGTGGCTGTGCTGAACACGCATGATGCAGATGGTCCGCAGAACGCTGCACAGGATCTGACCGATGTCGTGTCAGGCCTTTCCGTCGTCCTGGCAGTGAACAAGGCCAACAAGCTTGAGGCGAAGCTATGGATGCGCGGGCAATCCGGAGAGGAATTTGCCCCACCGATTCTCTTTGCGTCAAGCGCGCCTTTCGTCGAAGACCTCATGATTGGCACGGTCAGTGTCGATTCCTTGAAAAACAACGGTATTACCGTGGTCAACAGCGATGACCTCGATCATGACCGGGCAATGGGCATCATTGCGCGGCACATGCGTCTCGGCCCGGATTCATCCTCCGACGAGACCGGGGAATGAAAGGGTCCAGGACCGCGTACAGTGATTCTAGAGATGAGCAGACGTCCGTTTGCCTATGTGAGGAGTACATATGACTTCCATCGTTGTTTTTGATTATGGCTTTGGCAATGTCCGCTCGATGGTGCGTGCACTTGCAAACATCGGAGCCGATGTGACGCTCACATCTGACCATCATGCCTCGATGGAGGCAGATGGGCTTGTGGTGCCGGGAGTCGGCGCATTCGCAGCATGCCTCGAAGGCCTGAGAGACTGTGGTGGCGAACAGGTGATTCGCGAGCGCATCGCCGATGGCAGGCCAGTGCTTGGCGTATGCGTGGGCGAGCAGATCATGTTCGAGTCCGGCATAGAGCATGGGACTCATGCTCGCGGGCTTGGCCTGATAGGCGGCACGGTCGCGAGACTCGATGCCGATGTGGTTCCCCACACAGGGTGGAACACGATTCATGCTGCGGAAGGCTCGATGCTGCTGCAGGGTGTCGAGAATGAAAGATTCTATTTCGTCCATTCATATGCAGCCATCGACGCGAACGATGTCGCTGTCGAAGGTCTGGGTGACCGTGCGGGGAACGTGTCCAGGTGCTCCTATGGGAACAGCGATTTCGTCGCGGCCTATGAGCGTGGGCCTCTTGCCGCGACGCAGTTCCATCCTGAGAAATCGGCCGAGGCTGGTGCTCGACTGCTCAGGAACTGGGTGGCTGCTTTCCCGAAGCTGTGACCAGACGTTACAATGGCAATCTCACTGATGTGTTGAAAGGATCTATCCATGCTTACTCTTCTTCCTGCGGTTGATGTGAGGAATGGCAAGGCCGTGCGCCTGAGGCAGGGTGCCTCGGGTTCGGAAACCGACTATGGCAGCCCTCTGGAGGCCGCGACGACATGGGTCGAGGAAGGTGCCGAGTGGATTCATCTTGTCGATTTGGATGCCGCTTTCGGAACTGGAAACAACCGCGATCAGCTCAAGGGCATCGCGAAGGAATTGGGTGCTCGCGTCCACATCGAGATGAGTGGTGGCATTCGCGATGATGAAAGTCTTGACGAGGCGCTTGATGCGGGTGCGGCGCGTGTGAACATAGGCACTGCAGCCCTTGAGGATCCTGAGTGGACTGCTGGCGTGATCGGCCGCTATGGAGACTGCGTCGCCGTGGGATTGGATGTGAGAGGCCATACGCTTGCAGCTCGGGGCTGGACGCGTGAGGGTGGCGACTTGTTCGAGACGATTCGCTTCCTCGATTCGGTCGGCTGCGAACGCTATGTCGTGACCGATGTGGCACGCGACGGCATGATGAGTGGTCCAAACATCGATTTGCTGCGCGAGGTCGCGGAATGCACCTCCGCGAGCGTCACTGCTTCGGGGGGCATCTCCTCATTGCAGGACATCGAGCGCATAGCCGGATTGGAGGCATTGGGCGTTGACTCTGCGATACTTGGCAAGTCCCTCTACGCTGGTGCATTCAGCCTTGGGGAGGCCCTGAGCCTGACTCGCTAGGGCTGAGACTCCTGTGCTTGGAGTCACCGGTACACGCCAGTTTGGAAGCATAGGCATACCGAACGTTAGTATTAAATAGGAAATAAATGCATGGGAGCATGGCAGGCATGGATAAACAGCAGGAGTTTGCGTTACGCACCGTTGAGGAACGCGATGTACGTTTCATTCGTCTATGGTTCACCGACGTATTGGGGACTCTCAAGTCCGTGGCAATAGCGCCGGCGGAGTTGGAGGCGGCCTTCGAGGAGGGACTGGGCTTCGACGGATCGGCCATCGAAGGCATGACCCGCGTGTCGGAAGACGACATGATCGTCAAGCCCGATCCTTCGACCTTCCAGATTCTGCCGTGGCGCGGCGGCCCTCAGGGCACCGCCCGCATGTTCTGCGACATTCTTACGCCAGACGGCGAGCCGAGCCTCGGCGATCCTCGCCACGTTCTCAAAAGAGCGCTTTCCAAGGCCAAGGACAAGGGATTCACCTTCTATGTGCATCCCGAGATCGAATTCTATCTTTTTGAACATCAGGACGATTGGTCAAAGGCTCCGACGCCTATCGACCATGGCGGTTACTTTGACCATGTCCCGCGCAGTCCAGGGATGGACTTCCGCCGTGCGACCGTGAACATGCTTGAGCAGATGGGGATTTCCGTCGAATATTCGCATCACGAGGCAGGTCCTGGACAGAATGAGATCGATCTGCGCTATGCGGATGCACTGACCACCGCCGACAACATCATGACTTTCAGGACAGTCGTGAAGGAGGTCTCGCTTGAACGAGGCATTCACGCCAGCTTCATGCCGAAGCCGTTGTCGGATCAGCCAGGTTCTGGAATGCATACGCATCTGAGTCTTTTCGAAGGGGATGCCAACGCCTTCTACGAGGCTGGTCAGGAATTCAACATGTCGCTCACGGCGCGTCAGTTCGCTGCGGGAATTCTCTATCATGCGGCCGAGATCACTGCCGTCACGGACCAGTATGTGAACTCGTACAAGCGTCTGTGGGGAGGGAACGAGGCTCCGAGCTATGTGTGCTGGGGTCATAACAACCGCTCCGCTTTGCTCAGAATTCCCCAGTACAAGCCAGGCAAGGGCAATTCCGCACGCATGGAGTTCCGTGCGCTCGATCCCGTGACCAATCCATACTTGGCTTATTCCGTTCTTTTGGCGGCAGGTCTTGACGGTGTCGAACAGCAGATGACACTCTGCGAGCCCACCAGCGACGATGTGTGGGAGCTCACCGATGCGGAACGTCAGTCCATGGGCATACAGCCATTGCCGGACTCATTGGACGCCGCATTGAAGATCATGGAGAAGTCTGAATTCGTGGCCAACGTCCTCGGCGAGCACGCCTTCGAGTATTTCCTGCGCAACAAGCGCAAGGAATGGGATGAATACCGTCTTCAGGTCACGCCATACGAGCTTCAGAAATACCTGCCCACCCTCTGACGATCAGCACAGTGACGATCAGCACAGTTGACGATCCACCCTGTGAGATCCACACGGTGACAATCAACCCCTGTGACGATCGAGATTGTAAGTTTTGAGAACTCACAGAAGTATGCAAGCCCGGAATCGTTGAAAAACCGACCGGCAGCAAGCCAAAAACAGCTGTCTATACTTCTGCGAGTTCCCAAAACTTACAATCTCGATGGATTGCTGCGTGAATCCGTCCAACAAGGCCCTCAAGAGGGCAATGATTCTCAACTTTTTTGTTCAGACAAGGATGTCTTAATAAAAATCCAACAATTCTCGAACGATTGACCAACGCACATTCCATAGATTCTTGATTGTCAACGAAGCTTAGATAGTCAAGGAGTGGATTATGTCAATCAACATGTGCAGCGACATCGGTGGTGCGGCGGCCGCATCAGTGTGTGAGATCCTGCTATGAATGCGATAGAGACACAGGGACTGTCAAAGTCATTCAGAAGAATTCCCGCGGTGCAGGATCTGACCATGCACGTTCCCGAGGCATCGATCTATGGATTCATCGGTGAGAACGGGTCAGGAAAGTCAACCACGGAAAAGCTGCTGTGTGGCTTGCTCATTCCATCCCAAGGCAGCATCGAACTTTTCGGAAAGTCATACAAGGATGCAGGAATCCGCTCGCAGATGGGCGTTCTCATCGAGAATCCAGGATGTTTCCCCAACAGCACCGTATATCAGAATCTGATGATGCAGGCGCTGAACCTTGGCATTCGAAAGCCCAAGGAAGAGGTCATCCGGGTTCTGACGATGGTGAGCATGTCGGGCGCTGCGGGCCGCAAGTTCAAGGAGTGCTCCCTCGGCATGAAGCAGCGCCTTGGTCTGGCCCAGGCGCTGATGGGACGTCCGCGTCTGCTCATCCTCGACGAGCCGATCAATGGACTCGATGCCGATGGCATGCGCATCGTCCGAGAGACGCTTGTCAACCTCAACCGTCAGGAAGGCGTGACCATCCTGATCAGTTCGCACATACTTGGCGAACTCGGCAAGATCGCGACGCATTATGGCATCATCCGTCAGGGCAAGCTCATCCGTGAGCTTGAGTCCAGGGAAATGTCCGAGGAATGCAAGGACTTCGTATTCGTCACGACGAACAATGATGCAGCCGCAATAGGCGCACTGAGCAAGCGATACCGTCAGGTCGAGATCAAGGGACGGGGCATTCGCGTCTATGACGAGACCGAGAGCTCCACGGTTTCGCGCTTCCTCTACGAAGAGGGATTCGGAATCAATGAGATTTCATTCAACAGGATCGGGCTTGAGGAGTATTACGAGCGCGTGATGAGTAGAGAGGCACGATGAGCATGTCAGCCACAACCGTTTCGCAGCCAAAGACCATTGCCATGAACCGCATCTCGCCGATGCTCAGGCTTGACTTCTACAGGCTGTTCCACACCCCGCTGCTCTACATCATGATGGCGGTCGCGGCAGTGATTCCCGCCTTGGTCATGACGATGTCGGGAGCGAGCACGACGGACGCATCGGGCAAGGTCGTCGAACCCACGATCGTATACACCAACGCGTTTCAGCTTATCGCTCCGCAGCATCCCCAGTATGTCATTTCGGATTTCGGGGATTACGCCAACATCAACATGGTCTACATCTTCGGAGGCATGCTGCTGGCCATCTTCATCGGACATGATTACATGTCAGGCTTCGTGAAGAACGTGTTCACGGTGCATTCCAAGAAGCGCGACTATGTGATCTCGAAGATAGCCATCGGCACCTTCTCGATGATCTGCATGATCGGCACCTATGTTCTCGGCTCGATGGTTTCCGGCCTTCTCAACGGAAAGTCCTTCAGCGTCTCGATCGTCGGACTCCTGCTCTGCCTGGTGGCAAAGGTGATACTCGCGCTCGGCTTCAGCTCGCTCTTCGTCCTGATAAGCGTCCTGTTCCGCAGGCTGCTGGGCATCAGCATCGTCGGATCCTTCTTCTTCGGAACCGGCATGCTCGTGATGGGCGCCGCCGCGGTCCTCGCCTCGATGGGACTTGAATCGCTGATGGGTGTGTTCCTCTATGGTGCGGCCTCTGGAGCATCGCTCTCATCGACATGGATAACCGTCATCGTGAGCCTGGCGTGCTCGGCAGCATGGGCACTGATCTATACGCAGCTTTCAACATTCATCCTCAACCATAGGGACTTGGCATAGATATGAAAAAGATATATTCCGGACAATCATTCCTTTACAGGGCGAATGGCTACAACAGCACCGTATTCGAGGCCCGCATGACACAGAGGATCCGTGGGGACAGCCTGGAGACCGCGGTCAGGAACACGGCCAAGCGCTTTCCCGACATGACGCAGAAGCTCGTGGAGAAGGATGGAAGCTATTACCTTCATCCCGATTCGGTCTCGCTGAATGCGGTCCCGACCAAGAGACTGAGAACCTTGGGAAGCATGGAGACCGGCTATCATCTGATCGACGTCACCTTCACCGGCAACATCATCAGGGTTGCATTCCATCACGCACTGTGCGATGGAATGGGTGCCAAGGACTTCCTGCAGACGCTGCTGTATTACTACTGCACCGAACGCTATCAGAGGCAGTTCAACAACGAGGGGATCCATACCCTCGACGAGGTCATCGACCCGAGGGAATTCCAGGAGCCACTGCCATCGCAGCCGTATCAGGTCGATAGGGATGCGATCAAGCCGATGACCACGGATGGCTTCCAGCTTCCAGAGAGCACGCCGGGGGCGGTCGAATGCTGCAGGACCGAGATAACCGTCGATCAGAAGGAGTTCGTCACGCTGTCGAAGAACCATGGCGCGACGCCTGCGATCATGGCGGCCATGCTGTTCTCACGAAGCGTGCTTCGACAGTTCCCCGAGGCCGACAAGCCAATACTGTGCAACATGGCTGCGGACATGCGGTTCGCAATCGACGGCGCGATAACCCGACGCAACTGCACCGGTTCGTTCTATCTGCCATATTCCAAGGATGACGAGGCCTCCGGCATGGCTCAGGTGGCGGCAAACCATCGCAGACTCATCGCCGAGCAGAGGAGCGAGGATGCGGCGCATCAGAGCGTGAACAATCAGATTGGACTGTTCACGAAGCTTGAATCGATGCCGAGCCTGGAAGCGAAGCGGCAGATGATGTCGATGTTCGACCACTTGCTGCTGAACACCTATGTGCTCAGCTACGTCGGACGGATGAGATTCAACGATTTCGGACGCTTCGTGAAGTCGGTGCATATGTACAGCGGCGGCATCAAGGGCCTAACCATTAACATGGTGGCTGCCGGCGATTCGATGACCTTCGATGTGCTTCAGGGCTTTGAAGGCGAAAGGTATGTCCAGGGATTCGTTCGTGAACTGCAGGAGCAGGGCCTCGGCTGCAGGGTGGGCGACACGCTGCCTTGCGAGACGGGGGCGGATCGGAGCCATGTCACTGCTCGTCGACAGGCCGAACGCTGGTATGCGGTCGCCCAATGAGCGCTTGATTCATCCGATGTGGCGCGCCTGTGCAGGATATTAGGCGTACGGCATCGGGGTCGGAACTATTGCCTGTTCGAAGTCACAGGAAACCAATGCTTGTAGATGTACGAGAAATTGCGATTGCCATAGCTCGAGCACGCGTTGCCTTCGCCGACGACTGCAGCAAGGGCTGCGCCGTTCGGCTGATAGGGTGTGTAGATGTAGAGCAGCGCCGTCGCACGGTTTTCGATGTAGACCTTCGTCCCGCCGCATGAGGCGGTCGGACTGTAGGCGATGTAGTTCAGCTGACCTGAATGGTATGAATATTCGGAAGCGTGGGCGAGATAGTATCTGAATCGCTTGGCCGACCCATACACCTGCTTGAAGAATCCTGCGTAGGCTGGATCGCAGTCAGCGTCATCGGGGCATGACAGGCCCATGGCCGACTTGTACTGCCAGGCGGTCGGACTGGTTGACGTGACGAGCTGCTGCTCCTTCTGCAGCAGCGTGATCAGGACCTTCTGGCTTATGCCGCAGGACCGGGCGACTCCGTCGATGATCGTCGCGGCGGATTGGCCTTTCCCGCCCTTGTATGCCTTGCATAGGGAATCGGCCGCGATGTCCGTGGTGTTCTGCGTATAGTTCCTCAGACATGAGCTGCCCTGGCATGCGCTGTTTCTCTCGTCGAGGAAGGTCTTCACGGATGAGGCGGTCATCGTCGTGCTGTCGAAGAACTGGGAATCGCTGACGATCTTTCCTGGGTTGAAGTCGTAGCGTGTGCTGAACTGTTCCTGCCGCTGCTGGGCCTGCTGCACGGCAAGCTCATATTGCCACCAACGAATTCCCAGCATGATCAGCGTCATGGCAACGATGACCGCAATCGTCGAGCTTGAGCACAGTACGATCCTCTTGGCGAAGGACATGCGGCGCCATCGCCGTACGATGGCGTTCCCGCGCTGTCTGCGTGGCGATTCGTGCTTGTGTCTGGATTGGTGCTTAGTGGCTTTCATCGCTCTCCATACTAGCGAGACCCTTGTGGAAAAGGCTGAAAGCGTCTGTGACGCCCACTATGCCTTTGCTCCTTATCTTGCCCGTCCCCTATGCCTGCAGCTGTTTGCGGATGCGCTGCAGGCTCACCGCCTGGGCGGTTCCCAGCTCCTGCGCCCAGAGGGAAACGAAGAATTCCTCAAGCAGCCAGCGTGAGAGTTCGGCGTCTGTCATCAGCCGATCCCTTCGAGCCCCTGCGGGCTCGCCCGCAGCGCTCTTCTGAGCTGCGACGACCAGCTGCCTTGCTTCGTCCGCCTGCCAGGCCCAGCGGACATCACGCGACTTGTCCTTCTTCGCCTTGTCCAGACGGATGATGTCGGCATGGAGGAAGCGTTCGATATGTGGCAGCTCCTCGCCCGGGGTGTCATGCAGAAAGGCCGGATGAACCAGGCCTGACATATGCTCACGGATCGACTGCAGCACGGCCAGCAGCGGAAGGTCGGCAGGCCCTGAGATCGCAGCGTCCAACTGGGCGTATCGCTTCATGATGCGAATCACATCGTGTGCGACGGCATACACCGTGTCCTCATAGACCTCGCGAACGTCATCGATCGACTGTGCCAGGGTCTGATCGGAACTGACGCCATCGATGCGGGGGAGCAGTCGCTTGACCGCGGCATATTGCAGATCCCGTGTCAATGCCTTCGTGCTCGGGTATGGTGTGGCGGCGAGCATCAGCGCCTCCTCTCCCAGCCATCGAGACGATATGCGTTCAGGTGGCATCCGCAGGGCTTCGAATGCGGCATCCCACAGCATTTCGCGATGCGATATGGTCGTCGCTCCTGCCTGATGCAGCAGCTTGCTCTGCTCGACGGGCTTGCCCTTGCTCGCCGCTTCCGCGGCCCGCCTGCCCACCTGCCTTCTGGCAGCGGCCTTGGATTCGTCGGCGAAGCGATGCTGCAGCTCAGTCAACGACTTTCCTGAGCCAAGTACACGAATGCCTCGCTTGCGGCGATGGTGCGAATGATGGCTGCGAGACCGGTTGTCGACTGAGCCGGAATCCGCGCCGGCGCCTTTGCCTCCCTCATTGTCACCGGCAGGTGCTTCGACGACGAAGGTCATCCTCGTGTAGTCGGGCATGCGTCCGCGCTGCTCGTCGTTGAAGATGCCTGGATGAATCTGTGCATCCGATATCTCTATGGCCGCCTCGGTGAAGGCCTGCGTGAATTCTGGCCACTGGCTCGTTCCACCGAGGGAAGGGCTTTCAGAGCTTTCCCTGGGCATCTCGGCGTGTGGGCTTGTGGCTGAGGCCGTTCCCGATGCTGAACTCAACGCTGCTCCCGATGCCAGGTCGTCCGGCGACGCGTCGACCCCGGGGAGCTGCGGGTAGTGAAGCCCTATCCAGCGCCGAATCGACTGCGCCGTGTCGGGGGCCGGGACGAACTGGACCCTCAGCGCCTTTGGCAGCGACTTGATCGTCGAAAGAATCACATCGTCCAGGAATCCCGGAACGTTCCATGTGAATTCCTGCGGACTCAGACGTGCGAGCAGCTTCACGGGAACATGAACGCTCACGCCGTCGTCCTTCGCCTGCGGGTTGTATACGTAGCTCAGACGAAGCGTGTAGGGGGAGCCATCACTGGCAATTCCACTCCAATGGTCTGGGTAATCGGCAAGATCCTGTGCAGTCGAGTCCTGCAGACGCTCGATGCTGTCAGGGTCGAAGTCGAGCAGATGGGGATGCTGCTGATGCTCGTGCTTCCACCAGCTGCCCAGAGCCGCGACCGAGGTGATGTCATCCGGGAGGACGCGGTCATAGAAGTCGTGGAGATCCTCGTCGCTCACGCTTTCGCCGATGTTACGGGTGCGGCTGCTCTCGTCATCGGCCTGCGCCAGGATAGACCGGTTGACTTCGATGAATCGGTCATAGGGGAACCGCTGCTGGATATCTCCCTCGACCAGACCCTGCCGTATCAGGAAGTCTCGCGCCTCGACCGGATTGATGGAACCCCATTGCACGGTTTTTCCCTGCACGATGGGCAGACCATAGAGCAGGACCTTCGCGCTTGCTATCGCGCTGCCATGCGAAGCCGCCCAATGAGGCTCGGCATAGGTCGTGCGGGTCAGCGGACCTGCAAGCGATTCCGCCCACTCCGGATTGATGTTCGCGGCATAGCGGGCCCAAAGCCGTGAGGTTTCGACCAGACCGGTCACCATGACCCACGGCGGTGGCGTCTTGGCCACTCCTGAGGCGGGAAACAGGGCGAAATGAGTGTTCCTGGCACCCTGATACTCATTGTGGGACATCTTCTGCGCCCGTTTCATCGCCCGGGCGCGCGCCGCCCCACTGAGGCCTGCGAAGTCGGATGCCTTGGGCTCACGGATGACCTGCATGCCCATATTCGACAGCAGTCCGGCGAGCATCGAACGGTGGATGCCCTCATCATCCCATGAGCATATGAGGCTATGCGCGGCCTGCCTGCCCATCTCAAGCTCTCGAACCGCGAGCTCTGGCCTTGATGACGGCAGTGGCTCGCCAACCTTGAACTTCAGCTCATGACACATCTGTGCCAGCTGACGGAAGAGGTCACGCCACTGGCGCATGCGTACATAGCTCATCATCTCCGACTTGCACAGACGTCGCAGGGTCCCGTTTCCCGGATCGCCATCGGCCTGGAAGAAGCGGTCCCAGATGTTCAGTGCGGTCAGAAAATCGCTGCTCCGATCGACATAGCGATTATGGATGCGGTCCGATTCCTCACGCTTGTCCTGCGGGCGCTCGCGCGGATCCTGCAGGCTGAGGAATGCCACGATCACCAGCACGGCGGCAAGGGTGTTCGGAGTGTTGCCGGCGGCTTCCACGACCATTCTGCCAAGGCGGATGTCTATGGGGATCCTGGCAAGCCTGCGACCCACAGCCGTAAGCCGAACCTCAGCGTGAGAGCCCTTGTTCGGTGCGATGGCCTTCAGCTCCGTCAGCTCATTGAAGCCGTCAGAGACCGCACGCATGTCAGGAGGGTCGATGAAGCCGAAGTCCGTCACGTCGCTTGCCGTCTTCGCGACGCCGACCGAAAGCATGTGCAGGACGACAGCCCCCAGAGAGGTACGAAGAATCTCGGGTTCGGTGAACTTCGGACGCGTCTCGTAATCCTCGGAGGAATAGAGGCGAATGGCAATGCCATCGGCGATACGGCCGCAACGGCCTGAGCGCTGGTCGGCGCTCGCCTGCGAAATGTCCTCGATGGGCAGACGCTGCACCTTCGCCGACTTCGAGTATCTGCTGATACGGGCAGTGCCCGGATCGACGACATATCGAATGCCTGGAACGGTGAGCGAGGTCTCGGCGACATTCGTCGCTATCACGATGCGCTGATGCTGGTGATGCTCGAAGACCCTGTGCTGATCCTTCGATGACAGCCGTGCGAACAATGGCAGTATCTCGATCGCATCGGGTCGGCGCATGCCTGAGGTGCGTGGGCCGAAGTGCCTGTTCAGAGCGGTTTCGAACTCATGGATGTCACGCTCGCCGGATGCGAAGACCAGTATGTCCCTCGCACCCTGGTCGTGGGACGATATCGTGACCAATTCGGTGCATGCGCGTGCCACGCCGTCCGGAACGTCAAGCGCGTCATCGTCGTCGCTTGAACTTCGTGGGCCTGCCAGGCCTGACATGCGGTGGTTGCCGGCGAACCCATCGACGTGATTCATCAATGCCGGGGGAGAGTCCAGCGGCTCATAGACGATCTGAACCGGATACGTCCGCCCGGACACTTCGATGATGGGCACCTTGGCGTGCAGGGCCTTGGAGAAATGCTTCTGGAACTTTTGCGAATCGATCGTGGCAGAGGTGATGACGAGCTTCAGCTCGCGGCGCTGGGGGAGCAAGGCGGTCAGATATCCGAGAAGGAAGTCGATGTTCAGGCTGCGTTCATGGGCTTCATCGATGACGATCGTGTCATAGGCAGTCAGCTTCGGATCGCGTTGAATCTGAGCCAGCAGTATGCCGTCGGTGACGACGCGCAGACGGGTCTGCGGGGAGCTTTCGTCGGTGAACCTAACCTGGAAACCCACTTCGCCGCCAAGGTGAACGCCGAGTTCGCCTGCGATGCGCTCTGCCACGGTTCGGGCGGCGATTCTGCGGGGCTGCGTATGGACGATCTGGTGGCCGTGGGTCCCACGCCCCATCTGCAGCAGTATCTTTGGTATCTGCGTGGTCTTTCCCGAACCGGTCTGTCCGGAGACGATGACCACCTGTGACTTGCGAACCGCCTGCTCGATCTCGTTTCGAGCGGCGCTGACCGGAAGTTCCTGAGGATAATTAAATCTCATATAGCGAGATGCTCCGTCTCATGTTTCTGGCTTTGCGATGAGGTGACCTCGGCCTCGCGTCCATCGTCGCCAGCGGCGTTGCGATGAAGATGAAGTATTCTGAAGCCCTTTGAGGATGCCGTCTTCTCAATGTCCCACTCTGGCGGGGCATCCGCGCGCTCTCGCGGGTTGAGGGTCTGCTCGAGCCAGGATTTCAAGGAATCGGCTCCAAGGTTCTTCTGCACGACAAGATATGCGTCGCCATCGGCATTCAGCAGAGCCAGATAGCGCAGCAGCAAGGCATGCAGCTCGGCCTTTCCGACGCGGATGGGAGGATTGGACCATATCAGATCGAATGTCAGGCCCTCGGGAAGTCCATCTGGTGTGAATGCGAATACATTCTTGCAATCATTGCGCTGAGCATTGCTCACTGTCAGTTCGACGGCTCGTTCATTGACGTCCACACCCACTACCTGCGCGTCAGGAGACTCCTTGGACAAGGTAAGCGCTATGGGTCCCCACCCACAGCCCAGGTCGAGGAATCGGCCGTGCGCTGGGGGAAGTGGCGCATGTCTGAGCAAAACCGACGTACCCAGGTCCACGCGGTTCATCGAGAAGACCCCGTGCGAGCTTTCCACATCCATCTCATGGCCGCGCAGGGTCACGTGCAGCGCTCGCCGCACATCCGGGGTCTGCGGATGTGCGGAAAAGTACTGTCCATGTGATGCATTCTCTGGTGTAACCATGCCAACCCTGCCCTTTGCTCGCTGCGTCCCTATCATGCGTTCCGCATGATTTCGCCTATCATGTACATGCTCGTTGATCCGTCTGCCCACACAGTGCCTGTACAATGTCCACACAGTGTCCACGTACTTCCCCACATAGTGTCTGCACGGCGCTGAGCCGGAGGCGTGCGTAGACCTCGTCAGGCCGTTCGGTGGATACGGCAATCGCATGCCGTGTGACCGTCGCATGGCGAGGATTCCATCGCCAGTGAACTTGTCGCAACACGTGATGATAATACATGGAATATGGTAAGCGATGCGCGGATTTCCAATCTCATAATCCTACCCGCATGGCATAACCAGAGCATAATTTCATCGTGAACCAACAATAGCGTGTGCAGCAGAGGTGCAATTGAAGCATTTTTTCGAAGAGAATCCAACACAGCGGCAGACTGTGCCATCGACCGTCCGAACGGATGACGAGATGGAGGCCGCGGATCTGAATCATCGCTCAGATGAAGTCCGGCATGGAAGCGGGAATCATGATGCAGGGGCGGCGCGCTTATCCGGTGGGCCAGTCGACACAGCTTCGACTGTGCAATCCCATCGTGATGAACTGGATGACCAGGATTCCCATCTGAACGATTCCACGGCTGCCGATGGATCCGAAATTCTCGCTGGGCGTTCCGAAGTGCTCCACGATGACCGTGGCGTGCAAGGACTGCCAGAGGAATGGCAGGAACGCGAACAGCGCAATGAACTGCGTCATGTTGCGGGCATCGGAGAGCTTGAGGACGTCACCGAGGTCGAATATCGCAAGGTTCGCCTTGAACGGGTCGTTCTGGCAGGAGTGTGGTCCAGCGCGGAGACAAGCTTTGCGAAGGCCGAGGAATCCCTCCGGGAGCTTGCCGCCCTGGCGGAGACAGCCGGCGCCCAGGTGCTCGATGGTGTGCTGCAGCAGAGAACGAAGCCTGACTCCGCGACGTATCTAGGCTCGGGGAAGGCGTATGAACTTGCAGGACTGGTGGCTGGGATCGAGGCCGACACGATAATCGTGGACGATGACCTCCACCCTTCACAGCGACGTGCATTGGAAGACGTTACGAAGGTCAAGGTCGTCGACCGGACTGCGGTCATTCTCGACATCTTCGCCCAGCATGCGACCAGCCGTGAGGGAAAGGCCCAGATAGAGCTCGCACAGCTTGAATACATGCTCCCCCGGCTGCGTGGCTGGGGTGGTTCGCTGTCCAGGCAGGCTGGCGGGCAGGCAGCTGGACAGGCTGGTGGCATCGGTTCGAGAGGCCCTGGCGAGACCAAGATCGAAATGGACCGTCGTGTGATTCGCACGCGCATCGCCAAGCTGCGCCGACAGATAGCGAGGATGGAACCGGCGCGAAACGTGAAGCGGGGCTCTCGCAGAAGATACGACATGCCAACCGTCGCCGTCGTCGGATACACCAACGCAGGAAAGTCCTCACTGACCAACAGGCTCACCGGATCTGGCGAACTTGTCGAAAATGCCTTGTTCGCGACCTTGGACACTGCCGTGCGCCGCGCTGAGACGCACGACGGGCGCGTCTACGCATATGTGGATACGGTCGGCTTCGTCCGGCGCCTGCCGACGCAGCTGGTCGAAGCGTTCAAATCGACCTTGGAGGAGGTGGGGTTCGCCGACATCATCATCCATATCGTCGATGGGTCTCACCCCGATCCCTTCTCGCAGATCGATGCGGTCAATGCAGTGCTTGAGGATATTCCGGGAACGGCATCGATACCCCGCATCATCGTGTTCAACAAGGTGGATTCGATCACGGACGTGGTGCGGCAGCGGCTCCGTCAGCTCATGCCTTCGGCATATCTGGTCTCTGCCAGAACCGGCGAGGGTCTGGATGAGCTCAAGGAGGCGATCGAGAGCATGCTTCCCGTTCCGGACGTTCACGTCGATGCGGTGCTTCCCTATGCGAGTGGTTCGCTGATTTCCGAAATACGCGAACGTGGCAGGGTCATGTCAGTCGACTATCTCGACCGGGGAGTGCGAATACAGGCTGATGTCGATAACAGACTTGCGGCCCGCGTCGTGGACCAGGCGGTTGGCTAAACGTCAACTCGTCTCGTTAGAGTGGGACTGAAATATCATCACGAGAGCCCGGCCAGTCTTCGGGTCATTCTAGAGAGGTTCATATATGGCGGATTCACGTTTTAGGACAACCAAATTAGCTATTGTTGGCGCAGGAGCGGTTGGTTCGACCTTGGCGTTTGCTGCCGCGCAAAGGGGAGTCGCGCGACAAATCGTTTTGGAGGATATCAATGCCAAGCGCGTTGAGGCAGAGGTCCTCGATATGCAACACGGTTCAAGCTTCTATCCAACCGTTTCCATCGATGGCTCCGACGATCCTGAGATCTGCCGCGATGCGGATGTGATTGTCATCACCGCAGGTGCCCGTCAGAAGCCAGGCCAGTCCAGACTCGATCTGGCCGGTGCGACCATCAACATCATGAAGGCGATAATCCCGAACCTGGTGAAGGTCGCTCCCAATGCCATCTTCATGCTCATCACCAACCCTGTGGATGTCGTGACCCACGTTTCCATGAAGCTTTCAGGACTTCCAGCAGATCAGATGTTCGGCTCGGGAACGAACCTGGATTCCGCACGTCTGCGTTTCCTCATCGCTCAGCAGACAGGCGTGAATGTCAAGAACGTGCATGCATACATCGCCGGCGAACATGGTGATTCCGAAGTTCCTCTGTGGTCATCGGCAACCATCGGTGGAGTCCCCATGTGTGACTGGAAGGCACTTGACGGGCACGCTCCGCTTGATGAGAAGACTCGCGAGAGCATCCATCAGGAGGTGAAGAACGCCGCCTACAAGATCATCGAGGGCAAGGGCGCTACCAACTACGCGATTGCGATGTCGGGCGTTGACATCATCGAGTCCATCATGCATGACACCAACCGCATCCTTCCCGTGAGCTCCTGGCTGAAGGACTTCCACGGAATCTCCGACGTGTGCATGTCGGTTCCGAGCGTTCTCAACCGTTCCGGTGTGAACACCCAGATCAACACGCCACTCAGCGACGGCGAGCTTGCAGCACTGACGCGTTCTGCCGAGACACTGAAGGAAACGGCCAGCAAGTTTGGCTTCTGATTCCTTTCGCCAAGGCGATGGTGGGGATTCCCTCTAGGGGGAGTCCCCACTTTCATTGTTGCGCGCAGGAGCTCCGATGATCTTGGTCCTTCGTGACCTATGGAGAAGCGCCGTCAGACTCGCCATATGACAACGATTGGGCTGGTAAATGGCCAACCAAGCCTGTATCGTGGGCAGTCCAGGGATTGGAGTGGCATGGAATCGGCACGTGAGCGGACAGATGAAAGACAGGCCAGACAGCATCAGCGAACGTTGAGCCTTACCCTCGGTCTGACCTTCACCGTATTCATTGCAGAATTCGTTGGCGTTGTACTTACCGGCAGCCTTGCCCTGCTCGTTGACGTCGGCCATATGCTGACCGACGTGTCCGTACTGATAGCATCCACCATAACCGCCGCATTGATGCGTCGGCGTCCAACCGAAAACAAGACCTGGGGCTGGGCCCGTCTTGAAGTGATCACTGCCGCTGCAGGGTCCACCGTATTGCTCCTCGTCGGCATATATGCACTCGTGGAATCGGCTTTGCGCCTGATCGGAGTCCAGACAGCCGAAGTGCGCGATATAGATCTGATGCTGGTGTTCGGCGTGATCGGTCTGCTCGCGAACATCGCGTCGCTGTTTATCCTGCAATCGTCACACAACGATAATCTGAACATGCGCGCAGCCTTTCTCGAGGTGACGAACGATGCATTGGGATCGGTTGGCGTCATCGTTGCAGCGCTCGTCGTGATCTTCACTGGATGGACGGACGCCGATGCGCTCGCCGGTGGCGTCATCGCCTTGCTCATGATTCCACGCGCGCTTCGACTGATTACGAAAAGTCTCAAGGTTCTTCTTGAGGAGACGCCACGAGGGCTGGATCTGAAGGCGGTCCGCGATCATCTTGACCGTGTGCCCGGCGTCGTGGCGGTTCATGATTTGCATGCCAGCACGGTTGCCACCGGCATGACACAGCTGAGTGCCCACGTCGTGGTGCATGGCGACCTTAGCGATGGTCAGCGAGCCGAGATACTCCGAAGCATGCAAGTCTGCCTAAGAACTCACTTTCCAGTGAGCATCGACCACACCACCTTCCAGATCGAGCCTGAAGGCTACGAGCAGCGATATGAGGCGACGATGCAGATTCACGTCTGAGTGCGGATCGTTTCTATTGCCTGATTCCATGTGAGCATGGGTCTGTCGTCTGTCATCTGTCATCTGCCGCATGTCATCTGTCGTCGGAGGGGAGTGCCGTCTGCGTCACGGTTCCTACGTTGCCATTGAGATAGGAAAGAATCGAGATAGAAAATAATCGAGGCAGGAATAATTGTGGCCAGACTATTTGTGGCCGGAGATAAAGGAAGAGACGAAGGAAGAGGAAGCCTCATACCTTACGCAATACGGTGACCACAATGCCCATGATTCTGGCATGCGTGCCATCGATGGGTGAATAGGCAGGGTTGTGGGGCATCAGCCAGACGTGTCCATGATCCTGACGGAAGGTCTTGACCGTGGCCTCATCATCAAGAAGCGCAGCGACGATCTCGCCCGTCTGCGCGGTGCTCTGTTCTCGAACCACGACAAAGTCACCATCGCATATTGCGGCATCGATCATCGAGTCTCCATGGACTTCGAGCATGAACAGATTTCCGTTGCCGGTAAGGCGTTGCGGCAGACGCATCACATCGTCGACATGCTGCTCCGCGGTTATCGGGGCGCCTGCGGCGATGCGGCCTACGAGTGGGACATCGCGGGATTCGGCTATGGAAGAGCTTTCGGATTCCATCGAGGGGAAGGGAAAGATCGTTGCTGTTCGAGGGAATTCGGGTGATTCGGTGTTGGCTGATGACTTGGTGCTGGCTGATGACTCGCTGTTGCCCGAACCCATCTGTGAAGCGTGGCGCGTCTGAACAAACCTGCCGTATTGAGAATCATCCGATTTGCCACCGCGGAGAGCACCATCGCTGGATCGGCGATTGGCTTCATCGATGTCGTGGCTTGGCGACTCGACAAGTTCGATTGCGCGACCCTTGTTCGCGCTGATTCGGATGAGGCCTCTTTCCTCAAGTGCTCCTAGCTGGTGTTTCACGGAGGAAGTGCTTTTCAGCCCTGCGGCATCGCCTATCTCTCTGAATGATGGAGCGAAGCCATGCTCGCTCACATGCTTGCGGATTGCCTGCAGCACCATTCGCTGCCGCTTCGAAAGCATGCTCTCGTCTACTGTGCCATGTTCGGCCTTGTTTTCGACAGCTTTGTTCTCGGACACTGTCTTCTCGACCACTGTGCCATGCGTCGGCATCTCTGGCATCGAGCCCGCTTCGTTCGCAGCGCGCGTCGCGAAGTTCTTCTTGGACACCGCTTCGTTGGTTTGCGGACGGAACGGGATGGTGCTCACAAGGGGCTCCTTTCGATTGACACTCCCGAGTCTACCGTGTCAATTCTGTGAAATCAAACATATGTTCGAAATAGTGCTTGGAAAAATCCCTGTCGTATGCCACAATGAGAACATACGTTCGATAGAACAAATGTTCGAAGGAGTCAAGATGTCCATGACTATGCAATCAGGAGAACTTCTCCCATCCTCCAATGGATCCAGATACGTGTCCAGGTATGGATCGAGCAATGCATCGAGCCACGTATTGAGCCAAGCATCTGGAAACGGTCCGAGATTTCGAAGCGATGCGCGCGCTGCTGCAGGTCGCACCCGCATGAGGCTGACTCTCCGAGGAAAGATTGTGACAGGGTTGCTCGCAGCATTGATGTGCTTTGCAGGATTGACTGTCGGCGTTCGTCAGGCACAGTCCTCGACCCTTCCTCAGCAGGTTACAAGCTACACGGTTCGACCGGGTGAAACGATGTGGTCCTATGCCTCTGACATCACCCCGGCAGGTGGCAACGTCAATGAAACCATCGACAGACTTGTCAGGCTGAACAAATTGCATTCCACCAATCTGCAGGTTGGTCAGAGGATTATCGTTCCGCAGCAGGATGCTGAAGGCTAGAACGAAGCGATAAGTATGGAACGAAGCGAAAATGCAGCGACACACGAAGCGATCTCAGCTTCTTGAACCACTCCCTGGTATATGCGGGCTCTGCAAACGCATGATGCCCATCATGCAGAGCAGCACATTAGGGGAGCATCACATTAGGGGGATCGTTATCGTGAATCCAGTGAGCAGGTACTCAACGCCACAGTGTTGTTATTGATACAGTGATGTTCTTGATTCAGTGATGTTCGTGATACAGGGATGCTCTTGATAGGAGGTCGGCCGATCGAAAGGCGTGTGCAACGGCGCGGTCGGACTTATTGAGCTTGCTTGACCTTTCACGACCTTGCCTGACTCTTCACTACATTGCCTGACTCTTCACGACAGTGTTTGGTCTGCGCTGCGATGGCTGGATTGGCATGATGCCATATGAAGCAATCCGTCGGAACTACTCGGTTCTATGACATCTTCACCATAGAGACATCTTCACCATAGAATTTCATTCACAGTGATGATTATTCGAGCTGTGGGTTACTCTTGTATCTATGCATTGTCCTTTTTGCCAGAATTCCGAAACAAAAGTAGTCGATACGCGAATCAGCGATGACGGTTTTGCGATTCGTCGTCGGCGCGAATGTCCAAAATGCGGGAGAAGATTCACCACAGTCGAAACCGCCAGCCTCATGGTGGTCAAGCGTTCCGGTAATTCCGAGGCATTCAACAGGGACAAGGTCATCTCCGGTGTGCGTAAGGCATGCCAGGGTAGGCCCATCAATGAAGATGATCTGAAGGCCCTTGGGCAGAAGGTCGAAGAGGACCTACGTGCCAGTGGAGCCGCGCAGGTCAATTCTGACGAGGTGGGCAAGGCGATCCTCAAGCCGCTTCGCAAGCTTGATGAAGTGGCGTATCTGCGGTTCGCGAGTGTGTATCAGAACTTCGATGGTCTTGCGGACTTCGAGCATGCCATCGATGACCTGCGAAGCGAAGACCGTTCGGAAAGGCATGATACGGAAATCGCCTGATGCTTCCGTCACTGATCCTGCGTCGCCATGATCGATGGCTGGAAGAGATCATATGGCAGGAAAAAATCAAGTTCCTGGAAAGCACCAATTGAAGCGGCGCAATCCCAGGGACTATTTCAGCGTTCTCATGCGAACCCTGCCATAAAGATTCTGCAATGATTCGAATGCGGCCTTGCTTGGCATGCTGGAGACATCGGTGACGACATAGCCCAATTCGTCTTCGGTGGCGAGGGATTGTGCGTTCACGTTGATGTTCTCCTCTCCGAGTATGCGATTTACCTGTGCGAGCACTCCCGGAAGGTTCTTGTGGAGGTGTGCTATGCGGACAACTCCTGAAATGGGTCCGAGCGTCAGTTCTGGCAAGTTGACGGACAGCGTTGTGGAACCCTTCTCCCAGTAGTCCAGGAGTCGCTGGGAGACAAAGTGGCCTATGGATTCCTGAGCTTCCAGTGTGGAGCCACCGATGTGTGGCGTCAGAATGATGTTGTCCTCAGTGTTGAGCGAGGACTCGAATGAGTCACCGCTCCTGCGTGGCTCACTTGGGAAGACGTCGATCGCCGCTCCCGAAAGGTGTCCGGACTCCAGATGACGTTTCAAGGCATCCAGATCCGCAACGAATCCGCGAGAGATATTGATGAAGATGGCGCCCTGCTTCATATGGGAGAACTGATCCTCGCCAAAGAAACCAGTGTTCGACTTTCTCCCGTCGACATGGAGCGTCACCGCATCCGATTGCAGCAGAAGCTCTTCCAGACTTCCTGCCCTGTGGGCATTGCCAAGTGCCAGCTTCTCGTCAAGGTCATAGAACACGACGCGCATCCCCAGGGCCTCTGCCAATACGGAAAGCTGGGCGCCTATGTTTCCATAGCCTATGATTCCCAGTGTCTTCCCTCGGACTTCGTGGGATCCTGCTGCAGACTTGTCCCACACGCCGTCGCGCATGCGATGCGAGTGGGCCGGAATTCTTCTCATCAGGCTGATGATGTCACTGATGACCAGTTCGACGACGGAGCGTGTGTTCGAATACGGCGCATTGAAGACGCCGATGCCCTGAGTCCCGGCATATCCGAGGTCGACCTGGTTGGTTCCGATGCAGAAGCAGCCAATCGAAGTCAGATTGGGTCTGGCGTCGAGAACACGCCTCGTGACATTGGTCTTCGAGCGGATTCCCAGAACGTCGACGCCGTCCAATGCTGCGATCAGATCCTTCTCATCGAGCGCGCCGGATTGCGTGAGAACCTCGAATCCATGATTGCGCAAGGATTCGGCTGCAAACGGATGAATGTTTTCAAGTAACAGAGCTGTAGGCATATCACATACCTTATAGTGGGAGGTCGTCAGTATCTTGTTGTGTTCGAATGATGACAAGTCTCTGCGTCGGACGAGTCATTGAAACGTACAGGTCGGAAGCGGCAACGATCCTTGAAGGCGCTCCGTTTTCCATCAGACCTGGTTCGACGAGGACGACGGCATCGAATTCGAGACCCTTGACCTCGTCGGTGGTGTACACGTTGATCTGTCTGTCCCACGAATGCTGAGACTGCAGACGGGAACGATCGTCGTCGCTGATTCTTGTGGCGATATAGGCATCCAGAAGGTCTGTGAGGTCTTTGACCATGCTGCCGTCGGCAATGATGGCGATTCGACCGCTGCCGTCAGAGGAGACGAATTCCGGCATCAGCCCGTCCAATGCTTCGAGAATGCGCGTGCCCAGACTTGATCTGTCTGGAACCGCGATCCTCTGCACCGAATCTGGAATTGCGCGCACTGCGTTGACCGTTGAGATGTAGAGCCCTTCCTGCCTTGCGAAACCGGATGAGAGCTCGGACACTTCCTTCGGGTTCCTATAGTTGATGGTGAGCTCGTTGAGCGTCCAATTGCGTTCGCCAAAGAGCGGGTTCATCGTTTTCTGCCAGGATCTTGAACCACCCAGTGCCGAAGTCTGCGCGATGTCACCCACGATGGTGAATGAGCGCGAAGGGCATCTGCGAACCAGCATGCGCCAGTCCATGGCTGTGAGTTCCTGGGCTTCGTCAACGACAATATGACCATAGGTCCACTCTCGATCCGATGCTGCACGCTGCACCATGGTCTCATCGTCATCGGCCGTCATCTGATCGACCAGCATCTGGGATGTGACGATGCCATTGCCGATTCCGGCCTGTCCCAGCGTCTCGGACGCAATCTGCTCATCTCGGGCACGCTGGGCGGCCTGTGCAGGGGAGCCCCCGTCAGCCTTGGGATCGGGCCCTAGGACATCCATCGCCTCATCAAGAAGCGGTATGTCCGAAGCGGTGAATGCGGACCCCTTCGCGCGGGTGAGCATGCGAATCTGGTCTTCGCTCAGCCAAGGGGCGAAGCGCCGCAGATGCTGGGGCTTTGCCCACATATCGGATATCAGCCAGACTGCGTTCATCGGCAGCCAAGCCAGATTCAGCGTCTTGCGCACGTCATCGTTCATTCGGAAGACGGAAGTCGCATGCGATAGTTCCGATTGCTCAGGAGCATAGTCGAGTTGTTCGGCGTAACGGTTGGTGAGTGAATGCATCATCGCCCTGACGAAGCTTTTCCTCGCCTTGTTATGAGGTTGATGCGTGCGCAGCGCGTCTTCCTGCGCCTGCTGAATGTCCGATGCAAGGAGCGGCACGACAATGCCGTTCACATGGATCTTGGGAAGCTTCGGTGGTATTCGCACTCGTGCGGCGACGGCATTGGCTATCGCATGCCTCATCCGAATGTCTCCCTTCAGCGCAGCGGCGCGTGGAGATTCCTGCGCCGTTGCCACGATCCCAGGAATCAGGTCGCCGATGGTGCGACTGATCACTCCCGTCTCGCCAAGGGATGGCAGCACCTGATCGATGTAATGGAGGAATGCCGAGCTCGGTCCGACGATCAGCACGCCGGAGCGCTGCAGCGTGCGACGATGCGTATAGAGCAAATATGCGGCGCGATGCAGGGCAACCGCAGTCTTGCCTGTTCCGGGTCCTCCCTGCACCACAACGGCATGAGCCATGTCGGAGCGAATGATCCTGTCTTGCTCTGCCTGGATCGTGGCTACGATGTCGGTCATCTTTCCTGTCCGCCGAGAGCTCAGCGAAGCAAGCAACGCTCCCTCGCCGGTAAGGGTGCCAGATTTCGAAGCGACATTCACCGTCGGCGAGTCCATGTCAAGAATCTCATCCTCGATGGCCACGACGTCGCGAAAGCTCAGCGTGATGTGTCGGCGCATCACGATATCTCCATGGTTGGAGGGAGTGGCCTCATAGAATGGCCGAGCGGCGTCGGCGCGCCAATCGGTGAGAATTGGCTCATGGTCCTCGCTTGACAGTCCTATTCGGCCGACATAGCGATGGTCGCCCTTGGCGCTGTCCAATCGACCGAAGACGAGTCTGTCTTCGACTGAACGCAGCTGTGCGAGCCGGTCCTCGTACAAGGTTGCAAACGAGTCGCGTTCCGTGCGCTGCGTGGGAGATCCATGCGATCCTGCCGCACGCACCTTGTCAAGGCGCGACCGTATCTGACTCCGCAGGGAATCCAACCGTGCATAGGCGCGATCGGTTGCGCGCTGTTCATCCTGTAATTGAGAAGAGTATTGCGACATTCGTATCCATTCCTCTTACAAACTGGGCAATCCAATATATCTCACAGCCTTGTCATTGCTGCCTTGCTTTGAACGGCGGCGTTGCTCATCCCCAAACCGCGCAACCCCGGTTTCGCTCTGCCGGGCCTCCGGTCTTGTTCGGGCTCGTTTCCATGGAACGTCGCTTCCATGGTCGCTGACCCCTCGATTGTTACCTTCCCCACAGAAAGGAGGACATGGAGGAATATTTGAGTGCAAGTGGGGAAAAGTGGAGTGTTATGGGGTAAAGTGGGGAAACAGAAACGATTTCTGCACGATGCACGGGATGGGGGTGCGACATGACGGACGACTTCGCTCCGCGTGAGCAGCCTGATTCCGCGCCGCAAAACCCATTGAACGAAGGTGGACGTGCCCGGCGCTCATCGACGTCGCATGATTCCCCACTTTCCTCCAATCGCATCTCGGATGATGATGGGTTTGCGATGCCAGCACTGTTGCTGGGCACCTACACGCCGAAGATCGACGACAAGGGCCGCATGGCACTTCCAGCCAAGCTGCGCTCGCAATTCGGTGACGGTCTGGTGATGGCACGAGGTCAGGAACGCTGCGTCTATCTTCTTCCCCAAAGCGAGTTCCGGCGTGTGGCGGTGCAGATCCAGCGCACATCGATGGGGAACAAGGCTGCCCGTGACTATCTTCGCGTGTTTCTCTCCGGCGCGGTCGACGAAGTGCCAGACAGGCAGGGACGCGTTCTTGTCCCACAGATGCTCAGATCATATGCGCGGTTGGATACCGATGTCGTCGTCATCGGAGTCGGCACGCGTGCGGAGCTGTGGGACAGCGCTTCGTGGCAAAGCTACCTTGAAAGCAAGGAGCAGGGGTATTCAGACATCGCCGATGACGTGCTGCCGGAGGTTGATTTCTGATGACAGACTTGAATTCCATACATCAGCCGGTTCTCCTTGATGAATGCGTGCGTCTCGTTTCTCCGGCTCTGGATCATGCGAACGCGGTGGTCGTAGACTGCACGCTTGGCTTGGCGGGTCATGCGATCGCTGTGCTCAGGTCAGCCCCTCAGGCACATCTCATCGGCATCGACAGGGATGAGGAGGCACTGCGGCTTGCAGGCGAACGGATGAGGCGAGAGGGTCTGTCAGACAGATTCACTCCCGTGCATGCCGCATTCGATGAACTCGAAGATGTTCTCGGTGGCGAAGGAATCAAGGAAATCGATGCCGCATTCATGGATCTTGGGCTGTCCAGTCTGCAGATCGACGAAACGGAGCGCGGCTTCTCCTACGCACATGACGCTCCACTCGACATGCGCATGGATACCGGGCAGACCCTCACGGCCGCGGACATTCTCTCGAGCTATTCCATGCAGAGGCTGACGACGATCTTCAGGGAATACGGCGAGGAACGCTTCAGCCGACCGATAGCGAGGGCCATCGTCGACTCGCGTGAATCCGCGCCACTGCGTACGTCGAAGGATCTGAACGAGCTGGTGGACGCAACCGTTCCCAAGGCCCATCGACCGGCAGGCAATCCAGCCAAGCGCGTGTTCCAGGCATTGCGCATCGAGGTGAACGGGGAATTGGAGAAGCTGTCCCAGACACTGCCCCAGATTGCGGCGCATCTTAAGCTTCACGGACGAATCGTCGTCGAATCCTACCATTCGCTCGAAGATCGCACGGTCAAGAGGTTCATGACTGCAGGGACACGGGTGAACGTCCCGCCAGGACTGCCGATAATCCCGAAGGAGGCGCAGCCTTACTTCAAGGATCTGACCCATGGCGCGGTCATGGCGGATGAAGCTCAGATTGCCGACAATCCAAGGTCTGCCTCAGTCAGGCTGAGAGCGGTCGAGTTGATTCGCAGGATTCCAGAACAGACCTTAAGGCAATACGAAGAGGACAGAAAGGGAAGGGGATAGCATGCCAGCAGCAGCAAGACGCATACAGTCCGGTGCGCGACGTGACAAGCGCCGCCCGGATTCGAAGCAGCAGGAAACGAGACCGGAATTGCAGCTGCTCACCAATCGACGGGTCAGCCAGCACACCCTTTCCGAGCGCGCCCAGCAGCTCATTCATTGGACGCGGACGCGCAGGACTCCGATGTTCCATTTCATGATCGCCTTTTCGGTGCTCGGTGCAAGCCTGATTGGCTCGCTGATGCTGAGAACCCAGATGATGGAGAATTCGTTCGAGGCCACACGTGAGCAGCAGTCCATCAGTCGGTTGACGCAGGACATCGAGGACGACCGAAGCACGCTCGACAGCCTGCAGGCATCCTTGCCGGAGAAGGCCGAGAAGATGGGCATGGTGCCTCAGCAAAGCTCGATTTCGATTGATTTGCAAGGTTACAAGGCTTCAACGAGTTCGGGAGACAAACAATGAAGATGCCCTTGACCATCTGGTGGAAGAATGCTTCGGAGTTCATGAAGCGAACGGTCTGCGTCGCGGCGCTCCTTGCGATAATCGCGTCCGGGGCTGTCGCCAAGCTGACCTATGTACAGCTGATCGCAGGAAAGACGACTGCCGAGGCCGCTACGGCGAGCCGTACGGTAAGCACCACGCTCAGCGCGCAACGCGGGGAGATCACCGATTCCAACGGCATCGTTCTGGCTCAGAGCGTTGAACGCTACACGATCATCGGCGATCCCAAGGCAGCCTCCACATTCGAACCGACCACGTGCACCAAGGCCACCGAGGATAATTGCCAGAGCATAGATGGCAAGCCGGTGGGGACGACAGGTCCGGCAGCGGTCGCCAAGCTTCTCGCACCGGTTCTCGGCATGAACGCGATGGAGCTCGGCGCGATGCTTACCGGCACCAGTCAATATGTGGTCATCAAGAAGGATGTGGTGCCGACCGTCAAGCGCAGCATCGACAAATTGAATCTCAGCGGCGTCATCTCGACCGAGCTCACATCGGACCGGGTTTATCCGAACGGGACCTTGATGGGATCGCTTCTTGGAGGCGTCGACGATGCTGGAACAGGCGTCGCGGGCATCGAGCAGATGGAGAACAAGCTCCTCACTGGAACGAACGGATACACCAAGTATCAGCGTGGAAATGACGGGCAGCAGATTCCCGGCACCCAGACGGAGTCCGTCGCTGCCGTCGACGGAGACAACGTCCAGCTCACGATCGACCGCGATGTGCAATGGTACGTCGAACAGGCACTCGAGGCGGGCAAGGAAAAGTACAAGGCAGACTGGGCTGTGGCTTCGGTCCAGGAGGTCTCCACAGGGAAGATCCTCGCACTTGCCGACACGGAATCAGAGGAGGCCGGAAGCTCTTCCGCAAAGCTCAATCCTTCCCATGCGGTGACGGAAACGTTCGAACCAGGCTCTGTAGGCAAGCTGATCACGCTTTCGGGACTGCTTCAGGAGAAGCAGCAGTCCATGAGCAATAAATTCAGCGTCCCCTACAGCATCGATGTGAATGGTCAGACGTATCACGACTCAGAGACCCATGGAACCGAAAAGTGGACGCTTGCGGGCATATTGCAGCACTCCTCGAACGTTGGCGTCATCATGGCCTCTTCGAAGTATTCCCTCGCGCAGAGATATTCATATCTCACCAAATTCGGGATCGGACAGTCGTCGGGCATCGGCCTGCCTGGTGAATCCGACGGATTGCTTTCAAAGGACACCAGCTGGGACAAGCGCACGCAGAACACTGTGCTCTTCGGACAGGGGTATGCGACCAATGTGCTGCAGGTGAGCAACGTCGCCGCGACCATAGCGAACAAGGGTGTGAAGAATCAGCAATCCATAATTGCAAACGTCAAGGATGAGAACGGCAAGGAGGTCTCCACGCAGACATCCCAGTCGACCAGGGTGATCGATTCCTCCGTCGCGTCGCAGATGATGAACGCCATGGAATCGGTTGCAGAGGGCTACCAGAGCGTCGCAGGCGTTTCCGGCTATCGTGTCGCTGCCAAGACAGGAACGGCCGAGGTCGCTGGATCGGATGGTTCATTGACTGGCATCGTCGCTGACTGGGTCGGCGTGCTGCCCGCGGATAATCCAAAGTACGTGGTGACCGTGGTTCTGAAGAATCCGGAAGGAACATATGGAGGTTTGACCGCCGGTCCGATCTTTGCGAATATTGGTGAATTCCTTATGCAGAAATACGAAGTTCCCACTTCCACGCCGCGTACAGGTGCTATTCCAGTGACTTGGTGACTTTCTGCGAAGCCTGGCCGATGCGTGGCGATGCCGTCAGCTGGCCGGGCACCGCAGATGCCGGTCATCTGCAAGAAGAGAGGCAGAACGATGAGTTCTTTAGGTGAGACCATGTCGCAGAGAATGACTTTGGGATACCTTGGCAATCATTATGGTCTCGCGATACGTCCAAGGTTCTGCGAGCCAGTGACCGTCACCTCCCTGGCAGACGACGCCCAGTCCGTGCGTCCAGGTGCATTGTTCGTTCCTTCCCGGGGCACGGTGGCTGCCTCGGACATAGCAGAGGCGGAAGCACGGGGAGCGTATGCGGTCGTGCTTTCGCAAGAGCAGCAATCATTGGCCGGGAGCACCCAGATTCCAGTCCTGATCGGTGGCCTGGATGCCGAACAGCTTGGGCAGCTGGCATCGGATGTTGCAGGCGAGCCTTCGGAGTCGTTGGCCGTGTTCACCATCGCAGAGGACGACAGTGCGAGATATGTCAAGAAATTGGCCGAATTCCTTCATACGCTGGGCAATCCCGTCGGAGTCGTCAGCGCAGCGGGGTCATATTCCCTGGACCGCCCCCTCGATGTCGACTATCCAGTGAGCATGTTCGACATGGAACGGCTGATGTCGGTGTGCCTGGAAGACGGCGCTGCAGCGGTCATCGTTGCAGTCAATCCCCAGACCTTGAAGCCAGATGCGCTGCAAGCCGTGAAGGTCGACGTCGTCAGCCTGGCGTCTTCGAAGTCGGCGGTCGATGAAATCTCCAGGAGGGCGCGGGAGGCAACCGATGAAGCCGCCAGAAAGGCCGACATGCAATCCAGGATCAAGTCCGCGGCTCAGGCGGATTTCACTCAGACGGTCGCGATTCCGGTCGACGAACTGCATCATGAAAAGCGCCGTGAGCATGAGGAGAAACGGAAGTTCGAGGCTCTTGCTGCCAGCAGGAATCAGATGCGTCAGGCGGAGAGCCGCAGGCTAAAGCAGATATGCAAGACATATGGACTGAACCTCAGGAAAGACACCAAGGTCGCTGCGAGAACAGAGGAGTCCGATTCATTGTCGAGACAGGCCGGCATCAGCGAAGACGGTGATTCCCAGAGGCAGCTGTCGCTGAGCATATCGATGACGATGGCCGCAGGCGTGAGGAAAAACAACATCAAAAGCGCCTTGCGCGTTTCCAAAGAGCTATCTTGAGGAGAACATTGAACGAGCGGGGTTACGAAATGGGAGACACAGAAGGATTGCCTGAGGGAGATTCGACATCTAAGGAAGGTGTGGTGACGGTGAATGGGAGCGATGTCGAATCTTCCAACGCCGTCGAGCCTGAAATGATGCCGATGGATATCGGCGAGATCGCGGATGCGGTTTCAGGCAATGTCGTTTCAGGTGCTGTCGATCCGCATGGTGACGGTTTGCATGATGCCGCAGTTGTGACGAGCGTGACGACCGATTCCAGGGAGGCGAAGCCCGGTTCCTTGTTCGTTGCGATTCCCGGCGCTCGGGTGGATGGGCATGACTTTGTCGCCGTAGCCGCCGGAAATGGTGCCGTCGCGGCGCTGGTCGAGCATACGGTGCCCGGCTCCGACATTCCCCAGATAGTCGTGGGCGATTCGGTAAAGGCGCTTGGAGTCCTGGCACGGCATAACATCGATCGCCGTCGGGAGTTGCCTGAACCATTCACGATCATCGGAATCACGGGATCTGTCGGAAAGACGACGACCAAGGATCTGCTGCATTCGCTGCTCACACGTCTTGGAAGGACGGTATCTCCGGTCGGCTCGTTCAACAATGAGATCGGTCTGCCATTGACAGCGCTGAAGGTTCACGCATCCACCCGCTTCTTCACCGCGGAGATGGGCGCTTCCCACATAGGCGACATCGACTATCTGACAGCCATAGCTCCGCCGGACATTTCGATCGCGCTTATCGTAGGCGTGGCTCATCTCGGTGAATTCGGATCTGTCGACAACATAGCGATTGCAAAGAGCGAGATCATTCGCAATCTGCTTCCCGGTGGAATCTCGGTGCTCAATGCCGATGATCCTCGGGTGAGTGCCATGAGAAGATATTCCCCAGGAAAGATCCTCTGGTTCGGCGAGCACGGGGATCATCTTCCAGACGGTTCCTGCATGAACATGTATGCCACAGACCTGAATGTCGATTCGATGGATCACCCCACCTTCCTGATGCATGTGCGTGCCGATGCGCATGCCACTGCGTATGCCACTACCAACGCGGAGGGTGATTCCCAGCCAGGTGACGAGCAGACTCAGCAGGTGACTCTTGGAATTCGTGGCTCGCACAATGTGATGAATGCCCTTGCCGCCTCGGCCGTCGCCCATGAGCTCGGCCTGCCGTTGACCGAGATTGCCGACGTTCTTCGAAAGCAGCGGCACATCAGCCCTCATCGCATGGCCGTATCCAACATTGCCGAAAGTGGATTCGCCTTCACCCTCATAGATGATTCGTTCAATGCCAACCCGAATTCGGTCACTGCGGGGGTTCGGAGCCTGGCAGAGTGGGGGGCTCATCAGGATTCACGCCCATTCCGCGTGGCAGTGCTCGGTGCGATGCTTGAACTGGGCGCGGATGAGAGACGCTTGCACGCAGACATGGGTGCACTCTGCTCAAGACTCGGAATCGACCAGTTGATAGCCGTCGGAGGTAACGACGAGCTCGATTCCCTTGCGAGGGACATCGTCGCGGGCGCCGATGCGGCAAGTGGGACGACGGCATCGAACGATGTCTCCGCCCACGCAATCGAGAGCCGATTCGCTCACGACATTGATGAAGCCGAAGCCATGGTCGCAGAGGCATCTTCCCATCATCCGCACACGGTCGTCCTGCTCAAGGGCTCGCATGCCTCTGGACTGAGCGCACTCGCGGACCGGTGGGCATCGTCGCAGACGGATCGTGAGTCATGATGGTTCCCTATCGCGCTGCGAAGGCATGTCACCTCAATATGGACCATCTGCGATCGCAAAGATATCGGGGGATATCGTACGATGGAACAAACGAAGCAATGAACGGGGTTCTCAAGTGATTTCACTCATTATTGGAATTGTGGTTTCTCTGGCGGTGACGGTCATAGGCACACCTCTGCTTATCAATCTCGTGCATCGTCTGCATTACGGTCAATACATCCGTCAGGATGGCCCGAAATCGCATCTGGTGAAGCGTGGAACCCCAACCATGGGCGGCGTGATCATCAATCTCGCGATCGTTCTGGGATGGGTGGCATCGGCGACGTATCGTTTCATCTTCTATCACACGGCTCCCTCCTGGTCGGCGATTCTTGTATTGTTTGCGATGGTCTCGATGGGCTTCCTCGGATTCATCGATGACTTCGCAAAGGTAAGGAAAAAGCAGAATCTGGGTCTTTCCGTCCGGGCAAAATTCCTTGGACAGTTCATTTTCGCCACCATCTATGCAGTGCTTTCGCTGATCGTGCCTACGAAGTCCGGATATCCCAGCGCACAGGCAGGCATGGCGTTCATCGAGAAGCCGTTCTTCAGCTTCGACTTCGCAGGCCGCTTCGTCGCCATCATAATCTTCGTGGTCTGGGTCAACTTCCTGATGGCTGCCTGGACCAATGCGGTGAATCTCAACGACGGCTTGGACGGACTTGCTTCCGGCAGCTCCATGATCGCCTTCGTGGGATATGCCATCATAGCGTTCTGGGAGAGCTACCACATCAAGGGGGGTGCGCATCTAGGCTTCACCTACGCCGTTTCCGATCCGCTCGATCTTTCCATCATTGCGGTGTGCGCCGCCACTGCATGCTTTGGATTCCTCTGGTACAACACCAAGCCTGCGACGATATTCATGGGCGATACCGGATCCTTGGCGCTTGGTGGATTGTTCGCAGCGCTCTCCATATCCACGCATACTGAATTCCTCGCGATAATCATGGGAGGCCTGTTCGTCATCGAGGCAATGTCCGATGTGATTCAGGTGGGGTACTTCAAGATGACACATAAACGCGTGTTCAAGATGGCGCCCATCCACCATCATTTCGAACTGATGGGATGGCCGGAGTCTAAGGTCGTGGTGAGATTCTGGATGGTCGAGTTCATGTTTGTGCTCATTGGCATGGTCGTCTTCTATGGAGACTGGGTTGCGAGATCCGGTCTCGTCGGATGATTCACCGCTGACGGACATACATGCGAATACTTGAGGCAATGAAGGGGTGGAGCTGACATCATGGTTGTTGACAATGCAACGGTTTTGGTTGCAGGACTGGGGATCTCGGGAAAAAGTTCGTGTGCCGTGCTGGCTGGCCGCGCACATAGGGTGATCACGGTCGATGAGCACAAGGCCGAGGCGGATCTGCATGGTTTCGAAGACATTCCCTGGGATTCGATTGACCTTGTGGTTACCTCGCCGGTATTCAACCCTCGCACCCCGTTCATCCTCGAGGCTCAGCGACGTTCCATTCCCGTCGTGAGCGAGGTCGAGCTCGCATGGCGGCTCAGGGTGCCTTCGGTCGCGACGGGAGAGCCCGCACCATGGATTGGCATTACCGGGACCAACGGAAAAACGTCGACCACTGAGATGACCTCCGCGATGCTGAGTGATTCAGGCTTCGTCGCTCCTGCGGTAGGCAATATCGGCAAGGCCGTTTCCCTTGCCGCGGTCGACCCATCCAATCAGGCCCTATGCGTCGAGCTGAGTTCGTTCCAGCTTCATTTCACCAGTTCGCTGAGACTGACCTGCGCTGCGATCACGAATCTTGCCGACGACCATTTGGACTGGCACGGTGGATTTGCGCGCTATGCCGCAGATAAGGCGAAGGTGTATCGTGGCGTGACGAAAACCTTGGTCTATAACGCCGATGACAGCAGGGTCACTGAGCTGGCCGAAGCGGCACATCCCGCTCCGGGATGCAGAAAGGTCGGATTCACCCTCAAGCCTCCCGTCAGAGGTCAGATAGGGGTCGAGGACGGTTGGATCGTGGACTCGAGCGGTGTGGTCAATGGCACGGAGTCCCCAGTCAGAGTCGCGAAGGTCAGCGAGTTCAGACACATGTGCGAGCCTGATGGCACTGTCTATCCGCATCTGGTTGCGGATTCGCTCTGCGCCTTGGCTCTTGCACTCGGATTCGGCGTTGCGGTGCAGGATGCAATCGCCGCATTGAGGAATTTCACTCCGGGAGGTCACCGAATTCAGACGGTTGCGACTGCGCAGCTCACCGATGGCAGCATTCGCTTCGTCGACGATTCGAAGGCAACGAATGCGCATGCGGCTGCCGCGTCGCTCTCAAGCTTTGCCGATCGCAGCGTCGTATGGGTCGCTGGGGGACTGGCGAAGGGTGCTCAGTTCGAAGGGCTTGTCAGAGATCAGAAGACGAAGATCAAGGCCGCGGTTATCATAGGCAAGGATCAGCGGGCCTTCCAGGAGGCATTCGCCTCTTCGGCGCCGCAGATTCCTACGACGCTGATCGATCCTGAGGACAACGAAAGCGTCATGCGCCGCGCAGTGGATGCCTGCGGCTCATACGCGGCTGCCGGCGACGTCGTTCTGATGGCTCCGGCGTGCGCTTCGATGGATCAGTTCGTCTCATACGCAGACAGGGGAGACCAGTTCAGGAAGCAGGCATCGCGTTGGGTTCTGGAACATGCCCAGAATAACTAGATCCGGCAGGAAATCAGTGAAGGGGACCGGCGCATCGGCGTCAGACCTCCGTTCCACAGACGGCAATGCCCACGATCGCTACCGGAGGCTGGGCGATGCCGATGATGCCTCCGAATCCGTGAATCGTGTCGACTACTCGGGATGGCGCAATATCTTCAACCCGGTGTGGTGCTACAACGGATTCGTTACATGCGTGGTCGCACTGACTGTCTTCGGCTTCATCATGGTGTTCTCAAGTTCCTCTGTCAGCATGGTCGCGGCCGGAAAGTCGCCTTGGGCACAGGCGGCCAACCAGACGATCTATGGAATATTCGGTCTCATAGTCACCGCGGTCGCCGCCCATATCAAGGCTGAATGGTACAGGCGCGCCTCCTTCTTCCTGCTGCTCGGAGCAATGTTTCTCCAGCTTCTGACATTGACGCCCCTGGGAAGGAACGTCAACGGAAATACTGGATGGATCGGCATAGGCTCACTCACCCTTCAGCCGGCGGAGGCCCTGAAGCTGGCATTGTGCATATGGCTTCCCCTGGCATTGAGCGTCGCAGGCAGGCGCGCCAAGACCGTCGGCCTCCTGCAGGCGTACTGGATTCCGATCGTCATGTTCGCCGCATCCGTCGGCTTCGTCCTGATCGGCAAGGATCTCGGAACTGCCATGATCCTCATCATCATAGGCTTCGTCGCCTTCCTTGTCGGCGGCTTCTCGATGTGGCTGCTTTTCTCGATGAGCGCCCTTGCAGCGGTCGGCATAGTGTTCGTGTTCGTATTCGGTTCTACAAATCGCATGAATCGAATCCTTGCCGCGTATCTTCCATGCAATGCCGAAAGCTCCCAGGGCGTCTGCTATCAGTCGATCCACAGCATGTATGCGATGGCCTCAGGTGGTCTGACAGGTGTCGGACTTGGCAACTCAAGGGAAAAGTGGAACTATCTTCCCGAGGCCCACAACGATTTCATCTTTGCTGTCATAGGTGAGGAGCTCGGCTTCATAGGCACTTCGCTCGTCGTGCTGACCTTCATCATCATGGGCTGGTGTCTCATGCGGGTCGCATTGCAATCTCACGATTCGTTCACCAGGCTCGTGCTGGTCTGCATCGCGACTTGGATCGTAAGCCAGGGGCTGATCAACATCTGCGTGGTCCTCGGGCTGCTGCCTGTCATGGGCCTGCCACTTCCATTCGTTTCTGCGGGAGGCACGGCATTGATCATGTGTCTTTGCGCTTCCGGCGTTGCAATGAGTATGATGAAGAGCCTGCCGGAGATTAGTTCCGCGCAGTCCAAGCCCTGATCAGGGCTTGCGAAGAGAGTCACAGGGGAAGAATGAGTCCGTTCGGTCTATCAGAGGCATGAGCGATGAGTCAGCCGCATGCCTCATAGAGATTTTGACAGAAAAACCAAAAGTTATCTGAATGTCGGCACTGAATGGACTGAATAGGGGATATGCTCAGGGATATGGGAACAGAAGAAGAGAAAATCCGGGTCGTTCTTGCTGGAGGGGGCACTGCGGGACACGTCAATCCGCTGTTGAGCGTTGCCAGGGCACTCAGGCAACGCAATCCTCACGATCAGATCAGCGTGATTGGAACGGCTGCGGGTCTTGAGCATGAACTTGTTCCGCAGGCGGGTTTCGACCTTGACACCATCGAGAAGGTTCCCTTTCCTCGGTCCCTGAACCTGGCACTGTTCAGCTTCCCCTTCAGATGGATGCGAGAGGTGCGCAAGGTCAAGCGGATTCTGCGGGAGCGTCGTGCCCAGGTGGTCGTCGGCTTTGGAGGCTATGCTTCGGCACCTGTGTATCGAGCCGCGCATCTGATGCATATTCCGATAGTGATTCATGAGCAGAATGCCAAGGCAGGCATGGCCAACAAGCTTGGTGCGCGTTGGGCTGACTTCATTGGTACCGTGTACGAGAATACTGGCTTGCAGGCTCGCAAGGGGGCATCGATCGAGCGCGTCGGGCTGCCGTTGAGGCCCACGATTTCGGAATTGGCGAATCGTATCGAGGACAATGCAAAGCTTGCCCGCATCGAGGCGTCATCGGCTCTTGGCATCGATACGTCACGTCCGCTGATCCTGGTGACCGGTGGTTCGCTCGGTGCCGTGAGCCTGAACCAATCCGTCGCGAAATCCGCGCCGGAACTGCTCAAATACGTTCAGGTCATTCATCTGACCGGCAAGGGCAAGGGCAGTGAGGTTCGGTCGATAGTCGAATCGGAAGTCGGGAAGACGGCCGTCAATAGCTTGGGGATCGGGAAAACAGGCCAGGGCGACTATCATATCGTCGAATACCTGGAACGGATCGATCTGGCTTTTGCATGCGCGGATCTTGTGATTTGCAGGTCTGGGGCGGGAACGGTCAGCGAGCTGACCGCCCTTGGAATTCCTGCCATCTATGTGCCTCTGCCCATAGGCAACGGTGAGCAGCGCTTCAACGCGCAGCCGGTCGTCGATGCGCACGGAGGCATCCTGGTCGAAGATGACGTGTTTACGCCATCATGGATAACCCAGCATGTGATTCCTCTTCTGCAGAATCATCGGGATCTGCAGGACATGGGAAAGGCCGCATGGGCCTATGGGACTCGTGACGCTGCCGAGACCATGGCCGTACGCGTAGAATCATTTGCGTGAGGCTCAACGTTTCAGGAATCCCTCATTTTCTTCCCGATCGTCGTCCAGACCTTGCTCCGGTCGTCGATGTCGGGGTATTTTGTTGTGCCCAACGGCAATAATGGTTGATGCGGAACGATCGAGGAGCCGGTATTCGTGATAGATGAATCGATGCATGGAGTGGTGATTGAAAGAATGAGTGATTCCAAGACAGCGCAGGACAGCGGGCAGCCAGTCCAAGGGCAGGCGGTTCACCTGGATCCGACTTTGGATGCCTTTGGACTTGGATCTTCCCAGGCGCCGGATTCATCCACGCGTGCTGACGCCGCGTTCAATGAGCTTGGCCGCACGTTCTTCATAGGCATCGGCGGTGCGGGCATGAGCGTGCTTGCAGAGATGCTGCACCAGGAGGGTGTTGCCGTCAGCGGTTCCGATGTCCAGGAGAGCGCGAAGACCAGACATCTGGAATCCATGGGAATTCCCGTGCATATCGGGCAGCAGGCGGAAAACCTCGGACAATCGCATACCGTGGTGTGGTCGAGCGCAATAAAGCCCGACAATCCTGAGATCGTCGAGGCATTCCGCCGGCATCTGCATCTGGTCCATCGAAGTGATGTCCTCGGACTGCTGATGTCGAGGAAAAGAGCGGTTACCGTAGCAGGGGCCCACGGGAAGACGACGACGAGCGCCCTTCTCTCCCATATTCTGATCCACGCAGCCGGGTCCGTCGAGGCGCTCGGCTCTCCAAGCTATGCGATTGGTGGCTCGGTTCAGGGGATCGATGGTCCGATGGATGGCGGACATGCCGATGAAGGTTCGGTTTTCGTGGCTGAGGCCGATGAATCGGATGGCAGCTTCCTGAAGTACCGTCCGGAGATTGCAATCATCACCAATGCCGAAGCAGATCATCTTGACCATTACGGCACCGCCGAAGCCTATCGAAATGCCTTCATCGCCCATGCGCGCAAGGCCAAGGGCCATGTGGTCATCACCGGCGACGATGCAGGGGCACAGGAGATCATCGACAGGCTCGACGGTGAGACCGCAAGGAATGCGATCGTCTACACCACTGAGGACGATTCAAGCCTTGAGCGCTTCCCTGGCTCAGTGGTTCGCATCGTGTCTGAGTCGGAGCATCAGGGAAGCGGCGAGGAACGCTTCGATATCATCGTCCCTCCCAGCCTGGCAGATGGACGGGCGCGGAAGGTCAGCGTTGCGCTGAAGATTCCGGGACTGCACAACGCCCGGAATGCCACCGCGGCAATCATCGCCGCGGGCTTGCTCGGAATCGACATGGATGCAGCGGCGACCGCAGCCGCATCGTTCCTCGGTGCCGTGCGACGTTTCCAAGTCAGGGGTCAGATTGACGAAGTGACGGTCATAGATGACTATGCGCACCATCCGACGGAGATCGAAGCCCTGCTGGATGCGGCTCGAAGAAGATACCCATCTGCGACGATCCATGTCATCTTCCAACCGCATCTGTTCTCCCGAACGCAGTTCTTCGCCGCCGATTTCGGGCAGGCGCTGTGCAAGGCCGACGATGTGATAGTCACCGGAATCTTCCCTGCTCGGGAAAGGCAGGCGGATTATCCAGATGTCGGTCCGTGGAGCATAGTAGACGCCGTGAATGCAGCCACTGCAGGCATTGCAGCCACTGCAGCCGGCAAGGCGTCAACGAGAATGAGTGCCGTTGAAGACATGAACCAGGCAGCGCAGATGATTGCCATGCGGGCAGAGCCAGGTGACGTCGTGATCACGGCTGGTGCGGGGGACATCAATTCGGTCGTTCCCGTCATACTGCACGTTCTCGAAGCGAGAGTCGGTCATATGGGCGCGGAGCATGTCGATGCCCGAATTCCCCTTGACCGGTAACTGGTGGGAAGGCTGAACCATGGTTCGAAAGACTGTCAGCTCCGAGCATTCGCCGCATCTCGATTCCAAGGGAAGATCGGTTCGTACCGCCAAATCATACGGCGGTGGGCAGGCTGAAGAAGAACGAAAGGGTCCAAGAGTCACCAGATCCGGAGCGAATGCCAGCTCGTCTGCAGGTGACTTCGTGGATGCCAGGGGACTTGACGCGTCAGAATCCGTAGATGAGCGCGTCGCAAGGTCCTTGCACGAGGAATCGTATGAAGGCGAGGGGTCCAGACCCGTCGCTGGATTGTTCACTAGGCCCAAGGTTGTCGATTTCACCGCGAGACTGAAGGAACGTCGCAAGGCCGGACTCTACAGATCGCTGACGCGGGTGTCGATCGTGGTCGGGACGGCCGCGCTTGTAGCGCTCGTCGTCTGGCTTCTGTTCTTCTCTGCGGTTTTTCGCTTCGAGATTTCCGGCATCCAGGTAGTCGGCGCCAACCAATGGGTCTCCTCCAATGAGGTCAGCGCGATAGCATCGAGACAATCAGGAAAGTCCCTGCTTCTCGTCTCGGCGCAGACGATCGAAAGTCAGGTCGGTGCACTTCCGGGCGTCACCACGGCTCAGGCGGAGAAGCTGTTTCCGCATGGAATTCGAATAACCTTGAAATCCGAGAAGCCGGCTGCGGTGCTGAAGTCCTCTGACGGCGAGCTGACTGCCGTGGACAGCGAGGGGCGCATTCTCAACACCGTCACTGCTGCGACGGTCAAGGGAATACCCGAAATAGAAGTCGAGACGCTGAAAAATGGTCTGACTGACTCAGCGGTCAAGCAGGCGTTGAAGGTGCTGGCGTCCCTCCCCGAAAGCATGCGACAGTCCATCACCAAGGTCACGGCCAAGACACAGGATTCAATCACCACCGTCATCGGCTCTTCCAAATACACGATCGTCTGGGGCGATGCCTCGCAGCTCGAGCTCAAGAAAGCCGTGGTCGACAAGATCATCAACGATTCCTCGAAGATCGGTTCGAAGCATAATGTGGATGTTTCCGCACCACTGCGACCGATAATCCACTGAGCCGCAGCGCTGTCCGCACGCCTCAGCGTTCCAGGATCAGAGTCACCGGACCATCGTTGACAAGGCTGACCTTCATGTGTGCGCCGAATCTTCCAGTGCGTACGGCAATCCCCTGACTTCGCAATGCCTGGTTGAGCTGGTTCCATATGCGTTCCGCATGTTCCGGTCTTCCGGCGGCGACGAAGCTTGGACGATTGCCTTTGTTCGCGTCACCATACAGGGTGAATTGGGATATCGAAAGAATCTCGCCACCCACATCCTCGATGGATCGGTTCATCTTCATGCCTTCGTCCTCGAAAATGCGTAGCTTGGATATCTTATGCGCCATCCATGTGACCGCATCGTCGTCATCCTCGTCACTTACCCCCACGAGCAGCATAAGGCCCGCTTCGATGCGCTGTGGCTCGAAATCCGAAACTTCTCCATGCTCGGCGACGATGCTTACCGAGGCTGAGGCAACCCTCTGCAAAACCACTCTCATGATTCACCAGAATAGCCCTGGTATTGTCGATGGATCCAGATCTCTCGATATGCTGGGTCTTTTTGATATAACTGCTTTTCCGCGTTTCGTCAGTGTCTGCGAAGGCCTGGCATGATCGCGACATGGTCCGCCGCGTGGTCAGCAGTGCATTAACAGTGCACTCCACAGTGCCGCTCCACAGCGCCGCTCTACAGTGAACTAGACAGTGCACTCACCGCACATTTCAGCGGGAGCCTTAGGACTGCGGCGATAAACCGCAAGCGTCACCGTGGCTTGCGATATGAAAGGCCCGCATCCTCATCAGAGGATGCGGGCCTTGACTTGCTGATAAACAGCTCAGAGAGCGTTCACGGCGGTAGCGAGACCGGACTTGCGGTTTGCAGCCTGATTCTTGTGAATCACGCCCTTGCCTGCAGCTCTGTCGAGACTGCGTGCGGCGACCTGATAAGCGGTCTGCGCGCTTTCCTTGTCTCCGGCACTGATTGCCTCGCGTGCCGCACGAACGGCTGTCTTTACTTCGCTTTTCACCGATACGTTACGAAGATGTGCGTTCTCGTTGGTGATGACGCGCTTCTTCTGCGACTTGATGTTTGCCACTGTTACTCCAAACGACGTTATGCTATATCCTTATAGACAAACAAACAGGTTACCATGCATCCTGCACATTGACCAATATCATGCCGGTTTCGCCAGGCGGCGGCCTCCAGACATGGGGGATGAAAGTGGTTCCCCATGTCTGCATTGACTGCGGATGACAATGGAGGCGTCCTCCCTGCGCGCAGTGTCTGCGGCCCTGAGCTTCCCTAGGCATCGCGCCCCATCTGCCATGATGGTGGCTTTCCCCAATCGCCGTTCTGGCTGTGGCTGCGGGTAGAATTCCGTAAGTTCAAACTTTTTGGAAGGAGCACGGTGGCGGTTCAGCATAATCAGCCCGGATTCACCGATCAGTCCTTGATACGCAATTTCTGCATCATCGCGCACATCGATCATGGCAAGTCAACCGTCGCCGACCGCATCCTGCAGCTGAGCGGCATAGTGTCTGACCGTGAGATGCACGATCAGTTCCTCGATCGCATGGACATCGAACAGGAACGCGGCATCACCATAAAGTCGCAGGCCGTTCGAGTCCCGTGGACCGCAGATGGCACGGAATATACCCTTGGCATGATCGACACCCCAGGCCATGTCGATTTCACCTACGAGGTATCCCGCGCGCTTGCGGCATGCGAAGGGGCAGTGCTGCTGGTCGATGCCACGCAGGGCATCGAAGCGCAGACCCTCTCGAATCTCTATATGGCCATAGATCACGATCTGACGATCATTCCCGTGCTCAACAAGATCGATCTGCCAAGCGCCGAACCCGATAAGCACGCCGAGGAGCTGGCGGGTCTGCTGGGCTGCGATACGAGCGAGGTCCTGCGGGTTTCCGGCAAGACCGGAGAAGGAATCAGGGAACTGCTCGACCGCATCGTCCTTGAGGTGCCGCCTCCAAGGGGCGATGCCAAGGCACCTGCGCGTGCGATGATCTTCGATTCGGTCTATGACTCGTATCGGGGCATCGTCACCTATATCCGCATGATCGACGGCGAGATCAGGTCCCGCCAGAAGATTCGCATGATGAGCCTGGGTACGGTGCATGACCCGATCGAACTTGGTGTCATCAGCCCCGACATGACGCCGACCAAGGCTCTCGGCGCTGGCGAGGTCGGCTATGTGATAACCGGCGTGAAGGACGTCGCCCAGTCAAAGGTGGGCGACACCGTCACCACAGAGGCGAACGGTGCGACAGAGGCCCTGCCTGGATACCGCGACCCCCACCCGATGGTCTACGCGGGGCTGTTCCCCGTGGATAACGCTGACTTTCCGGATCTTCGAGAGACTCTGGACAAGCTCAAGCTGAATGATGCCGCGCTCATCTATGAGCCAGAAACCTCAGTCGCACTCGGCTTTGGCTTCCGTTGCGGTTTCCTTGGCTTGCTGCACATGGAGATCGTCGCCGAACGTCTGAGCCGCGAATTCGGTCTCGACCTGATCTCGACGGCGCCGAACGTGACCTATGACGTGACGATGGAAGATGGCAAGCTGCATCATGTGACCAACCCCAGCGAATTCCCGGACGGCAAGGTCAGGAAGATCGTGGAGCCCGTGGTTTCTGCCGACATCATCACGCCGAAGGAGTTCATCGGTTCGGTCATGGAACTGTGCCAGGACCACCGCGGTCAGATGGGGACGATGGAATACATCAGTCCAGAGCGCGTAGAAATGCATTACACGATGCCGCTCGCAGAGATCGTATTCGACTTCTTTGACCAGTTGAAAAGCCGCACCAAGGGGTACGCAAGTCTCGACTACCACGAGTCTGGCGAGCAGTCCGCCGACCTGGTGAAGGTCGATATCCTGATTCAGGGTGAGAAGGTAGACGCCTTCAGCGCCGTGGTCCATCGCGATAAGGCATACGCATACGGCGTGATGATGACGAAGAAGCTGCGCGAGCTGATTCCGCGTCAGCAATTCGAGATTCCGATTCAGGCGGCCATCGGTTCGCGCATCATTGCGCGTGAAACGATTCGAGCCCTGCGCAAGGACGTGCTCGCCAAGTGCTACGGCGGCGACATCACACGAAAGCGCAAACTGCTTGAGAAGCAGAAGGCCGGCAAGAAGCGCATGAAGATGCTCGGCAGGGTGGAGGTGCCGCAGGAGGCATTCATCGCGGCGCTGAGCACCGACGATTCCACTGACAGGGACACTCGCGACAAGATTCGCGCCGCGGCCAAGAAAGACAGCTAGACAAACGCTCCATTGCATTGGGGGATGCCATGACATTCAGTCTGTACATTCATGTGCCATTTTGCTTGAAACGGTGCGGATACTGCGATTTCAACACCTATACGTCGATGGATATGGGCGAAGGTGCGAGCGTGGACCATTATGCGAGCATGATCATCGAAGAAATGGCCTTGCTCAAGCGTTGGCAGGAAGAGAACGGCATCGCTCAAGAGCCGATTTCGACGATATTCTTCGGCGGCGGCACGCCCACGGTGCTCAAGGCCATCGATCTCGTCCGCATGGTCCAGACCGCCGCGCATGAGTGGGGCATCATCGCCGATCCTGAAGTCACCACCGAAGCCAACCCCGACACGGTCGATGCAGGCTACCTGCGCACGCTCAAGGCGGGCGGGTTCACCAGGATCTCGTTCGGCATGCAGTCAGCGGTTCCCCATGTGCTGAAAACGCTCGACCGCACCCACACGCCGGAAAATGTGGTGACGAATGTCAAGGCGGCTCAGGAGCTTGGACTCGAATGCAGCGTTGACCTGATCTATGGCACACCTGGCGAAAGCATAGAGGATTGGAAAACCAGCGTTCGCAGCGCCTCGGACATGCATCCGACGCATATATCCGCGTATGCGCTCACCTTGGAACCGACCACGCCAATGGGCAGAAAAGTCGATTATGGCATACTTCCCAAGCCCAACGATGACGATGAGGCGGAGAAATATGAGCTAGCCGATTCGCTGTTTTCCGAGCAGGGCCTGCAGTGGTACGAGATTTCGAATTGGGCCGTTCCAGGCCACGAATGCCGCCACAATCTCGGTTACTGGCGCAACGTCGATTGGGCTGGCTTGGGTCCGGGCGCACATTCGCATTTCAGCCATCTGAACCCAGCGACGACCTTGCCGCAGGGGGCGTATGCCGTCGACGACCATGACGGCTTCACCCGTCAGCATCGGAATCTGCCGCCGGACTGCTCGTCGATACGTGCCTGGGACATACGGCATCCAAGGCGCTGGGCACATATGATCCATCAGCGAAGCGTGCCCTGGCAGGGAGCCGAGACCCTGAATCGCGATGCCGCGCTGGAAGAGGCAATCATGCTTGGCGTACGGCTGCGCGAAGGCTTGGACATCGAGCGAGTGGACGCGGTTGCCGGGCATCGTCCACACACTGAGATACTTGGGGAGCTGCAAGCCGAAGGCTTAATCGAGAGTGCGTCGTCTCCGGTCGTTCCCACGCTCAAAGGGCGGCTTTTGAATGATTTGATCGTAGAGAGACTTCTTGATTCGTATGCCCGCTAGCTGATATGCGCGCCGCAAAACATGGTCCAAGCGACACGAAATGCGAACTTGTGTCCTAAAATGACACATTCACACGGTATTCTGTTCTATCAAAGCGTTCCATTCGGGCTTCCGCCCACCCTAGAGAGGTGATATCAGTGACTTTCAGAGCACCACTTGATCTTACTGTTCATAATGCACAGGGATTATACGATCCTGCCAACGAGCATGACGCATGTGGTGTCGGTATGGTCACTACCTTGAACGGGGTGCCGGAACGTTCCATCGTGGACAAGGCGATAGAGGTTCTTGTCAATCTCGATCATCGCGGTGCGGTCGGGGCTGAGAAGAACACCGGTGACGGTGCTGGAATCCTGATCACGATGCCGGACGAATTCATGCGTGCGACCGTCGAGACAGAGCTTCCCGAGCAGGGAGGCTATGCAGCGGGCATCGTCTTTCTGGACCGAGACATCGCTCTGGGCGCCCAGCAGGAGCAGGCGATCGCCTCGATAGTCGAAGAGGAAGGCCTTTCCGTCCTCGCATGGCGCGACGTGCCGACGAATCCGAATGGACTGGGACTGCAGGCTCTGAGTACGATGCCCGCCTTCAAGACCTTGGTCATCGCAGATTCCGATGGCAGCGTGAAGGGGATGGACCTGGAGCGCCGAGCCTTCCGCGTCCGGAAGCGAGTCGAGCATGCGGTGGGCGTGTACTTCGCTTCGCTTTCGACAAAGACCATCACCTACAAGGGCATGCTCACCACGATGCAGCTTCAGCCCTTCTTCCCGGATCTGTCGAATCCGCTGATGAAGGCCCGCATCGCCATCGTCCATTCGCGCTTCTCGACCAACACCTTCCCCAGCTGGCCACTTGCCCAGCCATTCAGGCTGCTTGCCCATAACGGCGAGATCAACACCATCCAGGGCAACCGTAACTGGGTCTCCGCGCGTGAAGGCCGTCTGAGCTCGGAGCTGCTCGGCGACATCTCACAGCTGCTGCCCATCAACACTCCTGGGTATTCCGATTCCGGTACCTTCGATGAAACCCTGGAGTTGCTGTATCTGGCAGGCCGGTCGCTGCCTCACGCAGTATCCATGATGCTGCCGCCCGCCTGGGAGAAGGACAAGACTCTTGATCCCGATGTCCGGGCGTTCTATGAATACAACAACACCCTTATCGAGCCTTGGGACGGACCTGCCAACATCATCTTCACGGACGGCGATCTGGTCGGCGCGCAGCTTGACCGCAACGGACTGCGCCCCGGTCGCTGGCAGCTGATGGACGACGGGTATCTCGTCCTCGCATCGGAGACCGGCGTCCTGGACAGGATTCCGCAAAGCGGCATAGCTCGCAAGGGGCGTCTGGAACCGGGCAAGATGTTCCTGGTCGATGTCAATGCCGGGCGGATAGTTCCCGATCCTGAGATTCGCAGGAAACTAGCCGAACAGCACCCATACCGGTCTTGGGTCGAGGGCAATTCCGTCGAGATGAGCGAACTGCCGTCCCGAGCGCATGTCAGCCATTCCGGCATGTCCGTGCAGCGTCGTCAGCGAGCGTTCGGATACACCGAGGAGGACCTGAAGATCCTGCTTGCCCCGATGGCCAATGGCGGCAAGGAACCACTGGGAGCCATGGGCAACGACACTCCCATGGCGGTGCTGTCCTCGCGTTCGAGAATGCTGTTCGACTACTTCACCCAGAAATTCGCGCAGGTAACGAATCCACCCCTTGACTGGGAGCGCGAAGAGATAGTCACCTGCCTGGAATCGGCGATCGGTCCGGAGCCGAACCTGCTCGAGGACTCGGAGCTGCATGCCAAGAAGATACTGATTCCGAATCCGGTCGTGGACTCTGACCAGATGGCTCAGCTGAAGCGTCTCGACAAGGCCCGGATACTCGATAACTACTACAAGCCATTCGTGGTGAAGGGACTCTATCAGGTCGCCGGAGGCGGCAAGGCGCTCAAGGCACGGCTTGACGAGATATTCCAGCAGATCGACGATGCGATCGAGGCGGGAAAGAACTTCATCGTGCTGTCCGACCGAGATTCGAACCATACCTGGGGTCCGATACCCTCGCTGCTGATGACCAGCGCAGTGCAGCACCATCTGCTGCGTCGACACACCAGGACGCAGGTCTCGCTGGCGGTCGAGGCCGGAGACGTGCGTGAGGTGCATCATGTGGCACTGCTCATCGCCTATGGCGCCGCATGCGTGAATCCATATCTTGCCTTGGAATCCGTGGAGAATCTTTCCGAGCGCGGCTATCTGAACGTATCCGGCGAGCAAGCCGCCAAGAATCTGATCAAGGCGCTGAGCACAGGCGTCCTGAAGATCATGAGCAAGATGGGTGTGAGCACGATCATGTCGTACCGTGGCTCGCAACTGTTCGAGGCGATTGGCCTGAGTCAGGACATCGTGGACAAGTACTTCACAGGGACTACGTCTCGTGTCGGGGGCACCGGACTTGACGAGATCGCCGAGGAGGTGGCGATACGCCACCGGGTCGCGTATCCGACCCAATGGACCGCGCGTCCGCACAGAAACCTGCGCTCTGGTGGCGACTACAAGTGGCGCAGGACCGGCGAGGAGCATCTCAACGACCCTGAGTCGATATTCCTGCTGCAGCAGTCCACCCAGCGTGGCGACTATGACATGTTCAAGCAGTATTCGCATCACATCAACGACACCTCGAACCGTCTGATGACGCTTCGAGGCCTGATGAAGTTCAATCACAACCGCAAGCCCATCGATATTAGCGAGGTCGAACCCGCATCGGAGATAGTCAAGCGCTTCTCGACCGGAGCGATGAGCTACGGTTCGATCTCCCAGGAGGCGCACGAGACCCTTGCCAAGGCGATGAACAGGCTTGGGGCGCGTTCGAACTCCGGTGAGGGCGGCGAATCCCAGGATCGCATCGAGGACCCGTCAAGAACGAGCCGCATCAAGCAGATCGCCTCGGCGCGCTTCGGCGTGACCAGCGACTATCTCGTCTCTGCGACCGATCTGCAGATCAAGCTTGCGCAGGGCGCCAAGCCTGGCGAAGGCGGTCATCTGCCCGGTGCGAAGGTGCCGCCATGGATCGCCGAGGTCCGAAGGGCGACCCCAGGCGTTGAGCTGATCTCTCCGCCACCTCACCATGACATCTATTCGATCGAGGATCTGAAGCAGCTGATCAATGATGCCAAGATGGCCAACCCGAAGGCACGCATCCATGTCAAGCTCGTTTCCGAGTTCGGAGTCGGCACCATCGCCGCAGGAGTCGCGAAATGCTATGCGGACGTGGTGCTGATATCCGGCTATGACGGTGGTACCGGTGCAGCGCCTCTCAACGCCATCAAGCATGCGGGCACGCCTTGGGAGATCGGTCTCTCCGAAACGCAGCAGACGCTGATTCTCAACGGTCTGCGCAGCCGCATCGTTGTCCAGTGCGACGGCGAGCTGAAGACAGGCAGGGATGTCGTGGTGGCGGCGCTTCTTGGCGCGGAGGAATTCGGCTTCGCCACCGCCGCGCTTATCGTGGAAGGCTGCGTGATGATGCGCGTATGCCATCTGAACACCTGCCCTCAGGGCATAGCCACGCAGGATCCTGAGCTGCGCGCCCGCTTCCGTGGCAAGCCCGAGCATGTCGTGAACTTCTTCATGTTCATCGCCGAGGAGGTCCGTGAGATCCTCGCGGAGCTTGGCTTCCACACCTTGGAGGAAGCGGTCGGCCACGTCGAGATGCTCGATCAGAACGAGGCGATCAGCCGCTGGAAGTCCGGTGGCATCGATCTGTCGAATGTCCTGATGCAGGCAGGGCCGACGCCCGGCACGATCCTGCATCACACCATCGATCAGAACCATGAGCTTGAGAAGGCCCTCGACAATCGTCTGATTCAGCTTGCCGAGCCCGCCCTGGAACGCAGGGAGCCGGTGCTGATAGACGTGCCGATTCGTAACGTCAACAGAACCGTCGGCACGATGCTCGGCTATGAGATCACCCGACGCTACAAGGCGCAGGGTCTGCCCGATGACACCATCGACATCACCCTTCACGGTTCGGGTGGGCAGTCCATCGGCGCATTCATTCCGCGCGGCGAGACTCTGCGCATCTATGGCGAGGTCAATGACTATGCCGGAAAGGGACTCTCCGGCGGACGCATCATCGTGCGCCCGGCCGAGGACATCCATTTCGATCCGCACGAGAACGTCATCTGCGGCAATGTGACGGGCTTCGGCGCGACCTCCGGGCAGATGCTGATCGCAGGCAAGGCTGGGGAGCGCTTCGCGGTCAGAAACGGCGGTGCAAGCTTCGTCGTGGAGGGCGTCGGCGATCATGGCTGCGAATACATGACTGGCGGAACGGTTGCGATTCTGGGGCCGACCGGTCGAAACTTCGGAGCCGGGTTCTCCGGCGGCAATGCGTATGTGCTTGACTTGGACATGCGCAAGGTGAATCCATCGGCGAGCGTCAATGGCTCCCTGAAGTTCCTTCCAGTCGAGGGGGAGTATGCAGTCGAGCTTCACTCCCTGGTCAAGCAGCATGCGGAGGAGACCGGTTCGCAGACGGCCATGAAATTGCTGGAGGACTGGGAATCGGGTCTGAGCCGTTTCACCCACGTCGTGCCAACGCAATATCTCGCGATGAAGAAGGCCATGGAGCAGGCGCATAGGGAACATGTAGATTTCAACCAGCCTGGGGCCTGGGAATCGTTGTACGAGCGGGTTGTGGAAGGAGCGCACTGAAATGACTGATCCAAGGGGATTTTTGAAGGTTCGCACACGCAGGGAGCTCAAGGAACGTCCGGTTTCAGAGCGCATCAAGGACTGGCAGGATGTCCACGCCGAGTTCGGTCTGCAGGACTTCACGAAGAATCAGGCGGCCCGCTGCATGGATTGCGGCACGCCATTCTGCATGACAGGCTGCCCGCTCGGCAATCTGATACCCGAATTCAACGATCTGGTCCGTCAGGGCAAGTGGGAGGACGGATACAACCGCCTTTCCGTCACCAACAACTTCCCTGAGGTCACCGGACGTGTCTGCCCCGCTCCATGCGAGCAGGCATGCGTTCTGGCGATACACCAGCCCGCGACGATGATCAAGCTCGATGAGCAGACGATCATCGATGAGGCATGGAAGCTTGGATACGTCAAGCCTCAGCCACCACAGCGCCTTACCGACATGACCGTCGCCATCGTCGGATCCGGCCCTGCCGGACTGGCATGCGCACAGCAGCTTACAAGGGCTGGCCACACCGTGGTCGTCTATGAGCGCGCGGATGCCATCGGAGGACTGATGCGCTATGGAATTCCGAACTTCAAGCTTGACAAGTCGCTTATCGACATGCGCCAGGAGCAGATGGAGGCGGAGGGAACCCGCTTCCGCACCAACGTCGAGATTGGCAAGGACATCAGCTGGGACGAGCTCCGCAGCCGCTACGATGCGGTCATAGTCGCCATCGGCTCGACGGTTCCCAGGAACATTTCAATCCCGGGCAGGGAATTGAAGGGAATCCATTTCGCCATGGACTTCCTGCCCGATGCGACGCGCATGGTGTGGGGCAAGAAGCCCATCAACGGCATCACCGCGAAGGACAAGCATGTGGTCATCATCGGCGGTGGCGACACCGGATCCGACTGCCTGGGAACCTCGATACGTCAGGGAGCGAAGTCCGTGACGGTCCTGCAGATCAATCCCAAGGAACCTGACCATCGTCCGGACAAGGATCCGTGGCCGACATATGCGCGCACCTATCAGAAGACCTCGTCCATGGAAGAAGGCGGACAGTACCTCTACAGCACCGACTCCGTCGAATTCGAGGCGGATGAGGCAGGTGACACCGCCGTCGACATTCAGGAACACGCCACGGCTGAAAGCTTCATCGCCGACGAGAACGGTCATATCACAGGTCTGAAGGTCGTTGACGTCGCTCCCGGGGACAATGGCCCATTCACGCGCCAGCACGGGACGGAACGCATCCTCCCAGCCGATCTGGTACTCATCTCCATCGGGTTCCTGCACCCAGACACCGAGACCTTGGTCGATCAGCTTCCAGTGGAACTCGACAAGCGCGGGAACGTCGCCAGAGACAACGACTTCGCCACGTCGCAGGAAGGCATGTTCGTCTGTGGAGATGCCGGCAGAGGTCAGTCCCTCGTCGTCTGGGCCATTTCCGAGGGACGCAGCTGCGCTGCGGCAGTCGACAAGTTCCTGACCGGCAACACCGAGCTGCCAGCGCCGATCACCGCAACGCAACGCCCGATGATGCTTCCGCGATAAGCCGTTACACTTAGGGCTAGGAGCAGTCCGTCGTTCGGCATCCAGCCACCCGTTCGGTTGGATGCCGTCTGCTGAGCACGGACTCCGAGCTTGCATGGTGTGAGAGGAGCAATATGCCTAACCGTTCCCAACGCAGGGCCAATGCGCGCAACGAGCGCAAGGGAATACCAAGTCAGTACGATCAGACCCGAGGTCGCGGGCGTGGCGGCATGATAGATGAACAGTCGCTTCAGGAAAAGTCGCGCAGGATTCAAGCCAAGGAAGATGGCGCGTGGAAGCCGACGTCTCATGTCGATGTAGACATTCAGAAGACGGCAAGCGATACGCGTGCGATGCCATCAATCGAGGCGCCGCGCAGCGTGAGGCAATGGCTCCGCATTCTATGCTGGACACTGATAGTCATTTCGGCATGCGCCTTCGTCGTGATCATGTGGATTTCCAGCACACCGCTATGGCTCGTCATCACAGTATCGGTCGCCTTCGCGGTTGGAGTGCTCAGCCTGATCCTTGTGGGAGGATCCCCACGAGACAATCCCAATCTTGACGACAACGGGACTGCGGTCTGACCATGGCAATCGCACGGAATCGTGCAGTAAGGAAGAGATTGATATGAAGGTCGACATACTGACACGTGAATATCCTCCGCATATCTATGGTGGTGCCGGAGTCCATGTCGAAGAACTGTCCAAGGTCCTGGCGGAACGGATCGATGTGACCGTCCGAGCCTTCGATGGAGCTCGAACGGCTGCCGACATTCCTGCGATTCCCGGCGGCAATCATTCCGGAAGCCTGCATCTCGTGGGCTATGACGCACCGGAATATCTGGAGGACAGCAATGCCGCGCTGAAGACCTTTGGCGTCGATCTGAGCATCGCATCGGATGTCAAGGCAGACCTGGTCCATGCCCATACGTGGTACACCTGTCTCGCAGGCCGCGTCGCGGCTCAGCTCAACGACATACCACTGGTCATCACCGCGCATAGTCTGGAACCCTTCCGCCCGTGGAAGGCCGAGCAGCTGGGGGGCGGCTATCGTCTGAGTTCATGGGCAGAGAAGGACGCCTATGAGTCGGCCGACCGCATCATCGCCGTTTCCGCAGGCATGCGCAAGGATATCCTGACTGCATATCCCCAGGTCGATCCAGAGCGGGTATGCGTGGTACATAACGGCATCACGCTCGGTGATTTCACACGTCCCGCGGAAGATGACGATGCCTGGAATGTGTTTGACCGCTATCACATCGATCGCAACAGGCCGACGCTGCTGTTCGTCGGCAGAATCACCAGGCAGAAAGGGCTGCCATATCTGCTCAGCGCCTTGCATCTGATTGACAGGGACATTCAGGTGGTGCTCTGCGCGGGTGCCCCTGACACTCCCGAAATCGCAAGCGAGGTCAGAAACGCGTTCAGGAAGCTGGATGAGGAGCGGGGCAATATCGTCTGGATCGAAGAGATGCTTCCCCGTCCTGAACTGAGAGCCTTGGAACATGGCTGCGATGCCTTCGTATGTCCGAGCATCTACGAACCGCTTGGCATCGTGAATCTTGAGGCGATGGCGTGCGGACTTCCGGTCGTCGCGAGTGCAACCGGTGGCATACCCGAGGTCGTCGTCGATGGAGAGACCGGATATCTGGTGCCGATCGAGCAGCTTCAGGATGGCACGGGCACGCCGATCCATCCGGATGCATACGTCCATGACCTCGCCGAGGCGATAGACAGGATGTTCTCTGACCTGCAGCAGGCGGAACGCATGGGAGAGTGCGGCTATGAGCGTGCCCGCGACAGATTCTCCTGGGAAAGCATCGCCGATCAGACCATCGATGTGTACAGACAGGCGTTGAGGTGACATGGAAGTCCTTGCACTGAAGGATGTTGAGTTCCGTCGTCAGCGTCGAGTCATTCTCCGCGACGTCAATCTGACGGTTCAACAAGGGGAGAAGTGGATTCTCTTCGGTCCCAGTGGCATCGGCAAGTCAAGCCTGGTGGCGATGATGAGTACGCGAGGATTCCCGAGCTCCGGGTCCGTCGACATTCTCGGCAACAGACTGGGTAAGGTCGATGTGTTCTCGTACCGGCATCGCATAGGGCTGTCTTCGGCGGAACTCTCACGGGCCTTTCCTCCGCAGGAGGATCCGCTCGACATCGTCGTGACTGCGCTCACCGCGACGACCGGCAAGTGGCGCGACTCATATACCGATGCGGAGTATGGGCGTGCTCGTTCGCTGATGCGTGAATTCGGCATTGAATACCTTGAGGGCAAGCAGATGTTCAAGCTATCCGAGGGGGAGAGAACCCGAGTGCTGATCTGCAGGGCGTTGATGGCGGACCCCGACCTGCTGATCCTTGACGAGCCGACGACAGGTCTCGATCTGGGCGGGCGCGAGCTTGTTCTCCAAGCCCTGGGGCGCATCGGAGCGGATCCGCACAGAACGGTGCTGCTTGTCACGCATAGGCTTGAAGAGATTCCTCAGGGGTTCGATCACGTTGCGATCATGGGGCGGTTGTCTGGCAATGAGGCGGACGCCCACCAGGATGCGGTCACTGGCCGCGATCCGGAGCCGGGAACGATAATCTATCAGGGCGATCTGGAACATGGCTTCACGGCCGAGAGACTCAGCGAGATATTTGGCATCGACCTGTCTGTTTCCTCGGCCCAAGGGCGGTGGGCTGCATACGCTCGGCATCGGGACTGAACCGAACTGCGACCGTGTGGAGCTTCGCACGACGCTGTATAATTCTCGACCGAACGGTGATATGGAGGAATTATGCCGAAGAGAGGTCCCCTTTGCGTGGGGGAAAAAGTGCAGCTGACCGATCGCAAGGGAGCAATGATCACGGCCCTGCTTGAGCATGGTGAGGTCGTGCAGACGCAGCGAGGGGTGATACCCCATGACGATGTGATCGGTCTGGTCGAGGGGTCCATCGTGACGACGCGAAGCGCGGCCGCGTTGCATCAGATGCAGCTGGGGCAGGGTGCAGGCATGGCGCCAGCATCGACGGGCGATGACGACGGGTCCATCCAAGATGCGAAGAAGCCTTGGAAGGCGGCACGACGGCTTGGTGGCTGGTCATATACGGTCATGAGGCCGCGCTTGGCGGATTATGTGCTTTCGATGCCTCGCGGCGCGCAGATCATGTACCCGAAGGACATCGCCCAGGTATTGACGATGGGGGATATCCGCTCCGGCATGCGTGTGCTGGAGTCAGGCGCGGGTTCTGGTGCGATGAGCCTGAACCTGTTGGATGCAGTCGGTTCCGAAGGTCATCTAACGACCATCGAAAGGCGTTCGGAGTTTGCACGCATCGCGGGATTGAATGCTTCCGTGTACTTCGGTGGAATGCCGAAGCGCTGGGAGCTGCTCACGGGTGATTTTGACACGGTTGCCAAGGATTGCACGGAGCATGGCTATGACCGCGTCGTCTTGGACATGCTTGATCCCTGGAACAGGCTGGAAGCGGTTGAGCGACTTATCGTTCCCGGAGGCGTGCTCAGCGCCTACGTGACGACGACCACGCAGATGAGTCGTCTTGTCGAGCAGATGCGCGAGCGCGGTTCGTGGACGGAGCCGGAAGTGTCCGAAACCCTGCAGCGGGACTGGAAGGTTCAGGGCTTGGCGGTGCGTCCGAACCATCAAATGATAGGGCACACCGGCTTCATCGTTGTCTCTCGGGCGATGAGTCCCGGCATCGAGGCGTTGCGCAAGCGCGAGCGGGCGACCAAGGACACCTATGCCGACATTGATGGTGCGACTGCGGCAGAGTCTCTGGAAGAGCTCGAGCTGCGCGATATTTCCGATCGGAAGCTGCGCAAGGTCCTGCGCGACCTGGAGCACCAGGCAACTGTAGTAGAGTCAGGAATGGAGCAGGGGGCTCTTGAATAGGTCGTTGCATTCAGACAGCGGATCGTTGCTGCGATGCTGAATGAGTTGCTGAGGAGTTGCTGATGAACGTCAACCTTCGAAAGCTGAAGAAAAGTCTTCGTTCTCGTGCGTATGTGCTCATCGTCATGAGACATGCGAAGGCCGAGTCGCTGGGTGAGGATGGCGACCGGACTCGCAGAATAACCGATAAGGGGAAGAAGCAGGCGAAGGAAGTCGCAAAGGGGCTTGACTTCCTTGACCTGGTTCCTGACCGGATCGCCACCTCGAGCGCTGACCGAACCATGGAAACGCTGAACCGGATGCTTCGGTATTTCGGGGATGGTCCCAAGGTCGATGTCAGACTCAGCCTGTACCAGGGAGGCATTCAGTCGGTGCTTGATGAGATTCAAGCCACCAAGCCAAAGCGACGCGTTCTCATGATCCTTGGTCATGAACCCACCGTTTCCGTGAGCTGCGAATGGCTGGCGACCTCGGATTCCGATCCGAGCCAGCTTGATCTGTTGAATCTTGGACTGTCGCCTGCAAGTCTGGCGATCTTCGCCTGTGACAGGCCCTTCAACGAATGGACGGTGCACGGCGCCGAACTCATTGCGGTGCTGACGCCGCATGATTTCAATTCTTGAACGCATCGTCTGCACATGCTGCTCGTGGCATGGTGGCATCGTGTCATCATCACCGTGCAGGCCCCGCCATCGGTGGCATCGTGCGTCAAGGCGGCTGCAGATGGCTCGGATTGGCACGGCATCGTCATATGGATGTCGATGTTGAGTCCCTATACTTGCAGATGAGCAAGGCAACCGCAATCACGTGTTGGACTGGGAGTGCATGTGCAGCAGGGTATAGATTTTGGTTATAACGACACACCATTCATTATAATTACCTGTAGAGGCTATCGCTTGATACCCTTCTTGGGGTTGCAACATCATACATTGGAGGAAGCATGTCCGCACTCACTTCGGTAATCGGTTTCCCGCGCATCGGTTCGAACAGGGAACTGAAACGGTCGATAGAAAGTTATTGGAGAGGCAAATCGACTCTGGAGGATATGCAGGGCACGGCTCGCGAGCTGCGTGCGAAGCATTGGAAGCTTCAACGGGATGCCGGAATCGATCTGATTCCAAGCAACGATTTCAGCTATTATGACCAGCTGCTGGATACATCCATCCTGCTGGGCGCTGTCCCGCAGCGATACAGCAAGCTCTCGCTCGGCGCGGAGGATACCCTCTTCGCAATGGGACGCGGCTATCAGGGAGAGCGAGGCGATGTCACCGCCCTGCCAATGAAGAAGTGGTTCACGACGAACTATCACTATCTGGTTCCTGAAATCGACGATTCCGAAGAAATCGCGCTCAATGGCACCAAGCCCTTTGACGAATTCAACGAGGCCAAGGAACTGGGCATCGTCACCAAGCCGGTGCTGATCGGCCCCTACACCTTCCTCAAGCTCGCCCGTCGTCCTGAAGGGGCGCCACTCACGCTCGACAAGGGCCTTGTCAACGCAGTCGCCCGGGTCTATGCGCAGGTGCTTGCCCGCTTTGCCGAGTTGGGTGCCCAATGGGTCCAGTTCGATGAGCCATATCTCGTGCTGGACAAGTCCGAGGGCGACGTGGAACTGTTCAAGACCCTCTATGCGAAGATTCTTCCAGCCAGAGATGGCGACAATGGTTCGGTGAAGCTGCTGCTGCAGACCTATTTCGGTCACATCGCGGATATCTATGAAACTGTAAGGCTCTTTGAATTCGACGGCGTGGGACTTGATTTCGTCGAAGGGGCTGACGACAACCTCGCCGCATTGAAGAAATTCGGTGTGGCCGAAAGGACAACGATTTTCGCCGGTGTCGTCAATGGTCGAAACATATGGCGCAACGACTACGCCGACAGCCTTGGGGTGCTCGATGCAGTGCGCCAGGTAACCGACCGCGTTGTGGTCTCCACGGGATGTTCGCTGCTCCATGTTCCATTCAGCGTGGAAGGTGAGGATGGACTGAGTCCTGAGGTGCGCCGACATTTCGCATTCGCTGTCGAGAAGCTGCAGGAGCTCAAGGAAATCGCAGCATTGTCTTCGAATAACGAAGCCGCCCTGAAGAATTCCAAGGAACTCGCCGCCAACCAGTCATTGTTCGACGGTCATCGCGTCGAAGCCGATGCGAAGGTCTCCGAACGCATCGAAGCCCTTCAAACCAGTGACTTCACCCGTCTTCCTGAGCGCAGGGAACGCCAGGCCGAGCAGCGTGAGGAACTGGCATTGCCACTGCTTCCCACGACGACAATCGGGTCGTTCCCCCAGACCAGGGAGATACGTGCCGAACGCGCGCAATTCCGCAAGCACGAGATTTCGCAGGATGAATACGATACCTTCATCAAGCGGCACATCGACGAGGTCCTCGAAAGGCAGGAACGCATCGGTCTCGACGTGCTGGTGCATGGCGAATTCGAGCGCAACGACATGGTCGAATACTTCGGCCAGCATCTCAATGGCTTCCTCTTCACCAGGAACGCATGGGTCCAGTCCTATGGAACCCGCTGTGTCAAGCCTCCGATCGTCTGGTCCGATGTTTCCCGCGCGCAGCCCATCACGGTCGCATGGAGCGCATATGCGCAGTCACGCACGACGCGTCTGGTCAAGGGCATGCTCACCGGTCCTGTCACGATCCTGAACTGGTCCTGGCCGCGCGAGGATGTCAGCCATAAGCTGCAGACCACGCAGCTTGCCCTTGCCATCCGAGACGAAGTGCTCGATCTGGAGGATGCGGGAATCAAGGTCATTCAGATCGATGAGGCAGCCCTGCGCGAAAAGCTGCCGCTGCGCCGCAGCGACTGGCACAAGCGCTATCTCGACTGGGCGATCCCGGCCTTCAGGCTGGTGCATTCCGGCGTCAGGCCGACGACTCAGATCCACACGCATATGTGCTACTCGGAGTTCAATGACATCATCAAGGACATAGATGCGATGGATGCCGATGTTATCTCGTTCGAAGCATCCCGTTCCGATCTTACGGTTCTGGACGCCATCCACGACGCCCACTTCGAAACCGAGGCCGGACCCGGCGTATATGACATCCATTCGCCACGCATCCCTTCCGAGGCAGAGATCGAGACCCGAATCGACGAGATCCTTGACAAGATGGATTCGTCCGCGGTCTGGATCAATCCTGACTGTGGCCTGAAGACCCGTGGCGATGCCGAAACATGGCCAAGTTTGGAGCATATGGTGGCCGCCGCCCAGGCAGTCCGCGCGAGGTTGGAGCGCTAGCCATGCATGCTCCGATGTTCTCTCTTGAGGTCTTTCCGCCGCGCAGAACCGCGCCTGTCGGAACCATCTATGACACGATGGACGGGCTGCAGGGCATGCATCCCGACTTCATCTCGGTCACCTATGGCACCGGAAAGCAGGCCGACCGCACGGCGACGGCGCGCATCGCGAATACGATTCGCGCGGAATATGGGATTCCTGCAGTCGCACATCTGACAGCGCGCTACGCAGACCGGGACGAGATAGACCGTGAGCTCGACCTGTTCGAGGATGCGGGGGTGAAGGCGACGCTGGCCTTGCGCGGCGATTCGCGGGTGGATACGGATCCATGCGGAGAATTCAAGCATGCCAGCGATCTTGTCAGCTACATTCGTGAGCGCAAGCCCGAAATGAAGGTGTATGCGGCCTGCTATCCGGAAGGCCATCCTGAGGCCGCGAATCTCGATGCCGACATCGACAATCTGAAGACCAAGGTCGATGCAGGGGTCGATCATCTGATATCGCAGCTTTTCTTCGACAACGAGGACTATCTGCGATTCCTTGACAAGGTTCGCAAGGCTGGCATCGGCGTACCCATCGAGGCTGGCATCATGCCCGTCACCAATGCCTCCCGCGTCAGGCATATGGTCGGCATGTGCGGGTCACGGATTCCCTCCACGGTCGAGAAGATGATCGAGCGTTGGGGTGACGATCCTGATGCGATGCAGGAGGCTGGCATCATCTATGCCTCTGCTCAGATTTCCGACCTTGTCGCGCGAGGCGTCGACGGCATCCATCTCTATACGATGAATAAGGCCGTGACGACCCGGCGCATCTGGAACAACGTAAGGCCGCTGTTCCATTCGCGATAGGCTGTTCGCCAGATGCACGATGCATGGCTGCGGATCGCTGCAGGCATGCGTGCGGATATTCGAGCATGGCCCCGGGCAAGAAGCTCAGGGCTGCTGTCTGTGGTTTCCTACGGCATTCGTGCCAGGCGCGGATGCTTCGGTCAGTCCTGGCTGGCTGTTCTGGGACGGTCGTGTCCGTGCTGAAGCCCCAGCGGGCCATTGGTCATTTCCAGACTCTGCGTATCGAAGTCGTCCGGGATGAGGTGACCGGTCGAGCGGAAACCCATATGTTTATAGAAGCCGATGGCGTGGGCATTGCCAGTGAATACCGTCAGGGCGGCGTATGGCTCAGGCATTATGGAGAGCGCGGCATCGATGAGACGTGTCCCGACGCCCTCATGCTGGGCGGATCTGAGCACATAGAGCGCGCCTATCTCGGATGCGTGCGGTGTGACCAGCTCCTCGCCCGTCTGGGGAAGATACTCCACAAAGCCCACTATCGCGTCATGCCTCACAGCCACGAGCGTGTATCGGGGGTCATGCCGCTTCGTGACCCTGAGTGCGAATTCGGGTGTGACGAGCGAGACGAATTCGTCCGGGAGCATACCCTCATAGGTCTCATGCCATGTCAGTGAGTGGACGACAGCCTTCTCCTCGAAACGTTCCGGAGTGAGTTCTTCGATGGTTAACGGTGATTCCATGGCTTTCATGATAGCCGCACCGAATTTGCCATTCCTGTCATGGTTCGTTTGTCATGGTTCGTTTGCCACCAGGAACTTCCGACATGGTGGGAAGTGGCATGGGGTAGATTGACTGTATGGAGAACATCAATGCCGTGCTTGGCTCAAAGAATCTGATTCGTGCAGGGTTGCAGCATCTGGAATCCGCCCGAACTGCCTTGGAACAGCTCTGCGGCGAAGGACTTGATGAGCGGTGCGTCTCCCACCTCCTTGAGAGCATCGCAGAGGTATGCGATCCCGATATGGCCTTGAGAAGCCTTCAAGACATCATTCGTTCATACCATCAGCGTGGCGCTCGTCTGCGCCAAAGCCTGCCTGAGGACTCACAGTTGTCGAATCTGATTGGGGTGCTTGGCGTGTCCAAGGCGATGGGCTTTCTGATGATGAGCCGACCGGATCTGGTCGAATCGGCGGGAAGAGACCCGCACGGGACGCTTGACTACGATGCGGCGCAACGTTGCTCTACGATGCTGGCTGCCTCAGGCTGTCGCATGGAGGCGGAAGATGGCAGCGAAGGGGAGCGGAACAACTGCGAACGGTATGGGAACGCCGCTGGTCTGGTCAATGCCGAGGAAGATTCGGTCGGCACGGATTCAACGGGCAGCACTGCGCCGTATCGGGCTGCGGCCCCATCCCTGCCGGATGCGGTGAACGGCCTACGCCGTGAATACTATCGCCAGCTTGCTGCCATCATGGCCTTCGACGCTCGCAGCCACAATCCGATCGACATTCAGCCGAAGGTCAGCACCATGCTTTCGGCTCTTGCCGATGCTGCCCTCGAAGCGGCGCTTTCCATTGCCAAGCGCAACGTCGAGCATGGCGACGTCTGTCGATTCGCGATAATCGGCATGGGCAAGCTGGGATCGAAAGAGCTGAACTATGTTTCGGACGTCGATCTGATATATGTCGTCGAACCTGCGGCTGAAGGCGTTGACAATCAGCGATTGATACGCGTGGGCAGCAGGATCGCCACGATGCTTCAGAAAATCTGCCAGTCCGTCATTCCAGGCGTCACCGAACCAGCTCTCTGGCAGATCGACGGGGGACTGCGCCCAGAGGGGAAGGACGGTCCACTCGTTCGACGTCTGCAATCTCACCTGGGATATTACGAACAGTGGGCGGAAAGCTGGGAATTCCAAGCATTGCTGAAAGCTCGGCCGGTGGCTGGCGATGCGGAGCTCGGCAAGGCATACTATGGTTCGACACGTCCCTTCGTATGGAGTGCCTCGAAGCGGAGCAACTTCGTGTATGACTGCCAGCGCATGCGCAAGCGAGTCGAATCGCTGATTCCAGACGCGTTGAAGGACCGTGAGATCAAGCTCGGCCGTGGAGGGTTGCGCGACGTCGAGTTCACGGTTCAGATGCTGCAGCTGGTCCACGGCAGGACCGACTCGAGTCTGAGAACCGCCTCGACGCTGGAATCGCTGCGGGCACTTGCCGATGGTGGATATGTCTCTCGCAGACAGGCGACGCAGCTGTCGCAGGACTACCGCTTTGAGCGGGTTCTTGAACACCGTCAGCAGATGTGGGAGCTGAAGCGGACCCATCTCTTCCCGGATATGGGAAAGGGCAGCTATGGAGGCATGGAACGCGTGCGTGAGATAACGCGGGAGGAATTGGATGCGAATGTCGATCTTCGCAGACTCGCCCGCGCATTCAATATCCATCCCGATGAGTTGATGAACCGCTTCGATGCCACCCGGCGGGAAATTCGCAGACTGCATCAGGATATCTATTATCGTCCCATGCTGCCCATAAGCGCCCAGACGCAGACTGAAGACATCAGATTGAGCAGTCAGGCGGCGGAGGATCGATTTGCATCCATTGGCTTCGCCGATCCGCAATCGGCGATGCGACATGTGGAATCGCTCACGACTGGTCTTTCAAGAGCCTCGAAAATCAACCGCATCCTGCTTCCCGCCGTGCTGGAATGGCTTGGTGAAGGGCAGAATCCGGATATGGGCCTACTCGGTTGGAGAAGCATTGAGGAGCGCTTTGGCACGGGAAGCCAGTATCTGGGATTCCTTCGTGACTCGCCGTCCGCGGCGCAGCGCCTGTGTCACATCCTGTCGAATTCAAGATTTCTTGGAGAGGCCTTGCGAAAGTCTTCCGAATCCATCACCTGGCTTGGCAACGATCAGCAGTTGCAGCTTCGATCTGACGAAAGCCTGCGCACGCAGACTCGCTCGGCTGTCGAGCGCTTTGCCGACAGACCAGCGGAGTTCGCAAACTCCATACGTGCCATGCGACGCCATGAGATAGAGCGCATCGGCCTCGGATGGATGAGCCATGTGCTGAACGACAACGAATGCCTTCAGGGCATGACAGACGTTTATGATGCGATCCTATCCGCCTCCTTGCGGTGGGCGATCGAAAGGCAGGCCGATCAGTCAGGGGTGGTGCAGAGCCCCGCGAAGCTCGTGATCGTAGCGATGGGACGATATGGCGGCAACGAGGTGAATTTCAGCTCGGATGCGGACATAATCGCCGTCTACGAGCCCAATGATGGCGTCGATCCACGTGAGGCGAATCTATTCGCGCTGCATGTGCTTGACGATATGCGCCTTGTGCTGTCCGGTGCCGTAAGCGTCGAGGAAAAGATCGATCTTGACATGGATCTGCGGCCCGAAGGCAAGAATGGGCCATTGGTCCGGTCATATGAATCGTGTCGCGAATACTATCATTCCTGGGCAAGCACATGGGAGTCACAGGCACTGCTCAGAGCGCGCGTGGCGGCGGGTGACACGGGCTTGGGAGACAGACTCATGAGCGAGGTCATCGATCCGATCCGATACCCCAGACAGACACTTCATGAGGAGCAGATCGCCGAAATACGCAGGCTCAAGGCGAGAATGGAGGCCGAACGCCTGCCTCGAGGAGTCAGAAGGGACAGACATATCAAACTGGGCAAGGGAGGTCTGTCCGACATCGAATGGACGGTGCAGCTGCACCAATTGCAGCATGCGAACGAGATTTCGACCTTGCGGACCACATCGACCCTGCCTGCGCTTGAGGCCTTGCGCGATGCCGGTCTCATCAACGCCGAGGACGCGGATAACCTTCGCGAGGCCTGGATGCTGTGCACGGCAGCGCGCAACGGCAACTATCTGTGGTCAGGCCGCGCCTCGCGCGCTGACATCCTGCCGGATGACGGCTACTCCCTGGGCGGCATAGGAATATATCTCGGCTACGCCGCGCATCAGGGCCAGCGCTTCGAGAATGACATGCTCGGGAAGATGCGCCGGTGCAGGGAAATCACAGATCGGCTGTTCTATGGCATCATGTGACGTCTTCTGACTCCCAGAATGCAAGTTTTTGGCACTTCCCACAGTATGCACGGGCTGAATCCCTGATATCTGGCTCAGATTCGCACGGCATTTCAGGCAATTCGTGAATCCATACCTTGACAAGTGCCAAAAACTTGCAAACTCGCTTGAAATGGTGGGGATCATGCTGCCTTGGAGCTCACCCGTGCTGAGATGCCACCAAAACATGCCTTTGTTGCGTTGTTAACAAAACTTGCCTATTGTTGACTAGGTCACGTCAATGTGGCCACCTTATCGCAGAAAGGTGAGCCGTTGCCCGACAATAACAATTCGGATTTCCCAGCAGAAACTTCATCTGCCCGTGCTGAATCCACATCACAGTCGGTTACGCAAGCTGGTATTTCGGGGAATACCTCCACACTAGTAGGTCACAGCGTCGTCACACTGGATGATCTTTCAGTTCAACAAATCAGTGAGCTGCTTCGCAAGGCCGAATACATCGATTCGCATCGGAAGCAGGTGATGCACGCCTGTGACGGAAGGATTCTCGCCACGCTGTTCTATGAGCCGAGCACCAGAACCCGTCTGAGCTTCGAAACCGCGATGCTTCGTCTCGGAGGGAGCGTCATCGGCTTCGCAGGGGCGCAGCTGTCGAGCGTCTCCAAGGGCGAATCCATATCCGATACCTTGAAGACCGTCAGCAACTACGCCGATGTCGTCTCGATTCGTCATCCAAAGGAGGGCGCCGCGCTGGTGGCCTCGCGTGCCGCGAACGTTCCGGTCATCAATGCAGGCGATGGCGGGCACATGCATCCGACCCAGACGCTGGCAGACCTCGCCACGCTGACCTCGCGGTTCGGCAGAGTCACGGATCTTACCGTCGGACTGTGCGGTGACCTGACATTCGGACGAACCGTGCATTCGTTGATTTCCACGCTCTGCCGATTCGGCAACGTCCGTTTCGTGCTCATCAGCCCGGAGGAGTTGAAGACGCCGCAGTATGTGTTGGATCGCATCAACGACACGCCCAGCTGCTCCTATGTGCAGACACGCGATCTGGCAGGCGTCATAGGCGATTTGGACGTGCTGTACATGACCCGCGTGCAGAAGGAGCGCTTTTTCAACGAAGACGACTATCTCCGTCTGCGCGATACATACATCCTGGATGAGGGAAAGCTGAGATTCGCCAAGCCAGACATGGCAGTGCTTCACCCGTTGCCCAGGGTCAACGAGATTGCGGTCGAGGTTGACGACGATCCGCGCGCCGCATATTTCGAACAGGTCAAGAATGGCATGCTCATGCGGATGGCACTCGAAAGCTCCGTCCTGGGAGATGAGCTTCCAGGCTATGATGCCTGGGCAGGGAAGGAGGTGGCCGCCTGATGGAAGTCACCAGCGTCACCAACGGAATCATCATCGATCATGTTCCGGCAGGAACGGCACTGAAGGTGCTGCAGTTCCTCCACATCGATCCCGCAAAGGCCAAGCTTGCGCTCATCATGAATGCGAGCAGCAGACGCTATGGCAGCAAGGACATCATCAAGATCGAGGACGAGACCGGCGTCGACCTGAATGTGCTGGGCCTCATCGCTCGCCAGGCGACGGTGGACATCGTCAAGGGTGGCAGGATCATCGACAAGCAGAGGCCAAGCCTTCCCGAACATGTCGTCAACGTCATCAACTGTGCGAATCCAAGATGCGTCACCACCACGGAGCATGGCATCGATCAGATGTTCCATCTGATGCACACCGAACGTCAGGAATACCGTTGCGATTATTGCGACGAGGAGGCAAAGATCTGATGGCTGCCGCATCAATGCAGCCGCCGGATGCCTCTCGACATGCTGCCCGTGGTCTGTTCCGCGTCGTTTTCCATGGACTCCGCGTCTGGAATAGCGGTGAAATCATTGATGTGGCATTGCCACCGGCGGCATTGAACGATGCCATCGATGACGGGGGACTGTTCTCCAATCTGCAGACCCCCGCGACCCAGGGCGGCGGATCGGCAAGGACGGCCCTTTCGCAGCAGCCGGTCCTTCCGAATGGTTCAGTCTGCGAACGAAGCATTCACATCGACGCAGATGGGCTCACGATTGCGCCTGGACTGTGCGATCCGCACGTTCATTTCCGCGATCCAGGTCAGCGTGACAAGGAGGACATGCTTTCGGGCTGCCGCGCCGCTGCGGCAGGCGGGTTCACCACCGTCCTGCTGATGCCGAACACAGCTCCAGCCATGGACGGAAGACATGTCGATGTCGCCTCGGCAGGATCGGACGATGCAGATGGCATACAAGACATGCGCGAGTCAGGCCATGATTCGGTGATCGATTATCTTCAGCATTACGCGCAGTCGCATGGTGTCGTTCTGCCTGCAAAGTTCCTGCTCAGTGTGTGCGCAAGCGTCGGAAGGTCTGGGCTCAAGGCAAGCGATCCTCAGGACTGGATGCGATATCTGCGCTCTGAGATCGCCCTGGACCCGTCGGATGCGGCGATGGCCGAACATCCGCTGGTTGCGATAAGCGATGACGGTTCCGCGGTGACCTCACGGACCTTGGCCGAGGTCGGCGCCAATGCCAGGCGCTTCTCGCTGCCGATACTCGATCATTGCGAGCACCACGAGACGGGCGTGATGAATGATGGCGTGACTTCGAGGCATCTCGGTCTGCCAGGCATCCCCGCTGCCACGGAGCTTGCCATAGTCGCCCGGGACATCGAGTTCGCACGGCAGACCGGCACGCACATGCACTTGCAGCATGTGAGCACCGCGCTTGCCTTCGACGCCATACGCAAGGCCAAGGGCGAAGGGCTGCCGGTCACATGTGAGACGGCACCGCATTATCTGGCCCTTTGTGACGAGGATGTGCAGCGTTTCCAGACCTTGGCGAAGATGAATCCGCCGTTGCGAAGCGCCGCCGACCGCGATGCCACGATTGCTGCCGTGGCCGACGGGACGGTGGACATGCTTGCCACCGACCATGCGCCACACACCATGCACGAGAAGATGCAGGGCATGGTGAAGTCGCCCAATGGCATCATCGGCTTGGAGACTGCCTATGGCGTATGCCATCGGGTTCTGGTCGATAGCGGAGCGATCGACGACGAGCGGCTTATCGAGCTGATGTCGGTTGCCCCTGCGAGGCTGATGGGCTTCGAAGCCCCTGACATTCCTCGGCTGCTGGACACGCAGGCCGCAACGGCAGAGGACTCCGACAACGTCGAGGCCGAATCCCAAGGCAATGGTTCGGACAGAGGAGCCCCTGAACGCCGAATCCTGGATCTGAGCGGGTTGAATCGCAGCGCAGTGAATTCCAGCGCCTTTGATTACACGATTCTTGACACACGTGGCACATGGACGGTCAAGTCGGCGAACTTCCATTCGAAGGCGCGCAATACGCCATTCGAGGGCATGAAGGTTTCCGGCAGGGCACAGGCGACGATCCTCGATGGGCGGATCGCCTTCAGCCGGATCCCTGCGTCGCGGCTGACTGAAGTTTCGCGGCTGACCGGTGAAGACAAGCTTCGGTGATGCTGACCTCCATGCCGGCGGCGACCTTGGTGATGAGTTTGGCGGCGACCTTGGTGACGACTTCGATGACGCTGAACGGACCGAGATGGCTCGTCGCTCGTCCTTAGGAGCCATTCGACAAGGGCAAGGCAAGAACAGGGCCAAGGCAAGGAAAAACAGAGCAAGACAAGACAGAGCAAGACAAGACAGAGGGCATGGAAAGGGATTATGGACAAACTAGTCGAAGCCATACGGAATTTCGATAACCCGAGCGTCGTGGGCCTGGACCCCACGGTCTCCCTGCTTCCACCGCAGCTGCTGGAGGGCATGGAAGCAGGGATCGGAGACTTTGATACGGTGAAGGGCCAGGAGCTGTGGGTCGCCGCACTGAATCAGCGATTCATGGACTTCAACGCCAGCATCATCGACGCAGTGAAGGATATCGTTCCTGCCGTAAAGGTTCAGATTGCGATGTACGAGGCCTTGGGGCCTGCGGGCGTGCTCACCTTCGCGCAGACATGTCGGATGGCGCATGATGCTGGCCTCCATGTGATCGGCGATATCAAGCGCGGAGATATCGGTTCGACGGCGGCCGCATACGCGTCTCATCTTTCGGGCATCGCTCGTCCGAAAGATGAGACGGCACAGCCTTCACGCGAAGCCGCCAGCGCTGGTGCCAATGCGGCTGCAACGGATGCCGCGGCGGTCCACGCTTCGCATTCAGACCGGGAAATCGGATCATTCCCTTGGTTCGAGGATTCTGTGACGGTCAACCCATATCTCGGTTCGGATGGCATAGTCCCATTCGTCGATGCCGCCGATGAGGCCGACAAGGACATCTTTGTGCTTGTACGCACATCGAATCCGTCAAGCGACGAATTCCAGGAATTGATGACCGAGAACGGGGAGCGACTCTACGAACATGTTGCCGACCGGGTGGAGCAATGGGGCGCCGAATCCCTTGGGACGCATGGTTTCTCGCGTGTCGGGGCAGTCGTCGGTGCGACGCATCCGCAAGTCGGTGCGGCGCTTCGAGCCCGGATGCCGCATACGATGTTCCTTATCCCAGGCTATGGCGCGCAGGGGGGGACAGCGTCTGACGTGGCCGCTATGTTTGATATTCATGGTGAGGGTGCGATTGTGAACTCTTCGCGGGGCATCATCGGTGCCTGGCGCAAGGATCCGGCTTGCAAGGGCCCGCTTTCCATCGAAGATTCCCTGCATCTTGTGGGGATGAACGCTCGCCGGGCGGCGCTCGACATGCGAGCGAAGCTGAACACAGCATTGAACGAAAGGCCCTGATGCCGAACCAATTCATCCCGACGCGGATCAAGGCTTCGAACGAGGATTCCTCAGCTGAGAGATATGGGCACATGAGTCCGAATCATGAGAATTGTCCACATAATGAGATTTCTGGACTTTCGGTGTCTGCACGGGATGCAAGCTGCAGTGAAGCCTCTCGGCAGGGCGGTCTTGCCCACGGCGGTGGGAGCTCAGACGTCGTGATCGACGGTGCCAGCTATCTTCCGTCAAGGCATACGGTTCCGATAGTCAGCGTCGACATGCTTGACGAGGGCGTGGTGCAGCTTGTCATCCGAGACCGATACATCGCCGAACACGCGCAGCCTGCACAGTTTGCGAACCTCTATACGCATGACGGGCTTCGACTCATGCCGCGACCATTCGGCATATGCGAGATTCACGGCGACGAGGTGAGCTTCGTGTTTGCTATTGTCGGAGCAGGAACCGCACAGTTCTCGCGCCTGAAGGCAGGGGATCGGATCGATGTGCTGGGGCCTTTGGGCACAAGCTTTGACCTGGATGCCTCAGCCCGCTATCTGCTCGTCGGTGGAGGTCTTGGCGTACCCCCGCTGATTCAGGCAGCGCAGGAACTCCATCGCGAGGGCCGCACAGAGCAGGTCACGGCGATCTTTGGATATCGGAGGAATCATTTCGCCGATGCGATCGTCGGCCGATACACCGAGGATGTGCGCAGCATCGATGAGACGGAAGGCAATGTGATTACCGTGCTCGACAGGATGGAAGATGAACTGGCGCAGGGTTCGGATCGAATCGTCATACTTTCCTGCGGTCCTACGCCGATGATGAAGGCCATCGCAGGTTGGGCATCAAGACGCTCGATCCCCACGCAGTTCAACCTGGAGGAGCGCATGGGCTGCGGATACGGAACCTGTGTGGTGTGCGTCGTGGACACGATTCACGGCCGCAAGAAAGTCTGCCTCGATGGACCCGTGTTCACCGCACAGGAACTGGGATGGGAGGACGAAAAATGACATCTGTGACGACAGCACCATCGCCTCAGAATCTGCAGGGGATGGTGACGAAGCCATGGAAGCATTCGACCATGGTCGCAGGAGTGCCATGGAAGAATCTCGTGGGAACGGCATCGGGAACCTTCAACGTGGAGGCGTGCAGCAGATTCTATGATGTCTCTCAGATGGGCGCCGTCTCGACGAAGGGCGTCTCGATCGTTCCATGGGAAGGCAACCCGACGCCAAGAACCGCGGAGACCCCGGCAGGCACCGTGAACTCGGTCGGACTGCAGAACCCCGGCCTCGATCACTATCTGGCCAACGATCTGCCGATTCTCAAGCGCATGGGCGCGAATGTCATCACCAATGTCGCCGGTCACAGCGACGAGGACTACATCAGGGTGGTGGAACGCCTGGCCGACAAGCCATGCGACATGCTGGAAATCAATGTGAGCTGTCCGAACGTCTCGCATGGGGGAATGTCAGTGGGAACCGATGTGAACGCGCTGCATCACCTCATATCACAGCTCCGTGGCATAACGGACAAGCCCATGATCGTCAAGCTTTCTCCCAATGTCACCGATATCGTCAGCATCGCCAAGGCTGCCGTCGATGCCGGAGCCGATGCCCTGAGTCTCATCAATACCCTGGTTGGCATGAGAATCGACACGCGCACGGGAAAGCCGATTCTTGCCAACGTAACCGGTGGCGTCTCCGGCCCGTGCATATTCCCGATCGCCCTTGGCTTTGTATGGCGGGTTCGCAGAGCGCTGCCCGATATTCCAATCATTGGCATCGGTGGCATCTCGAGCGGTGACAATGCTTTGGAGTACCTTTATGCGGGAGCGAATGCAGTGGAGGTCGGAGCTGCGGCTTTGCTCGATCCTATAGCGCCTCTGCGAATCGCACGGGAGCTTGACGATCTGTTGGACACTCGACCTGAGTTGGCCGAGAAACTTGCGGAAGGACGCACATGGTAGCTTTTGACCCAATCAATGGTGAGACGATCAGTCAGAGGTTCACCTCGTTCCTTTTGCAGGTTGGAGCCTTGCGATTTGGCGACTTTACGCTGAAATCAGGCAGAAAGTCACCATACTTCATCAACGCCGGTGCTTTCGACAATGGCGAGAAGATAGCGCTTCTGGGTGAATTCTACGCACAGACCATCGTGCAGGCCGTCAAGAGCGGCGATCTGCCCGTCGACATCGACACGGTCTTCGGTCCGGCATACAAGGGCATTCCACTGGCTGTCTCGACATCGATTGCGCTCGCATCAGCACATGACATGCCCGTGGGATATACCTTTGACCGCAAGGAAGCCAAGGATCACGGCGATGGCGGCATCATGGTCGGAACGCAGCTTCGCGATGGCATGAAGGTACTGCTTGTCGACGATGTGATGACTGCCGGCACGGCCATCCACGAAGTGGTTCCGAAGCTGAAGAGCCAGGCGGATGTAGAGATCGTGGGATTGGTGCTGAGCGTCGATCGCATGGAGCATATCAATGGCTCAAAGCTGTCTGCGGTGGCATCGGTGGAGAAGGAGTTCGGATTCCCGGTGTTCAGCATCGCGAACGTTCAGGAGATCTTCGACACGGCAGCTCAGATGACCGAGGCCGACGGCACGCCCATCATCTCGGAGCAACTTCAGGAGCAGGCGCATGACTACTTCATCGAATATGGCTGCTGATCGGGCGCAAAGGTCCGATGCCGCACTCGCGGCGACGCAGGAGACGGCACGATTCTGCCGGAATGCCCGCATCTGACTCGAACGATCTTCCGCATCGGCCGACATGTCAAGTTTTGAGAACTTGCTCAAGTAGCAAAGCCCAAAAACTGCATCGGATCGACCGTCATGACGCCGTTTTCAACGGTTTATACTCAGCCAAGTTCTCAAAACTTGAATTCTCGATGTGGAATTCGATATATATGGCAAAAAACAGTTGCATCGAACTCGCTGAACGAGCTCTGACTTCTCGATCATTTCCAGAATCCGAACAGCGCCTTGCCGCATGACTGTGCCCTTCGTCACATTGCGATGACTCGGAACCACCGACTTTCCGCGGAAAATGGCGAAACATCATCTGCCATGCGATTGAAGTGTAATGAAGTAGACATTGGAAATCCGGCCTTGGACGCATGCGCCTCACTAACATACATGTATGTAGAACCGCTATTTTTGGGGAAACAACACGCATAACAGCACGCGTTAGCAAAAAGGGGAATGTAGATGTCGACAAAAGCGGCTGATCAGCTGGTCAGTGTTCTGATGAACTGGAATGTCAAGCATGTGTATGGCTTGCCCGGTGATTCGATTGATACCACGGTGGACGCCTTGCGCCGCAACCAGGACAAAATCAAGTTCGTGCAGGTCAGGCATGAGGAAGTCGCGGCACTCGCAGCGGCGTCCAGCGCCAAACTAACCGGGGGACTGGGAGTCTGCCTTTCCATCGGCGGTCCTGGTGCGATTCACATGCTGAACGGTCTGTATGACGCGAAGATGGATCATGTCCCTGTGCTTGCGCTGCTCGGTCAGGTGACGACCGGCGACATCAACGAGGGCTACTTCCAGGAGGTCAACACCCCGAAGCTTTTCGACGACGTAGCTGTCTTCAACAAGACCATCAGCGCATCCGACAATCTTGGAAAGATAGTCGATTCCGCAATCCGTGCAGCCATGACGAAGAAGGGCGTCGCCGTGCTGACGATTCCCGATGACCTTCCCGATCACAAGGTCAGCGGAAGCTATCAGGACAGCGCCACTGCATTCGGACTGAATGCCCCCAAGGTTGACGACGCCCAGATAGATCAGATCGCCACGATGCTAGCGCAGTCCCAGAAGCCACTCGCCTTGATTGGCAAGGGCGCGGAGCATGCGGGCAAGGAACTGCAACGCCTCGTCGAGACGAACCATATTCCGTTCATCCTCACGATGCCTGCCAAGGGAACGATTGCCGATGACCATGCGAACAGCTTGGGCAACGTCGGCAAGCTGGGCACCAAGCCTGCATACGAAGCCATGAAGTCGACGGATCTGCTGCTTATGGTCGGGACGAACTACCCGTACACCCCGTATCTGCCAGCAGAGGGCCAGGCAAAGTGCATCCAGATCGATACCTGCCCCGAGAACCTGGGCAGCCGGTATGCACTTGACGTCGCCATCGATGGCGACGCCGCTGCCGTCATCTCGCAGTTGAATGAGAAGGGCGCGGTGCGCACCGATGACCGCTTCCTGACCGCATGCCAGAAGGATATGGATAGCTGGAACAGGTGGATGTCGGAGAAGCGTGGACTGAACACCTCTCCCGCATCGCCAGAGGCAGTGTTTGCCGCAGTCGACGAGACCGCGCCGAAGGATGCCGTCTATTCAATCGACGTGGGCACGTCAACGTCGTGGGGGGCGCGTTTCCTCCACGTTCAGCCAACGCAGAAATACTCCATCTCCGCATGGCTTGGCACCATGGGCTGTGGCCTGCCAAGCGCCATCGCCGGAGCCGAGGCATTCCCGGAAAGAAAGAACATCAGCATCTCCGGTGATGGTGCCTTTGCCATGGTCATGCAGGACTTCGTGACCGCAGTCAAGTACAAGCTGCCGATCATCCAGGTCGTCATCAACAACCAGAAGCTCGCCTTCATCGAGTATGAACAGCAGAGTGCCGGTCAGCTGAACTACGAGATAGATCTGGAAGACATGGATTACGCCAAGTTCGCCGAGGCTGCCGGTGGCGTCGGCTACACCGCCCGCAGCAATGCCGAATTCAAGGATGCACTGGCGAAGGCTTATGGGGAAAGCGACAGGCCGGTGCTCATCAACGTCTATGTGAAGGACAATGCGCCACTGCCGGGCAAGATCGTCGGCGAGGAGGCCAAGGGGTACACGAAGTATGGCACCCAATACCTTGAGAACTATTGGAAGATTCCTTCGATGCCACCGTTGAAGGACATCATGCGCCAGTTCTTCTAAAGCCTGAGGATCGGGCATGTCCGATCGAAGGGCTGTTCGCGAGGGGTGGACCGAATTACGATTCGGTCCACCCCTTTCGTGACTTTGGGGCACACGCCTGAAAATCGACATAGGGGAAAACGCATTCAATCGTTCCACTGCGATGAACCCATGGATCGGCCGGATGTCTCGCATTGCGTCCGCATCGGGAGGATGTCGGATAAATGCGATCTGGATCAGCGGGCGTTATGGTCCTTGCTCCAGAGTGCAATTTCCCGAATGAGATCAAGGGGGACAGGACTGCCATTGGGGATCTGGATGGTCCCCTTGCTGGTTCTGTATGCCGTCAGGCTGTCCTTGAACGCTTCGATGGCCTTGCTGCCTGGATAGATGCCGATATGCCTGGTGAAGGCGGCGAAGTGAATCAGATTCCTTCCCTGCCAGAAGGTTGGAATTCCATACGCCATTTTCTCCGTGGCCTCGGGAAGCGCCGACTTGATTGCCTGATGCACCGCGTATAGGCGAGACTGCATGTCAGCCGGTTGCAAGGCGATGTAATCGCCAATGGGATCCGTGATCGGTGGCAACGCTGCTGTGTCCATAGTCTTCCTTTCGTGGCGTGCTGAAAGATCTCAATGCCCTTGCCTATCCGGGGCCGCTATCGTTCTGTTCCGGATTGCGGAGCGGACTTGGACGACACGGAATTCCCCGAAGACGCGGAATTCCGTGAAGACATGGAAGTCTTGGGAATCTTGGGGGCCTTGGAGGTTCGCGCACTTCTTTGCCTTTTCTTCGGTATCTGCGTGACTTCCTCGAGCCGTGCGATTACTGGCAGCGCGAGCTCCCGGTTTTCGAAGTCGAGAATGTAATGCACCTTTGCACCTGGATAGGGTATGCCGCGTTCGGCATCGCTCATCAGATCCTCGATGCAAGGCAACATCTTGACGTACACGATGCTGTCGCAGAGGAGCAGCAGCGGCCTGTCGTTGACATAGACCATGTAGTCGCCGAACATTTTGCGGTATCGAACGGCGCCCGCCTCACGAACTTCGTCGCACACATACTCGACGAATTCCAAGCTTGTCCCCATCGCACCCCCATCATTCGATATGGAATTCATTTCCATGCACCATTATCCATGAGTCAACCGGCAGCGGGAAGCGAATTTCACAGTGTTCATGGTTCGAATGCCTGCACGATGGCGGGAGTGCCTTGACGGTGGTCGCTGATTCAGTCGATTATGTCGTAGCCGTGCGAGTCCACGACGCTGCGAAGCTTGTCGAGATACATGCTCGCCGCACTGGAAAGCTTGGCACGTTCGTTGGTGATCCAGCCAACCAGCATCGACTCCTCCGATTCAAGAGGCACCGTGACTATCTTCTCGTTGTTCAGGTCCTCGTTGTCGATGCCGGTGCAGACGGTGTAGCCATTGAGTCCCACGATGAAGTTCAAGATGGTGGCTCGATCCGTGACGTTGATCTGCTTGGGGGAGTATTCCGGCCAGACGGCCTCCTCCGCGAAGTAGAAGCTGCCCTCCTCGCCCTGTTCGTATTGCAGGAAGGGATATGGTTCCAGATCCTTCATCGTGATCTTCGACTTTGCGGCGAGAGGATTGTTTCTTGACAGGAACACATGCAATCCTGCCCTGAACAGCGGGTGGAATTCAAGATGCTTGCCGCGAAGCAGCTTTCCCAGCACATCCTTGTTGAAATCGGAAAGATAGATGATGCCGATCTCCGACTGCATGTTCGCGACCTGATTGATGATGTCCTTCGTGCGCGTCTCACGAATGGTGAATTCATATTCGTCCGAATTCGTCGAGCTTATCATCTCGACGAAAGCCTCGACGGCGAACATGTAATGCTGGGTGGAAACACGGCAGAGCTGCTTGCGAGGCTTCGCATTCTTATAGCGTTCCTCGAGCAGTGACGCCTGATCGAGAACCTGGCGTGCGTATGTGAGGAATTCCGCTCCATCGACGGTGAGCGCGATGCCTTGGGACGAACGGGTGAAGATGTCGATGCCCAGCTCATTCTCGAGCTCCTTCACGGAGGAACTCAACGCGGGCTGCGACACATACAATTCATGGGAGGCCTCGTTCATCGAACCGCATTCGACGATCTTGACGATATATTTCAACTGCAGCAGGGTCATATGCATAATTTATAGCAAAAGACTATTTTGCTCAAGTTGCTTATAACAAGCATGGGTCAAATCCCGTTTGCCATAGTGCCGATACACTGAGCGAAAAGGAATGCCGTGCGCCATGTGCCTTCCCAGGAATCGAACTTCAGTTCCTCGCAACCGTTCAGCGCGGCGCGCGGCCGAGCGCCGACACCTCAGCCATGCCACGTTCCGCGGCCTGCTGATCGAGATATCGCCCGCGTCCATCAACTGCAAGGCTTCCATCGGCGCGAGTCAAGAAGGAGTAGGCCATCGGCACTCCTGTGGGAACGTTGATCGAACGAATGGCCTCGTCACTGACCTGCTCCAGCATCTTGACGATCGCACGCACCACGGAGCCATGCGTGACGACCAGCACCGTCTTGCCTGCGACGAGCAACGGTGCGATGCGTGAATCCCAGTATGGCTGAAGTCTCTCGGCAAGATCCTTCAGACATTCGCTTCTGATGAGGGAGGGGTCCCTGTCATCGAGACCATCGCTGAACGAGTCTGAATATCGAGGATCTGAGCCTTGGAAATAGGGTGAATTCACATCTATCTCAGGTGGTCGAACATCGTAGGAGCGACGGTAGGTTGCGAACATCTCATCGCCATATCGGTCAAGCATCGCCGGACGCGTCTCGCCTTGGAACGCCCCATAGTGACGTTCGTTCAGCCTCCAGGATCGCTGCACCGGCAGCCATGAGCGGTCAATGGCATCGAGAACGATGTCGGCGCTCACGATGGACCTGCGAAGAAGCGAGGTGAAGACATAGTCAGGTCGAATGTCGGACTGCCGCAGCAGCTCACCAGCATGCTGCGCCTGTTGGATCCCGATGTGAGTCAGTGGAATATCGACCCAGCCGGCGAAGCGATTCACCGACTTGTCCGTCCATGTGCTCTGACCATGTCGCATGATGATAAGCATCGAACACTCACCTCCGAAGTATCGAATCTGAAACCTGTTACAACGCCTGTGTCGGCTCCTGGGACCTGTGTCAGCTTCCCTGAACCTGTGCGGTGACTTGCCGAGCCTTATGGCCAGTGTTCCCGACCTTATGAGAGGAGAGGATCGCTGCCGCCCTTGCCTCATGCGTCTCGGGAGCCATCATGATTCGTTCCTGCGATGTCGGCGTCGGTACCATCTGTGTCACCGCTGTCATCGCTGTCATCGTCATTGTCATCGATGTCGTCACTTGCCATGTCGTCACCATCGATGTCGTCCATCTCGACGATCTCGCCGTCATCTGAATCTGCATCCCCGTCATGTGCGATGTCGTCGTTGCCGTCGTCTTCCACGGTATCCTCCGCGTCGTCTTCCACGGCGTCCTCTGCAAGTTCCGCGATGTAGCTGACCTGATTCTCAATGAGCAGCGTAAGCGCCGGGGGAATCTGGGCGACAATGTCCGAGGCGACGATCGCATGCCCAAGGACCGGCTTCGTCGCATACGATCCGCCTTCGAGCACGGTGCCCAGACGTTGGACGTAGTCGCGTGCATGATGCGGATCGCAAAGTAGAGGAAGCGTCCATCCGCGCTGATAAGAGCCGGAAGCGACTCTTGCGGCGATGCCATGAAGGTATGCGCCCGCTGCCACGCATTCGCCTATGCCGTATGGATTCTCGCGTAAGGCATCCGCATTCTGGGCAACGATTGCGCCGATCACACCGGCCAGCACGTCGCCCGAACCTGCCGTGCCTGTCCAAGCCGGAGCGAATCCCGATGTGAGCACGGAGGGATTGCCCAGACCGTCATCAAAGACGACCAGGGTTATGGCGCCCTTGAGCAGCACGGTCGCACCCGTGAGTTCCCAGGCGCGGGTCGCCCATTTCAGAGGTTCCGCCTGAACGTCCTGTGACGAGACCTCCTCACCCCGGGCGGAGAGCAGCGAAGCGAGCTCGCCTGCATGGGGTGTGAGAATGACGTTTGCCGAAACGTGGTCGGGAAGAAGGGACAGGGCTCCCGCATCGGCGATGACGAAGGGCTGGGTGAATTCCTCCGATGCGGCATTCGTCCCTTCGGATGCGTTCACGGAAAGCGTGAGCCTTGCGGAATCGTTCATGCTATGACGTGTCTCCCGTGCCTCATCCGTCCCAGACTCCGGGATTTCAGATTCGTTCTCATCGGCTGGGTCCGTGCCTCGTCCCTCGCCGTTGGCCGTGTCATAGCCGGACAGTATGCGTCGTATCCTAATTCGCTGCGCGTCGTCCTCATCCACTGTGACGCCTGAGCCCAATATCCAGGATTGCACATGACCTGCACCCATGACCGCCTCGGGCATCGCGGTAAGTACCATGTCCTCGGCGCGGCGCGGTCCGCAATAGCGAACCATGCCGACATTGCACAGGCCCGCCGCCTTGCTCGACATGACTGCGGCGCCCGGATAGCGGTCCGAACCGGTCACCAGACCGACGACCCCGCGCGTGTACTTGGAATCACTCAGATAAGGCAATCGCATGCACTGAGAGGATGCGTCGATGGTCGTGGCCCGTACCGAAGGCTCGATATGCTCGGTGTCGAATCCGAAGTCGACGACCGTTGCCTGACCGCATGCATACGCCGCAGGCGGCAGCATGTTGCAGGGCTTCGGAGCGCCGAAGGTGACGGTGACGTCTGCGGGAATGTAGGCTCCTGGAAGGCTTCCGTCGTCGATGCCGATTCCAGACGGTTCGTCCACCGCCAGCACCAGGGGCAGCTCATGAGCCTCGATGCCGCTGGGCAGGGCAGGGCGTTCGGGAAGCGTTCCATCCTCGCCCAAGGCGATGGCGATGGCCGCAGGGATGCCACGCAGACTGCCATGCAGGCCGATTCCCGTCATCGCGTCAATGACCAGATGCGATGAGGATACGTATGCGAGCGTGTCCTCGAGACGTTGCGAGCTCTCTTCGGCATCGGATGGCGTTACGCAACCTGGGATGATGGCATTGGGGTCAAGAGCGACGATTTCCGCTCCGTCGCGCAGGCATGCCTCCAGTCCCTGGGGATGAAGGCTGCGTCCAACGGCGACGACGCTGACGGTCGCCCCCGCCTTGCTGAGTTCGGCCGCGGCATACAGACCGTCGCCGCCGTTGTCTCCACCTCCTGCGAGGACGACGACATCAGCCTGGTCAAGATCGACGTCGATATGAGCAAGCATCACCCGTGCGGTCGTGGCAACTGCCGCAGCAGCCGTTCGCATGAGCGGAACCCCCATGTCCAGGAGCGGCTTTTCCATCGTTCGAATGGTCTGCGAGTCAAAGGCCTCGCACAGGAAATCCCCTCCCACAGCCGTGGTGGCACGCGGATTCGAAGTCTGTGAAGCATTGAGAAATGTTGATGACATTGCAATCTACCCCCGAATCGAAGTCAACGCACTGAACTGCCGTTCTCACATCAACTCTACCCGTGGGCACTACTCTTCGGCTACAAGATCAAGATATTCGTCGTTCCACAGATCCTCGTCGCCATCAGGCATCAGCAGCACTCGCTCTGGATTCAGGGCCTGGACGGCTCCCTCATCGTGGGTCACGAGCACGATTGACCCTTCATACTTCGATATGGCCTTCAAAATCTCGTCACGGCTCGCTGGATCCAGATTGTTGGTCGGTTCGTCGAGCAGCAGCACATTTGCACGGCTCGTTACCAGAGTCGCCAGCGCCAGACGTGTCTTCTCTCCTCCCGAGAGGACGGATGTCGGCTTCATGGCATCCTCACCTGAAAACAGGAAGGAACCCAGGATGGTCCTTGCCTGTGTGTTGTCGAGCTGCGGAGCGACGTGCTGAAGATTCTCCAGAACGCTCACCTCGTTATCCAAGGTGTCATGCTCCTGCGCGAAATAACCGATCTTGGCACCATGCCCGAATTCCACGGCACCGGTATCAGGCTTCTCGATGCCTGCAAGCAGACGCAGGGTGGTTGTCTTTCCGGCGCCGTTGTATCCGAGGATGACGACGCGGGAGCCTTTGTCGATGGCAAGGTTGATTCCTGCAAACACGATGTTGGACCCGTACGCCTTGGAGATGTCCTTGGCCATAATCGGTGTCCTGCCGCATGGGGCTGGCTCAGGGAAGCGAAGGTCCGCGACCTTTTCATCGCGCTGGGCCTCCTGAGTGCCTTCGAGCAGCCGCTCGGCCCTGCGCATCATATTCTGCGCGGCGACGGCCTTCGTCGCCTTCGCATGCAGGCGCAGGCCCTGCTTCATCAGGCGGTCCGCCTTCTTCTCGGCAACCTCGCGTTCACGGCGGCGACGCTCTTCATCCACCACGCGCTGCTTCAGATAAGCCTTCCAGCCAAGCGCGTAGGCGTCGATTTGGCCAAGCTGGGCGTCGAGATGCCAGACCTTGTTCACGGTCTCGTCCAGGAGCTCTGTCGAATGGGAGATGACCAGGAATCCTCCTTCGAAGTGACGTAGATAGTTCTTCAGCCATTCGATCGAGTCGGCATCAAGATGGTTGGTCGGCTCATCAAGAATCAGCGTGTCTGCGTCGGAGAAAAGAATCCGCGCTAGTTCGATGCGTCGTCGCTGCCCTCCGGAAAGCGTTCCGAGCGTGCGCTTGAGGATTTCCTGGTCGAGTCCAAGGCTTTCACCCATGGCGATCGCCTCGGATTGGGCCGCGTATCCGCCGGCCTGCTCGAAGTCCTGCAAGGCCCTGTCGTATCTGTTCATGGCCTTTTCCATGATTGAGGGATCCGGATTGGTCATATCGATTTCTGACTTGCGCAGCCGCGTGATGATCGAGGCGATGTCGCGTGCGCTCATGACACGGTCAAGCGCTGTCTGGTTTGGATCGGCCGCATGCGTCGATTGTGGAAGATAGCCGAGCTTGCCGCTCACATGCACCTTGCCGGCAGATGGGAGCATATCTCCCGTGATGACTCGGGTGAGCGTGGTCTTTCCTGCGCCGTTACGTCCCACAAGGCCGATGCGGTCGCCCTTCGATACGTGAAAATTCGTGCTTGAAAGCAATAGTCGGGCGCCAATCCGAATCTCCAGGCCCTGTGCCTCTATTGCCATGCCTCATCCTGCCTTTTTCATCGTGAGATATTGTCCAAGCGCGTCATGCGCACGATTTTGCAGACCTTGCCTGCAAACCCAATCGACCATCATAACATTGGCCCTGATTGAGCGATTAGGCGAGCCATACCAGCATGACGATGACGCTGACAATGACGATGACGGTGACCGAATGCGCGAAACGCCTGACGGCGCTCAGTCCTTCGTCTGCGCGCCGGCCTGTGCGTTCGGAACGATCGAATAATGTCCCCACGGGAAATAAATCAGCAGCGCGCCGATGGCCGTCATCGCGATGATGATGACTCCGATGGGGGCGGAAGAATCGAAGAGGCGCACCCCGATGCCAATGGCTGCCCATATGACCACCAAAGGGCTGACCCAATCCTGCAATCTGGTACGAATGGCGAATGCACCGCCAAGCAGGAGGATGAGCAGGAAGAATGTGGTGGTTGCCTGCACCGTCGTATCCACGTTCGGATACTGATGAACCGCGAGGTACGACGCGTTCGCGCATGTGGCGACAGCAAGCCAGCTTGCATATATCGAGATCGGTGCCCATGCGAGGATTCCAGCACCTGCGCGTCTGAGCAAGGCATACATCAGCCATACCGAAATGGCGACGGCGACGATGATGATCATGCTTGCCGTGAACTGCTCATAGTGCCATGCGATAAGCCAGCTGACATTGAGGATGCAGCTGACGACGAAGAGGATGCCTACTGCGTTGAAACCCGTGCTCCAGAGCAGTGGAAGATGCTCCCGGGGGAGAACCGCAAGAAAGACCGCCAACGCGATATAGATCACACCCCAGATTGCAAAGACGTATCCTGCCGGGGTGAACCAGGCGAACTCCCTGTTGGATATTTCGCCGGTCGTCGTTCCTCCGAGGCGGCCAAGTTCGGAATATGCGTTGAATGCGACCATGATCGCCCAGCAGATCCAGAGCACGCTTGTCTGGGAAACGCGTTTCGTCTTGGGCTCGCTGGTGGGGTCACTGCTGGGGTTGCCGGTGGACTCGACCGGAATCTTCTCATTGGCGTCGGCAGTCAAATCCTGCGATGGTTCCGAAACGGTGGAGTCGTCTGCGGTCCGCGTGCCGACCGTCCTGCCTTCAATGTTGTCGTACGAAACGTTGTCATCTGAAACGTTGTCATCTGAAACGTTGCCGTACGAAACGCTGTCATCTGAGTTTCCGTCGTCTGGGAATGAGGGCGGGTCAAGGGGATTCAACGATTCGGCCGACTCCCGTGCTTGGTCGGAACCTGTTTGCCGCTCAGCCATATGTATCCCCCTCGTTGCGATGATCGCCTCATCTTCTGCGCTACGCCCAGTCTTGCACATATTCGTAATAGATGCCTGGCATGACGCGCTGCGAATGCAAAACGCCCAGTGAGAAAATCGAACAGATGTTCGAAATATATGCTTCAATGGGGGTACGATAATCACGGTTCATCTCAAGTCCACGAATTGTCTACGAATAGAAGCGAATCCATAGTGCAGACATTGCAAAAACAAGCATCGCAAGAGAAGGCGGCACAGCTCGACCGCGTGCATGACCTTATCCACAATCCACCGATGAAAGCCACGGAAAGCACGCTCATCGCCGATATCTCAGCACTTCCCAACGATCGTAAGATCGTGGTTCAGGGTGCGCGCGAGCACAACCTCAAGAACGTGAATCTGGAATTCCCACGTAACAGGATGGTCGTGTTTACGGGACTTTCGGGTTCGGGAAAGTCTTCGCTCGCCTTCGACACGCTTTTTGCGGAAGGTCAGCGGCGATATGTCGAATCGCTTTCGGCCTATGCCCGTCAATTCCTTGGACAGATGGATAAGCCCGATGTCGATTTCATCGAGGGCTTAAGTCCCGCAGTCTCCATCGATCAAAAGACCACCAACCGCAATCCCCGTTCGACGGTTGGAACGATAACGGAAATATATGACTATCTTCGTCTGCTGTTTGCCCGCACCGGAATACCTCACTGCCCGGTATGCGGCGCCTTGGTCACCGCGCAGACGCCCCAGCAGATTGTCGACTCCCTGCTCGGTCGAAGTGACGGCACAAGATTCCAGGTTCTGGCCCCCGTCGTCAGCGGGCGAAAGGGCGAATTCGTCGAGCTGATCGACACCCTGCGTTCGGACGGATACGCCCGTGCGCTGATCGATGGGACGATGCGTCAGCTCAATGACGAGATTAAGCTGACGAAGCAGAAGAAGCACACGATAGAGGTCGTGATCGACCGTCTGGTGCTCAAATCCGGGATACGCCAACGCCTGACCGATTCGATAGAAACCGCACTTCGGCTGGCCCACGGGTCCGTCGTCGCTGACTTTGTGGACGTTGACGAGAACAGTGCCGAACGCCGCCAACCGTTCTCCGAGCACAGAAGCTGCCCCAACGGACACTCCCTGGAACTCGATGAGATAGAGCCTCGCACATTCTCGTTCAACGCTCCCTACGGTGCGTGCCCGACATGCACGGGCCTGGGCTTCAGTCTCGAGATCGATCCCGAGCTCGTCGTTCCCGACCCGGACAAATCATTGGCTGAGGGAGCCATAGAGCCTTGGGGAGGGACGAAGTCCACGACTGACTACTACCGTCACCTTCTCGATGCGCTCGCGAAGGAGATGGGCTTCTCCATGAAGACCCCATGGAAGGAGCTCCCCAGCGACGTCCGCCATGCCGTTCTCTACGGTCACGAGTTCAAGGTGAGCGTCTCATACCGGAATCGATGGGGAAGGCTGCGTGAATACTCGACCGGCTTCGAGGGTGTCATACGCACGCTGATGAGACGGCATGACGAAACCGACTCGGATCAGATGCGGCAATACTACGAATCGTATATGCGAGAAATCCCGTGCCAGACCTGCAAGGGCAAGAGACTCAAGCCTGAGGTGCTGGCGGTGACGGTCAGCGATGAATCCATCGCCGATGTGTGCGACATGCCGGTGGTCGAAGGCCTTCGATGGGTTTCGGAGCTACATCTCGAGGGCGCCAAGGCGAAGATCGCAGGCGAGGTGTTGAAGGAAATCCGAGCACGCCTAGGTTTTCTGAACGATGTCGGTCTGGACTATCTGACGCTTTCCCGCGCCGCCGCGACGCTGTCGGGCGGAGAAGCCCAGCGCATCCGTCTGGCGACCCAGATCGGATCTGGGCTGGTCGGCGTGATGTATGTTCTCGATGAGCCTTCCATTGGCCTGCATCAGCGCGACAACGAGCGACTGATCGAGACACTGCATCATCTGCGTGATCTTGGCAACACCTTGATCGTCGTGGAGCACGACGAGGAGACCATCGAAGAGGCCGATTGGGTGGTGGATATCGGTCCGGGTGCGGGGGAGCATGGCGGCAGGGTCATGTTCTCTGGGCCGGCTGCCCAGATCACGAGTGCGGCGGGCTCGATCACGGGCGATTACATCGCAGGCAGACGTTCCATAGAAGTTCCCAGAAAGCGCAGGAAGATCCATAGGTCCAAGCAGCTCACGGTCGTCGGTGCGCGGGAAAACAACCTGAAGAACATCACCGCACGCATTCCACTTGGGGTGATGACCGTCGTCTCCGGCGTATCCGGTTCCGGAAAGTCGACGCTCATCAATTCGATCCTGTATCCTGCGCTTGCGGACAGGCTCAACGGGGCCCGCATCGTTCCAGGCAAGCACACGAGGATCGAAGGTGTGGATCAGCTCAAGAAGGTCATCCACGTCGATCAGAATCCGATCGGACGCACTCCACGTTCGAATCCGGCGACGTATACCGGGGTATGGGACAAGATCAGGCAGCTGTTCGCGAAGACTCCGGAGGCGCAGGTTCGAGGATATGGTCCAGGCCGCTTCTCGTTCAACGTCAAGGGTGGTCGTTGCGAGGCGTGCCATGGAGACGGCACGCTGAAGATAGAGATGAACTTCCTTCCCGACGTATATGTGCAGTGCGAGGTGTGCCATGGGCAGCGATATAACCGGGAGACTCTGGAAATCACCTATAACGGCAAGACCGTCGCCGATGTTCTGAACATGCCGATCGAGGAGGCGTCTGAATTCTTCAGATCGTATCCATCGATCCATCGCTATCTGAAGACGCTTGTCGATGTCGGATTGGGCTATATCCGTCTGGGACAGCCAGCGCCGACGCTTTCCGGCGGTGAGTCCCAGCGCGTGAAGCTCGCAACGGAATTGCAGAAGCGCTCGGATGGAACCACCGTATACATACTTGACGAGCCCACGACGGGATTGCATTTCGAGGATGTCAGCAAGCTGCTGAAGGTCTTGCAGGGATTGGTCGACAAAGGCAATACGGTTATCGTGATCGAGCATAATCTCGATGTCATAAAGAGTGCGGACTGGCTTGTCGATCTCGGACCCGAAGGCGGTGATGGCGGCGGTACGATTGTGGACGAGGGCACTCCCGAACATGTTGCCAGGAATCCTCGAAGCTGGACGGGCAAATACCTCAGACCGCTGCTTGAAAGATGATGCGGACCGAACCCTGCACCGGCGTCGTGTCGCTGGAATGCTGACATGTTCCCAGCCCTGCCGACTCATAACCGGTTCCCTTCAAGGCACAATATGATAGACAGCACAGATAAGATGTGACGGATGACCAACGGCTTCATAGAACGACACTCCCCACAGGTATGGCAGATGCGCGCCCACTCATTGATTCAGCATTCGCAGACTGCCATGGCCGGTTCGCAGACCGGTGATGCGCCGACGCGCAGGCTGAACAGGAATGGCGCTCCTCTGCTTGGAGACAGCCGTGACCTGTTCAGGCCCCGGACTTCGGATATCCCCAATCAGCCCGGCGTATACAAGTGGCGTGACGGCGAAGGGCGCGTCATCTACGTCGGCAAGGCCAAGAACCTGCGCAACCGTCTCACGAACTACTTCCAGCCCCTGTCCCAGATGCATCCACGAACCCAGACGATGGTGCTTACCGCACGAAGTCTGGAATGGACCGTGGTGGGGACGGAGCTTGAGTCGCTCACCTTGGAATACACGTGGATCAAGGAATTCGACCCTCGCTTCAACGTGGTGTTTCGCGATGACAAGACCTACCCGTATCTTGCGATGTCCGTGGGCAACCAGCTGCCGAGGATCTGGATCACGCGAAGCAGAAACCGCAGAAATACCAGATATTTCGGACCCTACGCGAAAGTTCGTGATTTGCGCAGAACCTTGGACAGGCTCCTCATCGCATTTCCGATCTCCGATGCCACGCCCGGGGTGTACGACCGTTCGAAAGTCACGATGCAGACGATCGATCCTGAGCTCCTGAGCGATTACCGGCACAATCAGGAGAGAATCATCGGCATCATGACCGGTCGACTCGGATCGAGATATCTGGAGTCGCTCAAGGTCCAGATGCGTGAAGAGAGCGAGAATCTCAACTTTGAAAAGGCTGCACGATTGCGCGATCAGATAGGGATGCTGAAAACCGTCATCGAGCAGAATGCAGTGGTCTTCGACAGCGATGTGGATGCGGACGTATTCGGACTGGCCTCCGACGAATTGGAAGCGTCCGTGCATGCCTTTTTCGTGAGATCGGGCGCGATACGCGGCGAACGGAGTTGGAGCGTCGAGCGTGTCGAGGATGTCAGCGACGAGGAGCTCGTGAGCGATCTGATAACTCAGGTATATTCCGTGCTGTTGGAGGAGAACGAATCGCAGATGAGAAGCGTCGCACCGACTGCTTCATCTGTGCCGCCAGAGCATTCATCTCACAATGCGGGCATTTCCGTCTCAAGAGCGCGCGACGCCCTTGGCTCAACCCAGCACATCACCGCAACGGATGCCCTTGCCCGCTCCAAGGCAACTCGAGAACGCCACGAACGGCTGGAGACGACCGGGCGTGAGGATCTGCTTGCCCCAATCTCACCGATTCCCAGGGAAGTGATTCTTCCGCTCGTGCCAAGTCGTATGGAATCCCTGCAGACATGGCTCTCGGAGAAGCGCGGATCCGCAGTCAGGATGCATGTCGCCGAGCGTGGAGAGAAGAAGGCGCTGCTTGAGCGTGCGAACGCCAACGCCGGGCAGTCATTGCTGCGAAGCAAGATGAGCAGGATAAGTGACATCGGTGCCAGAACCGAGGCCATGAACGACGTCGCAAGGGCCTTGGGGCTTGAGCAGGCTCCCTTGCGCATTGAATGCTACGATATCTCGAACACCATCGGCGGCGCTTTCCAGGTGGCTTCCATGGTGGTGTTCGAGGATGCGGTCTCCAAGAAATCCGAATATAGAAGATTCTCCATACGCGGCAACGATGGCAATGGGGCGATCGACGATACCTCTGCGATATATGAGACATTGATGCGAAGATTCAAGCATGGCAATGTCGCCGGTGATTCGGGCGAAGACATGAGCAACCAGCGTGAGATCGAACTTGCGCGGGAATCAGGTGAGCAAGTCGACGAATCCTCGGATGGAATCGTGCAGCAGCGCGTCGCCCCTCACCGTTTCGCATACAAGCCGAATCTGATTGTGGTAGATGGCGGAAAGCCTCAGGTGACCGCGGCGCAGAGAGCCATGCACGATTCCGGAATAACGGATGTCGCGCTATGCGGCCTTGCCAAGAAGCTCGAAGAGGTCTGGGTTCCGGACGATGACTATCCGATCATCCTCAAGCGCCAGTCGGAGGGCCTGTACCTGCTGCAGCGAGTGCGGGACGAATCACATAGATTTGCCATCACCTATCACCGTCAGAAAAGGCGGAAGGGTGCGCTGCGTTCCGAGCTGGATGGGATTGCGGGTATAGGAGCCTCATATCAGAGACGGCTTCTCCGTCATTTCGGATCGGTCCGGGCGATGAGGAGCGCAGACAGAGAGGAGCTCTGCAAGGTCAGCGGCATAGGGGCTGCAAAGGCCGACGCGATTTATCAAGCCCTGCATGCCAGTGACAGCCAGGACGGTTCCGATGGTTCCTCGAACTGAGCCGTTTTCCAAGACTGATGCGATGCTTCAGGCTGATGCGAATGCGATGGAGTTCTGCGATTCGTTCTTGACTGCTGTGAGGTCTTCGGCGAGGGGGGGCTTTTTACGCATTCAGCTATGTTTCCTCGGTTGTTATGAGAGCATGGCACAATCGGAAGAAGCCCGGGCGGTCGCGAAGACTGCCTGTGAAGGATGATTGGACCCATGCGTGCCGCATATCGGTCGGTGTGGAGATGATCGTGGGCTGGCAGCCGGGAAGAAGGAGAACGCGTGCAGTTGGGTAAACATCGTTGTGCGGTGCTGGGAAGCCCGATCGCCCACTCGCTTTCGCCTGTCCTCCATCGGGCTGGGTATCGACGGCTGAACCTCGATGGATGGGACTACTGCCGACGTGACGTCACGCAGGATGGTCTTCAGGCTTTCATCGACTCCCTTGACCAGGAATGCGCAGGGCTGAGTCTGACCATGCCGCTGAAAAAAACGATCATGCCTTTCGGAAAGCCAAGTGATACTTGGTCGCGTGCCTTGAAGGTCGCCAATACTGCGATTTTCCATTGGCAGGATGGAACGGGCATGCGGCCTGACATCTCGCTCTACAACACCGATGTGGAGGGCATCGTCCGAGCCCTCGAGCATGCCGAAGGTGGTGCAGATCGTTCGAATCTCCACGATGCAGTGGTCATCGGGAGCGGCAATACCGCAGCATCGGCCATCGCCGCATGTGCAGAACTCGGCATGGGGCACGTAGACATCGTCGCAAGGAACGAGGCTGCATCCGCACGACTGCGAGGGCTGTCCGAAACACTGTCGATGACAGCATCGACATGGCCCATGGACCGGGTTGCGAAGGACATCGACGAAAGACGCTTCGTCATTTCCACATTGCCGTCCCATGCCGCAGATCCCCTTGCGTCCCTCTGGCGCAAGGCGGGGATGGCGCTGAACGCAACCGTTCTTGACGTGGTGTATAAACCTCGCCCTAGTATGTTCGTTGAGACATGTAGACAGCTAGGCGCTGCCGTGATAACAGGAGAGGAAATGCTGATTTATCAAGCCATACCTCAGCTAGCACTGATGACACGAACGGCGCAGGCCGATATGCCGTCGGATCTCGATGAAACGATGCGCAAGGCAGTTCAGGAGGCCCTCAGATGAGCGAGAACATAGCTTCGGCCCGCGAACGGGATGGGGAGGATTCCTCACCGGAACCTGCCGACGACTTCGAAGTCCTGCTCATCACGGGCATGTCGGGGGCTGGCCGCTCCCGTGCGGCAGACAGCGTCGAGGACATGGGCTGGTATGTCGTGGACAACCTTCCGCCCAAGTTGCTTGTTCCGCTTGTGGACATGATGACTTCCTCGGGTTCGAAGGTGCATAGGCTGGCAGCGGTAATCGACGTGCGTTCGCGTTCATACTTCGATGATCTTGCTGCGGTTCTCAGCCATCTTGACGACCTGGGAGTGAAATACCGGATTCTGTTCCTGGACTCCGACAATGACGTGCTCATCAAGCGTTATGAATCAGTGCGCAGGCCTCATCCCTTGCAGCATGGACGCCGACTGATCGACGGCATCAATGAGGAGCATGAGCTGCTTTCGAATCTCAAGGAACGTGCGGACGTCGTCATCGACACATCGCATCTGAGCGTTCATCAGCTTTCGACCAAGCTCTACGATGCCCTTCTGGGCAAGGGGCCACAGACCGTAACCGTGCATATCTTCAGTTTCGGATTCAAGTACGGCCTTCCTCTCGATGCAGATTTCGTCGCGGATGTGCGCTTCCTGCCCAACCCGTTCTGGGTGCCTCAGCTGTGCGAACTCAACGGACTGAACAAACCGGTGAGCGACTACGTTCTTTCCAGTCCTCAGGCTCATGAGTTCCTCGACTACTACTCGAAGGCTATTCTGACAGCGATTCGTGGCTATGCGCGTGAGGACAAGCATTTTGTGACGATTGCGGTCGGCTGCACCGGGGGTCAGCACCGGTCCGTCGCAATGAGCGAGGCGTTGGCGAAGATATTGAGGGGCCAGGGCCTTTCCGTCACGGTCTCTGCCCGTGAACTTCAACGAAAGCGTGAATAGAAAGCACTTGCAGGACAAGGGAAGGCGATGTGCAATGACCGGTTTGTCCATGTGAATGGCCTGAGGAAATGTCCAAGATATTCTGTATCACAGATAGCCGGTAGGTTTCGGGAAGAAACCAAAAATTTTAGCCAAGGTCAAGGAATTAACTGTAGGAGGTTAGCTGTTGGCTCTACTGGATGATGTCAAAAGCGAACTCGCCGCGATCGACAACGAACTACCTGCAGCGAAGAAGGCGCAGGCCGCAACGATGATTCGCTTCGGCGGCGGGCTTCATCTTGTACAACGACATATCGTTGTGGAAGCCCAGTTTGATTCTCGTGACGCTGCGCAGTGGTTGCAAACCGCGATTCAGGAAGTCTACGGACATGAATCGGATGTGATCGAGGTCACGCGTCAGACTCCGTCGGGTACGGTCGTGAGATATTCGGTCAGAGTGCTTCGCGCTGGCGGGGCTCTGGCCTTGCAGACGGGATTGCTCGATCGGCGCAAGCGCCCGGTGCGTGGCCTGCCTGCCGAAATAATCGGCGGCAACATAGCGCAGATCAAGGCTGCATGGCGTGGCGCATTCCTGGCGCACGGAGAGCTCTCCGACCCAGGCAAGGCAAGCTATCTTGAGATCGTATGCCCCGGATCCGAAGCCGCCTTGGCTCTCGTTGGCGCCGCACGTCGTCTTGGAATCAACGCACGAGCTCGCCAGGTGCGTAGCTCCGAGCGCGTCACGCTTCGCGACCCCGATGCGATCGAGCGCATGCTCAACCTCATCGGCGCTCCGCATTGCGCCCGGGAATGGACGGGCAAGCGCAGCGATGGGGAGTCCCGTGGCAAGGCCAATAGACTCGCTAACTTCGATGACGCGAACATGCGTAGAAGCGCGAAGGCAGCGGTCGAGGCCAGTGAAAAGGTCACGAAGGCCTTCCAGATCCTCGGCAAGGACATCCCTGACAATCTGCGTGCCGCGGGTCAGCTCAGACTCGATCATCGCGATGCAAGCCTTGAGGAGCTGGGCCGTCTGGCCGATCCGCCTGTTACCAAGGATGCCATCGCTGGTCGCATACGCAGACTTCTGCAGCTCGCCGGCAAGATCGAGAAGCAGCAGGCCCAGAACAACCGGGCGGTCGACTGACTCGGTGGTCCCATTCCTCGGGAACGTTTGGCGCAGAAGCATTGATTTTCCGGCTGCGTCTCGTCCATTCGACGCAACATTCAGACTGGGGAATGTGCGGGTGCATTGTTCGTTGCCCCTTGTAGTCTGTGAACTGTTATGCGATGTAAACCACTGTTCGTGCGTGAGGCGGAATCGTTGGTATAAGGCGATTTCGATGAGCACGGCGAGAAAGGATAGTTTATGAAGACACTCAAGGACCTTGGAGATCTGCAAGGCAAGCGTGTTCTGGTTCGAGCTGATTTCAACGTTCCGCTCAAAGGCACTGACATCACTGATGATGGGCGTATCAAGGCCGCTCTGCCGACTATCGAAACCCTTCGCAAGGATGGCGCCAAGGTCATTGTGATGGCACATCTTGGCCGTCCAAAGGGCAAGGTCGTTCCTGAGCTGAGCCTGGCCCCCGTCGCCAAGCGTCTCGGCGAGCTGCTCGGCATCGAAGTTCCGCTGGCATCGGACACCTATGGCGAGGATGCCCAGAGCAAGGTTGCAGCGCTCAAGGACGGCGACGTGCTGTTGCTCGAGAATGTTCGTTTCAATCCTGAAGAGACCAGCAAGGACGAGGCTGGCCGTGCCGCCTATGCCAAGAAGATCGCAGCTCTCGGTGAAGTATTCGTCTCCGACGGCTTTGGCGTCGTCCATCGTGCACAGGGCTCGAACTACGACGTCGCAGCAGATCTTCCATCGGCGGCAGGTCTGTTGGTCGAGAAGGAAGTCAAGGCACTTTCGCATGCAACGGTCAACCCCGAGCGTCCTTTGACGGTCGTACTTGGCGGATCGAAGGTTTCCGACAAGCTTGGCGTCATCAAGAATCTGCTGGGCAATGCAAACCGTCTCATCATCGGCGGTGGCATGGTCTATACATTCCTCAAGGCTCAGGGCTACGAAGTCGGAACTTCCCTCTTGGAAGAGGATCAGATCGACGTCGTCAAGGGATATATCGAAGAAGCGAAGCAGAATGGGGTTGAGCTCGTTCTGCCGACCGATATCGTCGTTGCAGACAAGTTCGCGGCGGATTCACCGCACACCACGGTCGCTGCCGATTCAATTCCAGCGGACAAGATGGGTCTGGACATCGGTCCGGATTCGCAGAAGCTCTTCCACGACAAGATCGTCGATTCCAAGACGGTCGTATGGAACGGACCCATGGGCGTATTCGAGTTCCCGGCATTCGCAGCAGGTACCAAGGCTGTCGCACAGGGGCTCGTTGATGCGACCAAGGCTGGTGCCTTCACCATCGTCGGCGGCGGCGATTCAGCCTCTGCAGTGCGCAATCTCGGTTTCCCGGAGGATGGCTTCTCGCACATCTCAACCGGTGGCGGTGCCTCGTTGGAGTTCCTCGAAGGCAAGGAACTTCCTGGACTCAAGGTTCTCGAGTAAGCAGGAATCCCGCCACGAATCGGACGCGATCGAACACGGTTGCGTCCGTTTCGTTCATATCAGCGCCCTACACTTGAGCGTTACCGATCTTGACCGGAAGGAAGGCTGCGGCGATGGCACGCAAACCACTGGTGGCAGGCAATTGGAAGATGAACTTCGACCACCTCGAGGCTACCTATTTCGTGCAGAAGCTTGCCTGGACCTTGCGAGACGCCCATTTTGACTATAAACGGTGCGAAGTCGCCCTGTTCCCTTCATTCACATCGCTGAGAAGCGTGCAGGTGCTCGTCGAGGCAGACAATCTGCATCTGAAATATGGCGCTCAGGCCGTTTCCGTGACCTCCCAGGGGGCGTTCACCGGTGATGTCTCGGCGGACATGATAGCGCATCTCGGCTGCTCATATGTGATCGTCGGCCATTCAGAGCGCAGGAAGTATCACCCTGAAGATGACGCGAACATCGTCGATCAGGTGAGGGCGGTGCTCGCAGCCGGAATGCAGCCGATACTATGCGTGGGGGAGAGCTTCGAGGAACGTCGGCAGGGCATTGAGCTCGAATTCGCAGTCGGTCAGGTCCATGATGTGACCCGCGATCTGTCCGAGGACGAGACAAAGAGACTGATCATAGGCTATGAACCTGTGTGGGCCATAGGCAGCGGCATGGTCGCCACTCCAGAATCGGCGCAGGATGCTGCGCGGGCGATTCGGGATCATATCCGGTTGACCTTCGGCACGCATGTCGCTCAGTCCGTCCGCATCATCTATGGTGGTTCGGTCACCGCCAAGAATGCCGCACAGTTGCTCGGAGAGCAGGATGTCGACGGCTTCCTGGTCGGAGGAGCCTCCCTGGATGTCGCTGAATTCGCCAATATCGCACGAATAGCTGAAAAAGTCGCTGCTCGTGAATGATTTCACGGGTTTTATTCCCGAGCATGCTGTATTGTTGTTCTAGTTGATTAAAGGTGGAGGTTCACGTGACCATACTGAAGATTGTTTTGCAAGCCATCGTGGTTATTGCCAGCATTCTGTTGACTTTGCTCATTCTCATGCATAAGGGCAAGGGCGGTGGTCTCTCCGATATGTTCGGCGGCGGCATCAGTTCCAATGCCGGTACTTCAGGCGTTGCAGAGAAGAACCTTAACAGACTTACCGTCATCGTCGCCATCACATGGGTCGTGATCATCATCGCGCTTGGCGTGATGAAGCGCTTCGGCCTTATCTAGGATCCTAAAGCCTTAAGACCCATAGGCCTTACAATCCTAGATCCAAGAACCAAGGTGCTTTCCGATGCTCTCCCAGCATTCGATTGAGAGCTATGGCAGACCTTGAACCAGTCCTTTACACTGAACCCCGGCAGGATAGCCGGGGTTCAGTCATTGCTGAACCGCATCGAATCCGAGGGTGGTGTCGCTGTGTCTATGACTGTGCTTGTGACAGTGTTTATGCTACAAGGTCATGCCGCTCGCCGTCTGTCTCCTGACAGCTGCTGTCAGCCGAAGCTCGGACGTTAGTCTTTCCGAACTGCCGATCGACGCTTGATTCGGTTGAGGGATTCGGACATCGCCAAGCCCAGAGCGACGAACAGAGCTATGTAGATCGGGAACAGCCACATTCCCAACCACGCCGAAAGCGCTCCGAACAGTGGGGGTGCCAGAGTCGAACCGACATAGGCCGACGCCATTTCGATGCCGATGATCGCCTGAGAGTTACCTTCGCCGAAATGCAGTGGCGTCGAATGGATGATGGCAGGATAGATTGGGGCGGAACCAAGCCCTGCGATCATAAGACCGGCGAGAGCAAGAACCGTGGTCTGGATTGGTAGCGCGATCATGACGGCACCTGCGGCGACGGTTGCGAAGCCGTATCGGATAAGCAGCCTATCTCCGATCCTATCGGCGAAGAAGCCAGCCAGAAAGCGTCCAACGGTGATTCCCAGCAGAAATAGTGAAGCGAATGCCGCTGCCGTCGCTGCATCGACTCCGCGGCTGGACACAAGATACGTGGACGACCAGAGCATGGATGTCGCCTCCAATCCGCAGTATGCAAAGAACGCCAGGAGCACTGGTATCACGCCGGGGATTCGGACAGCCTGCATGAGCGTAACATGTTCGTCCGGCCGGTGCGTGGAATCTGCCTTCGAAGCATCCGACGACGTTGATTCCTTTGAGATCGAGGACCTTCTTGGGGGTTCAGGATTAACCTTCTTCCACAGTGGAAGGCTTGCCAGCAAGCACACCGTGAGCACTGCCTGAATGAGTCCGATGATGCGGTATGCCCTCGGCCAGCCCAGATCAGTTGATAGGGCGAAGCTCATGATGAATGGGCTTATCGAGGCTCCCAGTCCCCAGAAGCTATGCAGCCAGTTCATATGACGAGCAGCATAGTGCAGGGCGACATAGTTGTTGAGTGCGGCATCGACCGCACCAGCGCCAAGTCCGTAAGGAATCGCCCACAGACACAGAACGAGGAAGGAATGCGAGGTGGAGAAGCCCATAAGCGCTGCTGCAGTGAGTCCGACGCTGAAGGCTGTCACCATACCGGCTCCGAAGCGTCGGGTAAGTCTTTCCGAGGCGAGGCTGGAAAGGATGGTGCAGGCCGCAATGATCATGGTCAGCATGCCCGCACACGAGACCGGGACGCCCAGGTCCGCATGCATCACTGGCCAGCCGGCGCCGACGAGAGAATCAGGAAGTCCAAGACTGACGAATGCGATGTAGATGATGGACAGAAGCAGAGAGTACATAGGCGTACCGCGAGGGCCTTTCTGTATTGGTGTGGGTTGCATACTCCGAGCGTCATCGACGACGATGCGCCTGCAGTGCAGCACTGTGGCTTGGAAGACTCGCAAGAGTCTACACGGCGAAGCATACATTCGAGGGGAGCGGCATGCGCGCTGCATCGCGCGCATATCCTGTCAGGCTTTCAGATCGGCTTGGCTCGGATGAGAGCAAAGAAAAAATGCATGCACCGGAATGAACCAGTGCATGCATTTGAATCGAATCGCCAGGCGATCAGGTCGTATCAGGCGTTCACGCGATCGATGCCGGACTGAACGTCGCTGAGGACGGAGTCCCAGGACTTGATGAACGCGGCGACGCCATCGGCCTCAAGCTTGTCGGTGACTTCCTTGATGCTGATGCCAAGCTCGGCGAGCTTGTTCATGACTTCGTGGCTTTCCTCATAGGTATCTACGATGGAAGGCTTGCCATCACCGTGCGCTGCGAGGGCGTCAAGCGTCTTCTCAGGCATGGTGTTCACGATGTCCTTGGCGACGAGCTCGTCGACATACTTGCAATCAGAGTATGCAGGGTTCTTGGTACCGGTCGAAGCCCACAGAGGACGCTGCTTCTTGGCACCCTTGGCCTCGAGATCGGCCCAACGTGGATCCTCGGCGAACTTCTTTTCGAAGAGCTCGTAAGCGAGGCGAGCGTTTGCAACGGCTGCCTTGCCTTCGAGTGCCTTGGCCTCGTCGGAGCCATTGGCTTCGAGAAGCTTGTCAACGGCGGTATCGACGCGGGAGACGAAGAATGAGGCGACTGAACCCATGTGGCTCAGGTCATGGCCATTCTTGTCGGCCTGTGCGATGCCTTCGATGAAGGCATCGGCGACCTGCAGGTAACGCTCGAGGGAGAAGATCAGAGTCACATTCACTGAAATGCCCTTGGCGAGCGTTGAAGTGATCGCTGGGAGACCCTCAAGAGTTGCAGGAATCTTGATCATTGCGTTAGGACGATCTACCTTTTCCCACAGTTCGACTGCCTGCTTCTCGGTCTTTGCGGTGTCATGAGCAAAGCGTGGATCGACCTCGATGGAAACGCGGCCATCGACATAGTCGGTGCTCTTGGCGACGTCAGCGAAGATATCGGTGGCATTGCGGACATCGGTTGTGGTCAGTTCGCGCACTGCGGTCTCGACGTCTACCTTGCCGAGTTCCTTGAGCTGTGCGTCGTATGGGCCGACCTGGCTCAGGGCCTTCTGGAAGATGGATGGGTTGGTGGTTACGCCAACGACGTTCTTCTTGGCGATGAGCTTCTGCAAGCTGCCTGATTCGATGCGTGTACGGCTCAGATCGTCGAGCCAGATCGAAACGCCTGAATCGCTCGTACGCTGCGTGTTTTCATTTTCTGCCATTACTGCTCCTTAACAATTTCCTTCAAACATCTGCATTCATGCAGGGGAGTGGGCTGTCTGACCTTCGTCAGCCGACGCACTCCCCAGCATCAACATTCTTGAATCACTTGGCTGCCTGGACAGCTGCGATGGAAGCCTTTGCGGCATCCTCGACGTGCTCGGCTGTAATGCCAAGATCGCGCATGTTCTCGTCTCCGTCACCCTGCAGGCCGAAGCTCTCGATCGAGACGGGCTTGCCATACGTGCCGAGGTACTTGTACCAAGGCATCGCGATGCCGGCTTCGACGGATACTCGAGCCTTCACGTCCGCTGGAAGAATCTCTTCGCGATATTCCTCTGGCTGCTCTTCGAACCATTCCATGGATGGGACCGAGATGACGCGTGCCTTCACGCCTTCGTCTGCGAGAGACTTGGCGGCTGCAACGGCATGCTGGACCTCGGAACCGGTACCCATGATCAGCACGTCAGGCTCACCGTCAGTGTCGACCAGAACGTAGGCGCCGCGACGAACGCCATCGCGTGCCTTAGCCTTGGTCTCCTCAAGTGTCGGGACGCCTTGGCGGGTGAGGATCAGAGCGGTTGGGAAGGTGTTGTCCTTCTCGAAGAAGTAACGATAGGCTTCCGCTGTCTCATACTCGTCTGCTGGACGGACGACTTCGAGCTGAGGAATGCCTCGAACCGCTGCAAGATGCTCGATTGGCTGGTGAGTAGGACCATCTTCACCGAGAGCCACGGAATCGTGGGTCCAGATGTAGAGGTTTGGAATCTCCATGAGGGCTGCGAGACGAACCGCAGGGCGCTCATAGTCAGAGAACTGGAAGAAGGTGCCATTGAACGGACGGGTGTCGGAACCGAGAAGAATGCCATTGGTGATGGCACCCATCGCGAACTCACGGACGCCGAAGTGGAGCTGACGGCCATATTCGTTGGCGTCAGGCCACTGAACCGTTGCATCCTTGGCGGGAATGAATGAGGCGGCACCCTTGATGTTGGTGTTGTTGGAACCGCCGAGATCGGCGGAACCGCCCCAAAGCTCGGGCATGACGGCTGCGATGGCATTGATGACCGCACCGGAAGCCTTGCGTGTCGCTACCTTTGAACCGGTCTCGAACTTGTCGACGAGTTCATCGATCGCCTTGTCGAACTCCTCGGGAAGCTTGCCTTCGCGAATTCGATCGTAGAGAGCTGCCTTGTCCGGATTTGCGTTTCTCCAAGCCTCAAACTTCTCGTCCCACTGCGCATGAGCATCGAGACCACGCTGAGCGACCTCGCGAGCGTGTGCAAGAGCCTCTTCGTCAACCTCGAAGCTCTTGTCTGGATCGTATCCGAGAACCTTCTTGAGACCGGCCACAGCTTCGCTGCCGAGCTTCGAGCCATGAGAAGATGGGTCATTGGTCTTGCCTGGGGTTGGCCATGCGATAAGCGAGTCAACCTTGATGAACTTCGGGCGGTCAGTGACTGCCTCTGCCTTTTCAAGGACCTTGGCGAAGCCTTCGGTGTCTTCCTTGTAGGTTCCGTCTGGCTGAATGAAGCTGAATTCATCGGTGTACCAGCCGTAGGCTTCATAGCGCTTGAGAATGTCTTCGCCGAACGCGAGCTTGGTGTCGCCTTCGATCTGGATGTGGTTGGCATCGAAGATGACGGTGAGGTTGCCGAGTTCCTGATTGCCGGCGAGTGAGCTGGCCTCTGACGAGACGCCCTCTTCGACGTCGCCTTCGCCACAGATGACCCATACCTTATGGTCGAATGGAGAGGTGCCTGCAGGAGCATCGGGATCGAGCAGACCGCGCTGGAAGCGCTGGCCGTATGCGAAGCCGACAGCCGAGGCAAGACCCTGTCCAAGAGGACCGGTCGTCATTTCGATTCCTGGCGTCAAGCCGTATTCCGGGTGACCGGGGGTGCGGGTTCCGGCGGTGCGGAACTTCTTCAGGTCATCCAAGGTCAGGCCATAGCCGGAGAAGAACAGCTGGACGTATTCAGTCAGCGACGCATGTCCGCCTGAGAGAATGAAACGATCACGTCCTGCCCACTTCGGGTCATTCGGATCATGCTTGATGAAATGCTGGTAGAGCGTGTAGGCGATTGGAGCCAGAGATATTGGGGAGCCGGGATGGCCGCTTCCTGCTTTTTCAACCGCGTCCGCAGAGAGGACCTTTGCCATCTTGACTGCGCGGTCGTCCAGCTCAGACCACTTAAAATCGGTCATATGTGATCAACTTTCCTTCCAATTAGTGGGCCTCGCATCTGGCAGGTGCCCAATGCGAATGCGACCCTCACATTGCTCTCCCATGCTAGCTTTCGCAGACGACACATAAGGCAAGGTTTCGTGTGTCTTGCAGCGTGACAGGCGTCCCCTTCCGGCGTCTTAGCTGTCAACGAAGTAATTAGCAGTCTTCCACGGCGAGTGCTAATACTTCATATACTGCTATTGAATTCGTGCACCGCCTGAACTTTCGTATGTGCTGGCCAGGGAAGGAAAGGCACGAATCTGCACAGACCGTAGGACCGCTGATGAGGAGGCGAGCATGACGAATACGAGAAGGATGCTTGTTCTGCGGGCAGTGGTCGAGGACTACATTCGCTCCCAGGAGCCTGTTGGTTCCGGTTCGCTGACGAAGTCGCATGATCTGGGTGTCAGCTCCGCGACCGTGCGCAATGACATGTCTGCGTTGGAGGACGAGGGATTCCTCGTTCAGCCGCATACCTCCGCCGGCCGGATTCCGACGGAGAAGGGATACCGCTATTTCGTCGACAGACTTGCAAGGATCGTTCCTCTCACACGCGCTCAGCGTCGTGGCATCGATGGCTTCCTGTCCGGCTCGGTGAGCCTGGAGGATACCTTGCACAGGGCCGCTCAGCTGCTCGCTCAGGTCACCGGACAGGTCGCGATCGTGGCATCGCCCTCGCTTGCGAAATCGGTGCTGAGAAGGGTCGAGATCGTTCCACTCGCGCCAATGATGCTTCTGGCTGTGGTAATCACCGACACCGGCAGTGTCGTCCAGCGGACCCTGCGGTGTTCCCAGGCTCCGTCCCAGGAACTCATCGAACGGCTGGGGGATGTGGTCAACGAGCAGTGCCAGGGCTTCTCCCTGTCTGGGACAGGCGAGTTTCTGCGGACGATGTCGCTGTCCGGCGCCTTTCGGCAGATACGGCCACTCGTGGCTCGGCTGGCTGAGATATTCGAAGACATGGCAGGCGAGGAGCAATCCAGCAAGCTCTATATGGCAGGAACCTCTCAGCTGACGCATCGCCAAACCTTTGACATGAGTGAACTCGCTCCGTTGTTCGATGCGCTGGAGGAACAGGTCGTGCTCATGAGACTGATGAGTGCACTCAGTGAGGTCCGGCAGTCTCACGGAGTCAGCGTGGCCATAGGTTCGGAGACCCATACTCCCGGCTTGATCCATGCCGCCGTCGTCACCAGTGGATACGGGCGCATGGCTCGACCGATGACCGATGATGCCGCGGCTTCGCCGCATGCCCTTCACAGGTCGGGTTCAGACATGGCAACGGATATGGACACAGATTCCCTCCCCTCCCTCTCGCATGGAGGAATCGGTGGTGACGGCGCGGTCGATGCGACTGGCTCGGAGCGGACGCGCCCGGAATCCGGGGCAGCTGGTGCATCTGGAATATCCGGGGCGGCAACGTCGGAACCAGTGGCTTTCATAGGTTCCATAGGTCCCACGCATATGGATTATGCAGCGACGATCGCAGCAGTCCAGGCGGTGGCACGATACCTGACGGCATGCATTGCTCAGGAGAGTGGGAACGAAGGTTCCACACCTTAGTTCTTGTGAGTTCTTGGGGTCGGTTCGGCCATATGAGACAATTGCACGGCAAGCACAGAGAAAGAATCACCAGTGGCAGATTATTACGAGGTCCTTGGCGTAACCCGCGAGGCGAGCGAAGACGAGATCAAGCGAGCCTACAGGAAGATGAGTCGCAAGTATCATCCTGACATCGCAGGACCTGAGTTCGAGGATAAGTTCAAGGAAGTCAACAACGCATACGACGTGCTGTCCGATCCGCAGAAGAAGCAGATGTACGACCAAGGTGTCGATCCGAACAATCCTCAGGCATCCAGCTTCGCCCAGGGTGCGCAGGGGTTCGATGGGTTCGGAGACATATTCGGGCAGTTCTTCGGCGGCGGATTCGGATCTGCGGGCCAGGGTCCCATTCCTCGCACGCAGCCCGGCCGAGATGCCCTGTCGCACGTCAGCATTGATTTGAAGACCGCGATATTCGGGGGAGTGGCGCATACCTCGATTCATACATATGGGCTGTGCCCTGATTGCGGTGGCGCAGGCACCCGAAACGGAGAGAAGCCAGTTACCTGTCCGGACTGCAAGGGTCAGGGATTCAGGCAGAAGGTCGTTCGCACGATGCTTGGGCAGATGATGACCTCAGCGCCCTGCGATCGTTGCGAGGGGCATGGCACGATCATCGAGCACCCGTGCCAGACATGCATGGGGCATGGTCGCGTACAGACCAAGCGCAATGTGGGAGTCACCATACCTGCGGGCATCACCGATGACTCCAGACTCCGCCTTGCCTCTCAGGGTGAGGTCGGAGAAGGCGGTGGAGCGGCTGGGGACCTCTACATCGATGTCTCGGTGAATCCGGACCCTCAATACACCAGGGACGGCGACGACCTGCACTGCTGGATTCAGATTCCAATGAGCTGGGCAGTTCTCGGCCACGACATCGACATTGATACCTTCGATGGCAAGAAGACGCTCAGCATTCCGACAGGATGCCAATCCGAGGATGCGATTGCCTTGAAGGGGCTTGGCGTCACGAAGCTGCGGGCCCAGAGTGAGCGTGGGAACCTGGTTGCCCACATGGTCGTCGACACGCCGACCAAGCTCAGCGATAGGGAAGAGAAGCTGATGATGGAATTCGCGAAGCTTCACGATGCGGATGCCCACCACACCACCGGAAGATCGCGTCCGAAGCCAAAGGGCCGCAAGGGACTCTTCGGCCGAATCAAGGACGCCCTCGGCTGAGTTTTGCCGCAGAGAGGCCATCACAGGCATGAAAACTGATGAGATTGCGAGTTTTGCGGCAAGTGTGTGGCTTCATTCCTGATTTTCTGCCGTTTTCACTTGAAAATCAGCCAGAATTTATGCCCATTACTGTGAAATTGCCGCAAAACTCGGCAACCTCAGTTCCCGACGTAGAACAATGGTCGCAGAAGCCAGCGGGTCATCGGAGCTGTCCAAGCAGCGAACGGCACATGGAGCGATACTCGCTCACATAGCCACCGCCGAAGAACACGCAGTGGCCGGCTATGGGATAGAGCTGCCACAAGGTGTATCTCTGCTGGAAACCGGATGCCAGCCGATGCACTGACTGATATCCGTCGACGATCTGTTCGAGGTACGAGGCGCCGAAAAGATGCAGCATCGCGAGGTCCTCTTCGCGATGACCTCCGTGAGCCGCAGGATCGATCAGAACCGCTTGCGTTTCTCCGCCATCTGCCGTCCACATCAGATTCCCACTCCATAGGTCACCGTGCACGCGGGATGGACCGTCATCCTTGGCCGCTCCCAGAAGATCGGGAAGAGCCTCGACGATCTCTTCGGTCAGGCGCAGGTCGCTCTCGTTGAGAGCCCTGCGGTCGATGCCCATGCGAACCATCGGGAGCAGACGGCCTTCGGCATAGTACTCTGCAGGAGTGTCCCAGGAGCCAGTGTCCATCGGAACCGGATCCTGCAATGGTCCGAAGTAGCAGGTTCCTGAGTAGTCGCGGGGAGCCGAGCCGAAATGGTCGGCACCTGCGTCGTGCATGTGTGCCAGCGCAGCGCCAAAGTCGTACGCGGCCTTGGGAGTCGGCGAGGTTGAGTCGACACGCTCGATGTCGAGATAGTCCCTGCCCCAGTCATACACGTCGACCACACGGGGCCCGCCTTGGGATTGTGCCTCTCCCAGCCATTTCAGGCCCTTTCCCTCGCATTCAAAGAAGCCGGCCGGAGCATGCGCGCGGCTTTTGCGATATGTCGCCATATTGGAACCTCCTTGGTAGTATTCTTACGTTCATTGTGGGCATTCTGCGCGACAATGAGCCCATGAGGACGCATTGCCTGCGGTATATGTATCCTTTTGATTTGGAATGTCCATATTCGTCAATCAGCAATACGAGGCTTTATGAATTTCTTCGAAGCGATTTTTTTCGGCATCATTCAGGGATTGACTGAATTCCTGCCTGTTTCTTCAAGTGCGCACATCCGCATCATTGGAGCTCTTCTCGGAGACGATCCAGGAGCCGCCTTCACCGCAATCATTCAGATAGGCACGGAATCCGCGGTTCTGCTGTATTTCCGTCATGACATTGCAAGGATTCTCTCCCATTGGTACCGCTGCCTTATCGGCACCAATGGCAAGGACATGCACAGCCGTCTTGGGTCTGGCGACAAGGATGCCTCCATGGGCTGGTACATCATCGTGGGCACCCTGCCGATAGTGATCGCAGGGGTGCTGTTCCAAAAGCGCATCGAGACGAGTCTTCGCAATCTGTGGATCACGGTTTCCGTGCTCATCATATTCGGCCTGCTGCTGTGGTACTTCGATGCGAAAAGCAGGCAGATCAAGACTCTTGATGACATGAACATGAAGGAAGCCGCGATCTTCGGACTTGGACAGATGCTTGCCCTTATCCCAGGCGTTTCGCGGTCAGGCGGTACGATCACCTTCGGCCGCGCCATGGGGTATACGCGCGAGGCGGCTGCCAGAGTCAGCTTCCTCATGGCTATTCCTGCCGTGTTCGGCGCCGCGGTCCTGGAAACCGTCAAGGCCTTGGGCGACGCATCCTCCGAACCTGGATTCCCTGGCTGGGGTGCCACGATTTGCGCGACTCTCGTGAGTTTCATCGTCGGGTACATGGTCATCATCGCATTCCTCAAGATCATTTCGACATTCTCGTACAAGGGCTTCGCCATCTATCGAATCGTCGTCGCCGTACTGGTTGCGATCCTGATGGTTTCCGGCGTGATTCTTCCCATGGCAGGGCCGCAGAGCTGACCAGCGGAAGGCTTGATTCCACCTTGCGTCGGTGAAGCGACGATTCCTAGGCCTCGCAGTCTTGTCTGTGTCGCGGGTTAGCTTCGAAGCGTCGCAAGTTGCAGGGGAACTCATTTCGAGTTGAGATAGGCATGTGCCTGACCCTTAGAACCTGTTGGTTAATACCAGCGTAGGGAGGAACGATGGTGGAGAACGCCACGGAACGAATCAATAATCCAGAGGCAGCCGGGCAAGGCCCGGTGATGGCCTCGTATGAGGGAACGCATTTGGTTCCCGTGCTGACGATCGCAGGATCTGACTGCTCTGGCGGTGCCGGAGTGCAGGCAGATGTGAAGGCCATGAGTGCCAATGGCGTCTATGCGGAATCCGTAATCACATCGGTCGTCGCGGAGAATACGGCGAGGGTCATCAGCGTCCAGAACATCGATGTGAAGATCATCAGGGATCAGATCGATGCCGTGTTCGAGGACATCGTGCCAAGGGCCGTCAAGATCGGCATGCTCGACAGCCCGCAAATCATGCATGCGGTCGCTGACAAGCTCGACCAATACAGGCCGGAGCATGTGGTGATCGATCCGGTCATGTATGCCAAGAACGGCGCCGCCCTCATGGATCCGGACTGCATCGATACGCTGATCGATACGGTCATTCCCCATGCCGATGTGCTGACGCCCAACATACCTGAGGCCGAAAGAATCTGCGGCATCGGCATCGATGACCTGGATTCCCAGCGAGAGGCCGCTCGGCTCATACAGAAGATGGGGTGCAGAAGCGTGCTGGTCAAGGGCGGCCACGCCCAAGGCGACGCCAAGGACATTCTGTTCGACGGCGAAGGATTCCACGAATTCACGACTGCGCGCATACCCACCAAGAACACCCATGGGACCGGATGCACCTATTCCTCGGCGATCGCTGCGCAACTCGCGCTCGGATATGGGCGGAACCAGGCGATTGCCCGGGCGAAGCGCTATGTGACCGTAGCGATAGAGCACGCGCTCATGCTGGGCAGGGGAAACGGGCCCACCAACCATTTCTGGGATGTATACGAGCATGGTCTTAAGGATTCCGTGGTCGGCGGCAGTCCCAGCCGGGACGTGGACGGCGAGTAGACGAACCAGTCATCAGTGAGCGCCTCGTCCAATTTCAATCACTTCTCAATTACTGCCCGCGAAGATGGCAGTAATGCAGCAGGCTATGTCAAGGAGAGACCATGCAGGGCAGATCCAGAATGACCGAGGAGACATCCTCGAGCATCGCAGCGAGTTCTTTCACGGCCGATTCCACCCCGGAGCGGTCAGACGCGTCGAAGTCCGTTTCTGGACCGACCTTGCCCAACGAGGGGAAGGCGGCGATCTTCGACCTTGACGGCACCTTGCTCGATTCCATGGGAGTGTGGGATGCCATGGACGCGCGGTTCTTCAGGGAGCGTGGCATTCGGTGCCCCGACGACTTCTCCACGGCGGTCGCTGCGATGCAGTTCCGGGAGATTGCCGAATATGCGAAGAAACGCTTCGACCTTCCTGACACTGCTGAGGAGCTGATGGCGATATGGAATCGCATGGCAGCCTATGAATACGCGCATACCGTCGTTCCCAAGCCGCATGCGCTTTCGTATGTACGCCATCTACATGAGACCGGAGCCAGACTCGCAATCGCCACCACGCTTCCTGCAAGCCTGAGAGAGCCGGCATTGGAGCACGCAGGTCTGAAGCCATATTTCCATATTCAATGCAGCGCGGGCGATGACAACGGCAAGGGCAAGGAACATGCCGACATCTATCTGCTCGCGGCAACAAGGCTTGGGGTCAGACCCGAGTCCTGCACGGTCTTCGAAGACATTCTGCCCGGTATCCGCTCAGCTCGGTCAGTGGGCATGAACGCCTGGGCAATGTACGATGCCTCGTCGGACAAAGACTGGACGAGCATCGGGCAGATTGCCACCGGCACATTGAGGGATTTTTCCGATGCGCCAAACATTCTATAAGCATCAATATCTTATCCAAGGGATTTCCATGTCATATGCAGCACCATCAGGCGAAGCCTTCGCCAAATCGGATACGAATGCCGCCAAGCCTGCCAAGGCTGCCAAGGCCGTAACGTCCGTCACGGCCTGCAAGGCCGATGAAACACCAACCGCCTCGCTGAAGGGCATCGAGCACTTCGCTGATTTCAGCACGCCGATCAGGAACCTTCCCGATTGCGCGATTGCGACGCGCCTCTACGATGCCGCCAGGCAGGTCTGGGAGGAAGGCTACTGCCAGCCGTTCATTCGAGATCTTCGAAGCGGCGGACTCTCGCGCTCCCGCTTCACCTTCTATATGCTTCAGGATTACCTCTATCTCAACGACTATGCGAAGGTGCATGCCCTGATCCTGTCGAAGACCGATGATGAGGAGGTCGCCGAGCACATGGTTGGGATCCTGAGTGCAATCGCGAAGGAACGCAGCTCGGTCCACGAGGTATACGCAAGGCAGTATGGCATTGGCGCAGACGAGATCCGAAGCGCCAGACAGTCGGCATTCGCCCGAGCCTACACATCGAATATCCTTGCGATCGCCTACTCAAGGCCGGTGCTGGACATTCTCGTCGCAGTCCTGCCGTGCGCATGGGTCTATGCCGACTACGGGACCCGCATCAGCCTCGAAACCGGAGATGCGCTGGCAGCAAACCCATACAGGACCTGGGTCGATATGTATTCCTCGGAAGAATTCTGGCAGAGTTCCGTGTGGCTGCTGCAGACGATAGACAGACTTGCCGCGGGCATATCCGATGTTGGCATGGATCGGCTCATCGATGTGTTCGTCACCGGAGTGGAGCATGAATACATGTTCTGGAACAGCGCGTATGACATGCAGCTCAGCTGGAAGCCGGGCTGGGAACGTCATGAGGCCGAAGGATCCATGCGATGACATGCGCTTCATGTCAGTCGTGGAACTGAGCGGATTGTGGAATTGAGCACAGTCGTGGAGCTGAGCACGTTGTTGACTTGAGCGAGGCTCATGATCGAGGACCTGCCTTGAAGCGACGGCATTCCGGACTGGGATTCTGACGGATCTGCAGCCCAGCACGGAATTCGGCATCGAATCCGTGCCGGCGTGGTGGAAGGAAGTCTAGAGGTCTGCCTTCTTCGCGGCCTTGCGGACGAAGTCCTTCATGCCTTCGATGGGTATGACATCCTTGAACCGAACGGGTGCGGTCTCCAGGAAGCGCAACTGGCTGGGTGGGGTGGTGCCTGTGGCGTCGGCTACGGCATCCATGCATTGGAAGTCATTGTCGGGCAGACTCAGCTGCAATGACTCTCCGACTGCGCGTGGGAACTTGTAGGGGCTCGCCGTGGAGAGCAGGATTCGAGGAGTCAGGGGATCGGCCTCGACACCGTTCATCACGTGATATCCGCATGCAGTGTGGGGATCGATCAGATAATGATGCTGCTCCCAGCAGTCATGGATCGCCGATTTCACCTGGCTTTCGCTTGCCCATCCGCATGAGAAGATCTCATCGATGGCGCTCCTCAGACCTGCCGGAACCTCGAATCGGCCGGTCTCCTTCAAATCCTTCATCAGCGAGGATATGAGCTCGGTGTCACCATCTGACATGTAATAGAGCATGCGTTCAAGATTCGAGGATATGAGAATGTCCATGCTCGGGGAATTGGTCGTGTAGAACGGACGGTTGCGGTCATAGACTCCGGTGGTGAGGAAGTCGCAGAGCACGTTGTTTGTGTCGCTGGCCACGATGAGCTTGGAAACGGGAAGACCCATGCGCTTGGCATAATATCCGGCAAGAACGTCACCGAAATTGCCGGTGGGAACGCAGAATTCCACCTCGTCCCCGACGTTGATGACCTGATCGGTCAGCAGACGCGCATAGGCGACGAAGTAATAGACCACCTGTGGGAAGAGTCGTCCGATGTTGATGGAATTCGCCGAAGAGAGAACGGTTCTCGAATCGGCATGCAAGGACCGTGCGAGTTCGCGATCCGCGAAGATATCCTTGACTGCGCTCTGGGCATCGTCGAAGTTGCCCTTCACCGCGCATACGGCAACGTTGCCTCCCAGCTGGGTGGTCATCTGCAGCTGCTGAATCGGACTGACCTGTCCCTGAGGATAGAACACGGTTATTGCCGTGTTCGGGGCATCTGCGAAGCCCGCGAGTGCCGCCTTTCCAGTGTCTCCTGACGTAGCGGTCAGAATCATGATGCGTTCCTGCGTGTCGGCTGGCACGTCCTCTGGGCGTGCCTTGGCATCCTGGGCATCATTCTCATTGGGCGCCGCGTTGGTCTTTGACATCAGACGGGGGAGCATCTGCAGCGCGACATCCTTGAACGCGCTGGTCGGGCCGTGGAAGAGTTCGAGAACGTAGTCGTCTGCAAGAGGCTTCAGCGGGGTGATGCCGGAGTCCGTCCACTTCGGTCCATACGCGCCGCCGACGCATTCGGCAAGTTCGGTCTGCGTGAAGTCTGGCAGCAGTGCGCCGAGCACGATCCGCGCAATGTCCTGATAGGACTTGTCCGTTATCGTATCCAGGTCGATCTGAACATCTCCCAGCGAATCGGAAACGAACAGTCCGCCGTCGCTGGCGATGCCCTTCCTGATCGCCTGCTTTGAAGTGAGCTGGTCAGCGATGCCTCGCGTGCTATGAAAAGTGTTCACGGTCGAATCCTCAACAATCCTGATCTGTCTTCGTCTGAATTATCCAGACGGTTCCAGTCTAACGGCCTCTCTAGGCAAGGATTGAGGGATGCCATGTCGCAATTGCGAGTTTTGCCCCGTTTCCCGATGCATCCGGTCACGTGCGGCTCGGAGTCGGGCAGAGGCCGTGGCCGGCCGGTCACTTTCCATGATGCGAAATCCGTTTCTTCTCACGACATCTTCCGGCGCTACACTGACCTCGACACGTCGGTGCCATGGAGGGAACATGCCATCGATAACGCAAAATCCGCTTAAGGGGGACACCTATGGTGCAAGAAGTCCACGCGCAAACTCCAACCGATACGTTCAACGCTCCGATCTCGCAAAGCGATCCTGAAATCGCAGGGATCCTGGATGCCGAACTTCATCGTCAGCAGGGTGGGTTGGAGATGATCGCCTCCGAGAACTTCGTCCCAAGGTCCGTCCTGCAGGCCCAGGGTTCTGTTCTGACGAACAAATATGCCGAAGGATACCCGGGACGTCGCTACTATGGCGGATGCGAGGAGGTCGACAAGGTCGAGACCATCGCACGGGATCGCGCGAAGGAACTGTTCCATGCCGAGTTCGCCAACGTTCAGCCTCACTCAGGCGCGCAGGCGAACGCGGCCGTGTATCAGACCCTCGTCAATCCGGGCGATACCATTCTCGGACTTGCGCTGTCGCACGGAGGCCATTTGACGCATGGCATGAAAATCAACTTCTCGGGGCGTTTCTATCATGCGGAGTCATATGGGGTCAATCCCGACACCTTCCTGATAGATCCAGAGATCATTCGTCAGCGGGCATTGGAAACGCATCCGGCGATGATCATCGGCGGCTGGAGCGCGTATCCACGCATCGAGGACTTCAAGGCGATGAAGGAGATCGCCGACGAGGTCGGTGCGAAGTTCTGGGTCGACATGGCCCATTTCGCAGGCCTTGTCGCAACCGGCCTGCATCCAAGCCCGATCCCCTATGCGGATGTTGTCTCGTCAACGGCCCACAAGACCCTTGGTGGCCCTCGGTCCGGCTTCATTCTTGCCAAGAAGGAATATGCGAAGAAAATCAATTCCGCAGTCTTCCCCGGCGAGCAGGGTGGCCCATTGATGCATGTGGTGGCCGCGAAGGCAGTCGCATTCAAGATCGCAGGTACGCCGGCATTCAAGGATCGCATGGAGCGCACGCTCGAGGGAGCGCGCATTCTGGCGGACCGTTTGACAGGCAAGGATGTCTCGGACAACGGCATCAGCGTCCTGACCGGTGGCACCGACGTGCACCTCGTCATGGTGGACCTTCGGCACAGCGACATGGATGGCAAGCAGGGCGAGGACCTGCTTGCAAGGATTGGCATCACCATCAATCGCAACACGGTTCCGTTCGATCCCCGCCCTGCATCCATAGCATCTGGCCTGCGCATCGGCACGTCTGCGCTCGCGACCCGAGGCTTCTCCAATGCCCAGTATGAAGAGGTTGCCGATATCATTGCGACGGCTCTTGCCAATGGCGACTCCGCCGACGTGGATGCGCTCAAGGGTCGCGTCGACAGACTCGTTGAGGACTTCCCTCTATATCCTGGGCTGAATCAGATCGACTAGTCACCGTTTCGCATACAATCGGTTGTTAACGTGGACGCAGACTTCCCTGTTGCGTCCACCAGCGACTTGAATGGCTGCGAGATGCTTCGCATGAGTCGTAGAATCGACAGCATATGCAGGAAGGATATGGCTCATGTCAACAGTGGTAACTTCATCGCCAGCGCAAAATCCTCGGACGAAGCAGCCAGCGAGGCCGGATTCCGAGAGTCCATTCTCCGAAGTGCTTCAGCGGGTTTGCGAGATGGCCTCGCGTGCGCGTGAGGCTCAGGCCAGGCTGGCGCAGGCTGACAGCGAGGCCAAGGACCTTCTGCTGCGTTCCATCGCCGACGCGCTGGTAGAGCATGCCGACGAGATTGCAGCGGCCAATGAGATGGACATGCAGGCAGCCTTTGAGAGCGGCATGCCCGAGGGTCTGCTGGACCGTCTGCATTTCACCGTGGAACGCATCGCTGCGACGGCCGAGGGAGTGCGCGCCGTGGCCGGGCTTGCCGATCCCGTAGGAGAGGTGGTCCGAGGACACAACATGCCGAATGGTCTGAGACTGGCCCAGGTCCGAGTTCCTCTTGGCGTCGTCGGCATGATCTATGAGGCCCGCCCGAATGTGACGGTTGACGTCGCCTCGCTTTCGTTGAAGTCCGGCAACGCTGTCCTGCTGCGGGGCGGTCACGCGGCCAGGGAAACGAACAGGGCCACCTTGCGTGTGATCTCCCAGACGCTTGCGGAACACGGCTTCTCAAGTGACCTTGTGGCTTCGGTCGACGATTTCGGACGTGCCGGAGCGGATGCGCTGATGCAGGCGCGAGGATACATCGACTTGCTCGTGCCGCGTGGCGGGGCGGGGCTGATTCGTTCCGTCGTCGAGAATTCCAAGGTTCCGGTCATAGAGACGGGCGCGGGCAACGTCCATATCTACGTCGATGCCGCAGCCGACCTGCACAAGGCGATCCCCATCATCATCAATGCGAAGACGCAGCGCGTCGGCGTGTGCAACGCAGCGGAGAAGCTGCTGGTCCATAGAAGCGTGGCAAAGGAGTTCCTGCCAGAGATCGCCCGTGCCCTGTCGGCATATCAGGTCGAGCTGCGCGCGGATGCCGTGTCCATGGACATCATTCAGGCCGCACACGACGAAAGTGCGATCGATGGCCTTCGTCTGGAGGCCGCCGGACCCGAGGACTGGGGCACCGAATATCTTGCCCTGAAGATGGGCATCAAGACGGTCGATTCCATCGATGAGGCCATTGAGCACATCAACGCCTTTTCGACCGGGCATACCGAGGCCATCGTCTCCGAGGACTATGCGGCCATCGAGGAATTCACGAAACGTGTCGATTCTGCGGTTGTTATGGTGAATGCCTCGACGAGATTCACCGATGGAGGCATGTTTGGTCTTGGTGCGGAACTGGGCATATCGACGCAGAAGCTGCATGCGCGTGGTCCGATGGGTCTCCAGGAGCTGACCACGACGAAATGGATCGGATATGGAATGGGGCAGGTACGTCCATGAATGAGGCTGTAGTCAAGCATGTGCGAGAGGCGTCGGAAGACCCGAAGATCTGGCTTCGCGTCGCTTCGGAACGGTTGAGCCTGACCCGATATGTGTTCCTGGTGCAGATAGAGGATGGCATCGCCACGGCTGCGCAGCGCGCCTCCCTGGAATATGCGGATGCCGTGCTTATCGGCTGGCCGGAGCAGGATGCCGAAGACGTGGTGAACGTCGACGATCGGCAACTGGCGAAGATACATGAGCAGATTGCGCATATGGAAGGCTATATTCCGAGATTCCAGGAAATGGAACGGACCGGCAACGTCGACAGTCTCGCCGACACCTTGATCCGCATCACCGAGTGCGTCGCCGAAGTGCGCAGAATCTATCAGCCAGACTTTCCACTGCCGACGTTCGCGGAGATTCGCAGAGTGGTGCAAGAGGAGTGGGATGCGGATATGGACAGAATCGATCCTTCCAATTCTGATCCGACCGTCGATGACATCGAACGCATGAAGGTCGAGACGGACCACAGGCATCAGCATGATGGCCAGGGCGAGGGAAAGGCGAGCGAGGCGTGAGCGAACCCGTGGTGAAACGACACATGGCCACGCTTTCGACGGAGAGGATCGTCGCCCATGCGAGCCGACTCTCCACGCGCGGCAACAAGCATCAGGTTCCGCGCGTCGGCATCATGGGCGGCACCTTCGATCCCATCCATAACGGACATTTGGTCGCCGCTTCCGAGGTCGCCTGGGTCTATGACCTGGACGAGGTCATCTTCGTGCCGACCGGACGACCCATATTCAAGCTCGACAAGGTGGTCACCAATGCCGAGGACCGATATCTGATGACGGTCATAGCGACTGCCTCCAATCCGAAATTCACGGTATCCCGTGTGGACATCGACAGACCCGGCGTGACATATACCATCGATACGCTCAGAGACATCAAGGCTGCGCGCCCGAACGCGGAACTGTTCTTCATCACCGGGGCGGACGCAGTGGCGGAAATCATGAGGTGGAAGGATTTCAATCAGATGTGGGAGCTGGCACATTTCGTGGCGGTCTCCCGACCGGGGTATACGGCCACGACGAAGAATCTTGACCTGCCGCCACATACCGTCGACATGCTCGAGATTCCGGCGCTGTCCATTTCGTCCACGGATGTGAGAAGGCGCTGCGAGAAGCAGGAGCCGGTCTGGTATCTGGTTCCCGATGGCGTCGTGCAATACATCGCGAAGCATGGGCTGTATCGCAGCTGAGCCGATGATCTGGGCGTTCCAGATGGTTTTCCTCATTGGAAATCGGCCGTATTCCGGCCGCCCTGCGAGGGCCGATCCCGGAGTGTCGACTCTAAAATGATTTCTGTCACAGTGGGCAGTTATTATGTGTTCTTGTCCGCTTCAACGACACCAATGTTTGGAGAAATGGTGAGCACAATTCTCGAAGGAAATCCGGATAAGAACCTGATTCTGGTGGCTGGTAGGTCTCATCCTAAGCTAGCTGCAGATGTGGCAGAGCAGTTGGGGATTGAGGTGCTGGAAACGACCGCCTACGACTTCGCCAATGGTGAGATGTACGTTCGCTACACCGAATCCGTGCGTGGTGCCGATGTGTTCGTGCTGCAAAGTCATACGACCCCCATCAACAAGTCCATCATGGAGCAGCTCATCATGATCGATGCGCTCAAGCGTGCCTCGGCGCGCTCCATCACGGCAGTCTGCCCATTCCTTGGATATTCAAGGCAAGACAAGAAGCATCGTGGCCGCGAGCCCATCTCCTGCCGTCTGATGTTCGACCTGCTGAAGACCGCGGGCGCTGACCGCATCATGTCAGTCGACCTGCATGCTGCGCAATCCCAAGGATTCTTCGATGGTCCCGTCGACCATCTCATAGCGATGCCAGTGCTCGTCGATTACGTCAGGGATCGTCTTGACCTGTCGAACGTGAGCGTGGTCTCACCTGATGCCGGTCGAATCCGCGTCGCGGAGCAGTGGGCACAGCGTCTTGGCGGCGGTCCTCTGGCCTTTGTCCACAAGACAAGGGACATCACCCGTCCGAACCAGGCCGTGGCCAACCGAGTCGTCGGCGATGTCAATGGCAAGGATTGCGTGCTCGTCGATGACATGATCGACACGGGCGGCACGATCATCCAGGCGATCAACGTGCTGCATGAGGCTGGCGCGAAGTCCATAACCGTGGTTGCGACGCATGGCATTCTCTCCGGCCCGGCTGTCGAGCGCCTGCGAGGCTGCGGCGCGCGTGAGGTGGTTCTTACCGACACCGTTCCCATTCCTGAAGAGAAGCGCTGGGACGGTCTCACCGTCCTCTCCATAGCCCCCTTGCTCGCGAGCGCCATCAAGGCGGTGTTCGACGACGGTTCCGTCGCGGAGCTGTTCGATACCTATCCAGAGCATCATGGACAGGGCTTCCTGTTCGCCTGATTGCCAACGTTTCTCTACGTCTCAGTCGCCACCCTGCGATTTCTCAGCAGGGTGGCGACTGTCGTTTTCGGCTCGCTGCGCCGGAGCGTGGGGGAGGCCGAATTCGCCATGCCGTTGGCTTCCCAAATCCACGGAACATGGCATAATGTTTCCTTGGCGGAATTCGTTCCGCTTTTCCCCCATGGTGTAATGGCAGCACACGGGTCTTTGGAACCTCTAGTCTTGGTTCGAATCCAGGTGGGGGAACGGAGTTGGGCCAACCGGTCGGTATGCGAGATTGCTGGCGACCGGCGAGCTTTCCGGTCGGAGGAAAGGATCTGCATTGACGGTTAAGAAAATCGAAACCTGGCTGACCGATATGGATGGCGTTCTCGTTCATGAGAACACCGCTCTTCCAGGTGCAGCCGAATTCATTGAAACATTGAAAAGTAATAACCGCCGTTTTCTGGTGCTTACGAATAACCCAATCTACACGCCGCGTGACTTGGCTGCTCGACTTGAGCGCAGCGGCATAGACGTGCCTGAGGAGAACATCTGGACCTCGGCATTGGCCACCGCCGATTTCGTTTCGCGTACGATTCCCAACGGATCTGCCTATGTGATCGGGGAGGCGGGCCTGACGACGGCCTTGCACGAGGCTGGCTATGTGCTTTCCGATTCCAAGCCTGACTATGTGATTCTTGGAGAGACGAGAACCTATTCGTTCGAGGCGATCACGACGGCGATCCGCCTGATCATCGGTGGCGCGCGATTCCTGTGCACGAATCCCGATCCGACTGGTCCGAGCGAGCATGGGGTGTTGCCTGCCGCAGGTTCCGTCGCCGCATTGGTCACCAAGGCGACTGGCCGTGAGCCATACTTCGTCGGCAAGCCGAATCCGATCATGTTCCGCACGGCGTTGAATCGTGTCGGAGGTCATTCTGAGACCACTGCAATGATTGGCGATCGCATGGCGACCGACGTCATCGCGGGAGTCGAGGCGGGCCTGAACACCTTCCTCGTGCTTACGGGCATCACCAAGCGTGACGAGGTAGAGACCTTCCCATTCAGACCTGATTGGGTCGTGGATGGGATCAAGGATCTGATAAGCGTAGCGGAGACGGGTGAGGTCGAGCTTTGAGCAGTGGCGATATTGCAGAGGAAACGAACGATCAAGGTGAGACGCCCACGATGAATGATTCAAGGAAGGCGTCGAAGTCCGTGCACGATGGGGAGGCTCGGCGGCTAGGGGTCTCCGCTGCAATCGTCCTGGCCGCAGGTGACGGCACCAGAATGCGTTCTGATACGCCGAAGGTGCTCCATCAGCTTGGAGGAAGGACACTGCTGAACCGTGTCGTCTCCTCAGTCCGGCAGTTGAATCCGGACAGGCTCGCCGTCGTCGTGCACTACCAGGCAGAGCGTGTCGCCGATGCGGCTCTGTCCTACGACAGTGGAATAACGATCGTCCGTCAGGACGACATCCCCGGAACCGGACGTGCGGTGCAGTGCGCCATGAAGACGCTGGGCGAGGATGAAAGGCTCACAGGCCCTGTTCTGATTGCCGCCTCTGACATGCCTTTGCTTGATTTCACAACGCTCCAGGCACTGATTCACTCACATGTGGAGAGTGGAAACGGTGCGACCGTGCTTACGGCCAGACTCGACAATCCGACGGGCTACGGCAGGATCATACGTGACCAGCAGGGCAACGTGCTGAGAATCGTCGAGCAAAAGGATGCGAATAGCACCGAGCTCGCAGTGCATGAGGTCAATACTTCGGTCTACGTCTTCGATGCCGACGTGCTTGGCGCGTCCATCGAGGGGCTTGACGACGATAACGCCCAGGGCGAGTTCTATCTCACCGATGCCCTTGAGCAGGCCACGCAGAACGGCAGGCAGGTCGGCGCGTTCGCCGCCCCTGACGCCTTGGCCGTCGAAGGCGTGAACGATCGAATTCAGCTCGCAAACCTTGCGAAGGCCCATAACAGAAGGGTGTGCGAGGAATGGATGCTCAAGGGGGTCACGATTCTCGATCCGGAGACGACATGGATCGATGACGAGGTCGAGATCGCGCAGGATGTGACGGTGCTTCCAGGCAGCTTCCTTCAGCGGCATACCGTCATCGCCAGCCATGCTGTCATAGGGCCATATACGACGCTTATCGATGCCAGGATCGACGAGGGTGCAACCGTCGAACGTTCCAGAGTGCAGGATTCTCACATCGGTGCCGAGGCAAGCATTGGCCCATGGACATACATGCGACCTGGAAACGAGTTGAAGGAGCAGACCAAGGCAGGCGCCTTCGTCGAGATGAAGAAGGCTCATATCGACAGGGGATCCAAGGTTCCGCATCTCAGCTACATCGGCGATGCCCACATCGGAGAGCACAGCAATGTCGGCGGTGGAACCATAACGGCCAACTATGACGGAGTCCATAAGCATCGCACGCAGATCGGTTCGCATGTGCATGTCGGTGCCGATAACGTCTTTGTCGCCCCAGTCGAGGTCGGAGACGGCGTCACGACCGGAGCTGGCTCGGTGATACGCCATCAGGTATCTGACGGCTCGCTGGCATATTCGGAGAACACGCAGCATGAGAAGAAGAACTGGAAGCCGGCCTGGGAGCGCTGAGCATTCTCCTCGGCCGACGGTTCCTGGCATGGTCGTTGGCTTCGCAGGCTGCCGCTGTCTGCGAAGCGATGTGAATATCGTCGCATTGACTGATAACGACGTGGATATGCGGCATAATGGGTAAGTCAAATGCTTCAGGGAAGGGCGGATACGTGTCGGCTGTACAGGATTCTATTGATTGTGTGAGAGTTGCGGCGAGGGCGGCGGACGCCGTAAAGGCCGAGCATCTGGTGGCCTTCGATGTGACGGAGCCTCTGGCGATAACCGACATATTCATGATTGCCGTCGGCAACAATGATCGTCAGGTTCTTGCCATAGCAGAGGAGATCGAGAAGCAGCTCCACGTTCAGCGGCAGCGCCAGGCACGTTCCCGGGAAGGTCTGCAAGAGGCGCAATGGATTCTCCTTGACTATGGTGATTTCGTGATTCATGTGATGAATCCTGAGGCGCATGAATACTATGACTTGGAACGTCTGTGGCGCGACTGCCCGCTGATCGATCTGCAACTGCCAGAGCATGAGGCCGGTGCCGACCAGGCAGGCGACGAGACAGATGACGAGACAGGTGACGAGTCTTCCACAGCAGATTCAGGCGTGCCATCTGCCGCGGAAAGAAACTGACATGGGCGAGCACGATTCGCAGCCTCACGCCCATTCGATAACGCTGGTTCGCCATGGGCGCACTTCATACAACGCTGCGCAACGCCTGCAAGGGCAGATTGACATTCCCCTCGATTCCGTCGGGGAATGGCAGGTGAGACAGACTGCTGCAGCGCTGGGCGAACTGTATGTCAACCCTGTTCTCGAGCAGGGACGGCAGGTTGTCGTTTCCTCAGATCTGGGAAGGGCCATGGCAACGGCCCATGCCTTCGCCGATCCGCTGGGACTTGAGATTCACCCTGACGAGCGTGTTCGAGAACGAGGCTTTGGAGACTGGGAGGGACTCTCGCTTGCCGAGATGCGCTCTCAATGGCCTCGTGACTACAAGCTCTGGGCAAACTATCAGGGTGGGGAACTGAAGCACGGAGCTGAACCGAAGGAGGACGTCGGAATGCGTGGCGTCTCAGCCATCGAGGATTGGTCATCGAGAGTCGGGTCCGATGTCGATCTATTCTTTTTCTCCCATGGTGCATGGATATCGCAGACCTTGCAGACCCTGCTCGGGCTGAACCTGATTCACGACGACTTCTCGAGCCTGATTTCCATGCGGAACGCACATTGGACGCATCTGATTCCTCTTGACATGCCTGATGGAACCCTGCGTTGGCGGATGATCGATTACAATCATGGTCCGTCCATCGCCGAAACGGAGAAGTGGGAGGACCCGCACATTTCCGGGCATTGATCCTCGATGGCGCTTTGCAGTGAGATCAGGGCACCCTCTTTTTTTTCCCCCCCCCCAAAAAACTCGTCGGATTGCCTCGCATCGGCGAGGCCTCGTATGATTTGCCTTATCATTGCGCTGGCCAAGCTGGGAGATGCCGATCGGTGATGGGACATTCGTTCAGAGAATGTCCAGCGTCGCCTTCTAGGGTTCTGTACAGTTGATTACGGATTACGGAAACGACATCGAGCGAAATCATTAAGGGGAATCGGTTGTGAAAGGTTTTTTCCACAATATCTCATGGGCGCAGATATTCGCAGGAGCTCTGGCTGCAGTCACGGCCTTTCTCCTATCTGCAAAGATCGGTATTGCGGGCTCGGTGATAGGAGTCGCCGTGGGTTCCATCGTTTCGACGGTGACCACGCAGATCTATCAGCGTGTGCTGAACGAGTCCGGCAAGAAAATACAGAAGACCGTCGTCAGCGTTCACTACAACCCCAACCGTTCAGATGATGGCGGCGACGAGGACGGCGGTGCGGGGAATGACGGTGCGGGGAATGACGGTTCAGACGCAGAGGATACGCGGGTAATCTCGAGTGCGGATGAAACCACGCGGTCTGACGATCGAAAACAGGGCGGCACTTCCGAGCAGAATGCCGGAATGACCGCGGAGTTGCCGGCCACGATGGCAACTCCCAAAGCCGACAGCAGCGCACTTGATGCGACCTCACGGTTTTCCGCCGTCGGACCGGTCTCCGCCGGCGACTCATCCGGACGCAAGATAGTCGGAGAGGCGGACGCCTCCTCCAAGACCGGTGCAGCCGGTTCCTCCGACAGCTCCTTCACCAAGAAAATAGAAAGTTCGGCGCACGCAGGCAAGGCGAGCAAGGCAAAGGTCTCTCATCTCGATTCCAGAAGACGCAAGGTGCTGATAGTTGCCATCGTGAGCGCCGTTCTCGCATTCGGCGGCACTGCGGGAATCATATATGCGGTCACGAACGGGCAGGGCACGGATCAGGTCGTACGCAATATCGTGAGCCCGTCGAAGACGGCAGCGCCTTCGCCATCGGTTTCGACCTCGACCGAGAGCGATACCCAGCCAACGCGATCCGACAAGAAGACGGGCCAGACCGAACCATCGCAGACCACGAATTCAAGCGATTCCGACGATTCGGATCAGTCCACCTCCACCCCTTCCTCCAGTTCGACGCAGACATCGGGAAGCACCTCGACACCATCCACGTCATCATCGAGCAGTTCCAGCTCCTCGTCGACTGCGACGTCCACAAGCAGCGCTTCTCCGAGCGCCTCGGCGAGCACCTCATCTGCGCAGCCAGAGGCGGCATCGACTTCCTCGACTGACTGACCGTTTCACTGACTGACTGTTTCGACTGACTGTTTCGACTGACTGACCGCGAAGCCAGGTGCCCGTCCAGGCATCTGGCTGAATGCCTTTCCGGCGTGAAAGTGGCGTTCAGCATGGTGTGAGGTTGCTGCGATTGCGGTGATTCAGGGTTCGCGATACGCTCTGAATGTATCAGTGAGAGGGTCAGAGCAAGTTTGCCGCGGGGAGAGTCATGAAGGTAGCCTTGGAGAGCAATGCCATTTTTATGGGCATCGAGTATCTTGCCGTATTCTGTTCAGGGCTTGCGGGCGGACTTGCTGCAGTGCGCAAGCATTATGACATCTTCTCCATCCTGATAATCTCATGGGTCACCGCTCTGGGCGGTGGAATCGTCAGAGACGTGTTGCTCGGCGCTGTGCCGCCTGTCGGCATCACCGACAGGGGACTTGTTTTCTCGGCACTGGGCTCCGGCATTGTCGTCGCACTCGCATATCTCGAAATCAGTCATTTCACATGGACTCTGATCATCGTCGATGCAATGGCCCTTGGACTGTTCGCAGTCAATGGCACCGCGAAGGCGATGGCCTATGGCACCTCTGGCATGACCGCCGTCTTCATGGGAATGATCACTGCGCTTGCGGGCGGGCTCATACGTGACATTCTGATCAACGAGGTTCCGATAATCATCCGTGACAAGCATTGGTATGCCGTTCCATCCTTCATGGGCTGCGTGCTGACGGTGATCGTGGGGAAGTTCGTCAAGGCGGGCATGCTCGACATCACTCAGGAAATGGTCATGGATGTGCTCATCGTTGTGGTCGTCGTTGCGATGAGGATACTCTCGGTGAAATTCAACTTCGTGCTTCCTGGTGCGGCAAGGCGCACCCACATGCATCTCATCACGCAGACCCGCTATCTGCGCAGACCGGTGATCCATCCCAACGTCACCGTCCGCGAGCGGACGGATGAGCCTGAGAGCGGACCATCTGCGAAGGCCGGGGAACGGCTATCGAGGCATGACGAGAGCTGAGTGCCGTTCATGCTTGGAGGCAGAGGGCCAAGCCTCTCTGCCTCCAAGCTGCCTCCTGGGCCAGTGCGCCTTCTGAATCGATGCCTTTCCTGGATGGGCGTTGATGCTAGGCGGCTTCCTTCACCGCTCTCTTTGCCGATTCCTTCGAATGCTGACCGTCATCGACGCCGCATGACTCGCCACCGGTGCCCTGCAGGGATTCCTGAGGAGTGAGATGAAGCAGCGCTGCATGCGAGCCGGCAGCGGCAGGTTCTCCTTCCGATGCCGGCGCCGGCTCATTCTCAGCGCTGGAAACGGATTCCACTGCTGCATCGTCATCGACCCATTGCCTGCGCTGCGCATAGAGATCGCGATCCAGCTCGTGTTCCCCTGAAGCCACGATATAGGCAGTGTTCGCTGCACCTGCGACGTTCACCGCCGTTCTGCCCATGTCCACGATCTGTGAAATCGGCTGTGAGACCGCAATGAATGCGACCGGGAGACCGGCAGAGGCGAAGAGCGCGGTCGCGGTTACCGTGGCGGTTCCAGGAACGCCGACCGTGCCGATCGAAACCAGAAGCGCCAAGGCTATGAGCAGCAGATACTGTCCGATGGAGTAGTTCAGACCCTGAGACTGTATTGCGAACACTGCGAGCAGAACCGGCCAGATGCCCGCGCATCCCGGCATGCCCAGGTTCGCTCCCAGACTTGCCACGAATGAGGCGATGTCTTCGGAGACGCCGCTCCTGCGCAGTTGTCTGACCGTCACGGGAATTGTGCCAATGCTGCTTTCCGATGTGAATGCAACGACACCGGTGGGCCAGAAAGCCTTGAAGAAGTAAAGGGGATTCACATGCGCGGCTGCGCTGAGAATGGCTGGCTGAACGATGAACAGCTGAAGCGCGAGTGCGATGTATGCGACGATGAGGACCGTGACCAAAGGCAGCAGCGCAGAGACCACGCTGTTGCTGACCGCAGCCGCTATGAGTGCGAGAGTGGCGTATGGTGTGAACCCGACGACAATCTGAGTCGCTTTCGAGAACACGACGTTTCCGGCATCCACGAAGGCCTTGAAGGGCGCGACTGCGCGTGAACCACGGTCCGTTCTCGAAGACTGATTGAACGCCAGTGCCACAAGCAGCGCGAAGATGACGACCGGGACGACTTGGTTCTCGCTCCAGTTCCCGACGAAGTTCGATGGGAAAAGACCTATGAGCGTATCGAGGACACCGGGAACATCTGTGGTGGATGTTCCTGACGTCTGCGTCCATGAGAAGCCCTTGCCGACATTGAAGAGCAGCCCGAGACCGAGGGCGAGCAAGGCCGCGGTCAGTGTGTTCAGCAATAGGAACACGACGCTTTTGATGCCAATGCTGCGTAGCTTCAGCGAGCTTCCGAGACCCGTGATGCTGGATATGACACTGAAGACGAGGAGAGGAACCACGATCGCCTTTATCGCGTTCGACCAGACATCGCCGAATGCCGATGCATAGTCCGTATTGCCCTTGAAAACGACTCCGACGGCAATGCCGAACGCCGTTGCGATGATCACCCGTATGCTGAAGTTGACGTGGAACCTCCTGTGCAGCAACGCGAGGATCGCAAACAATGCGATGGTCGTCCCGAGAGCAACCCACTTCAACGCTAGATCTGACATGTATCTTCCCCCTGTGAAAAGCCGTTCGACTGTCTTTCGTTCCGACAGCTGGCTTCACAGTAAATGAAAGGGAGGGAGAAGTCATGCCCGTCGATATTGCGGTTCGTTATATGTCGTTATCGTTTGGCCTGAGCACTGGGATGACTGGAATGGACCGGACCAGGAATATCCATGTCGCGCGGCACTTCGGCGACTACGGCTTTCTGAGCATCTTCGCAACCGCGGCGGTGCGGTCCGATACCTGGAGCTTGACGAAGATGCGTGAGAAATAGGTTTTGACCGTCGTCTCGCTGATGAACAGCGACGATGCGATCTGTCTGTTCGTCCGACCGTCCGCGGCCAGCGCGAGGACCTTCCTTTCCTGCTCGGACAGTTCCGTGCGCTGCGATGGGTGGAGCTGATTGGCGACTGCCCGTGCGGCCCGAGGTGCGAGGATGGTCTCTCCTGCGACGGTATTGCGAATCGCATCCGCAAGAAGCGAGGGTTCGACGTCCTTGAGCAGGTATCCGTTCGCGCCTGCCTCAATCGCAGGAAGAATGTCGCCATCCGTCTCGTAGGTGGTCAGGATCAGCACCTTCATGTCTGGGAAGCGCGTCAGAACGGCGTGGGTGACCTCTGGTCCTTCCATGTCCGGCATGCGCAGATCGAGCAGAAGAAGGTCAGGCCGGTGAGCGATGACCTCGCGTATGGCCTCATGTCCGTTGGATGCCTCGGCCACGATGTTCAGATCGGCATGTCTGCGCAGCATCGCGCTTATTCCTTCGCGCACCAATGGATAGTCATCGGCAATGACTATGGAAATCATTTCTTTCCCACTTTCCCGACAGATGTCTGTTCATCGTCGCTAGATTCGTCGTCTGCCCTTCTGACGGCATGGATCGGAAGGATGACGGTGATGCTTGTTCCCCTGCCATTGTTCGACTCGACTTCGAGACTGCCTCCGAGCTGCTCGGCCCTTCGCCGCATGTCAATCAGTCCGAAGTGCCTTCCACTGCTGTCCGGACCGTGTTTTCTTCGCATATCCTGCAAGGCGTCATAGTCGAATCCAATGCCGTCGTCGGTCACGACCATCCTGAATTCTCCGGACGGGTCTTCCTTCGTCTGACGCTGCATGGATTGCCTGGAAGGGCCGGGTGACGAAACGATCCCAATGCCTATGGTCACGTGGCTGGCCCTGGAATGCTTATGAATGTTTGCCAGGGATTCCTGCATGATCCTGAGTATCGCCACCTGCTCCTGTGCCTGCAGTTCAGGCAGGCGGTCCTTGATGCTCAGCTTCACGTCCATTGCGCATGTGCGTGGATCCGTCGCGCTGCCCTCATCGGATGGCATCCCGACGCAATCCGGGCCATGGGATTTCGCAAAGGTGTCCACCGTTCTTGTGAGCGCAGTCTGGAGGCCACTGCCTTCAAGGGAAGAGGGGGTCGTGTCCGCAATCAGCCTTCGTGAATCGTCAAGGCCTTGCTGCGATGCCATCTCGATCATGGAAAGATGCCTGAGCGCCTGCTCGGTGTGTTCACTGTTCACCTCGATCTTCGCCACCCTTGCGAGGGCCAGTATCGAGGAAAGCGACTGCGCGATGGTGTCGTGCATCTCACCTGCGATGCGTTGCCTTTCCGCAATCATGCCCTCGCTGCGGCTGAGCCTACGGATCTTGACCTGATCCTTTTCGAGCTCGTGCAGCAGCAAAGCATTGTGCTTGTTCACCATGTCCAGCTTGTCTATCGCGCTTCCGATCATGGCGCTGAAGAAGACCGATATGCATGATGAAACGAGCAGGCTGCCCCAGGATTGGGATGTGCGCTGGCCAATGTCAAGTGCCCCTAGGGCGATGATCGCCAGATTCGTGACGATGACGGTTGAAATCGCATGCCAGTAGTCGAAGACTATGAACAGCTGAGGAATGACGTAGAACTGCGAATAGAATGCATTCCCGTCCATATGCACGGCCAGTGCGGTGCAGATGACTGCCATCGCGGCGAAGCACCATGCCCTGGTTCCTCCCTTGGTCCTGTATCGGGCGTTCGGGGATCGGTACCTTGGGCGTGCGATGGGATACAGCATGGTGGGGATGCATATCAGCAATGACACGAACAGCCTTGGACCAAGGGAAAGCTTCGACACGGATGCGACAAGTATCGCAAGCAGGGGAGTGGCGACCGCAAAGTAGACATTCCACCGAAGTTGCACGGCCTTGGCTTCCCCCGCCACACCGGTCGAGGCATGCGGGCGCAATCCCCGCCAGCACTTTCGAAGCATGTCTGCATGCATGGTTGCCATCTCCACCTGTCCATCGATCGTTCGCAAGTCCAATCCTATTGCCTGTTTCGCTTCCTGTCAGAAGGATACGCGAGTGCCAGGCACAGGAATATGACTCCGATTGCCGCCATCATCAAAAACACTCGACCGACCGCCATCGAGTATGACTCTCGCACCGTCGCCATGATAGTGTGCTGGACCTGCGTCGGCATCTTGCTCAATGCCGAGCCGGTCTGAGATTGGGCGGCCGTTCCTGCGGAGTTTGCAATGGCATCCGCCATGGCCTGGGTCACGCCATAGCGTGACAGGCCGTTATGCAGCCTGTTCGCAAAGACCGTTGAGCTCAGGCTGGAGAACAGTGCCATGCCCAATGCCCCTCCGAAGTTCTTGAACAACTGCGTTATGGCAGACACTTCGCCATATGACGCGTTCAAGGCCCTGTTGACCATGTCGGTGGATGTGGGACTGAACATGAAGCCGATGCCGGCACCGCTCAGGGCGATGGCGGTGTCGAGCACGGATTCCTGACTCGGGATCCCCGCATTGAAGCCGCCGACCGCCGAAGTGAGGTAGAGAAAGCCACCGACCGTGCAGAGTCCGGCGATGATGAGCACCCTTCTTGACCCGTGCCTTTCGAAGATGCGAGCGCCGAGCTTTGACGCAATCATGAATCCGATGAAGAAATACAGGATAAGCAGGCTCGCATCAAGCACGTCCTTGGAGAGCGCAAGCTGCCCATACACGCTCAGAAAATACATGATCGGTATGAATGCCACCGATGCGACAAGATTCGCAATCGCAGAAATCGAGAAACGAAGGTTGGCGAACACCCGCACATTGATTATCGGGTTCGAGCGTCTCAGTTCGAGTGTGACGAACACCGCAAAGAGCAGCGCTGCCGTGACGAAGCTGGCGATGATGCGAGGATCGGACCATCCGACGTCGCTTCCCTGCTGCAGCGGGAGAATGAGTGCGACCATCGCTGCGGCAGCCAGGAACGCCCCCAGGCCGTCCACCTTCGAGAAGCCGCTCCTGTGCAGATGCATCGAGTCCCTGGGAACGAACCACTGGATCAGGACCAGGGAGACCATTGCCAGGGGAAGGTTGATGAAGAAGACGTAGCGCCATGAGAATGTGATGACATAGGATCCGACGATCGGACCGATGGCCGTCATAGCGCCTGTGATGGCAAAGAAGCTTGCCATCGAGGAGGCGCGTCTGTCCGTAGGGGAATAGGTGAACAGGATGCCGATTGCGGCCGGGAACATCCACGCCAGGCCGATTCCTTGAACGATGCGCGATATGACCATCCATCCAAGTGCCATGCTTCCTGCCGGCGTGAGACCGCATAGCAGGCTGCCGATGCCGAAGCTCACGATGCCGATGAGCATCGCACGCCTGTACCCGAGCACGTCTGCCAGACGGCCTGACAGTGGGAACATCGCCGCTGCAGCCAGCAGATATGCATTGATGGCCCATTGGATGCCTGATGCCGTCAACCCAATCCCGGATTGGATCGTCTGCGCTGAAAGGGATATGACTGTCTGATCGATTGAGCTCATCGAAACGGCGATGACGAGTCCCGTCAGAATGATCTGCATTGAATGATGCCGATTGTTCGTATCGCTCCCATGCGTTGCCAAGGGACCATTGGCATTGCCGATGCTCTGTGCAGAGGGTGAGGTCATACGACCCGCGCTCGCTGTGCTCTGACTGTGTATCATCATGCTTTCCTTGCGTTCTGTGCGTGGACCCACAGGAGACCGATGAAGGTCTCCAAGGGTGCGCATCCGTGATTACGTTATGAGGTTAGAAGCATGCCGAACGCACGTGAGTCAGCCATTCGGGCATAACGCTGTCCTCCATAAGGAGGACAGCGCCAGCGTTCAGCGCGAACGATCCGTCAGCCCTCGTGCGGAAGCAGACGAGGTGTCTTCCCATGACAGCCGCTGCCGCAGCGTCGCGGCGGATGGGACAGACGGCAGCAGGCGCCAAAACCAAGTGAGACCAGGGTTATCGTCTACTCTTCTGCAGGCGTTCTGTTCGAAAGGGGTGTTTCGCTCAATCTGTCAGAAGCCGCCTGGGCGTAGATTGAAGGTATGGGTGATGTCGACGTCATCCATGCAGTGCAGGCTCTGTGGGCTGTCGTCATCTGTCGGGAAGTGGGAAAATGTGATTTTGATAACTGTGTAGTTATCCGGCATTCGATTGAGAGTAACATTGCTATGTGGTTCGGAGTGCTTGCATGAAGCGGCGAGGTTCAGGGTTCGCCCGAATCGGGGGATTAATTCTTACGGAGGGATCATGGTGAAAACGATCGCAGTCCTTGGCGGAGGCTACGCGGGTCTACGTGTGGTCAAGTGTCTGACCCATAAGAAGGTCGATGCCCGCATCATACTCATCAATAAAAACAAGTATCACTATGAATCCACGCAATTGCATGAGGTTGCCGTAGGCAATAAGGAGCCTTCGGACATCAGCTTTGACATCCGCGCAGCGTTGCCGGATTCCGTGGATCTGATAGTCGATGCCGTCACCTCGATCGATAGGGAAAATCACAGGGTGATGCTTCAGGAATCCGATCCGGTCGAATACGATTACCTGGTCAATGCCTTGGGATTCGAAAGCGAGAGCTTCGGCATCAAGGGGGTTGCCGAACATTCCCTTTCCTTCAATGACATCGATTCCGCGCTCGCCGTCCGCGCCCACATCGAGCGCACCCTCGCCAGATACGCCACCAGCCATGACCAGAATGACCTGCACATTCTCGTATGCGGTGCAGGCTTCACGGGCATCGAGCTGCTCGGCGAGCTCATAGAGCGCATTCCGGAGTGGACCAGACAGTATTCACTGCCAGAGGGCGGAATAACCGTGGACTGCATCGAGGCAGGAAAGAAGATTCTACCGATGCTTCCCGAGAATCTATCCTCATGGGCCGTCAAATATCTCACCGATCATGGCATAAAAATTCACAGTGGCACGCCGATCACGGAGGTCAGGGCTGGCTCCGTGCTCAGCAACGATACCGAGTTCCCCGGAAACATCATCATCTGGACCACCGGCGTCCAGGGAAGCCATGTGATCTGTGATTCTGGGTACTCCCAGAAACGCAACCGCGTCGTGGTGGAGAACGATTTGAGAGTGAAGGACCATCCAGATGAATTCCTCATCGGTGATGTCGCGGCTGTTCCCGATCCTGATTCCGGCCGTTTCTATCCCACGACGGCTCAGATAGCGGTTGCACAGGCAGACTGCGCGGCGTCGAACCTTGCCGCCTTGCTCGATGGCCGGCCTACCAGCGACTTCCATTTCTCGAGCGTCGGAACGGTCTGCTCGCTTGGACCAGGTTCCGGCGTCGCGGCGATCGATGAGCTTGGCCATTGGAAGTTCAAGGGACATAAGGTGGGCCTGCTGAAGAGAATCGTCAATGATCGCTCGGTTCTTGAATTGGCTCATGTCAAGGAAATGCTTGCGAGCCGCTGAATCCGAATCAGTTCGACTCCATAATTGAATCCGTGCAAGAAAGGAAGTGCACACGTGACTATCTTGGGTCTATCTCGCTTTCAATTCGCGATGACGACGATATTCCACTTCTTCTATGTGCCATTGTCCATCGGTCTGGCCCTATGCGTGGCCATTCTCGAGACGATATATGTCTTCAAGAAAGATGAGATCTATCTGAAGATGGCAAAGTTCTGGGGAAAGATATTTCTCCTGAGCTTTGCGGTCGGCGTCGTCACCGGCATCATTCAGGAATTCCAGTTCGGCATGAACTGGTCGAACTACTCCCGCTTCATGGGCGACATATTCGGCGCGCCGCTCGCCATTGAGGCGTTGCTTGCGTTCTTCCTCGAATCCGTCTTCATCGGTGCTTGGATGTTCACATGGAACCGCTTCAAGCCAGGAATCCATGCCATGTTCATGTGGCTCACATGCCTGGGCTCGATACTTTCGGCGATCTGGATTCTTGCAGCGAACAGCTTCATGCAGCATCCGACTGGATTCGAGATCGACACCAAGACGGGACACGTTCGTCTCAGGAACTTCTGGGATGTCCTGGGCAATCCACAGCTGTGGCGCCAGTTCCCTCATGTGCTGTTCGCCGCCGTCATGACCGGTGCCATGGTGATACTGGGCATGGCCGCCTTCGGACTCCTGCACAAGAAGACGCAGGGCAGCGAATCCGACAGGCTCTTCTTCACCAAGTCGGTGCGCTTCAGCGCAGTCGTGGCACTCATCGGGGCGGTGCTTTCCATCTATGCCGGTGATCTGCAGACCCAATACGTCGTCCAGGACCAGCCGATGAAGTTTGCCGCGACCGAGGCGCTGTACAAGGATTCCGGAGACCCTGCGTCATGGGCCGTGGTCTCGCTTATCAATGAGAAGGACAAGACAGCCAAGAGCATCGAGATTCCCTACATGCTCTCTCTGCTGACCTATCACAAGACAAGCGGCTCAGTGAAGGGCATGGATACCATCAACAAGGAGCTCCACCAGAAGTACGATGCCAAGTTCGGCAAGGACATGAACTATTACGTTCCAGTCAACGCACTGTTCTGGAGCTTCAGGTTCATGGCTGCGGTCGGATTCGCGGTGGCTCTCGTCTCGGTGCTTGCGCTTTGGGCCACACGGAAGAACAAGAACACCCTATACAAGATGCGGTGGCTGCTCTGGATCATCGGAATCTGCACATTCCTGCCCTTCATCGGCAACACCGGCGGATGGCTGATAACCGAGCTTGGACGATATCCATGGCTGGTCTATGGCATGCTGACGATAGCAGATGGCGTTTCGCCGACGGCGACCGTCGGAAGCCTGTTCTTCACCAATCTCGTGTACTTCCTGCTGTTCCTGGTCATCGGTGCGGTGATGATCACCTACTCGCGCCGCGTGCTGTATCAGGGGCCTGACGGGGACGGCAGAATTCCAACCCGCAAGGGCACCCTGATATCCGATCTCGAAGCCAAGGACTCGAAGGATTCGAAGAAGTCGAAGACCGCCACAAGGAGGGTGAGCCTCGCATGAGCGTTTTACAGATTCTATGGTTCTTCGTCGTCGCACTGCTGTTCGCAGTGTTTCTGCTGCTTGAAGGCTTCGATTTCGGCGTGGGGATGGCGACGCGCTTCATGGCCGAGAACGATGGCGAGAGACAGCTCTATCTCAGAGCCATCGGGCCTCATTGGGACGGCAACGAGGTGTGGCTCATCACCGCAGGCGGCGCGATGTTCGCGGCGTTCCCGATGTGGTATGCCAGCCTGTTCTCCGGCTACTACATTCCGCTCTTCCTGGTCTTGGTGGCGCTGATTCTCAGAGGCGTGTCCTTCGAATTCGCGAGCCATGCGATAACGGTTCGGGAGAGAAGCCTGTGGCAGTGGGCGAATTTCGTCGGAAGCCTCTTCGCCCCATTCTTCCTTGGCATGATGCTCACCAGCCTGATTCAGGGCGTGCCGATGGACGCTCAGGGCAACGCATGGCTTGGTTTCTTCGACATCGTGAACTGGCTTTCGGTCGTCGGCGGCATCGCGGTCGTATACTTCTGCTTCCTGCACGGCCTGCATTTCCTCAGCCTCAAGCTGGAACACGACCAAGCACGCCACATGCTTAACGCATCGAGCAAGCTGTATTGGATCGCATACCCGGCGCTGGTGGCGTTCGTGGTGCTCGCCTTTGTCTTCACCGACTTCTATAGCGTGCATGCGGTCAGTTCATGGATCATCACCGTCATCATCCTTGCGGCGACGATATGCGGGCATCGCGCGGCGGAGGAGAGGCGGGGGGTCATCGCCTTCGTCTCATCCGGCGTGACTCTGGTGGGCATCATCGCCTTCATCTTCAACGGCATGTTCCCACGCGTCATGGTTTCGGCTGGCGGCGTTCACGACCTGCTGGTGAAGGATGCGTCGGCGTCCCCGCTGACCCTGGGCATCATGACGGGCGTGCTTTGCGTGCTTCTGCCGATCGTTCTGGGATACATCATCTGGAGCTACCGCATTCAGCGCGGCCGGGTGAGCGCGAAGGCGCTTGAAGACTCGGCGTATGCGGCTTGAAAGTGGGTCGAGCCGGCGCACGCAGGCTCATGCGAACGCTCGTGTTGAGGCCCAGACCAATGGACTGAAGTCCAGACTACGGTGAATCGACTGCCATGATTGACAAGAAGCTATTCGAATTCCAAGGGGTCAGCGCCGCGATGGCGTTTCTGGCGCTGCTTTCCCTTGCCCAGGCCGTGGCGACCGTGGGACAGGCCTATGGACTCACCCTGGCCTTGGTGGAAATCTGGAAGTTGCATGCCCTTGCCTCGATCGTGATTCCAGCTGGGATATTCGCAGCGGCCTTCGTCGTTCGGCAACTGTGCGAGGTGGCCAAGAAGTCGGTAGCGACGCACTGCGCCGATCGGATCGTCCGCGACCTTCGGCCACGGGTGCAGGCCAAGCTGTTTGACGCTGGCCCGGCCGCCATGTCCAGGCGGGGGACTGGCGCCACGGTGACGATGCTTCTCGATGGGTTGGATCAGACGAAGACCTATGTCCAGACGATAATGCCCAAGATGCTTGATATGACCATCGTTCCCGTGGTGATTCTTGTCGTCGTATGGTACGAGAACTGGCTTGCTGGCCTGGTCCTGCTCATCGTGTTCCCACTGCTGATGTTCTTCATGGCGATTCTGGGAATCGTCGCGCGCGATAAGTCCGATAGGCAATACGGTGAGTTCCAGAATCTGAACAACCGTTTCGTGGATACCATTCTTGGCCTGCCGACGCTGAAGATGCTGGGCGTCAGCGATGACTACGAGGATGAGATATATGGAGTGAGCGAACGTTTCCGCAGAAGGACTATGAGCGTGATCATGGTGGCGATGTCATCGTCATTTGCGCTTGATTTCTTCACCACGCTCAGCATCGCAGTCGTTGCCGTCTTTCTTGGAGTGAACCTCATCAACGCCTCCGTGGCACTGCTTCCAGCGCTCTTCGTGCTTATCCTGGCGCCTGAATACTTTCTGCCGATTCGGCAGTTCGGCAATGACTATCACGCAACGCTCAATGGGAAGAACGCTCTTGCGGACATAACGAGCCTTCTTGACGCTCCTGACCCCGCACGCGACGATGACTTCGAGATGGGCCGTTGGGACAGTGACAGCGATCTGAGCCTTGCGCACGTCGGCTTCTCATATGAGGTCAGGGACGAGGATTCCTCAAGGAACGATGCTCATGGCAGGGCGAGCGGAAGACGAGGGAGATCGGGCTCCGACGAGGATACAGGTGCACAGACGCCCGAGCATTCCCATGCTCTTGACGACATTTGCCTTGACTTCCATGGCGTGGAGAGCGTGGCCATCGTCGGGCGCTCAGGATCGGGAAAGTCAAGTCTCATCGATCTGCTTGCGGGCTTCCACGAGCCGCAATCCGGCGTGATCGCCATCGATGGGAAGACGACTCCGCATCTCAACATGGCGGCATGGCAGAGACGTATATGGTACATTCCTCAAAAGCCATACATATTCCACGGAACTATCGCAGACAACATTCGCTTCTATGCCCCGACCCATGCCCCGACCGCATCTGCGGACCAGATTCAACGGGCCGCCGAGATGGCAGGGCTGGGCGATTGGCTTGCGACGCTGCGAGATGGGCTGAACACTCCCATCGGCGAGGGCAACCGTGCCATAAGCGGTGGCCAGGCCCAGCGCATAGCCCTGGCTCGCGTGACGCTGGACAGCAGCAGGGAGATATTGCTTTTCGACGAGCCGACCGCACATCTGGACATAGAGACCGAATACGAGCTGAAACGGACGCTGGTGCAGATCATGCGCGGACATCTCGTGATTCTCGCCACGCATCGGCTGCACTGGCTTGATTCGGTCGACAGGGTCGTGGTGCTTGACGAGGGCAGGGTCGTGCAGGACGGCGCTCCGCGGAAGCTGCTCAGACAGCCCGGCGCACTGAGTGCCCTGATTGGTGAGATGGGCGGCGATCATATTGGCGGCTGAGAGAATTCATGCTGTGACTGATGACGGTGGGATGCTGCAGGACGACATGGGCGTGGCCACCGCCAGGGAGCACGGTGGCGACGATGCTGGCCATCAATCAGCCAGCTCCACTGAAAATCCCGGATTCCATGAGACTCGCTTCGGTGCCCATGGCAAGCGTGGCCTGGGCGATTATCTGAAGGCCTGGCATCACGATCGTTGGTTCTGGCCCTATCTTCGGCAGAACCGGTGGCGCCTTGCACTGATCTTTCTTCTAGGGACACTGACCTTCGTGTGCGCTGCGGGTCTGATGTTCACCTCAGGCTATCTGATAAGCCGCTCCGCCCGCCACCCATACAATGTGCTCATGGTCTACGTGCCCATCGTGCTCACCCGAGCCTTCGGCCTTGGACGCCCGACATTCAGCTACGCCGAACGCATCCTGAGCCATGACTGGGTGCTTCATGTGGTGTCGAAGCTTCGCGTCGGCCTTTACCGGACCTTGGCCAGGGACGCATCCTTCCTTGATGAGCATGAGCAGACCGGCAGTGTGCTTGGAGTCCTTGCGGACGATCTCGATCATCTGGAGAATTTCTATCTGCGCACCATCTTTCCGACCATTGTGGCATTCCTGGTATGGGTTCTGGTCACCATCTCCCTGGGCATTTTCTCATGGCAGACATGCGTGATGATACTGATCATCTTCGCACTCGTCCTGGTGCTTGCCCCGATGGTTTCGCTGCAGTTCGCGGACATGCACTACCATCGCGAAAAGGCCGCCCGAAGCCGTGAATACACCAAGGTAGCCGAGGAATATCTTGGTCTGGGCGATTGGATCATCACCCATCGTTCCCGCGAGTTCGTCGAAACCGGGGAGGCCGAGTTCAGGACGGTTGCCTCGAGCACCCAATCACGCGAGCGCTTCGAGCGGTGGCGTGACTTCCTCATCCAGCTTGCCTTCGCGGCCGCCGCCGTGGTGCTGATGGTCGCATCCAGCCTGGTGCTGACATCATCCACCACCCTGGCCGATTATGCCGCCGCTGCGGTGCTCTCCGTATTCCCCCTCATCGACTGCTTCATCGTCGTGGCACAGGCCATAGCAGAGGTGCCGCTGTATGGCGAATCACTTGCGCATCTCAATGGCCTGAGTGCACGCGTGGACGGGAATGTGCTTCCCGAGTCACCGCAGCAGAGATTGGAAGGGGGGTTGGAATCCATTGACTTCGATCATGTCACCTTCAGATATGGCCCCGACGAGACGGTGCTGCTCGACGACTTCTCGCTGCACATCGATGCAGGGGAGAAGGTCGCGCTTCTCGGCCCGAGCGGGGAGGGCAAGACCACGATCCTGCAGCTTCTGCTTGGCGACTTGATTCCGACAAGTGGAGAGGTCAGGATAAACGGAATCCCCGTCCGCGCATTGCAGGAGGAGCGTAAGCGTCTCTTCGGATATCTGAATCAGAGCCCCTTCATATTCCGGGCAAGCATCGGCGGCAACGTTCGACTGGGCAGACCGGAGGCGAGCGACGAGGAAGTCTGGAACGCCTTGGAAACCGTGGAGTTGGACGGGTTGGTCAGGGACATGCCCCAGGGACTGGACACGGTTGTCGGTGAGAGGGGAAGCACGCTTTCCGGCGGCCAGCGAGAGCGTCTTGCTCTGGCCAGGATTCTGGTGAAGGACACGCCGATGGTTCTTCTTGACGAACCGACCATCGGATTGGATCCGATAACGGAACGTCACCTGATGTCGACGATATTCAAGGCCAATGCACAGCGAACCATGCTTTGGGTGACTCATCATCTCAAGGGTCTGGAACACGCGGATCGGATGATATTCCTTGAGGGCGGCCATATCGTCATGCAGGGCGATCCCGAGGAGCTCTACCGAAGCGATGAGCGCTTCCGTGCCCTCTACCGCATGGACGTCGCCGAACTGTGAGGCATCGATGCCTCATCGTGCGCCATGCACGGGGGAAGGCCGAAATCTCGTAGGCGTGTCATGTCGCACGTCATGGCGGAGCGCTGCTATATGCCTCTGCTGAAGCGTTCAAGCATCGATTCAAGCAGTTCCTCGATGCCATCGGGGATGTCCATGCTGTGCAGCAGCCGTTCAGCCTCGGCGATGTGCTCCCTTGCGATCTGTTTGCTCCTGCGAATCGCTTCGGGATTGGAATCGAGAAAGTCCAGCACTGCGGAGACGTCGTTGCTCTGCAGCAGTCCCGAGAATTCAGGGCTCATGTCTCGCGCGAGCAGCACCGGCAGCGTATAGATGCCATCGCCTATGTCTTCGAGCTTGGGCTTGCCGGTGTCATCCGCAAGATTGAAATCCTCGATGTCGTCGGCGATCTGGAAGGCAATGCCCAGGTGCATGCCAAAGCCTGCTGCGGCTCGAAGCAGTGCCTCATCCGGTTTGTTTCCGGTGCTCAGACGCAGCCCAGTGACGCATGAGTGCTCGAACAACGCTGCGGTCTTGCCACGTATCGCCTCGATGTAGTGCTCGACCGTCGTGGTGACCCGATGCCTCGCCGATTCCTGGCTGAGCTCACCGTTCAGGATTCTGCCCAGAATGGAGGCCTGCTCGTGCATGAAATCCAGGTCGGGAGCTATTTCGGACATGATCTCTATATACCTCGATAGAATCAGGTCGCCGAGATAGATTGCGGCCTTGTTGCCGACGATCGTCTGCACGGTGGGACTGTTGCGACGAATCGCCGCACCATCGACGACGTCATCATGGACCAAGGTCGCCAGATGAAGCATCTCTATGCATGAGGCAGCCGTGACGGTCGACTCGTCCAGTCGGACTGCCTCGCCATCGTTCACACGTGCGAAGAGAATGACGAGAGAGGCCCTCAGCATCTTGCCGTGGTTATCAAGAAGCATCCGGTATTGATCGGCATATGGTTCAAGCGCGGCCTGCTCAGCATGGAGCCGACCCTTGACCCGCTGCAAGTCTCCCGCGAGTATAACTTCCTGCTTCAATGCCATTGCCCCATCCCAACCTATAGTTACGATCCCACTAAAGTGTACCCAACCTCATAGTCCGCTGCGAGGAGTGAAATCGAGGAAATGTCTGTGGTCACACTCACCGACCCGGTGAATGTGGCGTGGGAGGCGCAGCCGCCGGAATCCGGAATGCACGACCACGAATCCACTTCATGCAGGCGTTCAATGCTGGATGCTCTTCGGAAGTGCGAAGACAAGCAGGCATGCGATGACGGCGAGCATGGCGCTTGCGAGCATCGCGACAGAAGCCGCATGCGTGAAGGTGTCTGCCAGAATCTGTGAAGTGATGCGTCGGTGTGGGAAGTCAAGAGAGCCGAACAGTATCGAACCGATTATCGCGATTCCAGACGCGGCGCCCACGCGCTGGGCGGTTCCGACTATTCCAGACGCCGCACCTGCATCCGCGCGGTCGACGGTGGCTACGATGAAATCGACATTGGGTGCGATGAAGAATCCTGAACCTATCCCCGCAATCAGCAGAGGCAGCAGAAGGACCCAGTTATTCAGTTCGTCGGTGGGGAGCAGGGAAAGCATCAGCCATACAGAGAGCAGGCCGAAGGCGACCATTCCCGTTCCTATGCTCAGGACCTTCCTGCCCAGTCCATATGCAAGACGGTGGCTTTGCGAGGCCCCGATGATCGAACCAATGGCGAAGGGCGCCGACATGTAGCCCGTCTCGAGCGCCGAATGTCCAAGGCCGGACTGCCAGAGAAGCGAAAGCGTAAAGAAAATGCTGGTGAATGCGGCGAAGTATACCAAGGCGAGAATGATTCCTCCGGTGAACTGCGCCCGGACGAAAAGCTTGGGTGGAATCAGCGGAACGGCTCCAAGACGTGCAAGCCGCATCTGCCACAATCCGAATGCGACGAGCAGCAGCACGCCTGCGCACATCATGAGCCATGTCCACAGCGGCCAGCCCGAGCCTTCTCCCTGAATCAGAGGGACCAGAATGGCGCTGAGCGAACATGTCATCAGGATGAGACCGACGACGTCCGCCTTGCCATGCGTTCTGCCTGAGACAGCGGAGGGCAGCGTAATGATGCTTCCTATGACCGCGATGATGCCGAAGGGCAGATTTACATAGAATACAGAACGCCATCCCTCGCTCTGGCCGAACCATTCGATGAGGAATCCTCCGAGAACCGGTCCGATTGCCGTTGAGAAGCCGATGACCGCCCCCATGACGGAGAACGCCCTGCTGCGGGTCTTCCTGACGAAAAGAAGCTGAATCAGCGCCGTCACCGCTGGATAGAAGACGCCTCCGAAAAGACCCTGAACTATTCTGGCGCATACCAGGCTGAGCGAACTGTCCGATATGGCACACCACAGGCTGGCGAGCGTGAATCCTGCCAGACCTATCGTGAACACCCACTTATGCCCGAACCTGTCTCCCAGCCTTCCCGCTGGAATCAGGGCGAGTCCGAAAGCCAGTGCGTATCCGGAAACCACCCACGACAGCACCGATTCGGATGCATGAAGATTGACGCGAATCGTCGGCAGTGCGACGTTGACGATCGTCGTGTCCAGCATTGACATCGCGACGCCCAGCAAGAGAACCGTCAATGACGGCCAGTTCCTGGAAAGACGCTCGGATGCCATGCTCTTGTTGGGAATTGGCCTGCTGCCATGCTGGGACATTGATTCTTCGTTTCTCTCGTCGTGTCGGTGATGATGCCTGAATGAACCTTGCAGGCGTTGGTATTCTATGCGCTTTCGATCGATTGCGCCTACGGCATCCGAATGGCCCACGCCATGCTCCGCCTGCGATTCATGGCGAATGCGTGACGTGGGCCATTCGGATGCCTGCGTCGAAGATGCCTTCATGCAGGCGAGAGGCCTTGGCCTGCTCAGTCCTGCACAGGCTGGCCGCTATAGATTTCGAAGCCTGCTGAGACGGGAATGTTCTGTCCTGTGATCGGATCTGACTCATCGGAAGCCAGGAAATACATCGTGCGGGCTATGTCCTCTGGCTGGACCAGTCTTCCGAGCGGGCTTGCCTGCGCGAACTCGTCGATTACCGATTGCGGATTGCTTCTGAACATCGGTGTCATGGTTGGGCCAGGGTTCACGTTGTTGACCCTGATGCCATACTTGCCGTAGTCAAGAGCCATGGCCCTGACGAGATTGACGACTGCGCCCTTGGCCGCGTTGTATACGGCCATGTTGTAATCGCCCTGCAGACCTGATATCGAAGCGGTGTTGACGATGGTTCCCGATTTGCGTTCGATCATTTCGGGCACGAAGGCCTTCGTCGTCAGATAGATGGACTTCACATCGGTGGCCATGACCCGATCCCACACATCCTCATCGATTTCGTGAACGGCGCCCTTGGCGAAGATGCCCGCGTTGTTGATCACGCTGTCGACATGACCGAATGAATCGTGTGTCGCCTGCGCCATCGCGTCGACCGATCGCGCGCTCGATACGTCGCATTGCTGGAACGCCAGCCGTTCGGGGGAGTACTCGGCCAGAAGTTCCTCGAGGACCTTCTTGCCAAGGTCCTCGTTGAAGTCAGCCATCATCACATTCCAGCCCTTCGCCAGGAACAGCTTCGAGGTGCTTAATCCGATACCTGACACAGCCCCAGTGATTACAACAGTTCCATTCATGCGTTGTCCCGTCCTTGCATATGAGAGTCGGCATCGTGCCGAACATCGTGGATTACTTTTCACATCACTACTTATGGTGGACAAATCCGGTATGGTCGACAAATTCTGTGCGGCGCATCGAATATGTCTGCACACGTGGGAAGGTGCCTCGAGCGGTGCCTCGAAATGTGCAATGGGAGGTGCAATGGAAGACGCGCTGAAGGATATCTTCTCCAGCGTAATCGACTTCAGGACTCTCATTTGGATTTATGTTTGTTGTATTCGAGCTTTGTCTCAGTAGTCAATGCAGAAGTCAGTGCAGGAAAGGTCTTGTCATGCGTGGTGTCGTTATGGAGTCTGCCGGTGACGTTCGAGTAGAGGATGTTGCCGATGCCAGGATTCACAAGCCTACCGATGCGGTTATCAAGCTTACGGCGGCATGCATATGCGGCTCGGATCTATGGCCGTACCGAGGCGCTCAGCCGGTTGACCATCAGATGATGGGGCATGAATATGTCGGTGTCGTGACCGAGGTCGGCTCTGATGTGAAATCCGTGGAACCAGGGGATTTCGTGGTCGGTTCGTTCTGTCTTTCCGACGGAACCTGTGAGATCTGCACGGACGGGTATCCGTCGCGATGCGTCAATGGCGGCTTCATGTCAGGCGCTCAGGCTGAGTATGCGCGGGTTCCGCTTGCTGACGGTACCTTGGTGAAGACTCCTGGACAGCCTGACGCTTCGTTGATTCCATCGTTGCTTGCGGCTTCCGACGTTCTCGGAACCGGTTGGTTCGGAGCCGTGGCCGCTCAGGCAGGCCCAGGAAAGACGGTCGCTGTCGTGGGCGATGGAGCGGTGGGCCTTATGGCGATACTCGCCGCAAGGCAACTGGGAGCATCGAGGATCATCGCCATGTCTCGCCATGCCTCAAGGCAAAGGTTGGCAAGGGAATTCGGGGCCACCGACATCGTGGAGGAACGTGGCGATGCCGGTGCCGAAGCGATTCGAAAGCTTACCAACGGTCTCGGGGCTCACAGTGTTGTCGAGGCGGTAGGCACCCAGGAGTCGATGATGCAGGCAATTCACGCAGCTCGCTCAGGAGGTTCCGTGGGCTTTGTGGGCGTTTCGCATGGCGTTGAGATTCCGGGCAGTGAACTGTTCGGCAAGGAGATCCATCTGTTCGGAGGTCCGGCTCCGGTCCGTCTGTTCCTTCCGGATCTGATCGATAGGATCTGGAACCATCAGATCGACCCGGGCAAGGTGTTCGATCTCACCCTTCCTCTCGAACGAGCCGCAGAGGGATACAAGGCGATGGATGAGCGCAGGGCCATCAAGGTCCTTCTGCAGCCGTGAGGAGGCGCTCGCGAACCGTGTGCGGCATGTTGGCTGCACCGAGCGCATGTTGGTTGCACCGAGCATTTCGTCTGCACCGAGCGATTCGTCTGCACCGAGCAATTCAGATGCACGGCTGACCCGGATCGCAGCTGATTGAAAGGCCGCAATCGTCATTCATCCAGTGACGGTTTCGGCCGTATTTCGTTTATCGGCCATGACAACCACTTGCCGTCATAGTTCGATGTCGATATGTCGGCTCTGCTCGAACTTCGTCGCATGCCATGATTCGCGAGAGGGGCCCCATGACGCAAAGTTCAGCAATCCTTCCACTCGCATTCATCTGAAGTCACCCCATGTTTAGTTCCCTGCATTAGTGTTCCGATTGTCTGGGCCAAGCAGCTGCAACAGCTCGAATGAATCGCAGGATTCATTGGACGAATGGCCCAAATGCTGACTCGGAAAGCACATCACGGTATGGGAGCATGGGTTGTGTCAAACATTCATGGAAGTGAAAGAACAAGCGGATCCACAGCGAATGAGAAGGGTCCAAGCACGACGGATGAGGTGAACGGCGCAGTTCCGATAAGCCGTATCTGGCTTATGGCGGCAATCGAATTCTGTGCGCTCGGCGCTCTTTCGGGGCCCCTCGCAGTCACACTCTCGCTGAAGGTGCTGCAGATCGTGCCACAGTCGAACAAGGAGGTGGGGCTCAGCATCATAACCGCTGTCGGCGCTCTTTGCGCGCTGATTGCCAACCCGATCTTCGGCTATGCTTCGGACCGGACCCGAAGCGCCTGGGGGCGTCGCAGACCTTGGATAGTCTTTGGAGTCGTTGGCGGCTTCCTCTCCGCCATACTCATCGGCCTGTCGAACAGCATCATGATGCTGACTGTTGCATGGGCGCTGAGCCAGATTTGCTACAATGCGACCCTTGCATCCCTCTCCGGTCTTCTTGCGGAGCAGATTCCTGACGTCCAGCGTTCGAAGGCATCGGGAATCTTCGGTGCCGCCGGCTTCCTGGGGATGATTCCTGCAATGCTCGCTGCCACACTCTTCGCACAGCATGTCTGGGCGATCATCATCGTCATGCCTCTTATCGGCCTGATTCTCGTTCCCCTCATATGTCTGATGATCCCCGAAGCCCATATCGGCCGAACCGAGGCCATGAGCTCGAAGGAGTCAATGGGAAGCCTGCTGACATCCTTCTTCTTCAACCCCTTGAAATACCGGAACTACAGCCTGCTGTGGCTGCAACGGTTCATCATGCAATTCGGCTATACCATCGTTGGCACCTATGCACTGTATTATCTTCTGGTTCGCATGCACATGCAGACAGCAGAAGCCACGAAGCTTACGGGAATGGCGACAATCATCGGAGCCGTCTTTAACTTCGGTGCGGCGGTGCTCGTCGGATATCTCGTTGCCCGCAGCGGCAACTACCTGCATGCGATGAACCTTTCGATCCTGTTCATGGCAGTGTCATTGCTGACAAAGGCATTCACCGACAATCTTGGCGCATTCTGGTTTGCGACCATTCTCGCCGGATTCGCGTTGGGAATGTACTATGCAATCGATTTGGCCTCGGCAATGCGAGTGCTGCCTGTCGGGAACGAGGGCAGGTTCCTTGGCATTTTCAATGTCGCGAAATCATTGCCACAGTCACTCGCGCCAGCGGTGGCTCCGCTCTTTCTGACCATCGGTGGAAAGGATCCCATCGTAGGCAGCCAGCAGAACTATATGTCTCTATACATCGGTGCGGCGATATTCGTCGTCGCCTCATTCTTCCTGGCCCTTCCGATCCGAGACATCCTCTCTCGTCCGCAATCCCACAGGGATGCGCGCTCTCAGAGCGATTTTCAGGCTGGGTCTGGGTCCATGGACCTGGGTGTGTCAGAAGTCTCCGCGCCTGCGATGCAGCCGCTCGTTCAGGTCACTCAATCAGTTGCCCATGACGGGACGGGATCGTCTGCACGTTGACAAGACGTTGACAAGATGCCCCTTTCAGCTTTCGAGGATAGTTTATTGAATATGAATAGCATTGATGGATTGAGCAATTTCAGAGACATCGGCGGACTGCCATTGGTCGAAGGCGGAACCACTGTCAGCGGCCGCCTCCTGCGTTCGGATGCCCTCCAGCATCTGGACGAAGCTGGAATGCGCCAGCTGAGGGCAATACCCGTATGCACCATCGTCGATCTACGCTCTCCCGCCGAGGTGAACCATGCCCCGGAGCCCGACATTCCCGGGATTCGGCGTGACGGCATACCGTTGCTTGGTGGTGAGACGGAAAGGATCATGCGGACTGCCATGCTTTCCGGCACGGGGATTCAGGCAGGGAACGTGCTTCGGGAGATGTACATGAGCATGATTCGGAGCGAAGGCAGGTCCCTGGCTCGTGTGGTCACGGTGACGGGAGAGACCCTGTCTTCGGGCAACGGGGCGGAATTGGTGCATTGCACTGCCGGCAAGGATAGGACTGGAATCGTCATTGCGCTTATTCTCAGCGTGATTGGGGTTCGGCGTGAGGCCATTGTCGATGACTACGCAAAGACGCAGGAGAACCTGGCGGGAGACTGGTTCCGCACCATGCTTGATTCGTTGCACAGAAATGGCATCGATCTCGACGAGGAGCTTCAGCGGCTTCTGATACTGAGCTCCCCGGACATCATGGACGATGTGCTGACGACGATTGATGGCAGATACGGCTCTGTAAGGGAATATCTGGCACTGCAGGGCATTCGGGATACGACGATAGACGAACTCAGATCCGCGCTGGCCCCAGATTCAGAGCAGGCGAATCGAGAGATGCGAGGAGTCAGATGAAACGGTTTCTGTGGGGTGCATCGTCTTCCGCATTCCAGACGGAAGGCAATAATCTTGCATCGGACTGGTGGCATATCCCCGTCGGAAGCGGCGACGGCATGATTCAGGAAGCCTCGGGAGATGCCGATGATTCGTATCATCGCTTCGACGAGGACATCGCCCTGCTCGCAGATGCAGGGCTTAACGCGTATCGATTCTCGATAGAGTGGGGAAGGATCGAGCCTGTCAGAGCCCAGTTTTCTCAGGCGGAGATCGACCATTACCTGCGGGTTCTCGACTCCTGCAGACATCACGGCATCGAGGCGGTCATAACGCTGCACCATTTCACCAATCCGACATGGTTCACTGACCAGGGCGGATGGCTCAATGATGAGGCGCCGAAGTTGTTCGAGAGCTATGTGCGTGCAGTTGAACCAATTCTCGCGGATTCCGCCGTGCACTATGTAGTCACCTTCAACGAGCCCAACCAGCTTGCGAGTCTGATCGGGCTCATGGACCCGGAGAACCATGAACCATTCGACCCTGACCGCATGCCGATTCCCGATCGTCGTGCAGTGTCCAATCTGCTTGCCGCTCATCTCCGGGCAAGGTCAATCATTCATGAATGCGGCGATGAGGCAGGCTGGTCCCTTGCGTCGCCTGCATTCGAGACCCCTGATGGAAGGCCTGTCGCCGATCTCAGCGGTGAGGGGAAGACATATGCGGATCGGAGGGAAGGTGATTTTCTCAGACTTTCCCGCGATGACGACTTCATAGGCGTTCAGGCATACACTCGGCATCTTGTGAATGGCGATGGGCCATTGGGCATCCCATCGGACGCGCGACTGACCGCTAACGGCTGGGAGTATTATCCGCATGCCCTTGCCACAGCGCTTCAGGCCACGGCGGAGATTGCGCGGATCCCCATCCTCGTCACTGAGAATGGCATTGCCACCGACGATGACGATCGGCGGATCGATTACATGCGTGATGCCCTCGATGATGCCGCACGGGCCGCAGAATCCCTGGAGGTCCCGATCCTGGGATATCTGCATTGGTCGTTGCTGGACAATTACGAATGGGGAAGCTATGCGCCGCATTTTGGTCTTGTGGCGGTCGATCGTGGCAACCATTTCGTTCGGCATCCAAAGAAAAGCCTGAAATGGCTCGGGCGGCATTGTCTTGACTGCCCGTCCGGTCTTGCCTGAGCATGATGGTCTGCCACGATGCCCCGATCGATTTCATATGCAATTGACTGTGATATGCAATCGATGGTCATATGCAATCGAGCGGCGTGTGGGTCATGCAGAGTCCCTCGCCACAAGATTGGGCATGAGCGCGATCTGCGAGTATGTTCGTGGGCTTGCATTGCGTGACAGTGTGATGAGTCTGACGGCTTCCTGTGCGATGCGTGCGACTGGCTGTGCAATGGTGGTGAGTGCGGGTTCGCTGAGCTGACCGAACAAGGTGTCGTCAAAGCCTGTGACCATCACTTCGCCTGGCACTGAACGATGATCTGCACGCAGAGCATCCAGCACTCCCAGAGCTATCAGGTCGTTCGCGCATACGATCGCGTCAGGCATGGATATGCTGGAGCGTCGGGACGAGGATATGATGCTGCGGGTCGCCTCGCGTCCCCATTCGACGCTATAGTCCTTCAGCAGGGTCCACTCGGACCTGGTCGGAAGCCGATGCCTGGCACATTGCTCATTGAAGCCTTCAAGCCTGTCGCGTGCGGAGGAATTGTTTGTCGATGAGCCGATGAATGCGAGCGATTGCGCTCCACGGTCCACCAGATGCTCAACGATGAGCCGCATCGCCTGCCTGTCGTCGATGCCGACCCAATCGCAGTCCTCCATATCGACTCGCTGATCGACCTGGACGAGAGGCACCTGTCCGACCATCCGGCATGCCTCGACGCTTTGTCGCTCGTCGCAAGGGATGATGATGATGCCGTTCACATTTCTTTCCAGCAGACTCGTGATGCGCTCGCGTTCGATGTCGGGCTCCATATGGGAGGCGCAGATCAGCATCTCCTGACCTGCGGCATTCACGACGTTCTCCAGTTCCTCCGCCAGTGCGGCAAAGAATGGATTGCTTATCTGAGGCACTATCAGTCCGATGGTGTCTGACTGGTCCCGCCGCAGTGCACGCGCAGCATGATTGCCCAGATAGTTCAGTTCCTTGGCCGCCTTGCGGACGGCGAGCTGGGTTGCGTCGTTCTTCTTGCGCTTTCCAGACAGTATTCTCGATACCGTGGCCGTGGAAACGTGCGAGCGACGGGCGACATCGATAAGTGACGGAGCGCCTTCGTGTGAACAAGTAGTCATCATTCCTCATCGTAATGGTTGAGCCGATACTCGACCCGGGGCATATCTACGACATGCAGTTATGGTAATCGATTACATATAATCATACGACAATATGCGTAATCTGACGTTTCAACCAATAATGTTCAAGAAATTTGGCTGAAACTCGCAAGAAATAAATAACTGTTTTTATGTAATCGATTACAGGAAATGAAACGATCTTCATGTCGTTACTCAGACATCACCTGTTATCGAGGGGACTTCAACCATTCACGAGCTTTCCATCCGAAGGGGAAGAGAATCATGATAAAAGGCAAATCGGCATTCGCCATTGCGATATCCGCTGCAATGATCCTAAGTTTCAGCGCCTGCGGTGACGGCGGTTCTTCGTCGGCCGCATCCACAGGCGCGAGCGGCACATCCTCATCCGTGAAGCGTCCGCAGCCCACCGACGTTCCCACGGCCTGCAAGGTCGATGGCAAGACCCTTACGATAGGCGTGGTGAGCATCGATGAGCAGACCGCATTCTTCAACCAGCTCAATACCGGCATCAAGGACGTGGCAACGATAGCCGGGGCGAAGATCAACTTCGTATCCGGCAAGGACGATGCCGCTACCCAGGTGACAGGAATCGAGAATCTCATGTCGTCCAAGGTCAGCGCATTGATCGTCGACCCCTATGACATGAATGCGCTCGTCCCCGCCTTCAAAAGCGCCAAGGCAGCGGGAATACCGGTTGTCTCCGTTGATGGACAGGTCGCGGACGCGAGTTCATATGACGCCCAGGTCGGCACCGCCAACAAGGAGGGCGGTGCGGAACTTGCAAGCACCATGCTGAAGCTTTCGGGTGGCAAGGGCGCCGTCGGCATCGTAGGCGCACTCAACAGCACGATTCAGATACAGCGTCAGGAAGGCTTCGAAGATGCCGTCAAGGCTGGCGGCATGACGATATCCACGGTCGTGGATGGCCAGAATCAGGCGGATAAGGCACAGACTGCCGCCGAGAATCTCCTGACGGCGAATCCGAACCTTAAATACATCTATGCGACCGGTGAACCTGCCTTGAATGGTGCAATCGCGGCAGTGAAGAGCCAGGGCAGACAGAACGACGTCCAGATCGTCGGATGGGATCTCTCGCAGACCTCGGCATCCGCTCTGACGGCAGGCTTCGTCAAGGCCGTGGTGCAGCAGAACTCCTTTGGATTCGGTCAGGAGTCGGCCAAGGCCGCTATCAACCTCGCCTGCGGGAAAACGGTGAAGAAGGATATCTCGGTACCCATCAACATCGTCACGTCGGCAAATCTGAAGAAGTATTCGTACTTCCTCAAGGAATCGTGAGGCCGGCGATGAGCGCAGAGGATATGTCACGGAATCAATCACTGGTTGAGCTTCATGGAATCACCAAGAACTACGGTGTGCTCAAGGTCCTTCGCGGTGTCGAGCTCAGTCTGCTCAGGGGAGAGGTCCTTGGGCTGATCGGAGACAATGGTGCCGGGAAGTCAACCTTGATGAAGGTCCTCTCAGGAACGGTGACTCCCGATTCGGGGACGATATTGGTGAAGGGCGATCCACAGCATTTCACCAATCCGAAGGAGGCGAGGAAGCAGGGCATCAGCATCGTATATCAGGATTTGGCATTGTGCGAGACCCTTGATGTCGCCTCCAATCTCTTTCTTGGCAGGGAACCCACCAAGGGACCGTTGATCGACAAGACGACGATGCATAGGGACGCCGCGAACATTCTGAACGACTTTGGCGTTCGGGTCAAATCCACCCATCAGAAGATACAGGAACTGTCTGGCGGGCAGCGCCAATCGGTTGCCATTGCAAGGGCGGCATCGATGAGTCCACAGATTCTCATCCTTGACGAACCCACGGCCGCCCTGGCCGTCGCCGAGGTCGAATCGGTGCTCAGGCTCATTCATGACGTAGCGGCCCAGGGAGTGGGAGTGATTCTGATCACTCACCGTCTGCAAGACATCTTCCGGGTATGCGACCGGGTCGCTGTCATGTACGAGGGGAAAGTCGTCGAGGAGTCATCGATCGAGGGACTGACGATGGATCGCCTGGTCTCGATGATTACTCAGGAAACCTCGAAAGAAGGAGTGGCATGAATTCCACACAGGTCAGTGGTAGAAAACGATCCATATCGACATTGCTGGAGAAGACCGACAAGTCGCTGCTGCTGTTGATTGTCCTTACCCTCGTCGTGCTCGTGGCATTCTCAGTGGCGTCGCCAGACTTCATGACGCTTGCGAACATGAGAAACATCGCCGTTCAGGTGGCCCCAGAGGCAATCGTGGCGGTGGCGATGACCTTCGTGATCACGGCAGGGATGATCGACCTTTCTGTCGGCTCGATCCTGGCCCTGTCCACCGTCGTCAGCGCACTCGTTCTCAAGACGTCCGTCGATTCCAGCGTCGGCATTCTTGCAGGCATCGCGGTCGGCGCCCTGTGCGGTGTGATCAATGGATGGTTCTCGAGCTATCAGAGAATGCCATCCTTCATCGTCACACTTGCAACGATGTCTGCGATGCGTGGCGTTGCGCTGCTCATCACCTTGGGCTATTCCATTCCCATCGCTGCCGGACGGTGGTTTACCCAGCTTGGACAGGGTCGGTTCCTTGGGCTCGGCATACCAGCCTGGATTGCACTGATCGTGGCGATCGTCGGCATGGTCGGACTGCATAACATGCGCTTCGGCGAATACATCACCGGCATAGGCTCCAACGAGGAATCCGTCAGACGCGCTGGCGTCAACACGAACGGCATGAAGATGATCGCCCTGACGCTGTCTGGTGCTGCGGCTGGATTGGCCGGGGTGATCACGGCAGCCAGACTCGGAACCGGCGATGCGAATTCGGCGACCGACTTCGGCATGACGGTCATCACGGCAGTCGTCATCGGTGGAACTGACCTGCTCGGTGGCAAGGGCTCGGTTCTGGGATCGCTCATTGGCGCGATCCTGCTGGGCATGATCACCGATGGCCTCACATTGCTCAACCTCAGCCCATATATCATTCCGGTGGTCACGGGCGTGCTGCTTCTCGCCGTCATCTGGGCGAATCTCCATGGGGTCAGCGTTGCGGCGTTCGTCAAGAAAAGGATGAGATCATGAGCCATGGCGCGGTCGCAGTCCAAACGGTGTGCGGAACCGTTTCCTCTGATGCTCTTGGCTTCACCCTGCCGCACGAGCATCTGCTCAACGATATGGCCAGCGGGAATCTACAGCCCGATCCGTTGCATCCAGATCTGCTCGACAGGAAGGTCACGCCCGAGCTGGCGTGGATTCTCAGGGAACATCCGTATGGGTGCAGGGACAACTGCGGGCTTGACAGCGTCGACGATGCGATTGACGAGTGCAGCCATTTTCGAGGCTTGGGCGGCGGAACCGTCATTGAGGTCACTCCGCAAGGTCAGGGCCGTGACAGACTCAGCCTCAGAAAGATCTCGCAGGAATCGGGGGTCACCATCATATCTGGCGGCGGTTGGTATCTGGAGCAGTTCCATCCCGATGAGACACGCGTCGATGACATCGACGAGCTTGTCGACATGCTCTACGAGGACTATGTCAATCCCAGCGATGGCATCGCGTCCGGCGTGATAGGCGAGATTGGAATCTCTCCGAGAATGACCGAACGCGAGATCAAATCACTGAGGGCGGCCTGCAGATTGCAGCGGAGGATTCATCTTCCGATGTACGTTCATCTTCCCGGATGGACCAAGCTGGCCCGCGACGTGATTCGAATCGCGCTGGACGAGGAGGAAGTCCCACCACAGGCACTGTGTCTGTGCCATATGGACCCATCCGGTGACGATCCTGAATATCAGTTGGAGCTGGCGTCGTCGGGCGTCCATCTGGAATTCGACATGCTGGGCATGCCCTATAACTATCGCTACCCGGGCGAAGGGCAATCGCCGTCCCCCGCTGAGACGACGGTGGCCGTGAAAAGGCTCATCGACAACGGATATGCGCATAGCCTGCTGTTCAGCCATGACATGTTTCTCAAGTCAATGCTGAGAAAAAATGGCGGCAATGGCCTGTCATATGTGTTTGAGTTCCTTGAACGGCTTGCTATCGCCGGCATTGACCCGGCAATCATTCACAGCGTGAACACGGAGAACGTTCGAGAGTTCTTTGAACTGTCGATGGATGCGGAAGAGGATTGAAATGAAGAAAGTACTGCTGGCCGGCGAAAGCTGGATGATACGGACTACGGAAACCAAGGGTGTCGACGAGTTCACCGTGTGCTCCTATGAGGAGGCGGGTATCGAGCTCAAGGCGGCGCTGAAGGGGGCCGGATATGAGGTCGAGCACATGCCAGCACATATGGTTCCCACAGCCTTCCCCGAGACCTTCGAGCAGCTGGATGCCTATGACCTGGTCATCCTTTCGGACATCGGCGCGAATTCTCTGCAACTGGCGCCGGACGTTTTCCAGCATTCGATAGTCGGGAAGAATAGAATCCAGACGCTGAGCTCATGGGTGCGTGAAGGCGGTTCGCTCCTGATGATAGGGGGGTATCTTTCGTTCACAGGCTTCGAGGCCAAGGCCAACTATGCGAATACTGCGATCACCGACGTTCTGCCGGTGACCCTGCTTCCCGAGGATGACAGAATGGAGCGTCCCGAGGGCGTCGATCCCGTCGTGCTCCATCCCGAGCATCCTGCCCTTGGCGATGCCGGAGAATCATGGCCACGCCTGCTGGGCTATAACAAGGTCGGACTTCGCGATGGCGCCGAACTGCTGGCGGTGGTCGGTGAAGATCGCGATCCTCTGGTCGCCGTTTCGCAGCAGGGCAAGGGACGTTCGGCAGTCTTCACGAGTGATTGCGCACCGCACTGGGCGCCGTCAGAATTCTCGCAGCAGTGGGATGGATATAACCGTCTGTTCGCGGGTCTTGCGGATTGGCTGACCGAGTAATGGGCGAGGGATCGTCAGTGACCCGCGCTCGACAGCTGCTCATGAATTGCAGTGAGGCCTTCGATAGAAGCAGAAGCTGCAGGTTCATCAAGGATGCCAGTTCGGGTCAGTTGGATTCACAGGTATGGCAGTCATACATCGCACATGAATTGCGCTTCGTATGCACTGTTCAGGGTTTGATGGGCGAACTCATCGTGGCAGCCCCAAGGCACCGGATTGAGGATTGGAGGGGCATCATCGCCGACCTCAGGGATGTGCAGCTTCCCTATCTCGCCGGTCTGCTGAATCTGAGCGCCAAGGAAGTCTCTGGTCTCAAGTCTGACGACATTCTGAGCGGACATGTGACCAAGATCGTGGGCGCGGGAGGGTACCCTGCGTTTGCCTCATCGATGTTTGCCGCGGAGAACCTCTACCAGCAGTGGTGCTATACGGCCTGGAAGCAGCATAGGACCACGAGGTTCCCGGCCCTGCATGACTGGATTGGCATGCATGTGAATTCGGACTTCCATCGATCCGTGTCGTTCTGGAATGAATCGGTCAATGAGATCGATGACCGCATCCAGGACAGACGACTGGAAACGTGGTGCAACGGCATGCTCGAAGCGGAATCCGATTTTCACGACAGTGCCTATGGGCCTGGTTCGTCCAGGTCATGGATGCGATGATGCTGCTGTGACATACGACCCCAGTGGATTCCATGGATGTATTCCATGGATGTGAAGGGTCATGAACTATGAGAGGGAATGTGATGTCTGATTCGAATGTGAGCCTTACGGATGAGATCGCCTATGACGAATTGACCAGATTGGTCTCCTTCGGCTGCCGCTTTCACGGCACGAAAGGCAATCATGATGCCGCCGATTGGATCTGCGCAGAGCTGCTTGAACGCACCGGGTTGCAACCTGAACTGCAGACGGTGGACCTGCCGGCATGGGATCCAGGTACGCGTCATGGGATTGACCTGGTCGCCCCTGTGCAGCAGCATATCGAGGCATGGCCCATGCTCTGGAGCGGCGCCACCGCTGGCACGGTGCATGCGAGCGTCGAGTATCTCGGACCTTGCGGCCTTTGGGGAGACTCGATGGTCTGGAAACGCTTCGTGGCTCTCGACGCAGACGGGGAGCCTGTGGGGTATGTGCTGAGCAGGGATGCGGGTCCTGCTGCACCGCAGCCTCTGCCGGCTGGCTACGATGCGACATTGCCTCATCTTTCCATATCCCATGAGGATGGCGAACGCCTTCTCGAATGGATCCGTCAAGGAATCGTTCCTGAGATATCGTTCGCATGCGATTGCAGCGACGGCGGCAACGCAATCTCGGACAACATCATCGTCGACATTCCAGGAACGGATGGCATTGCTGTGAATGGCACTGCTGTGGATAACACCGCTGCGCCATGCGTCGTGCTGTGCGCCCACTACGATACGTATTACAACACCCGCGGCGCCTATGACAATGGCAGCGGAACCATTGCGCTTCTCGAACTTGCTCAGGCCCTGGCATCCCATCCCCGCCCCTATCGAGTCCGCATCATCTTCTTCACCGCGGAGGAATGGCATCTTGGAGGGTCCCGGCACTATGTGGAGCATGCGTCGGATCTTAAGAACATCCACTTTGTGTATAACATCGACGGGCTTGGACGTGCGGACTTCGTCGAACTGTTCTCGGCACCGGAGGATCTCGCCTATCGCTTCGATTCCGAGGTGAAGGCATACAACCGGGACTCGGGACGCGACATGGATGTGATTACCAGGTTCCCACCGATGAAGGGGACCGACGATGCCAGTTTCCATATGGCGGGAGTCCCGACCGTGTATATGACGATCAACGACAGGGAGAGACTGCACCAGCCGAACGATCTGCCTGAGATGCGGTCGGCTGGCAACATCGTCTGGGCGGTGAACATGGTTTCGACTATTCTTGATCGCATTCCCAGAGAGACGCATATGGAAAAGCCGGTGTTGTAGAGTGAGGCAATCGGAAGGGGTCGGCATGGTCGATGAATGCGCAGAGATGACCGAGCGAGCGATTGAGCTCGCCAAGAGACTGATAGCGATGCCATCCGTCTCCGGTTCGAGGGAACAGGACTCGACCTTCGGTGCGATTCTCGAACGAGTCGCAATGATTCCGGGTGCCTCGGTACGAATCGCGGACAATCGCATGAGCGCCATCTGCAGGACGGGCGTCGACGATGGTTCGCAGTCCGTCGTTTTCGTCGGCCATATCGACACTGTGCCTCCCATGGACCTGCAGTCATGGCAGAGCCCTCCATGTGAGCCGGAGGTGCGCGAGGGGCGTCTGTTCGGCAGGGGATCGTCGGATATGAAGAGCGGCTTGGCCGCGGCCTTGGCAGTGTTCGAACGGGCCTGTCATGAATCCATTCCCTGCGTTGTGGCAATCACCAAGGATGAGGAAATCGGCTGCCTTGGAGCGCCCTCTGCCGTGGAGCTGCTTGACGGTGTGAACATCGCGGGCATGGTCATCATGGAATCGACGGACAACATCATCAGATTCGGGCATAGGGGAGCGCTATGGCTTCGAGCCACCTCCATGGGGAAGGCGGCGCATGGGAGCAATCCAGGTCTTGGAGTCAATGCGATTCTGCGCATGGCCCGGGCGGCGTTGCAATTCAAAGGCATTCCACTGGAAGACGATCCTCGCCTTGGCGCAGAGACCTGCAACCTGGGAACCATAGCCGGAGGAGAGGTTCCCAACATCGTTCCCGACCGTTGTTCGGCGACATTGGATTTGCGAATCGTCGGCGACCACAGTGCCGCGATAGTCGGCTATCTGAAGGGACTCGACACCATTGACGAGGTGGAGGTCGAGCTTTCCCTCGCACCGGTCTGGACCGATCCCGATGATTCATGGGTGGCATCGCTTCGTGGGAGACGCGATCTTCAGCCCGTCACATATTTCACTGAGGCTTCCATCTTTGCCGAGCGTCTGCGGCGGCGCGTTCCCATCATCATCTGCGGGCCGGGCGATCCGACATGCGTGCATGGGGTTAACGAAAGCGTGCCAGTGGATGCAATCGCCCATGCGGCTGAGCTCTATTGGAGCTATGTCTCATAGTGGAGCTGACGCTCACGGCATGTCGGTGTCCTTGGCGTGAGCGTTGTCCGTCAGCAGGGTCGATTCGCGAACGCGAATGGCAGCGAATGCCGCGACGACCATCAGCGCGATCATCACGCTCAGCGGGATGGCCATGGACTTGTTCGGCAGCTGAAGGCCATACATCAGCAGAATGAAGAGGATCCCGGTCACTTGGCCCGATCCCATGAGCAAGCCATATGAGGTGCTCTCCGGTATCGGATAGGCGATCTCCGTGCCGTATTCGAAGATGAGTGGCCCTGCGCCCATGATGAAGAATCCAGCGAACGCGCCACACGTCACCAGCAACGGATATGCGCTCATATAGGAGAGTCCTGCGATGGCTGCGATCGCGATCGTCATCGAAAATACGATGAACGTCTTGCGGCGACCCGTTCGGTCGCTGGCAAGCGGCAGCACCACGCCGCCGATGATGATGGCCGTTCCGATGACACCGCTTTGATCGCTGTCTATGCCGTGCGAGACGAACATGTCTGATAGTGCGGTGAGCAGTGCGTTGAAGACTCCGAGTGCGATCATCACGGCGACAAGCAGCAGCATATAGTCATGATTGTGACGCAGCGCCATTGCGTCACGAAGGGAAAATCTGCCGTCACGTTGCGCCTTCGGGCCTGCGGGGACCTTGGGCTCCTCCTTCATCAATGCCACGAGCAGCAGGGAGCACGCCACAGCGGCATATCCCATGCCTTTGAGCATGCCTCCCATCCCCAGCGAGCGATACAGCCCCGGGGTCGTTGCGGTCGCCACGGCGATGCCGACGTAGCCTGCAACGGAACCGATGCCGGTTACCGTCGCACGCTGATTGACCGGGAACCAGTTTGCGGCCAGCTTGGTCAAAGGATTCATGACGAATGGCTGGGCGATGGCGAGGCCCAATTGGCTGAGAACCACCAGGGGGAAGCTCCAATACAGCAGTCCGCGCGTCAAGGCGAAGACCGATGTCAGCAGCGCCGCCAGCGCGAAGCATGCGCGGATTCCCTTCCGATCACAAAGCATCGACGCTGGCATGGAGAATATGATGTAGGCGATCATGTAGCTCATCGACAGTGAGGCGATCGCCAGGGGAGTGGTGTGATAGAAGGCCGCTGCCTGCGGGGAGATGGTCGAGAAGGTCAGCCAGTACATCTGCGTGATGGCGAACATCGGTATTGCCGCGATCAGCACGACCCATCGATAGGGTGAGGTCGCATAGGCGGTTCCGCCCCTTGTGCCCGTTGTATCCGCTGCGGCATCATTCGTGGCGGCAGCCGACGGATTGGACGCGATGCCGGCTTCATATGCTCTCGATGTCATGCGATATCATCTCCTCCATTGCTGTCGCGGTGCCTCATGCATGTCTTGGATGCGTGAGACGAACCGGCAGTGTCAACCGTTGCAGCGCATTCATCGAGAGGAACGACGAGACAGTGCGATGAATCCCGCTGATCGCGATTCAAATGAATCCAATTTGATTGTGTGCGATTGAAACTGGAGTATACACATGAAAGACATCGGCAAAGCGCACTGTGTTTCCGCTACGTAACACCGTCATGGGCACACAAGGATTGCGGTCCGCGGCGCCGGATGGCCGGACATGCGTGGTCGCCGCACCGTCGGGAATCTCGAAGCGATGCAGCTGGGCGTGGAGCGCTGACTGAGTGAGGGATCCGCTACTCGGAAAGATTGCTCAACGACTTGCGCAGCAATCGGAAGAGCGTCACGGCCTCGCTCTGCGTCAGTCCCACCCTGGAAAGAATCTGACCGGAGATGCCGATGGTCTTCGCACGGAGCGCCAGACCCTTGGCGGTCAGCTCGACGTTAACGCTGCGTTCGTCGACCTTCGAGCGCCGACGTGTGATGAATCCCTCGGCTTCGAGTTTCTTGAGCAGGGGAGTGAGCGTCCCTGAGTCAAGGTACAGAGTCGTTCCAAGCTCCTTCACGTTGGGAGCCCCGCCTTTGCGGCCCTTGTCGCGATTGTGTCCTTCGCGATCGTGTCCTTCGCGATCGTCTCCTTTGCCACCGTCTTCTTCTCCGTCGTAGGCATCCCAGAGCGCAATCATCGTCAGATATTGCGTATAGGTGAGATTGAGCGGCTCAAGGTATGGGGTGTAGGCCTTGATGATTTCCTTTGAGCATATGTACATGTAGCGGGGCAGCTGTCGTGGATCGTCGAGAATGTCGAATTCGTTGAAGGTGTCGGTCTGCGTCATGAGTCTGCTCCATCTGCTTTTTCCGTACCAATAGTACGTAAGGGGTGCCAATTGCTCGAATCCAGGTGCCAGCGTGGCATTTCGAATGGCGTGTGGTCGTCGTAACCCCTCGTTTACGGGGAGGATATCGGGAGGACTCACGCCATCGCTATTATAGATTGTATACAATTTAATAGTATGATATGTGGTACGTTCTCCAGAATGATCGCGGTTCAACGTGCGACTCATCACGATGTTTCCTAGGAGGGTCTATGATATCGGCAGCGCAGCAGCACTTCAACGAACTGCCTCTTGAGCGCCAGAAGGCTCACTTCTTTGACGTCGCCTCCAGAGCGTTGTCTCGCTGGGGATACGATGCGCAATCATGTGAGATCACGCTCCTCAACCTCACGGAAAACGCCACATTCCGGATTGACTGCCATCGTAGCGAGAGCGGGCGTGACCAACGCTTCGTCATGCGCGTGCACCGGCTTGACTATGCGCAGAGCGACTCCATCGAGGTCGAACTCCAATGGATCGAGGAATTGCGAAAGGTCACGGAGCTTCGCCTTGCCACCCCGATTCCGGGGCTCGACGGTAATTGCATACAGAACATCGACTGCCCTGATATCGGCACTCAGCGCAATGTGGTCTGCTTCACCTTCGTGTCAGGAAGCGCACCACGCGATTCAACGGATGACACCGAATCGCTCAGCAAACTGATGCTTCGACTTGCATCGATGCCTGATTCGCTGACCATTCCGCTCACCCGTGGCGCTGCGATGCTCTACGATGCGATCGGGACGCGAGGCAAGCTCAACATCGCCACGACGGGCGGAGGCAAGGCAACGACCCTCTCGCCGAATGACGAGAGGCTGTATCGTTCCATCGGTGCAATCGCAGCGATTCTCCGCCGCGACTCCCTCTCATGGACCCCAACTCATCGTGCCGACATCGCGCATCGCATCGAATGGAATTGGGATGCGACCTTCGGGGAGCAATGGAACAACTATTATGGAAGCCATTATTGGGACATTGACAGCATGCTCAGCAGACATGACATCGAGGCGATTGACCGCTGCCGCGATCTCATGAAGCGACGTCTGAAGGCCTTCGGCACATCGCCCGAGCGCTATGGGATCATACATAGCGATCTGCGTCCGGCGAACCTGCTCGATGACGACGGCAGCCTCGCCGTATTGGATTTCGACGATTGCGGCTTGGGCTGGTACATGACAGACATCGCCGGCATCGTCGGATTCATGGAGCATCGACCTGATCTGCCTGCGGTTTTGGATGCGATCGTGAGCGGGTATCGCACGGTGTATCCGCTTGACGAGCAGGAGGAACGCGAGATACCGACCTTCATCATGATCCGCAGGATCGGTCTGTTCGAATCCCTGCTCTATCACATGACCAACGCGGATCCGGGAAGCAACGAGGCGACCACCATCACACCGGAGCTTGTCGCATTCGTTGGCAAGGGGACCGCGATTCTGGCAAGGAAATACGTGCGACACCACCGTCTGGATGATCGGCCAGGGGCTCGGTAGCCTTCCTCGCGGGGCCTTCATCCCATAACCATGCAAATTCGCTGACAAGGAGCATCATCATGAATCCAAATACCACTGATACAGCCCTTTCCACACAGACATCCGGGGAAGGCCTTGACACTTCGGGGCAGAAGGCAACCGAAGCCATCTATGACAAGGCGCGTGAGGAATGGAATCCCTCGCGGGTGGACCTGTTCCGCAAATATGGCCTTGAGATTGTGCTCGGGCCCCGGCATGGATACGAATTCGAGGATCTTGCGTCCGGTCGCACGATCATCAACATGCATATCAACGGGGGCGTCTTCAATCTTGGCCACTGCAATCCTGAGGTTCGGCAGGCCCTCGTCGAGGGATCGGAACGTTATGATGCGGGAAATCATTATTTCCCCTCGCAGGTCAAGATGGACTTCGTCGATGCGCTCCTGAAGGTATCTCCCGATTACATGCGCTATGTGAATGTCAATACCGGTGGTGGCGAATCCATCGATTCGGCCATCAAATTCGCCCGCCATGCCACAGGACGCAGGCGGGTCATCACCGTGCACGGCTGCTTCCATGGAGCAACGGGCTTCGCCATGCAGGCAGGGCCCCAGGATCAGGCGGCATTTTTCAATTCGACGCCGAACCCGGACGAATTCAGCCAGGTCGACTATGACGACCTTGACCAGCTTGAAGGGGTGCTGCGTCAGAACGACACCGCATGCGTGCTGCTGGAGAGTCTGCCCGCCACCGCGGGATTCCCCATTCCTCATGAAGGATACTTCAAGGCTGTCACCGAGCTGGCACATCGCTATGGTGCCCTGTATGTCGCGGATGAAGTGCAGACCGGTCTCATGCGAAGCGGCACCATGTGGTGTTCCGTCGGCTATGGTGCCGAACCGGACATGATCGTTACTGGAAAAGGTCTGTCGGGAGGCTACTATCCGGTAAGCGCAGTTATCATGAACGACCGTGCCGGGCAATGGCTCAAGGATGACGGCTTCGCGCAAACCACATCGTTCAGCACCTCCGAGCTTGGCTGCTACGTGGGAACCAAGGTCCTTGACATCACTTCGCGAGAGTCCACCCGACGCAACGTGAGCAGGCTGAGCGAACTGTTCTCGAACCGTCTGGCTGAAATCCAGTCTCGCCATCGCTTCCTTGCAGGCGTGCGCCAACGTGGTGTGATCATGGGACTGGTGACCGCTCATCCTGAAGGCTCGACCGCACTGATGGCAGCGCTCTATCGCAACGGGGTGTGGGCGATGCGGGCCAACTTTGACCAGCGGGTGCTGCAGTTCAAGGCAGGTCTGCTGATGAACGACGACATGGCAAACACAGTGCTTGATGCCTTGGACGTGTCACTGGGGCAGGCCGCTGCCATGCTCGGCGTGGAGGACTGACACGCTGCATGGATTGGATGTGGTGGGCTGGCCGGGAACTGCGTGAGGTGGAGGCAGATAAGATGCCTTACGATGCTCGTCGGGACGTGACAATGTGGATTTCTTTAATAGTCGGCAGTGACTTGTTCTGTTTCCACCGGAGGTTTGGCTCAGGGATATTTCCGAGCGTTCGCAATGTCTGAGAGACTTACATGCCGGTGGGGTCTGGTAAGCGTATTTGCCACTTATTCAATCGGCTTTCTCGCCAAGGAGTTGGGGCAGATGTCTCAGTCGGTTCGTGCCTGTGTGATAGGACGCGATCACTCTCGCGAGTAGGCTCGACCGAGCCGAAGCAGCAGGAGCGCGTCCTCGACGAGCTTGTTGATGTCAACAGCGAGAGAAGCGTTGCTTGAAGAAGCTGCACCTGCGTTCCGAATGCGTCTCCACGATATGCTCGGGTCTTTCGTGTGGCATTTTTCAAACAGACTATTTTCTGATCCGTTCACATAGCATTGTATTGTATGTGTTGATTTTTCGGTCGAGAAAATCGATTTCCGATGTGATTTTCGTTTGTTGTTGTGCGAGCAGGGTTTTCTGTTGATGTAGCAGTTTCAGTCTGTCGGGTATCGTCGTGTCGCCTTGTTGACGAAGTCGCGAGTATTCCTTGACTTGGTTTAACGGCATTCCGATCTCGAGAAGTCGCTGGATGAACTCGATCCATGCAATGTCAGTGTCGCAATAGTTGCGGTATCCGGACGCGTTCTTCTGTGGTTGGAGTATGCCTCGCCGTTCGTAGTAGCGCAGCGTTGAGATTGGCAAGCCGGTCTTTTCTGACACCTCGCTGATGAGCATGGCCTTCTCTTTCCGGGCAGTTTGCTATGAACCTTGGTTCATACTTTACGCTGTGTGGTGCCGGCCACGGTGGAAAGGAATGATCATTATGACGAAATCGAGATTTGAAGCAGGCTCAGAGGCGCTGGCCTCCATTGACGGCGTTGGTGGCCAAGCCGTAGTGGATTCACTCAAAGACATAGCGCCCGATCTGGGTAAGTGGGTGGTGGAGTTCGCATTCGGGGACATCTATACGCGGCCTCAGCTTGACCATATGCAGCGTGAGTTGGTGACCTTGGGGAGCCTCGTCACTCAGGGAGATACCGTTCCCGAACTCACAGTCCATATCAATGGCGCTTTGAACGTGGGAATCAGCGAAAAGCAGGTGATAGAGGCTATTCTTCAATGCGTTCCCTATGTCGGATTTCCAAGAACCATCAACGCAGTAAACGTTGCGCGGAAGGTGTTTGCAGACCGGAATGACGAAAAGACCGGTAGTGCAAAGACAGAATAAAGCCCGTATCCTAAGCGACCGTTTTCTATACGGTGCTAAGATCTGCCATTTCTGACAGTTTTCCATGCCGAACGGTGTACGTAAACTCGTGTGTTTATCAATGTGGAGAATCGTGATGCCTTCATGAGTTTAAATGCAATAAAGGCCATGATTGTGTGCTGTTCCAGGGTATCTGCACTGGAACAGCAAGAGCGGTTGCAGACCGACGCTCTCGCGAAGGTGCACCGGCCCGAACTTGACTGCATGCTCGATACCATTCGCGAGTGACAGGTGCTGGTCGCATCGAGGCTTGAAAGACCAGACGGGAGCACGTAGAATCTCGTCGACCTGTTGTATCTCTTGTTGTCAAGGGGAGTCGGGTTCAAACGCTTGGACGGGGATATTAACGACCACAATATCCCACTGGCACAGAATGCACGGATGTCGGCGGACAAGTCGCTGAGGGAATGGGCGAGGCGAAATCATAGATTCAGCAGCGCAACCCCACAGTCATACAGCTTGTTGACTGTTCGTGTCTATGAGTCCCCATTGCACAGAACGGTCTGGTTGTCAGACTTTCGCCGTGATGTTTTCTCTGTTCCAGGAGAAAACATCTTCCAATCCGGCACCTACCGAATAGTCAAGATGGGAACGCCTGGTATGGCGCGACATCGTTGCCATCGTAGACGATATGCAGGCGGAATCCCATTGGTGCAAAGAAGATGAAGATGTCTCATGGCTAGGTTGTCTTGCAGTCATGGAGACTTGGTTCGTACGGCGCATTGTGTGTGTTTTCCTGCGATAATGCATGAAGGGCGGCTCCCACTACTCCCGCATGTGTTCCAGTAGGCGTTACGCTCAATGGGATGGCAAGTCCAGAGATCATTGCCTCACGTTTCATGAGTTCCCTTACCGGATTCAGCAGTAAATCGCCAAGCGCCATCATCCCCCCGTCCAGAACGACGCATTTTGGATCGATCAATGCCGCCACGCTTGCCAAGGCCTGTCCCAGGACCAGCCCAGCTGTGTCCAGCAGTTGGTTGGCGATTGTATCTCCTGACCGTGCCATGGCTGCAATCTCTGGCATCTTGACTTTTCTGCCGCATCGTTTGGCGAACTCTTTCTCGATTGCACGTCCTCCTGCATAGGATTCAACGTGATCGATTGCACCGCATGCACAGGCCCTGCCTTCGCGCACCATAGATGGTATGTGTCCGAGTGATCCGGCGAGACCATGCTCACCTTCCCAGAGCTTCCCATTCAGGACGAGTGCGCTGCCAACACCAGTGCCGACTGCAGTGACGAACGTGGATGGCTGATTGCGCCCCACGCCAATGAGACACTCTCTGATTGCAACTGCATAGACGTCGTTGATCACATGTGTGGGGATTCCGAGTCGGGATTCAAGCTCCGCTTGCAGCGGTTGACCGGCCCATCCTGGAATGAGACTGTTGGCGCTCACGATTGCGTTCTTGTCCACGACCCCGGCAGTGCCCACTCCGCAGGCAGCTGCGACCATGCCTCGGCTGTTGACTATGCTTTTCAAATTCGTTGCAACTGCGATGGCTTGCGCCAGAACTGCTGGACCATTGCTGGCGGTCGGAACTTTCACGGATTCGATGACATCTCCTGAAAGTGTGACAATCGCAGCCTCCAGCTTGGTGCCGCCAATGTCCATGCCAATGGCGATCCGAGATGAGTCCGCATCTACCTTCAATAGATTCTGCATAGCGAAGGTATCGATCATCATTTCAGGGCCCCCGCTGCCATACCGCTGATGAAGTATCGCTGCGCTAGCAGGAAAATCACGAAGGCTGGGATGGTGAACAATACGCATGCAGCCATCAAGGGTCCCCATTCGACGCCATGTTGTGAGAAGAATGCATAGAGCCCGATGGACAACGTGTATTTGCTTGAATCTCCAAGATAGATGAGTGGATTCATGAAATCCGTCCACGACCAAACGAATTGGAAGACTGCGGATGTTATGAGTGCCGGTCGAGCAATTGGCAGCACGATGGACCAATATATCCGCAGTTCGTTCGCTCCGTCGACACGAGCCGCCTCGATGATCTCATCTGGGACTGCCATGAAGAATTGACGAATGAGATAGATCAGAAATGGGACGCCGAGAAAAGTCGGCACGACCAATGGAACCATGCCGTCCGATAGCCCGATCTTGTTCCACATGAGATACAGCGGAATCATCGTTACCTGCGGTGGCAGCATCATTGTGGCGAGTATCACGACCATCAAGCTGCGAGATCCGCGCCAATGCACCTTTGAAAGCCCGTAAGCTATCAATGGGCATGACAGCACCACGCCCAATACGCTCAAACCTGAGATGACGAGTGTGTTGATCAGATATGACCAGAATGGGATCGTGTGAAGAGCGGATGCAAAATTCTGCAAAGTCCAAACGGTGGGCAGCAATTGCGGTGGAGAGTGGAAGATGTCACTATCCGTTTTGAAAGCTGTCGTGAGCATGGCGACGAATGGGAAAAAGAACACCAACAGCAGCAGGAAGAGAGCCAAGCGTTGCCCGACCCATACCGCTGCCATATGAGGTGTCATTGTCGGCCGTCGCGTACTAGTCTGCGGAGTTGTCATAGTGCACCCATCTACGTGAAGATAAAATCAAAAGTAATGTGATTACGAGTGTGATGATGAATAACACCCATGCCATCGCAGACGCGTACCCCATTTTCAGATAGGTAAAGGCATTCTGGAAAAGGTACATCGATAGGCTCAGCATCGAATTCCCCGGCCCTCCGCTGGCTGCTGACCCATTTCCCACTGCTGTGGATTGGGTCAGCAAATACGGTTGGGTGAATACCTGCAGATATGAGATCATCACGACAATGATTTGGAAAAGGGTGATTGGTGTCAGCTGCGGCCATGTGATGTATAGGAAACGCTTCCATGCGCCAGCGCCATCAAGCTGTGCCGCTTCATACAAATCTTTCGGCACGTCTCTCAGCGCAGCAAGGTAGATGATTATCGTCTGACCTGTTGTCCAGAGTGCGATGAGCAGAATGGCCGGTTTTCCCCATGCGGGCTCTGTCAGCCAATCAGGTTGCGGTAAGTGGAAAAATGCAAGTGTGGAATTGACGAAGCCATATTTCGAATTCAGCATCCAACGCCACAAATAGCTGCTCACCACCATCGGCACTATAACAGGTAAATATACAAGACCGCGCCACACGGCCTGCCCGCGTATTGAAAAGTTCAGAATATGAGCGCCAAGCAGACCGATGACAATCGTCGCAGGCACGCCAATCAGCGTTAGGATGATGGTGTTGAACAAAGCTTTCCAAAATGTGGAGTCGGATGACAGTTGCAGAAAGTTTTGCATCCCCACCCATTTCGGTGAGGTAAAAATGCTGAATTCGGTAAAACTATAGAAAGCGGAAGCTATCATGGGATACCCGATGAGAAGCACGAACCCGACGATGAATGGGGATGTGAAGGCCAGGCCTTTGAGAATCTGACGTTTGCCTGGACTCATCGGATGACGAGCATTCTGAATCTTATTCACGTCATGAGAGCTGGACTTGCGCACATTTCTTTCAGATTCGTGATTCGCTATGTTAGTCGCCATAGCTTGCCGCCTTTTTGGCGACTGAGCTGAGCGTCTCCTTCGCGCTTGTCTTGCCAAGCACAAAGTCACTGAACGCTGATGTCAAATCGGTCTGGTACTGCGCAGTGTATGTGGCAGGCGCGAACGACAAGGCATTCTTGCTTTTCAGACCTTGCAGCCATACATCAAAGCCGGGCAAAGAATCATATGCAGGATCGTCCAGCAGAGAGGTGCGCGCAGGGAGATTGCCGAGCGCCTTGGTAAAGGTCCGCATTGCCTTTACGCCTGTCAAATACTTTATGAACGTTGCCGCTTCTTGCTTGTGCCTTGAATTTGTCGGGATGAAGAACATGCTGCTGTATGTCTGAGTAGTGTTCCTTAGCTTCGACGACGCCATCGGAATGTCTATGACACCCCAATTGAGTTTTGGCGCGACTTTCTTGATATTGGCTGACTGCCATTCTCCATCGATCGTCATCGCGATCTTTCCTGTGTAAAAAGGATCCTGAGCGCTCATATAGGTACCGTAACCAGATTCGAACTTCGTAATGTTGCTTGCCTTGTATCTATCAAGCAGATTCGTCTTGTACCAGTTAAGTGCGGCAATGTTGCCCGCATTCGTCGGTGTCGGTTTGCCGTTGGCATCCCATGACCCTCCAAATACGTAGGCAAGGGTGCTGAGAAGATTATATGATGACGAAGTTCCAAGGCCGAGTTGAGTAATGGTGCCATCGGCATTGGTCTTTGTAAGTTTCGCTATGTCTGTGGCCAGCTCATCCATCGTCGTCGGGGTCTTCGTAATTCCGGCTGCCTTGAACTCATCTTTGTTGTACAGCAACTTATATTCCTGCACTGCAATCGGCATCGCATACAGCTTGCCTTTGTATTTATCCTGCGAAAGAACCGAAGGGATGAAATCACTGGTATTGAATCCATAGTCATCGAGCGGTTCAAGAATTCCCTTTGATGCCCAAGAGCCTACATTGGAGCCAAACGAATCAGACACATCGAATTGCCCGCTGGTGCTTGACATCGATGTAAGCTGCTTGGTCTGGTCAGGATTGGAGACTGCCTTGACGACGATCTTGGATTGACTGGCATTGAAATCGTCAACAACCTTCTCAAGCGCTTTTGCCTCTTCACCCGTCCAGAGATATGAGAAGGTGATGGTGGTTTTTCCGGATGAGGATTCCGAAGTTCCGGAACCGCAACCCGAAAAGGCTACGGCACTGACAGTAACCGCAGTGATGATTGCAGCCACTTTCTTCCTAATGGTTCCATTCATGAGTGAAGCTCCTTATGTCAAGATAATCAAGCAACGGAATTAGGATATACCATTTGTTGCTCTTGGAAGACATATTAGCGGGGAATATGTTGTATTTGTAACGGAATACATGTGACTTTGTAACATGGCGGATACATGTTATTATGGTTATTGGTAAATACCATTAGCTTGGTGATGTCACATCGCCTTGGATAAATCGAGAGGATTCGAGATATAGAAGATGAAGATCAATGCCCAACAGAAAACTGACTCGACACTTACCAAAAGCGAAGTCATCCGCAAGCACGTTCTGTCGCTCATCGATGAAGGATTGGGCCCTCAGGACAAGCTGCCCACAGAGCGTGAACTTGCTGAAGAGCTGTCGACATCACGCATGACCGTGCGGCAGGTATTGAAACGGCTCGAGTTCGAAGGTCTTGTATACAGCAAACAGGGCGCGGGGACATTCGTCAGGGATCAGCGTATCTCTAAATCCCTTGAACTGAGCTCGTTCAGCGAAGATATGCGGCTGAGAAGACTGCGCCCGGGCTCTCGTTCCATTCAGGAGGATCGCAGTCCTGCCGGTGCAGAGATCGGGTTCGCACTTACGATCAGCCCTCGTGATGAAGTCACCCACTTTCACCGCATCCGTACTGCGGACGACATACCGATCTGCGTTGAAGACAGCTATATTCCGAGCAAGCTCGTGCCGGGTATCGCAGAGGACGCATTGGCGGGATCGCTCTACGAGATTCTTGAGAGACGTTTTTCGTTGCGACTTGATCATGCAGAGCAGACCATTCGCGCTACCGTGTTGGATTCCGAACAGGCGAGGCAACTTGACAGTGCTGAATTCAGTCCAGCCTTTGAAGTTACACGGATCACCTTCGATGTGAGTGGGCGACGGGTTGAATATGCTCGCAGCATCTACCGAGGAGATAGGTATTCGTATTCATTCACGGTCTATAGATCTGGCGATCGTCAGAGTCGGCAACATTAAGGGGAATGCTTACAATGAATGCTTCTATCGCGAAACTCAAGGATGGACTTATCGTTTCATCCCAAGTCATGAATCCAGCCAGCCCGCTCTTGGCGCCATCGACATTGGCGGCTCTGGCCAAGGCTGCTGAACTTGGGGGTGCGGTCGGCTTCCGTGTCGATGGGGTCGATGTCGTTCGAGAATTGCGGCGACTCAGCGATCGACCCATCATTGGAATTCACAAAAATCGCGCATCGGGAATGGATACATATATTACCGTCTGTGTCAAAGATGCCATCGCCCTAATTTCCGCAGGTGCCGACATCGTTGCCGCACAGGCTACCGAAGGCTCTCGTCCGGCGGAATCCTTCGCGGAGATCGTTCAGGCCGTTCACATGCAAGGGGCACTTGTGATGGGCGATGTTTCCACCTACGAAGAAGGCATCGCTGCAGTCGCGAATGGTGCTGACATAGTCGCGACGACGCTCGCGGGGTATACGTCACAAAGCAAGGGGGCTCATCGTCCCGACCTTCGGCTCGCACAGCGGCTTTCCAACAGTGTAAATGTTCCTGTGGTCGTTGAGGGTGGAATTTGGACCCCGGAAGATGTAGCAGGTGCCTTTGATGCGGGAGCGTGGGCAGTGGTCGTGGGCTCGGCGCTGACTGCGCCAGACATCATTGCCGCGCATCTTTCACAGGGACTGCCGCACAGGCATATCGGGGTCCTGGCATGAAGAATCCACAGGCGGAACGTCGCAATGGAGCAACCTATAGGGACCATAAGCAATGAATTGACGGTCGTATGAAGCAGGGCATCATTGCACCGATTATCTTCGCATGCATGTTCCTTCGGAGCTTTTCCACAGCAGTGTCGACCCGGCGGTGGTGATGAGTGCGAGAATGCTGATTGACCAGAATCCTGGCAGCGTTGAAAGGAGTGGTCCTCCTATGATGCCGGCTATGGTTGAGCCGAGGTACATGAGCACGTTCGCCAGTGCGGATACGGTTCCCCGTGCGGTCGTGGTCAGCGACTGCAAGAGGTTCATGAATACGGGGAACAGCATGCCTCCGATGAAGAATGTGCAGGTGAGTATCATCACCGGAATGGCCAGGACCGTGCCTAGGGGAAGTAGCAGGTATGCGGTCGCGTATCCGCCCATGGCAAGGAAGAGCACTGGCCATTGTCCGATGCGGGCCACGATTCTCGGTCCGATGAGAGCTCCGGCGGTGTTGCCTGCGCCTAGCGCAATCATGACCATGCCGATGCCTTCCGTGTTCAATTGGAAGTCCTTGGAGAGCCATGTGGCGATGAATGACATGATGGCGAAGTTGCCCGTTTGGAACAGTAGATATGCCGCGAGGCGGGGGAGCGAGTGCCGTGTGCGGAGCAGGGCCATGTACTGCTGTGATATGTGCTTGTGCGATGCGGATGGATTGACGCTTGGGAACCATATGCTCAGCGCGATGGTTGCCAGCAGTGACGCTGCCCCGACTGCGTAGAAGGGGTCGGATGTTGACCGTGTTGCGAGAAAGCTGCCGATGGGCACACCGGCGATCTGCGCGACGGTGAGGCCAAGGGTCGGGGCGGCCATCGCGCTGACCACGTGGTTCTTCGGCACGAGCTGTGGAATCGCTGCCCATACTTGGGGCGAGCCGATGGCTGCCATTACTCCTGCCAGGAATCGCAGTGCGATCATGGAGGAGAATGACCATGCTGTTCCACAGGCGGTGGTGGCCAGAGAGAATCCGAGCATGCCGATGCAGAGTACGCGCTTGCGGTCGAAACGGTCGGACATGGGGCCGGAGAAAACCGCCGTGATGCAGTAGCCTATGGCATAGGCGGATATCATCCATCCTGCCCTGTCGCTGGGGTTGCCGAATTTCTTGGTCAGCAGGGACAGCAAGGGCGCCACGAGGAAGGTGTCCGTCCCGATCAGAAACTGTACGGCGAAGGTGAGTAGATTGAGTCGTTTCATATGATGAGGTCCTTCTTGGTCGATCGGCCTGCAATGTCAGGCACTTCGGTATGCTAAACCTTGACACTAATGTGAAGGTCAAGTCGGAGGCGTCGGATGCGTATTGGTCGTTTTGCACGAGAGGCTGGTCTGACCACCAGACAGGTTCGCTATTACAGCGACAAGGACCTGCTTCCTGCGATGAAGACTTCGAATGGCTACCGAGAGTATGATTCCAGGCAGATTCCTCGGGCCAAGCGGCTGCATTGTCTGCTTGCGGCGGGGATACCAAGCGAACAACTGTGCAGGATAAGCGGCTGCCTGGATAGCGACAGTCCGGTCGCGTGCAAGGAACTGCGAGAGGCGATGAGGTCGCAGATTGATTCGCTCGAGCGGCGAATCCGACAGCTGGAAACCGCACGGGACACTCTCAAGCGGAAGATTCACTAACTCCGGAGGCTGTCTTCAAGCAGACATGCTCCGTGACTTGATCAGATTATGGCCTGACTAATCGATGGTTTTGTTCACCGTAAGGTATCTCGTTTGTTGGGTTGTTGTCATTCCATGCTGCGTTTGGCGCGTTTTGTGAACTTGATGTCGAACTGAGAATTATGAATCGTGCAAACATCGTGATGTGCTTCAGTTCCATCGTATTATGAGCCCACTTTGCAAGTTTTTGGCACTTGGCCAAGTATCATTGCCCCAAAGCGGCTTGAATCCGACCGCCGTCATACCGTTTTCGCCTGTTTGTACTTGGCCAAGTGTCAAAAACATGCAAGTCGGACCCAATGACAAGGTGTATGCAGAGAATCGTCTGCGGAATGGTTGTATTCCAGGCATGCGTTGTTGCGATGATTCCGGAATCATAAGAGATCCTGAAATGCAGGAAGCGCTCATATATGGTGAATGAGCGCTTGGATGACTCAGAGGTAAGGATGGCTGGGGTTCAGCGGACATTCAATGGACCTTCAACGGATCGACGAGCCTTATGCTGCAGAACGATAGGATTTTACGTCTGCGTCCGCAACCGAGAGCGTCTGTCGAATAGCATTGGATTATTATTTTTGACCTCTCAGTCAATTAATGACATCTTGATGCTTGTTGGTCGCAATAGCAGATTCGGTGAAGATGGGGTCGTTGCCCACGCCCACGAGGCCTTTGTTGGGGACGGTTATGGGGGGGCATTTGTCGCATGCAGTAGATGTCAGGTATCTGGTTGTCGGCATTACTGTTGTTTCCTTAAGAAAGGGTATGCGTGTGTGTTCAGCGACGTAGCTAGTTCGATGCTTTTTCATTCAGCTTTCCCTGGCTGATGCCAGGTATGACGAGAGCGAATACTGATACTAGACATATGATAAGGATTACCGTTCCCGCTGAAAATGCTGCTGATACCTGTGCAGCAACCTGTGCGGTCTGCGTCGCAAAAGAGTGCGTCGTGGTGACCCCCGATGACGATGCGACCAGTACTCCCAGCCCGAGTGACATGCCGACTTGATGGAAGGTGTTCACCAAACCCGATGCTGCTCCAGCATCGTGCGGTGCGACGCGAACTATACCTGAGGATGTCAAGGGGGCAAAGGCGAAGCCTTGACCTGCGCCGATCAACAGCATTGGGAGACCGACTTGAATTGCATATGAGCTTTCGGTGGAAAGCAGACTCAACAGATAGAATCCTGCGAGCGTGAGGGTCACACCCATGATGAGCAGGGTGGTTGAACCAATTTTTCTGGAGAGCAATGGTACTTGCAGAGCCGCAACAAAGTTTATCGCCGTCATTGGTAGGAATCCGAGTCCGGCTTCTAGAGGGGTGAAGTGGAGCGCGTTTTGCATATATTGCGTCATGAAATAGAAGAAGCCAATCATTGCCGCCATATAGAGGAATCTAGCGATGTATGCTCCGAATCTTTCTCGATCTGCAAAGAGTTGCATAGGCATGATCGGTTGTGAAGCCTTTGACTCGTTCACCACCAGGAGAACGAGCAGCGCAGCACCAATGAGGAGAGAGATGACTGTTGGGGTCGACAGCCACCGAGTTTCACTGGCGTGGAGTATGCCAAATACCAAGGACCCCACTCCCATGGTCGATAATGCTGCCCCTATGGCGTCGAACGATCCTCTTTTGCGTTCATCTACTGGCAGATATCGTGGTGCGAGGACCATCATTGCGATGCCGATCGGGACGTTGATGAAGAAGCCTGCACGCCATGATATTAACTGTGCACACGCGCCACCAATCACAAGTCCCAGACTCGCGCCTATGCCTGCCGTTGCGCCATACCAAGCAACAGCCCGGTTTCGTTCCCGACCTTCAGAGAACGATGCGGTGAGTAAAGAGAGGGATGAGGGTGCGACGATTGAGGAGCCGATGCCTTGCAGAGCTCTGGCTCCGATGACCCACCAGCCGTTTTGTGCGACACCTACCATAAAGGAAGCGGTTGTGAACAGTGCCAGACCGATGATGAAAACCTTGCGACGTCCCATAAGGTCACCTAAACGCGAACCCAGAAGCAGTAGGCCTCCGAATACAAGCGTATAGGCATCCTGGACCCATGGCGTTTGCCAGGGGGTTAGCATCAGATTCTCAGTCATGTCCGGCAAGGCAGTGAATATGACTGAGTTGTCTAGAATGATAATAAAATAACTGATCAGAATTATTGCGAGAATGATTGTTGAGCGGCTATTGCGATTGTGCGTTACGACAGACATCTGCTCTCTGATTCCTTTGAAGTAAGTAGGGATGATTCTATACTTTGACATGTGCGCTCTCTGAGATGACTTCCTGAAAGCTGTTCATTAAGCGACAGGAGATGCCCAAGATTGCATATAACATCGAACCAGTTTTCCGGGAATGCGGGAGTTCCTGCTTATACAGGTAATCACAGAGCCTGTTTTACTGACGAAGTAACTACCTATGCTTGTAACCAGTGTGAAACGAATGCTCGCATTATCGATGTGAAGTCGGCATTCGATCGTTGCAACCGGGTGAGGGGAGAACATGAGAGTTTTGATACTAGGGGCGGCAGGCCGCGTGCCATCGTTCCTCATACCTATGCTTTTGGAACGGACCGATAACGATCTTGTATTATTCGCTCGTAGAGCTGCAAATAGAATTGTGAATCCTGATACGCAACGTGTCTCTATCGTGGAAGGTGATTTCGGTAGCAAAAGCGATTTACTGCCTGCGTTACAAGGCGTGGAGGCGGTCTATCTCAACGAGATGGGCGACCCGGACTCAGTCGCTAATGTGGTTGAGACACTCCAGGAATCAAGAGTGAATCGTTTGATTGGAAGCACAGTGCTGGGTATCTACCACGAAGTGCAAGGAAAATTTGGGGCATGGAATACTGCAATGGTCGGTGGGTCTTTGCAACGGTACATGGCAGCTGCAGCGATGGTGGAGAATTCCTCATTGAATTACACGCTTCTCAGACTCACATGGCTGTATGACCAGACCGGGAACACGTCTTATGGCCTGACACGCAAGGGCGAACTCTTCAAAGGCGCGCAGGTGACCAGACAGGCGGTGGCTCAACTGATCATGGATATCTTGACCGACGGGACTCATGGTTTCGACAGGGCGAGCCTTGGAGTAGGCGAACCAGGCACTGATTTTGACAAGCCTTCGTTCTACTGACGGAACACATACCCACAAACCGGCCCCGTGCCACGGTGACGATGGCATGGGCAGGAGATACTTCGCTTTCCGTGCAGTGCCTGTATCCGCTGCATGATATCCGTGGGAACTCATGCTCAACATGGGTTTGAGGCGTGTCAGCTTCACCCGGCAATAGTCGGAGCGCCATGACTAGTACTGCTGGGTGATGGGGGGGAATCGTATGGTTGAGACATGCCAGAGTGAGGCATTGAATAAAGTGCATGAGTTGAGATTCTCTGTGAGCATCTTGAAACAGTGGTAGTGAAGTGGCGTTCCCATTCACATTCGAGATTATCGATTTGTTGAACTGACTCGTACGACTATAGGATGCAAACGGTGTGCTTATCGTTTCTGAAGATGTCGAAAGCAGAGACCCATGCCATGGCAATGGTATTCGGTCATGGCTCAAGTAGCTGCAAAGGGGCCGATCAATAATTCAACATGTTAGGGCTCGTCCTATGAAGGCGCCAACAGTGCTCTACGGGTCGGCATGTGATTGTATGCATCCTTATGGGCGCGGTCTTCTCTGCGCAATCATGCATGTGGATACACGGATTCTTGAATCATGACGAAGCCGGACGTATGCCCACAGTGATGAGGGTGGCTTCCGGCCTTGAAAATTCACAGTTGGTATGGGGGTAAAGACAGTGCCTCCCGCATCGGTTCGAGTAGTGCTTAGCTATAAGCTACTGGGCAGTTGCAGAACGGAAATGATCGATAGTGCAAATGTTAGCGTTTGCTGGAACTGGATTGTGGCCGAACAATGGTTCATTGAGCCATGAATTGCGAATGGGGAGGGGAAATGAAGTCTGTGTCGGATGTGAAACAGCAGGTGAAGGAGTTTCTCAGTTCTAGGCGTGCTCGAATTTCACCTGGTGACGCCGGGCTGCCAGCTTATGGAGGCAATCGTAGGGTACCTGGTTTGCGTCGCGAGGAAGTGGCGATGCTGTCGGGTGTTTCCGTGGATTATTATATCCGTCTTGAACGGGGGAATATTGGTGGGGCGTCTGATAAGATCTTGGATGCGATAGCCAATACCTTAAGACTCGATGATGCGGAACGCGAGTATCTTTTTGATCTTGCCCGCTCGGTGACATCCAGAGGTAAACGTTCCGTTGGCGGTAAGCATGAGCTTCAACGCTCGGTTCGCCAGGTTTTGGATGCCATCACCGATACGCCGGCATGGGTTCGCAATGGCAGACACGACATCATCGCATCGAACGCCTTGGGTGCTGCCCTCTACGCGCCGGTGTTCTCTGATGCTCGACGACCGGTGAATACCACCAGATTTACATACCTCAATCCGGCAGCAAAACAGTTTTGGCGTGACTATGACGTTATTGCTCACGATGCGGCAGCGATGCTGCGTCTTGAGGCTGGACGTCATCCACATGACGCGGAGCTCATCGCTCTCATTGGCGAGTTGTCAACCGGCAGTGAATTATTCAGGCGCGAGTGGGCATTGCAGGATGTCAAATTCCACCGTAGTGGTGTCAAACGGATACATCATCCTGTGGTGGGAGATCTCGAATTGGATTTTGAATCCATGGAACTGCCGAGTGCGCCGGGTTTGGTGCTTAATGTGTACACTGCACCGGCGAATTCGCCTACCGCGGACGCCTTGAGACTCTTGTCTTCGTGGGTGGCGTCGCAGGAGGAGGTCAGGAAGCCCGCTGCTATAGAGCAAGAAGGAATGATGCCAAAGGAAGGCCAGCAATGAGCAATGTTTTGATTCTCGGTGCCAACGGTCAGATAGCAAGGCTGGTGAGAAAACGGCTGCTCGCCGATACCGATGCCCAGTTGACACTGTATTTGCGAAACTCCCGACGACTGGGAAACATTGACCCACGGCGAGAAAAGATAGTGGATGCTGATGTCAATGATGGTGAAGCCTTGCAGAATGCCATTTCCGGACAGGATTTGATATATGCAAATCTGGGTGGTGAGTTCGAGCCAATGGCACGCAAGGTTGTTGATGCCATGGAACATGACGAGGTGAGCCGGCTGATTTGGGTGACCGGGTTGGGGCTTTACCATGAGGTTCCTGGTGAGTTCGGGCGATGGGTCGATGAATCCATAGGGTCTGAAATCATGGAGGACACTCGACGAGCAGCACGGATTATCGAGTCGTCGCCTTTGGATGCGACCATCATCCGTGCCGCGTATATGAACAATGATCCCACGGTAGATTACGAGCTCACCCATAAGGGCGAGCCATTCAAAGGCACCGTGGTCTCACGGTCAAGCATCGCCGATCTGATCGTGCACATCATCACTGATCCCACGCTTTATTCAAACGAGAGCCTAGGAATCGCACAACCTGGAACTGACGGTAACCGGCCTTGGTGATGTGGCTTTCGGACGGAAAGGACAATATTCCACGGGAAGGGAAAAGTAAATGAAAAAACAAACAGCAGGCCGGGACATTCTGGGCGAGATCGCTCCGACCTTCGCAGAACTCAATGATGATGTGCTTTTTGGTGAGGTCTGGGCACGCGAGAGCCAAATGTCTGTCCACGATCGCAGTGTGATCACATGCGCAAGTCTGATGTCGCAGGGTCTGTTTCCGCAACTCGAATCGCATCTGAAGCTAGCCAAGGCGAACGGTGTGAGCAGGGAAGAGATTGTGGGGATGACCACGCAGCTTGCCTTTTATGCCGGTTGGCCGAAAGCATGGTCGACGTTTTCTCTGATTGCCGGCGTATATGGCGATGAGAATGGTGATGAGTTGGTTGATTTGCCTGATCATGGCATCTTTCCACTCGGGGAGGCCATCGAGGGGCCGAACTTCACGGGAACGGCATGGTTGCACATGATGACCGATTCCTCCGCATCTGTGTCCGCGGGCAACGTCACCTTCGCTCCGGGGTGCATCAACCGTTGGCATTCGCACCCGGAAGGCCAGCTCCTTCTTGTCACGGCAGGGCATGGATGGGAGCAACAAGAGGGCAGGACAGCCCGCAGACTTGAAGCGGGTGATGTGGTGTTCTGCCCCGCGAATGTGAAACACTGGCATGGCGCCACGAAGGACTCGTCGTTCACACACATTGCGGTCACTCCTGTCCAGCCCGGACAGAAAGCCGCCGACTGGTTTGATTTCCCAGATCTCGATGGCGGCAACGCTTTGGAATGAAACGATTTCTCAAGGGACGATGCTCTTCGCGTTCCTTAAATCACGTCTGCCATCGGTACAAGGAGTGTGGCGACCGGCGAATCACAGAAGCAACGATTATCCAGAGAAAAACGAACGGGAGACTATGATGAAATATCGATATTTAGGCACGACGGGAGTACAGGTAAGCGCACTGTGCCTAGGAACCATGATGTTCGGGGCATGGGGCAAGACCAGCCAGACTGATGTGTCGAGGATCGTGGATGCGGCTTTTGACTCTGGCATCAACTTCATGGACACGGCTGATATCTACTCGCATGGCCAGTCTGAGGAGATGTTGGGTACCGCCTTGAAGGGGAAGCGGGATCAGGTGGTGCTCGCCACGAAGTTCTTCATGCCGATGAGTGAAGACCCTAATGAACGGGGTGGTTCGCGCCGGTGGATTATGCGTGAGGTTGAGCAATCCCTGAAACGCCTGCAGACCGATCACATTGACCTGTATCAGATGCACAGGCCGAGCTCGGATACGGATATCGACGAAACGCTGGGGGCATTGACCGATCTCATCCATCAGGGGAAGGTGCTGTATGCTGGTTCTTCGTCATTTGCAGCCTCACAGATCGTCGAGGCGCAATGGGCCTCTCAGCGTAATAGGCATGCACGCTTCGTGACCGAGCAACCCCCATATTCGTTGCTTGTCAGGGGGATTGAGCAGGATGTGCTACCGACCATTCGTCGTTATGGGATGGGGAGTCTCTCATACAGCCCTCTTGATGGAGGTTGGCTTTCGGGAAAATGGCGGAAGAACTCAGCTTCTGCGCCGACCTCCTCGGCACGCCCGAGTGCCCGGTTCGATATGAGTTCCAAGGATAATCTGCGCAAGCTGGACATGGTTGAACGGTTGGCGCAGCTTGCAGAAGAATCCCACATGACATTGATTGAGATGGCCATAGCGTTTGTTATCAATCATCCTGGAATAACCGCGGCGATAGTGGGCCCCAGAACGCTGGAACAGCTCAATTCCTACATGCCTGCCGTGGATGTCACATTGTCTGATGAGATTCTGGATCGCATAGATGACATCGTGAAACCCGGTGTGACCGTGAATCCTGATGACAACAGCTATGGGGATCACGAGCTTACGGCAACCGAGCGCAGAAGGTAAGTCGGGAAAACTCCATGAGGATGCAATACGCACAGGTTTAGGTGCGGGTGAGGTCCCTCGAATAAGTCTGGGGATCGAAAATCGGAGTAATGAGATATTCGCGGAATCCGAGTCTCGACTGCGTTTCAAGTACGCGATTTTTCAGGAAGGATATGACATGAAGGCTGCATTTATGTATGGTGCGGGGGATGTTCGCATCGAGGAAATTGACAAGCCGGTGATTATGCGCGATACCGATGCCATCGTGCGAATGGTTCGGGCATGTGTCTGTGGTTCGGATCTGCATCCATACAGATCAATGCCGAAGTCGGATCAAGGTGTGCCGATGGGCCACGAATTGATTGGTATCGTCGAGGAAACGGGTTCCGCGGTTTCAACGGTGACAGCAGGTGATTTCGTCATCGCACCTTTCGCCTTTCAAGACAATACCTGCGTCTTCTGCCGTGAGGGCATGCAAACCGCGTGCATTCACGGAGGATGGTATGGCACACCAGAAACAGGCGGGCTGCAAGCGGAATATGCCCGCATTCCGCTAGCCGACGGCAGCTTGGTGAAAGTTCCTGACGTTGACCCCGATACCGCTCCTGCGGACCTGCTCGCATCGCTATTGACACTTTCCGATGTGTATCTCACGGGATATCACGGAGCGTTCATGGGAGAAGTGACCTCAGAGAAAACGGTGACGGTGATCGGTGACGGCGCAGTAGGTTTGTCCGCTGTCCTGGCATCAAGACAACTCGGTGCGCAGCGCATCATATTGATGGGCAGACATCAAAACCGCACTGATCTTGGCAAGGAATTTGGTGCCACTGATGTTGTCCCGGAGCGTGGAGACGAAGGAATCGCCCATGTTCTCGACCTTACTGGTGGTGAAGGAACGCATGTGGTCATCGAAGCGGTCGGTTTGATGCCTGCCTACCTGCAGGCATGCGGTGTGATCCGTCCTGGCGGCATGATCAGCCGTATCGGCGTTCCTCAATATGAGGAGGCACCAATCGGGTTTGGCTCCTTGTTCGGTAAGAATGCTCGTTTGGCAGGCGGGCCTGCGCCAGTTCGTGCGTACATAGAGGAAGCGATTCCCAAGGTTCTTAATGCAGAGATTCACCCAGGGAAGGTCTTTGACGAGACCCTTGGACTCGATGAGGTCGCGAAGGGCTATGGAGACATGAATGACCGGCAGGCATTAAAAGTGATGATCAGACCCTGAAGGTGCCGATGGGTGTTACGTATCGGCTGTACACAGGCATCAAGATTGCAAGTACGGAACAATCCTGCAAAAGGTCGGCTGTGAATATCTGCACGATGTGTTGCATCTGACATCTTCCAACAGATTGCATGGCCGTATGCGATTTCAGGCGGCTGCATGTCCAGGGGTGACTGGCTTCTGGTGTACAGGGTTGACGAGCAGGTCATTGTTGTATGGCGCCAGACCGAACTGGATCGTCTGCTCGACGAGATTCGTGAGCGGAAAGTTCTGACGTGCGGAAGCTCGACAGATTGGGTAGGCATGTGCAACCTCGTGGATCTCGTGAGTCTCCTGCAGAGAAGGGAAATGGGTTCCGGAAATCATGGACATAGCAGGTCCGTGCTGCGTGCTTATCAAGAATGTGCTCGTCGCATGACGCAGGTTCGAACGTTATCTGAGCTGCTCTTGCGCCACCTCAGGTTCTAGTACGACGGGCCAGAACAGTGTAATCAGACAGCCCTATGCACTGGCATGTTTTGAAAAGCTACGCATAACACCTTTTCATGACGGTTTCATGCATGTGAATCTCGCGGACTCCCAATCAAGCGTTTCCGTTGCGCAGCAGAGCCGCTAGCCACACCGAGTGTTGCGCAACGAGTGGAATGACAGTATTCCATGTCGCTCTCATGATGAGACGGAGTAGCCGGGCATCAATGCCGGTCCTCGTAATTGCAATGAAAAGGACCAACCATTAGTGGCTGGCCCTTTTGAATTCGTGGAGCTGCCGGGAATTCGAAAAGAGTGTAGTCAGTACTTAGAAGTACTGATAAAGCGGTACTGTCATTGTTCTTTACCACTCCAAATAACACATCAATATAGTGAAGTAATCGCTAGTTTGTAATCGTATGGAATCAACCGTTGAATGGCTGATATGACTGGCCGAGGAGGCGTCGTTTATATGGGGAGGATTTATGATTATTCTTGTTGAGAGCTTGGTGAGGAGTGGAAAGGTGAGCCGTCCATGCCAGAGAAGGGTGAGAGGGGTAATGCGTTGATAGGGGAGTGAGGATTGCGTCCGTAAACTCCCCATTATAGTAAAGATCATGCGCCGTATGTAGAAGCATTGGAAGATTGCTTGGCGAAGACCTCCATTCACAATATCGCGCTGACGGGAAACTAAAGCACTCCGGCCTGTTTCAAGCCTCGATTATCGAAGTAGACAAGAGTCCAAGCAATGGTCATCGTTGATTTGGGGTTTGCTGCAATGTTGGTTGACTTTGGGTCTGGTCGGATATGGTGGTCCGATCGGGAAGGAGCCAATGATGGCAACCACGTATAAGGATCGGTTCCGATCACCAATATCATCAAACCTGACATTTCGGGGCAAACGGACAGCCATTCAAGGAACATGTGTGCCAGAATAGGACTTATTGCCAAACATTGATTGATGGACGGGTATCAATGCGGTTCAGTCCGGTCGTGCGTTCTCTTGCTGTCGCCAAAGGGAATGATCGATATCGTCACCGATCTGATGGTGACGATTATTGATCTTGACATATTTGCGTCTGTGAGATGGCATATAGGTGCGAGAATCCATAAGCAGGCCAAGTCGCCATCCAACTAGACCTGCTTCACGGGGTTACAGCGTTACAAGTCAGTCAGCCCTGTTCATGTTCCATCCAGTAGTCAAGAGCCTTTAAAGGCTGTGCTTCGTAATGCTCTTTGAATTCTTGGACCGCATTCTGATCGTCATGCTCTGACAGGCGCATGTACATCGTGGTGAGAGGCATCTCGCCCGTGAGTTTCACATCGATGACTGACGGCTTGTCTGCGGCTTTGGCTGCGGCGAATGCGGCCTTGGCCTCTTCCTTGGTATGTACCGTGAAACCGAGCGCACCATAGCCTTCACCCACCTTCGCCCAATCCGTATCGATCAGGTCGACGCCCGAAAGCGGCTGATGTGAATCGTCACGCTGTTCGGCTTCAATGAAACCGAGCGTCTGGTTGGAGAATACGACATTGATGACCGGCGTGCCGTACTTGACCTGCGCGAGGACCTCTTCGGAAAGCATGGCGAAGCCACCGTCGCCGCTCAGACTGTAGACCGTCGAATCAGGGTATTCGAGCTTTGCTGCAAGGGCTGCGGGTACGGCGAATCCCATCGTCGCGTGCTTGCCGGATGTCGCCCACTTGTTGGTGGGCTGCAAATGCGAGAGCCTGGCGAAATTGATGTTGATGTTGCCGACGTCAATCATGAAGATATCGTTCGGATCGGTCTGCGCGTTGATGACGTCGAAAATCGGTTCAGGCCGCAGTGGCACGCGATCATCGTTGTTGAAGGATGCAATCCAGTCCTCCCAATTGCGCTTATTGGCCAGGCAGGCTCGGTAGAAAGCCGTTCCCGGCAGTTCCTCTCCCGCGTCGATCATCTCGCGCAAGGTGAGTTTCGCATCGGCCTGAATTGCCACAGCCATGCGGTCTTGCAGACGCTTGCCAAGCTTCTCGGAATCATTGTCGATTTGGATGATACGAGCCTGCGGACCGACGAGTTTGGACGCAAAAGGATTGTCGTTGCCAACCCAGACAATCACATCAGCGACCTGGCTGGCCTCGCTGGCGGGCTTGGTGGCAACTCTTCCTGATGATCCAAGGAATGCAGGGTATGTGTCTTCCACCACGCCCTTGCTCGGATGCGTGGAAACCATCGGCATCTTGAATTTCTCCGACATTTCGATGAGTTCGTCGTGAGCGGTGCTGGCTCCCATGCCGAAATACAGCAGGGGTGCTTTGGCTTCGGCGATCAGCTTCACTGCCTGATCAACGAGGTCTGGATGCGGCTGCAACGGCAGCGGCTTGCGGAAGTTCTTCGCAGACGCGACGGGCTGCCATTCGATGGGAGCCCACGCCAGATCCTTCGGAATAGTGATGACTGAAACGCCACGATGCTTGTACGCCTGTCGTATGGCCTCGTCGATGAGTGCGGGAAGACCCTCGGCATTCGTCGCTGTGCGGTTGAATACGGCGACATCATCGAAAATAGGCTCTTCGTCCATGGCTTGGAAGAAGTCAATGTTCATGAAGGCTTGAGGAACCTGTCCGACAAGTGCCAACACGGGAACGTGGTCCTCACGAGCATCATAGAGACCGTTGAGCAGATGCACGGCACCTGGCCCTGACGAACCGAAGCAGACGCCGATGCGTCCGGTGAGCTTCGCTTCGGCGGACGCGGCTATCGCGCCTGCTTCTTCGTGACGGACCTGTACGAAATCGATGCGCTCTCGCTCATTGTGCAAAGCGTTCATCATCGAGTCGAACGAGCCTCCGGGAAGCCCGTATATTCTGGGAACTCCCCACTGCTCGATGACCTTGAGAGCTGCATCGCCAGCATTGATTGTTGAAGACATCATCGTCTACCTCCATGTAGTGTTTATGCTCGACCGACATGCTGTGCACGTCATGTGCATCAGTGATTTCGACCGCTTAGGGCAGCATATTACGCGAGCATTGAAATAGTCAGAAAGTCAGCTGTAAGCAAGGTACGAAGTTGTGTGAGCAACATCACTTTCATCATTATGGTGATAGAAATTGGTGCCGAGCCTCTGAAGCGATTGCCTGATATGGTGAGAAGCGCACATTCGTCAGACAATGCTCGGCAAGGATGCCACGCAGTTCGGCTGCATCACAAGTGCCGCACAGTATGTCCGTGGCAGGCAGCCGACTTACGCAGGTGCTCAGCATTTTCAACAGCAATGACATACGCATCCACACCCATGCCAGCATGTCTCGTAGCAGCCACCACGGTGGGGCCGTCTGATTCGGCTCCTTCTGACCTTCTCACCAGCTCATCGCCTCTCGGCTACCATTACAGCCGGTGGCCGGCATGGATCCGCCCGTGCACCGAGCATGGCATCATCCGATTCATGAGCAGGAAGGGCTGTTCCCTGGACAATCCAGCCGCCTCAACCATCTCCAAGAAAACATCCGCAGCCCCCACCTCCGTTGATGGTGATGTAAACCAAGGTGATTTCCATGCGGCGGTTGTTATAGAAGTCCGTGTACTGATGAATCACGGTTTCCAGTTTGCTCGTGGTGATCACTCTTCGTGTCGCCGGCCTGATTTGGCACACCTTGGAACGCTACATCGATCCGAGCATTGTTTTTGACCTGACGCTGCCGCCTGACAACACTTTGGATAGATGATACAGGATATGAACGGATCCAAGGACGCTGTCACAGATGGCAACGATGAGAGCAATCGTTTGGTCATTCAAGTTGGTGTGATGGCCTTGGAGCAGTATTCCATTCGTGCAGCAACACATCCAGTGAGCCTTCCAGTCTTTGGCAAGATCTTTTTCACGAGTTGATCGATTCGGTCTCTTGCATGCTGAGATTTGCAGACAAGACGACATAAGCCTCATCCGATCAGCGTCTTCGTCAGCTTCGCTGCACCATCCTCGTCGAGATCATAGGTGTCGCTGACCTTTCCATGCTCGATGGTGATGTTACGGTCGCAGGCGGCCACGGCGAATTCCGGGTCATGAGTGATGACGACAATGGATCGGCCCTGCGCTGCAATATTGCGGATAAGCCTGGAGACCTGACGCATGTGCTTCATGTCTAGTCCACTGGTGGGCTCGTCAAATATTATAATTCGAGCAGAAGCCTGCTGGAGAGATGGTGCTGTGAACGCCGCCACCGAACAAGTCTTCGGCCACCTCAAGGACGAGTTCTACAATGGGCGCAGCTTCGACTCATAAGCTCAATTCAAACAGAAGCTCGTCAGCTATGTCACGTACTGGAACACCAAGCGACGACAGAAACAAATACAGGGACACACCCCGGAAGAATACCGGAGCATGTGCCTCGCCACATAGCCCTCCCTAAATAAACAACATCCAACAAACGGGGCGCAGTTCAAAACCGCCTAAAACCCATTTTACACATAGCGTCTAAAAAGACCGAAAACGTCTACTCCCACAACAAAAAAGGCCACCCCGAACGGAGTGACCTTTTTCATATTGGTGGAGCTGCCGGGAATTGAACCCGGGTCCGATGACCGTACCCTCAGTCTTCTACGTGCTTAGTCTGCTGGCCTTGTGGCAATTTTTCTGCTCTCAATGATGTCGCAGACAACCATTGACGGGCATATTCACAGTAAAAGTCCCCGAATCACCCTGTGGCGCGATGATTCAAGCAAGTCTTCTCAATGACGCTCAGCATCCCCGCGAAGACGAAGGGGAGTGAACGGAGCAGCTGCTCACTGTTTGATCCTGGCGCGAAGCTCAGGCAGCGAGAGCGAACTCAGTGCGATTAGATTTAGCACTTGTTCTTTGCGGGAGGACATTAACGAGTGGACCCCCGCGTTCTCGGCACGCTTCCCTGCGACGAACAGGTCACCGTCGAAACCGATCAGCCCCAATATTCAATTATCAAACCCCGACCTATTTCGTCGGACATTCAACTATACAACATAATCGCGCTGAATATTCCCGAACGACGCTTCGAGCCGAAAATCTCTCGGAACAGGGCATGCTCATGGGATATCTCGGGCGCAATGGGCTCCAAAGGATGGCACGCTTTGCGAAACAAACCAAGTCCGCTCACTGCCTACGCACACCGCATGCGAAGATGCTTTCCAAGAAGCGGCGACTTCTTGCAGCATATGTCTGCTTCGGCACTTCGAAAATCCCTCGGCAATCTGAACCAACCCCGTTTCATCCATGGCCAAGCCGGTTTCATCGATCTTTCGACCTGGGTATGACTGACCCGCCGTCTTCTCGGGTTTCCATGAAAATCCAAAAGGACGGCGGGTCGGCAGATGCCTGATCGAGGAATGCACGTGACAGTGCACGAATCAGTGCTGCATGTCAGGGACAGAGCCACGATGATCAGAACAGACTGATGTCATTCCTTGTCGTCAGTGTATCCGCTTTCAGCGAGGAAATCGGGCATGACAGCCGGGTACTCCGGCCATGCGCCGCTTTGCGTGCAGACGAACGCCGCGGCGTTCACCGCTGCGCGGTGTGCGGCATGCAGGCTCTCGCCTTTCAGGATGTTGATGGTGAAGGTGCCAGAGAAGCAGTCACCGGCGCCGACGGTATCCGCAACCTTCACATGTGGCGTCGGAATCGTCGATGTTTCACCGGTCCGGCTGGTGATCGTGCTGAATTCGGCACCCGCCGTCAGAATGATGTAATCAAGGTGGAACTCGCGCAGGAACCAGTCGCATGCTTCCTCGTTCGACGTTCCGCGGATTCCGAACATGTCTTGCAGCAGCAGGAGTTCTGCGTCATTGATCTTGAACACGGTCGCGTAGGTGAGCATCTCGTGGATGAGTTCCTTGGAGTAGTGGTCGCCACGCAGGTTCACGTCGAAGAACTTCAGGGTGCCCGGAGCCGTGTGCTTCAGCAGCTCGACGATGGTGTCGTGCGACTCCTGGCTGCGCAGGCCGAGAGTGCCGAAGCAGACCGCATCCGCCTTGGAGACCGTGTCAATCAGCTGACGCGTGTAGAGCAGATGGTCCCATGCGACATTCTTGACGATGGTGTATTCGGGAATTCCGTTCTTCAGACTGACCTCAACGGTGCTCGTCGGCCATGCGTTACGCTGAACGATCGATTTCACGCCGCTTTGCTTCAATGCCTCGATCAGTTCGTCGCCGAGTTCATCCTCGCCGACGGCGCTGATCGCATATCCCTCTGCACCGTTCTTCGTTGCATGGTAGCTGAAGTTCACGGGTGCGCCACCTGCACGCTTGCCGCTTGGAAGCATGTCCCACAGCAGTTCGCCCAGGCTGAGCGCGATTGGTTTCGTCATTGTTGTTCCTTTCGTGGGGATTGACCTTGCTGATTTTCAGGGTTGAAAATCATCGTTTTGGCGTATCCATTCCTTCGACGAATCTGGATGGGTTGCGCAAAAATTGATTTGTCGCGACGGCGGCGGCTCCGGTAAGCGTCGCATCGGTGGGAAGATCCGACAGCACGATGCTTGTGCTGTCCATCAGTTCGGGAAGAACCCGCTCTGCGACGATTCGCTTGACCTCATCGAGCATTGTCTGACCGGCCTGCGAGAGGATGTCGCCGATGATGATCTGTCTGGGATTGTACCCATTGATGATGTTGACGCAGCCGTAAGCAATGTATCTGGATATCTCGCGAACCACCCGCTGCGCCTTTGCACTGCCGGCGCTGGACTTCACGAACAGACGTTTGCACGCCTCGCGGGGGAGCAGGGTCTCGACATGCTCCACGATGCCCCGATTCTCGGGCTTCAGAAGCATTTCCTTGACCGCGCGCGTCGAGCAGTAGCATTCAAGACACCCGAAGTTGCCGCATTCACAGGGCTTTCCGTCAACGTCGATGCTGATATGGCCGATTTCGGTCGCCGTTCCTCGTGAGCCGCAAATCAGCGCTCCGCCGTCGATGACTCCCATGCCGACGCCTTCGCCAATCAGATAGTAGGCGAGAGAGTTGCCGTCGATCTGCGAACCGAACAGACTCTGTGCCAGAGCGCCGGAGCGGGCGTCATGCTCGATGAATGTGGGCACTGCGAAGGCATCGTGGAATTCACGGAGAAAATTGACCTTTTCCCACATCTGCATCGTCGTGACCGAGGCGATGCGTCCTTCGTCGGAGAGATAGGGGCCAGGAACCGCCATGCCGACAGCCACTATCGACCCATTGCGTGCGATGGTCTCGTTTATGTATTGTTTCAGGTTCATGACGGCATCGACGACGTCATTGTTGTGTATCGGGGGAAAGTCATGGATCTCCTTGCAGCTGCCACTCAGATCGAATATTCCAATCTGCACGAGGCTGCGTGCGAACTTCACTGCGATGACCTGATATCTTGCATTGTTGAGCCTGAGACCGATGGAGCGACGATTCAGAGCGCCTTCCAGATCTCCGGTTTCGCTGATCACTCCATATTCAATGAGCCGAGCGGTGATCTTGGTTATGGCCGCTGCCGTCAGTCCGGTCGCCTTTGCGATCTGTGCCCGTGAGCTGATGCCATGATGAAACAGGAAATTGATGATTCTTGAGCGATTCAGTTCCGACATTGACGAGGGAGTGCCTTCTGAGGCGGATTGCTTCATTGCAGACTCCTTCAACATGTAGACGGCGGTGTCACGGTGCGCACATATGAGATATATATTAACTGAGTTAATACAAAAATGTACATCGGCGTGTCGGGGCAACCCATCACGGGGAGCCCAGAGGCGGACGGGGCGGCTTCAGTGCCTTGCCTTGACCCGTGAGAGCCATCATATGCCGTCGATTCAGAGCATCGTTGGACAGTCATCACAGATTAATACGTGCAGAGGCCGCCATATCAGCGGCGCACTCAGACAACCGCATGTTCATAGTTCATGGGCAAAGAGAGCTCGATTATCGCCGTTGCGGGAGTTTTCCTCGAATTCACGAATGTAGGCAAGTCGTTCCACCGTGGTTTTCGCAAGGGGTTCCGGTAAGGCTTCGGCATCGAACCATCCAACCTGCAGACTTTCCTCATCACCGACGAAGGGAACTGAATTGCCACCATCGCGCAGTTCGCAGATGAACAGGTGATCCATGTATTGGGTCTGGTCTCCATTGGCATAGGTGAGCATGAGCTTCGAGGATTTCACGCATGCGAGAGTTTTCGGAATCACGTCGACGCCGGTCTCTTCCCTGACCTCGCGAATCACGGTGTCGGCAGCCTCCTCACCGGGTTCGTTGATTCCATAGACGAGCGCCCATTCGCCTGTGTCGCTGCGTCGGCCGAGAAGAATCCTGCCGTTCCTGTCCTGGACATAGGCGGTTATCCCGACGAGCCACAACGGGTCGTGACCTATCTTTTCCCTCAGCTTCAGCACGAAGTTCGGCGTTCCCATGTTGATTCCTCCCTGACAAGGCCACATGGCCGCAGCTATGGTTGCAACCCTTATGGCCGCAACCCTGACGATTCCTTACTTCAAACACCCTCCCGCGCCTCAGCAGATGCGGAAAGTCAAGTTTTGGGCACTTGCTGAAGTAGCAGCGTTCGAAATCGGCTTGGATTCGACCGCCATAATCCCCTTTTTGCGGGTCTGTACTTCAGCGAGTGCCCAAAACTCGAATTCCTAGTTCTTCGAAGCCTGCTGCGTCATCCACTGCTCGACTTCGTCGACATGCTTGGGAATGTCAGACGAAAGCCATTCCGGACCGGTCTTGGTCATCAGGACATCGTCCTCGATGCGAATGCCGATGCCGCGATATTCAGGCGGCACGAGCATGTCATTGTCCTTGAAATACAGCCCAGGCTCGATGGTGAAGATCATCCCTGGCGTTATCGGAGCCTCCTGATACGACTCGTAGCGTGCCTGCGCGCAATCATGCACATCCAGACCCAGATGGTGGGCGCATCCGCATGCATGCCAACGCCTGTGCTGCTGTCCTTCGGGGCTGAGCGCCTCGTCGACGCTGACGCGCAGAATGCCCCATTCATGCAGCGCCTCAGCCAGGACTCTCATCACGGCATGGTGGATGCTCGAATAGGTGGCGCCTGGCTTCGCCGCATCGAACCCTGCCTGCTGGGCATTCAGGACCGTCTCATACAGTCTGCGCTGCAAGGGCGTGAACCTTCCGGATACGGGGAACGTTCTGGTGATGTCGGCCGTATACAGGCTTGTCACTTCGACGCCTGCGTCGATCAGCAGCAGATCTCCGGAAGACACTTCGCCCGTGTTGCGCATCCAATGCAGGATCGGAGCGTTGCTGCCGGATGCCACGATGGTGTCGTAGCCGACGTCGTTGCCTTCCTCGCGTGCCACGGCGTTGAATGCGCCTTCCAGCTTGCGTTCCGAACGTGGTGTGTCCCTGACCTGGGGCAGTCGGGTGAGCATTCGGTCAAAGCCGTCCTTCGTCGCGGCGATCGCCTTGCGCATCTCGCTGACCTCGTATGCATCCTTGAGCATGCGTGCCTCGGCGGAGAACTCGTGGAGCTTGCCGTCGAGCTCTTGATTATCGTCAGGGTCGCCGAAGCCATGGGAGCGACGTATGGACTGCACAAGATTGGTGACCTGCGCATCCGCCTCTCTCACGACGCGCAGACGCACTGCCCCCTGCTCCGTGCCGACGTCCTTGGACAGGGCATCGGAAAGCTGGGCGATGTCATGCGTCTCTATGCCGGTCATCGTTTCAAGCTCATCGATGCCTGCACGCGGACCCACCCAGTATTCGCCATATTGCGATGAACGGTAATAGTCCTCGGTGCCCTGATCCGCCCGCGGATGCACGAACAGCTCGGGAACATGGGTCTTCCCTGCCTCCGCGTCTGGGGAGCCGGGTGCCACAGGGTTCAATACCAGGACGGCGCCAGGCTCAAGATCCTCGCCGAGACCCGTGTAATAGGCGAATGTCGTGTCTGGGCGGAAGGCGTAATCGCAGTCGTTGTTGCGTACCTTTGGCGTCCCCGCAGGAATGACGATGCGGTCTCCTGGAAACCTGCGCCCCAATGAGTCAAGCCGTCGGGGGGTGAATCTGCTCGATTCCATCGGAGCGACCTTCGCATCCTCCTTGCCCCATCCGGTGGTCATGAAGCTCTTGAAGTCAGGGGAGACCGGGCTCAGAGTCCTATTATTGATACGATTCTCAATGCTTGGACTGTCACCTTCCTCCATGGATTCACTCGCTTCACTGAAAGACTTGGCATTCACATTGTCCACTTCCGTCATAACGCTCCTTCGGCCGCCTGGGCCCAATACGCTTCCCGATACCGGTATCGATACCATCCTACTCACCCAGAGGAATCCTCGGGTATCATCCTTCGCCTACAATGGTCGAGTGGCCCTGATCGGGGAAGAACGAAATAGAAGGCGCGACTTGTCATTAGAAGAACCAAACAAAGGCGGAGAAAGTCTGCAGGACGTCCAGCGACTGATCATGCAACGCCCTCCGGAGCATAACACCACCAATCTCAACCTGGACCGGATGAACATGATCCTTGACCTGCTGGGGCATCCGGAAAGGTCCTTCCGCATCGTTCACATCACCGGTACCAACGGCAAGGGGTCAACGGCCCGCATGGTCGAAGCCCTGGTCCGGGCATACGGTCTGAGCACTGGCCTATACACCTCCCCGCACCTTCAGAAGATCAACGAACGCATCTGCGTGAACGGACAGCAGCTTTCCGACAACCGATTCATCGATGTCTACAATCAGGTCAAGGACTTCATCGACATCGTGGATCGGGAGTCGGTCAGACGCGGTGGACCGAAGATGAGCTTCTTCGAGGTTCTCACCGCAATGGCAATCTGGTCCTTCGCCGATGCGCCCGTGGACGTGGCCATCGTCGAAGTAGGCATGGGTGGCCTTTGGGATGCGACGAACGTCCTCGACGGGGATGTCTCCATCATCGGTCCCGTCGACATGGATCACATGCAGTGGCTTGGCAATACCGTCGAGGAGATCGCCACGGAAAAGGCGGGCATCATAAAGAAGGATGCGACGGTCGTCGTCGGCCCGCAGCCGCATGCGGAAAAGGTCATGCCGATCATCGAGGCCGCGTTCGCGAGGAACAAGGCCCATGACTTGATCCGAGACGGAGTGGAGATGAGCGTGGAATCGCGCATTCCTGCGGTCGGTGGCCAGGTGGCCACTCTGGTGACTCCCAATGGACGCTATGAGCAGGTTCCCATCGCCAAATTCGGCAGACATCAGGCTCACAATGCCTTGGAGGCGCTCGCCGCGGCGGAGGTCGTCCTTCCGGTCAATGGTGCTCTTGACGGCGATCTGGTCGCAGAGGCACTTGGCAGTGTGAAGATTCCAGGAAGGATAGAGCAGATTCGCAACTCTCCGACGATCATCCTTGATGGCGGTCATAACGTGAATGCCGCCCAGGCGCTCAGGGAGGCGATTGAGGAAAGCTATCACTTCGAACAGCTTGTCGGTGTGGTCGCCATGATGAAGGACAAGCAGGTCGAGGAGTTCCTCGGCGTGCTCGAACCGCTCCTCAGCCAGATTGTGGTGACCGAGAATTCGTGGCGTGACCGTGTCATGTCCGCCGAGGATCTTGAGAAGATCGCGGTCGGGGTCTTCGGACGTGATCGGGTCATCAGGGAGGATTCCCTCACCGATGCGATTCAGACAGCCGTCGACCTGGTCGACAGCGAAGATGAGCTCGGGGTCGGCTATGGGCGTGGAGTGCTGATATGTGGCAGCTTCGTCACTGCAGGCGACGCGCGCATCCTGCTGAAGGAACACGACAATCCCGATTTGAAGAAGCCAAAGTCGGAGAGGGCGTAATGTACCTGAAGGATCTGAGTCTACGAGGTTTCAAATCCTTCGCATCGGCGACCACACTGCGCTTCGAGCCGGGAATCACGGCGGTGGTCGGACCGAATGGGTCTGGAAAGTCGAACATCGTCGATGCCCTCGCCTGGGTGATGGGGGAGCAGGGCGCGAAGACCCTTCGAGGCACCTCGATGGAGGACGTGATCTTCGCGGGAACGTCCTCGCGCCCGCCACTCGGACGGGCACAGGTGAGCCTGACGATTGACAACACCGATCATGCGCTCGATATCGACTATTCCGAAGTCACCATAACGCGTGCCATTTTTCGCAACGGTGGCTCCGAATATGCGATCAACGGAACATCCTGCCGGCTGCTGGACATTCAGGAGCTGCTGAGTGACACCGGTCTCGGTTCGCAGATGCATGTCATCATCGGCCAGGGCAGACTGGATTCGATATTGCGCGCGGATCCAGCCGGGCATCGTGCCTTCATAGAGGAGGCGGCAGGAATCCTCAAGCATCGCAAGAGGAAGGAAAGGGCGCTTCGCAAGCTCGCCAACACCGAGACGAATCTATCCCGCCTTGACGATCTGCTGAGTGAGATTCACCGACAGCTTGGGCCCTTGGGACGTCAGGCACGAATCTCCAAGCGCGCGGACGGCATTCAGATAACCCTGCGCGATGCACGGTCACGGCTTCTGGCGGAGGACGCGGTCACGCTCGGATCCCGACGTGACCAGGTGCGTGCCGACTTGACCGGCGCTCGTGCCGAGCTGCTCACTCGGCAGAGGGAGCTGGTCGGCATCAAGACTCGGATTGAGCAGATCGAGGGTCTGAGCACAGCCTCGAGTCCTGAAATGCGAAAGCTCAACGATGGCTTCAACGAACTCACGAGAGTGCAGGAGCGTCTCCGTTCTCTCAAGGTCCTCGCCCAGGAGCGCGCCGAATCCGCGAAGGGCAGGATGCAGACGGCTGCCGGAGACGACCCTCGCATGCTGCTCAGTCGCGCAAGCGAGATTGATGCGCAGCTCGAGTCACAGCTACATGTCGTCGACGAGCTGCGATTGGAATATGACCGGACGACCGAGGAGAGGGCTGGCTTTGAGAAGCGCCTGGCGTCCGTCCGCCAGACCTTGAACGAACTGAGGCAATCGACTCAGCAGCGTGAGCGTCAGCTTTCCAGACTGCGCGAGTTGATCGCGAAGGAGCAGTCGGCGCTTCAGCTTTCGCAGAGCCGTGCCAGGGACTTTGAAGGGCAGACCGGCGATCTTCGAAGACAGCTCACTGACATAGAGACGCAGCATGCCCAAATCTCCGCGCAGGGCGAGAGCATGCATGATGAGGACATCGACGCTCGTCTGGCACAGGCGCAGGCGGCATATGAGGCCATCGGCATGAGACTGAACGAGGCGAACGAGCGTCAGCGAGATGTGAATGGACGGATTATTTCACTACAGGCCAAGGCAGATGCGCTGAACGACACCTTGGAGAGTCGGAATGCCTCGGGAGCGTTGGAAAAGGATGACTCCATCGATGTGCTGGGGAAATTGGCCGATTTCATCCGCATCGAAGCGGGCTGGGAAGAACCAGTTGCCCATGCCCTGGACGCATTTGCGAATGCCGTGATCGTACCGAATTCGGAGCAGATTGACAGCGCGTTGAGACGCTCCCGCAATAATCGTCTCGGCAAGGCCGTGCTGCTTTCTCCGAGCCCTGATCATGGACATGACAGGCACGTCGAACTGAAGTCAAGGAAGCCCGTCGGACCTGATTCCGCATCCTTTACGTCGCTTGCCGAATGCGTTTCCGTAAGGGAGACGAATGACAACGAAAGCCAAATTTCACTTGGTATTGTAAGATCCATCGATGTGCTGCTGGGCGACGTCGCCGCCGTGGAGTCGCTCGATCAGGCGAGGGCTGCGATCGGGCATGGCTGGCGGCAGGCTGTGACCGTCGATGGGGACGTCGTCAACGCCGTCGGCGCATCTGGGGGTTCCTCGCTTTCACAGAGTGACTTGTCACTGGTTTCCAGACGTGACGCTGCGTTGCAGCAGGTCGCTGAGCTTGGTGAGACTCTCGAAGGTCTCACAGCTTCGGTGGGACAGCTGGGCGAGGAACACCGCACGGCACGGGAGACGCTGGAATCGTTGAGGACGGAGCGTGCGGAAGCTCAGCTCAGGTTGAAGCAGATGCGTGCTTCGATGAATGATCTGAAGCATCGAATCGCGCAGTTCGAACAACGGATTCAGCAGTCCGATGCGAAGGAAGCTCAGGCAGGGGACGATGCGCGCAATCATTCGATCAAGCTTGACGATCTGCAGGAGGCGCTGAAGGAGGCCGAAGGTTCATCCTCTGAACAGACCAGCTTCGACGAGCTTGACCGGCGGGAAAAGTCCCTGGACGAATCCCTCACGAAGACTCGTGAGCAGGAGGTAGAGGCCAAGATTGCATGGAACGATGCGGTTTCAAAATCGGAATCGTTGAAGAGGCAGTCCGGAATGCTGCGCGATGAGGCGAAATCTGCGTCTGAGCGTCGAGCACGGATAGAGCAGCGCAACGTGTCTTTGAGAAAGCAGTCCGAGCGGGCGCAGACCGTCTCTCTTGCGACGCAGCAGGTCATCGACCTTGTCGAGGCTGCCATAGCACATGCCCAGCAGAGGCGCGATACCTTGCAATCCGAAGCGTCGCAGCATGACGCGCAGCTGAAGGCTCTGCGCACGCAACGTGATGAGAGGGAGCCTGAGGTCGCAAGGCTGCAGGATCAGGAGCATTCATTCGACATAGAGCGTGAACGCCTGGCGACTCAATTCGGTCAGCTTTCGCAAAAGGTTTCGGATGAGTTGGGCATGAATCTCACCGAGTTGGTCGACGGATTCGGTCCTGACATGCCGATCCCTGTGCTCGATGAAACCGGCAAGCCTGAACTGCTTGAGGGCGTGGATGACGATGCTGGCCCTGATGGGAAATCACGGCACAATGACGATGATGAGACCGGCACCTTGAGCTCCGAGCGTGTCAGGACGGTTCCATATTCACGCGAGCAGCAGCAGGCGAGACTTGAAAAGGCGAGGCGCGACCTGGCGAAGCTTGGCAAGGTGAATCCTCTTGCCGCCGAGGAATTTGAATCCTTGGAATCGCGCAATGCCTTCCTCAACAGTCAGCGCAATGATGTCACTCAGTCACGCGATGATCTGCTGAGTCTCGTCCGCGATCTCGATTCGACCATGATGGATGTCTTCAGGACGGCATTCGATGACACCGCGCAGGCCTTCGAGAAGGTTTTCAGCACACTGTTCCCAGGAGGCACAGGGCGTCTGCGGCTTGAAGATCCAGATGACTTGCTGCATACGGGAGTGATCGTGGAGGCAAGCCCTGCCGGAAAGCGCGTAAGACAGCTTTCGCTGCTTTCCGGGGGCGAGCGTTCGCTCACGGCCCTTGCTCTTCTGTTCGCGATCTTCACCGCTCGTCCAAGCCCGTTCTATGTGATGGACGAGGTCGAGGCGGCCTTGGACGATGTGAATCTGACCCGTCTGCTCAATGCGCTTCAGGATCTGCGCTCCCATGCGCAGCTGATAGTGATCACGCACCAGCAGCGCACGATGAGCATCGCTGATGCCCTATATGGGATCACGATGCGAGATGACGGCGTCACCGCAGTCGTTTCGCAGAGAATGGGCAAGTGAAGTGATCCTGAGAAGGATGCCTCGAACGTTTGCTGAATTCACTCAGCCTCTGAATTCTCCCAGCCTCTGAATTCCTTCAACCTCTGAACTTCTGAGAACCGAGATTCCGAGTTTTGCGGCAATTCCTAGGTATGCACGTGATAATTTGGCTTGATGCCAACGCCGTTTCAGTGCATTCCGGCACCTGATACTTGGAAATTGCCGCAAAACTCGGAATCTCGATTAAAACTGTCAGTTTTCTCGCAGTTTCTTGGCCTGTCTGACGGTTTCCTCGGCCAGAACGGCCTGCGCATCGACGATGGGGAGTTCCGGCATCGGAAAAGCTTCGTTCAGGACTGAAAGTTCCGTGCATCCAAGGATGACGATATCGCAATGATGGCCGGTGAGCATCGCATCGAGAGCCTCCGCATAGCGTTGTCTGTCCAGATCTCCGGTTTCCTTGACATCGTGATATATCAGATAGCTGATTTTCTCCTGGGTGGCCGCGTCCGGCTGCACGAACTGATATCCGGCAGCCTTGACGGCGGTGCTGTATATTCCTGAGACCAAGCTGCCTCGGGTGCCCATGAAAGCGACTCGGGGATGGCCGGACGCAGGGTAGCGCGATGACATTTCGGCAATCGTCACCTTCGGCATATGAATGATCGGCACTGGCGTGAGTGCCTGCAGATCATCGAAGAAGTAGTGCGCCGTGTTGCAGGGGAGTGTGATGAACGATGCGCCCATGGCCGTAGCCTTGCGAATGTCATCCGCGATGCAGGGGAAAGGGCTGTCGGCGCTGTTTCCCAGAATGAATTCCGTTCTGTCGGGAACGCTTGCATCGTTGAAGACGACGTAATCCAGGAATTCCTGATCCTCATGCGCATGAGTCTGCTCATCGACGAGACGAATGTAGCTTTCGGTGGCGAGCGTGCCCATGCCGCCAATCACTGCGAAGAAGTTTTTCATGATTTGTCCGCCTTCTTGATGAAATACCTGCTGTAACCCTTCTTGTAGATATTGAACATATGCCTGATGAGCAGCCAGCGCAAGGGGTTCATGTCCTTCGAATATTCGAGGGTGGAGCCCCAGTTGCCGCTCTTTATCATGGAAAGTGCCGTCTGCTTGTCGGAATTATCGGCAACGTAGGTCCTGAAGATGGACCGAGGTATCTCGAGCCAGAGCTTGTCGCCTCGTCCGAAGACCGTCTTGCCATCGAAGGCGCTGTCTTCGACCAGGTCGTCGACGAAGTATCTGGCAAGGTTGAACCCGTTCAAAGTGACGAAATAGCTGCTGCGTCCCTGCCGGAGATTTATCTCGAAGAGTTTGTATGTCTGGTCGCGGACATCGAATTTCATATCGAAGTTCGCGACGCCCTCATAGCCTATCCCTTCGAGGAAGGCCGCGATCCGGCGAAAGACTTCCTCATCATAGTCGGGGAGTATCGCCGCATAGTTTCCAACCGCGACAGGTGTCGGATCCTCGAGCAATGGGTGGCCCAGAAACATCATGCGGACCCGATGGTGCTGATCGACATAGGCATTCAGCACGCGCATGCGGTCATCGCCGCCGGGAATGAAGTCCTGAATGACCATCTCCGATGTGTAGCCTGCCTTGTACGACTTTTGAATCAGACTTTCGAGCTCTTCGGGAGTGTCGATTATGAAGGCCTTCTTGCGCCCCTCGAACTCTATCCCGAGCCATTCCACACTGTTCGCCGGCTTCATCGCGACCGGGAATCCAAACGGCAGATTCCTGTAATCGCCTCTGGCGACGGCCTCCCTGTCGAATGTCGCAGTGCGCGGATGAGGCAGCTTGAATTCCTCGCAAATCCTGTAGAAGCTGCTCTTGTAGCTCAGCCGCCTGCTCAGTGCATCATCGAGAGTGTTGTACACGAAGTACTTGCGCAGCTCGTCGCCGCATTGGCTCAGAAGATCCGCATACACGTCGCTGCAAGGGATAAGCAGTGCGACGGTGTCTGGATTCCTGGCCTTGAATGACGATCCAAGCTCGAGCATGTATCGCTTGAAGGCATCCAACTCGTCAAAGTCCGGAACGATCGTGACGTCCACGATCCGACTGTATCTGGTTGGGGCCAGCTGGAAATGCGCGTAGGCCTTCGACACGATGCCATACTGTTCATGGAAGGCGCGTGCCATGCCATACACGTTGATGTCGCTGCCCAGAAGAAATGGCTGGACCTGCTTCATGATGGCCCTCAATTCTCTTCGCGTCGGTCGGCGTCGACGAGAAGACGCTCCACAGCGCTATCGTCGCCCTCATATGGCTTGTGCCGACCGGTGTCCTTGATCCAGCGTTCCTCACCCTTGCCGATGATGAGAATGACGTTGAGGCCATCCGTGCGTTCCCTGCATTCATCGATCGCGGCGGCGATCGCTTCGGTCCGTCCCATGACGATGCCGGCCTTGACGTCGGGGTCACTTACATACGAGAGCATCTGCCTGCATATGTCCACGTGCGGCTCTGTGTCGGTGTCCTCTTCCGTGAAGATGAACCTGGCTATTCGATGCTGGGCAGCCTCGACGATTTCCCTTCGGCGGTCGTATGCCTTGTTTCCCGCCGAACCCGTCACCAAGGTGATGTGCGGATGCCACGCACCGTACTTATGGTCGACGAAATCGAGCAGCGCGGTGACGCTGGCGAAATTGTGCGCGTAGTCGACGTATGCGACCGTGTTTCCCGACGAGAAGCGTTCCATTCTTCCCTGTATCCTGACCTGTTCCAAGGCGTGCAGCGCTTCGCTTTCCTGAGGGATTCCAAGATGCAGTGCGATGGCGATGGCTGCTGCGGCATTGGCTGCGTTGAACGCGCCTTCTATGGAAAGTTCGAAGTCGCCGATCTTGGTAAGCGAGGCATGGGATACGAGGACCGAGTATTTTTCGGTTTCCTCGTCGGATGAGGGAACCGCGAAGACCGTCGTGAGCCCGGTCCCGTTCGATGATCGCAGCGCGCTGGAGCCAGTGCTGGAGTCAGCGCTAGGGTCAGCGCTAGGGTCACAGGCCGACTCTTCCAAGGCGAATTCCGACACCGTGGTGGAGGCTGCCTTGGCGTCCTCCCGTATCAGATCGGCATGGGCGCAGTCGCTGCCAAGTACCAGATGCGATGAATTCCTGACTATCTGTCGCTTGCAGAACAGGTAGTCCTCGAATGTGGGATGCTCGATGGGACTGATATGGTCCGGCGAGATGTTAAGGAATGCGCCGACATCGAAGTGGAGCCCATACACCCGGTCAACCTTGTAGGCCTGTGACGAAACCTCCATGACGAGATATCGCATGCCATTGTCCAATGCGGCTCTCATCATGCGGAACAGGTCCAGCGATTCGGGAGTGGTCAGATCAGATTCCTGATAGTGCACGCCGTCCAGACAGTTGTCGACTGAGGAGAACAGCGCGGCCTTCTTGCCGCTGAATGCATTGAGAATGCTCTGCACGAAATAGGCTGTGGTCGTTTTGCCCTTGGTCCCGGTGATGCCCACGATCGTCATGCTGTCCTGTGGCCTCGAGAAGAATTCCGCAGCGAGCAGACTCATGGCCTTGCGCACGTCGTTCACGATGATGCCGACCGCCCTCGTTCTGTCTGCATATGGCGTTTCGGCCACATAGGCGGACAAGCCGCTGGCATCGATCCCATCGAGGAATTCAGCGCGGAAACGGCCCTTGCAAAACAGCAGACCGCCTGACTCTACCTTGCGCGTGTCATACGTGATGTCAGTGAAGTTGGTGTCTGCGCCTTCGAACGAATAGGGGTCCAGAGTCCACCGGTCTTCTCCGATGAGTTCCCGCAGCAGGCCGTTGCGTTCCAGAAGCTGAGTTGCAGAAGCCAAGGTTAGAGCCATAACAATATTCCTTCAATCTCTTTCAGTCATCGTGCCTGAGATGCGGCATCGCTCGGTGACACCGCATCCAGCCGAACGGGTCAATCACATCGCCATGCGTCCCTCGAAGCGCATGGCCGCATTCCGTGCCCTCCCAACCATCCTAGCTGTGGATGGGCGGTTTGGGGCAATGGCGATGGAGCAAGCCGCAGAAGCATTGCAAGTCTACAACGCCAAACGTGATGTGAGTGTGACTATTCGAACCAGCCGTCGTGGATGGGTCGCCGACCCTTGGATGTCAGCCACTGGTTGAACGATTCCTTCCACACGCGATGGGCATGCTGCTGCCAGACCATCAGTTCGCCGACGGTCAGACGGCCAATCTGTGGATAGAGCGTCGTCATGGGCTGAATGAGGTCAACAGCCGCGACGGTGTCGGCCGTTGCATTGTGGAAGTCCCCATCAGGCTCCACGCCATAGTATTCGGTCGTGTAGCCGAGGGTTCGCTTCCCGCTGCGATGCGAGACGGCACGGTCGATCACCAGTGGATCGACGATCAGAATCCCGTCGCCACCCATCCGTGATTCGAGGCTTTCCAGCTTCCATTGTCCCAGGTCATGCTGCAGCATGGCCACATCGAAGGGTGCGTTGTATGCCAGCAAAGGAATGTTCGCAAGCTGCGCGGTTGCGATCACCTTCGCTATTCTTTCGAGGGCGTCCTGAGGTTCCATTCCGTGCTCTTGCAGGTATGCGTCGGTGAAGCCGTTGACCCTGCTGGCACCCGGGCTCATCTTCCTATGCGGGTTGATTATCCATTCGCCCATCACATCCTTGGAATGACCGAGTCCGGGATTCCTGAGAACCAGCGTTGCCGAGACGATGGCATCGCTACCAGGTCGGGCACCTGTCGTCTCCGTATCGAATCCGAGAAGCAAGGACTGTGACAGCGGTGTTTCACTGTCTTGCTGCGGTCCTGATTGCAATGTCTCCAGGAGCCGCTCACTTTGCGCCATATCGTTCATATCCGTAATTGTGCGTTTCGACACGGACACTCCGAAGCCCTGCCTTATTCATTGGCAATGGCACAATGGAGATGTGGTGGATCAGACGGGGCTCAAGGAACGAGAACAGGAAAAGGAGCGTCTGCGGGAAAGACGCAGACGCTTCGAGGAACTAGCCATGCCTGCGGTCAATGCGCTCTATAGGCAGGCGATGAAGCTCACCAACAACCCGGACGATGCACAGGATCTGGTCCAGGACACCTTCGAACGAGGATTCAAGGCCTTCGACCGATTCGAGATTGGCAGCAACTTCGAGGCGTGGATGACCACGATCGAGCGCAATGCATTCTTCAATCAATATCAGAAGGCAAAGCGCAGACCGAAGCGTGCCAACGATTCCACGGGTGAATATGATGACTGGGACATCTATTCCGCGTCTGGCCATTCCTCCGAAGGACTCAAATCCGCGGAGCAGGAATATCTTGAGAACTTTGCGCCGAAGGAGATCATGGCCGCATTGCAAAAGCTCAGTCCCGAACGCCGCAAGGTGTTCATAGACGCGGCCATCGATGGCAAGAGCTACAGCCAGGTCGCCGAGGAGGAGGGAATCAAGATCGGCACCGTCATGAGCCGCCTGAATAGGGCACGCGCCCAATTGAAGGAGGAATTGTCCGTCTACGCGAGCGAGCGTGGATATGGCAATCGAGGGTCTGCAGGCACCAAGCCGGTCGACCGTGGCTATTCCCGTACCGCTGACAGCAATAATTCACCGACCGCGAATGCAAAAGACATGGGCGGCGATACAGTTGGAGCAGTGAAGTGACGATAGCGACAAAGGCCTTCGTGACCTGGCCTTCGGTGAGGATTTCACCGCACATCAACGAAAGGGGCGGATATGAGTCGTCGTATTGAGCACACGAAACACGTATCGTTGACCCGAGATTCTGATGGACGGCTGATTCAGACGAGCATCGAGGTCACCAAGGTGAGCTCATCCTCGCAATGCTTCGATCCGAGTACGTGCTGCGATGCCCAGGAACAGGCGCTCATCGAGGTGCTGAGGGATTATCTTCGGCCTCAGGTGGCTCCGCAATGCCTGCTTCGCAGATTGCACCATTTTATGAATGAGACCACCATGAATGAGACCACCATGAATGAGACGACCATGGATGAGACCACTTCGGATCTCAAGCATGACGATGGTCGCCAGAGTCGCTGACAGGGCTCTTGGATAGCGGCCATGCCACGAGCAGGGTCACTCCTTCGTTCTCAGTAACGTTCAGAGCAGCATTCCGAGCAGCGTTGCGCGAAACCTGAGTCTGGATATATGAGTTTGATACATGTGTCTGATCATAGGTTCGATGCATACGCCCGGATAAAGAAAAATCCCTGACATCACCTCTCAGACTGCTGCATGCAGTGTCATGAGAGACGGTGCCAGGGATCGTGATTTCGCTAAAAATCAGGCATTTGGCCTTTTGCCGTGGTTAGCGGCTTTCTTGCGACGATCTTTGCGCTTACGTCCACGCATGCCCATGATGGACTCCTTTACTCCATTGCGAATAAGCCTGATGAATTATCCCACATCGTAGAGACCAATTCAAATCATGCTCAGGCATGTCATGCCGATACATGCTCCGCATGATAGCGAAGGGTGGTCTCATAGCACTCGCGCGCCCTGATGGATACGAGATCGCGACCGGTTCTGAATGCGTTGGCATATGCGGTCATTGGTTCGACCGCGACTCCTGCCGGATGAGACTCTGCGGGGAATCCAGTCCCGGTGCAGACCTGCCAGGCGTTGATGGTGGCATCGCCCGTGAGATGAACCGCTATTCCATCAGGACGGGTGAATACGGCGGTCGATGAACCATCCTCGGCCCGGTCGAGGTCGGTCCAGGCATCGTCGAAGCTCCTGCCCCTGAGCGACGTGGCTTCGCGTATGTCATATGCCGTATGCTCGACTGATTCCTCCCCTTGGGGCAGCAGACGATCCTTGCTTGCGATCACATGGGCATTCCCCGGAACACGCAATGAGCAGAGTGCGTTGTCCGCCTCGATCTCGTCGTTGCCGTAACCGCTGCGGCCATTGGAAAGCCACGGATGCATGCCGAATGCCCATGGAGCGTCGCACTCGCCCAGATTCGTGGCCGTGCAGGTCATGGCAAGGCCATCATCGTCAAGGGAGTATGTCACGGTGACCAGCACATCGAAGGGATAGCCGATTATGGCCGGTGTGCGCCATGTCAGCGTCACGGAGGTGTCCGTAAGCGATTTCAGGTCCCACATATAGCGGTATCCGAGACCATGCAGGGCGGTCTGCCGATCGCGCTCATCGATGGGGAGTGCGTGATCCGTGCCTTCGAAGCTGTATTCGCCGTCCTCCAGGCGATTGGGGAATGGTACGAGAACATAGCCATTGCAGCAGGGGATGGTCCTGTTCGGGTCATATGACACTACGATGTCATGCCCTTCGAAGGTGAGGGCGCGCAGACCGGCACCGAGTTCGGCGATGGTGGCGGAGTATGGACCGGACGAAATCGAATACTGCTGACCTGTTATCGGCCTGCGACGAGCGGCTGCCCGCTCCAGCGCCTTCGCCTCTGCCTTTCGTGGTTCCGTTCGCGTCGTGCTGTTCGATGTGTTCGCTATGTTCATTGCCTGCTCCCATGGTCAAGAAATGTGTCCGTGCATACGACGCCTGCGGCTGCCGATCTTTCATGGCATGCGGACGTAGCTGCCGGTGACTGGCGTGTCCGAGGAATCCTCATCGATCGTCGAATGTTCGCCGTCGATGACAATACTACCCATTCTCCGTCAAGTGATTCCTACCATGTCCCGATTTCGGCGGAACTCGCCTTGAGAATCCGCAGCAGCTCCCTGGGATCGATGACTATGTCGAATCCACGCTTCCCGCCGGATACGAGAATCTCAGGATAGGCGAGGGCGCTGCTGTCCAGAACGGTGCGGTGTCTGACCCTCTGCCCAAGCGGCGATATGCCTCCGAGCACATAGCCGGTTTCGCGCTGCGCCTGCTTTGGATCCGCCATGCCTGCCTTCTTGGCTCCCACGGCTGATGCCAGCGCCTTCATATCCAGGTGTCCGCTGACGGGAACGATGCCGACGACTCGTTCCGCTCCTGTGTCGGCAAGCAGCGTCTTGAAGATGCGTTTGGGGTCCAAACCCAGTTTTTCGGCGGCCTCGATGCCATAGCCATCGTCCATGTGTTCGCTTGAATGCTCATATTCGACGGTACGGAATTCGATCCCAGCCCTTTCGAGCTCGATGGTCGCAGGGGTCGAAGCCCTTCCGGTGGTCTTCTTGGATTTTCTGCTCACGCACACCATCATAGATTCATGGCTGCGCTGAGGGAATGTTACGTAGGGATATGCAGTTTGCATGGACGAAACCTCGCGTTCGCGAAGCTGTGGGTATTGTTTGCACTACCCGCGCGATGCGGCTGCCCTTATCAAGGGGCATGGGCAATTCAACGAACGCAGGGATGCCCTCCATCAGCGCATGAGCGCTGCTTACATAGGTAATACGACGCATGGGGGTATGCATGAAACGTTTCAATCCGCAGGCACTCGTCACGTTGTGGAACGTCGAGAGGCTGGGGTCCTTCTCGGCGGTTGCGCGTGAAAATGGCTGGTCACAGCCTGCAATCAGTCAGCAGATCAAGAAGTTGGAGGAAGATTGCGGCATGACGCTGGTCCGCCGCACGGCATCAGGGGTCGAGCTCACACAGGCCGGATTGACATGTGCGCGTCACGGTCAGCTGATCGACAGCAGACTGACCCAGGTCGTCGAGGACCTTCAGCATCTCAGAAGCGATCGATCCTCGCACATCAGACTTGTGGCACCGCCATCCGCCTGTTCGACCTTCATCGCGAGGGTTCTGGTCCACATGAGCTGGTCGTCAGACGTAAGAGTGACCCTGACGCAGATGGAACCGCCGGAAGCGATGGCATCATTGTCGCAGGGAAGCGTGGACTGCGCGATAACCTTTCGATACAATGCACTTCCTGAATTCATGCAAAGCCATGAGGATTTCAACATGGAGCAATTCGGGCGGGACCCCCTGCTGCTGCTGGTGCGCAAATCCAGCGATGTCGCAAAGGACTATCAGCGGAGCCAGCAGGCGGTGAATCTTGCTTCGGTGCGGTCGCAGCAGTGGATCGCCGGATGCACGATGTGCCAGGCCAACCTGCTGAGGCTGTCTCAGGCTGCCGGCTTCACGCCCAACATCACTCATTCCACCGACGACTACTGGGCCACCCAGAATCTGGTGGAGGTGGGCATGGGCGTTTCGATAGTGCCCAGGCTGGCGACCCTGACTCATGTTCGAGACAGTCTGGAGGCGTGTCCCATCCGCGATGCGAACGCATTCCGATCCGTCTTCTTCGTGATGCGGCGTGGTGACGACAGGCCGTCGCTTCGGCAGGTCCGGGCGGAGGTGCGCCGCGCTGCCAGGAAATATCTGCTTGAGTGAGGGCCGGAGGACAGTCCATGTGTCGCAGAAGTAAAATGGATTAACTGTGTTAACGGATATAAGCATTCTTTTCAAGCTTGAAGTTTTTATAGATAGATAGGGCCGAAATAAGCCGCCGAATTCATGCACAATACCAGCATGAACACAACAGCAGCACATGAAGAAACCGGTTTCAAGGCGCGTCGGATCGATGCACTTGGAACAGAAGACCTCGCAGCTCTCGGCGGCGACAAATGGACCCGATACCCTGGCTGCATCGGTGCCTTCATCGCGGAAATGGATTATGGCGTTGCGCCGTGCATCCAGGAAGCGATGATCGAAAGCACCAGACAGGGCGCCCTGGGCTATATCTCAGACCCCTGGAAGAGGCGAGTCGCCGATGCATGCTCGGCATGGCAGCGCGACCAGTATGGTTGGGAGATCGATTCGGAAGCTGTCAAGGTGGTTCCCGATGTCGTCGAGGCCTACGAGATCTTTCTGCGAGACTTCGTCAAATCCGGAAACTCGGTAATCGTGCCGACTCCCGCATACATGCCTTTTCTGAGCGTTCCGCAGCTCTATGACGTCGAATGCATCGAAATCGACATGATTCGCCAAGAGAACTCCTGGCTGTTCGACTTTGATGCCATCGAAAGGGCATTCCAGAATGGGTGCAGGGCATTCGTCCTGTGCAATCCGCACAATCCCATCGGCAAGGTGCTGACCCAGGACGAGCTTCTGCGCATATCGGCGCTGGCCAGGGCATACGGGGCACGCATCTTCTCAGATGAGATCCATGCGTCCTTCGTGTTCGACGGCAACGCCCACATTCCCTTCGCCTCGATCGACGAGACGACGGCGGTGCAGGCGATCACGGCGACAGCGGTCTCGAAATCCTTCAACATTCCCGGAACCAAGTGCGCACAGGTCATTCTCACCAATCCTGATGACCTTGAACTCTGGAATCGGAGGGAGATGTGGTCAGAGCATCAGACGGCGACCATCGGTGCGGTCGCGACGGTGGCCGCGTACGAACACGGCATGACCTGGTTTTCCGAAGCCATGGACTATGTCAGACGCAACATCGCATTGGTCGACGAAGAGATGGCGGGCCGCTTCAGCAAGGTCGGCTACATCCACCCCGAAGGTACCTACATCGCATGGCTTGACTTCACCCCGCTGGGAATGGACGATCCGGCACGATATTTCGTCGAGAAGGCAGGAATCGCCCTCACCGATGGCAGTGAATGCGGCAAGGTCGGGCATGGATGCGTGCGGATGAACACGGCGATGCCATATCCACTGCTTCAGGAAAGCTTCGACCGCATGTATCGCGCCCTGCACGAGGACGGGCTTGCATAGGCCGGCTTCCTATCGACCAATTTCAATATCAACCAATTTCAATACCAATCACATCAACCTCACCAATCACATCAACCTCACCAACGCAATATCAAGGAGAAGAACATGACAAGGAACAGAACCGAAGAATTCGCCGGCATCATCGATGCCGACAGCACAACCCCCTTTCTGAGGAGCGCATGGCAGCATTTCAACGGGCATGAGAACGATGCGAAGGACTTCGCCCAGCACACCATCGATTTCGTGGAGAAGTGGGATTGGGACTGGATCAAGATCAATCCACGAGCCACCTACTTCGCGGAAGTCTGGGGAGCGCAGTTCTCTCCCAACGACTATGGCGACGTTCCCGTCCAGAAGCAGCTCAAGGCGGCAATCGAAAAGCCGTCCGATGTGGCTTCGATTACTGCGAAGACGGTCGCCGAATCCGACATTCTCCAGGAGCATGTGGAGGGAGCCAGACTCATAAAGGCGCATTTCCCGGATCGTGTGACCATACAGACGATGTTCTCGCCGCTGTCGACCCTGCTGCAGCTGGCAGGCCTTCCACTGTATCCGAATATGGTCGTATACGGCTCAGAGACAACCTTCACGAGAAAGGAACTGATTCTTGAGCAGCCGGAGGATGCCAAGAAGGCCCTGCAGGCGATAACCGACACCTTCATGGACTACCTTGACGCACTCGTCGCAGACCCCAAGGATGGCGGGGCTGGTCTCGACGGACTGTTCTATGCGGTCACGGGAACTGCGAGCGACGGGTATTTCAGCGAAGAGGAATTCAAGGAATTCTCGACGCCATACGATCTTCAGATTCTCGAGAAGCTGAAGGAATACGGCAAGGTCTCCGTGCTGCACACCTGCCAGAAGAACTCGCATCCGCAATGGTTCACCTCATATCCCATCAGCGCACTGCAATGGGACCAGTTCCTGCCTGACAATCCCGAGATAACCGAGGACATGGGAATCACGCCCGTAGGTGGTGTGAACTATTCGCTCCTTGGTGACGATCAGCATCTCGACGAGGTGGGCGAGCAGCTCAGCGAAACATTCAAATCCCGGGCGGGCAAGCCATTCCTGCTGGCCCCAAGCTGCACCATTCCGACCCCAGCTTCGGATTCTGCGCTCACTTTGCTGCAAGAGGCATGATCCTGCGCGAGTCCTGCATATCCATGGCACCATAACCAACACACATCGCAGAGAGAACAATCATGACAAGAAACAATCACATTTCCATACGACAACTGCTTATCGGAGCATGCACCGCAGGTGCGCTGCTCTTCACCAGCGCATGCGCGCAGAATTCAACCTTCGGCTCGGGCACAAGCGGCGAAAGCAGCTCGTCCAGCGTGGCGATCGCGGTCATGTATCCGGAGACGGGACAATACGCAGAATACGGCAAGATGTTCAAGCAAGGTCTCGACCTTGGCGTCAAGCAGGTCAACGCCGATGGCGGGGTGCAGGGGAAGAAGCTTGAGCTGAAGTATTTCGACACGCAGTCGGATCCGAAGCAGACCGCTGCGATCGCCCCCAAGATAGCGGCGGACAAGTCGGTGGTCGCGGTTGTGGGAGACTACTCGTCTGGCGCATCCATGGCGGCATCGCCAACCTTCCAGCAGGCAAAGCTGGTCCATTATGGATTCAACAATTCGGCATCGGATTTCACCTCGACCGGTGACTATGTATGGACCCCACAGTTCAGCCAGGCGGTTTTCCAGAAGCAGAACGCAGAATTGGTGGCGCAGAAGGCGAAGAAGATCGCAGCCGTCTACATCGAGAATGACTGGGGCAAGTCAGCCTACGCCGAGTTCAAGAAGGAAGCCAAGAAGCTCGGCATCAGCATCGTCTATGAGTCCTCCTATCTAGCGGATTCCACCGATCTGTCGCCAATACTGATTCCTGCGAGGGATGCGAAGCCCGACGCGGTCGTGCATATCGGCTATGGGCCGGACGGCGCGCTGGTGGTCAACACCTTGCGCGACAAGCTTGGCTATACGGGTCTGTTCTATGGCGGGCAGATCACGCAGGAATATATCAAGCTCTCCGGTTCGAATGGCGAGGGAACGCGACTCATAGGCCCATTCACCCCTGATTCGACCAACCCCAACGCTGCCAAATTCGTCAAGGCATTCAGAGCGGCCTACAAGACCGACCCCGGTGAATTCAACCAGACATCATATGCGTCGATCATAGATCTGGCATACGGAATGAACAAGACAAGCGCGACCAGGGAAGGCGTCGAGAAGGCGCTGAAGACCGTGGATGACTTCCCTTGCTATGTCGGCACGAAGACGACGTTCAAGTTCAATCAGAGCACGCGTCGAATGGACAGCACGTCATTCCTCAAGCTTGAACTGACTGACGGAAAGTTCCAGATCACCGACTGAACGCGACGCTTCGCCGCCCGGACCGCCCTGCATGTCCGATCATCGAGGATGTCAGGGCGGTCAGCGCGGCGGATGCGGCCCGCTCGTTCATGAAGAAAGGATGTAAGCATGGTAGATACACTGATTACCGGTTTCATGCACGGTAACGCGTATGCCATAGTCGCGCTCGGAATGTCGCTGATCTTCGGAGTCTCCAACGTGGCGAACTTTGCACACGCCGCAGTGTTCGGCATGGGAATGATGATTGCCTGGTGGCTTGGTTCCGTCCTGGGACTTGGCATAGTGCCCACCATCATCCTGGTCGCGCTCATCACTGGCCTGATCGGGCTGCTGCTGAACACGCTCGTGATATCGCCCCTGCAGAACCGCCCATCAGTGGCGGCACTGCTGGCGACGATAGGCGTCGGCATGATTCTCGATAACACATCGCAGATGATCTTCGGCACGGAAACGAGGTCATTCCCTGAATTGCTGCCATCGCACAACATCGAGTTCCTGGGAGTGAGGATCGGGACCTCCGATATCGTGATGCTGCTGCTCACCGTGGCCATCATGGCAGGCATGGCGGCGTTCCTGAAATACGGCAAGATGGGCCAGGCAATCAGGGCGACCGCGCAGGACACCCAGGCAGCCAAGCAGGTGGGCATACCGGTGAAGCGAATCCAGAACATCTCCTTCGTCATCGCATCCGCGCTCGCGGGAGTCGCAGGCATATTCGTCGGAATGTTCAACTCGAACGTCAGCCCGACAAGCGGCTCCTCAGTGGGAATGACGGCCTTCATAGCCGCGACCATCGGGGGACTCGGCTCGATGCCGGGAGCCGTCGTGGGCGGCCTCACCCTAGGCATAGTCGAGGCCTTGGGAGTGTATTCATTTGGAGATGGCGCACATGATCTGATCACCTTCGGCGCGCTCATCGTGATTCTTCTCGTCCGGCCCAACGGCCTCTTCGGCAAGAAGCAGGTGCTGCACGAGCCGATGACCGGATCGTTCTCGGGAGGGGCGAAACCATACAGAATACCGAAATGGCTTGGTCCGATACTGATAGTCGCCGCGCTCGTGGCTCCGTTCCTGGCGAGCGACTACTTCTCAAGCGTGGGCATTCAGATCATGATCTATGCGATGGCGGCCATGGGACTGACGATGGTTTCCGGTTCAGCCGGTCAGGTCGCACTCGGGCAGGCGGGTCCGATAGCCCTGGGGGCATACACGTCGGCGATTCTGGTGGGGCAGCTGCATGCCTCCTTCCTGGTCGGAGTGCTCTGCGGCGGATTGGTCGCGGCTATCTTTTCGAGCATCATCACCTTCCCTGTATGGAAGCTGTCGGGTCATTACATCGCCATTGCAACGATCGGAGTAGGGTCGATAACGGTCGCGCTGATCCGTGTGTTCGAGCCGATAACCAAAGGCTCGCTTGGCATCACCGGGATTCCGTTCCCGCAGCTCTTCGGATTCACGCTTTTCACGCCCCAGCTGCAATATGTGCTCGTTCTGGCGTTCCTGCTGATCGAGTTGCTGATCATCACGAAGATTCGCAAGTCGCATCTTGGAAAGACGATAGAATCCATCGGCAACGATCCCGTCGCATCGGAATCCATCGGCATCAGGACATCGGCGTACAAGGCTCTCGCATTCGCAATCGCGGCATTCTTCGCGGGCATCGCCGGAGCGCTCATGGCCCATCAATACACCTATATCGACCCGTCAATGTTCCCATTCGCGACATCCTCGCTGGTGCTGACCATCGCCGTCCTGGGAGGACTCAGCTCACCGGTGGGCACGATACTTGGCGCAATCGTTCTCGTGGGAGCGCCCGAGCTGCTTCGATTCATGTCGGGCGGTCGAATCATCGTCTACGGGGTGCTGCTCATTCTCATCATCATCTTCCGCCCGCAGGGTTTGTTCGCAAAGAAGGAGTAGTCACATGGCAGACAACAGTAGTCACATGGCAGACAGCAAGTCACTTGGCGGCCAGCAGTCGAACGAGGCCTCACGGCCGGCCATCCTGGAAGTCAACCATCTCGACAAGTCGTTCTCAGGGGTCCACGCAGTCAATGACATCTCGCTGCGAATCCATAAGGGCGAGACCGTCGGCATCATCGGTCCGAACGGGTCGGGAAAGTCCACGACGATCAACATGATTTCAGGACTGTTCAACCCCGATTCGGGAGAGATAGTCTTCGAGGGCACGCATATCGAGCACCTCCGGCAGACCGCAGTGTCGGATGTCGGCATCGCGCGCACCTTCCAGAATGGCAGGGTCTTCGGCTCCATGAGCGTCGATGAGAATCTCGAGATGGGACTGCATAAGGTCATGACCGCATCCCGCCCATGGAAGGGTCTTCAGGACTATCCCGTGGTGAAATGGGCTTCGTTGCTGGGGGAGCTGTGCCTGAGCCTGATTCCTGGGCCTAAGACACGCAAGGAGATGGCAGGGGTCAGGGATGGCGTCGACCAGAGCGTCAAGTCCTTCGGGGATCATCTCGAACCCATGCGTCAGCATCAGACGTATTCGCTGTCGTATGCGAACAAGCGAAGGACGGAAATAGGACGTGCGATGATTGCCGAACCGCATCTCCTCTGTCTCGACGAGCCCACGGCCGGCATGAATCAGACAGAGACGACCGAGGTGATGGAGCAGCTTCTCGAGCTCAAGGCAAAGGGGCATACGATGCTGCTTGTCGAGCACAAGATGGATTTCGTCATGGCGCTGTGCGACTGGCTGGTCGTCATGGACAACGGTTCGATCATTGCAGAGGGACTTCCTGCCGACGTTCGCAGGAACCCGAAGGTGATCAACGCCTATCTCGGTGGCGACAGGCAGGTTGCATCTGTGGATTCTGTGGATTCGGCATCATCGTCAGCGTCGGAGGAGCAGGGGATGTCTTCCGCTTCGGCATCGTTGGCCAGCCTGGCCTCGACGGTCGAAGTCGTCCCCGACCCGCTGGTCGTCGATGGGCATCAGGTTTCCGAGCACAGGAAGATGCCGATCTCGGTCGAGCACCCCTATATCCTTGACGTCCAGCATGTGGATGCCGGATATGGCCCTGTGCAGACCCTCTATGACGTATCCCTCAACGTGCGTGCCGGACAGATTGTCTCTCTGCTTGGTGGCAATGCGGTGGGGAAGACCACCACCATGCGCACCGTGCTCGGTCTGCTCAATCCGAGAAATGGGAAGGTCATCTATGAAGGCCGCGACATTCAGGGGGTCAGCACCGAGCAGAGGATTCGACGGGGCATCGCCTCGGTTCCTGAAGCCAGGCATGTATTCCCCGAGATGACGGTCACTGAGAACCTGCTGAGCGGCGCCTACGTCCGCAAGTCGGGCAAGGCGATCCGTGAGGACATCGATGGGATCTTCGAGCGATTCCCACGATTGAAGGAACGGCATATGCAGCTTGCGGGAACGCTTTCCGGCGGCGAACAGCAGATGCTGGCCTTCGGACGCGCCCTGATGAGCAAGCCCAGGCTGATATGCATGGACGAGCCCACGATGGGGCTTTCTCCCAAGCTTGTCGATGAGGTGCTGCAGGCGGTCAAGATGCTTCGCGACGATTTGGGCATTGCAGTGTTGCTGATCGAGCAGCAGGCGGAATTGGCGCTGTCGATCGCGGATTATGGATTCGTGCTGCAGAACGGTTCGATCGTGCTTGAGGGGTCTGCAGCAAGCCTGGCATCGAATGCTGCGGTCCAGGAAGCATATCTCGGCAAGAATGCATGATCTGCGAAATACGGGCAACATGGTGTACCTAGGCAATGCGGTGTACTTGGGCAACGTGGTGCACCGTGGCAATGCAGCAAGTGCACATTCACGGCGGTCAGAGCCAGCAGCTGGCCTGGATGATCGGGAAGATCTGCGTGCGACTATGGAAAGGAGTGTGATATGTCAGAGAAGAGAACGGCTCTGATCATCGGCGCGGGCGGAGGCGTGGGCCTTGCGTCGGTGAAGGCTCTGAGACGGCATTGGCATGTCATTGCCACGGCGCGTTCGAAGCGTGACCTGTCAGCCCTCCAGGAGCTGGGCGTGGAGAGCATGAGTCTGGATCTGTCGGACGACGCTTCCATTCGTGAAGCGTTGCTTTCGATGCAGGGAAGGACGCTTGACGCGCTGATATTCACTGCAGCCGTATGCCACACTTCCAGGGCCTGCGAAGCCGATGAGCATATGTGGAACATGACGATGAGAACGAATGTGATCTCGCAGGCCCTTATCGTCAATGGGCTCATTCAATCCTTGCGCGATCGACGTGGAACGATCGTCTTCGTGAACTCGGGTGCAGGGGAGCGGGCGGTGGCGCAGCATGCCGTGTACGCCGCATCGAAGCATGCCCTGCGTGGATATGCCGATACGCTCAGGCTTGAGGAGTCGGCCAACGGCGTGCGTGTCGCGACGCTCTATCCCGGTCAGATCGATACGACGATGCTGAGGACCATCTCTTCTGAGATGAGTCTGGACTATGAGCCTAACCGCTACATTCATGCCTCGAGCGTTGCCGGAATGATTCTCACGGTTGTGGATGCGCCGCCGGACGTCCATTTGACCAATCTGGACATCCGGCCGAGAGTCGAAGTCGATGCCCGCTATCTCGTATGATGCGAAACTGCGGAACTCGTTTGTGACACAAGACTGTGACATGAATCTGTCTGGCATAAGGCTGTGATACGGCGATGACCCCACGGAAATCACATTCCGTGGGGTCATCGTCTTTCGTCAATCACCGTTCCGATCTCTCAGCGAGAGGGGAACGGTGCAGTGCTCACTCGGCGATTTCGGCGAAGTAGAGCAGGGTGCGGATCATGTTCGAGGTGAAGCCGTACTCGTTGTCATAGAAGGATACGGTGCGAACGAGCTGATCGTCGCCAGCCTGGTTGACGTCGGTCTGCGTTGGATCGAAGACGCCGCCGTGCGTGTCGCCGATGATGTCGGAGGTGACGATGCCGTCACCGTTGTATCCGAAGTAGTCCGTATCGGAGAACGCTGCCTTGAAAGCATCGTTGATCTCTTCGACGGTGACCTTCTTCTCGAGCACGGAGGTCAGTTCGGTAACCGAACCGTCAGGGATGGCGACGCGCTGTGCGTGGCCCTGCAGCTTGCCATCCACGGAAGGAACGACCTTGCCGATTGCCTTTGCGGCACCGGTGGAGTGTTCGATCGTGTTGATTGCCGAGGCGCGGTTGTTGCGTGGCTTGCTTCCACGTGGTCCGTCAAGCAGCATCTGGGTGCCGGTGTAGGCGTGGATGGTGGTCATGAATCCGACCTTGACGCCGAACTTGTCGTCAAGCAGCTTGACCATCGCGGCGAGCGAGTTCGTGGTGCAGGAGCCGGCGGACACGATGGCGTCCGTTGGCTTCAGGATCTCGTGGTTCACGCCGTAGACAACGGTAGGAACGTCATCCTTGGCAGGAGCGGAGATAAGAACCTTCTTCGCGCCGGCATCAAGGTGAGCCTGGGACTTGGCCGCGGAAGTGTAGAATCCGGTGCACTCGAGCACGAATTCGACGCCATCGTTCTTTACCCACGGAATGTTCGAGGCATCCTTCTCTGCGTAGACGGTGTATTCCTTGCCGTCCACGACGATTGCGGTATCGGTCGAGGTGACCTCGACAGGCGTGCCGTCGTCATGCTTGAACGTGCCATGAGTGCTGTCGTATTTCAGCAGGTATGCCAGCATCGATGGGGTTGTCAGATCGTTGATTGCTGCGACCTCAATGTCACCGGCTTCACCGCCACGATGTTGCAGCTCGAAGATACGACGGAATGCGAGACGACCGATACGACCGAAGCCGTTAATGCCAATCTTTACTGTCATGTACATCTCCCTATGGGAATTGGGCCGCACGTCCATGAGAACCACGCAACGTGCTGGCGATATGTTATTTCAACAACATTTACTGTAATAGTGTGCCTGTACTAGAGCAGTGCTTCCTGCCACTGTGCAGGGCGAAAGCCGACAAGAACTTTGTTAGCGTTCACAACGATTGGACGCTTGACGAGCATACCGTCGCTGCCAAGCAATTCCAATGCTTCGTCGCTTGACATCTCTGGCAGTCGATCCTTGAGATTCAACGTCCTGTAAGCCTGCCCCGAGGTGTTGAAGAATCGCTTCAAGGGTAGGCCGCTCAACCTCCACCATTCCCTCAATTCGCCGGCGGAAGGGTTGTCGCCCTTGATGTCGCGCTCGTCGAAGGAAATATGGTGCTCGTTGAGCCAGATACGAGCCTTTGCACACGTGGAGCAGCGTCTGTAGCAGACGAAGCCGATGTTTCCGTCAGTCCCGTCCTGCTCTGCAGTACCCGTGCCATCTGTCGCTTCGGCAGCTGACGCATTGGTCGGGCGTTCCTTGCCACATGCTGATTCGCTATGCAATGATTCAGTATCTCCGTTCACGATGTCATTATCGCAGGGAAGGCGGAATTTCTCATGAAAATTGGCTGTGAGTTAAAGAATTAGACATGGTGTGCGTTCTTGTTCTCTCGTGTGTTCAAAGCTTCGGTTACTTGTGTGCTTATGGTGTCAAATGTTGTGTCTTGAGCGACTTTGGTCGACCACTGAGGTGAAGGCGCAGCCGATGCGAAGGTTACCAGCAGCGTTCCTGAAGCGACGCTTATCTTCGAGGCGGTGTCGCTGATAAATTCGTTGCTCACGGCATTCGCGCGGTCGTTGGTCAGCGAGGCATCGTCCAGGAAATACTTCAGGCCCAGCTCATTCACCCCGGTTGAGACATCGGTGCTCGAGAAAACGGAAACCATCGTGCGTTCGCCGCATCGGAAGGCTGGGAACGCAAGGCTGCCATTGCGAATCGCCGTGACGCTCACTCCATCGCCATGCAGGAAACCGATGCCTCCATGATTCGCGAGACCGGCCAGAAGCTGCAGGTTCGCAATCGAATGATCCAGACGTCCTCCCAGCGAGCCATAGATATGGAATTCACGGCATCCTCTGTCCCAGCCAAGGGTGACGGCGCTGGCGGTGTCGGTCAGGTCCTTTTCGGCCGGAACATGCAGGCTTTCGGTATCGTCGGGAATCTCAGCGGAGATCGAATCGAAGTCTCCCATGACCATGTCGGCGTGGATGCGCTGGCTCTGGCAGTGGTCGAATCCGCCGTCGGCCGCGATCACATATGCCCCTTTGGGAACTTCGGCATCCTGGCCGAAATATTCTCCAGCCGCAAAAATCACGCAGACCTTCGATGGAGCACTCACCGGGTCGTGCCGCACGGTCTGCGGTCCGTTTTTCTGCCGGGCATGAACCGGCCTATGCTGCTGCGCCGACTGATCTTCCATATCTCCCATTCCCGGCATCACGACGATGAGCGCCATTCCTTGAATCTCGCACGTCGCTGCGCCTGCGTCGGATGTCTGCCTGTATGGCTGAATCTTATCAAGACAGGGTCATCTCAGGGCAGTGACATCTCAGGGCAGTGACATCTGAAGACAGTGCTTCTCATGACAGCGCCTTTTCAAAACAGTGTCTTCTCAAGACTGTCTCTTCTCAAGACTGTGTCTTCTCAAGACTGTGTCTTCTCAAAAACAGTGTCTTCTCAAAAACAGTGGCATCGCGGACATCCACATCGTTGCGCGAAGCTGGCTGGGGGCATTACGCTGGGCATTGCCGCCTGCTGCCGGGCTCCGGCGTAGGTTTTGGTGAGTGTCGGCGATGGAATCGTTGGAGTCGGCAGTAAGGTGATATCAGCGACGACTGCTGACAGAAAGGTTCTCATGCTGGAAACCCGTAAGCCAAGGGCGATTCTCGATTCAAAGATCTTTCTGTATCTGACCGAATTCTTTTCCGGCATGGCTGTCATGGCCGCCGAACTTGGAGCGCAGAGGCTGCTCGCGCCCTACTTCTCGAGCTCCCAGATTGTGTGGACCATCATCATCGGCACCATCATGATTGCGATGGCGCTTGGCAACGTATGGGGTGGACGGCAGGCTGACAGGAATCCCGACCCAGACCGTCTCTATCGCCGCATCATGTTCGCCGCCGTGTGGCTGGCGCTCGTGCCGCTCGTCGGAAAGTACATCATCATTGCCATATCGGGAGTGCTGATCGTGACCATCTCGACGAACTTCCTGATACTCGCCGCCTTCATCAGCTGCATGGTCATCTTCGTGCCGCCGCTGTTTCTTCTGGGTACGGTGACACCCGGCCTCGTGAAATTCACGACAGACTCACTCAAGGACAACGCGACCATCGTCGGACGTCTTGGCGCATGCAACACCATCGGTTCGATACTGGGAACCTTTCTGCCCACCTTTCTGACGATACCCACAGTGGGAACGTTCGTCACCTTCCTGATCTTTGCAGGCATACTGCTGACCCTGCCATTGGTGTACTTCCTCTCACAGCGCACGAAGATCGTCACCAGCATCGTCTGCATCGTGATCTTCGTTGCTTCAGCGGTCGTGTCCCCTCTGACCGGCTTCGCGTTCTGGGAGAACGACATCGCGTATGAGGGAGAGTCCGAATACAACTATCTGCAGGTCAAGAATCTTTCGGATCGGACCATCCTGTCCACCAACGTCCTGTTCGGAGTGCAATCCGTCACGATGAAGGCAGGCGGTCTGACCGGTCTGTATTACGACACGGCCCTTGCCGCCCCTGCCTTTGCGAACAAGGCGGATTCGGCATTGATACTTGGCATGGGAACAGGCACCTATGCGCGTCAGCTTCGCGAATACTATCCGAAGATGAGTGTCACCGGCGTTGAGATCGACCAGTCGATAACGAATCTCGCGCATCGGTATTTCCATGAGCCGTCTGACATTCCCGTAAGTACCTATGACGGCAGAGCATGGCTTGCTTCGGATACGAAACAGTATGACGTGATCATGGTCGACGCGTATCAGGACATCACGATTCCCTTCCAGATGTCGTCAACGGAATTCTTCACGCTTGTCAGGGACCATCTCAATCCCGGGGGAGTCATGGTCGTGAACATGAACATGATTTCGGATGGCAAGGCTTCGATCAACGAATCGCTCGAGGCGACGATATCCTCCGTGTTCGAAGGCGACGGGCGCTCGGAGCGTTCGACTTCCTCGCCGCTCGTCGCGACGGCCGATGTCCCCGATACGACCAATCGAGAGTTGTTTGCCAAAAAGCCTCTCAACGACTCTGACGGACTTTCCTCTGAATCGCTTCCGACAGTCACCGAACGGCGCACCGGCAGGACCGACCTCGCCGATGACATGGCTTCGGTGACCTTGCGCATGCTCCCAGTCGACTATTCGGCCGCTTCCTCGAAATATGTGCTCACCGACGACAAGGCTCCGGTCGAATTGCTCGGCATGCGCGCGATTGACGAACTCATCAAGGAGCAGGCAGGGCCATATCGGAAGATATTGCGGGAACAGGGCATTTCCGGCCTGATGAGCCTGAATTGACACCCAATCGACGCTGCCGTTCGTGATGCTGTAATCGAGATTGCGAGTTTTGCGGCAATTCATGAGTACACAGGTGCAAAAACGCTGGAATCGGCACGGAGAAAAGCCAAAAAACGGGGTTGATACATAAGAATTGCCGCAAAACTCGCAATCTCGAGCGAAATGCTTGTGCGCTGCGCCAAAATGAGGCGATTTTGTAGACTTTGGCCTGACATTCGAGAATAATTCGTGACATGACGACGATAACTTATTTCACAGGTGGATGCTTCTGGGGCATGCAGCGTTACTTCCAGAACGTCAACGGTGTCGAGGCCACTGAGGTCGGCTATGCCCAGTCCAAGGTTCCAAATCCAAGCTATGAGCAGGTCTGCACAGGAGAGACGGACGCGGCCGAGACCGTCAGAGTCAGCTATGATTCCGACATCGTCTCGGCCCATACGCTCGCTCTGCTGTTCATTGACGCGATCGACCCCTTCTCGAGGGACCGCCAGGGCAATGATCGCGGCAGACAATATCGCAGTGGCATATATTGGGACGAAAAGGATTCCGGGCAGGAGCAGAGCTTCAGACAGGTCCTGCAGGAATTGCACGCTCGATTCGGACGCGAATCCGCGATAGAGCTGGACAGCCTTCTGAATTTCTATCCTGCGGAGGATTATCATCAGGACTACCTCGACAAGAATCCCGGTGGATACTGCCATATTCCCGTGAAGAAGATTCTCAACGTCGCCACGAGGCAACGATTCATAGAAAGCATATGGAAGCTTTCCCGCGAACAATATGAAGTCACTCAGAATGCTGGGACGGAGCGCCCCTTCGATAACGAATATGACGAGAACTATCGGCCCGGCATCTATGTCGATGTCGTGAGTGGCGAACCGCTGTTCCTATCGAATGACAAGTTCGATTCAGGATGTGGGTGGCCGGCTTTCTCGAAGCCCATCTCCGAGGACTCGGTCACGAATCGTGAGGATCGTTCGTTGTTCGGTCGTCCAAGAATCGAAATCCGTGCCGCGAAAAGCGACATCCATCTGGGGCATGTCTTCAATGATGGTCCACGCGAGCTGGGAGGGCTGCGGTACTGCATGAATTCCGCCTCGCTGCGTTTCATCCCCAAGGAGCATATGGAGGCAGAAGGCTACGGAGCATATCTTTCCCGGCTGCAATAGATGTTGATGAGCAGGGACACTGAGGAGCATAGCCACTGAGGAGCATAGCCGCTGACGGACATAGCTGTTGACGAGCAGGGCAATCAACGAGCAGGGCCATCAACGAGCAGTGCCGTCGATGAGCTCAGAGGCTTGGCCGCCAGCCTTCGAGACCGCAGGTTCTGGGACTGGGCAAAGTGTCGACCTCGCCTTTGGGCATGATGTGATCCGTCATTTCGGCACTTGGCAGCACTGATGGTCGGACAGATGCCCAAGACTCGCAGTCATCGTGCCATTTCATCCAACAACATGTGTCATTCAGCAACATGTGTCATTCAGCAACATGTGTCATTCAGCAACATGGCTGTGGGAGGAGTTGTCGGGGGATGTGGTATTATGTTCAACGCTTGAGAAATCAGGAAAGTGGATTGTCCCGCTAGGATATCCCACCTGGAAGCCTTTCATGGCTTCGGGTCCGGCTGAGGTCGAAGAATGACATGGATCATTTCATCGTTCGCATGCGTGGTGCGATGATTACGGTGATTTGGCATGCATTCGTTTCGTCATGCAGTCTGGACTCGATGCTTTGCACTGGCTTTCGATGGATCATTCGGTGGAATGAACAAGGCAGCAAGTATAAGGAGTCATCATTAGCGACGAACCAAGGATTAACGACGAGATTCGCGTACCTCAGGTACGCCTGATCGGCCCGAACGGCGAGCAGGTTGGGGTCATTGCAACCTCTGTCGCATTGAATTTGGCACGTGAGGCGAGTCTCGACCTAGTCGAGGTGGCGCCCAATGCCAAACCGCCGGTAACCAAGCTCATTGATTACGGCAAGTTCAAATATAACGAAAAGATCAAGGCGCGCGAGGCTCGCAGGAATCAGAGCACGGCCGAGATCAAGGAAATTCGTTTCCGTCTCAAGATTGACGAGCACGATTTCGAGGTGAAGAAGGGCCACGTCTCACGCTTCCTCTCCGGAGGCGACAAGGTGAAGGTCACCATCATGCTGAGAGGCAGGGAGCAGTCCCGCCCCATCGGTGGTGTCGATCTGCTGAAACGTCTTGCACAGGAAGTCGGCGATTTGGGGTCTGTCGAGTTTGCACCCAGGCAGGAGGGGCGCAACATCATCATGACGTTGGCTCCGAAGGGCAAGAAGGTGCATACTCAATCCGAGCAGAGGCGTCGTGGCAGCCAGTCCAGAGCTGAGCGTCAGGCTCGTCAGGCCGCTCGCCTGGCGAACAGACAAGAGGAAGCAGGCGTTCAAGCCGAAAAGAGCCCAGCTCCTCAGGAAGTCCACGAACAGCATCATGCGGAGTCCCATGACTCCCATCAGCATGAGCATCGCGTCTCGCAGCCAGCCACTCACGCATCCCATGAGGGGAATGCGCGTCGCTCAGGATCGGGACATTCCAGTCCAGTGGTGCGCAACAGCGCGGCCGCAAGCAGTGCTGCCCAGAACATGCACCGCATCGCGTCCGCAAAGACTTCCAAGAACAATAAATAACAAGGAGGGCAGCAATGCCGAAGATGAAAAGTAATTCCGCGGCTTCGAAGCGTATCCGCGTCACAGGCACGGGAAAGCTGATGCAGGCCGGCAGTGCCATGCGCCATAATCTCGAACACAAGTCGGCTCGCAAGCGTCGCGTCTTGAAGGCAGACCAGGTTCTTGCACCAAGTCAGACCAAGAACATGAGAAAGATGCTCAATCACTGAGCGTAGCGAAACTTACAGATTCAAGGAAAGCAGGAATAGACTATGGCACGTGTAAAGCGCGCAGTGAACGCTCTGAAGAAGCGTCGCACCGTATTAGACAGGGCTTCGGGATATCGTGGACAGCGTTCACGTCTCTATCGCAAGGCAAAGGAGCAGCTGCTCCATTCATATAACTACAGCTTCCGCGATCGCAAGGCTCGCAAGGGCGACTTCCGCAAGCTCTGGATTCAGCGCATCAACGCCGCCGTCCGTGCAGAGGGCATCACCTACAACCGTTTCATCCAGGGGCTGCATCTTGCCGGCATCGAACTCGATCGTCGTGCACTGGCTGATCTGGCCGTCAACGATCCTGCCACGTTCAAGACCATCGTCGAGCAGGCCAAGAATGCGCTGCCAGAGGATGTCAATGCTCCAGTAGCTGCCTGAGCTTGAATGATTGATTGCATGATTGCTTGAATGATTGCAATGAAAACCCCGCTTCTGCGGGGTTTTCGCTATTCTGCACGTCTTGTCTTCACCGCACACATCCGGCCCCATGGCTTGTTTGTGATGTCAGTGATATCAGCGCTATCAGCGTCTTCAGGCGCGCTCTGTGGCTGATTTCCACCCAGTCCTGAGTGTCGGATGGGGCAGTGCGTCAGGTGCGCTGAGATGTCAGCGGCTGGAGGCATCCAAATCGGCTGCTGAGCCTATCATTCGGGTATGAAGAAACTTGCAGGAAGTGACTTGAACGCCTGGTTTCAGGAACTCGTGTCGCGATTCCTTGCCCACATCAATGTCGAGAGAGGTCTGGCGGCTTCCACCGTCGCGGCCTATGAGTCGGACGTACTGCGATACTGCCATTGGTTGGAAAGACATGGATTCGACGATCTTGCAGGCGTCGAGTCACATACCATAGAGGAATTCCTCACCAGTCTGCAGGATGAATCGGCACGCAGCCGTGCCCGGAGGCTCGCTTCCATACATGAACTGCACCGTTTCGCATTCGCCGAGCACCTTGTAGAGGCAGATGTGTCACAGCCGGTGAAGGCTCCGAAGGCACCGGAGCATCTGCCTGATGTGCTGACCATAGACGAAGTCTCGAAGCTGCTGGAGGCGGCCTGCCCCAAGGGGGATGACGATCCGATCGCTCTGCGTGACAGGGCGCTGCTGGAACTCATGTACGCCACTGGTGCGCGAGTGTCGGAGGCGGTCACGATTGACAGGGAGGATCTGGATATGTCCGGGCGTGTCGTACGGCTCATGGGCAAGGGATCCAAGCAGAGATTGGTGCCGTTTGGTGGATACGCGCAACGTGCGATGCAGAATTATTTCGATCGCGGCCGTGACGAGCTGCAGAAGCGGTCCAAGACCAGGATCGAGATGCGTGCCGTGTTTCTTAATACCCGAGGGCATCGGCTCTCTCGCCAGTCCGTCTGGGAAATCGTCCAGGAAACCGCAGCCCGGGCAGGACTTTCACGCAAGACGCATCCGCACACGCTGAGACATTCGTTCGCCACGCATCTGATTCAAGGCGGAGCGGATGTGAGAACGGTTCAGGAACTCCTGGGACATGCATCCGTGACCACGACGCAGATCTATACGCATGTCAGTCCGGAGACGTTGAAGGAGAGCTATATCATGGCTCATCCCAGGGCACGATAGGTCCGGTGGAAAGGACTGGGAAGGGCATCGAGGCGTTGCATTGGAACACTGCGCCGAGGCAAGGCGCAGACTCGTCCCTGACGATCCGGACAATTGAAGAATGGCCTGCGTCATCCATCGCCTGTGTTCGCTGATGTGCCTACACTGTCAGGTACGATGCATCGGAGGAGCGGATGCAACGATGGGCGTCAGCGATTTCGCACCCAGGGGCGATGACGCACAGCTTGAGAGTTGTCAAACGCATGAGCGGGGAAGTTGGTAGTGTAGCAGTATGCCTACGGATTTATTGGGACGAGAGTATGAGACCTTTGCCGCGCCCGAGTCTCTTCATGAGCACGGCCCTGCAAGAATCATCGCCATGTGTAATCAGAAGGGCGGTGTCGGGAAGACCACCAGCTCGATCAACATTGCAGGAGCCTTGAGCATCTATGGCCGCCGCGTACTGATCGTCGACTTCGACCCGCAGGGCGCATCGACCGTGGGACTGGGAATCAACGCGAACAGCGTCGACAATACGATATACACAGCGCTGTTCAACCCATCGATGGACGTCCACGAAGTCGTCGTGCACACGAGATTCCCCAACCTCGATATCATCCCCGCGAACATCGACCTTTCAGCAGCCGAGGTCCAGCTGGTCACGGAGGTCGGGCGTGAGCAGGTCTTGGCAGGTACCTTGCGTGCGCTGCGAAACGAGTACGATCTGATCATCATCGATTGCCAGCCGTCGCTCGGACTGCTTACGGTGAATGCGCTTACCGCCGCCGACGGCGTGATCATCCCCGTCGCGGCCGAGTTCTTTGCGCTCAGAGGCGTTGCCTTGCTTATGCAGTCAATCGAAAAGGTGCAGACGCGAATTAATCCCGACCTTGCCGTGTATGGGGTTCTGGTGACGATGTATACGCGCACTCTTCATTCTGAAGAGGTGCTGCAGCGCATCCATGAGGCATTCAAGGGGAAGGTGCTGCATTCGGTCATCACACGCTCCATCAAGCTTCCCGATGCGACTGTTTCGGGGGAGCCCATAACGATGTACGCTCCCGAGCACAAGACGGCGAAGGAATACCGCGAGGTGGCCAGGGAGCTGATATCACGTGGCATCGTCGCCTGATGGCGCATCCAGGAAGAGCGGCATCGGCATGAAAACGCATGCATCCCAGGGCGGGGTGGCGGGGTCTGACGAGAGCCACGCCATGTCTGTCGCACAGACGGACGGGCATGCGGACTTTTCAGTCAGTCTCGATGTGTATCAAGGACCGTTCGATGCACTTCTGGGCATGCTCGCCCGTCGCAGCCTCGATCTCACGGAGGTGGCCCTGTCTGAAGTCACGCAGGAGTTCCTGGATTTTGTCGCGACACTCGACATGAAGAGGAACATCGATGCGGTGAGCGCATTCATAGACGTCGCATCAGTCCTCGTCGAGGCCAAGAGCGCCGCCCTGCTGCCGCACACCGAGTCGCGTGACAATGACGAACAGACGATGCAGGCGTTGCGCGACCGCGATCTGTTGTTCGCCAGACTGCTGCAATATAAGGCATTCAAGCAAGCGGGCAACGACTTCCGCGAGCGTCTGGCGGCGAACTCAGGTTTCTTCTCGCATCGGGCGGTCGTCACCGAACATCTTGCATCCATGCTGCCGGAACTGCAATGGACCACCGACGCGGCCGACCTTGCCCGTCTCGCTGCAGAGGCGTTCGTCAATGCGCCGCCCGAAGAGGTGTCTCTCTCACAGCTTCATGTGCCGCAGGTTGACTTGCAGGAGCAGGCAGCGGCAGTCCGGGACAGGCTCGCTGCCTCGGCGGGCCACGAATGCAGCTTCGACGAGTTGATAGAGGATGCGCGCAGTCGGCTGGAAATCGTCGCCCGATTCCTGGCAGTGCTCGTCTTCTTCAAGCAGGGCTTCGTGCAATACAGGCAGTCCGGGCCCTTTGCGACGCTCTCGCTTCGATGGACTGCCAGCGATGCCGAGGGTGTCGCACTGTCGATCAATGCCGGTGATTTCGCATGAGAAGGTTTGCATAATGGTTGAGGCTGCACATTCGGAAAAAAGTCATTCGTCCGCGGTCGAAGCGGCATCATCTCGTGGAATCGATGCACCGGAGACTGGCGCGTCCGATTTCCGTGGCACCGATTCGGACAGGGGCGCGGGGAGCGCAGCGCATGATGCGCGCGATCTCACCGACACGAGGCCGGAGTATGTCGATTTTGACGTCAACGATTTTCCGGGAGGCTTGTCGGCCTGCCTTGAGGCGATCCTGATGGTTGCCGATCAGCCGCAGCACGGCGAGGACCTCGCAAGGATCCTGGCTGTGGAACCCAGCGATGTCGACGACGCCCTGCAACGGTTGCGGAAGGGCTATGAGGGAGCCGATGGTGCAGCGTCCCATGGCTTCACGCTTCGTCATACGGCACGCGGCTGGCAATACGTCAACCGCCGGGAATTCGAGTCGGTGGTGTCCGCATTCGTCACGGACGGTCAGACTGCCAGACTCTCTCAGGCCTCGTTGGAGGCACTTGCGATAATCGCATACAAGCAGCCGATGACGCGTGCCCAGGTCGGTGCCATTCGAGGCGTGAACTCCGATGGCGTCGTCCGTTCCCTGCTGGTCCGGGGGCTCATTCGTGAGAGCGGCGTCGATGAGGGGACGCGAGGTGCATTGCTCGTCACCACCGAATTCTTCCTTGAGAAGATCGGTCTCGAATCCTTGGAGCAGCTTCCATCGCTTGCTCCCTTCCTGCCAAATGTGGCAAGTGCGCTCGAAAGCGAAGACAGCTGACAATGCTTGCATTTTCAGGCATTTCATAGGCTATTGTCACGCCGTTCACTCAGAAGAAATCCATAAGTCTATAAATGTGGCTAGAATTGCCGAGGTTTAGGAACTCTTGTCTTCCAAGGATGATCTTCCTTTGGATTGTTACCCACAGAATGAGGTTGTAATGGCGGTACGCGGTGATATCAGGAATGTTGCGATTGTTGCTCACGTTGATCACGGTAAAACGACGTTGGTTAATGCGATGCTCAAGCAGTCGCATGTGTTTTCCGAGCGCGAAGAGGTTCCCGACAGAGTTCTGGATTCCAATGCTCTGGAACGAGAGAAGGGCATCACCATCCTGGCGAAGAACACGGCTGTGAAATATACCGGCCCGCTCGCCGCGGAATTGAATGAGCCAGAAGGCATCACGATCAATGTGGTCGACACGCCAGGCCACGCCGACTTCGGTGGCGAGGTCGAGCGAGGAATCTCCATGGTCGATGGCGTCGTGCTGCTCGTGGATGCTTCGGAAGGCCCGCTGCCACAGACTCGTTTCGTGCTTCGCAAGGCCTTGGAAGCCAAGCTTCCCGTCATTCTTGCAATCAACAAGACCGATCGTCCCGATGCCCGTATTTCGGAGGTCGTCTCAGAGAGCACCGACCTGCTGCTTGGGCTTGCACAGGATGTCAGCGAAGAGGGCATTGACCTTGACATCGACTCGCTGCTTGACCTGCCGGTCATCTATTGCGCCGCGAAGGCGGGATATGCCTCCACAAGGCAGCCGGCCGATGGTGACGTTCCCGACAACGAGGATCTGGAGCCGCTCTTCGATGCGATCCTGAAGAACATTCCAGCACCTGAATATGAGGAGGGTGCTCCCGTCCAGGCGCATGTGACCAACATCGATGCGTCCGACTATCTTGGTCGTCTCGGTCTGGTCCGCATATACAACGGAAACCTCGAGAAGGGCAAGACCTATGGTCTTTCCCGTGTCGGCGGGTCCATCGAGAACTTCAAGCTCACCGAGATCCTCCGCACGGTCGGACTCGACCGCACTCCCGTCGACGAGGCTGGTCCCGGCGACATCGTCGCGATTGCAGGCGTCTCGGACATCATGATCGGCGAGACAATCGTGGATCCCAACGATCCGAAGCCTCTGCCGCTGATTCATGTCGACGATCCCGCCATATCCATGACATTCGCCACCAACGATTCACCGCTTGTCGGAACCGAAGGCAAGGATCACAAGCTTACTGCCCGCATGCTCAGGGATCGCCTTGACCATGAACTCATCGGCAACGTGTCCATCAAGGTCGTGCCTACGGAGCGCCCAGATGCATGGGAAGTCCAGGGACGCGGTGAGCTGGCCCTGGCCGTGCTCGCTGAGGAAATGCGCCGTGAAGGCTACGAACTCACCGTCGGACGCCCTCAGGTCGTCACCAAGGACATCGATGGCAAGCTGAACGAACCAATGGAAAGCACGACCATCGACGTTCCCGAGGAATACATGGGCACCATCACACAGCTCATGGCTGACCGCAAGGGTCGCATGGATTCGATGAGCAACCATGGCTCCGGCTGGGTGCGTTTGCTCTTCACCGTTCCATCCCGTGGCCTGATTGGATTCAGGACTGCGCTGCTCAGCGCCACGCGTGGCACGGGCATCGCATCCTCGCTTTCGGCAGGATACGCTCCCTGGACCGGTGAGATCACCACACGCCAGAATGGCTCCATGGTTGCCGACCGTGCAGGCAAGGCAAGTCCATATGCCATGCAGAAGCTTCAGGCCCGCGGCAGCTTCTTCGTCAAGCCGCAGTCACCCGTCTATGAGGGACAGGTCGTCGGCGTCGCGAACAAGCCAGGGGACCTGGACATCAACGTGACGCTTGAGAAGCACATGACGAACATGCGTTCCGCCACGGCAGACGTCCTCGAAACCATGACGCCTCCGATTGACATGAGCCTTGAGGAGTCTCTCGACTTCGCCAATGAGGATGAATGCGTGGAAGTGACGCCTGAATCGATTCGCGTGCGCAAGATCATCCTCGACCGCGATCAGTGGTACAAGTGGAACTCGCGTCAGCGTCGCCAGAACAAGAACAAGTGATCGACTGAGGTCAGGAGCAGCGAAGCTGCATGGATTGCGGGCTTTCCGAGGCAGGATTCGGATGTCGGCGCGTTCGTCCGAGATGGGCGTCCGCTGACGCCGATGCCTTGCGGAAAGTCCGCAAAACCTTTATGTGGACCGTTGAACGTGGCTTGTACTAGGCTGAATCCTATGAAATCCGGTGCAGACAGACTGAGTTCGATGATGCTGAGCGTGAATCGCAAGAGTGAGGATCGCTCACTGCTCCCATGGACCTTTCGTCCCAACGTGGGGGTTCGGCTATTCGTTTCATTGGTTCTGGGATTCGTCGTGGCCATCATCGCCACCCCCGTGCATCGCATGGGAGCTTCCGAGAACATTCCATATGGGCTGGTGCTCGCTCTGATCCTTGTCGGAACATCCGCATGGGAGGCTCGGGCCAGGAGCGGCATCATCGGTCTTGTCCTGCATCTGACGGCATCGTGCTTCGGTGCCACCATGCTTGCAGGTCAGGGCTTTATGGGTGATGTGCTGGTTCCTGTTGGCGGGGAGGCATTCACCACCTTCTTCGGGCTGCATGTCGGATACTTCTGGCTTCTGGGTCTCATTCTCGTTCAATTCGTCATCGCAATGCTTCCGCTGCCTTGGTTCACGGTCGTGCCAAGGCTCTCCGATGCTCGAAGCGCTGCATTGGATGCCGATGCTGCCCCATCCGACGGCGTGGGTTCGATGACGCAAGAGGATGGCGAAGAGTCTGCACCCTTGGCCAGCATGGTCGAGAAGAGCCACGATGACGACGCCAGTCATGGGCAGCCGCAATCATGAACGCACTTCCATTGCTCTATCTGGGGCCGCAGGGTTCTTTCACTCATGCTGCGGCGAAGGGATTCCTGCCGAAGCTTCACGCACTGCCTGTACGCAGACACCCCAAGGATGAGGGTCTGCGAACCGAAGCGGAGATGAGGCCGGTGGAGCATGTCTCGGACATATTCGAAGCCGTCAACGGGGGCGATGCATTCGGCGTCATCGCATGGGAGAACAATGTCGAGGGATACGTCGTACCGAACCTCGACGGACTGATCGATGCCGAGCATGTCGTTGGCTGCGGGCGGCTCAGCGTTGACATTGAATTCGATGCATTCATGCTGCCCGGTGACGATGATCCGCTGGTCGAGGTCGTCGCTCACCCGCACGGTCTGGCCCAATGCCGAAGATTCACGCATGAGCTGGGGCTTCGCGAAGTCCCGGCATCTTCGAACGCTGCGGCGTGCAGGGACGTCAGGCCTGGTCAGATCGCTCTGGGACCTCACATCTGCGGCGAGCTGTATGGACTTGAGACGAAGCGTCAGGCAGTCCAGGACTATCGGGGCGGAAGGACTGATTTCTTGCTGCTGTCTCCACGCGGCATGGCGGAAGACTTGATGAGGGACGGAGACCCCAAGCAGGAATATGAGTCCGTGCTGGCCTTCATCCCGCTGAGCACCGGTGCCGGGGTCCTTGCCGGACTGCTCGATCTGCTCAGGGACGCTGGACTGAACATGACCAGCTTCATATCGCGTCCGATCAAGGGCCATGATGGAACGTACAGCTTCATCGCCACCATCGACGCAGCTCCATGGCAGCCGCATTTCAAGCGGGTACTTCATGCCATCATCGAGAAGGGGGATTGGGTGAAGACGCTCGCCGTCTATCCACGCCGAGAACGCCCGGACCCACCGGTCACATCATGGATGCTGCCGTCCGGCGGCGCAGGTGGCAGGACCGGGCAGTCTCCGGACGAGACAAGAACGAGCCTGCTGTCACAGTTCATATGAGCTGCGAGGGGAGGTAGCGCGATCGTCAAAGGAACAAGGGAAGATCGGAAATCTGGCATGAGTGATGATGTGAACATGGCTCGATCGGGAGCCGTCAATGAGGGAAGGCATGGGAATGAACCCGGCGCCGTCGGCGCTGTCGCAGAGGCGGGTTTTGCAGGCAAGGGTTTCTCAGGTGCGGGTTTCGAAGGTGCTGATGAGATGCATCCGATGCCCGGAATGGAGGCTTCCCAGATTCTCAGATCGGCGCACAAGATTGCGATTGCCGGACTTGGTCTTATCGGGGGTTCGCTTGCATTGCGGTTAGCCGAACGCGGTCGCTTCGTCGTCGCGTGGAATCATAACGACAGGCCATACGAAGCTGCAAGGTCCCATCGCATTCGCTGCGTCGACTCGCTTGAGGAGCTTGCCGCTGGCAAGCCTGACGTCCTGATCCTTGCCACGCCACTGGCCGCCATGCCCGAGATGCTTGCAAGGCTTGCGCCCGTCATCTCCGCATCGACGACGCTGACCGATGTGGGAAGCGTCAAGGCGATGGTCCGCAGACAGGTCGAGGAGGCAGGGCTTGCCGATTGCTATGTCGGCGCTCATCCGATGGCTGGGAATGAAAGATCGGGATTTGCCGCGGCTGATTCGAAGCTTTTCGACGGTGCGCTGTGGGCGCTCAGCGTCGAGGAGTCCACTTCCTATGACAGATATCTCACAGTCGCAGACATGGTCACGCAAGGCGTCGGCAACGCAGTCATCACCTTGAACGACGAGATTCACGATGCGAGTGCCGCCATGATATCCCATATGCCTCACGTCGTCTCGACGGCGCTGTCCGCCATGTTGGTCGATTCCGGCAACCGCAATGTGGAGGCGGCTCTCGCAGCCGGTTCATGGCGCGACATGACACGGGTCTCGTTGACCGATCCCGATAGAACGATGGCCATGGTCGAGGAGGATGCGGTCAATGTCTCGGCCCTGCTCAGAAAGATGGCAGCAAGGCTTGGCACTGTCGCAGACTCGCTCGAACAGCTTGATGGCATGGATGCCACAGAGGCGTCGGTCCATGGCGCAAGGCAGGAGCTGCGAAGGTTCTTCCAATCGCCAGAACCGTTCAGGGCATATAAGCGCCGTGAAAGCGACGTCTCGTGCCCTGCCGCCCATGTTCACGGGCAGCAGGGGCAGGCAGGCGAGCGTGACATCGTCATACCGAAGCAGGGTTGGCAGGGATATCTACTCGGATCAGCGCAGTCAGGAGAACGGGTGATCCGGTTCACTGGCACGCACGCGGCCACCGTCGTCACTCGTAGTCTCTGACTGCTGGGAATCCACGGCGCTGGCATAAGGCAGGCGGTCTATTCGCTGGCCACCGCATTGAGCACCGGAACCTTGAGCGCTTTTCTCGCAGGCGGCAGACTGGTTATCATGCCGACGAGTATCGCCAGAATCACGAAGCCCACGAGCTCGCCGACCGGAATGTTGAGCTCGGTGAGTCCCTGACTTGCATAGAGCCTTCGAATGACGACCCCTGCGGCAGTGCCGACGATCAGTCCCAGAATCGTGCCGAATACGGATATCATCGATGCTTCGATCGCAATCATTCCGCGTATCTGTCCTCTACCGGCGCCGATCGCCCGCAGCAGCCCTATCTCCTTCGTTCTTTCGGACACAGAGAGTGCGAGCGTATTTACGATCCCGAAGATGGCAATCAGGATGGACAGGGCGAGCAGGGCGTTGAGAATGAGCAGCACCTGATTGACCATTGAGCTGATGCTTGACTTGTATTCGTCCTTGGTCATCACGCTGATCACATAATACGGTTTGACGGCCTTGATCAGGTCAGCCTTGAGATTCTTGAGATTCTGCCCTGCATCGGCCTTGACATAGGCTTGGGCGATGAACCGTGTAGATTCTGTGGTGAGCTTGGCAGCAGTCTCCTGATTCACATATATGCTGCCTGAGAATATGGAGTTGTCCGATATCGCACCGATGGTCAGCTTTTCGGTACCCTGCGCGGATTTGACCGAGATGCTCTGACCGACCTGCCAGTCATTGTCATCGGCCACGCTTTTGGATACGACGAGCTGGCCCTTGTCCATTGCCTGCTTGGCGTTCCCAGCGGTGTCGACGGGATCGTAGACATCGGTGAACAGCGAAGGCTGAGCCATGTACGTTGTGGGCTTGTCAGTCGTTCCTGGGTAGCTTATGTCCATCATGTAGGCGATGCTGCTGATGGATTTGACCCCCTTCACCTTCTTCATCGCATCGATGCCCTGCTGGGGAATTCTGCCCATGCCCCCATTGGCGAGGACTGCGAAGTCTGCCTTGATGCCGCTTTCGATGATGCCCGAAACGGAGGCATTCACGGAGGATGCCATCACGCCGAGGCAGCTGACTATGGCGACGCCCACGAACAGAGCGGCAGCCGTATTGGCAGTGCGACGCTTTGAACGGGCCAGGTTTCGAGAGGCCAGACGGCCCGTCACGGGGAATGCGAGCGATGGTATCCATCCAAGAATCCTGCTGACAGGCTGCACGATGGCGGGGGCCATGACGATCGTTCCCAGAAGAATCAGTGCTGCGCCAATGCCCAATGAAATGGCCGGATTGGTGGAATTCAACCAATCCCAAGGCGTCTGCTTTCCGTCATTCGAGAGTATCCATGACAGACACCAGAAGCCGACTCCGAAAACGATCATCGCAAAGCCGAGGATGCCTCGGACACGCGTCGGCTTCTCGGGGTTGACCGTCTCGTTCATGGCCTGCAATGGCGGGGCGAGCGACGCATGGCGCGCTGGCAGCGCGGCTCCGATCAGCGAAACGGCAACGCCTACGATAACGCCCACGATCATGTCGGGAACGGTCGGATTGGATGAACCGGTGAGTGTGGACCCTGACTGACTGATTCCATACACGATCAGCTTTATCATGCCCCAGCCAAGTCCGATGCCGATGCCTGAACCGACCACGCCCAACACGATCGCCTGGATCACGACCGTGAGGAATACCTGGCTCGGCGAGGCGCCGACAGAGCGAAGCAGAGCATATCCACGCATGGATTCGCGGACGATCATCGAGAAGGTGTTGGCTATGATGAACGATCCCACGAACAGCGCTATCAGTGCGAAGATGAGGATCATCGGTTGAATGAATCCGAGTGAATCCTGCGTCGACTTGGTTTTTTCGGCCCGCATCTCATCGCCCGTTATGGCAGTGGCCTTGGAGCCGGATGGAATGGCAGCGTTGACCTTGTCCGCAAGCTGCTGCTGTTGCTGCTGTGTGAGGGCGTTTCCATGATTCGCATTCCCATACAGGCCTATCTCATCGATTTTCGTCGTAGAGCCAGATGTCTGCTGGTAGAGAGCCTTTGCGCCACTCTCATCGATGCCGAGAATGATCGCACCGGCCTGACTTGACTTGGTCGAGAATACGCCGACGACCTTGACCTTCGCCGGACCTGTCGGATAGACCAGTGTGGTGCTGTCACCGACCTTCAGTCCTGCGCGAGATGCGGCATAGGAATCCAAGGCAAGCTCACTGGAATTCTTGGCATAGGTGCCTGAAGTGAATGTGACGGAACGCCAGGAATCCTTGCTGCTGAAACCCGTGGCGAGGGTAGGCGCACCCGTCGTTGCGACGGCATTGCCATCCTTGCCGACCAGCACGAGTCCCGAGACCGTATAGAGCGGGGAAGTGCCGCTCACTCCTTCGACATGGCTTGCCGTGTCTATCAGGGAGTCGGAAATGAGATTGTAGTCCGAACTGCTGGATAAGGAAGTGCTTGAATCGTCCGTGTTCTTCACGGTTCCACGAACGTAGACGTCGGCGTCCGCATTCGTGGAGAGCATTTCGCTGACCTGGTTGTTCAGCATCTCCCTGAAGCAGAATGAGCCGACGACGAATGCGACGCCGAGCGCGATGGCGATAATCGACATCACGAATCGAGAGAAATGAGAGCGAGCGTCTCTAAGACCTAGTTTGATCACAGCTTCAATCCCGTCTCGTCGCCGTTATTGCCGTCCTCAGGGAAGTCGACCGGTGCCGCGGCTTCCGTGGACTCTTCGTCTCTGACGCCCTCGTCCATTTCGGCCATCCCACTGTCTGATCGGTCGGCATCGTGGTCGTCCGCCCCCTCCTCTGCGAACACCGCGAGAATCTCGTCATATGTGGGCTGCTTCATGTCATTGGTGATGCGTCCGTCGGCAAGCACCAGCACCCGGTCCGCATAGGATGCTGCGCGCGGATCATGGGTGACCATGACGATGCTCTGACCATAGCGTTGCACCGAGGACTTAAGGAAGCCCAGCACTTCGCCACTCGATTTGGAATCAAGATTGCCTGTCGGTTCGTCGGCGAATATCACCGATGGACGTGACATCATCGCCCGTGCACATGCGACGCGTTGCTGCTGACCTCCGGAAAGCTGGCTCGGACGGTGCGTCAGGCGTGACTGCAGACCGACGACATCGACAATATGATTGAACCAGTCACGGTCAATCTTCTTCTTCGAAATCTCAAGCGGCAGCACGATGTTCTCTTCGGCGCTCAGTGTGGGAATGAGATTGAATGACTGGAAGATAAAGCCGATCTGTTCACGGCGAAGCTTGGTGAGCTGCTTCTGCGTCATCGATGAGACTTCAAGGCTTTCCACAAGCACGGTGCCGGAATCCGGAGTGTCCAGCCCAGCCATGCAGTGCATGAGCGTTGACTTTCCCGAGCCTGAGGGGCCCATGATGGCGGTCATCTTCCCACGTTCGAAATCGACGCTGACATGGTCGAGTGCCGTTACCACGGCATCGTGGGTGCCATAGGTCTTTGTCAGGTCACTGGCGGATGCCACGATCCCATTCCCATCGTTCGTGGACGAGCCGATGCCTTCGTCGCCGGGAATGCCCCCGAACTGCGTTGGACGGGCATCTTCAGCGGAATTGTTGTGTGAGCGAGCTTCGTGTGCTGCATGACGGGCCATAACTTACCAATCCATATCAGGTTGTTCGTTGCACATTCCCTGATGCTCAATGTGCGACTGTGAATAATTATCACAACTAGGTTTCTACCCTTTCATCCTAGAGTGATGCCCGGTCCGGCTGGTGGAAGTTTATTCGTAAGCGCAGTCGGCAAGGGACTTCCCACTGCAGCTGGATGCGACCCCTGACGTTTCCCTGGACATGAATCGCGGCTACAGTGGAATCGCGGAATGCACGTGATGACATGGTGCAATCCGAATGCGTGCAAGTCATCGTTGAACGATGCGGCTTCAATGGGATTGGAGGATTGCGGCGATGCGCCTTGAGGATCGGCTTGATGCCTTTGACACATACATGTTCGCGGTCGTCGGTGCGGGAAGGCTGACGGTCAGGGCGTACTCTTCCGATATCCGTCAATGCCTGAGGATCCTGAGGTCAATGGGCGTGGAAACGCTCGCCGAGGTCACGATCCAGGATTTGCGTGCATGGCAGGCCGATGTCGCCCAGGACCACGCCAAGTCATCCGTCGCTCGCAAGACTGCCGCAGTCCGTCGATTCTTCGCCTATTGCCTGGCGCATGACGTCATTGAGAACGACCCTGCCGCCTCGCTCATGACTCCGAAGCTTCCCAAGGTCCTGCCGGAGGTGCTCACCGAACATGAGGCCAAGGATCTGATGGATCAGGTCGATGACGATGCCATCGATGCCGGCGATGTGCAGGGAAGGCATTCGACGCAATCATGTCTGGCAATACGCGATGCCGCGATACTCGAGCTGCTGTATGCGACGGGCATGCGTGTCGCAGAGCTTACGGGGATGAACGTCCAGGACATAGATTTCTCGCAGCGCACCGTCCGAATCACAGGGAAGGGCAACAAGCAGAGGGTCGTGCCCTTTGGCAATCCTGCGGCGCGGGCATTGCAGGCCTGGCTCGAGGGTCCACGCTCACAGATATTGAAAAAGGCAAGCAGCGCTAGGTTTGATGCCGACGCCGCATTCCTTGGCGCACAGGGTGGACGCATCGGTCAGCGCCAGGTAAGGGAGCTCGTCCACCGACATGCCGAAGTGGCGCATGTCCCAGACATCAGTCCGCATGCGCTTCGTCATTCCGCGGCCACCCACCTTCTGGATGGCGGTGCCGACATGCGCGAGGTGCAGGAAATGCTCGGACATTCCTCATTGAGCACGACGCAACGTTACACGCATGTTTCAATCGAGCAATTAAAGGCGAAATACGCCCTGGCATTTCCACGCGAATAAGTGATATATTGCAAGGTCTGAGCAAAAAATCCGTCTCTACGCCCCGCATGTGCACCGGAATCCAAAAACTGCGACTAGTATGAACATGTCGGGCTGGCGCAGAGGTACGCTGCGCTCAGCAGCTGGGGGAGTTGCATGCCGCTCGACAGAAAGACGTCGGGGTAGGGGTACAACAGATTCATGCTGAAATTCATAGCAAAACGCATAACGAACTATGTAGTCATGCTGTTCGTTGCCATTTCATTCACCTATTTTCTTGCATCCTCGTTCATGCATCCTCGCTCGAACTACGAGCAACGCACGCCTCGGCCGCCACAGGCTTCGATCGATCGAAGCCTGGATCTGGCGAACATCAACGATCACACTCCTGTGCTGTCGCGCTACTTCACCTGGCTCAAGGACATCGTCATGCACTGGAACTGGGGTCTGACGCCAACGTTGGATTCCGTCAACAGCACCTTGGCTCCGCGAATCTGGGCATCGACGGAACTCGTCACCTTGGCGACCATCCTGTCGATACTCTTCGGCGTGATGCTCGGCATATATACGGCCGAACGCCAATACAAGTGGCAGGACCGCCTCTTCGGATCCTTCGCGACCTTCTTCCTCGTCATTCCAACCGCAGTGTTCGCGCTTATCGTCGTGTTCGCAGCCATCAGCGTCAATGACTGGTTTGGATTCCGTCTGTTCTATGTCACGGGCCTTTCCAGCTACTCGGGCGGCAACCTGTTCCTCAAGCTCGCCGATTTCGGACAGCATCTCTTCCTGCCGACGATCGTGCTCACCATTCTGGGCATGGTCACCTACCATCTGACGCAGCGCACCTATCTGCTTGACGAGATGCACGCCGACTACGTAAGAACGGCCCGCGCCAAGGGCCTGACGAAGCGACAGGCGATTCGCAAGCACGCGCTCCGTGCCTCGCTGATACCGACCGCCGTGAACGTCGCATTCTCGATAGCCTCCGTTTTCACAGGTGCCGTGATAACCGAGTCGATCTTTGCCATCAATGGAATCGGCAACTATTTCATCACGGCAATCAATAACAATGACATCAATTCCTCTGTCGCCATCGCGGCATTCGGCGGCGTATGCACGCTTGCAGGAGCCCTTCTGGCAGATATCGTTTCTGCGTGGCTTGATCCGCGCATAAAAATGAGTTGATTGGAACAGTGAACGACAATGAGTGATTCCACAGCAACGAATACCGCCGCAACCGTGCAGGCTGCACAGGATAATCTGAACACGCCACCGGTCCAGGGTGACGAGACTTCTGGAAATGTGAAGCATATCGGCTATCTGGGACTGATCGTCAGGCGCTTCATGCGTCAGAAGAGCGCCATCGTGGGCGTCGTCATACTGCTGCTCCTGATTGTGCTGGCGCTGTTCGGTTCGCATCTGAGCAAATGGTCCTTCGACGATCCGGATTTCACCGCGCTTTCCGCAGGTCCGAGCGCATCCCACTGGCTGGGTACCGATCCTGGCGGTTCGGATCTGTTCGCGCTGCTGGTTCATGGGCTGGGCAAGTCACTGATGATAGGCATCATCACCTCGGTCGCCACGACCTTCATCGCTGCAATCATCGGCACAGCGATCTCGTTCTTCCAAGGCTGGTTCGAGCGTGTGGGCATGTGGGTGCTTGACATGCTGCTTGTCATCCCAACCTTCCTGCTGATAGCCATCATCGTTCGCGCCGCGAACGCCACGGCGGGCTGGATCTGGCTTATCGTCGGCCTGACCATGTTCGGCTGGGTCGGCTACGCACGAATCCTGAGAACCCTGACGCTGTCACTGCGCGAGCGTGACTATGTCAAGGCAGCACGTTTCATGGGGGTCTCATCGTTCAAGATCATCCTGCGGCATCTGATTCCCAATCTGGGATCGGTGCTCATCATCAACACCGTTCTCGGAGTCGTCGGCGCCGTGAACTCCGAAACCGCACTGTCATATCTTGGTCTCGGAATCAAGGCCCCTGATGTCTCGCTGGGTTCGATTCTGCAGACGGGCGCAAGCACGACGATGACGGCTCCCTGGCTGCTGATATTCCCCTCCATCGCACTGATCCTGCTGACATTCAGCATGCAGCTCATCGGCGATGGCCTGAGGGATGCCATGGATCCCAACTCTCGGGCGAGTGGCGAGGCCTAGAGGCAATGGCGTCGATGCGAGATATCACAGCGTACATGAGACAAGCAAGGGGATTAACGTGGTAAGTGCAGATACAATTGAGCGCGACGACATTCTGCAGGCAGAGTTGCTTGAATCGGAAGGCCCCAAGGGCGCGCCGCAGGGCGACCCGATCATGCAGGTACGAGACCTGAAGGTTTCGTTCGCGACCGAGGCGGGCGTGTGCAGGCCGTTCGAGGCGTCTCATTCGATCTGTGGCGAGGGCGCACGCTGGGCATCGTAGGTGAGTCTGGTTCGGGAAAGTCCGTGACCGCACTTTCGCTGATTGGCCTGCTTGACGACAACGCGAAGCTTGAGGGTTCGGTCAGGATGAATGGCGAGGAACTCATCGGCAAAAGCGACGAGGACATGTCGAAGATCCGCGGCGAAAAGATAGCGATGGTGTTCCAGGACCCACTGTCCGCCTTGACGCCGATGTTCAACATCGGCGATCAGATAGCCGAAGGCTTGAAGATTCACCATCCTGACATGTCTGCCAAGGACATACGCGAACGCTGCATCGAGCTGCTTGGAATCGTGGGCATTCCTCATCCTGAGGAACGGCTCACCAGCTTCCCGCACCAGTTCTCGGGCGGCATGCGTCAGCGTGTGATGATAGCCATAGCCATCGCGAACAATCCCGACGTGATCATAGCGGACGAGCCCACGACGGCGCTCGACGTGACGATCCAGGCGCAGATTCTCGATGTGCTTGCCGTCGCTCAGAAGGAGACGGGTGCGGCGGTCGTGCTCATCACCCACGATCTGGGCGTCATCGCCGGAGCTGCGGACGATGTGCTGGTCATGTATGCAGGCAAGGCCGTCGAACGTGCAAGCATCGATGCCATATATCGCTCACCGTCCATGCCCTATACGATGGGTCTGCTCGGAGCCGTGCCAAAACCCCATGTACATGCGAACCAACGCCTTGTCCCCATTCAGGGAACCCCGCCGTCGCTGGTCGACATTCCGAAAGGTTGCCCGTTCTCGCCGCGTTGCCCGCTTGCAACGGAGGAATGCACGAAGCTCGAACCGTCGCTGACGACGGTGAATGCCCAGACTGGTCATCTTGCGGCCTGCATCAAGCTCGATTACATCCGAAGGAACAACGTCAAATACAGCGATGTCTTCCCGATTCCCAAGCCTTTGCCTGCGAAATGGGCCGATGTGCCGCGTGACAAGCGACCGACCGTGCTCGACGTGCAGCATCTTGAGAAGCATTTCCCGCTGACAGGTGGCGGCCTGTTCAGACGGACCACGGCCAAGGTCGCGGCGGTCGATGACGTCACCTTCAACATCCATCAGGGCGAGACCCTTGCCCTTGTCGGGGAATCCGGCTCGGGAAAGTCCACGACTCTGATGGAGATCATGAACCTGCTCAAGCCCGAGAATGGCAAGATAGTGGTTCTCGGACACGATGTCTCCAATATCAGGCATCGTGCCGAACGCAAGGCGTTGCGCCGTGATCTGCAGATGATCTTCCAGGATCCGATGAGCTCTCTCGATCCGCGCATGCCCATATATGACGTGCTGGCGGAGCCTCTGAAGGTTCACCACTGGTCCAAGGAACACATCAATCAGCGAATCGGGGAGCTGATGAAGCTCGTCGGATTGAATCCTGACTATGTCGATCGCTTCCCGATCCAGTTCTCCGGCGGGCAGCGCCAGCGCATCGCCATCGCGCGTGCCCTTGCCACCAGTCCCAAGGTTCTGCTGCTCGATGAGCCCATCGCGTCCCTGGACGTTTCGATACAGGCTGGCATCATCAACCTGCTTGAGGATCTGCAGGCGAAGCTGCAGATATCGTATCTGTTCGTGGCCCACGATCTTGCCGTCATCCGGCATATCTCGGATCGCGTCGCCGTCATGTATCTTGGGCAGGTCGTCGAGTTCGGAGAAACGGACGAGGTATTCACCCATCCGAGACACCCTTACACCCAGGCCCTGCTGTCGGCGATTCCCGTCCCCGATCCCGAAATCGAACGAAGCCGCCACCGCATCCTGCTCAAGGGTGATCTGCCATCGCCGGCAGAGCAGATCGTCGGCTGCCGCTTCGCATCACGATGCCCGCTCAGGCTGACGCTGACGCCTGAACAGCAGCATATGTGCGATTCCGTCAGGCCACGGCTGAAGTCAGATCAGGAGAACGAGAGCGAATTCGCATGCCACTTCCCACTGGAAGTGAGCGAAAGCGTGAGGCCTTTCTGACTTTCATGCAATCAATCCGTGCGTAGCATTACGCATTTGTTAATCAAGGCCGCGCGTATACTCTGTCTATATCGGGCGGGGGATGCATCAACGCCATCCGTACGCGTGACGAAGAAGAAGAATATAGGGGGAGAATATATGCGAAATTCATTGTCAATTCGCAAGATCTCAGCGATGGTCGTTTCGGCCGCTGCTGTCGTAGCCCTGGCTGCATGCGGTTCTGGAAGTTCCGCATCGGACCAGACGTACAAGACGGAGCCATCCGAAGGAACGCCGACGAGCTACAAGGGCACGCTGCCCATGCCAAGCGCCACCAAGGCATACAGCAATCCGCTGAGCAGGGACAAGATCAAGCAGGGCGGCACCTTCACGGCAGGAATCACCGAGATCGGTCCTGACTGGAACAATCTGTCCGTCAACGGCAACACCGCATACATGGCTTCACTGTGGAAGTTCTATCAGCCACAGATGTGGGACTATTCGGTCGATGGCAGCAAGGCCACCCCGAATCCTGACTATCTGACCTCGGTCAAGCTGACTTCGACGAACCCTGAGACGATTGAATTCAACATCAATCCCAAGGCGAACTACAACGACGGCACGCCAATAGACTACAAGTCCTTCGTGTCGACATGGAAGGCGCTGAACGGCAAGGATTCGAACTACACGCCAGCCGTCACCGCCGGATATGACCAGATTGCGAGCGTCACACGCGGCACTTCAGACAAGCAGGCCATCGTGACCCTGTCCACTCCTTACTATCCCTATCAGTCACTCTTCCAGAATCTTGTGAATCCAGAGGCCGCCTCTGCCGCCACCTTCACCAAGGGCTGGGAGAACAAGCCTCATAACGAGTGGGCTGCAGGACCATACATCGTCCAGTCCGTCAGCGACTCACAGGTCGTGTTCGTGCCGAATCCAAAGTGGTGGGGCAACAAGGCGAAGCTCACCAAGGTGACCTTCAAGCAGATGGAGACCTCAGCTTCCATCAACGCCTTCAAGAATGGTGAGATCGACGTCACCAGTGCCTCGACCGCAGACCGTCTGAAGACCGTCATGTCCGTGAGCGACGCCTACATCCGACGTGCATATAGCTCAAGCGTCAACACCTACACCATCAATACGAAGAACGGCGCCGTCAAGGACCTTCAGGTCCGCAAGGCCCTGGTTCAGGCCATCGACCGTTCGCAGATTGCCAAGATTTCCTTCCAAGGCCTTTCATGGAGTGAAAAGCTCCCAGGCTCGGTGATTCTTCCTCAGTTCCAGGAAGGGTATGAGGACAACATGCCGGCAGCTTCGAAGTATTCCACGGCGAATGCCAAGAAGACTCTGCAGGCCGACGGCTACAAGCTCGGTTCGAACGGATACTTCACCAAGGACGGCAAGACTCTGGATGTGTCATACACGACCTTCTCCGACGATCCGACCATAAAGGCTGAGGCGAACGCCATGCAGAAGATGGCCAAGAGCGCCGGAATCAAGCTCGACATCAACATCAAGGCTTCCTCCGAATTCTCCGACACGGTCACCAGCGGCGACTGGGAGATCATCGGACTCGGCTGGTCTGCAAGCGATCCCTTCGGCTACTCGTCATCGTCGTATCAGCTCTATGGTTCCGACTCAGACTCCAACTATTCCTTCGCGGGCACCAAGTCCATCGACGCGAAGTTGGAGAAGGTCGTGCAGACCGAGGATCCGACGTCGGCCATCAAGCTCTTCAACACCGCCGAGAAGGAGGCGCAGAAGCTGTATGCCCAGATTCCGACTTCGAACGGACCTGCGATCTTCGCCGCCAAGAAGGGTCTTGCGAACTATGGTCCTGCAGGATATGCATCGACCTTCATCGGCGTTCCCAACCATACGGAAGATCTTGGCTGGGCAAAGTGAATCGCTTGGTGATGGTCGGATTCGTGATGAATTAGTTCAACTTACGAATCAATTGAAGCATTGTGCTGAACGCGCAATGACCATCATCTGAACTTCACATTTCAAGGCATCCATCGGAGCAATCCGATGGATGCCTTTTCGTTGTGTTTGCATACGCTGGTATTTGCCTGTCATGAGGCTTGGAGAAATCTGATTTTTAACTTTGCGTAACGGTATCTCAGAAAAACTTGCACTCGTAACATTTTGCAGTAAGAATAGTTAACAATCCAAAAGGGGATTGCGCTTGGGAAGCGCACATCCGTTTCGGGGGCAGAAACAGTTCTGCATAAAGAGATAGGTTACATAGGGAGAAAGCTACATGAAGAAGTTCTCAAGACTCTCTCATACGTGGCCGCTGCAGGCAGTGCTCTGGCATTGTTGCTCAGCGGTTGTGGAGGTTCTTCAAATTCAAGTTCATCATCGTCGGCCGCATCGACCGACCAGGTCATGAACGTCTATGGCTGCGAGCCACAGAATCCTCTGATTCCATCCAATACCAACGAGGTCTGCGGTGGCAACCCCATCGATCTGATGTTTGCGAAGCTGGTGACCTTCGACACGAAGGGCAACGTCAAGAACGAGGTGGCGAAGTCCATCACCGCCAACGCTGACAAGACCGTATATACCATCGTTCTCAAAAGCGGTTGGAAATTCACCGACGGCACCCCGGTCACTTCCGAATCATTCACCAAGGCATGGAGCTACGCGGCCGACGCGACCAATGCGCAGGTCAGTGCAAGCTTCTTCTCGAACATCAAGGGCTATGACGAGCTTCAGGCAAAGGGCACTGCCTCCGACGCACAGCTTTCAGGACTGAAGGTCAACAGCGACACTGAGTTCACCGTGACATTGAATGCCGCAAGCTCAGTATTCCCCACAATGGTGGGATACACGGCCTATGCGCCGCTGCCGACATCCTTCTACAAGGATCCCAAGGCCTTCGGTGAGAAGCCAGTGGGCAACGGTCCATACAAGTTCAAGTCATGGACGCATAACCAGAGCATCGACCTCGTGAAGAACGACGATTACAAGGGCATCCAGCCTGCAAAGAACGGTGGCATCGATTTCAAGGTCTATACCGACACGGATGCGGCATACGCCGACGTCCAGGGCGGCAACCTCGATGTTCTTGAGACCATTCCCAGCACCGACACGCAGACCTTCCAGACCGACAATACCGTGCAGGCCTATAACAAGGCGGGCTCGGTGTTCCAGTCCTTCACCTTCCCCTCGACCCTGGCACATTTCAAGCTTGACAAGGAAGGCCGTCTGCGCAGGGCGGCAGTCTCAATGTCCATCGATCGCAAGACGATCGTGAACAAGGTCCTCGGTGGCATTGGAACCCCTGCGGTCGATTACACCTCTCCTGTGACACCAGGCTATTCAGACTCGCTGACCGGCAAGGATGTGCTGAGCTACAATCCGACCGAGGCCAAGAAGCTGTGGAAGGAAGCCAATGCCATCTCGCCTTGGAGCTCCTCCGACAAGCTCACCTTCGCCTATAACTCGGACGGTGGCGCGAAGCCCGTCTATGACGCAATCGCGAACTCGGTGAAGAATACGCTCGGCATCGATGCGGAGACGAATCCATACGCGACGTTCAGTGCATTCCGCCAGGCCATTTCCGAGCGCAAGGTGACGTCTGCCTTCCGTACCGGATGGCAGGCAGACTATCCGTCGGCGGAGGACTATCTGACACCGCTGTATTCAAGCGCCGCCGCAGATGGCAACGGATCCAACGACGGCGATTACAAGAATCCTGCATTCGATGCGCTGCTTTCCAAGGCCGATCAGGCATCTTCGACCTCTGAGGCAAATGGCTACTACCAGAAGGCCGAGGAGCTTCTTCTCAAGGACCTCCCCGCAGTTCCTCTCTACTACAGCAATGCAGCAGGCGTTGCGGCAAAGGGAGTCAAGGGATTCGTTCTTAACTGGAAGAACGTCCCCGTCTATCAGAACCTCACCAAGTAGTAGGTTCGAACCGTCCAGATAGCAGAAGAGGAAAGGCATATGCGCTATGCCTTTCCTCAATTTATGCGGCTTGAGACTGTTGTTCTTTGTTATACTTGCACTGCTTTGAAATGAACGATTGCATGGCAGCTCGCATTGTTGACGATGAGGTCAGGCCTTACACATATAAAAGGAGATGACCGATGGGTAAATATCTGCTCAGACGAATATTGCAGATGATTCCTGTTATTCTCGGTACGACATTGCTGATATACGCGCTGGTCTTCGCGCTTCCGGGCGATCCGGTGAGAGCCATGTTCGGAGCCCGACCGGTGAACGAGGCGGTGGCCGCTCAGATTCGTGCCGAATATAATCTCGACAAGCCGTTCATCGTTCAGTATCTGCTGTTCCTGAAGAATGCGATGAGTCTCAATTTCGGCATGACCTTCTCAGGTCAGCCTGTGATTTCGGTGATAGGGCGTGCCTTCCCGGTCACCATCAAGCTTTCCTTGATGGCCTTCGTGTTCGAGGGAATCTTCGGCGTGATCTTCGGCGTCATATCGGGTCTGAAGAAAGGCAAGTGGTACGATTCGGTGATCCTCATCGTCTCGCTGCTGCTGATCTCGGTCCCGACCTTCGTGACCGGCTTCGTCATGCAATACTTCATAGGCGTCAAATGGCAGATTCTACCGGTCACAGCCGGCGGATCACCCGGATTCCTGGACTTGCTGATGCCGGCGATGGTGCTGGGCAGCGTTTCGATGGCCTACATCATCCGCCTTGCCAGGACGGAAGTCTCCTCCAACATCGGCGAGGACTACGTGCGTACCGCACGTGCGAAGGGAATGTCGAACCGTTCCGTGGTCATGCGACATATTCTCAGAAATTCGCTCATACCGGTCGTCACATATCTGGGCACCGACATCGGCACGCTCATGGGTGGTGCGATGATCACCGAGCGTATCTTCAACATCCAAGGTGTCGGCAACACCCTGTACCAGGCGATACTGCGAGGGGAAGGGCCGCTGGTGGTGTCGATCGTGACCATTCTTGTCCTGATATTCGTGGTGTGCAACCTTGTGGTCGACATGCTCTATGCGGTGCTTGACCCGAGAATCAGATATGCGTGAGGGCGGACAGATGACAGAACAAAATACCATGATCTCTGAGAATTCAAACGATTTCATCGCCACGCCACTGCCGGGTCAGGAACGCTTCGTCGCACCGATCGACGAGACTCCCGTTCAGGCCGTGGATTCGGTCGATGAGACCAAGGTCGCCACGAGCATGTGGTCCGATGCGTGGCGCAGCCTGAGGAAGAATCCGCTATTCATATTCTCAGGCATACTGATTCTACTGATTCTGTTCGTGGCGCTTTTCCCGAGCGCCTTCACGAAGGTAGATCCGAACTATTGCAATCTTCCCCAATCACTGGACGGTCCCAGCGCAGGGCACATCCTTGGCTTCAACCAGCAGGGCTGCGACGTGTTCTCGCGCGTGATATACGGCGCAAGGACTTCCGTGAGCGTCGGAATTCTCACCACCATCATAGTGACGATCTTCGGCGGCATCGTAGGAGCTCTTGCAGGCTTCTACGGGGGTTGGCTTGACGCGGTCCTGAGTCGAATCACGGACATCTTCTTCGCCATCCCGATGCTGCTTGGCGCAATCGTGGTCTTGCAGATGTTCAAGACCTCGACCTCCATCTGGAAGGTCGTGCTCGTGCTCGCGCTCTTCGGCTGGGTGACGACCGCACGCATCACACGCGGTTCGGTTCTTGAAGCGAAGAATCTCGAATTCAATACGGCCTCGACCGCATTGGGTTCCTCCTCGATGAGGAATCTCTTCCGCCATGTGCTGCCCAATTCACTGGCACCGGTCATCGTGCTCACCACCACCTCACTGGGTTCCTACATTGTCGCCGAGGCGACGTTGAGCTTCCTTGGCGTCGGATTGCCGACGACCGTGGTCAGCTGGGGCGGCGATATCTCGGATGGACAGTCATTGCTCAGAGTGGACCCACAGGTCCTGTTCTATCCGTCGCTGGCGTTGGCCATAACCGTGCTCGCCTTCATCATGATGGGCGATGCGGTGAAGGACGCCCTGGATCCCAAGAGCAGAGTCTGAGTGAACGGCGCGAAAGAGGCAATGAGGAGAACAATGACTAATCAGACGACCGAACATAACGAGAAACCGGATTCACAGCCAATCCATCAGCAGTCTGCGAATGAGCCCCTGCTCCGGGTGAGGAACCTGAGCGTTGACTTCACTACCGACACCAAGAAGGCGATTCATGCGGTGCGTGACGCTTCCTTCACCGTGTACCCGGGTCAATGGGTTGCCATCGTGGGGGAGTCCGGATCCGGAAAGTCGACGAGTGCGATGTCCGTCCTTGGGCTGCTCCCCGGAACCGGTCGGGTCACGGGAGGCAGCATCGACCTGCAGGGCCGTGAGCTGACCAAGCTCAGCAAGAAGGAATATGAAAAGGTCCGCGGGCAGCACATAGGACTCGTTCCACAGGACCCCATGAGCAATCTCAATCCGGTATGGAGAATAGGCGCGCAGGTCAAAGAGGCTCTTGTGGCAAATGGCATGGATGTCTCTCATGAGCGAAGAAGCAGCCTGTCCAAGACTCTGGCCAATGCCGAGGTCGATGTCCGCAAGGAAGACGACGAGGCGTTCATATCGTCCGCAGGCCTGCCAGGATTGCTGGATGCCGCACGAAAGGCACTCGAGCAGTCGGGCGATGCGAATGTCGAGAAGACGATGAAGCGCTTCGGCGCTTCCTGGGTTGCGGGGTCCGAACCTCGCTGGCTGGTGGCGCAGGATCTTATCGATGCGGGTGTCGGGAACGAGCAGGCCTGGGCAATTGCCAAGGAACATGTGCACGATGCCACGATGGATGACCGCATTGCAGGCCTGCTTGCCGAGGCCGGGCTTCCGGACGCCGCGACGAGGGCGCGTCAGTATCCCCATGAGTTCTCTGGTGGCATGCGGCAGCGTGCGCTCATTGCAATCGGTCTGGCTTCGCGCCCTGACCTGCTGATCGCGGATGAGCCGACGAGTGCGTTGGACGTCACTGTGCAGAAGAAGATTCTCGACCATCTGAGAATGCTGACCGATTCGCTTGGCACCGCCGTCCTGTTCATCACGCATGACCTGGGTCTGGCGGCCGAGCGTGCCCAGCACATCGTCGTGATGTACAAAGGCCGAGTCGTTGAGTCCGGGCCGAGTCTCGAGGTGCTTCAGCACCCAAGGCATCCCTATACCAAGCGTCTTGTGAATGCAGCCCCATCGCTCGCCTCGCAGCGCATCATCTCGGCGAAGGAGCGTGGGAAAGATGCGGACGCCCTTCTGGAGCACAGGGTCAAGGGCGAGGAGACCCTTGAGCGCAGCGAGCACATCATCACCGTCGAACACCTCACCAAGGAATTCAAGCTTCCACGTCGAACCGAGATGTTCAAGGCCGTCGATGATGTCTCGTTCTCGGTCAAGCGCGGCACGACACTTGCGATCGTCGGCGAATCAGGTTCGGGAAAGTCAACGGTCGCGAACATGGTGCTCCGGCTTCTGGAGCCGACCTCCGGCAAGGTCAGCTTCGAGGACCGTGACATGGCCGACTTCAATCGCAGGGACATGCTCGCATTCCGCAGGAACGTGCAGCCCGTGTTCCAGAATCCATATGGATCACTTGACCCGATGTATTCCATCTTCCGTTCGGTCGAGGAGCCGCTGCGCATTCACAAGGTCGGCAATGCCAGGTCTCGCGCGGAACGGGTCAGAGAGCTCCTCGACATGGTCGAGATGCCACAGTCCGTCATGCGCCGCTATCCTAACGAGCTTTCGGGAGGACAGCGCCAGCGCATCGCCATCGCGCGTGCGATGGCGCTCAATCCCAGTGTGATCGTATGTGACGAAGCGGTTTCGGCACTTGATGTCCTGGTGCAGAATCAGGTGCTGGAACTCCTGAACGATCTGCAGGCCGAACGCGGGCTGAGCTATCTGTTCATCACCCACGATCTCGCAGTAGTGCGCCAGATCGCGGACGAGGTCGTCGTCATGCAGCACGGACGGCTGGTCGAGCATGCAACGACCGATGAGGTCTTCGACCATCCGCAGCAGCAATATACGAAGGATCTGCTGGATGCGATTCCTGGCGGCAACCTGAGTCTGGGGCTCGACTCATGAACGCTTCGAAGATGACGCTGGTATGGTGTGTTGCATGAGCATTACTATTGCAACTTCGAATGTGAACGGTCTGCGGGCTGCTGCTCGCAAGGATGTCGGGGCATGGGTGAGCTCCCAGCTGCCGGATGTCTGGTGCATGCAGGAGGTGAGAGCCCCTCAATCGGCGATCGACCCGATTCTTGAAGACTTTGCCGAGCGGTACGTGGCCAAGGGCAAGATCTCGAAGCCCGAGGAGCTGTTCAGGGCCAACGACATATGCGAGATCAAGGGACGGGCTGGCGTTGCCCTGCTCACCACACTGCCGGTTCTCCAGACACGTGTCGGATTGCCTGGTCTGAGTGAGCCGGTCGACACTGGGCGCTGGCTTGAGGCAGACGTCAAGACCCCCGATGGGCATGTGCTCACCGTGATATGCATCTATGTCCATTCCGGAATGGCGGATGACGAGGTCAAGATGAAGCAGAAATTCCGCTTCCTCGACACCATGATGGGCCGTCTGAGCGACCTGCGCGACGAGGCCGCGAAGGGCGGCAGGCAGGCCGTGCTGTGCGGCGACTTCAACATTGCGCATACTCCCATAGACATCAAGAACGCGAAGGCGAACGTGACGCACGCAGGATTCATGCCTTCCGAGCGCGCATACGTGGACAAGTGGCTTGACGACTATGATTTCGTCGATGTCATGCGCGATCTGGCTGGCGACATTCAAGGTCCGTACACATGGTGGAGTCAACGTGGGCGCGCCTTCGACAACAATGTGGGATGGAGATTGGACTACCAGTTTGCCACCCCGGAGTTCGCGGACACGGCGCAGGGATTCACGGTCGACAAGGCCAGCTCATACGACACTCGCTGGAGTGACCATGCGGCCCTGGAAGTAACATATAGAGTCTGAACGTCCTGAAAATTTCGACAAGGGCATGCGTGTGCGCGGCTTTGTGGTTATTCTTGAGTTGGACGTAACGAATAACCTCTTATATGGGGGTCAGAAACGAGGAATCATGGGCTTGTTCGGGTTCGGCAAGAAGCACGCCAAACAGCAGTCAGAGGAAGATCAATCCGAAGTGGAGGGCAACGACCTTCTTGGCGAGCAAGAAGATGACGCGGAATTCGATTCCATCCCCGATGAGGACCAGCAGGAAAGCGACGAATACCTTGGCAGGGGAGACGATCGCGGTCCTTGGGACATCGATGACGAGGAAGTCGTCGACTATGACGAATATCTTGACGTCGGCGCCTTCTATCTGCCGTACATGCAAGGCATCGAACTGCGTCTGAAGGCCAATCGAGCGAGTGGAGAGGTTCTTGGAGCGACCATCTCGTATGGCTCGTCAAGCTTGGAAATCGAGGCGTTCGCAGCTCCCAAGACGCTCGGACTCTGGGATGACGTTCGCGATGATCTGCTTACGGGCAATGACAATGCATCGAGCAGGCCGGGCATCTTCGGCACCGAGGTCCTGCTGCCCGTGGACGTCAAGGGCAACACCGTCGTCACGAGAATCGTGGGAGTCGACGGACCGCGATGGATGCTTCGTGGAATCTTCTCTGGCCCGGCTGCATCCGATGGTGAGGAAAAGGAGATTCTCGACAATCTCTTCCAGGAGATAGTCGTGGAACGTGGCGACGAGCCTTTGGCGCCTCGTGACATGATTCCCATGCATGCTCCCATCACTCCCAAGCAGCGCAGGGAGCAGGAGGAAGCCGAAAAGCAGGCCAACGACGAGTCCGAGGCCGAGAAGGCATCGAAGAAAGGCAAGAACGCCAAGGGCAAGAACGGCAAGTCCATTCCGGAAAAGCCCAAGGGCCCACTCGATAGCGATCAGAACACCGAGACCAAGACGACCCTTGCCAGGGGTCCGATGTTCTCAGAGGTACGCTAGCATCCGTCGCATAGGGTGAAGGTCATGCACGATCAGTCCAGGAACGATGCGAATTCACCGGACACTACGGCAGTCCGGACGGATGGCAACGACGTCAGCGCAGAAGGGTCAACTACCGGCATGGCGGGGGAAGATACAGTGGTCGAAACGAGGAAGCCGAAGAATGCGGCCAAGGGCATAGCGTCGTTGGCAGCCGATGACTTCTCGATCATGGATTCGATGGGCGGGATCCGCGGCATCGTCGAATCCATATTGCCTGGACTGATATTCATCGTCGCCTTCGTCTCGACAGGACAGCTGGGAATGACGGTTGCCCTGTCGCTCGCAGAGGCGGTTATTCAGCTCGTCGCGCGACTGTTCCAGCGTCAGTCGATCATGGGAGCGCTCAGCGGTCTTGCTGCCGTGGTCCTATGTCTTGTCTGGGCTTGGCTGACCAAGGATGCGCGAAACTACTATCTTCCAGGTTTCCTGACGAATGCGGTATGGATCGTGGCGCTATCCGTTTCGATGCTGATCAGGATACCGGGCATCGGTGCATGCATCGAGTTCGTTCGGAAGCCGACGCTGAGTGGGTTTGGCGCGTGGCTCGCTCGTTGGCGGGACGATGGGGCACTGTTCCGTGCCTACATGAAGGTCACCGGTCTGTGGATCCTTCTGTTTGCGGCCCGGCTGGTCGTGCAGGTGCCGATGTATCTCACCGATCGAATAGCATGGCTTGGCACTGCCCGACTTATCATGGGAGTTCCGTGCTTCGCCTTGGTCATCTGGCTGTCGTGGCTGCTCGTCGCCGATCCGCTGCACCGGCACGCCGAGATGGAAAAGCGCTCAGACATTACTGATAGTTCAACAATTGGGGATTGATTTGGCTTTGGAATCACAGGTTCGCATCGAACGCTATGCCGATCAGGGCAGATGCGTGGGGCATATAGACGGACGGGTCGTATTCGTACGCTTTGCACTGCCAGGAGAGCTGGTGCGCATAGCCCTTGACGAACCTCATGAGAGGACAGACCGTTTCTGGACCGGTGAGGTCATCGAGGTCATCGAGCCGAGCGAATTCAGGGTCACGCCTGCATGGGAGCTCGCAGGGCCGCTGTCTCAGGGTGGCGGTGTCGGGGGAGCCGATCTGGTCCATGTGTCGCTCCCAGGGCAGCTTGCATGGAAGTCCGACATCATCAACGAGCAGATGGAACGGCTCGGACATGTGCATACCGACGTCCAGGTCAGGCGGATGCCCGAGGATGAACGGCTGGGCGGTCTGCATTGGCGCACTCGAATCGAAATGATCGCGGACGAAGACGGGCACCCTTCGATGCGAAGGCGTGGCACGCATCACCGGGTTGCCTTGGATACGATGCCGCTGGCAACGGAGTCGGTTCTCAGAATCGCGGAGGAGACCCATTTCTGGGATGGGGGTTTCGCGCCTGGCGCACAGCTGAGAATCGCGGTTCCGCAATCTCTTCCGCAGTCGACGGAAGCCATAGGTAGCGAGTCCGTGGAAACCCCATGCGCACCGTCAGATGCTGCGCAAACGTCTCCTGGGAACGATGCCATAGCAGACGGTTCCGCGGAAGTCCCTGCGGTGCAGGGCGAGGCAGAGGGCTTTGACGACTATGCCGTCATGGTCGATGGCGAGCTCACCGCCGGTGAATACCTGCTGAAGGAAAGCGTAAGCATCGATGGCAGCACGTGGAACTATCGCGTCAATGCCGATGGCTTCTGGCAGATTCATCGAGAGGCTCCCACTGCTCTGGCATCGCATGTGCTGCATGCCGCGCAGCATGCCCTGAACGGTGACGATTCGGCATGCATCTGGGATCTTTACTCCGGAGCGGGCCTGTTCACACTGCCGCTGGCGACGTCGACATCGAAGCGTACCAGCATGCTCAGCATCGAGGGATCGAAGCCCGCCGTGATCAATGCACGAAGAAATCTGAGAAGTCTCGATCTGGCGCGGGTGGATGCTCGGATCGGCGATGTGGGCGCCGTGCTCGGCAATGTCCCTTCCCATCTTTCACATCCGGATGTCGTCGTTCTCGATCCACCTCGTGCCGGTGCCAGAAAAAAGGTGTGCGAACGCATCGCAGCGGCGAATCCGAAGGCAATCGTCTATGTCGCATGCGATCCGACAAGTCTTGCGCGTGATACCGCAACGCTCAGCGCATCGGGATACGGACTTCGCGAACTCAGCGCCTATGACCTCTATCCGATGACCCATCATGTCGAGTCCGTGGCCATATTCACCAGGTAGCCCTGAACGTTTCAGACAGCGAAATCGCACCGAATCTTGGCCATGAATCTATGATTGTGTCGATGGGTATGTTGCCTTTGGGCCCGCAGGCGTTGGGAGGACAGATGGATTATCGTTCCGGTCTGCGCGGGCATCGTGAGCATGCACGAGCGTTTGGGGGCTTCATGATGCGCAGCGTCCGCGACTCTCTCACGACATTGAGCGCGTTGGTGATCGCACTGGTGATCGCGTTGGGCCTGACGGCTTGCGCACCGAGCGCCGGGGCAGTGGGAGATGCTCCGGCAAGCAGCTCGTTGGCACACGACGGCATCGACCGTTCCGATGTGTCGATCGTGTTCGTCGGCAGCGCATACGCTGCCACCACCAGTGCGGACAAGGAGATATTGCAGTATCTGAAGGCCAGGTCATTGCAGGTGCGATACTCGTCGTCCGTGAACGTGAAGGGTGCTCAGGCAGCGGCGATTCGATCTGCCATAACGCTTAGATCGACCTTGATAATGCTGCGCTGCAACGTCTCAGGCGACGGGCAGCGCTGCAACTATGCATCTGATGTCGTCAAGGCCCTGACGAGTGCCAGAAACGCCGGAATCCCAGTCGTGCTCATAACCGATGAACAACGCGTCACCGAGCTCGACTCACACCTCTATGCCGCGCAGTTCGTCCTTGGATCCACTTCGCAGGGCTCTCCCGCATCGACCGACCAGAAGAGTTCAGCACGTCGCGTTACCTTAGAGACAGCGGCTTTCACGGTCATGAACGATCTCGAGCATGCGAAGATCATGTATGCCAGCCATTGATTTTCGCAGTGGGCAGGCAATCCATCCAGGACCGCGCCAGACACCGCAGTGAATGACAATGAAAGAATCGATCGGTGACACTGTGATTTTCGCGTCATCGAACAGAGACGGAAATGGGAACCCTTTGGAAGCACACTCAGAGTCACGAGGCGAAGCATCAGAAGATGGCGTGGGAAAGATGCCACAGGTTGCAGAGACGGGACTGAGCGCATCCGACGTTCAGCTCCGCTTGCAGACGAAGCAGGTGAACCATACGGATACGCACAGTTCACGATCGTTTCTGCAGATTCTCCGTGAGAATGTCTTTACCTTCTTCAACGCTCTGATTCTTGGGGCCATGGTTCTCGTCCTGGCCACGGGGCAATGGAAGGATTCGATATTCGGACTGATCATCATCATCAACACGGGCATCGGCGTGTTCACTGAACTCAGGGCGAAGGCGACGCTTGACCGGCTGTCCATCCTGGTCGCATCGAACTATGTCGTTCGACGATACGGGGAAAACGTCGAGATTCCAAGCGAGAAGATCGTCAAGGATGACATTCTCTGGATTCGCTCAGGAGAGCAGGTTCCGGCTGACTGCGACATACTGCATTCATATGGGCTTGAGCTCGATGAGTCGATGCTGACTGGCGAGTCCAAGACGGTGCGCAAGCAGGACGGCGACCGTGCATTGTCAGGTACGACTGCAGTCTCCGGCCTCGCCTTGGGAAGGGTCAGTGCCGTGGGAGCGGACAGCTATGCAGCCAAGCTGACTGCGAAGGCAAAGGTCTACAGCAAGACCCGATCCGATCTGAACGAGGGAATCACCAAAATACTCAAGGTGATGACTGTCATAGTCATCCCGCTGTGCATACTGCTGATCTGGACCCAGATGCAGACCTTTGGCGGCTTCGGCCAGGCGATCGCCTCGGGCCAATGGCGGCAGGCAATCGTGTCTGCAGTCGCTGGTGTGGTGGGCATGATTCCCGAGGGCCTTGTGCTGCTCACATCGTTGAATTTCGCGCTTGCCTCCATACGCCTTGCGCATAGCAATACCCTGGTGCAGGAGTTGGAGTCGGTCGAGACCCTTGCCCGCGTCGATTCTCTGAACCTTGACAAGACCGGCACCATAACCGATGGCGGCATTGCCTTCGAAAGCGTCATCCCCATTCCCGCCCAAGTCGAGGGAGGAAACGCCGAAGCCATCAGACATGAACTGGAACAGCACGCCTTCGATGTCAGCAGCGAAGAGAATCCCAACAAGACGGCCGAGGCGATTCTCAGGGGACTTTCCTCATATGCGCCGTCAGAGGAGATTGCCAGGCGCCTGCCATTCTCCTCATCGAGGAAATGGAGTGCGATCCGCTATCGCGATGGATCGACATGGTATCTGGGAGCTCCCGAGATACTCATGTCCGAGCAGCACGATGAGAAGCTTTCCCGCCAGGTAGGGGCGCTGGCATCGAATGGATCGCGCGTGCTGCTCCTCGCCGCCGATGCACGGGCGGTCGAGGCAGGCTCAGACGGCCACGATGACGTCCACGATGACGATTCCGTCCAGAATCATCCATCTGGAATGGAGATATCGGACGAACTTCCCGATCGTCTCGAGGCCCATGCGCTCGTTGCCTGTTCGGAACGCATCCGCTCGGACGCCAAGGCGACGCTGGCATGGTTCAGGCAGCAGGGTGTCCGTTGCCGTGTCATCTCAGGGGACAACCCGGCTACGGTCGGGGCGATCGCCGCAAAGGTCGAGCTCACCGGATCCCGCAGCCCGCGCACCATGGATGCCAGGAATCTTCCCGCCGATGTGGGTGAACTGGCGAAGACGCTCGAGGAAGTGGATGTGCTGGGACGTGTGCTTCCCGAACAGAAGAAGGGCATCGTCGAGGCTTTGCATGCGACAGGGCACGTCGTCGCGATGACCGGCGATGGCGTGAACGATTCCCTCGCCCTGAAAGAGGCCGATCTTGGCATAGCAATGGGCAATGCCGCATCGGCGACGAAGGCGGTAGCCCAAGTCGTGCTGGTCGACTCGAAATTCTCCCACCTGCCAGACGTCGTTGCCCGAGGACGTCAGGTCATGGCGAACATGGAGCGCGTTGCATCGCTTTTCGTGGTCAAGACCGTGTATTCGGCATTGATTTCGCTGGGAGTGGTTCTCACGGCGATACCATTCCCATATCTTCCGCGGCACATCACCTACATCGGTGCCCTCACCATCGGAACCCCTGCATTCCTGCTCGCCTTGGCCCCGAACACGCGAAGGTACAGGCCAGGTTTTCTCAGGAGGGTCGTCGCATTCGCGCTTCCCTGTGGATTTGCAATAGGACTTTCCGTATTGCTCGCCGCATGGGCGATACCGGCATTCATGGGCTGGAATCTCAGCGATGCGAAAACCCTCAATGAATGGAGAATGCTGTGCGCAATCGTTCTGTTCGTGATGGGGATCCTGGTGCTTTGCCGTGTCGCGAGGCCCCTGCGCTCCTGGCGAGGCATCCTCGTAGCCCTGTTTGCGGCAGCAGGCGTCATTGGCGTTGCGCTGCCACCTGTCGCCTCGTTCTTTGACCTTGCCATACCATCAGGAAGCCTTATGGTTGTCTCGATAGTGTCGGTCCTGTGCGCAGCTGCGATCTTCGTGTCGATCACATGGATTGCGGATGCCGTGGACCGACATCGCAAAGCTGAGGGCGAATTATCTCAGTCGTAATACAAACACGCTAGAACTATGCTGAGTCAGGTCGATGTTATGGTTATTGAGCATGCGTGAAGGCGTCGTATCCCAACGCTTTGCAGCGCTCAATGCAGATATCGGCAATATGGCCGGTATTTCGGCGTCGCGGCAATGAACATGCCACGACGTTCAGGTGACGTACTTTCGTGTGTCTCTGCACGCGAATGGATGAATTCGGAGGTAGCATGTCTTTGCATCAGGATCAGCAATCTACTTTGCAGGTTGGCAACGAGGTCTTTGATTACTATTCGATAGCCAATCTCCCTGGCATAGATCATCTCCCGTACTCGCTTAAGGTCCTTGTCGAGAATCTCGTTCGAAACATCGACGGTGCCAACATCACCGACGATCATGTCAGGGCCCTCCTCGACTGGGATCCGAAGGCAGATCCGAGCCACGAGATTCAATTTTCGCCGAGCAGGGTGGTGATGCAGGATTTCACCGGGGTTCCCTGCATCGTAGACCTCGCGACAATGCGTGACGCGGTCAAGGATCTTGGGGGCGATCCCGAGGTCATCAATCCTCAGGTTCCCGCGCAGATGGTCATAGACCACTCCGTGCAGATCGACGTGGCCGGCGTGCCGAACGCCATCGAGCGCAACATGGACATCGAATACAAGCGGAACCGCGAGCGTTACCAGTTCCTGCGCTGGGGTCAGCAGGCATTCGACAACTTCCGTGTCGTGCCTCCGGGGACTGGCATCATTCATCAGGTCAACATCGAATACCTGGCAAAGGTCGTCATGGCTGGAAAGTCTGACCTTCATCCCGGTCGCAGGCTCGCATATCTCGACTCATGCGTAGGCACGGACTCCCATACCACGATGGTGAACGGCCTTGGCGTGCTTGGCTGGGGCGTCGGTGGCATCGAGGCAGAGGCCGCGATGCTGGGTCAGCCGATCTCGATGCTCGTGCCACGGGTCGTCGGGTTCAAGCTCACGGGCAGCATCCCTGAGGGCGTCACCGCCACGGATATGGTCCTTACGATCACCGACATGCTTCGCGAGCATGGTGTGGTCGGCAAATTCGTCGAATTCTATGGCGATGGCGTTGCAAACGTACCGCTTGCGAATCGAGCGACGCTCGGCAACATGAGCCCTGAATTCGGTTCGACCTGCGGCATCTTCCCAATCGACGAGGTGACCCTCGACTATCTGCATCTCACCGGTCGTACGGATGAGCAGATCTCCCTCGTGCAGGAGTATGCGAAGGCGAACAGGCTTTGGCACGACACGTCGGCCCCGGATTATGTCGAACCGGAGTACTCCGAATACATGGAACTCGATCTGAGCACCGTAGTGCCGTCAATCGCCGGACCCAAGCGTCCGCAGGACCGCATCATGCTCAAGGATTCCAAGGATGCCTATGAGAAGACGATTCCTTCCTATATCACCGATGCGACGAATACCGATGCGGTTCCCGTCACCACCGAGGCCCACGGCGACTTTGAGCTGCACAACGGCGCCGTTGCGATAGCGTCCATCACCAGCTGCACCAATACATCGAACCCCTCGGTGATGATCGCTGCGGGATTGCTGGCACGCAACGCACACAGGCTGGGGCTGAAGCCGAAGCCATGGGTGAAGACCTCCCTCGCTCCGGGCTCGCAGGTGGTTACGGACTATCTCGACAAGGCGGGGCTGACGACGGACCTGAACGATCTGGGCTATCAACTGGTCGGGTATGGATGCGCGACGTGCATCGGGAACTCAGGACCACTCGATCCGGCGATCTCACAGGCCATCAACGACAATGACCTTTCGGTCACGGCCGTGCTTTCCGGCAATCGAAACTTCGAAGGCCGCATCAGCCCGGACGTGAAGATGAATTACCTTGCATCGCCGCCTCTGGTCATCGCATACGCTCTCGCAGGAACGATGGATTTCGATTTCGACAATCAATCCCTTGGCAGGAATTCGCGCGGCGAAGATGTCTATCTACGCGATCTGTGGCCTTCAAACGACGATATCAAGGAAGTCGTCGATGAGACCGTAAGCAGGGACATGTTCGTCAAGGATTACGCTTCGGTCTTCGAAGGCGACGAGCGCTGGAAGAGTCTGGAGGTTCCCGAGGGGGAGTCCTTCGCCTGGGACGGTTCCTCGACGTATGTGCGCAAGCAGACCTTCTTCGATGGCATGAGCGCCCATCCTGCGCCTGTGTCTGACGTTCATGGAGCCAGGGTCCTTGCACTTCTTGGCGATTCGGTGACCACCGACCACATTTCCCCAGCGGGTGCGATCAAGGCAAGCAGCCCTGCCGGAGTGTACCTGCAGGAGCATGGGATAGAACCAAGAAACTTCAATTCTTATGGTTCACGACGCGGCAACCACGAAATCATGGTGCGTGGCACCTTCGGCAACATCCGCCTACGCAACCAGCTGCTGGCCTCCGTCGGAGAAGAGGTGACTCCGGGAGGATTCACCTATGACTTCCTTGACAGCAGACCCACGACGATCTTTGAAGCCTCGGAGCATTACCGGGCGAATTCCATTCCTCTGGTCGTTCTGGCTGGGAAGGAATACGGAACTGGTTCGTCCCGTGACTGGGCTGCCAAGGGTACGAGCATGCTCGGGGTCAAGGCCGTCATAGCGGAGAGCTTTGAACGCATCCACCGCAGCAACCTGATCGGCATGGGAGTGCTTCCCTTGCAGTTCCCCGATGGGCAGAGTGCGGAGAGTCTCGGCCTTGATGGCACGGAGCACTACGATATCGAGGGAATCACCGAGTTGAACGCCGGAACCACGCCAGCGACGGTTGCCGTCACTGCGACCCGCGACGATGGAACGCAGACCAGCTTCACCGCGGTCGTCAGAATCGATACGCCTGGTGAGGCGGATTACTTCCGCAATGGCGGAATTCTGCAATTCGTTCTGAGAAACCTCATGCAGAACGCCTGATCGGCACATAGAAAACGGGATTCATGACCGCGGCGCACCACTCATTCCAAGGTGCCCATGGGTCATGAATCTCGTTTTTCGAATCCCGGTTTCTATGCGCGAAGCCGCGCCAGGGGATCTGGTTCAGTGATTCAGTTGTTGCTGAAGCCGACGAGTTGCAGCAGATAGAGGAACATGTTCACGAAGTCAAGGTAAAGATTCAGTGCGCAGAGGATGGAAGCCTTCTTGACCATCTCTGGACCCTGATTGGAAACCTGCTGGAAGATCAGGCGTGTGCGCTGGGCATCGTACATCGTCATGCCTGCGAAGAGGACCAGACCGATTGCCGCGACGATTCTCAGCGTCGTCGCGCTTGGCGCCACGAACATCAGCACGAGCTGCGAGACGATGAGCACGACCAGGCCGACCATCAGGATCGGACCCGCCTTGAGCATGTTAAGCCGTGTCGTCATGCCGATCATGGTGAGCGTGAAGAAGAACGCCGCACACAGACCAAGCGTGATGATGATGGAGCTGACGCTGAATGCCCAGAAAATGGAGCTGAGGGTGAAGCCCATCAAGGCTGCATATGCATAGAACACCAGTCTCGCGGTGCTGGAACGCATCTTCATTATTCTTGCGCCGAGGCTTATCGCAAGGCCGACCTGAATGACCGTCAGTGCGATCCAGCCGATGATGCCAGTCGCGCTCATGTATGCCTCGAGCGCACCCGTGGATTGGGCGATGACGGCGACCACGGCAGTGAGTATCAATCCCAGGGTCATTTCGCCATAGGCCCTGGTGACCGAGGCATGGGTCGCCTTCTCCATTCGTTCGTAGGAGTAGATCGCCTGGCTGTCATAGGTCATCTGGGGCTGTGCCCCATAGGCTGTCCCGTACTGTCCGTACGAGGTCTGGCCGTTCGGCGTGCGTGTGCTGTCATGCATCTGCTGACCCTGCGACTGCTGTTCGTCGCGCGGTTGCATTCCATATGTCATCTGCGTTTCTCCTTTTTTACTCTTTGACCTGATAGTAGGTGAGCGACCTTACGAATACCTTAATTTCGCGTTTTCAGCTCCCAGCGACACGAGAACTGTCATGCTTGCTTGCTTGCGTCGTGCTTGCAGATGGCCATCGAATGCGGTCCAGGCAGGTATTGGTGCGGGGCGTAATCGGCATTCTTGTCACAAGCGCATAGCAGGATAAAGCTACAAGGAGGAATCACATGAATGATATCGATGTCAACAATACAGTCGTACTGAACAATGGTGTTTCGATACCTCAACTGGGACTTGGCGTTTTCCAGACCCCGTCCGGCGAGGAAACGGTGAACGCGGTGAAATGGGCATTGCAGGCCGGTTACAGGCATATCGACACGGCGAGGGTCTATGGCAACGAGGAATCAGTGGGCCAGGGGATTCGAGAATCCGGCGTGAATCGCAGGGATGTCTTCCTCACCACCAAGCTGTGGAATGACGATATCCGGGCGGGCAGGACGCGGGATGCGTATGAGGAAAGCCTTGAACGGCTCGGAACGGATTATGTCGATCTGTATCTGATTCACTGGCCCGCCGATGGCTGGCAGAAAGCATGGAAGGACATGCAGGAGCTCTATGTCGAGCGCCGCGTGCGTGCGATAGGGGTGTGCAATTTCGAACAGCATCATCTGGAGGAGCTGCATGCTCTGAGTTCGGTCAGGCCTGCGGTGAATCAGATTGAGTCGTCGCCTCAATTCACGAACCAGAAGCTCATCGACTTCACCAACGGAGAGCAGCGGATCGATGTCGAGGCGTGGAGTCCGCTTGGTGGCACGGGCGGTACGCTCCTGAAGAACCCTGCACTTCAGGCAATCGCCGACCGCTATGGGAAGTCCCCGGCACAGGTGGTCATCCGCTGGCATCTGCAGCGCGGAGTCATCGTCATTCCGAAGTCAACCCATCAGGAACGCATTCAGCAGAACTTCGATGTCTTTGACTTCAGCCTGAGCGACCACGACATGCAGGCTATTTCCGCATTCGATACCGGAAGACGCAACGGCGGGGACCCGGACAACTTTGATTTCTAACAACTGAGCTGTTTAACAACTGAGCAGTTCCCAGTGGCTGAGACTGCTGTCCTGAGCGTTTGGCGTTTTCGTCTCAGAGCGGCAGCCTCAGGATTGTGCAGCCGCCTGAGGGCTTTCCGTCTCCTGAGGCGATCCGCTGATGTCGCGATGAATGGACTGCATCTGGACCTCGACGTTCTGCAGAGACTTCGCACAGTCAAGCAGCGTCTGTGAATGCTCGGAAAGCCGCTCGTCAGGCAGATTCGACTTGTATCTGAGCTGGTGCTCCAGGCTGGCCCAATAGTCCATCGCAATGGTCCTGAATTGTACCTCGACCGGCGTGAAATGCTGCCCGCTTGTCAGGAACACCGGAACCGCATAGATCACATGAAGGCTGCGATACCCGTTCTGCTTGGGGTTGCGGATGTAGTCCTTGACGCGCAGAACCTGAATGTCGGACTGGTCTGAAAGGTATCGAGAGACGGAATAGACGTCATCGCGGTAGTTGCAGACCACCCGTATCCCAGCCACATCGAAGAGATTGTTCTTCACCGCATCCATCGTCACAGGAAGCTTCTTGCGCTGAAGCTTGCCTATGATCGAGGTCATGCTCTTCAGACGCCGTTCCATGTGATGAATGGGGTTATGGCTGAACCGTACCTGGAATTCATCGTCGAGTATCTCCAACTTGGTGCTGATCTCGTGCATGGCACCTTCATAGACCTGCATGAGATCGAGGAAATCGGCTATGTCTCCCTTGGACAGCGAGCTTCCTGGCATCGTTTCGATGGATTGAAGACTTTGCTCCAACTCTGCCGAGTTCATCACGTTCTTGCGATCTAATATCACGGTGTGCCTTCCATAGGAGACCTTTGCCTCGCTTCGGGTTCAACATTCTACATTGCCCTGGCCTGCCTGACAGGGTCTTCCCAAGGAGTTGCCCACTATGTTCACGCTTCATTGACTATGTTCAGGCTTTATCGACCATGTTCACGCTTTATCATGGTAGAGACATCAAGGCAGGCGAAGACATGGTTCGACGCGCGACGCCTTCGACGCATGGCAGACAGAGACAGCGAGTGGAAAGAATTGCAGCAATGCCACATTTGTTCAATCAGCGCGTGATTTCGATCGTTGGCCCGACGGCGACGGGGAAAACGGATCTGGCCATCGCCATGGTTCGCGTTTTCCGTCGTCATGACCTGGAGGCTGAGATAGTGAACGCCGATGCCTATCAGATGTATGAGGGCATGGACATAGGGACGGCAAAGCCATCGGCTGCCCAGCAGTATGAGGTCCGTCATCATCTGCTTGGAATTTCCGATCCGCATGTGCCCATGACGGTCGCACGCTTCCAGAAACTGTCACGGGCATGCATCGATCAGTTGCAGCGAAGGGGCATTCGTCCGATACTTGTCGGCGGCTCCGGTCTCTATTCCCGTGCCGCCATCGACGACATGAGCTTTCCTGGCACGAATCCAGAAATCCGCGAGCATCTGGAGCACAGGGCGGAGCTCGAGGGACCCACGGTGCTCTTTGCGGAGCTTCAGGGGAGGGATCCGATCGCAGCGGCGCGTATGGATCCGCACAATGTCCGTCGAACCATCAGGGCGTTGGAGGTTATCGAGATCACGGGAAGGGCGTATTCCGCCAATCTTCCTCACTACTGCTACAAGATTCCCACCATTCAGATTGGTCTCGACATTGACCGTGATGAGCTTGACAGGAGAATCGATGTCAGGACTGCGTCAATGATTCGAAATGGCTTGCTTGAGGAGGCAAGGGAGATGCGGCCGAAACTAGGATTTACGGCCGCCAAGGCATTGGGATATCAGGAAATGTTCGACGTGCTTGACGGCAGGCTCACGCTCGGCGAGGCAGAGAAGACGATAGCGCAGAAGACGAAGCGTCTGGCCAGAAAGCAGATGGGCTGGTTTGGAAGGGATCCTAGAATCCATTGGATTCAGGCCCTTGACCCCGATCTGGTCGATAAGGCGCTGAAAGTCGTCGCCAGAGCGGACGATGGCGAGTTCGACGGATTCGACGCGGAAGCCGATACCTATGTCTCGCATCATCTTGGCGACATAGGCCGTCGCTGGCGAAGCTGAACTCCGTCGGACACTGATATTTCGATGGGTTGCATGGATCACATGGGTGAAATGACGGCAGCCTTGTGGACCAGGAGCCGCTGCGTTGCCTTCGATCAGTGCGCAGGCCCCTGTTCCCATCCCGCGATGAGGAAGGTGCGTGAGAGGTTGGCAGGACGAACCAGCATGCGGAACATGCTCTCAAGCCCGGCCGTGCTGCCATCATATGCGCCCTGCTTGGCCGCCTTGTATGTCGCTGCGTCGACCTTGCCCCAGTCGAGGTCCCATCCCGCATCGTGAGAGCCGTGATGCGAACATGCGCAGGGTCATCGCGTTGCCACCGATGAATGGATGGAGATATCCCAATTCGTCATATATGTGAGCGAGCTGGGCTATGAAAACGTCACGGTCGAGACTTCTGAGGTTCTGCTTGTCGCTCAGCTCGGTTGCAATGTTCACGGCACCAGTTTCGATGAGGCTGACCGGGAAGAACGCCTCAGGATTCGCAGCGCGGCCCACCTTGCCTCGGGTGTTGCTGGTCCTGACCGTTCCTGCGTCGTCGAATACCCCATCGAAGACGCGCCGGTGGATGGTCTTGAGCTCGTCAAGGTCGCCGGTGGGATTCCATCCCTGCTCGCCGAGCACGATGGTATTGAGGAAGACGGCGTCTGCGACGCCTGGATGGGGAATCGAGACTGACAGGTCCTGAGCCGAAATCTCACCGTCCATATGTCTGCGGGCCAAGGAAAGCGCCTCGTCACTTGGCGTCATGTTCTCAAGTGCGCAGTTCTGTCTGGCAAATGCGACTGCGCTCGCACGTTCTGCATCGGTCGTCATAGTCACGATGGTAGCCTGTATTGAAAGTTTTTGCCGTCTTTGTCGTGTTTCGCCCTTGTCCTGTATGGTCTTTGTGCGAAATTCAGCGAAATCCGGCGCTGATTCCCGGCATTGGCTATTCTGGATTCGGTCATGGTTGCTGCCTGCATGCCATATGCAGGCAGCAACGTTACGGTGCCGATGTCGCCTTGACGGTATCGGCAATACAATGAGCGTAGGGGAGTCTCGGCATATGATCGTATATGTGAGACACAGCACTGAGAGGTCAATGTGAGGTCAAAGCAGCATCAATCATCTGCACCATCGCGTGGGAGCAATGCCGCAACACATTCCCAGTCACACTCCGACGAGCATGAATCCACTGCGAAGAAGATCGCTCTGGCGATTCCGAGAGGGTTCGCATCCATCATTCGCTCGCTGACGGGTGTCGGCGACTATGACCCTGCCGCGCGCAGGGACGGCACATGCTTCATCCTTCTGATATTCGCGGTCTTCTTCTGCGCCAGCGAATGGTTCAACGTCAGCGGTCTGCTTGGACGGGTCCTTCATGCCGCAGCATCGGGGCTGCTGGGCGTGATGAGCGTCATTCTGCCGGTTCTGCTGAGCTACATAGCGATACGGCTCATTCGCCATGTCGGCGATGACGAGAACAATCCGCGCATCGTCAGCGGGTGGGTGCTGATGCTCTGGTCGATCTGCTCCATTCTCGACATCTCACAGACGGCGAGCTCGAGAACCTTCGATTTCGAAGCCATACAGCAGGCGGGTGGTCTCTTTGGCTTCTTCCTCGGCTCTCCGCTCGCATGGGGACTTTCGAACACCTTTGCGATCATCGTGTTCGTCGTCGTCGCATTCTTCTCGATCCTCATGATCGCCGGACTTCATGTCACCGATCTGCCTGACCTCGCTCGCTCATCGTTCGACAGGATTCGCGGGCGCAGGCACGAGGCTGGTTCGGATGCAGACGGAGCCGATCCTGACGGTTCAGGCTTCGCCGCGGGCATGCCGGCTTCGGACGAGACCATGGTGCTTGCCCCTGGCGTGCCCAAGCATGATGGCACGGATGATTCGGAACCGGACGGTGTGAAGCAGTCGTGGCTTGCGCGCCTGTTTCATTTCAAGCGACGCAATGGCGACGATTCGCGCCTCGAAAGGTACGAGGGTGACGATCCGTTCATCCGTGCAGCAAGTCAGCATGGAGACATCGATGAGACAGCGGTGATCGATGGTTCGACAGGTAACGGGAACGACTCGACGCAACTGCTGAACATGCCTGCCCATCACGATGTCGGCGCTGACCTTGCCGGTCAGGGCGAGGCGACGATCGCCTTGCCGGATGGGGCGGATAGGACGGCCTCCGGTGCACGGGGCGCGATTCATGATCTCGATTCCGGAATGAATCAGGCGGGGAACGCCATGGGTTATGGCATGGGTGATGCCATGAATGCCGCTGCGGGGACCTCAATGCATGCTGGCGGCGAGGCGAGACCGGAGGACTCGGGCGTTGTCGCTGACAATGACGGTGGTGCCGCTGACAATGACAGTGAAGGCACTGATGGCAACGGCATTGGCATGGCCGCTGACGGGGACTCAGGCGCGGACTCTGACTCTGGCGCCGACGCATTGGCCCAATATCATCTGCCAACCATGGACTTGCTCGTCAAGGGGAAGCCACACGCGGCGAGGACCCCCGCGAACGACAACGTGATACGGGCATTGCAGTCCACCTTCCAGCAGTTCGACGTCGATGCCAAGGTCGTGGGCTTTCTCCGAGGTCCATCCGTGACCCAGTACGAGGTCGAGCTGGGACCGGGCGTCAAGGTCGAGAAGGTCACGAACCTTCAGCGAAACATCGCATACGCAGTCGCCAGTTCGGATGTCCGCATCCTTTCGCCGATTCCTGGCAAGTCCGCCATAGGAATTGAAATTCCAAACGTCGATCGTGAAATCGTGCATCTGGGCGACGTTCTGCGCTCTGACAAGGCGCAATCGGATCCCAATCCCATGCTTGCCGGTGTCGGCAAGGACGTCGAAGGGCATTTCATAACCGCTGACCTGACGAAGATGCCCCATTTGCTGGTCGCGGGCGCGACCGGTTCAGGCAAGTCCAGCTTCATCAATTCCATGCTGACCTCGGTCATCATGCGGGCGACGCCTGAACAGGTACGGCTCATCATGGTTGATCCCAAGCGCGTCGAACTCAGTGCGTATGCGGGTATCCCTCACTTGCTCACTCCGATCATCACCGATCCCAAAAAGGCTGCTCAGGCGTTGGAATGGGTGGTGAAGGAGATGGATGCTCGCTACGACGACCTTCAATACTTCGGCTTCAGGCATGTCAAGGACTTCAACGAGGCCGTCCGCGCTGGCAAGGTGCATGCTCCAGCGGGGTCGAACCGCAGGATTGCAGCATATCCGTATCTGCTCGTCGTGGTCGACGAGATGGCCGACCTTATGATGGTCGCCAAGAACGACGTCGAGAGCTCCATCCAAAGAATCACGCAGCTTGCGCGTGCAGCGGGCGTCCACCTGGTGCTTGCGACTCAGCGTCCGTCCGTGGATGTCGTCACCGGCCTGATAAAGGCGAACATCCCGTCTCGTCTGGCCTTCGCGACATCGTCGGCGACTGATTCGAGGGTCATCCTCGACACGACTGGCGCCGAGACGCTCATCGGACAGGGTGATGCCCTGTTCCTCCCCATGGGTTCTGCCAAGCCGCTACGCGTTCAAGGTTCCTGGGTCGGCGAGTCAGAGATCAGACGCGCCGTCGAATATGTCAGAACGCAGCGCAAGCCTCACTATCGCGAAGACATCGAGCAGATGGCACAGCAGGCGGAGAATCGCCCAGAGATCGATGAGGAGATCGGTGACGATCTCGACGTCCTGCTTCAGGCCGCGGAGCTTGTCGTCACCACGCAGTTCGGTTCGACCTCGATGCTGCAGCGCAAGCTGCGCGTCGGATTTGCCAAGGCAGGACGCCTGATGGACTTGCTCGAGTCGCACGGTGTCGTTGGCCCGTCCGAAGGCTCCAAGGCAAGGGAGGTACTCGTGCAGCCGCAGGATCTGCAGGCGGTGCTCTCGTTCCTGAAGGGCGAGACGAAGTCGTTGCAGCAGTCACAGCCGACACTGGCCCAGTCCCACGATGATTCGCAGGCACAGGGCTGAATGGGTCCCATTCCATCGTGCTGACGATGCGGGCAGTCCTTTCTCGGGGTAGCATGGTGTGGGTGTAACAGGAAACAGCCGCGATACATGCGTTTTCTTCTCAGGCAGCGACGCAGGCGGCAATCGAGGAGAGGTCATGCAGGAACACCTTGAAACCAAGTCAGATCCAGATTCGACTGAAGATGCACCGATGGAAGGTGGGTCTCAGCGGCATGGAAGTCTTTTCGATGGTTGGAACAGCCCACCGAACATCGTCACATATGTGAGAATAGTGCTCGTTGTGGCGTTCCTTGCGCTGTACGTCGCGTCGGGACGTTTCGGATCCGAAGACCTGTCGCTCCGATGGGCTGCGACAGTGCTGTTCGTCGTCGCTGCCTCCACCGACAAACTCGACGGCTGGATGGCGCGGAAATACGATCAGGTGACCGAACTTGGCAAGCTCCTCGACCCCATCGCCGATAAGCTTCTGATTCTTGCCGCCCTGATCGTCGCCTCCTGCTTCAACGAAATCGCGTGGTGGGTGACTGCACTCTTCCTGATTCGTGAACTTGGCATAACGCTGATGCGTTTTCTGGTCATCGACTCAGGTGGCAGCGTCATCGCCGCATCGAAGGCCGGTAAGTACAAGACCCTGTTCGAATGCTTTGCCATCGCGCTGCTTCTGGCTCCGATTCCGGCACTCGTCGGCCTGGAAACGGGTCCGGCGCACATCTATAGCCTCTTCACCGCTGCGATCGTCTACATCGCACTGATTCTCTGCCTGTATTCAGGCGGCGAATACCTGTATCACACGCTGCTGAAGCGCTGAGATGCCAGGACGCGCTCGGCAGCTTGTCAGTTTGCAGGGAACTGTCGAATACATAGGCGTCAGATGCCGCATCGACGCGGCCGCATGCTCACGGATGGGAATATCAAGATGATCGATCGAAGGTCCAGCAGCGCTGATTCCGAGTTTTCCACGGCCTCCCACCAACGATGCGATGCACTGGCATCTCGCATCATCGAAGCATGCAGGGACCGCGACCTCTTCGTGGCGGCTGCGGAGTCATTGACCGGAGGTCTGCTTGCCGATGCATTCGTGCGGATTCCCGGGGCTTCAGATGTCTTTCTGGGCTCGGCAGTCACCTATGACATCGCGGCCAAGGCTTCGATTCTGAATGTGGACGAAAGGATACTCGACTCCGCGGGTGCCGTCGATGCAAGGGTGGCGGTTCAGATGGCCGAGTCCACCGCCCGCCTGTTCGGACGTGAGGATATTCGTGACCGAGTGTTCGGTCTTTCCACCACGGGTGTCGCAGGCCCCGGGCCAGATGGCGACAAGCCCGCGGGATTGGTCTATGTCGGTCTGCACTCGCCGATCATGGCTTCGCAGTCTCGGGGCGAGTCCGCACGAACCGTCAGCTATCGTCTGCGTCTTCAGGGGTCGCGCGAAGAAGTGCGCCTGCAGACCGTCGAGCATGTTCTGGGATATCTCGAGAGCGAATTGAGGTCCGCGACGACCTCTGTCTGACCTCAGTCTGGCCTCAGTGCCGATCTGGGGCCTTCCCGAGGCAATGACATTCATGCAGCGCTGAACGAAGGGGTCTCAAGGAATGTGAGGTCGCTCACATTTGGCCTGGAATGGCTTCGCTGATGGAATATTACGCCCTGAGCCTTGTTGTATGGATTGAAAGTACAACGATGGTGGCGAAAGGGGATATGCAATGGTTGCTGAAAACACAGTATTGAATCGCACTGAACTGACTCAAAGCGGCGAGTCCTATGAACTCAAGCCGGTATCACTTCCTCAACGTGGCAACGCTCGGGTGCGCAATCTGACCCCAGCACAGAAAAGGGCGGTCATGTTCGCCCAGCAGCAGGTTCTGAGGGCAAGGGCGGCCAAGAAGGCCAAGGATGACCGCCAGGCGGCTCTCAACCGTATGTGGATGCAGGACGAAGATGCACCCGAGGCAAAGCGTTCGACAAAGATCTCCGCCGATGATTCGCAGGATAATGTTCAGAATGTCTCTTTGCGCGAGGCCATCGGTCATGTCCTGCGTGACTTGAGGACCAAGGATCACAAGACGCTGCGCGAGGTAAGCGAGAATGCGGGCGTTTCATTGGGCTATCTTTCCGAAGTCGAAAGAGGCCAGAAAGAGGCAAGTTCCGAACTGCTCAGCTCGATTGCCGAGGCTCTTGGAGTAAGCGTTCCACAGATGCTTCGCATGGTCGCTGACTATCTGGAATCACTCGAGAACTAGGTGCTGTCCCGTCGCTGGGGCAGCATGGATGCGGTGGATTCGGACTGAAGTGGCTTGGGATTCACGATAATTGGGCGATAGATAAGGTCATGAGTGCGAGAAAGAGAATTCTGGCAGTTGCTCGAAGAGGTTTTCGGACGTGTGTATGGGCGTAGTCTTTCACGAGATCAAAGGTTGGCGGCCCTTGACTCGATGACTGTCGTCGAGGCGCTGGACAGGGGCACCGAGCCGAGGGTCGTATGGAATGTGCTGTGCGACCAGATGGAAATTCCGGATTCGAGACGATGGGGCAAGGATCATAATGCGCCGCCGTTGCCGGCGGCATAGTCTGTGTGCGGGTGTTTTTGGTCAGATGTGGCCAGACACACCCGCTTTTATTTTTTCTCACGACTGGCGTTCGAACAAATGTTCGACTATAGTGGTGATTCGGATTCAGTGCGATTCGTCGGAGGATTCCACATTCGACCACATAGGCCATGGAAGCTGTCGGTCGGTGCAGAAATGTCATACGGTAGCGCTGTTGTTTGTATAGAGATTTATTTTAAGGAGAGCCAATGGCACAACACACAGGCGCCCGCGGATCGCGCAAGAGCCCGGAAGACAACGCCAAGCGCAAGGATCAGGCGCTGAACACGGCGCTGGAACAGGTCGAGAAGAGTTTCGGCAAAGGATCTGCGATGCGCCTTGGCGATCGTCCACCGCAGAATGTCGAGGTCATACCCACCGGTTCCCTGGCTCTGGACATGGCGCTGGGCATTGGGGGACTGCCTCGCGGAAGGATCGTCGAGGTCTATGGACCGGAATCATCGGGAAAGACGACGCTTGCACTGCATGCAGTGGCCAATGCACAGAAAAAGGGCGGGGTGGCTGCCTTCATCGATGCAGAGCATGCCCTGGATCCCGAATATGCCCGCAAGCTTGGAGTCGATACGGATTCTCTGATTGTCTCTCAGCCAGATAACGGCGAGCAGGCCTTGGAAATCGCCGACATGCTCATTCGTTCGGGTGCGCTTGACATCATCGTCGTCGATTCCGTGGCTGCACTGGTTCCAAAGGCGGAAATCGAAGGCGAGATGGGAGACAGCCATGTCGGTCTGCAGGCCCGTCTCATGAGTCAGGCGCTGCGCAAGATGACCGGAGCGCTTGCACAGGCCAACACCACCGCCGTATTCATCAACCAGCTTCGTGAGAAGATTGGCGTCTTCTTCGGTAGCCCAGAGACGACCACGGGTGGAAAGGCTCTGAAGTTCTATGCTTCGGTGCGGCTTGACATTCGCAGGATCCAGACCCTGAAGAACGGCGAAGATGCGGTAGGAAACAGAACCAGGGTCAAGGTCGTGAAGAATAAGATGGCCCCGCCGTTCAAATCGGCCGAATTCGATGTTCTCTATGGCGAAGGCATCTCGAAGGAAGGTTCCGTGCTTGACATGGCGTTGCAGACCAACATCGTCAAGAAGTCAGGTTCATGGTTCACCTATGGCGATGACCAGCTTGGACAGGGTCGCGAGAACGTTCGCCAATATTTGAAGGATAATGCTGAACTGACCGAGGAAATCGAGCATAAGGTCAAAATTGCCTTCGGAATGGTTCCTCCTGACGAAGTTCCGGCAGAGGATGCGCAGCATCAGGACGGAACCGATGCCGAAGGAGGGTCGGAAGGCAATGTCTCTTCGAGTTCATCCGGTCGGGCATCGTCAGATGCGACTGCTGATAAGGAATCTTCGGCGAAGGTTCCGGCTAACGCATGATCGCATCGTGCTGAGTGAGTGGAGTCGTGCATCGTGATAACAGTTGAGGGCTTTCTTGCCGGACATGGCATCGTCATGCCTGAATCGCAGCCAGAGAAGAGTCCTAAAGGAGAGCATGCCGGAAGGCCAGCAAGGAAGCCGTCAGGAAACAGTGCTGGCCGTGCCGGTCGCAGGGGGATAGGTGCTGAAAGAGGCGAAGTCACCGGCATCGATGCCCACGACATCAATGCCCACGATGGCGATGCCGGTGCTTCGGTTGCAGATGATTCGCATGCAGCTGCACCTTGCAGCATCGGCGATGATGATATCGATGCGTGTCGCGAGGCTGCGCTCCGTCTTCTCGACGCCGCTCCGCGGTCTTCGGGTGGCTTGAAGCAACGATTGCTGGATAAGGAATTCGAGGAGCCGGTCATCGATGAAGTGATCGGCCGGTTGACCAAGGTGCTGCTGATCAATGATGAGGCCTACGCCGAATCGGCTGTGAGATACTGCCTTTCCAGGAATATGGGAGCGCGGTTCACTCAGCGTGAGCTCTTGAGAAAGGGTGTGGACAGGGAGCTTGCTCAACGTGTGGTGTCTGCGGCTGAGGAAGAGGGCTGTTTCGTCGATGCTGCTTATGAGCTGGGTAGAACGGTGCTGAGAAAGACCAAGGGCCTTGATCCAATCAGAAGGAAGCGTCGGCTGTGGAGCACTGCTGGACGAAAGGGACATTCTCCAGACACCATCCGACAGGTGGCCAACGAATTATTCGACTAGGGTCTGTCATTGGCGCAATCGCCGTGTGGCAGCAGGTACGATACCAGCATGTCCAGTTATCTGACGGTTTTCACCGCATCGCTGCTAGCCCTGTTCCCAATAGTCAATCCTGTGGGAGCTCTTGCTGCCTTTGCCGGATTGACAGGAGACTATGCACCTTCAGAGCTTCGCAGACAGGGCTTGCATACAGGTCTTGATGTCGGCATCATTCTGACGGCATTTGCGATTCTTGGGTCTCTTATCCTCAATGTTTTTGGACTTAACCTTCAGGCAATCCAGATTGCGGGTGGATTTGTCGTCGCCAATTCCGGTCTTGGCATGCTCAATCCAAAGAGTCAGCTCACACAGGAGGAGCACGATCACGCCAAAAGCAAGAGGGATATCTCCTTCACTCCGATGGCGCTTCCGCTTATCGCCGGACCGGGTGCGATCGGTGAGGTGATAGGCCTGTCTGCGCGCTATCCCAGCATCGAAGGTAGAGTCGGAATCATCGCTGCCGTGATTCTGCTCGCAGCCATCATCGCTGCCTTGCTGATGTGGGCAACGCCGGTCGTCGACAGGCTTGGACCGACCGGAATCGGCGCTCTCGTTCGAGTCATCGGCTTTCTGATTCTGTGCATCGGGGTCGAACTCATGATTCATGGCATAACGACGCTCAGACTGTGACGCTTCGGCGCTTCGACCACGTTCATGAGCCTGGGATCCATCAAGCCCTCAACTCGCCCAGATAAGGGGTGTTGGCCATGAATTCCTCCAGTTCCTTCTCATTCTTCACACCTGCGGAAGAACCCAGCCCTTGCGCCGTCGCCGAACCTGCAGCCGTTCCGATCAGTGCGGCATCGACAGGGCTCTTGCCCCGTATGATTCCTGAGATGAAACCTGCCGAGAATGCATCTCCGCATCCGCTGGTATCCACCACATCAACGGCATATGCCGGCACAACCGCCTCTTCCCTGCCTTGCTCGCTTACCGATGCCCCACGTTCACCCAGCGTGATGACTGTCGATCGTACGCCACGGCCGTGGAACCAGCGGATTGCGTCATGAAGCGAAGAGCTGTGCGAAAGCATCAGCGCGTCCTCCTCGTTGGGGAGAAAGTAGTCAATCCATGGATAGACCTGACCGAGCACTCGTTCGAAGTCTGCGTCAGGAACGCCAATGACATCGACGGACGTGGTGGCTCCATGCTCCTTGGCATATTTCAGAATCCTTGCCGTCGGCGTTCCGTCAAGACGTTCAAGAAGAAAGCTTCCGCCGATATGCACGTGCCGAGCCTTTTTGATGACGTCGAAGTCGATGACATGCTCGTCGAGAAGACGGTTGGCTCCGATGCAATGAAGAGCGGGTCTTGATCCGTCAGGGCGAATGGGCAAGATCGTCGCCGATGTGGGCACTCCTGAAGCTGAGTGCAGCCCATGGACGTCAACCCCCTCTTCCTGAAGACGGTTTCTCAGCCACGATCCAAGGTCGTCATTCCCAATCACGCCAAAGGTGGCAGTGGCGACTCCCAATCGGGCAAGCCCATAGGCGGTCGCTGCTGCGGTTCCTGCAGCGCTCATGGCTATCTCGTCGAGCAGGGTCATTCCCTGCCCGGATGGTATTGCCGAGACCGGCCTGCCAAGGATATCGACGATATGAATGCCAATGGTCGCTGCCTGAACATGCAGGTCAGAGGATTTCTCTCTCATGCGGTTCTCCTTTTCGTACTGATGTCTGTGATCCTTCGGCCATCTGCATGTCGTGCACGGTCGTTACTGCACATTCTGTCCATAGTGCTCTTCGTGCCAGTGCAGCTGTCTCTGTGCCTCCCGCTCATCGATGGAGGTTATCGGACCTGCGATCTGAGCCAGTCTTATCGTCTTCGCGGCCTCTTCGAGGTACAGGGTGTACATCAGTGATTCACTTGCGCTGCGTCCCATTGCAAACACGCCATGCCTTCTTGCGAGCGCGACCCATCCCTGCCTGCCAGTGGCCTCCAGAATTGCGACAGCCGTATCCTCGTCGCCAGGCGTTGCGTATCGGGTGCATGGGACCGGACCTCCGATGAGATGCGTGAGGGGAGTGAGCGCTGCCGGTATCGCTTCGCCGCGCAAGGCGAAGCTTGTGGCATATGGCTGGTGCGTATGCGTTATTCCGAAGACGTCAGGTCTGCGACGGTAGAGGTGCAGATGTATTCCAAGATCCACGGATGGCTTCAGCGTGCCTTCCACGACCGTGCCATCGATATCCGTGACGACGAGTGAATCCTCGGTGAGTTCGTTGAACGGCACCCCGCTTGGCTTGATCACGACGTAGCCGGTCTCTGGGTCCCTTCCAGAGACGTTGCCTCCGCTCCACACGACCAGATTGTTCGAAGGCAGTTCGAGATTTCTTTGAAGCACCTCGTGGCGAAGTTGTTCGAGCATGATGATGTTGACTCCTTGGTTGAAATTCATGGATTTCTTGTTGCATGGCTTCTTGGTTGAAGGGGATCGCTGTCCAGCGATGCGCGCATGTCGGTGAGGCTGACGTCACGCTCCTTCATAGAGGTGGTCGGGCCTGAGCACGATCTTCAGGGATCTGTCGGCCGTGGAGAGAAGCCTGAACGCTTCTGCCAGACGAGACAATGGGAAATGATGCGTGATCGCAGGGTTTGGATTCACCCTGCCTGCCTTCAGCCATCGTAGGTATTGATAGACGTCGGTATGATCCGAAGAGTATCGGGAGGTTATGGTCACCTCGCTGAAATACGTCTCTGCGGCATCCTGCGACCATTGCGTATTGGGATGCCCCGGCGCGGCGAGGTGAATGGTTCCGCCAGGTTCGACCAGCCGTCGAGCCTCGCGGAACACTTCGACATTCGGCACTGCCGCAACGACCACGTCTGCCAGCAGACCTTCGTTGAGGGAACGAAGCTGTTCGGCGGCATCCTCCCGCCGAGGATCGATTACGGCATTGGCTCCGATTTCCAGTGCCTTCTGCCGCCTCCAAGGGTTCAGGTCGCTCACGATAACCCGACCGGCGCCGAACAGCGGTGCGATAGCTGCGAATCCCAATCCCATGAAGCCCGCGCCAATGACGAGAACCGTGTCTCCTGGCTGGATTCCACTCACTTTCAGACCGCTTACGACGCATGACCATGGTTCGATGGTCACCGCTTCGTCGTCGCTGATCGTTTCCGGAATGATGAATGTGTCTCCGTGTATCTGCCTCGGACCGATCACGAAATAATCGGCCATCGCACCGGGATTGAAATGCGTCTCACGGTAGTGGGGATCGATGGTGAAATGACCTCGCAAGGCCTGATGCGAAATCAGACGGGGAACGTGATGGTGGGCGAAGATGCGGTCTCCGACATGAAATTCACTGACATGAGACCCTACCTGGGCGATGGTGCCGATCACTTCATGTCCCAATACCTTGCCATGAGGATCCTTATGGTACCAAGGCATTGCCTCGCCTGCGCACAGCGCCGTCGAACTGGTGGCGACAAGTGCCTCATCCTCGCGTATTCTTGGAATTTCGCGTGCTTCGACCCTGATGTCGTCAGGACCGTAGTACACCCCGACATGGTTGATCTGCGAACTTGACACAGTATGTCACTTCCTTTCCTTCCATAAGGGCAGCGATGCCGATATGGACTCCAAATATCTGTTGAACCGTCGCTGGGCGTCTTCACCATCGCCCTGCGGAGTGAAGGTCGTTCGCTCCACACTGCGATGGCTCAGCGCTTCGAACCCAGGAATGAACGATGCGACCCCAATGGTTCCCAATTGCGCATTGGAATCAACCAGGACTGGGCGAGAGAGCGTGTTCGCAATGAGCTGGCAGAAATGCGGGTCCGACGTTCCGCCACCGGTAAGGACGATGTCCGAGATCTGCCCTGATGACTCAAGGCAATGCCGCATCGAGAAGGCGATTCCGTCGGCCACTGCGGCGGCAAGTCTGGGTCGCGTCGTCCGCGAGCTGATTCCCATGAACGTGCCGGTGGCATCGGGAGCCAGAAACGGGGCTCTTTCGCCGAAGAGGAACGGTAGAAACAATTCGTCATGTTCCTTGGCCTCATCGACGTCCTGCCAGAACTGCAGGTAGCGTTGGGGACCGTGATATCCGAATTCCCTGAGGAACCATTCCAGCACCTGCGCTCCCGACGACGAACCCAGCACTCGCAGAAACAGGCCTGGTTCTGGCCATACGATGGTCGCCCCGACGGGCTTGCCCTCAGGAACCGGCTCATGAACCAAGGAAAAGACTGCGCTCGTCGTGCCAAGTGAAGCAACGGTGTCATGCATCGCGTGCGCGCCCGCGCCTCTTGTGCTCGCAACGCAGTCGAGAGAACCAAGATACACAGGTGTGCCCTGGACTATGCCTGAAAGCGCCGATGCCCTCTTATCGACCCTTCCGATCAATGAGCCCGGGCGGCGAGGTTCAGGAATCGCATCCGTGAAGTCAGCGCATTCAAGCAGGTCAAGAAGGTCATGGTCAAGCTTTCGCGTGTAGGGATTGACGAAAGGAATGCTGGCATCGGTGATGTCGGTGGTAATGACGCCGGTGAGCCTATAGTCGATCCAGTCCTTCGCGGTGAGGATTGCCGCAAGGTCTTCCGGTCGAAGACCATGGGATTCGCGGAGCCAGCGGAGGATGGGCGCAGAGGTGCCCGGCCAGATCACCGTTCCGGTCTGTCGATACAGCTGAGCGACGACACCGGTGCGTTCCCACTCGTCGATGACACCCGATGCGTGCGTGGAATTCCATGTAAGGGAATTCCTGCCGTTCCCATCATTGCCGAGTTCCCAGCATCCATCTCCCTGACCGCTGGCGATTATTGCGTCAGGCACATCATCACATGAATCAAGAGTATCCCGAATCAATCGCGCAGTGTGCGACCACACCTGTTCCGGGTCCACGATTCCAGGCGAGATCGTCGGACTGGGACATGTTTTCAGAGCTCTGATCGAACCGCTGTCGTCGATGAGCGAGGACTTCAGCGTCGATGTTCCAATATCCAAGGCAAGCGCAACGGACATATGACCTTCACCTGCCTCTTCCTACAAGACTCGACTTCGCAAGTCCGGACACTGCGGCAAGTGCGAGCACCAGTATGAGCCCACGAATCGCGACCTTGAGATTGAAGTCCAGCCCCATCAGATCCAATCCGGTTCCTACGGTGCTCAGGAACAGCACGGCGAATACGGTTCCACCGACATTGGGACGTACGCGCTGATGCATCGCCGCACCGATGAACACTGCAGAGATCGCATCCGTCTGATAGTTGTAGCCGGTCAGAGGTGTGAACATCTGAAGCTGCGCCGTCAGCAGCACCCCTCCAAGTGCGCAGATTGCCGAGGAAAGCACATACGCCTCGGTCTTATAGCGAGAAACCGGTATTCCCATGTTGACGGCGCTGCGTTCCTGCATGCCAATTGCTTCTATCCTTCGGCCGAAGACGGTTCTTGACAGTGCGAACCAGACGAGCAGCGCAACCACTGCGGCTATCCAAGCCTTGGTGTTGATGCCCAGGATGTTCCCTGCCCCGATTTCGTGGAAGGCATCCGGCATGTCGAAGAATTCGACATTGCCACCACCATTGGTTCCCACTTTCTGGAAGCTGCGTCCGACGAAATATACGCCCAGCGTCGCAAGGAAGGGAGAGATCCTGAGCCGTGCGATGAGCAGTGCATTGATCAATCCCACCAAGGAGCCAATCGCCATGGCCAGCAGTGCGGCAACGGGCCAGGGCAGACCGGTATTGAGCATGATTACGACGACGAACCATGCACCAAGGTCGAACGAGGTGTCAACAGAAAGATCGATTCCCCCCGTCGAAACGACGACGGTCATTGCGAGGGCCACGAGCATGAGCACCGCTCCGCCTGCGATGACATTCTTCAATGTGCTGGCGGACCAAAAGGTCGGGACTGTGACGATGAAGACCAGCAGAAGAATCAGGAATAGCATCGGGAATGCCAGACGACGCCATGGGATGTTCCCGCGACGAAGTCCACTGTCTTTGGCCATTCCTGCGAATCGTGGTCCCACATTCGCAGACGTCGTGTCGTCACTCATGATGCGCTCCTCTTGCTCAGCGCGGTCGATCCGACCACGACCAGAATCAGCAGGCCCTTCGAGCCGTCGATCAGTGAATTGTCGACCCCGCCGAGCACAAGTGCATTGGACAGTGCGGCTACGAGAATCGCACCGATGCACGCTCCAACGGGCGTATACATCGACCTGCGCGAAAAGATCGGAGCAAGGTATGCTGCGAGCAGCATGTCAAGCAGAAGCTGATCTTCCGATCCTGTCGACCATCCGGAGGCTCGGGAGAGCAATGTCACCGATGACAGTCCTGCGAGCAGTGAGGCTGCCAGCATCGACGCTGCGATGCACAGACCTGGTCGTATGCCCGATTGCAGAGCGAATTCTCGATTGCCACCGACCGCCTGCAGATGAAGCCCGAATCGGGTATGGTTAGTCGCGCAATGCACGACGACCAGAACTGCGGATGTGAGCACGATGATGATTGGCACGCCCACGACGGCATCGTCGCGCAGGGCGAGAACAGCTGCGTCGTGCACCTCTATGCGACGATTCGTCGTTGCCGTTCTGGTGATGCCGTCGATCAGTACGGATGAAGCCAAGGTCGCGAGGATCGGGACCATTCGCAGCCACACCACCAGCAGCGAATTGACGATTCCAAAGACGATGGCAGCAGCCACCCCCACAAGCAATGACAGCCACAGTGGCGCTCCACCTGCAAGGGACAGCGCCACGATTGCTGCGGAGAGCACGGACTGATTCGGCAGTGACAGGTCGATGCCGCCATGGATGACATCGTCCCCGGAAGCGATGATGATGATGGACATTCCAATCGCAAGCAGCGCGCTTGGCACGGCTGCCACGACAATCGCCTCGAGATTGCCGACTGCGATGATGTTGGGATTGTGCATGACCAGCGCCAGGAAGAGTATTGCCACAAGCAGGGCTGGAATGGATTGCACCGCTCTTGTGGCCGGTGCAGGATGATGCGCAGCATGCATCCGTGCGCGCACGGCTAGCGAGGATTGAATCATACCTCGCCTCCCTGTCCGGTCGTTGGACTCTGCGACGATCCGGAAGCCATTGCCAGAAGGCTTTGTTCCGTGATCTGGTCATGAGAAAGCTCGGCTGCAATCGAAGATCTTCTCAGGACGAGAACCCTGTCGCACAGTCCTGCGAGCTCCGCGAAGTCACTGCTCGATATGAGTATGGCCACGCCATTGCGCGCCAACTCGACGATTAGCTTGTAGATATCGGCCTTTGCTCCCACATCGACACCGAATGTAGGATCCTCGAGAACCAGCACGGAGGCTCCTGAACCGATCCAGCGGCCGATGACCGCCTTCTGCTGATTGCCTCCGCTCAGCAGACGCATCGGATGGTCCGGATCGTTGGGGACTATATGAAGCTGCTGAATCACATCCTGGACGAATCGCGAGACGCGGGATTTCCTTACGACATTCCATGTCGAAAGCTGAGCAATCCTGGGAAGCGAAAGATTAAGCTCCAACGAAGCATCCTGGATCAGTCCGGAGCTGCGTCGATCCCGTGGGATGAAGGCAATGCCTGCTGCGATGGCGGCACGGACCGACCCTCTTCTGATTGGATGCCCGTCAACCTCGACTTTTCCGGTGTCTGGGCGTGACAGACCGACGATCAGGTCAATCAGATGTTCCTTGCCGGCTCCTACGATTCCGCTGATTCCAAGAATCTCGCCGCGATGGACGGTAAAGGAAACGTGCTTCGGCTGACGGCGATCGCTCAGATTCTCGACCATGAGACGTGGGCTGGCGGACCGCTGCGTGAAGCTACGATCGGGATACAGCTGGGTAAGCGTGCGTCCGACCATGAGTTCGGCCAATTGGTCGCTTCTCACCTTGGCGGTGTTCTCAAGCGAGCTGACGCAACGGCCATTGCGCAATACGACTATTCTGTCCGAATGGCCCAGAACCTCGTCGAGATAGTGCGAGACATATATGATCGCGGTTCCGCCCTGCTTGAGTGTGTCTATCGCATGGAACAGAAGCCTTGTCTCGTCCGAAGACAGCGGCGCTGTCGGCTCATCGAGTACGAGCACCCTTACCCTGCCGTTGAACAGAGCCTTCGCAATCTGCACAAGCTTGACTTCGGCGGTCGAAAGCTCGCGCAGCAACCGTGATGGTTCGATGCTGACGCCTAATTTCGTGCGAAACTCTTCCCGCACTCGGTCATGAAACGCCCGACCATGCAGCCGCCCATGAAAATTCGATTCACCCACTGCAAGCGTTTCGGCCACGCTTAGATTCGGGGCGACGGAGAGTTCCTGATGTACGACTCGAATTCCCAGATGGGCGGCGTCTTTTGGAGAAAGTGCTCCGAGCGTTCTGCCATCGACCCTGATCTCGCCTCCGTCAGGCGCATAGAGTCCTGACACGATGTTGATGAGAGTGGACTTTCCTGCGCCATTCTGACCGACCAGCGCGCAGGTCTGCCCTTTCTCCAGCGAGAGTGAAACGTCGTCGAGCGCCATATGGCCATGGAAGGCCTTCGAAAGGTGCTCGATCTGAAACACCGCAGTCATACGCTCTCCTTATTCAACCGAGTTCTCCATTCCGTGTCCGATGAGCGGCAGGGGAGGGTCTGGCCGCAATCATGCCGACCAAACCCCTGAGCCGTTTCGTGGATGTCAGTCCGCGGTCTTGTCATACCCAAGCTTCTTGTAGATGGCAGCCGCTTCCTGTGAACCGTCGACCGGGAAGCTTTCCACATAGGTCGTCTTCTCGACCTTTTCGCCCTTGATGTATTTCGCAAGGGCAACCGCGGACTTGTGTCCCTGAAGTCGCGGTTGCTGAGCCACGTTGGCAACGAATGGACTGTTCTTCTCCTGCATGATCTTGAGGGTGTCGGGTCCGGCATCATAGGCCGAGACCTTCACATCGCTTCGTCCTGATTCCTTGATGGCCTGCACCACGCCTATGGCTGGCTGATCCCAGCATGCGACATGAATGTCACTTAAGGTTCCCTTGGCATATTTCTGGAGAAGGTTCAATGTCTGCTGCCGCGCATCGTCGGCTGGACTCGAGAATTTCTCGGCTAGTTCCGGCTCTATGATCTTGATGCCTGGGTATTCCTTCTTGATCTCTTCCTTGAAGCCCTTTGCGCGTGCGCTGCAGTAGCTCAGGCTGCTCTCGAATGCGTTGAACAATGCGATCTGACCTTTGCCGTTCAGATCCTTTCCGACAATCTTGCCCACGTCCTTGCCGCCTTGGTATGCATCGTCCTCGACATCGTTGACCACATATTGGGATGGGTGCTGAACCGAGAAGATCGGGATGCCGGCTGCCTTGATCCTCTTGAGATAGGGGTCGACCGAGCTGTCGCCGAGAATCGTGATCACGGCATCCACCTTCGCCGTGAGGAATTTCTCATGATTCTGAGCGTTTACGGTGTTGTCGCGCCCTCCATCCGTGGTGATGACTTTCCCGCCAAGTTTCTTGACCTCGTCTATTGCGCCGTTGAACGCTTCGCGATCCCAGAAATGCTGTGTGCCGACGGTTGCCACGCCAACGGTCTTTCCGGTGAGCACCTTGTCGAGACCCTTGTCATCGGCGGCATCCGATTTGCTGATCTCCGACTCCTCCTTCGCCGAACTGCTTGAGGATGAGCCGAACGAAGTGCCCTGGCATCCTGACAATATCGACACGATCGATAGCATTGCAATGGCGGAAACTGCGATTTTCCTGGCGTTATCCTTAACTTTGTACTTCATGTCTGCTTCCCTCATCAATCCGATTCTCTTGCTCTCTTGACTGGTCACCGGCATCTGACTGGCTGGCATCGCGCTTCTCTTCGAAAAGATGTCTGTATTCGGCATATCCCTCAGCTTCAAGACGATCAACGGGGATGAATCTCAAGGCTGCGGAATTGATGCAGTATCTCAAGCCTCCCAACTCCTTCGGCCCATCGGTGAAGACATGGCCCAGGTGACTGTCAGCCTGGGCGGATCTGACTTCTATCTTGAAGTGCCTCGGATTCGAGTAATCATCGGACTTTCTGGTGGAATCGCTGCTTATCGGACGGGTGAACGAAGGCCATCCGCAGCCTGCATCGAACTTATCGAATGAAGTGAAGAGCGGTTCTCCGGAAACCACATCGACATACAGGCCATCCTCGAAGAAGTCATCGTACTCACCTGAGAAGGCCTCTTCGGTTCTGCCCTGCTGGGTCACTTCCCGTTGAAGCGACGTAAGGCTCTGTATGCTTGATTCGAGCCCTTCGAGTGATTCCTTTGACTGCTTGCTGACCATATGATGTATGCTCCTTGAATTCTGAAAATGCCAGTTCATCGACGACGGTCAGGTCATCTTAGGCAGCGCTTATGCGTGGAAACGCTTTCCGGCATATAGGCAATGGTTATGGCCGACATTCGAGGGCAGCGAATAGGCCGAAGATCCGCGAAATCGATGCCATAGCGAATTGTTATAGCGAGTTCAAAAGTGCGTATGCCAATCGCCTTCGTCCTCGTTGGCGTCGGCGATGGCTTGCATCCTGCCTGATTGTCTCAGTGACTCCCGCTGTCATCGACCTCGCGAAACGGTGAGGATCCGATCATGGTTCGCCTCATTCAGATGTACGGATCGGGGAGGGAACGCACAGAGGGAGAGAGAGGGACAGCGGGAAAGAGAGTGAAACAAAAGGAAACAGTGAGTGACAGGGAGCGGAGCTGCATGTACTGGCTGATCGGATACGATGAGCACATGCACCGAAGAAGAAGTGAGTGAGACCTCTTATACCCCGGGTTCTGTCGTTCTTGCGAACGTATGGCCATCCATCTCGACCTGACGTTGCCGTCAGGCTCCAGCAGCCTACCCGAAGACATGAGCGAGCAGCTCTTGGCGTCTTCTGCTTGGCCTTGCTCCCGATGAGGCTTGCCTTGCAATCGCTGTCACCAGCGATCCGGTGGTCTCTTGCACCGCCGTTTCACCCTTACCTGCAAACATGCGTCCGCAGGCGGTCTATTCTCTGTTGCGCTATCTCTCAGGTCACCCTGGGCGGACGTTATCCGCCATCGTGCTCTTTGGAGCCCGGAAGTTCCTCAACGCTAAAATATCAGCATCGCGGCCATAAAGAGGTCTCAGTCGACAAGGATACAGCATCGGGGGCATTGGCGAGCCTGACAGACCTCGTTGCCATGAAAGCTGCGGGATGTCGGCGTGGCATCATGAGTCTTGTGATCGATGACTGCTTGCTGAATGCATGGTGACCACAGCGATGATCGCATTGACCACAGCGATACCTGACCACAGTGATACTCATGGCGTTGCCCATGGCGGTATTCATATCGACCGCTATGTTGCCCATATGGACCACTATTCTACCCATATCGCAAACGCCCGAAGTCGCAGAAACCGAAAGTTTCGAAATCCGCTGAATTCTATGCGATTCGAGTGCGAGAACCCTGAGAAACCCCAACAATGCGAAGCTTTCGGCTACAATGTTGACTACCGGAACGGTGATGATGCCGTTCAACACACACGGCGGGTCACACCGCCCGATTAAGGAGGCTCACATGGAAATCGTCGTAACGGGACGCCACACGCAAATCAAGCAGAGGTTCCGTGATGTAGCTGACACAAAGATGAATCGTGTGACCGCCATAGCGCCAGATGCTCAGCGCGTTCAGATTGTTCTCTCCCACGAGGGCAATCCTAAGCAGGCGGATACAGCTAAGCGAGTCGAGATAACGGTTATCGCGGGCAGGACCGTCGTTCGCGCCGAAGCCTCGAGCGCTGACGAATTCAGCGCGCTCGATCTGGCTCTTGACAAGCTCACGCTTCGTCTGCGCCGAGCTCGCGACCGCCGCAAGGATCACCGTCGTGGCTATACGAATCCCGTACCGGTCGACATGGGCGTCGTTGTTCCCGAGACAGCGCCAGAAGCCAAGGAACCCGAGGATTCGGTGCCATCCGACAGTCCTGCCGCCGCTCTGGCAAGCGAGCTGGGGCCAGGTGAATCAGTCGAGGTACAGGTCGGGGACACCCCCATCGTCATCAGGCGGAAGCTGCATCTTGCCGAGCCGATGAGCATCGATGAGGCTCTGTATGAGATGGAGCTCATCGGACACGACTTCTTCCTCTTCGTCAACAAGGAGACCAATAGGCCTTCCGTGGTGTATCACCGTCATGGCTGGAGCTATGGAGTCTTCGAAATCGACACGCCTGAGAACGTGTCGAAGTAGGTTCCTCAATGGTCTGTAGATAGGTCGAATGTGTGGAATGTGGGTCTGCTCGGTGAAAAGCCGAAGCAGACCCACATTCATGCAGGAAACGATGCGGTTGCAGCCTCGGGATGCATGAAACCCTTGTTAGGCAAAATCCGCGCATTCAAGTACTATGGACGAAGTTTGTGCCTGATATTAGTATCGGGTATTTCACCTTGTTGTTTAGTTGTTGCAGATGCAACACATTAGGGAGCTCAACGTGGTAGCAGTCCTGGACAAAGTCCTTCGCATGGGCGAAGGTCACCAGCTTCGTAAACTTCAGAACGTCGCGAAGGCGGTCAATGCGCTTGAAGACGGCATAAAGGCCATGAGCGATGAGGATTTGAAGGCTCAGACCGGAAAATTCAGAGAGCGCATCGACAATGGCGAGTCGCTTGACTCGTTGATGCCTGAGGCATTCGCCACAGTGCGCGAAGTATCACGACGAACCCTGGGGCAGCGTCACTTCGACGTGCAGCTCATGGGAGGCGCTGCCCTGCATTGGGGCAACATCGCAGAGATGAAGACCGGCGAGGGCAAGACGCTGGTGGCGACACTGCCAAGCTATCTGAATGCGCTTTCAGGCAAGGGCGTGCACGTGGTGACCGTCAACGACTATCTCGCCAGCTACCAGTCAGAGCTCATGGGACGCATCTTCCGTTTCCTCGGCATGAACGTCGGCTGCATCATCACCGACCAGAAGCCGCCGGAGCGTCGCAAGCAGTATGAGGCCGATATCACTTACGGCACCAACAATGAGTTCGGCTTTGACTATCTGCGCGACAACATGGCTTGGGAAAAGGCCGATCTTGTTCAGCGAGGCCATAATTTCGCCATCGTCGACGAAGTCGATTCGATTCTCATCGATGAGGCCCGAACCCCACTGATAATCTCTGGCCCGGCCGAGGGCGACGTCACACGCTGGTACCGTCAGTTCGCGCGTCTGGTTCCAAGGCTCACGAGGGACGAGGACTACGAGGTGGACGAGAAGAAGAAGGTCGTCGGCATTCTTGACCCAGGCATTACCAAGGTCGAGGACTATCTGGGCATCGAAAACCTGTATGAGCCAAGCAACACACCTCTTATCGGCTATCTGAACAACGCCATCAAGGCCAAGGAGCTCTTCATCCGTGACCGCGACTATGTCGTCCAGAGTGGCGAGGTGCTGATCGTAGATGAGCATACCGGCCGTATCCTGTCCGGACGACGCTACAACGAGGGTCTTCATCAGGCCATCGAGGCCAAGGAGAACGTCGAGGTCAAGGCTGAGAACCAGACCTTTGCGACCATCACGTTGCAGAACTACTTCCGCATGTATGACAAGCTCGCAGGCATGACGGGCACGGCGGAGACGGAAGCCGCGGAGTTCATGGGAACATACAAGCTTGGAGTCATTCCCATTCCGACGAACCGTCCGATGGTGCGCATGGATCAGGATGATCTGATCTTCCGTACCAAGAAAGAGAAGCTCACCGCCATCGTCAAGGATGTCGCCAAGCGTCATTCGACCGGTCAGCCGGTCTTGCTCGGCACGGCCTCGGTCGAATCCTCCGAAGTCGTCTCTTCGCTTCTCGATGTGGCTGAAATTCCGCATCAGGTGCTTAACGCGAAGCAGCATGCGAAGGAGGCGGCGGTCGTCGCCGTCGCAGGGCGCAAGGATGCCGTGACCGTCGCGACCAACATGGCCGGGCGAGGCACCGACATCATGCTCGGCGGCAATGTGGAGTTCCTTGCCGATCAAAAGCTTCGCGCACAGGGGTATTCCGCAGAGGACACCCCTCAGGAATACGAGAAGCTTTGGCCTGAGACCCTACAGGAAATCAAGGAGCAGGCCAAGGACGAGCACGAGGAAGTCGTCGACCTGGGCGGCCTGTATGTGCTTGGAACCGAGCGTCACGAATCACGCCGCATCGACAATCAGCTTCGTGGCCGTTCCGGTCGTCAGGGTGACCCTGGCGAGTCGCGCTTCTACCTGAGCCTTGAGGACGACCTGATGCGTCTGTTCAACACCCAGCTTGTCGCACGCGTCATGTCCAGGGGCATGCCGGAGGGCGAGCCGATCGAGTCAAAGAGCGTTTCCAAGGGCGTGAGGAATGCACAGAAGGCTGTCGAGTCACGCAACTTCGAAATCCGTAAGAACGTTCTCAAATATGACGATGTGATGAACAAGCAGCGTCAGGTCATCTATGCGGAGCGTCAGTCCGTCTTGAAGGGCGAGGACATCCATGACGACATCGAGCGATTCATCAGTGACACGGTCGCTTCATACATCCGTGGGGCGAACAAGGGATCGGACAAGCCGGGCAACTGGGACATCGACGGACTATGGGAAGCGCTGTCGAGCGTCTATCCGGTGAGCATCGACAAGGACGAGACGACCGAGAAAATCGCCAAGCTTAAGGGCGACAAGGCCGCCGAGGCCTTGCAGGAGGCCATAGTCGATGATGCCCGCGAACAGTATGAGTCGCGTGAGGAGACCATCGGCGAAGTGGGCATGCGTCAGCTCGAACGCAGGGTGGTGCTTGCCGTGCTCGATCGAAAGTGGCGTGAGCACCTTTACGAGATGGACTATCTCAAGGACGGCATAGGACTGCGCGGCATGGGACAGCGCGATCCCTTGGTCGAGTATCAGCGCGAGGGCTATCAGATGTATAACTCCATGATCGAGGCGATCAAGGAGGAGTCCGTGCAGCTGCTCTTCAACGTCGACATCCAGCAGGTTGCCGAAACCGAAGATCCTGACTCCGAACGGGACGAGGATGCCGCTGTGGATTCCGCTCAGGAGCAGCTTGACATTCATTCGACGAAGGACGCGAAGGGCGTTCCCAGCGTCGAGAGTGACGAGTCCGACGCGGTGGCCGATGCCGAAGGTGATCTCGAGGCTGACGGCGGTTCCGAACATGATGCCGTGGTCCTGGACGGTAGCCAGGATACGGCCGATACGGCATCCGAGAAGGAAGTCGGCGAAGATGGATCCGATGGTGAGTCTGTGGGCATCACCGGCCGAGAGCCAATGAGCCATGCCGATGCCAAGGTCAAATCCAAGCGTCCGAAGGACGAGGAGCTTCGCTCCCCATGGGCAGATGGAAAGACCTACCCAGGAACCTCGAAGAACGCGCCATGCCCATGTGGATCGGGCAGAAAGTACAAGATGTGCCATGGTCAGAACGAGAAGCACTAGGAAACTCGCCTGGTCATGAAATAACCCGTTGCCATATTGTGCGCTAATATCGTGCAGTAATGGCAGCGGGTTTTCCATTTTTCATTGAAATTCCCAAACATATCAGCAATCAGCATTCGGAGGAATCATGACTGAACCGTTTACATGGAAGTCCATACTGACCACCTTGGTGGCAGGCAACCATCTTTCAGCGGAACAGTCACAGTGGTATATGGATGAGCTCATGAGTGGCAAGGCGGATCCTGTTCCAGTCGCCGCGGTGCTTGCCGTGCAGTCAACGCTTGGCTTCACCAGCGAAGAGGTCGCCGGTGCGGCGAAAGCGATGGTCTCACATGCCGTGCCGCTGCATGTCTCGGGCGAGACGACCGACATCGTCGGCACCGGGGGAGACGGTGCAGCGACCGTGAACCTGTCCACGATGGGCGCGATCATCGCCTCCGCTGCAGGCGTGAAGGTCGTCAAGCATGGAAACCGCGCTGCGACAAGCAAGTGCGGAGCTGCGGACTGCCTGGAAGCCCTGGGACTGCCACTTGACATTCCGGCTGCCCGGGTGGGCGAGATCGGTGATGAGGTCGGCATCACCTTCGCCTTCGCGAAGACCTTCCATCCTTCGATGCGCTTCGCTGGTCCGGTTAGATCCGCCTTGGGCGTCACCACGATTTTCAATCTTCTTGGACCCCTCACCAATCCTGCAAGTCCCAAGCACGTCGCCATCGGCTGCGCGAAGCGCGAGCTGAGCCCCATGATGGCCGATGTCTATGCAAGACGCGGACAGGAGGGCATGGTCTACACCTCATCCGAGGGCCTTGACGAAATGGCTCCGACAGGACCGGTTTCGGTATGGGAGATACGCAACGGTCAGGTTCATGAGACCCAATTCGATCCCACCGTCGAATTGGGGTTGAAGCCGGTCAAGGTCGCGGATCTGAGAGGTGGGGAGCCAGAGTTCAACGCGCAGGTGGCTCGCAATCTCTTCGCAGGCGAACAGGTACCGTCCCGCAGCACGGCACTGCTGAATGCGGCATCGGCGATCGTCGCCGATCAGCACCTGCTGGACTCGCCTGATGCTTCGCTTACGGACAGATTCAAGCAGGCATATGCATTGGCTGAACATGCCGTCGATTCAGGTGCGGCGCAGGCGCTCCTTGAACGCTGGGTCTCCGTCGCCCAGAAGTGATGCTGAGGCAGACGTCCCGGGTTTAAAATTTTGGCGTTTGAAATCATAACTTTTGAAATCACAATGCTTGAAATATCAGCGTTGTGCGAGCGCCGGACTATACGCGCGACCCATCATCGAATGGGTCGCTTCTTGTCTCCGTGTGCCCTCGATGCTGATAGAACAATCCGGCAGCGCCGAGAATCGTGAGCAATCCGCCGATCGTTCCCAGCACTGATGCGAATTGTGACAGCAGAATGGCGCCGGCCAATGCCAGGACGCCGAGAACGACGAATGCCACATAGATCAGGGTGGTCTTCCGAACCGGTCCAATCGCAGGATTCGGCGGAATGAAGTCATTGCCCTGATCCATCACATCCTCGGTATCCAGCCAGCTGCTGCCAGTGAAATCACGCGGCCCGTGGCCGGCGCCCCGCGCGCCCGCAAAGGAATCCGCCTTGAGATCCCTGACATTGAGCGCCGCCTTTTTCTGTTCACGCTGAACGTGCCTTTCAAACTTCTTCGCGTTGCGGGATTGCTCGATCGAACCCATATCGTCCGCATGCTCGCTCATGAACATCTCCCAATCGTCATCGGGATTCGATGGGCGGGACTTTCTGTCCCCTTCCTTCGGCATGTCGGCTTTGTTCGCTCTGCCATCGTGGCCATGGCCGTTCGCCGCGCTTCCGACTGCGTCATCGCTGCCATCGGAATCGTGTGCGTCGCCGTCGCCGTTCCCTGGATTTGGCTGCTCGTCAAACGGATTGGTATTCTTGTGCTCGGTCATACTCATACTTTAGCCTCAGCGGTTGGCAATCCGCTGGCCAGGAGGAACATGCTGTATTGGTTTTTCGTTAAGCTCATAGGACCTTTTGCCCGTCGCCGTCTGAGCCCGTCGGTTTCCGGACTTGAGAACATTCCTGCACGGGGTGGGGCCATCATCGCTTCCAACCATCTTGCCGTCATCGATGATGGGCTGCTGCCGCTTGTCAGCCCCCGAATGATTCATTTCATGGGCAAATCCGAATACTTCACCGGCAAGGGGTTCAAGGGAGCGTTCAAGAAGTGGTGGTTCACTTCCGTGGGCGTATTCCCGGTAGACCGCTCCGGAGGATCGAAGTCGCTGGGGGCCTTGGAGACCGCCCGGCACATTCTTGAATCCGGGGAGCTGTTCGGCATTCATCCGGAAGGGACGAGAAGCCCTGACGGAAGGCTGTATCGCGGACATACCGGCGTGGCACGTCTGGCATTTGAGACAGGAATGCCGATTGTTCCCGCCGCCCTTGTCGGGACGCGTGAATTGCAGAAGCCTGGAAAGATCCTGCCGTCGAAAGGCAAGACAAAGGTGCGTTTCGGTCAGCCGATAGCAGTGCCGAAGATTCCAGAGGACCAATTGACGCATGAACAGATCCGCTCGCTCACCAACCGCATGATGAAGTCGATCGCCGATCTGAGCGGACAGGAATACGTCGACATCTATGCCCAGATCGCGAAGAAGGATATGGCGGCACGCCAGTCGCAGGGGCAGCAGCAGAGCGAATCCAAGCCGACGCAGGATCGATAGCATCCGTATCTGAAGGGTTTCGAGGCGCTTATTCGCACAAGCTCGCAGCCATTCTCACAAGTTCGCAGATGTGTGCGATAGATCAGACCACAGTCAGGGTCACCACGGTGGGATTCCCGGAAGTGTCCCTGATTCTGATCTGGGCTCCCGGATCGGGGCTCTGCAGGCGAACCGTCTGCGTGATGTCTCCGAGTGGGGCGGAAATCTTTACGTCAAGGCCGAGCGCCTTGAGAATCTTGCTCGCGTCATCCTCATTCTTACCTCGGACGTCTGGAAGGGTCACCATCTGAGGACCCTTGGAAATGACCACTGAAACGGCGTCGCCCCAATGCAGCTGCGCTCCGGCTTCCTTGCTGCTGGAAATCACCTTGCCCGATGCGACCGTATCTGACCAATCTTCGCTAAAGGTGACATTGAGCTTTGCCTCGGCAAGCTGATGACGTGCGGAATCCTTTGTCGCCCCGACGATGTTTGGCATGCTCACCGGTTTTGGACCCTTCGACAGCACTATTTCAATCTCTGCGTTATGGTCCATCGTCGTGCCAGGCTCCGGGTCGATGCTTATGGCGGCGTTCTCCGGGATGTCGACCGAGTATTCGTCCTTCGCCTCGTCATGCATGACCTTGCTGAATCCAGCCGCCTTCAATGCGTCGAGGGGGGCCTTGCCATGCGTCGTCGACGGATCGAGAATATCCGTTGGAATCGTGGCCTGACGCACCCCCTTGGAAATCACGAGACTGACGGCGCCGCCACGTTTGCTGATGTGAGCCCCGACGGTCTCGGGCCTTGCTGAAATGATGGATCCCTTGGGCACGGAATCGCTGAATTCCTCAGATTGGGTGAATGCTATCCCCGACGCTTTCAGAACAGAGCGGTATCTGGACCATGAGGCTCCCGAAACGCTGCACTCCTGGCTGGCCTTGCACGATACATCCGTCGGCGCCGGCAGACTGGAATAGCTTCCAGGGCCGAGGAAGTACCACCATGCGGAACCGCCAGCGATGCCCAGCGCGAAGAGAATTCCGACTATGCACGCGATGAGGCCGAGGCGGCGTCGGGGCCTCAAGGTCTTCGTCTCGCGTGCAGCGTCTTTGGGACCGACATCTTTAGGGTCGACGCCTTTGGTACCGATGCCTTTGGAGTCGGTACCTTTGAGGTTTGCGGCTTCGGAAGGGCCGGCAGCGTCAGAGCCGTCGGGTGGAGTCAGTCGGCGGGTCTCCAGATCCTGCGAGTTTGGCATCATATGAGTTGGCGTCATATGGGTCTGCGTCATATTGGTCTGTGCGATGTTCTCACCATGGTTCGAAGGTGGCTGCCCCTCTGTCTGGGATGACGGAAACGGCGGATGCGTCTCATGGACTGCCTTGGACGTGGGAGCGTCGGTTCGCCTGTGTCCGAGCTGTGCAGGCATTTGGAATTGGCTGGCATCAAGGCTGAGCAGTCCGTTGAGTCCATGCAGTTCGTCCAAGGCCTCCTGAGCATTTCGTGGCCTGTCCTCGACTCGGCGGGAGGTCAGTCGTGCGATGAACGCCGATACGGCGGAGTCGATTCCTGGGCATGTCTCAGACAGCGGTGGGATGTCACTGTGGACATGCTTGAAGATGACGGTCACTGGATTCTCGCCGACAAAGGGAACCGTTCCTGTGAGCATCTCATAGGCGATGATGCCGCATGCATACACGTCGCCCTGCATCGTGGCCTGGTTGAATTCAATCATTTCCGGCGCAAGATACGCCGCGGTGCCCAAAAGCATGCCGGTGGTCGACAGCGTCGCCTGAGAGGCTACCTTCGCCAATCCGAAGTCGGTGAGCTGCACATGGCCACGGCTGTTGATCATGATGTTCTCCGGCTTGACGTCGCGATGCACGACCCCGGCTGCGTGCGCTGATGCCAGACCGTCAAGCGTTTCGGACAGTATCCGCAGGCTTTCATGAACCTTGAAGGTTCCACGCTGATTCATTTCGTGGCGAAGGTTGACTCCATGGACATATTCCATGACGAGAAACCCGACACCTTGATAGGTCCCTGTGTCATAGACCTGAACGATGTGTGGATTGGCTATGGATGCGGAGGAGCGAGCTTCGCGATGGAACCGTTCGATGAACTGCTCCCTGTGATTTCCCTGGATGAGCTGCATATGCATCATCTTCAGCGCCACGTGGCGGGAAAGGCGCTCATCCACCGCCTCGAAGACGCTCGCCATGCCGCCATCGGCAATCTTGCGAACGATGCGATAGCGCCCCTCAATCACCTGCCCCTCGATCGTCGGGCTGTCGGATGCATACGGTTCTTCGCTCATATAGGTATCGTAAGGTCGATGCTCGTCAAATCAATTCATGGCGTTGAGCTTCTTGGCTAAAAATACACGCTCTGACACGTGGAACAGCCCACCGTCGATGCTATCGGAGGGTTTGCGGGATGAAGAGGGAGCAGCAGCGTACCACGGAATCTCGAGAATCGTCAGACATGCGCAGCGCCTGTGCAGTGAGTTCGATGGAGCCGCGAACATCTGACCACAGCTGGGAAATTCTCCGCCTGGATTTGTCGATGGCACCGCTTTCATCAAAGATTCGAGTGATACGCTCCACATCGTTGCCGTCGCGCGTCTCAGCGGCGAAGACTTTCGCCAGATACTCCCTGTCGGTTCTGTCAGCCATGGTCAAGGCGTCTGCAAGCAATACCGTGCGCTTGCCTTCACGGATATCGCCGCCTGTGGGCTTGCCGATGCGTTCAGGTTCTCCGATGACGTCGAGTAGGTCGTCGGCGAGCTGGAATGCCGTTCCCAGACGACTTCCGATGGCTTCGGCCATATCGGTGCCTTCGCCTGCATGCGATGGGGAATCAGAGCCTATGCAAGGCTGAATGCCGGCGGCAAGCATGCCTAATGTCAATGGAGCGACTGTGGTGTAGCTCGCGGTCTTCCAGCGGAAGACCGCCAATGACGCCTCTGCGAGCCTGCCCGGTTCGTCGAGCGGAACACGTTCGACGGCCAGATCGAGTACCTGACCGATCTCAACCTCGCGGTGCATGCGAAGGAAGGCCTGCAATATGCCCTCCGAATGTTCCAGTTTCGAGACGGTCTCGTTCACGATGCCTATGCTCGCGGTCGACAGCAGATCTCCCAGCATTATTCCCAATCCAGCGCCTATATGCGTGATATGGCCGACGGCCGAGGGGAGGGCATCGTCGTCGCTGTGACCGGTCAGCTGGCCGAGGGCGGCTGCGAGCGCGACATGCGCGGATGGTCTTCCCCTGCGCAGGTCGGAGTTGTCGATTATGTCGTCATGGACCAGAGCAGCCGTCTGGAAGACTTCAACCGCACATGCAAGATCCATCACATTGCTGCGGTCGTTCGACCGATCGCCCTGAATCGCATCGTAGATGGTGAGCAGAAGCCGGGCTCGCAGCCGTTTCCCGCCTTCGTTCGAGATGATTCCCTGATCCTGCACGGTTCGATAGATCGGTGAGCACGATTGCGGTATGTGCGTTCCCGCGGGGGCTGCAAGGTGTGTGCCCACCAGGGATTCGATGCGATGGTTTATTGCCGGAATGTCTTCAGGGATCGTCATGTCTATGAGACTAACCGTTTTTTGCGACGTATGCCCTGATCTGGACCCTGAATGTGACGAACGCCGCTATGACGAAGCTTGGATCGGCCCCGGGGCCGGGGGAGGGGGAAACGATCGGATGACGTATCGGTCACTCTACCGATTACTCTACCGATCACTTTACCGATGACTTATCGATCGGTCATCGATCGCCCTACCGATGACTCGACAGTGCGGAACATCTGTGCATGGGGATGTGCACTGTTTGAAAGCAATCCACAGAGTCTCACATTCGACCACATGCCTCTTTTTCGCTTTCCATCAAGCGATGTCGGTGGCAGGTTTGAATGACCGCTTCCCCTTGGCGTCGTCCGCTCCCAACGGGGAGGTGGGCATAATGCAGGCAGAAGTCGCCTTGATGCACCCTTGCGGTATATCAGCTACGCGACATGGCTGCGATCGAGCATCGTACAAGTGAGGAACATACATCATGACAACATCCACCGCTTCAACTCCAACCTTGCACCGTCCTCGGCGACGGAGGAAAGCCTCATGGAATTCCTTGGCCAAGCCACTTGAGGAATGGCTCAGACTGATACAGTCCTCATCCGGCGATCTTGGCGAGGACTCGATCCGGACGATTGACTCAGCCATGAAGAAATCCACAGCGCTTCGTGACTTGCTCATCATCTCGCTTCTGGGAAAGGATGACTGCAGGGAACTCGACAGGATCAGGACCATCTTCGAAAATCCATATGCGCCAAATTCGGTCCGGGTGATCCGTTGCAATCTTGAGGATGCGTTCGCCCACCCACAGGATCCGGAGATAAGGGAACGATGCAATCGTGGACTGGCGATTCTTGAGCGCGCCGTGCGGCATGTCGACAGACAGAAGGGTGCCTCGACGCTGGCTATCATCACCTATATCAGATGGTGGATGGGAGACAAATCCGCATATGCATGGGCTCAGGCGTGTCTTAAGCGTGATTCCAGCTGCACGCTGGCCTCCATCATCCTTTCCGCCTTGGAGCATGGCATGTTTCCATCGGAGAGCAAAGATTGAGGAATTTGGGAATAATCGTCCTAGGAAGATGGTTCACTCTATTAGTTGACAATTTGCCCTTGCCATAATTGGGCCTTAATGCTGATAGGTAGCGGACAAGAACTTCCAGGAGGATATGTTGGCCACAAAGGATACGGCTGAGAAGACGGTACGCACACAGACTTCGAGCACGGCAACCGAGGAGAAAACCAAGAAAACCCGGGCCAAACGAGTCACGAAGCCACGAACCAGGGCGGCGGCGTCTGCAGGGTCGTCTTCCCGTCGCAAGAGCCGGTCGATTCCATCCACATCCGAGCGCTCGGAAAAGTCGACGCTCGCGCATGATGCCGATGTGGCTGACGGGCAGGGCATTGCCAAAGGCTTGGACGAGGACGTAGCCAACGACAATACCGGCACTCCAGAAACTGGTACCGATGAGACCAACGCCGCCGAAGAAGATATCGATCTGGATGACGACACGCTAGACGATGATTCGGATGACGATTCTGATGATGACTCGGATGACGATTCTGATTCGGATGACGACTCAAACGATGATTCTGACGATGATTCCGATGATGATGCTTCGGACGACGATGATTCGAATGATGACGATTCGAATGGCTCGCACGCGTCCGGACATGGACATCGTTCACGTCGTTCCCCCCGCATCCCTGTGATAAAGGCGAAGGGTGCCTTCGTCGTAAGCGATTCTGACGACGATGAGAACATCACGCCATCGGGAAACCCTAAGCGCCGTGTCATAGCGACCGGTGCGACCGCTGATCCCGTGAAGGATTATCTGAAGCAAATCGGCCGCGTGAGCCTGCTCAACGCGGAACAGGAGGTTGACCTTTCCGAACGCATCGAGGCCGGTCTGTATGCGCAGCATCTTCTTGAGAACGATGCCGAGGGAATGGATTTCAAGCGCAAGAGGGAGCTTAAGTGGGCTGCCTCTGACGGAAAGAAGGCCAAGGATCATCTGCTCGAAGCCAACCTTCGACTTGTCGTGTCCCTTGCGAAACGATATACCGGCCGCGGAATGCTCTTCCTTGACTTGATCCAGGAGGGCAATCTTGGTCTTATCCGCGCAGTGGAAAAGTTCGATTGGAAGAAGGGCTTCAAGTTCTCCACGTATGCGACCTGGTGGATTCGTCAGGCAATAACCCGAGCCATGGCGGATCAGGCTCGAACCATCCGCGTGCCTGTCCACATGGTCGAAGTCATCAACAAGCTGTCGCGCGTCCAGCGTCAGATGCTTCAGGACCTGGGCCGTGAGCCGACTCCTGACGAATTGGCCCGTGAACTTGACATGCCGGTCGAAAAGGTTCAGGAAGTTCAGAAATATGGGCGTGAGCCAATCTCTCTCCATACTCCTCTGGGCGAGGACGGCGATTCCGAATTCGGCGACTTGATCGAGGACACGGATGCGATCGCACCTTCTGATGCAGTGGCATTCTCGCTGCTTCAGGAACAGTTCCGGCAGGTGCTCGAGACGCTGAGCCCTCGTGAGGCAGGCGTCATCAAGATGCGCTATGGGCTCGAGGATGGGCAGCCCAAGACCCTTGATGACATCGGCCGCGTATACGGCGTGACACGTGAGCGCATTCGTCAGATCGAATCCAAGACGATGTCGAAGCTGCGTCATCCGTCTCGTTCGCAGACTCTGCGTGACTTCCTCGACCAATGATCCGTATGCGGCTGTTCGTTGGCGTCGGGTCTTGACACAAATTTGTCGGGGCAACGGAGTGATTAGCGCAGGTGCGATCGATCTCGGTGTGATTGACACAGCTGTGATCGATGTCGGTATGGTTGTCGACGCGATGGGCTGACTGCCTTCGGGCTGACCGCTTGCGGCAGTCCATCTGTGTGGCAGAGCACGGGATGAATGCAATGACTGTGAATGAAGGAACAGGGGAGAGGTAGCATGGCGGATTCGTACGGCGCAAGGAGCCTTACGGTTCTCGAAGGTCTCGATGCGGTACGCAAGCGTCCAGGCATGTACATCGGTACGACGGACAGTCAGGGTCTTATGCACTGTCTGTGGGAGATCATCGATAATTCCGTAGATGAGGCTCTGGCAGGCGTATGCACGAAGATCGTCGTGACCCTGCATGCTGACGGTTCGATCAGCGTCGCGGACAATGGACGTGGCATTCCCGTAGACATCGAGCCAAAGACGGGACTGACCGGTGTCGAGGTGGTGCTGACCAAGCTGCATGCCGGAGCGAAGTTCGGCAATGACTCATACAATGCCGTTGGCGGTCTGCATGGTGTCGGGTCATCTGTCGTGAATGCCTTGAGCTCCCGTCTGGATGTCGAGGTCGATCGCAATGGCAAGACATACAGGATGGAGTTTCATCAGGGTCATCCTGGCATATTCCAGGACGTAGAGGCGGATAGTCCTTCTCCTGAATCGCATTTCACAAGAACTCGAAAGAACCGTCCGACAGAGTTGCGCGAAGTTGGCAAGGTCTCGCCGAAGACCACCGGGACTCGCATAAGATATTGGGCGGATCCGGAGATCTTCAATGAAACGGCACGTTTTAGCTACGATCAGCTGATCGACAGGGTGCGTCAGACGAGTTTCCTGGTTCCTGGATTGAAGCTTGTTGTGATTGATGAGAACATTCCTGAGAACATTCACGAAGACGTTCACGAAGACGTTCATGAAGACACTGGCGAGGATGCTGCCGAGAATGGTGTCAGGAACGCTATCGAGGATGTTGATGAGAGCGCTGCTGAAGAAGCTGCTGAGGAAGCTGGAATATCCGCCGTCTCCGAGACCGAGGCCCATCTCAGTGAGAGCATGCCACTGGTTCCATCCCACCATCGAGTCGTGGAGTTCATGCATGAGGGCGGTGTCAAGGATTTCGTTGATTTCCTGACCGTCGGCGAAGCCATCAGCGATGTCTGGCATGTTACCGGCGAGGCAAGCTATGAGGAGGAAACGCAGAAGGTCGAGCCAAACGGCGAACTCAAGGCGGAGAAGGTAAGACGCGTCTGTGGCGTTGATATTGCGATGCGATGGGTCAATGGCTATGAGACGGTCATGAGAAGCTTCGTCAATGTCGTCGAGACGCCTGGCGGCGGCATGCATGTCGATGGCTATCTGAACGCCCTGACCAGACAGGTCCGCAAATGCGTTGAGGCGAATGCCCGCAAGTTCAAGGTCAATCTCAAGGACTCCCACACCAAAATCGAACGTGAGGACATTCTTGCAGGCCTGGTGGTCGTCGTAACCGTGCGCATAGCCGAACCGCAGTTCCAGGGGCAGACGAAGGACGTTCTGGGAACCGCACAGGTCAAGCCAATCGTCACTCGCATGACCGATAAGCAGTTTGGCGAGATAATCAACGGCTCACGACGTGGCTTCAAGGATCAGTCGTTGCGGGTTCTCGACAAGATCGTCGGTGAGATGCACGCCAGAGTTCAGGCCCGCAAGACCAAGGAAGTGACAAGGCGAAAGAATGCGCTGGAATCCGCTTCCATGCCGGCCAAGCTGTCGGATTCCCAGCCAGGAAACGACGACATTGCAGAATTGTTCATCGTTGAGGGTGATTCCGCATTGGGAACGGCAAAGGCAGCACGCAATTCGATGTTCCAGGCGCTTCTGCCAATTCGAGGTAAGATACTGAACGTTCAGAAGGCTTCGCTGAACCAGATGCTTTCGAACAAGGAGTGCGCTGCAATCATCCAGGTCGTCGGTGCCGGCTCTGGGGCGAGCTTTGACATTGAGCAGGCTCGATACAGCAAGATCATCATGATGACGGATGCCGACGTCGATGGAGCCCATATCAGAATACTTCTGCTGACGCTTTTCTATCGCTATATGAGGCCGCTCATCGAGGCAGGACGGGTATATGCAGCCGTGCCACCGTTGCATCGCATCGCATTGGCGGGAAAGCATAAGGGCGAATACATCTATACATACTCCGATGACGAGCTGGCCAAACGGCTTTCCGACCTGAAGCGGCAGCGTATTGACTTCCGCGAGGACGTACAGCGCTACAAGGGCCTTGGCGAGATGGACGCGGACCAGCTGGCGGATACCACGATGGATCCGAGAACCCGCATGCTGCGTCGAATCCGCATGGAGGACGCGGAAAACGCCTCGGACATCTTCTCGTTGCTCATGGGCGATGAAGTCCCACCTCGCAAGCAGTTCATCGTCGAGAATGCCGACGATTTCGATCGTTCGAAGATTGACACCTGATTTACGGGCATCTCTGACGGGTCTGAAAGCCTTGCTTCAAGTTTTTGGCACTTGCACAGGTATGGAAGCGCTGAATCCTTGAAATGGTCACCGCATTATGGCCGAATGGCGTGCCTTATACATGGGCAAGTGCCAAAAACTTGAAATTTCGAACAGAGTATGTCGGATAAGAGCTCTACAGCGGTGATGGAGGTGGCCGGGATATGAGCCGAGTCGGCTTGTATCCCGGATCATGAGGGGATATCCCCGTTCAGGGTCACGTGTCTGTGCCTGTGTCTGTGTGGACGCGCCTTTGCTGGTGGCCTGGTGATCTGGTGGCCTAGTGGCCTTAGTGACATGGTGATTCTAGAGACCCTGTGATCACCGTGGCTGTGGTCGCGGCCATGATCTGGTTCGACACGCCCGCCGTGGCCTCAGATGTCACTCGACTTGTCGTTAAATCTGACCCGTTCTCGGACTGCGTCATTGAAACGTGTGAGTGATTGAGCGAAACTGTCTATTTCCTCACCTGTCCAGTCACTCAGCACGGTTGACAGCGCTCCAAGGTTTCTTCGCCGCTGCTTCTCCAGGCTTCTGGCCCCTCTTTGGGATATCTTGAACTTTCTCGCCATGCCGCCGTCGGGATCGGCGATGCGTTCGATAAGGCCGATTCTGCGCATTGCCGCGGTCTGCCGGTTCAGCGTCGAAGCCTCAAGGCCGGTCACCACGCTCAGCTCGCCAATGCTCTGGGGAGCGTTTTCCAGACTGACCAGCAGAATGTATGCACTTCGATCGAGAATCCCAATCTGGTGGTCTCGGAAACCTGCGACACGCGCAAGCCGCTTGCCGAGCAACAGGGATTCGTACTCGATCGTCACTATGTCTTCAAGCAGCTTGGGATCTTCCGCAGCCGTTTCGTCGCTGAGCTTAGATGCTCCATCATCGCGCTGATGGCTCTGTGTCATAGAAGCTCCTCTACCTTGTATGCCGTTCTCTCCTTTGTATGATACAGCAAACATGCACATTGCATAACTTGTGTATCTTACACAAGTGTGTATTATGCATATTGAATGTATAACACACATTGAAATATCCATGGAGTCTGCGTGCATCTGCACGCGTCAAGACCATCTATCCTCGTATCGAAAGAAATCAGTTCATGAATGAAATAGGAACGCAGCCACAGCATTCAGAGGCCGTTGACCGCAATGAAGGGTCGACGCGACCTTCCCTGATCGTGGCGGTCCTCGCCGCTGCAGGCATCACATCGTCGCTCACGCAGACCCTGGTGATTCCACTGGTGGGCGATTTGCCCAAGCTATTTTCCGCTGATGCGTCAGTCACGGCATGGGCAGTGACGGTCACATTGCTCACAGGAGCAGTCGGAATGCCAATCCTTGGCAAGCTGGCGGATACCTATGGCAAGAGAAGAATGCTGCTGCTTGCACTCATACCGCTTATTGCAGGCTCTCTGATCTGCGCGGCAGCCCCGAGCATCGGTGTGATGATTGTCGGAAGGGCGTTGCAAGGCATCGCGACCGGCATGGTCCCGCTTGGAATCAGTCTGCTTCATGACGTGCTTCCTCCCAAGCGAGTGGGTACGGCAATCGCGCTGATGAGCTCGTCGATGGGAATCGGTGGCGCTCTTGGACTCCCCATTTCTGCAGCGATCATACAATACGTAAGCTGGCGTGGTCTCTTCCTGATAGACTTCGCGATAGCGGCGCTGATCTTTGTCCTGATCTATGCCCTGATTCCAAGGCCGCGGCAGGAACACAACTATGCCCCGTTCGACTTCCTTGGAGCAATCGGGCTCGCGGCCGCACTGCTCTGCCTGCTCCTTGCGATAATCAAGGGAAGCTCCTGGGGATGGACGAGTCCCTCGATCATCGGTCTCCTGATTGGGACGGTTGCCGCCGCACTGCTATGGGGTTGGTGGGAGCTGCGTTTCACCAATCCTCTCGTCGACCTGCGCATAACGAGACGCCACAATGTCCTGGTCACCAACATCGCATCGATCTTTGTGGGATTCGCGATGTATGCGCAATCCCTGATCCTGCCGCAGCTGATGGAACTTCCAAGTTCGACCGGATACGGTCTCGGCCAGACGATGCTGCAGATGGGACTGTGGATGGCACCGAGTGGATTCGCGATGATGGCGGTCTCCTCCCTCGGCGCCAAGCTCACGGCGAGGAATGGAGCCAAGACGACGCTCATATGCGGCTCCTTGGTCATGGCCGGTGGATATGGCTTCGCCGCAGTCGTCCTGCACTCGCTCGTCGGGCTGATGATCGCCTCATGCATAGGAAGCATGGGAACGGGCCTGGCATTCGGTGCCATGCCGACGCTGATCATGAATGGCGTGCCCGCCAGCGAGAAAGCCTCTTCGAACAGCTTCAACACCGTCATGCGTTCCATAGGAACGTCAGTGTCATCGGCCGTCATCGCGGCGATACTTGCCGGAACCAGCATGAACGTTCAGGGCGCAAGCATTCCGAGCCTTTCGGGCTTCAGAATCGGGCTGCTATCGGGATGTGCGGTCGCCATCGTGGCTGGCATCATCGCTGCGTTCAATAGAAAATGAATCCGCAGCGTCGATGCGGGGCACGGCCTGTTGCCATGATGCCACGACGTTGCCATGATGCCGCGGCATCCCAAGGGACCTTCAGGAGACAAAGGCGATCGGTGCGCTCAGATCCTGTCCGGAAGCGTCACGGCGCATGTCTATCTCGGGCAAGTCGACCGGTGTGCCCGATGCCGTCGAGGCACGAAGCGGCCATGTGCCTACGCAAGCCGTGAGCAGGGTGTCCTGTCCCTTGAGGAAGCGCTGCGAACGCACGCCGCGGCTTCCACGACCCTTGGTCGGATACATCTCGAGCGGCGTGATCTTGCCGCTTCCATTCTCCGTGCCAGCAAGGGCATGAGAGTCGCCGGCGATGGTCAGCACGACGGCCCCAGCCTGGGAAGTCATGCCGTTATCGTCATTCTCCGTGTATGTCCATGAGACCTGACCTGCGGCTATGGCGTTGAAGGCGCATACATGCTGGCCCTCACCGAGTCGGATTCCCGCCATGCCTGCGGCATTTCGCCCCTGAGACCTGACTTCTCCCGCATGGAATGCGAGCAGGCTGGAATCGGATGATACGAAGACCAGCAACGAATCGTCGTCTGCAGGCACCGCGAAAACGACTGAGTCATCTTGTTTCAGATCGATGACGCTCCATGAATCCATCGTGCTGGGAGCCTCCGCATTCCAGCGTTTGACGACCCCATTGCGAGTGCCTATGGCAAGTGGAGTGGCATCGCTGGCAGATACCGCGGCAACGACATGCTCATTCTCGGATCGTTCGGTGGACTGTGTCATGCCGAGCAGCTCATCGGCATGGACACCTCCGCTCAGGCTCAGGGCCGCAGTCGCCGGGAGAGAAGGCAGGTCGGAAACGCTGGCAAGCAGGTAGCGGCCTGCGGAAGTCACCAACGCGTAGTTCGATCGCGTGGTCGTGACGAATATCGAGACTATCTGGTCATTTTCTGCACGGCCATCCGACGCGGAGCGACTGTTCCAGACATCGAGGGCGGTGGATGTGCTTCGCGCGACCAATCCCGACGCGCTGAGCATGACGGTGCATGGTTCGTCCTCAATATGCAGCCCGTCGCCATCTTTCAGCGATGATGGTGAGGCAGCACCGTGGGATTTTTGCGAAAGCGTGCTGGCCGAACGTGCAGCCGCAAGAGCCGAGGCTGAATGAGAGGCGGCACCCGATTGATCGGTTATCGCGACGGGCGACAGGGAACCTGACGGATCGGCGTCGAGGAGCACCGTGCGTCGGGGATTTCCCCATGTGTCTGCAGCGCTTGTCATCTCGTCCGTGACGACATGATCCAGCTCCTGCTTCGAGGAAAGAATCCTGTCAAGCTCCTCGATTCGTCTATGCAGTTCGTCCTGCTCGCTTTCCAGCTCGATTCTGCTGATGCGGGTCAGCCTTCGCAGACGCAGATCGAGTATGTATTGAGCCTGCACCTCATCGAGTTCGAACACGGCCATGAGGCGGGTCTTTGCGGCATCGGCATCCTCCGAACTGCGGATGACCTGGATGACCTCGTCGATGTCGATGAGGGCGAGCAGCAGTCCCTCCACCAAGTGCAGCCTTTCGAGCGCCTTGCGCCTTCGATATTCGCTGCGACGCTTGACCACCGAGCGTCGATGATCGATCCAGACGCTGAGCAGCTCCTTCAGCCCCATCGTGCGTGGCCTTCCGTTGACAAGGGCAACGTTGTTGATGGTGAAGGACTCCTGCAGAGGAGTGTGCCTGAAGAGCTGTGCGAGCACGGCGTCGGGGTCGAAGCCTGTTTTGATCTCGATCACCAGCCGTGTTCCGTTGTGTCGGTCGGTGAGATCGATGGCCCCTGATATTCCTTCGAGCTTGCGGTTCTTCACGCATTCCGAGATGCGCTCGAGCACACGCTCGGGACCTACCATGAATGGGAGTTCGGTGACGACTATCGCCTTCTTGCGTGCGGTGACATTCTCGACATGGGTCGCCGAACGCGTTATCACAGCCCCACGGCCATGCTCGTAGGCCTCGCGGATTCCATCTCGACCGACGATGATGCCGCCGGTCGGCCAGTCCGGACCGGGAACGAAGCGCATCAGCTCCTCAAGGCTCGCCTCTGGATTGTCCATAAGACATTTGGCTGCCGCAACGACCTCACCAAGGTTGTGGGTCGCCATGTTGGTTGCCATGCCGACGGCGATGCCGGAGGCGCCATTGACCAGCAGATTGGGGAATGCCGAAGGCAGGACGACCGGTTCCTGCAGCTTGTTGTCGTAGTTGGGAGAAAAGTCGACGGTGTCTTCGTCGATGTTCTCGTTCATGCCCAGCGCCGCCGGTCCCAGACGGGCCTCCGTGTATCTCGATGCGGCAGGTCCGTCATCCAGCGAACCGAAATTCCCATGACCATCGACGAGAGGCAGACGCATTGCAAAGGGCTGTGCCAGACGCACCATGGCCTCATAGATGGCCGAATCGCCATGCGGGTGCAGTTTTCCCATCACCTCACCCACCACTCGGGCGGATTTCATATAGGACTTGTCAGGGGTGAGGTTCATCTGACCCATCTGGTAGACGATCCTGCGCTGCACGGGCTTGAGACCGTCGCGTGCATCAGGCAAGGCTCGCGCGTATATGACCGAGTATGCGTATTCGAGGAAGGACTTGCTCATCTCATCGCCCAAAGGCGTTTCGACGATGTGCTCCTTGACGCTTCTTGGATCGAACGGCGGCTTTCTGCGCGATGCCATGAATGAAACTCCTCGCTCTATGACTTGTACCGGCAACCATTATCCAACACACGCTAGGCCAGTGTGTCTCCCATGATTCCAGCAAACTCGACAATTCTACCGGATGTGCGGAATAGCGTATGTTCCCACGAATGAATTCTCTGCTGAAATCGCTGCAGCGGGCAGGATTCGATCGCTGTGCCTCTGAAGGGTGCGCACATGGGCAATATCGCGCACCAGTAGTTCAATGAAAGGCATGAGCGTCGAAATACCTGAAGAGAAAAGCCTATTGCAACATGTGAGCATCGCCGACTATGGCGATGAAATTCCCGAACCCAGTGCGGACGGGTTCCATAGGGGAGGCGCCTACAGGATCTCCGCGGTGCTGCCTGCGATCAGCAGTGCCATCGGCCATCCCGTCCAGACCGCAATCCACCGAGATCCGAAGGCGCTGCAGGAGACATTGGGATTCCCTGACTGCAGGTCGGCAATCGTGGTATTGGTCGACGGCATGGGCTTTTGGAATGTGGCGACGCGGGTCGGTCACGCGCCGTATCTGCGCAGTCTGCTGCAGGACGATGCCAATGCGCGCCCCATCTCGACGTGCCAGCCAAGCACCACAGTCGTGGCTATGGCGGCATTCGGCACGGGAACGTGCCCAGGCAAAACCGCCATGACCGGCTACACGCAGCTCAACCCCTACAACGATCGCATAAGCCAGATGATTCAGTTCAGGAATGCCGTGCCACCGGAGAAGCTTCAGCGTGAGCCCACGATTTTCGAACGGCTGCATGACCAGGGCGTTCGGGTCACATCGTCAGGGCTGCCGGAGTTCGCGGATTCCGCGCTGACGAAGGCTGCTCTGAGAGTAACGGACTACATCGGGCATGACGATGCCGACGAGAGGATCCTCGAGGCATGCAGGGCCGCTCGCAGGCCTGGACTGACCTACCTATACATCCGTGATGTTGACAAGACCGGGCATGAATACGGTTGGGAATCGCCACAATGGATCGCCCAATTCGAAACCATCGACTCTCAGCTTGCCATGCTGCATCGCAACGCCCCCAAGGGCACGCTGATCGTGATCGTCGCCGATCATGGGATGATTGAGGCCGATCCTGACCAGAGAATCGACATGGCCGCAAATCCAAGGCTGCTTGATGGAGTCAGGTTCTATGGAGGTGAGCCGCGTTTCGTCATGGCCTATGCCGAGGAAGGCGACGATGCCGGAGACATCGCAGGCAGGTGGCAGGAGGAGCTTGGCGAGCTCGCAGAGGTCCACACAAGGCAGGAGGCGATTGCCTCAGGACTGTTCGGTCCGGTCAAGCCGGAGGTGGAGCCCATGCTGGGCGATGTGCTTGCGCTCATGAATGATCATGCGACCCTCGTCGATTCGCATGTCCAAAGGGATGGGGCGACGCGCCTGCCCGGAGTGCATGGTTCACGGTCCATGATGGAAACGGACATTCCATGCCTGATTGACCTGGTGTGATCGAGGTGTGATCGAGGTGTGATCGAAAGGGCTGCGATCAATCTCCGAAAAGAATCTCATCCCAGCTTGGCACTGCGGAACGTCCTGATTTCTTCTTCGACGTCTCCTGACCATGTGCGGTGGAATTCGCTGAGCTGGTTCCGGTGGCGTGAGAGTCCGAACGCTGTGGATTCGAGTTGGACGGTTCCTCAAACGCAGCGCGCCCATCAGTCCCGTCTGCCGGATGGGCGGAGACAGGGACGCTTCCGCTGCCCTTGCCTGACGATCCATGTCGAAGATCACCGGCATCCTTGGTGGACTGCCGACCCGCCTTGTCTTGGGACGATTTATACATCCACGAACTGTACCGGTTTGCACGAGGTTCGCGTCCGCTGGATCTGCGATCCTTGCCTTCGAGGGCTTCATCGGTCGCATCCTTGGGTGAGGCGGCATCCCCTTCGACGTAGGCCATGTGGCTGCTCACGTCAGGAATGTCCGTGTTCTGCGGAGCGAATTGCAGGTCGATGCCTTGGGAATCCACAAGTCCGGAATCCACAAGCCCGGAATCCGCGGAGGATGCGTGATTGTAGTCGGAGCCTCGCAGGTTGTCGCCGTCGGCAGCATTGCCCTTGTCCGAAGGCTTGCGAAGCGCTGACGCTCGCGCGATTCCCTGATGGCTTCCATTCGTGATCTCGGATGCCTGAGGCTGTGCGTCTGTGCCGCTTGCAGTCTCATCCGTGCCGCTTCCAGTCTCATCTTCGGAGATGGCATCCTCATCGTGCTCCATCCATGAGAAGGGGAGAGGACCTCTGCCGTCGAGCGCCTGATCGAGCGAGGATTTCTCGGTGGGCAGGGCCTTGTCCGGCAATCCGATAAGGCGCTTTGCCTGCCTGTTGACGGGGCTGACGGAATTGTCCCTTATGTTCCAATTCCAGTCGGCCGTGATTATCCGACCTGCGGACTGGAATTGTGCACGAATCCTCCACGGTTCATGACCTCGGCGTGTTGCAGACCATGTGATCGAAGCCATCGGTATGCGTGCGTTCCTCAATGTCATCTCAATGAGGTCACCATAGCTCTTCGCCTTGGAATTCGGCGGAACTGCGACAGTCAAAAACTGATCTATGGCATATTTCTTCTCAGTTTCGACGGGCATCGAGAAGCGGCGTACCAGCGCCTGTGCAATGTTGAATTGTCGGGCGACGGCCTCGGGATCGGCACCGGCTCGTATGAACGACTGAATTCTGGAGATAGGCAGCGCAGAGGATGCCTGTGGTGAGGGATATCCCTCTTCCTCGGCGCGAATCTGCTTGGCCTCAAGAATGCCACGCTCGAGCGAGTCATCCACGCGCACAGCGAAATGCCGGTGGTCGAAAACGAAGACAAGGTCTCCACCGTCACTCACATGGTCAAATTGCGCAATTCTTAGGGGTTCTTCGGGCATATCCGCACCTAGCTTCCTTCCAACACGTCCATTCTATTGTGCACTAACTACGGCGTTTTATGGGTATTTATGTCGAAGTTCGTGTGCCTGACTAAAAATCGTGTATCCTATGGCGCAGTGCTTGGCACAGAACCACGTTATGACGAAAGGAAAACAATGGCTCAGGACTATGATTCCCCACGCAACAAGGATGACGATGAGGAGTCCTTGCAGGCGCTTGGGAAAGGGTCGCAAAATTCGTCGAACGACATTGATGACGATGAGAATGCCATTGCCGAAGACTATGAATTGCCCGGAGCTGACTTGAGCAACGAGGATTCATCGGTGACGGTAATTCCCATGCAGGGCGATGAGTTCATCTGCTCTGTCTGCTTCCTGGTGAAGCACCGCAGCCAGCTGGCATATATGGACAAGGATGGTCAGCCGGTATGCAAGGAGTGCGCCGCCTGATGTCGTTCGACGAGCAATATAACGAACCGGAACACACTGAGGTGCTCATCGTCCTGCAGGATGGTGAGCACTCTCGCATTCCTGCCTATGAGCATGCAGGCGATGCCGGCGCAGACTTGCGGACCACCATCGATTTCACCCTCAGACCCTTCGAGCGCAGGCTGGTTCCGACCGGAATCCGCATTGCTCTGCCGGCCGGATATGTGGCACTCGTGCATCCGCGTTCCGGACTGGCGGCCAAGAAGGGTGTCACCGTCCTGAACACGCCGGGAACGATCGATTCAGGGTACCGTGGCGAAATACAGGTGACGCTGATCAACCTTGATCCTCATGAATCCGTTTCCTTCCACCAGGGCGATCGGATTGCACAGATGGTCGTTCAGCGTTACGTCGAGGCACGCTTCGTAAGGGCGCAGACGCTACCCGGATCAGACAGATCGGATCGTGGCTTTGGCTCCACGGGAGTCCGCTGAGGACTGAATTCGGTGTGGACCGACCTTGCCTCGCCATTCGCCGACCGCATTGGCGAATGGCTCCGGGAGAGGAATGCAAGCGAACGACGCGTACACGAGTAGGATGATGAAGTCATACCTGCAGAGGGAGGAATCATGGCAAGCACAGCGGATGAGCATGCGAAGCGATTGAACCGATCTGCAGAGAATCCCGCCGATAGCCCCTTGGAAAGTCTCGACGCCAGACTCAGTGGGCAGGCGGAGCGCATGGGCAGAACGAATGGACGGGACGCGAACGAGCGACTTCAGGACTTCTCGTCGCGTTCGCTTGGATGCGAGATCAGCGACAACCCCCTCGATCCATTGGCGCCCATCGTGAAGGTCTGTCAATACCATCATCCCGATGAAGACATGTCCATGCTGCCCCGTGCGTATCGCCGCGCGGTCGTTCAGCATCGTCTGCAGCGTCGCAAGTCTGGCGAGCCGTACATCATCCATCCGCTTGCCGTCTCACAGATACTTGCGGATCTCGGCATGGGGCCGATCGTGGTATCCGCGGGGCTTCTGCATGACACGGTCGAGGATACCGACTACACCCTCGATCAGTGTCGCGATGAATTCGGAGACACGGTCGCCGGTCTGGTCGACGGAGTCACGAAGCTGACGAAGATGGACTATGGCGATTCGGCGCAGGCCGAGACCATCAGGAAAATGGTCGTCGCGATGAGCCGTGACGTTCGCGTCCTCGTGGTCAAGCTCGCCGATCGAGTGCATAACGCGAGAACCTGGCGGTATGTGAAAAGCTCCAGCGCGCAACGAAAGGCGAGCGAGACGCTCGACGTCTATGCGCCTCTTGCGAACCGTCTGGGAATGAATGCGATCAAGACAGAGCTCGAGGAGCTCAGCTTCAAGGTCCTCTATCCCAAGATATACAACGAGATAGTCGTGCTGGTGGCTCGCAGGGCCGGTCAGAGGGACGTGTATCTGAAGCAGATCCTGCATGAGATCAAGGACGATCTTCACGATCAGGGCATCGATGGCGTGGTCACTGGACGCCCCAAGGACTATTTCAGCATCTATCAGAAGATGATCGTCAGGGGTCATGATTTCGCGAACATCTATGATCTGGTCGGTGTCCGCATTCTCGTCGATTCGATTCAGGACTGCTATGCCGCTCTGGGAGCCGTCCACGCTCGATGGAATCCGGTGCCTGGTCGTTTCAAAGACTACATCGCCATGCCCAAGCTGAACATGTATCAGTCCCTGCACACCACGGTCGTGGGACCTGGCGGCAAGCCAGTCGAGATTCAGATTCGCACCTGGGACATGCATCGCCGGGCCGAGTTCGGCATCGCTGCGCATTGGAAGTACAAGGAGAATGCCACGGCTGGGCGTGTGCTTTCGAAACCCGACAAAAACGATGAGAAACGTCTGACCCAGGAGAGTTCCGAACTGAGCGAAGCCGATAATCTCAAGTGGATTCAGCAGCTTGCGGATTGGACCAGCGAGACGCCCGATTCCGACGAGTTCCTGGGCTCGCTCAAGGAGGACCTGGGATCTGCCGAGGTCTATGTCTTCACGCCGAAGGGCATGATCGTCTCGTTGCCTGCCCACGCGACGCCAGTCGACTTCGCATACGCCGTGCACACCGAGGTCGGACATCGCACGATGGGTGCGCGCGTCAATGGGCGTTTGATTCCTCTCGATACCGAGCTGGAAAATGGCGATACGGTAGAGATTCTCACGAGCAATTCGGAGAATGCCGGACCCTCCAGGGATTGGCTGAGCTTTGTCAAAAGTCCGAAGGCGCGCAACAAGATTCGTCAATGGTTCAGCAAGGAGCGCCGTTCAGAGGCAATAGACGAAGGCAGGGATGACCTGACGCGTGCCCTGCGGAAGCAAAATCTGCCAGTGGCGAGTCTTCTATCGAACGAGGCCTTGATCGGAATCGCCGATGAACTCAACTATCCCAATGCCGAGGCCGTCTATGCAGCCTTGGGCGAAGGACAGATCTCAACCCAGAATGTGATCTCGCGGCTGGTCAAGGATGCCGGACCCTCTGAGGTCGATGACGAGGTTGAGCAGGAAGCGCTCCCTCTCAGCAAGTTCGAAGGGCCGCAGGAGAGTGGTTCGCAGGGCATCTCGGTCAAGGGAGTCGGCGATGTCTGGGTGAAGCTCGCCCGTTGCTGCACGCCGGTTCCCGGAGATGAGATAGAAGGATTCATCACACGAAACCAGGGCGTTTCCGTACACCGCTCGGACTGCCAGAACCTCATCGATCTGAAGAAACGCCAGCCTGAACGCATCGTGCCCGTCTCATGGACAAGCACCAAGGGATCCTTCATGGTCAAGATTCAGGTCGAGGCGCTCGACCGTCAGCATCTTCTCTCCGATGTGACCCGCGTTCTTGCCGATCACGGTGTGAACATCCTGTCAGGAAGCCAGGCGACTGGCCGGGATCGTGTCGCGGTCAGCCAGTTCGTCTTCGAGATGGCCGACCCGCAGCATCTGAACCGTCTGCTGTCCGCAGTTCGCAAGATCGACGGCGTCTTCGATGTATACAGGCTTACCGGCGCCAAGGATTCCGCCGAGTCGCGCATGCGGCACATGCAGTGATGCACAGCGCGTCGCAGCGTTTCGTGGCTGTCCGCATTCGCCGATGTTTCCTGTCTGTAATGCGGATGCGGGTAGTCTTGGTCGCATGACAAACGACAGATATGAATTGAACAAGAATCTTGCACAGATGCTCAAGGGTGGGGTCATCATGGATGTCACCACTCCGGAGCAGGCGGTGATAGCCGAGGACTCCGGAGCTTGCGCCGTCATGGCCCTGGAACGCATTCCAGCGGATATTCGTGCCGCAGGTGGTGTCTCGAGGATGAGCGACCCCAAGATGATTCATGGGATTCAGCAGGCGGTATCGATTCCGGTCATGGCCAAGGTCCGCATCGGGCATTTCGTAGAAGCTCAGATCCTGCAGGCGATCGACATCGATTATATTGACGAGTCCGAGGTCCTGACGCCTGCCGACGACAAATATCACATAGATAAAACAGCTTTCACGGTTCCCTTCGTGTGCGGAGCGAAGAATCTTGGCGAGGCCTTGAGAAGGATCGCCGAAGGCGCTTCGATGATCCGGACCAAGGGCGAGCCGGGAACGGGTGACGTCGTTCAGGCAGTACGGCATATGCGCGAGATGAACAGACAGATTCATGAGGTTGCAGCCCTGCGTGCGGACGAACTGTTCGAAAAGGCGAAGGAGCTTGAGGTTCCTGTCGAGCTGCTGCAGTCAGTTCATGACAACGGTCGGCTGCCTGTGGTGAACTTTGCTGCCGGCGGTGTGGCGACGCCTGCCGACGCCTCTCTGATGATGCAGCTTGGTGCGGAGGGTGTGTTCGTCGGTTCGGGCATCTTCAAGTCGGGAGATCCTGCCCAGCGTGCCTCGGCGATCGTCCAGGCGACGACTAACTATCAGGACTGGGATTTGGTGGCGCGCGTCTCCGAGGGTCTTGGCGAAGCCATGGTTGGCATCAATGAGCATGAGATAGCCGTCTTGATGTCGGAGCGTGGCAAGTGATGGATGCGACGGAAGACTCTGTGCCGGGCGGCGTTTCCGCAGCGGCACCGGTCATTGGCGTTCTTGCCTTGCAGGGTGCCTTCGCAGAGCATGAAAGCATGCTCGCCTCATTGGGTGTCAAGTCAGTCGAAATCCGCCAGCTACGCGACCTCGACCAGAATCTGGACGGTCTCATTCTTCCTGGCGGCGAATCCACCGTGCAGGGCAAGCTTCTTCAAGACCTCCATATGCTGGCTCCGATGCGTCGGCTTATCGAGAATGGATTGCCGACCTTCGGCACATGTGCGGGTCTGCTGCTTCTCGCAAAGCGTGTCGAAGATGGGGACACCCATCTTGGAATCATGGATATCACTGCAAAGCGCAACGCCTATGGTCGTCAGCTTGGCTCCTTCTTCGCTTTGCAATCGCTGTCAGGAGTGGGGGAGATACCGATGACCTTCATCAGGGCCCCATACATCGAAGAAGTCGGCAAGGGCGTGCGTGCGCTTGCCAGGGTCGATGGCCATGTCGTGGCTGCCCAGGAGGGGAACATGCTTGTCACGTCATTTCATCCTGAGCTCAATGATGATCCATCGATGCACAGGTACTTCATCGACATGGTCACCCACGGCTGAGGCCCTGGCCAGCCCTTCGAAGACGCTGCAGGGCGTCGACCGCGAGGAATCCGAGTGTGGGTTTTGCATCGTCAGCTGAAATCCTTGATGCGTCTGACTGATCCGTGAATAATGAACAGAAGGATTGGTCGATGTGCCGGCGGCAGTGAGCTTCGAGAATCAGGAACGCGATCTCGAGACTGTCACCGGAACGATGCTAAGGAGCTGGAATGAGCGTTTACGATTTCACTGTCAAGGATCCTCAGGGCAAGGACGTCAGTCTTGGACGATACAAGGGCAAGGTGCTGCTCATCGTCAATACTGCGACCAAATGTGGCTTCACGCCGCAGTATGAGGGACTTGAGAAGCTGTATCACGAATATGAGTCAAAGGGACTCGAGATTCTCGACTTTCCCTGCAACCAGTTCAACAGTCAGGCTCCCGGAACGGACGAGGAGATAGGTTCCTTCTGCCGGTTGACCTATGGAACGGAGTTTCCTCGCTTTGCGAAGATCGACGTCAACGGCGAACAGGCCGACCCCCTGTATCAGTGGCTGAAGGATCAGAAATCAGGAATTGCTTCGAAGAACATCAAATGGAATTTCACGAAATTCCTCATTGACAGAGAGGGCAACGTAGTGAGTCGCTACGCTCCGACGACCACTCCGGAAAGCATCGAAAAGGACATCGTCGCTCAACTCTGACGGATAATTATTTATTAACTTTGTTCACATAGCGGTCATCGACCTTGCTTTACACTGGAATCGGCGTACCTTTCCGGTCTAACGAAGGGAAGGTGGACGATACAATGGCAAAGGTCCAGAAATTCAGCTCATGGCTTACGAAGTGGTTCACACTTGTTGTGGTGCTTTGGGCGATACTCAACTTCTTCGAACCGCAGACGAGTCTGTGGGCGAAGAGCTACGTCAACTATTTCCTCAGCATCATTCTCTTTGGAATGGGAATGACGCTGAGTCTCGAGGACTTCAAGCGAATTATTCGCATGCCTCTGATGGTGATCGTCGGCACCGTCGCCCACTACCTGATAATGCCACTTCTTGCCGTGCTACTCTGCTGGATCTTCCGCTTGAACGGCATGATTGCCGTCGGCGTGATACTCGTCGGATGCTGCCCTTCAGGGACATCTTCGAACGTGATGTCGTTCCTCTCCAAGGGCGATGTCGCCCTGGACGTATCCATCGGACTGCTTTCGACGCTGTGCGCGCCATTCATGGTGCCGCTGCTGATGAGCGCACTCGCAAGCTCCTATGTTCAGATTCCAGTGGAGAAGCTGTTCCTCACCTCGGTTCAGGTCGTTCTGATACCTGTTGCGCTTGGGGTCATCGTCCACACGATATTCGGCAATAAGGTAGGCAAGGTCACCGTCGCGCTGCCGGCTGTTTCGCAGATAGCCATATTGGTGATAATCGGCGTCGTCGTCGCTGCAAACAACTCGAAGCTCTTCACCGCCCAGACCGCGCTGCTGCTTCCCGTCGTGATGCTCCATAACATCTGTGGCTACACGCTTGGCTATCTGTTCAGCAAGGCGATGTACCGAATCTATCCGAAGGGGTTCCGATATGCCCAGCAGAAGGCAATCACCTTCGAAGTGGGCATGCAGGACTCAGCCTTGGGAGCGACCCTTGCCCTGCAGGCCTTTGCCGCGAATCCGATCGTCGCCATTCCATCGACCTTCTTCAGCGTGTGGCACAACATATCCGGCTCGGTGCTGTCGTCGTGGTGGTTGCGCCACGATGCCAAATATGGCATCAAGGCAGGTTCTGAGAATGGAAAGATTCATCACGAGACCAAGGGCGTCGAGCTCGGCGCAGCCCAGGCGTGACAATCTGACGACCCGCCTTGATTCAACGTGGCTTCCGCGTTGAATCAAGGTTGAATCAAGGCTGAATCAACGCGGAAGCCACGCGGAATTATCGATCAGCGAAACAGGGCGGGCAGTGCCGGTCCGAAATATTGCAGCATTGCGGAAATCAGCCATATGCAGGCGATGATCACATATGGTGAGCGATGGTCAAGGGATATTGCGACGAATTCTCTTATGAATGCTGTCGGCCAGTAATAGCCCTTGGTATGGCTGCCGATGCCGTCTGCCTTGAGATGCAGCCTATGGGCATATTCCGCCGCGCGGAACACATGGTAGTCGCTGGTCACCAACGCGCAGCGGTAGCGGCTCCCTCCAGATCGTTCGTTCATGATCGACTGGGAGTATCGCAGGTTTTCCAAGGTAGTCGTCGAACGATCCTCGAGAATGATGTCGGTTTCGCGAATCTTATATTTGTCCTGCATATATCTACTCATCGCTTCAGCTTCGGATATGGCTTCGTCGGCCCCCTGACCGCCGGACGCGATGAGCTTGCCGAAGCCTTCCTGACGATTCCACAGACGGACCGCCTTGTCGATTCTGCCACGCAGCAGGGGAGTGGGCTGGGTGCCTTGCAATCCTGCCCCATGGATGATGATGTAGTCGTATCGTCTGCGCTTTGGCAGCACGCGATACAGCCATGAATACAGCAGCAGTGCAGTGAAGGTGAAGAAGAACCAGATGCCCTCGAGCACGATGAGACCGGCTATGCCCACCAACCATTGCGGCGCGCGCAACGCTGACAGTATCGGGAATGCCACGAAGAACAGCACGATCGCCAAGGCCAGAAGCCCAGGAAGGATTGTGGTCCTGGACAGTCCCTCATGTCTGGCCACCACGACGGAATTGATGCCAAGAAAGAGAGTCACGACTATCGGGCACATGACGATGACCAGCAGGATCGGCAGCACCATCCACTCCTGTCCGAATCCCATGAGCAGATTCGTTGCGAGACAGAGAATGAACAGGCTGAGATAGATGGAATTTCGGAACTGTCGTGGTTCGCGCCAGAAGGATACGGCGAAGAGGACTCCAAACAGCACCACTGGCACATACAGTATAGCGATGCCAACCGTCGGATTCATGATGTGACCTTCAATCTCTTTTATGTCTCCCGAGCACCATGGCAGATGCTCATGGAAGCCTTCCTGAACGTTCGCAGGGCACTTGTGGGAGCTTTCGCCCGGCGCTCTCTGCCACACCTATGCCTCGCCTGGCAGACGCCCGGACACCTTGGCTGCGGACCGCTTGCTGCGGACACTTGGCTGGGGCGAAAGGTGACCTCCACCTTGCTTCAACCATGCTAGCGAACGATATGGAGACTGAGCTAGGCAAGTCTTGACGCGGGTCATGAAGCGGGCTGGGAGATGTCTGAACAACGGCGTGGTAGGGATGAGAAATGCCCCCCTTCGCATGCCCGTACTACCATCGAACCCATGACCTTGCGAATTGGCTTTGTTTTTGACGACACGCTCGACGTTTTGGACGGAGTCCAGGCACACATACTCACCCTTGGCAAGGAACTCTCGAAACGGGGCAACGAGGTTCACTATCTGGTTGGTCAGACCGAGCAGCGGCCCGTGGAGCACATTCATCCCTTGGCGCGCAATGTGATGGTTGCATTCAACGGCAACCGCATGCGGATCCCCATCCTTTCGAAGGCCGGTGCAATCAATCAGGTCCTGGAGAAGACTCATTTTGACGTGCTCCACGTCCAGGCCCCATACAGTCCACTTTTTGCCGGACGAGTTCTTGCGAGGGCGAATGATGCGACCGCAGTGGTGGCGACGTATCACATTGCCCCTACGGGAATGCTCTCGTATGTCGGGGGCAAGCTGCTGGGCGCGATCAATTCCCACTCGCACAGAAGGGTCGACGAGGTCATATCGGTGTCGAAGGTGGCTGCGGACTACGCACATCTGACCGCACACGTCGACAGCAGCGTCATCCCGAATCCCGTAGATGTATGGGATCTGCTGAGGCGCAGGGAAGAATCCGGGCAGCAGACAATCGACCGGTTCCACGGTGACGGGCCTCATGTCGTGTTCCTTGGCAGGTTCGTCGAGCGCAAGGGAGCGAAGGTCCTGCTTGAGGCATTGCGTTGGGGAGAGCGACGCCATCTGTTCCCGCGGGGCATGCATGTGACCTTCGCGGGGAAGGGACCCCTGCTCGCCGAATCGCAGAGGCGGGCTGACGAGCTCGATACGCAATGCAGCTTCATCGGATTCATCGAGGAAAGCGAGAAGCCTGCGCTGCTGGCAAGCGCCGATGTCGCCGTATTCCCTTCGACGGGTGGCGAGTCCTTTGGGATAGTGCTGCTTGAGGCCATCGCCTCGGGATCGAATGTCGTGCTTGCAGGGGACAACCCGGGCTATCGAAGCACGATGATGAACGACGAAGATGCTCTGTTCACCGTAAACAGCGAAGGAAGGGCGAAGGCGCTGGCAGAGGGAATCGCCCGGGCTCTTGCAGACAGGATCTGGGCCGAGCGTGTCCATGCGCATGAGCAAGGCTTGCTGAAGCTCTATGACGTTTCCACGGTCGCGGATCAGGTTGAAACCGTCTATCGTCAGGCGATTCACGACAGGAGACGTGCCGCAGTCCCGAAATCGTGAACGCGCTGACCCATATTGCAAGTTTTTGGCACTTGCTGAAGTAGCATCGTCCGAATTCGTTGCGGGTCGGTGCGGTGTCATGCCGATTATCGGCCCATCTACTTCAGCAAGTGCCCAAAACTTGCATGTTCACCGTGATTGCACGTTCACTCTGCTTGCATGTTCACCGTAAAACCGACACCGCCAGTAACAATGGAGCGCCGATCATCGGATCAGCTGCCTTTCATACTTCAATGTCAGCACGCGAGTCGCAGAGTCGGCGACCCTCTGTCTGAACGCCGTGTCTGATTGGGCCGTGGCTATGATGCCGTCGAGTATGCGATCGATGTATCCCGGCGCGTCAGCGCATATCAGATCGCCGCCCGCCTGGATGAAGCGCACACCCAGCTCATTCGCAGGAATATCAGCAAGCGCCTGCGCCGAGAGGGAATCGGATACTATGATGCCCTGATAGTTCTTGCCATCGCGCAGATGTCCTTGCATGATGGTTGAAGAAAACGCCGCAGGATTGCCGGGATCGATTTTCGAATACGTCGCCAACGACATCATGACCATCGCAGGATCCGACTTCAGCGCCTCATCGAAGGCGGATATCTCCTCGCCGTCCAGTGTGGTCGTGCCATCGGTGATTCCTGAATTCGTAAGATCGGTGTTCCCGGCAACCGCACCGAGCCCTGGGTAATGCTTGATTGCAGTTGATATTCCTGCCTGGGACATCCCCTCGATGAACGCTCTCGCATGCAAGGCATTGCCTGAGGCGTCCAGACCAAAATCACGATTCAGCGCGCCGATTGCGGCGTTTGCCGAGCGCGGCTGTGTCTGGACGGTATCCACGGATGGTGCAAAATCAACGTTGATTCCTGCGGATCGGAGCTGTGCGCCCCATGTCTTGGCATTGGACTCAAGGCTGTCCGCGCTCATCTGCCCTTGAACCACGGCACTTGGCATGACAGAGAAGCCAGGACCTTTCAAGTGCTGGACAGTGCCGCCTTCCTGATCCGTGGCGAAGAGAAGACCATCGCCGTCATCGACGTATGACTGGATTTCGCTGATTTCCTCATGAACTGCGTCGATGCCCGCTGTGCTATTGCCGAACAGCAGCACCGAACCTATGTGGCGACCCTGAATATCCTGACGTATCGCCGTGGGCGGCGTTCCTGCCTGAAGAGGAACCATCACCAATTGGGCGGCCTGATCCTGAATCGACATATTCGCCGTGCGTGCCCTCGCTCGCTGTGCAGCCTGCTGTCTGCCGCTGAGCTGGGGTTCCGGAGCCGCAGTCCTTGCCATGTCGGACTTCATGGACGATGGAACCGATTCAGAGCCTGATGCCGAGCTTCCTGTGTGAGGGGAACCGATCTGCGTCGCACTGTGCGAGGCGCATGCGCTGAGCGAGAGCAGTGCCAGAACTGCGACAGAGATTCCGAGCAGTCGACCCAGGTGTGCGAACGCACTGAATCCATGTCGGTGTCTATGCAGAATAAGCACAGCATAAGATGGGATATCTTTAAGCTCATTCATAGCTTTCAATGGTATCTTGAGGGGTTCATGTAATCTTGAGGCATGTCTTTTTTTGATGGTTTTTCACATATGTTCGATAACGGTCCCTCAGATGGGCGTCGTTCCCCCCATGACGGTGATGGGCAAGCCCATGCGAACGGTGCCGGCTCGGGTGGCGAGAGCTCCGGCGCTGCAGCCGCGGCCCGGAGAACTCGAGGCAGGTCCTGGATCACTTCACGGCACTCGGGATCATTCCGCAATTCACTGGGATCCAAGGTCCTGATCGGCCTTGTCGCGGTCATCGCACTCATACTGGCCGCCATTGCATTGCTGGCCCATTTCATCACCGACGTCATGTGGTTCACACAGATTGGGTATGCCTCCGTCATATGGATTCAGCTCGCCATCAAGATCGGCCTTTGGCTTGCATATGCCTTGGTCATGGCGTTGATCACCTATTGTTCCGCGACTCTGGCCATTCGCAGGCGCCCTGCTGAGCCTGATGGGTCGACCATTCGTGTCAAGGGCGACGTGATCGAAGTCGGCAAGTCCGTGAGCTCAAAGGTCGCCCGACGCACGGCTGTGGTGATTTCCCTGATCGTCGGCCTCATGTTCGGATCGCGGCTGAACTCGAACTGGTCGCAGATCGTTCTGATGTTCCACGCGCAGCCCTTCGGCACGAAGGATCCTCAATTCGGACTCGATGACGGATTCTTCGTATTCATACTTCCCGGCCTGCAGCTTTGCATGGGAGCCCTCGCGATGCTGCTCCTTGCAGGTCTCGTCTTCTCCGTCATCACTCACTTTCTGATGAGCGGCATCCGTCTGACCATGCCGGTTCATGGGCACAGCATCGTCAGTCTGACCAAGCATGCACGCAGGCAGATAGGCATCTGGGTCATCGTCAACATGGTCGTCTGGTCAGCGCGGATATTGCTCGGCATCTTTGACACCGTGACCGAAGAGAGTGACAGAATCACAGGCGCCGGCTACACCTCCGTGCATGTCACCATTCCTGCGAGCATCGTCATGTCAGTACTTACCCTGCTCCTAGGAATCATCGTGGGAGTGTGGATCATGAACGCCAGGAGTCTGAGCGAGAACGTGAATCGCAGCGCCTCGGTTTCCTCCGTGCTCAAGGAGTGGAGGGTGCCGGCGATAGCGGTTGCCACCGTGGTGGTGGTGAGCATCATGCTCACTGGCGTCGGACCGATGATCATTCAACGCTTCAAGGTGAATCCGAACGAGCAGGAGACGGAATCCCCGTACATCCAGCGCAACATCACGGCGACCACTGCTGCATTCGGGCTGAACAAGCTTACGGTCGAGAACTATCAGGCAACCACCACCGGCAAGTCAGGTGCGCTGACCGAAGACGCCGAGACCACGGCTCAGATTCGTCTGCTCGATCCGCAGGTCGTGTCACCGACCTTCCGTCAGCTGCAGCAATCCAAGCAATATTACAATTTCGAAGACACATTGGCCGTCGATAAATATGATATCGACGGAAAGAGCCAGGACACGGTGATCGGCGCACGCGAATTGAACCTCGCGGGCAATGACAATCGTAACTGGGTCAACGATCACACGGTTTACACACACGGATACGGAGTCGTGGCGGCCTATGGCAACAAGGTCACCGCTGATGGGCAGCCCGAATTCTTCGAATCCGGCATTCCGACGCAGGGAAAGCTGACTGACTCGGAGCATTATGAGCCGAGGATCTATTTCTCTCCGAACGCACCCGAATATTCGATCGTGGGTTCGCCGAAGGGAACGCAGTCCTGGGAGTTCGACTATCCCAAGGGTTCTGAGGGAGCCACCAACACGTTCACCGGTAATGGTGGTCCCAGTGTCGGGAATCTCTTCTCGCGCCTGATGTATGCCATTCGCTTCGGATCGGATCAGATTCTGTTCTCCGACCGCGTCACCTCATCCTCCCAGATTCTCTATGACCGCAATCCCAAGGAACGCGTAGCCAAGGTCGCTCCATATCTCACCCTCGATGGCCGCGTCTATCCGGCAGTCGTCGATGGTCGGGTGAAATGGATAATCGACGGATACACCACCTCTGCAAACTACCCATATTCGCAGACCGTCGATCTTGGCACTGCGACCAAGGATTCCACCACGCAGACGTCGTCAGCGGTAAAGGGGTTGGGATCGCAGAATGCCAACTACATTCGCAATTCCGTCAAGGCAACCGTCGACGCATATGATGGTTCGGTCGATCTGTATGCCTGGGATCCGCAGGATCCAGTGCTCAAGGCGTGGGAAAAGGTCTTTCCTGGCCAATACAAGCCGATTTCCAGCATCTCAGGCGACCTGATGAGTCACCTGCGCTATCCGGAAAGTCTGTTCAAGGTGCAACGTCAGCTACTCGCCAAATACCATGTGGACTCTGCGAACCAGTTCTTCTCGGGAGAGGACTTCTGGCAGACGCCGATCGACCCTGTCGAGTCCAAGCGAAATCAGGCCGAGAACGTGCTTCAGCCTCCGTATTATCTCACGATGAAGACTCCAGGAACCTCGAAGCCCCTGTTCTCGCTGACGTCTACCTACATTCCAGCAGGAAGCTCCACCCGCGAGATTCTGACCGGATTCCTTTCCGTCGATTCCGATGCCGGCAACAAGGCAGGAAAGGTCGGGGCCAACTATGGAACGATTCGTCTACTCGAATTGCCGAAGAATGCAAACGTTCCAGGTCCGGGGCAGGCGCAGAACAACTTCAATGCGAATGCAGACGTTTCCAAGGAACTGAATCTGCTCGAGTCGGGCAGTACCACAGTCAAGCGAGGCAATCTGCTTACCCTGCCGATCGGAGGTGGCCTGGTATATGTCGAGCCGGTCTACGTTCAATCCAGCGGCAACACGAGCTTCCCGCTGTTGAAGAAGGTACTCGTTGCCTTTGGAGATCAGGTGGGCTTTGCCAACACCCTGGACGAGGCGTTGAATCAGGTGTTTGGCGGCAACTCAGGCGCTTCGGCTGGCGATGCCGAGAATGCAACCGGTCAGCAGTCCGATTCGAGTTCGGAGGGAAGCGAAGCTGCCGGTTCAACGAGCGGGGAATCTTCCACGAAGGATAGCACTGCCTTGAAGAAGGCCCTGGACGCAGCCAATCAGGCGATGGAAGATTCTGAGAATGCCTTGAAGAAGGGCGATTTCAGCGCATACGGCCAGGCTCAGAATCAGTTGAAGCAGGCAATAAAGGACGCCGTGAACGCGCAATGATCCGAGATTCCGAGTTTTGCGGCAATTGCTGAGTATCTCATGGCGAAAACGGTGAAAGCTTGTCCCCTTTAAGCCAAAAAACGACTGTGATACTTCGCAATTGCCGCAAAACTCGACTTCTCATGCGCTCTGCGTCATCTCAGTTGGTACAATCTGAGAGGTTTTGTGCAAGAAAGATTGGTTTTGAGGCATGGCGTCTGATTTTTGGTTGATCGCAGGGTTGGGAAATCCTGGTTCGAAGTACGAGGGCACCCGTCACAACATGGGTTTCATGTGTGCGGATGTATTGGCAAATCGTTGGAGCGTTTCGCTTTCCGACCACAAGGGGCTGGCCTTGCTCGGCAAGGGCGTGATGAGGCTTTCCGGGGCACCACGCAAGTTTTTCCTGGCCAAGCCACTGACCTTCATGAACGATTCGGGCAATGCCGTTGCTTCCATTTGCTCGTACTATGACATCGCACCGGAGCACGTCATAGCGATTCATGACGATATGGATCTGGAATTCGGACGCATCAAGGTCAAGGCCGGTGGTTCGGCCGGAGGACATAATGGCATCAAATCCATTGACCGATCGCTCGGAACCAACACATATTCTCGAGTCAGGCTTGGGGTCGGGCATTCAGCCAGACAGGGCGATGCCCATGCAAAAACAGTGAACTGGGTTCTTGGCGGTTTCAATGCCGATCAGAAGTCGCGCCTCGCCGATTTCTTAAGCGATGGGGCAGACGCAGTCGAAACGATTATGAACGAAGGCCTCGGACAGGCTCAGGAGAAATTCAATGGTCGATGAAGTGACATGGCAGGCACTTTCGAATACCACAGCCACCAGCGGCAGGCATGCCATATCTCAAGGCGCTCCGACAGAGGGGTCATTGTCGCATCTGCTTGACAATCTGAGAGATGACCCGATTTTTCATGATGTGGTGATCGGCGACACTGATATTTCGCAATCAAAGACCGATCCGTCAACCACATTGGGCATTCCCGAAGGCTTACGACCGGCGCTCATTGCAGCCACGTCGAAGAGAAAAACCGTGGTGGCAATCACCGCCTCGGGCAGGGATGCCGAAGAGCTGGCAGCCGCGGTACGCTCATGGTATCCAGGCAATCCGCAGGACATCGCACTCTTGGAAGCATGGGAAACGCTGCCACACGAGCGTCTTTCGCCACGCGCCGACACGGTTGCGAGCAGAATGGCCGTGTTCCGCCGTCTGAAGCATCCCGTCGCCAACAGCGACATGTTCGGTCCGATACGCATGCTCGTCATGCCGGTTCGCTCGCTGATTCAGCCCGTCGTCGCCAACCTTGGCGACGTCGAACCGCTGGTGTTCGAAGATGGCAAGGAATTCGCACTCGATGAGGCGTCAAGACTGCTGGTCAGAAATTCCTATACACGAGTCGACCTGGTCATGGATCGAGGGGAATTCGCAGTTCGCGGAGGCATCCTCGATGTGTTCCCGCCGACGGCACCGCATCCGGTACGCATCGAATTCTTTGGTGACGAGGTCGACGGCATCCACGAATTCAATGCTTCGGACCAACGCACCTATGGCGATTCCATTCCTCGCATCTGGGCGACGGCATGCAGGGAACTGCAGCTGACGCCTGAGATACGCGAACGTGCGGCATCGCTTGTCGGCAAGATCGACAATGCGGAGGACATGCTCGAATCCATATCCAAGGCCATACCTGTCGAAGGGATGGAATCGCTGCTTCCGGCATTGGTGGATCATCTCGATCAGGTGCCGAGCTTGCTTCCTGACGATGCCATAGTGATGCTCGACGACCCTGAACGCCTTCGCAGATCCTCAGAAGACCTGGCCAAGACGGCGAACGAATTCCTAGCCGCTAGCTGGCATGTCGCAGCTTCAGGCCATGGGTCCGGTGCCCCCATCAGCTTTGATCAGGCAAGCTTCCTCGACTTCGATGAGACTGTGTCAGCAATGGAATTCGGGCATACCGAGGTAATTCGTCTCACTGGATTTGGCGTTGATGCGAACGTTCAGGGGCATTATCAGCTCGATGCCCAGAACCCCGAGAATTTCAGGGGAGGGGAAGGCAAGGTAAGTTCAGGAATCGAAGGACTCATCGAACAGGGCTTCACCGTCATTCTGACAGCGGCAGCGCAGGGAACGCTTTCGCGTCTCAAGCGCGTCATCAACGAGATCGGCATCACCACATTCACGCCAATCCGATCGCTCGCACCGAATGGCTTCATTGATCGCGGCGCAAGACTTGCGGTCTTGACGGAGCGCGATCTGACAGGAAGAACCAGCGCGACAGGTCAGCTGAAAACGCCAAAGCGAAGGCGCAAGAGCATCGATCTGATGGAACTCAAGCCTGGAGACTTCGTCGTTCATGAACAGCATGGCGTCGGCCGCTTCATTGGCATGAAGCAGCGCACCGTCGGTCAGGGCGCGCAGCGCGCGCAGCGCGAATACCTTGTCATTGAATATGCACCGAGCAAGCGCAATGCGCCATCTGACAAGCTGTATGTGCCAACGGACCAGCTTGATATGATCAGCAAATATATCGGTGCCGAAGCTCCGAAGCTCAACAAGCTCGGTGGCGGTGACTGGGCGGCCACCAAGGCCAAGGCGCGCAAGCATGTGCGTGAGATCGCCGCAGACCTGGTGAAGCTGTATTCGGCCCGTCAGCGCACCAAGGGCTTTGCCTTCAGCCCTGACACGCCTTGGCAGAAAGAGCTCGAAGACGCCTTCCCATTCCAGGAGACACCCGACCAGCTCACCACCATCGACGAGGTCAAGCATGACATGGAGCAGCCCATGCCGATGGATCGCCTGATCTGCGGCGATGTGGGATTCGGCAAGACCGAAATCGCCGTGCGTGCGGCATTCAAGGCCGTCCAGGATGGCAAGCAGGTCGTGGTGCTGGTTCCGACAACCCTGCTGGTGCAGCAGCATCAGGAGACCTTCAATGAGCGGTTCGAAGGTTTTCCCATCAATGTCGCAGCCATGAGCCGCTTCCAGACGCCGAAAGAAATCAAGGCAGCCATGCAGGGGCTTGCCGATGGCACTGTCGATGTGGTGATCGGGACGCATAAGCTCTTGAATCCCAAGATCAAGTTCAAGGACCTGGGACTCGTCATCATCGACGAAGAGCAGCGCTTCGGCGTCGAACACAAGGAGACGCTCAAGGCACTGCGCACGAATGTGGATGTGCTGAGCCTTTCGGCCACACCCATTCCAAGAACCTTGGAAATGGCTGTGACCGGCATTCGGGAGATGTCCACCTTGGACACGCCACCAGAGGATCGTCTTCCGGTGCTCACCTATGTGGGAGCGAGCGAGGATTCGCAGATAACCGCAGCGGTGAAGCGAGAGCTGCTCCGTGGTGGTCAGGTCTTCTACGTCCATAATCGCGTCGAAGACATCGATCGCGTCGCCTCTCACATCGCGCAGCTTGTACCAGAAGCGCACATCGGCATCGCCAACGGCAAGATGGGGGAGCGTCAGCTCGACCATGTCATCCGTGACTTCTGGCACCGCGACATCGATGTGCTGGTATGCACCACGATCATCGAGACCGGCCTTGACATCTCGAACGCGAATACGCTCATCGTCGATCATGCCGACCGCTTTGGTCTCAGTCAGCTGCACCAGCTCAGAGGACGCGTCGGCCGTGGCCGCGAGCGGGCATATGCATACTTCCTCTACGATCCAAGCAAGCCCATGACGCAGACCGCTCACGACAGACTCGCGACGATCGCACAGAACACGGCCCTTGGCTCAGGATACGAAGTCGCGATGAAGGATCTTGAACTTCGCGGAACAGGCAATCTTCTTGGCGATGAGCAGTCAGGCCATATAGAAGGAGTCGGCTTCGACCTTTACGTGCGCATGGTGTCCGAGGCCGTCGAGCATTACAAGGAGCCGGATGCCCAGGAGGAGCAGGCGGTGACGATCGATCTGCCCATCGAGGCTTCGATTCCGGTTGATTACATCGATTCAGACAAACTGCGTCTGGAAGCATATAGAAAGCTCGCCGCCGCAAGGAACGAGGAGGATCTGAACGACTTGCGAGACGAGCTCACCGATCGCTATGGCAGGCCACCACAGGACTTCGACACGCTCTTTGACGTCGCCCGTCTGCGTTTCAAGGCACAGAAGCTCGGCATAACCGAAATCTCAGGTCAGGGAAAGAACGTCCGCATCGCGAAGATCGACCCGCAGGAATCGTTGCTGATGCGCATACAGCGAATCTACAGAGGTTCACAATACCGTCCCGTTACGCATGTTCTGCTGATTCCAGCACCCTTTGCCGGTTCTCTGGGCCAGCCTGCCATGGATTCCGAGCAGATCATGGCTTGGACCGAGCAGCTCATGGAAGACCTGGCATGGCATCCACACCTGCAGTGAGGCCTGCATGCATACCCACGGTTTCGATGGGACTTCGGCATACGGGTGAACGAGTCGTGCATCAACTTTCGTCAGCATGTGCAAGCGTATATGGGTTGAAAGCTGTGAGCGCTAACAATGTTCTCTTCACGACACGCGCTGTTCGTCCAATAAAAGCACTACGCTGGGGAATGTCAGAACAACACAATGTCTTAAGGAGAAGTTGTGGCAGCAATTGAAAGCGTATACGCACGCGAAATCCTTGATTCCCGCGGAAACCCAACAGTAGAGGTAGTTCTTGAGACCGAAGACGGAGCTCAGGGCCTCGGACTGGTTCCTTCCGGCGCATCAACCGGTGAGGCTGAAGCCTGGGAACGTCGCGATGGCGATAAGAACCGCTATCAGGGCAAGGGTGTTCTCGAAGCGGTCAAGGCCGTCAACGACACCATCGCACCAGCTGTGATTGGCATGGATGCAAGCGATCAGCGCGCCATCGACGACACGATGATCGAACTCGACGGCACCGCAAACAAGGGCAAGCTTGGCGCAAACGCCATCCTCGGCGTCTCTCTCGCAGCGATGTACGCGGCTGCAGAGTCGGCTGAACTGCCTCTGTACCGTTACATCGGTGGAACCAACGGACACATCCTTCCGGTGCCGAACATGAACATCATGAACGGTGGAGCGCACGCAGACTCCAACGTCGACATTCAGGAATTCATGGTTTCCCCATATGGATTCGATTCATACAAGGAAGCCCTCCGTGCAGGCGTCGAGGTCTATCACACACTCAAGGGCGTGGTGAAGCAGCGGGGTCTGAGCACCGGTCTCGGTGACGAGGGCGGCTTCGCTCCGAACCTTGATTCCAACGCCGAGGCACTTGACCTCATCGTCGAGTCCATCGAAAAGGCAGGATACAAGCCAGGCGAGCAGATCGGCCTCTCCCTTGACGTCGCTTCCTCCGAGTTCTACGACAAGAAGACCGGCAAGTATCTGTTCGAAGGCGAGCTTCGCGACGATGACTGGCTGCTGGACTACTACAAGGGTCTCGTGAAGAAGTATCCACTGGTCTCCATCGAGGATCCGTTCCAAGAGGAAGACTGGACCGCATGGCAGAAGATCACTGCCGAGATGGGCGACCAGCTTCAGTTCGTCGGCGATGACCTTCTCGTCACCAACCCCGTCCGTCTGCAGAAGGGCATCGATCTCAAGGCCGCCAACTCCCTGCTCGTCAAGCTCAACCAGATTGGTTCAGTCACCGAGACGCTCGACGCTATCGAACTGGCAACGGCCAATGGCTTCACCTCGATGGTTTCCCATCGTTCGGGTGAAACCCCAGACACCACGATCTCCGACCTTGCCGTCGCGAAGAACACCCGTCAGATCAAGACCGGCGCTCCTGCACGTGGCGAGCGCATCGCCAAGTACAACCGTCTTCTCGAAATCGAAGAGGAGCTCGGTTCGACCGCGCAGTATGCAGGCTACAGTGCATTCAAGGCTTGCAAGAAGTATGTCAAGTAAGGCAAGTCGGCAGGTCAGGAATTGTCGCGTAGTGGTATGAGCGCAGACTGACATTGCAATGCCCGTCACATTCCCAGTCGAGTGTGGCGGGTATTTTCGTATGTCAGGCATTGGTGGAGCTTGACCGCAATCCGAACTTGGCATAGATGTGTTGGCATAGATGTGGCGAAAGGGTCTGGGGATGGCAATGAGCAAGGAATCAAGGAACGGAAGGCGTGTGGCTGCTGGCAAGGCCAGTCGAAAGGCGAGCGTCTCTGATTCGCGCGAATCCTCTCGATCCAGGCAGACGCATGTGGATCCTGCCGGGACTTCTGCCTCCGGAAAGTCCACCGCTTCGCGGCAGTCCGGGAAGACGGGCAAGTCCACAACCCGTACAATTGGCAATTCCGGTCCGATTTCCTTCTTCATCGCCATGATCATCATTCTGTTGGGCACCGTGGAAATCGTGTCGACCTTCCATACATATGCCATAAATCTTTCCGAACTCAATGGTCTGCGCAAGCAGGAGGCAAGTCTTGTCGTCCAGAATAGGGATCTGGAAAACCAGATTTCACGGTGGAGCGACAACGCATATGTGACAGCCCAGGCCCGCGAACGCCTAGGCTTCGTTTTTCCTGGCGAGGAGGCTGTCAGAGTGCTTCATCCTGAGGCGGTCACCGGCACCAAATCAAACGGGAGCGAGAAGTCCGACGATAGCTCCACCGATACGACGACGCTGCCTTGGTACAGTGAGTTGGCCTATTCCTTCAACAAGGCCGACAAGCAGGCCGGGGATTCCTCGAAGAGCAAGTCATCCACGTCCGGATCAGACTCCAATCCTTCCAGCACGGCAACGTCGTCATCCTCTTCGAGTGCCAGTTCATCCAAGTCATCCGCGAGCCCATCCGCATCATCCTCGGACTAGAACGCTCACCTTTGCCGCGGGCAGAAGCGTCATTCTGCGAAGGCCTGCATACCCGCGAAACCATCCAAGCTGTACGAGACGAATTGCGTCGTCCCCGATTGCATGAAGGCATATGGAATACGATAATGAATAATCAGGAATGCTCCCAGACTGTCATAGGCAGCCCGTCCGTCGAGCAGACAGGCCCCGCACTCAGCGATGAGATGCGGACACGGGTCAGAGGCCGTCTGCGCGAAGTGCTCGAAGCGCCAGCCACCAAGGACGAGATCGATCTGGTCGAGCGACAGCTGACCCGTTATCCACGAGGCATGATCGCCGTCGGCGCGAGATGCGTCTGCGGACGTCCCTTGGCTGTTGTCACGCGCCCGTTGCTGAATGCGTCGATACCATTTCCGACGACCTTCTATCTCACGAGTCCCGAGGCGGTCAAGGCAGCATCAAGCCTTGAGGCGGATGGCACGATGAAGAGGCTATCCGAGTCACTAGCTCATGACGACGCCATCGCCAGGGCCTATGAACAGGCGCATCTGGCATACCTGGACTTCCGATCTCAGCTTGCCGCCCTGCTGGGCGACGATGACAGCCATATCAGAGGCATCAGCGCAGGCGGCATGCCGACCAGGGTGAAATGCCTGCATGCGGCCCTTGCCCATAGCCTGTGCATGGGCGAGGGAGTCAATCCGATCGGCGACATCGCACTGCGCATGGTCCGCGAGGATAGGCATTTCGACCCCAATGTCTGCCGCTGCAGCATTCTCTGATGTCTGTCGTCCAGAAGCGGCGGTCTGGGCATCTCTGTCTGGGGGCATCTCTGTCTCAGATTCTTTGTCTCTGAGGCACTGTCTCTGAGCCATTGTCTTGCTCGAATGGTCTGGGGAAGCGTCCATCCTGCGGCGATGGCGAGGGATCGATTGGTACTGGGGAATTGTAGAATCGTGATGAAAAAAGAACAGCTGTGTTGGAGGAGAGACTGATGGATTCAGTGACCATAGCCGGAGTTGACTGCGGAACCAATTCGATACGTTTGATGGTGGCTGAGGTCGATGCCAGGGGAATGCATGTGGTCATGCCGAGAATGCTTCGTATCATCAGGCTCGGCCAGGGTGTGGATAGATACCGTCGATTTGCGGAGGATGCCCTGCAGCGTGCATACGCCGCGGTCAGGGAGTTCGCCGACGTTCTCGGTAGGCAGCATGTCGATGGCATTCGCTTCGTAGCGACATCCGCAACGCGCGATGCGTCGAACCGATCTGAGTTCGAGGACGCGGTGGAATCCATTCTTGGTGTCAGACCCGAAGTCATTCCCGGATCCGAGGAGGCTGCGCTAAGCTTTCTCGGCGCGACCGCAACTCTTGGCGAGTCCCAGCTCCCTGGACAGCAATCGGCCACTGGTCAGCAGACAGACCCTGCATATATGGTCGTCGATCTGGGCGGCGGCTCCACGGAAATCGTTGTCGGCGGAGATGGCGTCGACATTCCCGCGCAGACGGTTCGTGCCGGTTTCTCGATGAACATCGGTTCCGTTCGCATGACTGAGCGTCACCTGCTGTCCGATCCTCCCACACAGACGCAGATCGAGCGGGCGACTGCGGACATCGACGCACATATAGACGAGGCCTTCACCCATGTCCCCGCTCAGGATGTGTCCACGATCATCGGGGTGTCGGGAACGGTGACCACGATGAGTGCGATAGCGATGGGCTGCGAGACATACGATCGCAATGCCGTCGATGGCGCGACGATTGGGTTCGACAGCATCTTCGAAGCCGATGGACGGGTGCTGCGCATGAGCCGCGAGGAGAGAGGCGCGCTTGGAGCAATTCATCCAGGACGCATCGACGTCGTCGGAGGGGGAGCGCTGATCTGGACTCGAGTCCTCAAGAGAGTCGCCGCAGCGGCAGCCACTCGCGGAACCCATATCGATTCCTTCCTGTCGAGCGAGCATGGGCTGCTTGACGGAATCGTCCTCGATTACGGCAGAAGGATGCTTGCCGGTCAGATCTGATTTCATGGTATTGTGTCCTATTGTCCGCTGCCGGTTAGATTGCCCATCAGTGCAAGCGGTTCGGACGTCGTTGCCCCAGTGGCGAAACGGTATACGCATCGGACTTAAAATCCGACGTCGCGAGACTTGTGGGTTCGATTCCCACCTGGGGCACGCTTTACCTGCCGGCCTTTCGCCGGTGCTAGGCTACATTGCATACAGCCCAAGTTCGAGATGAGGTTCATATGCCAAACGCACCGGCCCGCAGAAATGCCCGGGAGGTTCCGGAGATACTGACGCAGGTGATATGCGCCGCCGGGGTTCTCTGCATAGGGGAGATCGTCTGTGCGCCATTCATTCTCGCCATGGCCAGCAACGTGGGCCTCGCACTTGTTCCTTGGGCATGCATCGCAAGCATGCTGGCGGTCTTCTTCTGCTATACCGTTGGGTTTGCCCTCTTCTGGGCGATTGACTACGTTTCGGCCCAGATAAGGCAGGGCCTACGTGAGCGCCTGACTCCGATTGTCTTTGGACTTGGCGGGTTCATAGGGTTTGCAGCATGGGGATACTTCGTCATCCCGGCGATCTTCAACTCACTTCTGGCCGGCATCGACGCGGACCCCCTTTCCCTCGGACAGCGCCTTGCTATTGGCTTCAACTGTGCGGTGCTCGGATTCATCGCATGGTTCGTGGCCAAGATGGTCTCCAGACGATTCTCGCATCATCTGGCTTCGGTCGTCTCAGTTGGAATCGTCACCGTCGTGATAGCCGCCTTGGGCGTGTTCTATATGATCATGATGTTCCGATACATCGCACAGTCCTGATTCGCGACATGGCCAGTCGTCGTGTGGCTCGGATAGGATAACAGGCCAACGACGCTGTAACTTGTGGTATTGCTGAAAAGGTTATAGCGTAGAGCTTTGTTATTTTAAGGCAAGGAGAACATATGTCAGACGCGAATATGCCCAAGGTTGCAGAGGACTTTGGTCACAGGCCAACCATCGAATTCGATGGCGAGGCTCCAGACGGGTTGAAATCCGTCGAGCTGGTCGAAGGCACTGGTCCCGTTGTTCGCAAGGGCGATACCGTGACTGTAAACTATCACGGCGTCACCTGGGGCTCTGACAAGCCATTTGATTCGAGTTTCGACCGTCATCAGCCTGCCAGCTTCCCGATCGGCGTCGGCCGCGTCATCAAGGGCTGGGATCAGACCGTTCCTGGGCATAATGTCGGCTCCCGCCTTCTGGTGAGCATTCCACCAGAGTATGGCTATGGAAGTCAGGGCGTGCCACAGGCTGGAATCGGCGGTTCTGACACATTGGTTTTTGTCGTTGACATCATTTCAACGCGCTGAACGCTGGTGGTAAGGACGTCGGCTGCGGTCGGCGTCTTTTGCTATCTCGACGTCATCCGCGCAGGGCGCCTGACCGCAACGCATTCGCGGATTCATGCGGCTTCGACGATCTGTGGTGGACGCCGCAATGCACTTACCGCTCAATCAATAGAGTTCTCAATGAACGACTGAAGGAGGAATCATGGCAGAGGAAAAGACCATCCTGCTCACGCAAGAGGCTTACGACAAGCTCAAGGAAGAGCTTGAGCATCGACAGGGTGAATATCGCGAGGAGATAACCGAGCGTATCGCAACCGCACGCGCAGAGGGAGATCTGAGCGAGAACGGTGGCTATCAGGCCGCTCGCGAGGAGCAGGGAAAGAATGAGGGACGCATCAACGAGCTCATCGTCAAGCTGCGCAACACCAAGATTCTCCAGGCACCAAAGGCTGGCCTGGTTGGCAACGGCTCGATAGTGACGCTTGACCTGGCAGGCAACAAGGTGACCTATGTGCTTGGATCGCGCGACATAGCCGTGGCGACCGACTACGATGTCATCAGTCCTGAATCACCGATCGGCGCTGCCATCATGGACGCGAAGCAGGGCGATGAGGTCACATACAAGGCACCCAACGGACGGGATATCAAGGTGAGCATCCTCGAATCGAAGCCACTGAAATAGCATCCTGATCAGTCATGGCTCATGGGAGCTCCTTGTCAGCCCTTGGAAACGGAGCTCCCACAAGCTGGGAATGCACTACATCAGTCGACAGATGACGAGATAGATGGCCACCATATGGCAGGCATATCCGGCGATGGTGCCGCAATGGAATATCTCGTGGAATCCAAAGACCCGAGGCCATGGGTCCGGCCATCTGAAGGCATATACGATGGCTCCTGCAATGTAGCAGATTCCTCCCGAGACAATGAGCCAGACGACGGATGGACCGGCCACCGCCGACTTCCAGAACAGCCCGAGGAATGCGACGCCAGACACGCCGAAGATGATGTACACGATCGTATATAGCCAGCGCGGCGCATTGATCCATATGACATGTATGAGTATGGCGACTGCAGTGCTGATCCACATCCCAGAAAGAATCAGGTTTCGCCAGAATGGTGCGAGTGCGAACGATGTAGGCGTATATGTACCTGCAATCAGCAGGAATATGTTTACGTGGTCGAATCGTCGCAGCAGCATGGTCAGCTTCGGTGACCAGTTGCCAAGGTGATAGAGCGCCGAGTTCGCGAAGAGGATCAGCGAGCATGTCATGAATATGGCGCAGGCCCATTTCAGGCCAAGAGTTGGGCTGAGACATATGAGCACGATTCCCGCGGCCAGGGCAAGTGGCGTCGCCACTGCGTGAATCCATCCGCGCAGCATCGGCTTTTCCCTGCCGTGAACGTCCAGCCTCGGCTTGCGAGGGTTATGGGTCTGCGTCGGCGAGAGATGGTTATGAGATGACATGCATGAACCTCCAGAACTTACGATACCGTAACCTACGATACCGTAAGTTGTTCAGATTGCGAATTCCCCTAACTCTGCGCGTTTCCCGCACATCGATAGTTCGGCAGTCTCATTATGATGGAGGTCATGGCTGATTTTACCCACATCCTTGCTACCCGTCCTGATTTTGCAGATGACGACAGAGAGTGGCTCCATCATTTGGTGGCTGACTGGCAGGTTATATCCGATCTTACTTTCGCCGATCTTCTGCTGCTGCTGCAGACAGGGGACGGACATTACGTCGTGGCCGAACAGTGCAGACCGTCGACCGTCATGTCGCTTCGTTCGGAGGACGTGGTCGGCGACCAGATTCCAGACAACCTGACCGCCGAGCTCGACTCGGCGATGAAGCTCGACGCGCCGCTTCACTCCAAGCGCGTGAGAACCATCGGCCGCTCTACCGTGTGCGATGTGTACGCTCAGGTAAAGCATAACGGCAAGACCCTGGGAATCGTCGTGAGGGAGACCAACATGGCGACCCGCGAATCCAACGGTCGCTACGAGAATGAGAGCATCGACGCCGGCAAGATGCTCTTTGACATGATTGCACGGGGGGAGTTCCCCTATGTCGATGCAATCATCAACCAACGGCACATAGCACGTGTGGCCGATGGATTCATCATCATCACCGCAGAGGGCATCGTTCGCTATGCCTCGCCGAATGCCACGAGCTGCTTCAGAAGACTGGGCTCCGTGAAGACCATGCAAGGTCGATATCTCAGCGAGATCGGGACTTCCCTGCTTCACAAGAACGATCCGGTCCCCGAAAGCCTTCCTTTGGTCCTGAGCGGGAAGGCCGCCGTGGATTCGGAATTGGCGGCGAATCGATCAGCGGTCTCCATCCGCTCCTTGCCACTTATCGATGAGAACGGACGCTCCGGTGCGGTTATTCTATGCCGTGACGTGACCGAGCTGCGCCGTCGCGAACAGGAGCTGCAGACGAAGGATGCGACGATTTCCGAGATCCATCATAGGGTGAAGAACAATCTTCAGGCCGTTTCCGCACTGCTGCGTCTGCAAGCCCGAAGAACCAAGCTTCCTGAAGTCAAGAAGGAGCTTGAGGAGGCACAGCGCCGCGTGCAGACCATAGCGGTCGTTCACGAAGGCCTGAGCCAGACAGCCGACGAGATCGTGGACTTCGACAAGGTGATTTCCAACCTGCTCAAGCTGAGCGTCGATCTGGCCACGACCGAGGACCAGAGGATCTCGATAACCTTCCTGGGAAAGTTCGGGATGATGCCGGCACAGGATGCGACCCCTCTGTCGCTTGTGCTGACCGAGCTCATCAACAACGCCGTCGAGCACGGCTTTGAAGGGCGCAAGGAGGGACATATAACCATATCCGTGGGCAGAGGCGGCAACACCCTGAGCGTGGTCGTCGAGGACGATGGCAACGGCTACAGAAGCGAATCCAGGGAAGGCATGGCCAAGTCCACGGGATCGGGTCTGGGAACGCAGATAATCAACACCTTCGTCACGAACGACTTCGGCGGTTCCGTGACATGGGGGCCGCGTCGTGACGGTGGCACCAGGGTCTCGCTGTCGATGAAGCTGAGAGCGGCGCAGGAATCCAAGAACGACCAGGAACGATAGGGAACGGTAGGGAACGATCGACCTGCTCAAGGCCTCGGAATCACAGCGGCAATCGCGCAGACAACCACTGCGCTCCGGTGGATGCGGGTATGACCGAAGGCGAAGGCATATGCATGAATCCAGCTAAGCGCCGGGCATGAAGAAAGGGATCCTGTCGGATGATCTACATCCGACAGGATCCCTTGTGCATTTCCAGGACGCTGGTCAACGTCGCAGAGTCATCGCGTGGGGGTCATATGAGTTCCCCATGCATCGCCTGCATCGCTCATGCCTGCATCTGGATTGCCTGAGAACGTCGCGCTCTCATGGCCCTGCGCTTGAGCGCACGGCGCTCGTCCTCGCTCAGACCACCCCAGACGCCATAATCCTGATTGGTGTCCAAGGCGCATCGCAGACATGCGTCGATGACCTTGCACGTTCTGCAGACGCTTTTTGCCTCTTCGATTTGCTGATACGCAGCACCGGTGTTACCGACTGGGAAGAATAGTTCAGGATCCTTGTCTCGGCAAGCGGCTTTGGCTCGCCAGTCGAATGCACTACTCATGGTCGCCTCTTTCAAGTCTGTTGCCCGGTTTATCCGAGCCTTTATCAAGGAAAGCACGATTAGGCCGACTTTTCAAGATTTTTCTAGTATTTATATGCAGTTGAACATTGTATGACGTGTTCAATTCCTGACATCAGCAGCACCGCCCGTCCCACTATGGCAAAGTCTTCGGGGGAGAATCCTCTCAGGGTCTGCGCGGAAATGCCTGACATGATGTCGAGGCTGGTATCGCCTGTGGGAAAGACGATTCGCGTCGGACAGTATTCATGAAGTCGAAAATGATGGGGTGAGTCAAGCGAGAACAGGACGCATGTTCTCGGATCCCGGATCGCATCCATGAATCGTCCATGCAATGGATGCATCGCGGATGGATCGCTCATCGCATCGGCATCGTCGACCAACCAGACTCGAGCATGATCCCGATCGCATGATGGCAGCGACGTGGCGTCTGCGGAAATCATGTCGCAGGCCATGCCGTCGATGCGTGAAAGCACATATCGTATGTTGTGCAGCAGCGTGGTCTTGCCCTTCCCAGGAGGACCCACTATCGCGATGTTGCCATCCACGCTCAGACGGCAGCGGCCATGGCGAACACCATCGTCTTCCAGACCGATGACCACCTGGGGAGCTGTGCCATGTCCATCCATCGTCCGTCTGGCCACGGCAGGGAAGCGCCCATCCTGTGCATCCAGGATGCCGTCGGACGAAGATCCCAGATCGCATGTGATCGGCAACGGTGCGGTGAACAGGGGGGAGGGAGTCGAAGCCTTGCAGAATGCGGCAGCTGCATTCACACTGTCCATCAGCAGCCGTCGATCGTCGACATGCGCGCTGCGAAATGTCGTGACGGAGCCCCCGTCCGCGAAGATGCCGACTCCCGGCGATTTGGGGCTGATATGCGAGGCATCGGGCAGTCCTATCATTTCCAACGATTGGAGGGTGTCCTGAACGCGAAGGCATATGCGGACTGCCATATTGGCCTTGATGTCGCCACTGAGCTGACTCACTGGATTCTGGCTGCAGACGATCAGATTGATCGCAAGCGAACGTCCCAACGATGCCAGACGCGACAACCGGGTCATGGCATCGGGAATCTGCTGACACAACGCATTCGCCTCGTCAATGACGACCACCATGCGTGCCGGGGGATTGGCAAGCTCCATCACATCGGTCAGCCTCCAACGCGCGACCAAGGCCTCACGGCGACGCAGCTCGTCTTCCAGACCCCGCAAGGCGCGCTCGGCATGCCTCAGATGCAGGTCGCTGACGCATCCGACGGTATGAGGCAGCTTCTCGAGCGCATGGAGTCCAGCCCCACCCTTGAAGTCCAGCAGCACGAGATTCAGTCGTTCAGGCGGCATGTGCATCGCCATGGCAAGACACCAGCATTGAAGCATCGCGGATTTGCCTGAACCCGTCGTGCCGGCGATCATCGCGTGAGGGCCCTGAAGGGGCAGACTGACCTTGAACGACTCGCCATCGTCGCGCATGCCGAGAGTAACGCTCTCGTCCGATTCCGGACCAAGCGTGGCCTGTGATTGCAGCCATGAGCGTACGATCGCCTGCCAGAGCCGAGCATGGCTGACATCCTGCCGGGTCACGCCATCGCATGACACGCTTAGGCCCGAAGTTCGTCTGAGAAAGAGCTCTTCAACGACGCTGTCGGCTGGCACGCATGCCTTGGAGGCGTCACGCCCGCCAGCGCTGTCTCCTGCGAAGGCAGGGGCTTGCGCATGGATTCGCGAATTCATGCGCACGTCATTGGTGCGGTAGTCGGTGCCGTCGTCCGTGCTGTCACCTGCGCCGCCACCAGTGCCAAGCCTACTCGGGCCGTCAGGGGAGCGAGATCGGTGAAGCTGGCCCTGTGTCATGCTCATCCACACGTATGAGACGATGCCCATGCAACTGACCGTTGCGGCCATCCATTGGCCTTGGAACAGCATAAGCAGAGCAAGAATCGACTGTGGCATCACGATTGGCAACAGATCCAGAGTCCGCTTCGACACAGAGAAGCCCTGTCGGAGTCTCCGTCGCCTGGACGAGTCCGCGGCGACCGCGTCGGAGTATGAATGCCTTTCCATCGATGCAGTATCTCAGCCATGGATGGCCGATGCCACGTTCGACCATAAGTGTGGTCGAACGTGGTGGCGTGGTCACACCTGTCCGCCGACGGTACCCTTCGCATGCGTGCCGGCTGCGAGGGAGGTGAAGAGCGACTTGTTCTTTGAGGCATCAAGCAGAACCGTCGATCCCACGCTGCTGTTCGGATAGTAGTCGGGGTTCGTCCAATAGACGCTGCCGGTGACTCCATTCGTGCCGGAGGCATCCTTGAATGCGAGAGCCATTTTGAGCAGAGTATAGGGATTCGTCTTGTTATCGACGACAATCGATGCAAGGGAAGCCTTCGCTACCTTCTGCACTGTGGAAGGACTGGTCAGAATCGAGGAACTCGAAGCCTTCTTGACGATCGCCGCTATCACCTGACGCTGCCTCTTGGCCCTGCCAAAGTCACCTGTCGGATCCGAATAGCGCATTCTCGAGAACGCCAAGGCAGTCGCACCGTTCGCGACATGGCATCCGGCAGTCCAGTTCAGTCCGGAGTTGGCATCGTTGACGGTGGTGCTATAGCACAGTTCGACGCCGCCAAGTGCATTCACGACCTTCTCGAGGCCGCCGAACTTGATCATCGCAACATGGTCGATTTTCTGTCCGGTGATGCTTTCGACCTGACCGGTAAGTGCAGAGTAACCGTCGATTTCGGCAACGGCATTGATCTTCATGTATGTGCTGTTGACCTGCACGAGGGAGTCGCGTGGTATCGAAATCAACGAGCTATTCCCACTTTTGGGCTTGGTGAGCACCAGTATGGTATCCGTTCTGAATCCCGGCGCATCCGCCTCGGTTCCGGTTCCTGCGGTTCCGTCACGTTGGTCGGATCCCAGAATCAGCCAAGTCTGCGCTGTCGTGTCGGCGGCGGTGGTCAGCATGCTCTTTTTCGTGAGCTGGCCGTCGACCCAATTCCACAGTCCGATTCCAAAGACCGCAAGAAAGAGAAGGATCAGGATGATGACGACGGCGACGATTCGTTTGACATTGAACCTTATGCGTGTATTCCCGTTTCTCCGGCCTCCTGGACGCATCGCCGACGATTGCCGCTGCGGACGTCGAATGCCTGACGCAGGCGATCCATACTGTCTGCCATCACCAGAAGCGTTGCGCGACACGTCCCGGGACGAATCTCGCCTCTGGCCCCGGGGTTGGGAGGAACCGCTTCTGTAGGCAGCGGAGGCCGCTCTCTGTGGACGGGCGGACCCTGAAGTTCGTGGTGTCGCCCTGGGGAAGTCATGTCGTGGCGCCGATGACTGTGAATTATGGCTTGAGCTTCTTCGTGGGGCGAAGCTGGGCAGGTCATCCTGGTTGCCCGCACTCGCATGCGTCCCTGATTGACTCGGATTCTTTGAATGATGGGTCGGCACAAAGCTGGGCGGAGTGTCGTTGGATGTCACATCATCAGATTCTTGAGCCATGTATCCTCCGAACTTATGTTTCTGGACATAGCTTTAACACAGAAATGCACCTATTGGTGAGCTCCCGCTCTAATCCAGTGCAGTAATCCCACAAACCGTGAAGTTGATGTACTTCGATGCCATGCCTATGTATTGGCCCGTATTGGGGTCGCGGATGGCTCCGCTTTCCGGATCCACGGTTCCACCCGTTTCCGGGTCTATCAGAGTGCCGTCGGATTCGGTGATCAATCCCGTATTGGCGTTCACCGTCGCACTTGCCGTCGATGTGGCGCTCGCGGTGCTGGAAGAGGACCCTGCGCTGCTTGCGCTGCTCGAACTACTGCTTGAAGAACTGCTCGAACTGCTGCCAGAAGAGCTTGAGGTGCTTGCCGTGGACTCCACCAACGGTTGCGCCGCCTTGAACTTAGCCCATACGCTCGAAGCCGAGCTTGCCCACACCACGCGATTCGAATCGGAGGGCGCAGTCGTGACGGGCACCGTCTGAGAATAGATATGCGATGTGGTCAGGTTCTGCAGACTCATGGCCAGACCGACAAGTCCGGTGGTGGTCGCCAGATTTTCGCTGAATTTCAGGGAACTGATCGCCGATTTCGCAAGCTTGTACAGCTGCGACGCATTCGAGAGCAGACTCTTTGACTGCGCGGTCGATACCAGTGCCTTGACCAGATACTGCTGACGTGTGGTTCGCATTATATCCGAGCCGTCGGTTCCGGTCCCATGCCTCATGCGCGCATATTGGGTTGCCTGGGTGCCTGTCAGATGCTGAAGGCCCTTGGAAAGGGTGAGATTCGTGTATGAATCCTTCGTGTCTTCGGGAATGCATACGTTCACGCCTCCGATGGAGTCGATCATGTCCTTCAGACCTGCGAAATCGACGACGATGAACGATGAGATGTCGAGTCCCGTCAGCGCGTTCACGGCAGTCATGGCGCAGTTGGCCGCCGATGCGATGTCACCTCCGTATGAATAGCCATATGCGAAGATCGAGTTGAACATGACGTTGTATCGTGCTGGCACCGTGCCCTTGGTCGTCGTGCAGCTGGGAGCGTCGACAAGGGAGTCACGAGGAATGGAGACAAGGTTGACATAGGAGCGGTCCGCGGAGATCTGCATCACCATCGCCGTATCCGACTGGTGGTCCTCCGCCCCATCGCTGCCACCGATGGCGGCGTTTTCAGAACCGGAGCGGGTATCCTGCCCAAGAATCAGAATGTTCAGGGTCTTTCCGGCATATTCGTCGAGCGTGGTCGCCGAGCTGCTTCCCTTGCTCGGGGAAAGGACGGGAACCGCAGCCGACTTCACGGAATTGTCGATGTCCAAGAAGCTTGCGGCTGCGAAAGTCGCCGAAAAGCCGAAGAACGCAAGCACTACGAGCGATATCACTGTGAGGATATGGTGATGGGTGACGAAGCCGATGCCATGCTTTGGTGCAGTTGCCATGAATCCACCGAGATTGGGAGGATTCGTACCAGTATGTTTCTTCAACGCCACGCTTGAGCCTTCCTGCCAGAACACAAGGTAATATCTTGATTCCCCTCACCACGTTGGTGCCATATTCCCTCATAAACTCTTAAATTGTAATTCATGCAGACCGCCCTTCTCTGAAAGCCGGCTGATAATTGTGAAATATATGTGTTCATCATGTGACACTATGCCTGCAAAACGCTTGAAATGGCGAGTTTATTACTAAATTTCGCGTTTTTAATTGACAAATGCTTGCTGACAAGTGTGTAATTTACTAGCAATGATTACATTCTCTGCCTGTGCGTTTTCATGCACCTAGGAGGTCAGCCATGTGGGATGGCATCGAAGACAACTCTCCGTCAGCATCGGCGAACCAACTTTGGGGACTGTTCGATAGCAGTGAGGATCTTTCCTGGCAGCATAGGGCACTGTGCGCGCAGACCGATCCAGAGGCCTTTTTCCCTGAGAAGGGTGGCTCGACGCGTGAGGCCAAAAGAATCTGCGCTCAATGTGAGGTCCGTGAACTCTGCCTCGAATGGGCGATTGCGCATGACGAGCGTTTCGGAATCTGGGGAGGCATGAGCGAGCGGGAAAGACGGCGCTATCACAAGGAACAGCAGGCCTGAGACTGGCGATTCGTTCGATGCAGGGGCAAGTCGCCTCCTGACTTCTTGCACCTATGCTTACACTGGTGGTATGAATTCAGTTGGTTTCACGACATCGGGCATTCAGCAGATACTTGCGGATGCCATGGCTCGGCATGCACAATCTCTTCGCACCGACGTGGCCGAGGATGTCGCCGCGGTAATCACTGTCGAGGAGGATCTGCGGTTCTTTGCACGAACCTTTGCAAGCGTCCTGAAGCAGAAGGTGCTTCCCAGCTGCATAGTCATCGCCGACTGCAGCGGCGACACGTCCACTCCGCTATATACGTCGTTTGAGGTTCTTGAGCCCAATGCCCGCCTGGGGGAGAGCTTTCCGAAAGTGCATACCGTCCAGGTCCAGCTCGTCCGCGCGAAGGGCGCCGTCTCCTTTTCCCACGCCGTCTCGCAGGCTTTGAGCTATGCCAGGCTTCCAGAGTCCGTTCGTGGGCTATGGCTTCTGCATGATGATTCCCGCCCGGAGAATCCACGATGTCTCGATGCCTTGCGAGAGGCATGGCACAATGCTCCCAAGGCATCGCTTATCGGAGCAAAGCATGTCGGCTGGGACGACCATGACCTTCACAACGTCGGCTACTATGCCGCGAGGCATCGCCTGGCGAGTCTCGCCGTCGACGGTGAACCGGACCAGGAACAGTATGATGCCCGTCAGGATGTATTTGCCGTTTCCCTGGCAGGCTCCCTGATGCCGCTGTCGACGCTGCATCGAACCGGGGGAGTCGATCACTGGTTCGGCACCTTCGGCGAATCGGCGGAGATATCCAGAAGAATCTGCCTGCATTCGGGAAGGGTGATCGTCGTTCCCCAGGCAGTCATCGCGCACCGTCGTGCACGATACGAGGGCATTCGCACCAAGAACGGTCTTCCTGCCGATTCGGACGCCATTCATAATCACTATCTGAGCGTGGCCGATGCTCGTTTGCGATATCGCATGACCGACAGCCGCATGGCACTGTGGCCGATGATCTGGGTATGGCTCGTCTTTCAGGGAGTTGCCGCGTTCGCTCAACGGCTTTTCAGAAAGCAGCCTTACGAGGCGATATGCGATCTTTGCACTCCGTGGAGGCTGTTCCTGTTCCTTCCGGGGGCGGTTGCGGCGCGAAGGCGACTCACAGGCGGTAAGACGGTTGCGCTCTCGTCAGTCGGGATGCTCGTCGCAGGAAGAAGCCAGCTGCGGCAATGGAAGGAAAGAAGCGAAGCCTTTGCCGAGCAGGGCCATGTAACGCTGCTCAGCCCTCTTGCAATAGCCCATCTGCACAGACAGCTGAGGATCAGGATGCTCTGGATCGTCATGCTGCTGGTGATCAGCACTGCGGCAGTCGTGGCATCCGAACACGACCTTGTCATGTCGCTCTTCACGGGAGGCGGAGCGGCATCGAACAGTCTGCTTCCATTCGACGCGAGCTGGACACAGCTATGGAACGCAGCAACGAGCAACTGGTCCTATGGCGCAGGGCTTGGAGTCTATGCATCGCCGACCCCGTTCCTTCTCGTCATTCTCGCATCCGACGTCCTGACCTTCGGACATGCCGGAACCGCTCTGCTGCTGATGATCCTTCTTGCCGCACCGTTAGGGGCAATGTCATTCTGGGCGCTTGCAGGCATCTTCACCCGTTCGAATGTGATCCGATTCGCGACGTCACTTCTCTGGGCAGCATCCACATGGCTTCTCGGCATATATGGCAACGGATCCGTCGCCCTTGCCGTCGCCATGATCTTTCTGCCAGCATCCTTCGCCTTCATTCTCAGAGCCGTTGGCATGTACAGGACCGAAATGCCCGAACGGCCGCATCCTTCCATTCAGTCAGCCGCCCTCGCCTCGCTATGCTTCATTCCCGTCACCCTTTCCGAACCACAGATGGTGCTTCCTCTGATCGCCGTGTTCGCTGGATTCCTGGTCATCGTTCGTTCGCATCGAACCATGCTTCTGCTCATTCCCATCCCATCCGCCCTGGCCCTGTCGCCTGTGCTTGTGAACACGGTTGAATTCCTTCAGGCCGGCGCCTGGCGTCAATTGTTCGGTGACATCCAGATCCCCGTATCCTCCATAGATGCCTCGCCACGTGCGTTGAATGCGTTGCAGATGATCCAGCGTGGATTCGCCATGCAGACGGTGCAGGGCACGCAGCTTGGTCTGCTGCAGGGAAGTGGCTTGACAGTCGCGCTGTGGGCAAGCTTCGCGGTCCTTCTCGTCCTGGGCATCAGCGCCCTTGCCTTGCCCTTCGCACTGCGACTCTCAAGGATGATGTGGATTCTGGCAGTGGCGGGGCTCATCATCTCGCTCGTGTCCGTTCGCATACGAATCGGAACGGATGCGGATGGCAGCGTCGCGGCCTCGCCGCTTCCCGGGCTTTCATTGGTGATTCTTGCCTTGCTCTCCTGCGTGTGCCTCATAGCGGGAACGGCGGTGCATCGATTCATCGAGCTGGCGCAGCGAGCCGACATTCCCGCAATAGGCAAGGGCTCGCAGCGCGGATTCGCTTCGATCGCGAAGGCAGGACGCGTCTCTCTTTCGGTCGTCCTCTTTGCATGCATCATGGTTTGGGGCGCATACGGTGCGCTGCTGGATTCTACGCGGAGTTCGGTGACGGCTTCCGGCTCAGGCCTTCCCATGGTTGCCCGGGACTACCTTGCACAGAAGTCTTCGCATCGCGTGATCGCGCTTTCTGCCGTTTCTGACAGCAGGATCGACTATTCGGTGATGAGGACGGGAAATGGGGACATCATTGACAGTTCTCCGGCAGCCCGCATCACCCAGAGCTTTGGAACGGCGGATTCCACGACCGAAACCATAGGACAGGCAGGGGCGGAATTGCTGTCGAACAGCGCCGACGATGCGATCGCCGAGCTGACGGGCCTGGGCATAGGTGGGATATATGTGCCGTTTACCGCGAATGTGAACAATCTCGGGACCGGGAGTGCGTCGTCGAGCAGCGAGAATGCGACTGATACCCTGATCTCCAACATAACGGCGAGCGCAGGGGTGCAGTCGGTCGTCAGCAACAGCGATGGCACATACTTCCGTCTGACGGGGCTGGATGCCTATCAGGGTGGAATCTCGACGAAGGGCGAACGCAGTGCGCTGCAGAATCCATTCAGGCATATGTGGCTGTGGTGTCTGGCGATTTGCCTGATTGTGTACTTCCTTGTCGCATTGCCACGACGCACGAGAAGCAGCCAGAGGTGAGAAGGATCATGAAGAAAAGCCATACGACCATCTCGTCCCAGCGACCCTCGGATTCACCCGTGACGGGCGCTGCCGCAGCGGTTCGGGAACCGTCTGCGGCCACGCCCCGCAGTAGAAGGATGATGAAGCTCGCTCTCGCCGTGGTCTCGGCCGCCGTCATTCTAGCGATGATGTTCGTGCTTGTCGCCATTGAGCCATCCCAAGGACCTGTCGATACCGGCAATGGTGGGTCGGCGCTGCAGACCCACACGGTGACGCAGCACACGATCACCGGTTATTGCCCTTCGAAGATGAGTCTGGCGGATTCGGGAAACTATGGCGATTCGCAGTTCCAGACCTCATCTGGAAATCTGGCCTCAGGCAGTTCCCATGCCGCCTTTGGCGCAGTGTATGACTCATCGATCACCGCTTTTCCAAACAGCGATGGGACTGCCGTTGCGACGCAGCTCGAAGACAAGGATCCGACCGACGATGCTGCGGTTTCCGTGGCACAGAGCGACGTGGACTCGCACTCGCTGCTGCAGAGCACGCAGCTGCTGGACACGAAGAATGGCGCAGGCGCCGCCTCCTCGGTGGTCTCTCATGCGACCACAGGCGATTTGAAGGGTCTGTCCGCGACATCCTGCGTGAGTCCCACGCTGTCTCAGTCATTTCTCCTGCCGTCTACGGATACCGGGTGGACTCAGCAGCTTGTGATGGCGAATCCGACGGATAAGGCCACCGCAGTCTCGATCAACGTGTGGGGCACGAGTGGCGCAGGCCAGCTCGCCCTGAAGACGGCAAGGACCGTCACCATCAGTGCCGGCAATGAGTCAGTCTACGATCTTGCTGCCGCTGCCCCTGAGCAGGATGGTCTGTTCGTCACCGTTTCCAGCAAGGACACCGCCGTTGCAGCCGTCGTCAAGGTCGTCGGTCTCAGCGGATTGAAGACTCTGGGTTCGGATTACGTGACGGCTGACGGAACAGCCTTGCAGAGCCTTGTTCTCCCCGGCGTAAGCAAGGGGCAGAGCGTCAGGCTGCTCGCATACGCGGGCCAGCGGAGCCGAATGAGTGTTTCCTGGGTGACCAAGGCCGGTCTCAAGGGAGCCAAGACCGTGACGCTTGATGCCCATCGCGTATCGGCGGTTGACCTGGGAGACGTGCCTGATGATGTGTCTGCAGTCTCCGTGACTGCCGACAACAAGATACATGCATCCGCGGTGACCACCGTCAGTGGTAGCGACGGCCAGCAGGATTTCGGCATCATCGCGGCTCAGAGCACTCCCAGATACAGTGCGATCGCCATTCCCAAGGATGTCGGTGGAACTCTGGCGATAGCCAATCAATCCACACAGAAGGCATCCGCCGTAATCGAATCCTATGACGCCGACGGGGCTCGTCTTGCGACGAAGACCGTTACCGTGGGATCCAATGCCGCATCGACGCTTCCACTCGACGATCTCGGGTCTGGTGTCGCTGCGATAACGGTCGAGCAGAAGTCCTCCGTCGATGACGCTCTCTCCTGGGATATCTCATTGACCGACTCGAGCCTGAGCAAGGCGAAGGTCGCCGCTTCCAGCTATCTGCAGCCGGTATCGTTGATGCTGCAGCATGCGAAGATCGCCGTCAACGAGACCGTTGGCGTGCTGCGCTGATCGTTCCCGCGAGCTGTGAGCATCCGTAAACACAGGCATACGTGAACACAAGTATCCATGAACTCAGGCATCCGTAAACGCGAGGGAAAGTGCAGACAGTCGAAAGGTCTGCCTGTGCATGTCCTTGATCCCTATTCACCGCAAGGCGAGGTTATATTCCCCATAATCCCCATTGCGGATCGATTTCTTCGGGCCTTCTTCCATAGAGCTCCGCGAGACGCGACACCATTTCATCTCGAATGAGGAGTTGGAGCTCGGTGTCGTCTTCCACCTGCATCTGCATGGGCATGCGATAGAGCACTATGCGCGCAGGTATGCCATGTCCCGCTGGGAAGGAGTTGGAAAGACTCCTGTAGTCGTCATCCCACGGCACAGGATCCGATGGCGGGACATCCTCGACGGCGAATTGGACGGGAGAGACCAGATTCGGCCACGCTTCGTTGAGACGCTTGATCTGTGAGGCAACGGCACTGTCGAAAATGCCCGACCTCGTTCTATATCGAGGCAGACGCGCCCCAAACATCGGCTTTCGCTGGCCTCGGCCATGTCGATCGCGGAAAACCTCTCGCGTCCAGGGATGCTGATCCATGCCTATCACCATAAGAGGGTGCGCCGACCAGATACGCCGACATGTGCACGCACTCGAAGGGGGAACTATGGTGTAAGCTCTCAGCATTGGATGACCGAAAGGAACGTTGCGATGGGCACAGAGATTGAGACAGCCGTGGAACAGGTTGAAATCGCAAGTTCCTGGAAGCAGCTTGACGTCACCGATATGAGCTCGCATGCGAAGGTCGTCGCCTTTGACTTGGATAACACGCTCGCACGGTCGAAGATGCGCATGACCGACCATATGGCTTCCCTCCTTTCCAGACTTACCAATGAGATCACCGTGGCCATCGTTTCCGGCGGCAGGTTCGAGCAGTTCCGCGATCAGGTGCTGGCGGCATTGGACGATTCGACGGATAAGTCCCATCTTCACCTCATGCCCACGAGCGGTACGCGCTATTATCGCTGGGAAAACGATGCATGGTCCTGCGTCTACGCGCATGATCTGAGCGAGGACGATCGCAGGAACGCCATCGAATCCCTCACGCGGCATGCGCATGAGCTGAATCTGTGGGAAGACAGGACCTGGGGACCGCAGATCGAAGACCGTGGCAGCCAGATCACCTTTTCCGCACTCGGCCAGCTCGCGCCGGTCGATGCAAAGGATGCCTGGGATCCGGACAATTCGCGAAAGAACGCCCTGGCGGCTGCAGTGCGCCTTGACCTGCCTCATCTGCAGGTGCGTTCCGGTGGCTCCACAAGCGTCGACATATCTGCGAAGGGCATCGACAAGGCGTATGCAGTTCGCAAACTCGGCGCCATTCTTGGCGTGGATGTTTCCGAAATGATCTTCGTCGGCGATCGCATGGATCCTCAGGGCAACGATTATCCTGCCGCACAGGCGGGGACCATGCCCGTCCGAGTCTCCAATCCGGATGAGACCGTCGAATTCGTCGATACGCTGCTGAGGACGCTTGACCGTTCCTGAACATCCATCATCTGCAAGCCGGCGCGGTCATCGCCCTGACATGTTCGGCCACATGCGGTCATGTTCGGCCACATGCGGCCACGTTCGACCACATTCACCCTCGATGATTACGATGCCATGCGGGGCTTGCTAGCGTTCAGACCATGACAGACCCAACCCATGCAGAGACCATCGTTGTCCGGCCCGATGCCGACCGACCCAATCCGACCTGGCGACTGGAGCGGAATCTGTCGGCAGCCACAGCCTCGAGGACGGCATCCTCATCGGAACTTCGCAGGTCCTATGCCCATTCGGCTCGATGTCTCTATCGAGAATTGATCGACATACTGGTTCCTCGTGGCTGCGCCGCCTGCGACCTTCCTGACTGCTCCATCTGCGAGACCTGTGCATCGGCATTCGGCAGAGGAGGATTTCGCGAACTTGCAGATGCCCTCATGAAAAGCTCATTCTCCTGCGCTTCCTATCAAGGCTCTGCCAGAGCCGCGATACTTTCATGGAAGAATCATCATGATGAGGAGCTCACGCCGTTTTTCGCCGACCGCATGGCGGAACTGGTCCATAGGTCATCGCTCGTGGAATGGTGCTATGACCACCGAGTGCATTCATTGCGAATCGTTCCGACACCATCATCTCCTTATGCGGCCATGCGGCGCGGACGCATGCATACCCTGAGTCTCGCCTATGCGGTCGCAGGCGAGTTGCAGCGACAGGGCATCGACGCACGGGCGCAATCGGCGTTGAACTTCAGCGCGCGAACGATCAAGGCGGTCCATGCCAGGGGAGCGCGAGGTCGGATGCGACGATTACACGGCAACGTCAGCGTACGCGCTGCGCACGGGCTGCACGGACGGCACATCGTTCTGGTCGACGATATCATGACGACGGGTTCGACCATCCGAGCATGCGCGAAGGCCCTGATAGAGCACGATGCACTCATCGTGACAGCGCTGACTCTGGCATCGACGCCTGTAGCCCATCCAGGTCCCGAGTCCCGGATCGATTGAGAAGCCTCCGATCCACCTGCAGATCATGCATGGGCGATGGGCATCTCATCCCATCTGGTCGTGCCACGAATGGAAAGCATGTTACGTCTCATCGTCCAGCTGGCACCGGTGTCGGCATCGTTGCGCCCCTTGCCTCGAATGCCGCCATAGCCGATGCCCACTCGTCTGGGCCCGAACCGGCGGGCGGCATCTTCAAGGACGGTGCCGATTCCATGCTCGTCACGCTGGGCGTCCATGCCTTCGAAAGTGCTGAAATGCCCGGAGTCGCTAAGATCAAGCAGCATGACCCCTGCACGAATGTAGGGCGCATGCTCGTCGATCCTGTTGCGCAGGGCCTCGCATGCCGCCTTGGCGACCACCATCGGACTGTCGCTCGGATCATCGAGTATGACCGAATTGCCGACGTGAGAATAATCCTTGGAGAATGGACTCGTCGAGCAGAATGCCGCCACGCTGCCGCATAGACTGCCCTGACGGTGCAGACGATGGCACGCCTGCTGTGCATAGACGCTCAAGGCCTGCGACAAGGTTGAGAAGCCCCTTACAGGCGATGAGAACATGCGTGAGCATAGAATCTGGGTGCTTCTGGCACCGTTGCTCGCATCGGATTCATCTTCGATGCATGGCGTGCCCCGCAGCTCCAGAACGGTGCGTTCGAGCAATACGGAAAAACGGTGCCGGATCAGCACAGGATCGGCTCTGCACAGGTCCAAGGCTGTGGTCATGCCCATGCCCATCAATTTCTTGGTAATGCGTCGGCCCACGCCCCAGACCTCGGATATGGGCACGCTACGCAGCACATCATCGCCAAACTCTCGTTCAATCGCAGTCCACAATGTCACGCCATGGGATGAAGGATGCTGCTTAGCCCAATGATTCGCTATCTTTGCCAAGGTTTTCGTCGGAGCGACGCCGATGCTGACGGCGATGCCCACACCACGAAGCACTGTCTCACGCATGCGCCTGCATGTCTCGTATGTCCGTTCGTCGTCCAGCGTGCCATGCAGAAAGCATTCGTCGATGGAATACACCTCTTGGTGCGAAAAGAAGCCTGACATGACATGCATCATTCGGTGCGAAAGACTCGCATAGAGCTCATAGTTGGAGCTTCTTGCAAGAACGCCATCATGCGCCGCCTGCCCGCGAATCTTGAACCACGGCGTTCCGTTGACGATGCCCATCTGCTTGGCTGCCGCACTGCGGGACACCACGCAGCCATCGTTGTTGGACAGGACCACCAGGGGTCGTCCGGCAAGGCTGGGATTGAAAACCGTCTCGCATGACGCGAAGAAGTTATTGGCATCGGCCAGAATGATGGCATTGCGATGCATGGAGGTCTTGTCGGACATGGCATCTGCCCTGGAAGACGGGACGTCGGAAAAATTCACAGTCTCCATGGATCATGCGCCCCAGCCTGATTTCGGATACCTCTGCGGATCTTGACGCAGCTGCCCGTCGAGGCGCGGAATCGAAGCTTGGGGGAGACCATTGCGAGAGCGGTCGTCTCTCGCATCGTTGACACGCTGCGGTGAGGGAATTCCAATGCGCGGGACGTTCCTGGCATTTCGTCGCGATGCAGCGTCGTGCTGGCTGTGGAAGTTGCCCGTGACCACGCCCCAGATGCTGAGGCTTTCATCGTCACTGGGAATGAAGTCAGGATACCGGGAATTCTCAGGATGAAGAATCGGCGTCGTCCCATGCACAAGCAGACGCTTGACGGTGAGCTCGTCATCGAGGATCGCGACGACGATATCGTTGGCGGCAGGGGATATGGACCTATCTACGATCAGAAGGTCGCCATCAAAGATTCCGGCACCTTCCATGGAGTCGCCGGCAACATGAAGTATGAAGGTCGTGTCTGGGTTCGTGATGACATTTTCATCGAAGCTGAAATCGCCGGCGAAATAGTCCTGCGCCACCGAAGGAAATCCCGCACGCACCGCTTCCAATGCCATGGGTACCGGTCTTGGACTTATCGCCGCCTGAAAGACATCGGTGACACGAATATGCGTCTGATCCGCACATTCATCGCATTCATCGCTTATGAGCTCGCCATGCGACGTTTCATGCGACGTCTGTGTATGCATGTCCACGGTTCCTCCAGTTCACAGTGTCTCTAGTTCACAGTGTCTAATCGATGCGACAAGATCTGATCGATTCATACTTCGAACATATGTTCGAATATCATTATGACTGATGAAAGGGACATATGCAACCGCGTGCATCGATTCCGCAAGCATGTCAGGCGGGCACGCCCGACTCCGCCCATTCCCCGGATGTGTCAGCGCAGGCTTGCGGCAAGCTCGAACAGGTGTTCGAATCGACTATGCTTCGGCATCGTGATATTGGGGAAGCACTATCTCGAAATCCGCTCCGCGCGTATCATCGACGACGCTTACCGAACCGCCATGCAGCTTTGCCGCCCAGCGTGCTATGGAAAGTCCAAGGCCCGTGCCTCCAGATTCGGTTCCTGGACCGGCCTTGCCTTTGACGAAGCGTCTGAAGATGTCCGAACGCGCCTCCTGAGGTATCTGGGATCCATAGTTCACGACATTGGTGACCACACTTGCAGGATTGATCTCGACATGTCCCTCTATGAGTACGGTCGTACCATCCGCGGAATGCTTCAGCGCATTCGAGATGATGTTCGTGAACAGCTGGCGAAGCCTGTCCTGATCTCCCTCCATCTGTATGTCATGGGGGACGTCCACCTCGATCTGATGGGCATGTCCGGCATCGGCTATCTCAAGCGGCTCTATCGTTTCGTCAATGAAGTCGGCAAAGTCGAAGGTCGATATTTCAAGGCTTGAGGCACCCGCCTCCATGCGTGACAGATCGAGAAGAAAGGCAATGAGATCCGAAAGGCGATGCGTCTGATTGAGAATGCTCTCAAGATTGGCGGGAGTCGGCTCGACGACATGGTCAGCCAGATTCTCTATCATCGCCTGCAATGCAGAGACCGGAGTCCGCAGCTCGTGGCTGACGTTGGCGACCATGTCGAGCCTCATCTGATCGGCATGCTGCAATTCCGCTGCCATGACGTTGAACGAGCGTGCCAGTTGCCCTATCTCATCATGGCTCAACGTCGCGGATTGCACACGGACGGTGTAGTCGCCGTCAGACATGGCCTCCGCCGCATCGCGCATCTGTCGCAGCGGTGCCGTGAGCCCGCGTGAAAACACATAGGTGATGCCCAGGGCCACGATCAGGGTGAGCGGCATGGCTATCCAACCGTTGAGTCCGACTTTGAGCAGGAACCAGGCCATGACGAATGCAATGGCGGTGGAAATGGTGATAAGAACGCTCAGCTCACCCTTGAGCGAAGACAGAAAGCCGATGGGCCTGTCAGGCATTCGCTGGGTCTTGCCACGCGATTCGCCTCTGTCATGTGAACCTTGCCGATGCTTGCTGCTGTCGATTTTCATAAGTCCTATGCTGCCACGTGCTGATTGTGCGATGAGATGAAGAACTATGCGGCGTGGTGCTCAGGAGGCTCGAATGCATACCCGACACCATGCACGGTACGAATCATGTCCGAGCCAAGCTTATGCCTGAGCGCCTTGACATGGGAATCGACCGTACGCGTTCCGGATGCATCGACCCAATCCCATACATCCTCAAGCAGCTTCTCACGGGTAAGCACGGAACGCGGCTTGCGCGCGAGGGTGGCGAGCAGATCGAATTCGGTCGGAGTCAGGTGAACCTGCTGACCATCAAGCGTGACCAGGCGCTGTGCAGGATCGATGATCAGGGAACCGAAGTCGAGGATCTTCTCGTTCTCCGAATTCTTCGCGATGACCTTGGCCCGTTCAACGCGACGCAGCAACGCCTTGCAGCGTGCGATCAGCTCTCTCATCGAGAAAGGCTTGGTCATGTAGTCATCCGCACCGGCACCAAGGCCAATGACCTTGTCGGCCTCATCGTCGCGAGCCGTCAGGATCAGCACGGGGACGGGCCTTTCGGCAACGATGCGCTTCGTCGCCTCGAGGCCGTCCATGACAGGAAGCATGATGTCCATGATGACGAGGTTGGGCTTGAGCTGCGCCGCGGCCTGCACGGCGCTGGCACCGTCGGAGGCGACGCGAGCCGTCCATCCTTCCGCCGTGAGACGCTGCGCGATTGCAGTTGCCAAAGTCGGTTCGTCCTCCACAACAAGAATCGTGCGATGTGCGTTATCGCGACGAATTGTGGTGTTATTCATGCTCACGTTTTCCTGCCTTCGATATGTGTGTTGGGTATCCCCAAATCTCCCACCATCAGTTTTCCGGTTTCAAGAATACTGCGCCCAACGCAGGTACGGTGAGTCTTGCAGACCAGTCCCTACTATGGAAAGGTACATCACTGGCCTCAAAACTACCATTATGTATGCCAGAACCACCGTATTTCACATCATCCGTCGTCAGCGCCTCTGTCCATGTCCCGCCATGGGGCAGAGGAATCTGATAGTCCTGCCACGCGGTTCCTGCAAAGTTGACGACGACGACCATGCACTCGTCATGCAATCCCATCCTCATGAAGCTCAGCACATCATGGTCGGAATCATCGCTCGTGAGCCATTGGAACCCTGCGGGATCGAAGTCCTGCGACCACATGGCCGGCTCGTCGCGGTACAGCCTGTTCAGATCGGCGACAAGGCTCTGGATTCCGCGATGGTCTGGCCAGCTCATGCAATCCCAGTCAATGCTCTGCTGGTAGTTCCACTCTCCGAACTGTCCCAGTTCGTTCCCCATGAATGTCAGATTCTTCCCAGGATGCGCCCACTGATACGCGAACAGCGCTCGCACCGTCGCAAACCGCTGCCAGTCGTCGCCGGGCATCTTCCCGATCAGCGAACCCTTCCCATGAACGACTTCATCATGTGAGATCGGAAGCACGTAGTGTTCGGAATACGCATATACCATCGAGAAGGTGATCTCGTTGTGATGATATCTGCGATTGATCGGGCTCTCGTGAAGGTATTCAAGGGTGTCGTGCATCCATCCCATATTCCACTTCAGGCCAAAGCCAAGGCCTCCGATGTTCGTGGGCGAAGTCACGCCCTGCCATGCGGTCGATTCCTCCGCTATCATCATGATTCCGGGATTCAGGCGATACGCCGTCGCCGTGACCTCCTGAAGCAGCGAAATCGCCTCGAGGTTCTCGCGGCCTCCATAGATGTTGGGCCTCCACTGCCCGGGTTCGCGGCTGTAGTCGAGATAGAGCATGGAAGACACCGCATCGACGCGCAGGGCGTCTATGTGGAATTGCGACAGCCAATAGAGTGCATCCGCCACAAGGAAGTTGCGCACCTCATGCGTCCGAAGTTGAAGATGTAGGTTCCCCAGTCAGGGTGTTCGCCGCGCAGAGGATCCGGATCCTCATAGAGGGGAGTCCCATCGAATCGGCCAAGCGCGAAGCTGTCCTTGGGGAAGTGCGCGGGAACCCAGTCCATGATCACGCCGATGCCCGCCCTGTGGAACGAATCGATCAGATATTTCAAGTCATCCGAACTGCCCAGACGCGAATCCGGAGCATAATATCCGGTGACCTGATATCCCCAGGAACCAGTGAAGGGATGCTGCGTCAGCGGCATGAACTCGACATGCGTGAATCCAAGCTTGGAGACGTAGGGGACAAGCTCGTCTGCCAGTTCGCGGAAGCCGAGTCCCTCCTTCCAGCTGCCGGCATGGACCTCATAGATGCTGATGGGTCCGTTGTGCGGATCGTTGCGAGCCCTGTGCTGCATCCAGTCGTCGTCTTGCCATTCATGCCGCGAGTCAACGACGACCGATGCGGTGGCCGGAGGTATCTCGTGGCCGCGTTCCATGGGATCGGCCTTCATGACCCATTCATAGTTTGCATTGAGTATCTGGTACTTGTATGTCTCTCCGGCCTGCAGCCCAGGTATGAAGAGCTCCCAGATTCCTGAGGATCCAAGCTCCCTCATGGCATTGCTGCGGCCATCCCAGGAGTTGAAGTCGCCGACGACGCGCACCGCATGGGCATTGGGAGCCCAGACGGCGAAGGATACGCCCAGAACCTGCTGGCCATCGACGCCGCTTGCAGAACCCATGGGGTCGTCATAGGTACGCACATGGGCGCCAAGGATCTCCCATAGACGCTCATGCCTGCCCTCGCCGAAGAGATAGATGTCGATGTCACCGATGGTGGGAAGATAGCGGTAGGGATCATCCTCGACATGGACGCTTCCGTCGGAGTATTGCGTCCTGATTCGGTAGTCGGGGACGGAGTAGCGCATGGAAGTCTGCAGGGCGGGGATGACCACGGTGAATATGCCGTTGAACTCGTGCTGCATCTGGTACTCACCATCCTGGGTGATGATCGCAACGCTTTTCGCCATCGGTCGCAGCACGCGTACCGTGACATCCGGGCTGTCGCTCTCCATATTGATGTGCTCGCCCAGAATGGCGTGGGGATTGTAGTACTGAGCATTGCTCACGGCATCCAAAATCGCGTGATCGACATTGATCGGCATGCTGGCTGAACCATTGTGTGAAGGCATTGTCATAAACAGAGTGTAAACGTTCCTGCAGGACATAGGCAAAAGCCCATGCGATTCTTGGCCAAAGTCCTCACGCCATGACACAATTGGTTGGGTTTTTAGGCCAGTTTGAAGCTACTCTGGAGGATTCATGGGATATAAAGTCGGCGACATGGTTGTCTATCCGCGGCATGGTGCAGCGAAGGTGGATGCCATTACCGAACGGACCGTCAAGGGCGTCACCCGTCAATACCTTCAACTCTCGGTGTTGTCCTCGGACGGCCTGGTCATCAACGTCCCAGTTGAGAATGCCAAGAAGGTCGGTGTCCGTGACATCGTCGGCGCTCGCGAGGTAGCGAAGGTCTTTGAGATCCTGCGCACTCCGATCGTCGAAAAGGAAATGAATTGGTCGCGACGCTACAAGTTGAACGTCGAGAAGATAGCGACGGGCGACGTCAACAACATCGCAGAGGTCGTCCGTGACCTGGCGCAGCGTGACGTCGACGAGCACGGCCTTTCGGCAGGGGAGAAGCGGATGCTGACCAAGGCGCGCAACATCCTGACATCGGAGATAGCTCTTTCCGAGGACCTGGATGACGATGAGGCGCAGCGGCTTCTCGATGTCAATCTCGGATACCAGCCTGCACAGCCCGGCGATGACAGGCATCATACCAAGGCTCCAAAGGAGCCGGTCATGGAAACCCTGGCACGCATGGAGGCGGAAGCCAAGGGCAGCAAGAAGAAGAAATAAGAGGGAAGAGAACAGAGGCTTTCGCGCCCTGCTGTGCGGCAGCGATGCCCAGACGCACGGGCTGAGCGCCTCTTTCCATTGTTCGTCGGCTTGCGCCGCACGCAATGATTTCGTGTCATTTCGCGGTGTTCCAGATCACTCCGCCGCATTCACTTCGCGGTGTTCACTTCGGATGTTCCAAGTCACTCCGCAGTGTTCCAGATCACTTCCCCGTATTCGAAGATGAACTGGACGCATCCGTCGTTGGCTGTGCATCGGAGGAGGACTGAGCGCTCTGGCTGGACTTCGAATCAGCCTTGCCGCCATCGGTGGCGATCTCTGTCTTCAGATCCGTGGCCTTCGCGATGTTCGTCGTGATTGCAGTGATCCACCCATTCAGACTCGTCTCCTGAGAGGGCATCTCTTCCGTGACGTCGGCGACGGGAACGGCATTGCTTCGTGCTGCCTTGAGAAGTCTCTTCTGAATATCTGTGGATGCCTGCGTCGAGTCTTGCAGGAATATCGATGGATGCTTGGACTCACCGAGCAGACTCAGGAATTCGTTGATCTCCGCATTGGTGGGCTCCTCGTTGTTGCTCAGCGTCTGAGCGAACTTCTGCGGAGTGTCGTCGACGAAGCCCAGATCCGCCATCAGATAATATGCAATCGGTCGTTCCTGTGCGTAGCCCATCTTCTTGTCGGCTTGGGAGGAAACGGTTCGTACCAGCGTTTCAAGAGCCGTCTCGGTCTTTTTCCATGCCTTAAGGCGGGCGTCGAAATAGCTCTTCTTGGATGGGAGGGCCTTGGCGAAGGCCTCGGTCATCTCCGCTGCGACGCTGTTGCGAACGTCTTTGGAGAACCACAGATATGGGTTGTCTCCTTCCGATGCTCCAACGGCATCGGAGGCGCTCACCAGCGTTGCATCCTTGGGAACGGACTTCATCGCCCAATCGTCGTATCCCGCACCGTTCACCATCAGTATCCTTGACTTGCCGATAGTCGTGATGTCGGCTGTCTTCGGCTCATATTCCTTGATCGCAAGATTCGGGTCAGAGATGATCGTCGTGACGCTGACCTGGTCGCCACCAAGCTCCGCTGCAAGCGATCCCCACGGACGAATCGTCGCCACGACCGGAATCGGTCCTGCAGACGATGAAGTCTGGGCCGAGGATGTGGCCGATCCCTTCGACGCGAAGGAGCATGCGGATAGTGCGACGACTGTCCCCATGGTGAGGAAAATAGCCAAAAACCTCCGGGCTAAGCCCATATGCTGTCTCATACCTGACCTCTTCATCAAAACCCTCGAGGCTGCGCGCCCATCCTCGTCGACACAACCTGAATCGACCCCAATTAACCTTAGCTTCACATGAAGGCGATAATCCTTAATCCACGATAGCCTATGACTCGGAGCAATTTCGAGAAGAATTGGAGTCTCATCATGGTTTTGTTGCTTGACGGCAATGCTGTTTCACAGACGGTCAAACGGGATCTGAGACAACGTGTCGAACGTTTGCAGCAAAGGGGAATATATCCCGGTCTGGGAACGTTGCTTGTCGGCGACGATCCGGCTTCGGCACGCTATGTCGCAGGCAAGCACCGGGACTGTGCCGAAGTCGGCATAAAATCCATCAGATGCGATTTGCCGGGTGATGCAACGACGGACGATATCATCACGATGGTCGACAGACTGAACTCGGATCGCAGCTGCACTGGCTTCATCGTGCAGCTGCCGCTTCCCAAGGGCACGGACACCCATGCCGTCATCGACAGAATCGACGCATCGAAGGATGCCGATGGCATGCACCCCTACAACCTTGGCCAGCTTGTGCTGCACGTCTCCGGACCGATTTCCACGCCGCTCCCGTGCACACCCCGTGGTGTCCTGGAGCTTCTTGACGCCTATCACATTGATCTGAACGGCAAGAAGATCTGCGTGATCGGGAGGGGAATAACCATCGGCAGGACCATCGGACTGTTGCTGACTCGGAAGGAATGCAACGCGACGGTGACCCTGTGCCACACAGGCACGCAGGACCTTCATGATGAGATGAAGCGGGCCGACATCATCGTCTCCGCCACAGGACGGCCGGGGATCGTGCGGGCGGAGGATGTGCGCGAAGGCGCGATCCTGGTCGATGTCGGCATCTCACGAGTGCAGGATAAGGAGACCGGAAAATGGCGGATTTCCGGAGATATCGACCCATCCGCACGCACGGTTGCAGGGGCTTATACGCCAAATCCGGGCGGCGTCGGCCCCATGACGCGCGCCATGCTGCTGACCAATGTCGTGGAGGCTGCGGAACGCCAGGCTTCCGGGAAGTGACAACACGCGAGTTTTCGCATATACTATGGGCGTATGTGCCCTTTGGGCATGCACCAATAACTTAATATCGATTTTATTCATCCACTACTTACAGAAATACTCAATTAATGGCAGAAAATAATACAGAAGTCCAGAAGGTTGCGATCAACGACATCGGCACCGAGGAGGACTTCATCAAGGCAGTCGATTCAACCATCAAGAACTTCGATGATGGCGACTTGGTCGAGGGTACCGTCGTTCGCGTTGATCACGACGAAGTGTTGCTCGACATCGGCTACAAGACTGAAGGAGTCATTCCTTCACGCGAGCTTTCCATCAAGAAAGACGTCGATCCCGATGAAGTGGTCAAGGTCGGCGATTCGATCGAGGCCCTTGTCGTCACGAAGGAAGACAAGGAAGGCCGTCTTATCCTTTCCAAGAAGCGTGCACAGTATGAACGCGCCTGGGGAGATATCGAGAAGATCAAGGATGCCGATGGCGTTGTTGAGGGAACTGTCATCGAAGCTGTCAAGGGTGGCTTGATCGTCGATATCGGTCTGCGCGGATTCCTGCCTGCATCGCTGGTGGAAATGCGTCGCGTCCGTGATCTGAGCCCATACATCGGGCAGAAGATCAAGGCCAAGATTCTCGAACTTGACAAGAACCGCAACAATGTGGTGCTTTCACGTCGTCAGTACTTGGAAGAGACCCAGTCCGAAGTGCGCGAGACCTTCCTGTCTCAGCTCAAGAAGGGCCAGATTCGTGAAGGCGTCGTCAGCTCCATCGTCAACTTCGGCGCATTCGTCGACCTTGGCGGCGTTGACGGCCTCATCCACGTTTCCGAACTTTCCTGGAAGCACATCGATCACCCGAGCGAAGTGGTCAAGGTCGGCGACAAGGTCACCGTCGAGGTGCTCGATGTCGACATGGACCGCGAGCGCATCTCCCTGAGCCTCAAGGCAACGCAGGAAGATCCATGGCAGCGCTTCGCACGCACCCATGTCCCCGGACAGATCGTCAAGGGCAAGGTCACGAAGATCGTGCAGTTCGGTGTCTTCATTTCCGTCGAGGACGGCATCGAAGGCCTGGTTCATATCTCCGAGCTGGCCAACCGTCACGTCGAGAACCCAGAGACCGTCGTCAAGCCAGGCGAGGAAGTGTTCGTCAAGGTCATCGACGTCGATCTCGATCGTCGTCGTATCTCCCTGTCTCTCAAGCAGGCCAACGATTCGGTCGATCCTTCATCCGAAGACTTCGATCCGGCTCTCTATGGCATGCCCGCGGAGTATGACGAGAACGGCAACTACAAGTACCCAGAAGGCTTCGATCCAGAGACCAACGAATGGATCGCCGGCTACGAGAAGCAGCGCGAAGAGTGGGAAGCACAGTATGCTTCGGCTCACGAGCTGTGGGAAGAGCACAAGGCCTTCGTCGCCAAGGAGCTCGAGAACGCCGCTGCCTCCGCTGCAGAGGATGGTCAGGAATCAGAGCAGAAGGAGAAGAAGGCCGAGGAAGCAACCTCGAACTATTCTTCTGAGGAAAGCACCGAAGGCACACTTGCTGCCGACGATCAGCTTGCTGCTCTGCGCGAACAGCTGCTCAGCGAAAAGAAGTGAAACGCAAACGGAACGTGCACGGCTCTGATCTGATGAGTCTTGCCTGAACCGTTGCAATGAAGCCCACCATAACGGCGGGCTTCATTTGTTTATATGACCGTGTTCCCTATATGACCTTGTTCCCTATATGACATGGTGAACAGCAATCAAGGACGGCACTCCATGAGAATTGCCATCACCGGCGGCATCGCAGCTGGAAAGAGTACGGTTGTCGCGCACCTCAAAGAGCTTGGGGCATGCGTCATCGATTATGACAGGCTTGCGGCCGAGGTTGTCGCCCCAGGCTCGCTCGGATTGGAACGCATCATATCGACCTTCGGGATTGAAGCCGTCGACGATGATGGAAGACTACGAAGAAAGTGGCTCGCTTCAGTGGTGTTCGGCGGCAAGCAGCATCGGCATATGCTGCAGCGCCTGAATGCCATCGTGCATCCGCTGGTATACGAACAGGCGGCAATCCTCGAATCCATGCTTCTTGACAGCGATGTGAACGATGCTGCCGAGACAACTCCCATAATCGTTCATGACATTCCGTTATTGACAGAGGTGAGGGATTCGATCCCCTTCACTTTTCGGCACGTCATTACCGTTGAGGCACCGGTTGGCATGCGTGTTCAACGCATGGTCAGCACTCGTCATATGTCTCCGGAAGAGGCCAATGCGCGCATTCGCAGCCAGTCTTCCGAACAGCAACGCTTGGCCATCGCCGACATCGTCATCGACTCAGCTGTGAGCTTCGAACAGATGTTCGAATGTGTTGATAGGATATATGCTGAGCTGTTGCAGGAGACATGAGCCGTTGCAGGAGATGCAGGCGGTCGCACAGAGAACGCGACTGCATGGGCATGTGATTGAAGGTCAGGGTCAGGACGGAACCCCCGTCGATGACCGCACGAGGAGGAATGCATGGGATTCAATATCGAACGAGCGAACAAGCCTTTCGAAGTGAAGTCTCCATATCATCCATCCGGCGATCAGCCCCAGGCAATCGATGACCTGGTCACACGGATCAACAACGGCGAGAACGATGTGGTGCTCATGGGCGCCACCGGAACAGGCAAGACCGCGACCACCGCATGGATGATCGAGAAGCTTCAGCGCCCGACCTTGATCATCGAGCCGAACAAGACATTGGCCGCCCAGCTGTGCGCAGAGTTCAGGGAGCTCATGCCAGACAACGCAGTCAGCTATTTCGTGTCGTACTATGACTATTACCAGCCTGAGGCATACATTCCTCAGACGGATACCTATATCGAGAAGGATTCGAACATCAACGACGATGTCGAACGGCTGCGCCATGCGGCGACGGCGAATCTGCTCACCCGCCGGGACTGTGTGGTCGTCGCAACCGTATCCTGCATCTATGGCCTGGGAACTCCCGAAGAATATGCAAGCCGGATGCTGTTCCTCAAGCAGGGTCAGCAGCTTAACAGGGACGATCTGCTTCGCACCTTCGTCGGCATGCAATACAAGCGCAACGACATAGCCTTCGTCAGAGGCACGTTCCGCGTTCGCGGCGATACGGTCGAAATCATTCCAGTGTATGAGGAGCTGGCAATCAGGATAGAGTTCTTTGGGGATGAGATCGACAGGATATCCACGCTTCACCCACTTACCGGCGACGAGATAGAGGAGAAGCAGGAGGTGCATATCTTCCCCGCCTCGCATTACGTCGCCGGTCCCGATCGCATGGAGCACGCGCTGAAGACCATCAAGGACGAGCTTGACTCTCGCGTCGCCGAACTGCATAAGCAGGGCAAGGAGCTTGAGGCGCAGCGTCTGAACATGCGCACGACGTACGATCTTGAGATGCTTACCCAGATAGGGGTCTGTTCAGGTGTCGAGAACTACTCCAGACACTTCGACGAACGTGCGCCCGGCACGCCGCCGCATACGCTCATCGACTTCTTCCCTGACGACTTCCTGCTCGTGATCGATGAATCGCATGTGACCATTCCTCAGATCGGAGCCATGTATGAGGGTGATGCAAGCAGAAAGAGAACGCTTGTCGAGCACGGCTTCAGACTTCCGAGCGCGATGGACAACCGGCCGTTGAAATGGCCGGAGTTCCTCGACAGGGTCGGCCAGACGGTGTATCTATCGGCGACGCCGGGCGACTATGAGCTTGGACTTTCCGACGGCGTCGTCGAACAGATCATTCGTCCGACTGGCCTTCTGGACCCGAAGATCGAAGTGCGCCCCGTCAAGGGGCAGGTCGATGACCTGCTCGCAGAGATCAAGGAACGGGTTGCGAGAAACGAACGCGTTCTGGTGACGACGCTCACCAAGAAGATGGCCGAGGACCTGACCGACTATCTGGTGGAGCGCGACATCAAGGTGGAGTATCTTCACTCCGACGTCGACACGCTCAGACGCGTCGAACTGCTGCGTGAACTCAGAACCGGCACCATCGACGTCATAGTCGGCATCAACCTCCTTCGAGAAGGACTCGATCTGCCCGAGGTCTCGCTTGTGGCAATCCTCGATGCCGACAAGGAAGGCTTCCTCAGATCCTATCGTTCCCTGATCCAGACCATAGGGCGCGCTGCCAGAAACGTATCCGGAACCGTACTCATGTATGCGGATGAACGTACCGATTCGATGAACAAGGCAATCTCCGAGACCAACCGTCGCCGTGAACGTCAGATCGAATACAACAGAGAGCATCACATCGATCCCAAGCCACTGATCAAGAAGATCAGCGATGTCAATGACATGATCGCGCATGAGGACGTCGATACGCAATCCCTGCTTGACGGCGGATATCGCAACGCGAACAAGGCAGGCAATTCGCATCTCGGCGTGCCGACCTTCGATGACAAGGAAGCTCAGAAGCGTCATGAGGAGATTCTCAAGGCCGGCCTTCCCGCCCAGGACCTGACCGATCTGATTCGGCAGCTCAGCGAGCAGATGCATACCGCGGCGGAACAGCTGCAATTCGAGCTAGCCGCTCGTCTTCGCGATGAGATACACGATCTGAAGAAGGAATTGCGCGGCATGGTCAACGGCGCGAAATAGCCGTTCCGGCCATGTTGCAGCACGGACTTGCATTCTTGGGAAGGCGCAGGTTCTCGGTGGGTCGTATAGTGGGCAATTATGGCTGAAACCCCCTTACCCTTTATGATCGGCACCTTTGTCGTGCTCGCACTGTTCTTCGTAGTAGATATCTTCTTCATCGGCAGGAAACCACACGTTCCAAGTACCCGCGAATGCGTTACCCATATCGGTTTCTTCGTCGTCGCGGCACTGTTGTTCGGCGGCCTGCTGTGGATGGTGGCCGGTTCGAAGCCGGCAATCGAGTTCTATTCCGGCTGGCTGACGGAATACTCCCTAAGCATCGACAATCTCTTCGTCTTTGTGATCATCATGTCGAATTTCGCAGTTCCGAAGACCCTCCAGAAATACGTGCTGAGCATCGGCATCACGGTCGCCTTGCTGCTCAGAGGAGTCTTCATACTTGCCGGAGCCGCCCTGATAACCCGGTTCACCTGGGTGTTCTTCATCTTTGGCGGATTCCTTCTGGTCACTGCGGTCCGCATGGTATTCGGATCGAACGATGATGAGGAATACAAGGAAAACGGATTGATTCGCATGCTGCGAAGGTTTATGAAGATCTCCGATGACTACGATGGCGAACATCTGCGGACCACGCACGGTGGCCAGAGGTATTTCACCCCGATGCTCGTCGTGTTCCTGGCGATAGGCACGACCGACGTACTCTTCGCATTCGATTCGATTCCGGCGATATTCGGCCTGACCAAGGACCCTTTCATCGTCTTCACTTCGAATGTGTTCGCGCTCCTGGGCCTTCAGCAGCTCTACTTCCTGCTTGGGGCTCTGCTCGACAAGCTCGTGTACCTTCCAGTAGGGCTTGCGGTCGTGCTTGCGTTCATCGGCGTCAAGCTCGTCCTTGAGGCGATTCATGAGAATACGCTGCCATTCATCAATGGCGGTCACGGCATCGAGGCAGTTCCGGAAGTCCCGACATGGCTTTCCCTTGCCGTCATCGTGGTTTCGATTGGAAGCTCGGCAATAGCGAGTCTGATTCACATGAAATCCGTCGAGGCTGAGAAATAGCATGCTCGATGCCAATGATTCCAAGCATTGACAGTATTGTGAGCGCTAACAACACACCTCCGTCATTTCTCGTTTTTGGTCGGTGAAAGATAGTACAGTTGTTTCTGGAAACAATTCGAGGCTGTCAAGCCTCGTTCACCAATTAGAAATAGGCAGGCATTCATGCGCAAAGCCAAAATCGTAGACACTATCGGACCAGCCACAGAATCGTTGGAAAACGTCACCAAGCTCGTCGAGGCCGGTATGGACGTTGCACGTCTGAACCGTTCTCACGGCACTCCTGAGGATCACCTCAAGGTCTACAACAACGTTCGCGAAGCAAGCAAGAGGACAGGACGCAACGTCGCGGCTCTGGTTGACATCCAGGGACCGAAGATCCGCTGCGGTTGGTTCAAGAAGAACGCGGATGGCGAAGACAAGGTCTTCCTCAAGGAGGGCCAGGAGTTCATCATCACGACCGAAGACGTCACCGGTGACGAGCACATCACCTCGACGACCTTCAAGGGTCTTCCAGGAGACTGCCATGCAGGCGATCCCATCCTCATCGACGACGGCAAGGTTCGCCTTGAGGTCACATCGGTCGAGGGCAATGAAGTTCACACCAAGGTCGTCGTCGCGGGTCCGGTTTCGTCCCACAAGGGGATCAACCTCCCAGGCGTTGCAGTCAGCCTTCCTGCGTTGACGGAAAAGGACGAGGCAGATCTTCGCTGGGGCATTCAGACCGGCGCGGACATCATCGCCATGTCATTCGTTCGTTTCGCGACCGACATCGATCGCGCCCATGAGATCATGGACGAAGAAGGCCGCCGCATCCCGATCGTAGCCAAGATCGAGAAGCCACAGGCAGTCGACAACCTCGAAGAGATCGTGCGTGCCTTCGATGGCATCATGGTCGCTCGTGGCGACATGGCCGTCGAGATGCCATTCGAACAGGTTCCTCTGGTCACCAAGCGTTGCATCGAGCTTGCTCGTCAGTATGCAAAGCCTGTCATCGTGGCCACCGAGGTTCTCGGTTCCATGGTTCATTCTCCAATCCCATCACGTGCAGAGGCATCCGATTGCGCCAACGCCATCCTTGATGGCGCAGATGCGACCATGACTTCGAACGAGACCGCAGTTGGAGAATATCCGACTGAGACCGTTCAGACCATGGCACGCATTTCGGGCTATGCGACGGATCACGGCTATGACCGCATTCCCGATTTGAAGAAGCTCGACATGTCCAACTCCGGCGCCGTTTCATCCGCCGCCGTTGACTTGGCCGAGAAACTCAACGCCAAGGCAATCGTTGCCTTCACGCAGACTGGCAACACAGTCCACCGCATCTCGCGCGAGCGTCCTTCGGCTCCCATCTTCGGCATCACCACCAACATGCATACCTATCACTGGCTGGCACTCAGCTGGGGTACCGAAGCATTCCTGCTCGACGACGACTATCACGACCTGACACGCAGGGAACTGATGAAGCTTGCCGACGACACCTTGAAGAAGGCTGGCAAGGTTGCCGATGGCGACAAGATCGTGCTCCTGAGCAGCGCCCAGGGCGAGCACAAGGCCGGAAGCACCGATTCCATCTATGTTCATTCGGTCGGCGCAGCTGACTGATACCAAAGCATAGGAATTCATCGCCCTTCCTATATGAGATGCCCTGGGCCATGCAAACTGCACGGTCCAGGGCATCTTCGTCATTCACCTCCGACTTCCTGGGGACATCCACAGGCATACGACGGGCATGCATGATGTGGCAACGCTGCGACAATGCTGCGACCACGGTTGCTCCTCGCGCCTGATCGCCTCTACGGTCTGACCTGCTTCAAAGCCCGCTCATAAGTGCCCCCGCAGTGATATGTGTGATATCAAACTGTGACATCACACTGTCACATCGCACATATCTCACCACGGACTCTCTGATGAAACTGCAGCTTGTCGCCTCCTGGGGAATGAAAAACCGATATCGCACTGGCAGAAGCCCTTTTCAGGTACCCTTCAGCTTGATATCGGTTTGCTTCGTCGCTTCGGTTTGCTACGGCTCGATGCGCTATCGCTGCTCTTCGCCAAGACCGCACTGAGCGCGAAGAATGGCAATGACCGTCTTGGCGTCTACTATCGTGCCGCTCAGCACCATTTTGTAAGCCTCCTCAGGCGTGTATAGGCGGACGCTCGAACGAGGGGACTCAGGACCGATGATGCCACGGTCAACCGGAGTCAGGCCTGTTGCATAATACATGGACGTGTGCTGGTTCGAAAAGCTCGGCGTATTGATGAAGCGACCGAACTGGGAGAAATCGCTTGCCTCGAAGCCTGCTTCCTCGCGAAGCTTGCGCTTCGCGACATCCAATGATTTCTCGTTTGGCGAATTCGCATGGCCGGCAGGTATCTCGAGCGTCCAACGGTGCGTCGGAATGCGATACTGCTCGATCAGGGGAATCCTGCCGTCGGGTGTCAGCGCAAGTATGGCGACGGTGTCTCCGTTGTTTTCGTGCAGGATGTATCGTTCGAACGATCCGAAGACGTTTGAGTCGAAAGAGACCTGATCAACGTTGAAATAGTGGCTCTGGACTATCTGCGTCCTCGAACCCTCCTTGACGGGGGAGGGGCGCCAGGGGTCAAATGGTCGATATGTCGGATTACTCATGGAATCTCCTTGCTTCGTACAAGTTACGTGCATTGCATGCCTACCGTTATTGTATGCCGCCACGCGCGGCGATGTTGCATGGTCGCGAGAATATGGTAGATTCCCAAAAGGTAACAGCAAGCCCCTGTATCCCAATTGGTAGAGGAAACGGCCTCAAAATCCGTGCAGTGTGAGTTCGAGTCTCACCGGGGGCACGGTTGCAGGAACCTGTCAGCATACGCACCTAGGGGAGCATGGAAGCTACGCTGGGAGGAAAAATACGGAAATGAGGTTGGCATGGTAGCGGAAAAGGATAGCGGCGAAGAGTCTCAGTCACGCAGAACCGTGGTTGTCGCTGAGGATGAATCGCTGATCCGACTCGATATCGTCGAAGCCTTGAGTGATGCCGGATACGATGTCGTCGGTGAGGCTGCAAGTGGCCAGGAGGCTTTGGACTTCACTCGTCAGATGAAGCCCGATGTCGTCGTCATGGATGTGAAGATGCCTGGTATGGATGGCATTGCCGCCGCGAAGGAAATCGGCAAGGACAATCTGGCTCCCGTCGTGATGCTCACCGCCTTCTCACAGCAGAAGCTCGTCGAGAAGGCCGCCGAAGCCGGTGCCATGGCGTATGTGGTCAAGCCATTCGTTCCTGAAAAGCTTCTGCCCGCCCTTGAGGTTGCAATCACGAGATTCGAGCAGATCAACACCCTCCGCGATGAGGTGAGCGATCTTAAGGCCCGATTCGAGGCACGAAAGCGCGTCGACCGCGCCAAGGGACTCCTCATGGAAAACATGGGTCTCACGGAATCCGAGGCATTCCGCTGGATTCAGAAGACTTCCATGGATAGAAGGCTTACCATGCAGGAAGTTGCAGATGCGGTCATCGCTCAGGTAGAGGGTGACGACTGATTCAACGAAAGGCAGGGAGATGGACACGGATTCGCAGCATGGGCAATCGCAGAAAGACACGCTCCTTGTAGTTGACGGTCATTCTCTCGCCTTCAGGGCATATTTTGCCTTGCCTGCAGAGAATTTCACGACGCAAAGCGGTCAGGCGACAAACGCCGTGTGGGGCTTCGCAACGATGCTCGCACAGGTCATCGAAGCGGAAAAGCCGAATCATCTTGCCGTAGCCTTTGATATGTCGGGCGGAACGTTTCGCAACAAGATGCTCAAGCAATACAAGGCCACCCGTGATGCCGCGCCTGAGGATCTGCTCAGTCAGCTGCCCCTCATCCAGAAGCTGCTCACTTCGCTGGGGATCATGTATGTCGAGCGACGCGGTTTCGAGGGCGACGACATCATCGCGACATTGGCGACGATGGGATCCCAGGCCCGATACAGGACTCTGGTTCTCTCTGGCGACCGAGACGCATTCCAACTGATCGACGATTATGTGACCGTGCTCTATCCGGGCCATCACTTCAAGGAATTGAAGCATATGACTGCCGGTTCGATTCAGGAAAAGTATCACGTCTCTCCATCTCAATACCCGGATCTTGCCGCCATGCGTGGGGAAACCGCGGACAACATCCCTGGCGTTCCTGGTGTCGGCGACGGCTATGCGGCAAAATGGATCAACCTGTATGGCGGTCTTCAGGGGATATTCGAACATGCGGACGACATTGGCGGGAAAAAGGGCGAGGCTCTGCGTGAGAACATCGAACAGGTAAAGCTCAACCGCAAGGTGAATGCCCTGGTTCGAGACATGGATCTTGGCGTTGACATATCAGATTTGGAATATGGCGACATACAGTCGGAGGAGCTTTCCAAGCTTTTTGATGAACTGCAGTTCGGTGCGCGTACCAGAAAGCGCATCGTTGCTGCATTCGGATCCGACGCTGGCACGAGGCTCGACCAGGCGCAGCCAGGGATCGAGAACGATGCCGTCGCAGAGACGCCAAAGGAAGAGATATCCACGGTTCTCGATCATGTCTCTGACGCCGATGCCTTTCAAGCCTGGGTTGCAGAGCATGGCGAGGCCGAACTGCCTTCGATCGCACCGGTCACGGATGCCGAAGGCAATCCTGCTCTCAATGAGTCCGCGGCAGTGGGATCCGCTCTCTCGAAGGCCATCACGCTATACGCCGACGGTAGGGACTCGCCAGGGAGAGAACGATTCCATTCGCTGACGATCGTCGCTGCCGACGACCATGCCGTCGTTCTCGACGATTTCAGCAAGGATTCCGAGATGAAGGAATCGCTCCAACGATTTCTCAATGACTTCGGATCATTGATATTGGTGCATGGCTACAAGGAGCAGAGGCATGTCCTCGACGCCTGCGGACTCAGCCTCAATGAACCCATGTTCGACACGAAGTTGGCCGGATACATCGTCGAACCTGACTTCCATGCCGACAGCCTGTCTGCATCCGCCGCTCACTTCCTCGACATTCATGACGAGAGCAATGATGTCACCATCGAGCAGGGAAGCTTTGCATTCGATAAAGACGATTCGGACGATGGCAAGGATTCCGAGGGTTCCGAGGAACGGGACGAACCAGAGTCCCTGAAGCGGGCAATTCTTGTCTCCCGGCTCGGGGTCTATCTGGCACCGATCATTGACGAGCGCAGACAATACAGGCTGCTGCGATCGATTGAGATCCCGGTTTCATCGACGCTGCATTCTATGGAATCGTATGGGGCGTCGGTGAGCACCCGCAGAATGAAGGAATTGCACGATCGCTTCGTGGCCGATGCTTCGCAGGCCCAGGATGTCGCATGGCAGAATGCGGGCTCCCGGATCAATCTGCAGAGTCCCAAGCAACTGCAGAAGGTATTGTTCGAGGATCTGGGACTGAAGCACTCGAGGAAGACCAAGGGCGGCTCTTACACCACCAATGCCGCAGCGCTGCAGAGCATGTACCTGAAGTCGACGGACAACCAGAAGGCGAATGACTTTCTGGGAGCTCTCCTCAGATACAGGGAGACCAACAAGCTCAAGCAGATCATGCAGACGCTCATCGACTCCGTGAATGCAGAAGATGGACGGATCCATACCACCTTTGAACAGACTGTGGCCGCCACAGGACGGTTGAGTTCGGTCGATCCCAATCTGCAGAACATTCCGAACAGGAATGCTCAGGGCCGTGAGATTCGTTCCGCATTCGTGCCTGCACAGGGATACGACTATCTCATGAGTTCCGACTACTCCCAGGTCGAGCTGCGAATAATGGCTGATCTCTCAGGCGATGAGGCGCTTATCGAGGCCTTCAAATCAGGCAGGGACTTTCATAAGTACGTCGCAAGCCTCGTCTATCAGAAATCGGTGGATGACATTACCGGTGATGAGCGATCCCATGTCAAGGCGATGAGCTACGGCCTGGCATATGGTCTGAGCACCTATGGGCTTGCACAGCGGCTTGCCGTCAGTCCAGCCGAGGCGGATATCTTGCGAGAGAAGTATTTCGCAACATTCGGCAAGGTCCACGATTATCTCGAGTCGCTGGTGAGCACGGCAAGGGATAAGGGCTATACGGAAACGATGTTCGGCAGAAGAAGGTATTTCCCTGGGCTGAAGTCCACAAGACGCCAGGTCAGAGATGCAGCCGAACGGGGAGCGTTGAACGCCCCGATCCAGGGCTCGGCTGCGGATATCATGAAGATAGCGATGATTCGTGCAGATGTGGCATTGCGTTCCGCAGGATTGAAAAGTCGGATAATTCTTCAGATACATGACGAACTGGTGCTTGAAGTCGTGGAATCCGAGGTCAGCAAGGTCACATCCCTGGTTTCAGAGGCTATGGAACACGCCGTCGACATCGCCGTGCCACTTGATGTCTCGACAGGTGTGGGTGCGGATTGGCAGCAGGCGGCACACTGAACGTGTCCGATTGGGTCCAGCTGGCCCTGGCTGGACGTGGCTGTCCCTGGCTGGACGTGGCTGGACATGGGGCTGGGACTCCGGATGCCTTCGTTGCCGGAGCTTCATCGTTCTTGCAGCTCTGGCAACGCAACCTGATCACGGCATCTCCGTGACGAGACATATTGGAGGTTTTTGAAATGGACAAAACAGCTTCTGATTCCGCAGATACAGGATCTTCCTCATCTGGCAAGCCTCGCAACGCAGAATCGTCGCAGCCGAATCTCAACCAGGTCGTCAGCATCCTCGAAGATCTCTATCCTCTCCAATATAGCGAGAGCTGGGATGCCCCTGGCCTTATCGTGGGTGACCTTTCCACGGGAATCAACAAGGTCATATTCGCCGTCGACCCGACCATGGACGTCGTGGACGAGGCAATCAGGCAGCATGCCAATCTCTTGATCACGCACCACCCACTCCTCTTCAAGGCGGTTCACCAAGTCAGCGGTCTCGGCTTTCGCGGAGGCATCGTCAACGCCTTGATCCGCAATCACTGTGCGCTCTGGGTGGGCCATACCAATGCAGATGTCTCCTACCGCGGCGTTGCGCAGAGCGCCGCCGACAGATTTGGGCTGCTCGATCAGCATCCGCTTATTCCTGCGGACATCCAGCAGCATGGCCATGATGTGGGCCTCGGGCGCGTGGGGAGACTGCCCAAGCCGCAGACCCTCAGGGAATTTGCCGCTTCCATTGCAAAGGTGCTTCCCAAGACGACGTCCGGCATTCAGGTCTGCGGCGAGCTCGACGGGCTGGTACGCCGGATTGCCGTGCTGCCGGGCTCGGGTGACTCGTGTTTCGATGAAGTCCGTGCCAGCGATGCCGACGTGTACGTGACCAGCGACCTGCGGCATCACCCCGTCACGGATGCATATCAGCAATCACGCTATGAATACATGCTCGCCGCTTCGGGATACGCTGCCGAAAGGGGACAGCATGATGCTCCATATCCAGCCTTCATCAACACGCCCCACTCGGCGATCGAACGCCTCTGGCTGGACTATGCGGCGACCGATCTGAAGGATGCGCTGCGGCGGCGCCAATTGCACGCCGTCGAAACACGCGTATCGACCTTGAACACCGACCCTTGGAATCTGCGGATCTGAAGTCTCGCAGTGGGGTTCGCGGGCCTATTGGCACCCCATTGTCAAGTTTTTGGCACTTGTCAGGATATACACGCCCTGAATCGTTGATATGACGGAGGCAGTCAAGCCGTTTTCGTGCGCGTCTACTCAGCGAAGTGCCAAAAACTCACGATCTGACGGAATCCGTTCAGCGCTGGGTGGTGGTGGAGCGAAGAATGCAGATGATGGAGGGACGATGGAGATTACGGAGGGACGATGGAGATGATGGAAACGACGCAGCAGCAAGACGATGACATAGACATGACCGGCAATCCGCGGATTGCAACGCGAATCACACGGTATTCCGGGGCGATCTTCGATGTCGACGACCTCAGCATCGATCTGCCGATCAAGGGCGGGAACTTCACGAGAATAACCCGTCAGATAGTCCGACATGCACCTTCGGTGGTGATGATCGTGCATGATACGGTCAGGGACTTGTATCTGGCGGAGCGAGAGTACCGAGTTGGCTGCAATGCCTTCGTGCATGGTCTTCCGGCCGGACTCATGGATGATGGCGAATCCGTACAGGACGCCGCGTTGCGCGAGCTGAGGGAGGAGACCGGCATCAGACCGGACGCACACGCATACACGGTGACATGCATCAGTGACGCGTATTCCTCTGTCGGCATGAGCGATGAAATATCACATGTCATGGCAATCGACCTTCACAGATGGAAGCTTGAATCGACGCATTTCGACGCGGACGAGCACGTCCAATCCGCATGGGTCTCCTGGGAACGCCTGTCCTCATTGAAGATCCAGTCCGCTACGTGCGTCATCGCCCTGCAGTTCGAGGCCATGAGAAGGGCAGGGGTCCAGGCGGCTCTCAATGTCAGGGAGACGCGCTGACGATGATGGTCCGCCCTGACGCGCTTGCATCACTCGCTTATCGTTTTGAGGTGTCATACTGTAATTATGCAAATTAGACCAGGTTCGATGTATCCGCTCGGTGCAGGCTATGACGGTGCGGGCGTGAATTTCGCATTATTCTCCCAGCTGGCCGAGAAGATTGAGCTCTGTCTCTTCGATGACGATGACAATGAGACACGGATTGAAATGAGCGAGCAGAACTCATTCGTCTGGCACAACTATGTGCCAGGAATACAGCCAGGCCAACGATATGGGTATCGCGTATACGGTCCCTATGATCCTGAGCACGGTCTGCGGTGCAATCCTCACAAGCTGCTTCTGGACCCATATGCGAAGGCCATCGAAGGCAATTCGGACGGTGACGAAAGCCTCTACTCATTCTGGTTCGACGAAGATGAGCACACGGGCATGAACACGCTGGACTCTGCCCCTCATATGATGAAGTCAGCAGTCGTGAACCCATACTTCGACTGGGGCAACGATCAGCATCCGTTCATTCCATATCACGACTCGGTCATATATGAGGCGCATCTGCGAGGCATGACCAATCTCAATGCCGAGGTTCCTCCCGAGATTCGAGGCACCTACGCAGGGCTTGCATATCCCACTGTCATCGATTATCTGAAGAAACTCGGCGTGACCGCCATCGAGCTGATGCCGGTCCACCAATATGTGAACGATGCATTCCTGCAGGAGAAGGGCCTCTCCAATTATTGGGGATACAACACCATCGGCTTCTTCGCACCGCACAATGAATACTCCAGCTCAGGCCAGCGCGGCGAACAGGTGAACGAGTTCAAATCCATGGTCAAATCCTTCCATAAGGCTGGCATGGAGGTGATTCTCGACGTCGTCTACAACCATACCGCCGAAGGCAATGACAAGGGCCCGACGCTGAGCTTCAAGGGCATTGACAACAAGTCCTACTATCGCCTGGTGGATGGCGACGAGGCGCATTACTTCGATACGACGGGCACCGGCAACTCCTTGCTCATGCGCTCTCCTCACGCCCTGCAGCTGATCACGGATTCGCTGCGGTACTGGGTCACCGAGATGCACGTCGATGGTTTCAGATTCGATCTGGCAGCCACCCTGGCCCGTCAGTTCCAGGAGGTCGACAAGCTGAGCGCCTTCTTTGACATCGTCGAGCAGGATCCGGTGATATCCAGGGTGAAGCTGATCGCAGAGCCATGGGATCTAGGTTCAGGCGGCTATCAGGTCGGTGGCTTCCCCTCGTCCTGGAGCGAATGGAACGGACGCTACAGGGACTGCGTTCGTGACTTCTGGAGGTCTCAGCCCTCGACGCTTCCCGAGTTTGCAAGCCGACTGATGGGCAGCTCCGACCTGTATCAGGATGACGGACGACGGCCCGTGGCATCAGTCAACTTCGTCGCTGCGCATGATGGCTTCACGCTCAGCGACCTGGTGAGCTACAACAACAAGCACAACGAGGCGAATCTCGAGGGCAACCGCGATGGGGAGAACGACAACCGTTCGTGGAACTGCGGAGTCGAAGGACCCACATCCATCGGCGACGTATCCGAGCTCCGCATGAGACAGTGCAGGAATTTCCTGTCCACCTTGCTGATAAGCCAGGGGATACCGATGATCTGCGGCGGTGACGAGGTCGGAAGGACGCAGCAGGGCAACAACAATGCCTATTGCCAGGACAACGACATCTCCTGGACGAATTGGAACCTTGACGACGAGCAGAAGTCGCTTCTGGATTTCACCACGAAGCTGATTCATCTACGCCTTGACCATCCTGTGCTGCACCGTCGACGCTTCTTCACCGGACGAGAGGCCGGTGACAAGTCCGATATCATTCCACAGGTCGAATGGTTCGACCATACCGGTTCGATCATGGACAAGAATGACTGGAACAACACCCACGCATTCTCGGTGATGGTGTTCCTCAATGGCGGTGAGATCCCCGAAAAGGATTGGTTCGGCACGAATCTCATCGACAACGATTTCATATTCATCTTCAATGCCCACTATGAGCCCATCGTCTTCACTCTGCCCGAGGAGAACTATGGCAAGAAATGGCAGCTCATGGTCGACACCTTCAATCCGAACGGCCCTCAGCTTGCGTATGAGGCTGGATTCGCGATCACCGCACAGCCACGAAGCTTCCTGCTGCTGATGAGCTCTGAGCAGCATAACAGGCTGGTGGAGCACTAGGGGAGTCGGGGTGGGTCTGTCGGACATGCACGGATATGGCCATTCAGGCGCGCAACACCCCATGAATGTGATAGATATCGCGATCTTATGCTAGTTTGATTGCTGGTGCTTTTGCACCGTCGGGCCATAGCGCAGCTTGGTAGCGCACTTGACTGGGGGTCAAGGGGTCGCGAGTTCAAATCTCGCTGGCCCGACAATTCTGTTTCACGGCAGCATGCCTGAATGCAAAGTCTCTTGACGGCGGATGCCATGCTGCACATTGATCGAGTAGCTCCACATGAATAGCTCCATATGAATCGTTCCATGCGAATCGGGTCATTGACGACCATCCGCATCCAACGGTTGCGCAGCGCCTTCGACGATTGGCCGTCTGAAATGCGAACGATTGCTTGTGCAAGGGACTAGACTAAATCTGGCCATGACCGAAAGGGAATCGATGACAGAAGAAGCATTTGAACTTTCTGCTGAAAAGATGCGGAAGCATGGCTTGAGCGATGTTTCCATCAAGCAATTCAAACGTCTGTACGACACTTGGCAGAGTGAGCAGTCGCAAACGTTCATCAAGGAAAACGACGTCGAAGCTCTTAAGGAAGTTCCCTATGTCGGTGACATCCATGACAAGATGAACCAGCAGCAGGCTTTGGATGCCTTCTCGAAAACCGCCTTCCTGAAGCTTAACGGTGGACTGGGAACGTCCATGGGTCTGGAAGGTGCGAAATCACTGCTTCCTGTGCGTCGGCACAAGGCCAGGCAGATGCGCTTTCTCGACATCATTCTCGGCCAGGTGCTCACGGCAAGAAAGCGCCTTGGCGTTCCTCTGCCCCTGATTCTGATGAATTCCTTCAGGACTTCGAAGGACAGCCTGAAACTGCTGAAGAAGAACAGGCTTTTCGAGCAGCATGACGTTCCCCTTGAGATCATCCAGCATGTCGAGCCCAAGCTGGTCCTTGAAACCGGTGAGCCTGTCGATTTCGCAGAGGATCCGGAGCTCGAATGGTGCCCGCCGGGACATGGCGACGTCTATTCGACTATCTGGGAATCCGGCCTTCTGGACATCCTGCAGGACAAGGGCATCAAATACCTCTTCATCTCGAATTCCGACAACCTCGGCGCGCGTCCCTCGCGCACCTTGGCATGGCATTTCGCCAAGTCCGGATCACCCTTCATGGTCGAAGTCTCAAGAAGGACCAAGGCCGACCGCAAGGGCGGCCACATCGTCTTCGACAGAAAGTCGGGACATCTGATGCTTCGCGAGATGAGTCAGGTCGCACCAGGCGACGAGAGCGATGCGACGAACATACGCAAGCACCCGTATTTCAACACGAATAGCATCTGGGTCAGGGTCGACGCGTTGAAGGCCAAGCTCGAGGAGTATGACGGAGTCCTGCCACTTCCCGTCATCGTCAACAAGAAGACAGTCGATCCGACTGATTCCGATACGCAGGAAGTGGTGCAACTGGAAACCGCGATGGGTGCGGCGATAGGTCTCTTCGAGGGGGCATCCTGCATCGAAGTCGACCGAATGCGTTTCCTTCCCGTGAAGACAACCGACGATCTGTTCATCATGCGGTCAGATAGATTCCATCTTACGGACTCATACGAGATGGAGGACGGCAACTACATATTCCCCAACGTCCAGCTTGATGAGCGCTATTACAAGAACATCAACGACTTCAACGAACGATTCCCATATTCCATTCCATCGTTGGCTGCAGCCAACTCGGTCACCATCCAGGGGGACTGGACCTTCGGACGCGACGTCACTATGTTCGCCGACGCCGTGCTTTCTGACCAGGGAAGGCCTTCATATGTGCCTAACGGAGAATTCGTCGGACCGCAGGGCGTTGAACCGGACGAGTGGGTCTAATTCGGACGTCGTATGTGAGCGGTCATCGTCATGAGACGATCCTCTTGAACGTCACTGTCCAGAGACCATAAATAGGGTTGCCATGACGACGCTTCAATGACCTTTGAACGCTCTTCTGCGGGCGTGTGAATCCGCTCTTCGCTGAGAATGATATTTGGACATTTTTTGAGTATTGTGCATGATTCAGGCAAAATACATCTAAGATAGATAAAGGTCTGTGCAAACACGCACAGTTACTTAGGTATGCTAACGATACGCGAGGACTAATGACAGAGGGAACGAATGGTAGGCGACGCTTCTCCGATAAATGGGGAAAGCATGAATTGGATGTGCTTGCCGTATTGTCCTCAGCCTTCCCGCAATGGCTGACATCCCGACAAATCGCACAGCGCGTCAAGGCATATGCAGATTCGTACGGTGAGCTTGCCGACCAGGCGGCAAAGGCTGCATTTGCTAAACAATTTCAACGTGACCGTGCCAAGCTCGCGGCGATGGGAATAGCGATTGAATCCCGACAACCGGAGTACTCATCGAAGTCTGAAGGACAGGACTTTGCCTCCTATCGTCTGCAGCTCGGTGACGAGCCGCGCGTCAGGCTCCGCTTCGAGCAGGATGACCTCCCGGTCTTGGCCGCCGCGAACTATCTCGCACGTTCCGTATCGATATCCCAGTCTTCGGAGCATCAGGAACACCATACTTCAAGAACCAGTCCGAGAGTTCCGCAGATGCCGGTTCCAGGGCTTGGTCTCGATTCGATAGCCCCAGGTCTGGGCACGCAACCCATTCCGGATGCTTTGGTCAAGGTGATCGACTCTCGCCGTTTCGCAGCGACCGTCGATGACAACGGCGAGCACATCAATGTCGCCTACACTGATTCCGACGATTTGGCCATGTTCGTGCTCGGTCATCCGGGTTCTTCGATCGTCAGCCCCCAGGAGGCCGCCGATGCCTTCAGCAGAAGGCTCCATGCGGCAACCCGGCTGCAGTCCATAGATGGCGCGGGAGACGAGAAACTCCCAGTACAGCTTTCGGATATCGATTCTGGGAAAGACCCGTGCGAAGTCAATCGCAAGGATGGCAGAAAGTCCTCGGCATCCTTCCAGACGGGGTCCGAAGTCGACCGGCGCCTGCGGCTGATGCTGTTCCTGTCGGCGCATCTGGGCGAGGAGTTCTCCATGAACGAGCTCGCCGAGCGTTTCATTGGCCGCGTTCGCGATGACGATGATCTGAAACGCTTCGTCAATACCATCCATAAAGACATCAATACGCTCACCACCGTGTCTGACGATGGTGAGATGGCCGGAAGCCAGTTCTTCGACATCGACTGGAACCTGCTTGAGACCGAGGGAATCGTCTCAGCGACGAATTCGCTTGGCCTTGAACGCCTTGCAGGTGTGTCTCCCCAATATCTGAGTCTGCTCACCGCATCGGTGAGCTATCTTGCCCATTCGCCTTTGCTTCCCGATTCCTCAAGGCAGCAGGCTCAATCGCTCTATCTGCGGTTGCGGCAGCATGTCGAGCCTGGAGTCACACCCTGGCTGAGCCTGACCGGATATGAGCTTGAACCGATGAGCTTCACCATCGTGAAGCGCGCCATCGACACGCAGTCGATGCTTGACATGGAATACACCGACGGCGCCGGCAGAACGCATCGCAAGATAGTCTCGCCTGCGAAGATATTCGTCGATGAGGGTGTCTATTACGTCGCTGCATGGACCGATCTCTATCACGTCATCGACATGAATGCGATAGCCGATGATCTGAAGGAGATCATAACCAAGCAGTCAGAGCAGCTGACGCATATGAAGGGCGAGCACCGCCAATGGCAGGTGCTGCGTCTCGCGCGCATCGAGCATGCACAGCTCATAGAGATTCCTCAGCCCTTGGAGATACCCGACGTTCCGATCAGCAGGCTGCGTGAATGGAGCTTCGACAATGGAACCGCGGCGGCCATCATCACTGACAGAAAGCATCTTTCCTTCGTGAAATCGCTTCCAGGAGCGACCGTGGAGGATTTCGGTTCCGGCGAGAAAGTCCATCTCACCGTCTCATCCGATTCTTGGTTCGTGGCATTCTGCATATCACATGCCCGCCATATCACTGCTGTCGCACCTGAAACCCTGCGAACGATGATCGTAGCCCGTGCAGAGCGTGAACTAAGCTTGGGAGAGCCTACTAGCGCAAACGGAAAGTGAGGAAGATGCCATGCCAGGATGGATTTGGTTGGTGCTGGTCATTTTCATGATCGCGATGCTCGTCGGCGGTGCCATCTACGTGGTTTTCCGGGCCATGGCTGCCATGCGTTCCGCAGGAAGACTCAGCTCGGCAATCGAGGAGAAGCTGTCGCCTGTTCAGGGAGACGACGAGAACTCGGCGGAGGCTCCACTGTTCACGCGTCCATTGCATGTGGCGGGGGAGCGCTATTCGGTTGCCCATGCGGAGGTTCTACGCAGGCATGACCGCATCCATGAAAGGCATATGCGGACTTGGCAGCAATGGAAGCATTTCAACGACTAGTTCATATTCGAAGGATTAACAGGAATCGTTATGCCAGATAATCCTACTCAGCGCTATGCTGCGTTCAGGAACAGACAGGCCCATGCTCACACCGCTGCCTTTCGCTTTGCCGAGGGGCTTCCGTTCGAGCTCGATCCATTTCAGGAACAGGCGATCGAAGCCCTGGAGGCAGGAGACAACGTTCTTGTCGCAGCGCCGACGGGCTCTGGAAAGACGGTCGTAGCGGACTTTGCGGTGTTCCTCGCTCAGGAGCACAATGTCAAGGCCTTCTATACGACGCCGATCAAGGCGCTGAGCAACCAGAAGTACCATGACCTCGTCGACGTATTCGGCGAGGACCATGTCGGACTGCTCACAGGAGACACATCCATCAACTCCGAGGCCGACATCGTCGTGATGACGACGGAGGTGCTCCGCAACATGCTCTATGAGCATTCCTCGACCTTGCAGGCACTGCGCTATGTCGTGCTCGATGAGGTTCATTATCTCGCGGATCGCTTCCGAGGGCCTGTGTGGGAAGAGGTGATCATACATCTCCCTCCTTCCGTGAAGGTCATCGGATTGTCGGCGACAGTGTCGAATGTCGAGGATTTCTCGGACTGGCTTCAGTCCGTTCGTGGGGACACCAAGCTGGTCATCACGGAGAAACGACCTGTGCCACTTGAGCAGCATGTGGCCGTCCAGGCGGACGATCATACACCGCCCGAACTCATCGACCTCTACCGCGCCGAATCCACTGTGAGTGCAGGCAGGCTGCCCAAGCTCAATCCTCAGCTGATCGAGCGTCTCGATCAGCTCGACAGGATGGCGGCACGTTCGCATGGCTCCGGCGCCGACCGCAAGCGAGACGGACGCGGACGCAACGCACATCGACGCAGTCCCTCCAATCGTTCTGGCAGTGCACGCCACATTCCGCGCAGATGGGCTGTCGTCGACGAACTTGACTATGAGGATTTGCTGCCGGGAATATACTTCATCTTTTCACGAAATGGATGCGATCAGGCAGTCGACCAATGCATGAATGCTGGTCTGGAGCTCACGACCGACGATGAAGCGCGGCGCATTCGCACCATCGTCGATGAGATGGTCGACGGGCAGCTGAGCCATGACGATCTGAAGACCTTGCATTTTTCGTCTTTCAGATTCGCCTTGGAAGAAGGTTTCGCCGCGCATCATGCGGGTATGGTCTCCCTCTTCCGACAGATTGTCGAACGGCTGTTCGAGGCGGGATTGGTGAAGATGGTCTTCGCCACCGAAACGCTCGCATTGGGAATCAACATGCCGGCAAGGTGCGTGGTCGTCGAGAAGCTTGAGAAATTCGATGGCACGGGTCATGTGACGCTTACGCCGGGGGAGTTCACCCAACTGACAGGCAGGGCAGGACGCCGCGGCATCGATCCCATCGGCCATGCCGTCGTCGTCGATCACCGCGACTTCGTTCCCGCAACTGCCGCCGCTCTCGCAAGCAAGCGAGTCTATCCTCTGCACTCGAGCTTCAGACCGACCTTCAACATGGCTGTGAATCTGCTCAATTCAAGCGATTATCGCACCGCACGCATGACCCTCGACCATTCCTTCGCCCAGTGGGAGGCGAACGAATCTGCATGGCAGCTCGAATCACGGATCGATACGCTATCGAAGGCCGTGAAAGGCTACGAGGATGCATTCGTGTGTGAATACGGTGATTTCGCCGAATTCATGAGCATCAGAATGAAGCTGTCAGATGCTCAGAAGCATGAGCGTCAGGAGCTCAGACACAAGCGTTTCCGTTCCGAAAAGTCCAGAAGCCGCGCATTCAGGGAACTTGATGAGCGCATAGCCGAGCTTCGCGATGAGGAGCGTCATCATCCATGCAGGGAATGTCCCGATCTCGCCTCGCATCTCAAGTGGGGTCACCGCTGGGTGCGCGAAAGCAAGGAACTCGAACGGGTTCGAGAACGATATGAGTCGCGAACGGGATCGGTCGCACGCCAGTTTGACCATATATGCGAGATTCTGAACGACCTAGGCTACATTTCACCCGACTACGTCAATGCCGTTCCCACATTGCGCCATGCTCCCTCATGCGATACGCCGGATGCCGCCACCCGGATCCAGGCAGACGATGGACGCGAATCGCTGCATGATGAATCAATGCATGAATCAATGCATGAATCAAAGGACCTCTCAAATGCAGCGGTCAACTATGCTCTGACTCCCATAGGCCAGATGCTGCGAAGAATATACAGCGAACAGGATCTGGTGCTCGCTCAGATGATCATGGATGAGGACCTTCGCGATCTTTCCTCGTCCGAACTGGCCGCGGTCGTGTCGTCCCTGGTCTATGAGTCACGTCGCGGAGAGGGCGGGGGAGATGGCAGTTTCCCAGGCGGCACGGACGGCAGCATCGCAATCTCGCTTCAGGCCTGTCTCGGCAGCAGGGCGCGCATCTCAATGCTCTGCGACGATCATGGTCTGGATACACCGAAGGAACTCGATTTTGGGATGTGCAGGGTGATATATGAATGGGCTAACGGTGAAGATTTGTCGGTCGTTCTGCGAGATTCCGAGATGACAGGAGGCGACTTCGTGCGCAATGCCAAGCGACTTGCCGACCTGCTTAATCAAATAGCCCAGGTCGGCACCTTCTTCAAGGACGCCGAGTCCCTGTCGAAGGTGGCGAAGCAGGCCGCGCGAGACGTCAACCGCGGCATCGTCGCATACTCTGGCGTCGATTGATACGGCTGGTGGCTGCATGCCGCTCACGCTTCGGTGTGAAGATCGCTATGAAGGTCGCTGCAAGGTCAGAGACCATATCGATGGCGGCAACGCATGGATGATGGCTTGGGAGCCGTGTTTCCGTCACGGTTCCTTGAATTTCTTGCGCAGTTGCCGAAAAGTTGGAATAAGCATCAAGTCCCAGCTGTTTTGTAGCTTGGATAGTGAACATACGAGGAGGAAACATGGCTGAACGCAGTTTGCGTGGTATGAGTATCGGGGCGAAGTCACTCGAGTCCGATGACAATGTGGACTTTGCGGCGCGTACGGACGTCGCCTATGTCTGTCCCAAGGGGCATCGCACAATCCTGCCATTCGCGGAAGGTGCAGAGATTCCCGATCAGTGGGAGTGCCGCTGCGGCGAGATAGCCCACCGCGAGGGGGAGCAGGACCAGGAAGCCGATGAGATCACCAAGCCCACCCGCACGCACTGGGACATGCTTCTCGAACGCCGTTCGATGGATGAGCTGAAGACGCTGCTTGACAAGCGTCTGGGAATGCACCATGAGGGTTGGATTCCCGACTACGAGTAGTCGCTTCTCCATTTGCACGAGAAATAGTACTGGGCATTCCAGAGCATTCCTTGGCATCGGCCATCGTGTGTGAGGAATGCAGACATTGATTGAGCACTGATATGCGGGCTGGCCCCAAGGTCCGATGCCCGAAGGAGCAGAATAATGGTTGCACATCCACTGAAAGTCGTTCTCCTGGATCTCGATGGAACGTTGACCGAATCCGCGCCGGGGATTCTCGCGTCAGTCAGGAAAACCTTCGAAGCCATCGAAATGCCAGTTCCAGATGAACACGAGCTTCAGCAGTTCATTGGTCCCGCGATAGTAGACTCGCTGAAGCGCAACCATGTTCCTGAGGATAAGATGCCGCTTGCCGTAGATACCTATCGCAGCTATTACAGCGACAGGCCAGCCTTTGACGATCCAAACGAACCAGGTGCGAAGGTCCCCGGGAAACTGGTGAACGTGATGTATCCCGGCATCATCGATCAGCTGAGAAGGCTTCGCTCATCGGGCTATTATCTTGCAATCGCCACATGCAAGCCCGAATACCAGGCCATTCCAATATGCGAGCACTTTCATCTCAGCGAAGAGGTGGATGGCATATATGGCGCAAGCCGCGACATGACCCGCCTGAACAAGGACCAGGTCATACGATACGCCTTTGAGTCCATTGGATTCGATGAATCGGTCGGCGACGTGGCCATCATGGTCGGCGACCGGTGGACCGACGTCGACGGCGCGAATGCGGTCGGCATCGCTTCCATAGGATGCAATTGGGGCTATGCGAATCCCGGAGAGCTCAAGGAACATGGAGTCACGATGACCATCGATGCCGTCGATGATCTCAGCACGGCGACGGATTCATTGTTCTCGTCTATTTCCAGGAGCGGCAAGGACGACACAAGGAATAAGGCCGACAAGGTCCTGACCGAGCAGGAATGAGGCCAGGTCAGCCTGCGGTTGTGGGTAGACACAACAGGCAGACACTGATATACACGGACAGACATAGTCAGATAAAGATAGACACCGATATTTCAAGGCTTTTTATTTCAAGGCTTTTGTAACTAGCCGATAATGTACGTTATGTCAGATTATAATTTGCTGGAATCCAGATAATACACTGAGACCACGGCATATATCCTTCTACCTGAGTCTCACACGCGAATCATGTGCATGCTTGTCATTAATTGCAGCAGCCTGTGCTTCAATGCACGCTGTTGTATCATCTTGCCGTTATCTCAGTGGAATCACTGTACATCGCACAACACCCGCGAAATCACACCGCGAAATCACATTCCGGTGGAATCACAGCCTGTCGGATCAGCCCTATGCGGCTATCTCACGTTCCTGACGATGCATCTCAAGCTTTCTGCGGACGCGCATCGCAGTGAGTTCATCGATTGGTCTTCCTTGTACGCGTGACTGCCCGGCATGTGTAAGGTCAACATAGTCCTCGGTCTCGAGACTGTCTTGAATCTCATGCCAGACCTTGGCGACGGAAAGACCGAAAACGGCGCTGCCGCGAGAAAGGAATCGTGACATTTCCTCAACGTCATTGCATTCATGCACTGTGTCGCCATCGCACATGACGGTCAGGCTTTCCAGATCCGACACTGAACGCCGAGTGAGAAACTCTATCGCACGGGTGACATTCTGCAGGTTGACGCCAGCATCGAGAAGTCTTTTGGAGATCGCGAGAATGACGACATCCTTGAACGAATACAGCCTTCTGGAGCCAGAACCATGCGAAGGCTTGATCGAAGGTTCGACGATCTGCTTGCGAGCCCAGTAATCAAGCTGCCGATAGGTGATGCCGGCGACCTTCGAGGCCACTGTCCCCCGATATCCGCGAGTCTGGCCCTCTTCATCGTTCGCAGAGAACAGTTCACCCTGTACCGCATCGTCCGCGTGCAAGGAGTTCCTTTCCTCCAGGGGAACATGAAGATGAAGATCAGGCTGCCCTATGCTCGAAGTGTCGCTCATCTCTGCCATCTGCGGTCCCCTCATCCGACGCTCAGCGAATGCACCAAAGTCTGCACCTACGAACGCTTCTTTTCCATCTCTTCATATATGAGTCTAATCGCCTGCGGAAGCGTCTCAGTTCTGCACAACGGCGGATTTTGTGAAGAATACCAATCTGAACTTACCAATTTGGATTTCGTCACCAGCATGAAGCTCTATGTCATCCACGCGCTGGCGATTGACGTACGTGCCGTTGAGACTGCCAGCATCGAGCACGTGGTAATGGTTGCCGACCTTTCTGAAGACCGCGTGAGCCCTTGATACCGTGGAATCGTCGAGGAGGATGTCAGCGTTCTGGTCGCGCCCTACCGTGACCTCGTCTTCATCGAGAAGGTACCGGGAGCCGGAAACCGCCCCTCGAGTCGAGATCAGCAGAGCCGTTCCCTCCGAAAGCTTCGCTATCGTTTCCAGATCTTCCTTGATCAAAGGACGATCGGTCGTCGTTACTACTGGCATATTGAGTGCAGGCAGACCGATGATCGTGGTTTCGCCTGCTGTTGGAATTGGATCAGTCATAGATGTCATTCTACCGTCTTTGCATACTTGTATGTCTGAGAGCGCCGAACCTCGTCGATTTTGACACTTTCCTGTTGCTTCAGCACTACCTTTGCATTGTATTGCACTTTGAGTCTCGAGCCCACTCCCCCGGCGATCTGGATTGCGTTCTGCAGATCTTCCGGATTGCCGATGGCCTTGATCGTGTATGGCGAGCTCGCAGTCCGTCCATCGACGTTCAAGCCGGACTTCGTGTCCTTGATATAAGAGGAAGTGACGATGCGAACCGAGTTGAACGATATGACCTCGGCACCGGCATTGCGCAGCTCCTCGACCAGGGTGAACATCGTGGAAGCATCGACATGAGTCTTCCCCTGGGTGACGGTGATCGTGATTCCCTTGCCCGTCGCAGGCAACCTTCCCGAGAGAATGCCGTTCGTGGTCTGGTTCTGGGCTGCGATTCTTGCAGCTTCCTCCTGCTTGTCGGCCGCAGACTGAATGGACTGCAGCTGAGAGCTCAGTTCCGTCCTTCGCTGCTCGAGCTTGTCGACCTGGGTGCTTGTTTCATCGAGCACACGCACCAATTCGTCTTCCGTAAGAGACTCGTATGATGATTCGGTGTTGCGCATCTGAGCGACATAGCCGAAGCCCAGCAGCGCGCATAGCAGCGCGACGAGCACGCTGCTGACCATGCGGGCACGCCGGGCATTGTTCTTCTGCGCATGCGGCGGCTTTCTGCGGACAATCGGGAACGAGCCCGTATCCGTCGTGTCGTTGAACTTGTCCTTTGAATTCATGCGACGGTAACGGGGAATCGCCGCATGTTGCTCATGTTGTTCCCTTGCCATGATCAACCCTTAAAAATAAATCGACGAATGGCGGAGACGTTGGAGAAAATCCTTATTCCCAACACGACGATGACAGCCGTCGACAGCTGCGAGCCGACGCCGAGCTGATTGCCAAGCAGCACGAGCAGCGTCGCCGTTATCACGTTTGACAGGAAGGAGATCACGAACACCTTGTCGGAGAAGCTTCGCTCGAAGAAGGAACGCGCCGCGCCCAGCAATGCGTCAAGAGCCGCAACGACCATGATCGGAAGATATGGCTGCACGACGATGGGAATGTCAGGCTGCAGGAAGATGCCGAAAACTACACCTGCGATCAAACCTAAAACTGCGGCCATGGTCACTCGCTCCTTTTTGCATATGTCAGATCCGGCGTTCCTACGGTGCTGCTCATTGTAATCATAGTTTCCTTCGAAACCTTGGGATGAATCCCCGCCTTGTCCAAAGTGTCGTAGAAAGAACTCTCCGCAGCGCTGCCCATGGCGTTCTTCAGTGTATCGGCATTCCCTATCGCGGTAATCGTATAGGGACTTTGTATCGAGTTCAGACCGACGAGTATGGTGCTTCCGGCCGTCCTCACCGAGGTCTGCACCCCGACTCGATAGCCGTTGATCGAGATCGCCTCGGCACCCGCTCCCCAGAGCTTGGACACGAACTGCTGCAGATCGATGTCGGTGATGACGCGGATGTCATCGGTATCGCTGTCCGTGGTCCCTGCGGAATCCGTCGCCGCGATGGGGTTGGCGAGACTGATGGATATGCCCTGCCCCTGTACTTTCGTGAAACCATTGAGCAGATTGTCCCTGTCGGCCGTCTGGTTGTCGCTGTCCCCTCCAACCTCGTCCGACAATGAGTCGATCTGACTGAGAAGCTTGCCTATCTGGTCGCTGGTCGTATTGTATGACTTGGTTTCGGATTCGACCTGCGCGATGAGTTTCTCACGTATCTTGCTTCGCGGGTCCGTGTGCAGTTCCCGGACGATCACGGAACCCGCCAGACCCACAGCCAGACAGATGAAGAATACCAGGCACCGTGACAGCCATACCCGCAGCGGACCGCGTTCGTCATGAACCAATGTCGCATCGCTGAACATCGGGTCAAGGGGGCGGTTCGTCAGATCGTCGATGAGGCTCAGGGATTCATCATCGATGCGTCTGCGTCGATTGCGAATGTCGGAGATGGTCTCTGGAAGCCGATACACATGACGTTCGGCAAGTCCTGCGACGCCATCCGAAAAGACCGCCCTGCTGCGAAATGGCATCCGGTCATGACTTACCGGAAAGGATCTGGGCTGACGGATGTCATTCATGGTCATGCTCTTCGCGCATCAAGGAAATCCCTTGGCGAAGGTAGAGCACGCCTGCGTACCAATAGAAGACGACGCCCCACAGCACGACCGCAAGGGAAATGAGATGAAGCACCCGGAACTCCGGACCTGCCCAGGCATCCGCGACGATAAGTGCGGGAATCCCGATCATAAGCAGCGCAGTGCCTGTCTTTCCTGCGAAATGAACAGGCAGCGGACCATAGTCGTATTGCGCAAGCACGACGATGAGTCCACCCATCAGCAGGTCACGAAGACCCACGACGATCAGAAGCCACCAGGGTAGGATATGGGAGACGCCAAGCGCCAGAATGGTAAAGAAGATCAGCATGCGATCCGCTATCGGATCGAGGATCTGACCGGCCTTGCTGACCTGGTTGAATCGTCTGGCAATGTATCCGTCGACTCCATCGGAAAGGGCCGACACGAGTATCAGCAGCAGCGACAGTACGAGATGGCGCTGAGATACCAGCACGGTGATGAACGGGATGCACGCGATTCTCATCAGGCTGATTGCGTTCGGAACCGTCCATATCGTGTCTTTAGCCTCTGGGCTGTATTTGCTTTCCACTGTGAGGTCCTTAAGTGTCATGCTCACATTCTCGATGCCTGCAGTGCAGTCACGATGATGGCACGGGCTCCTACGTCATAGAGTCTGTCCATCAAGGTGTTCACGGTTTCCTTGGGAACCATGACGCGCACCGCAGACCATTGCCTGTCGTGGAGGTGGGAAACTGTTGGAGATTCGAAGCCCGGGGTGATGTCGACCGCCTCCTGGACCTTCTCCGTCGGAATGTCGTAGTCCATCAGAACGTAATGGTGGGCCGTGAGCACACCCTGGAGCCGCCTGCTGAACTTGATCATGCGCTCGTCATCGACTCTGACGCGCGGCGAACGAATCAGAATGCCTTCGGAGTGAAGGATGGGATCCGCAAAGATCCTCAACCCTGCATTGCGCATCGTCGTCCCGGTCGACACCACGTCCGCGATCAGATCCGCGACTCCCAGATGGACGGAAGATTCGACGGCGCCATCCAGATGGATGATCTCCGCTGAGATGCCACGCTCCTTGAGGTAGTCCCCCACGAGCTTGTCATATGAACTTGCGACGCGCTTTGCGTTGATGCCTTCAAGCGTTTTGATGTCTGAGCCCTCAGGCGACGCGAAGCGGAAAGTGGATGCGCCGAAGCCCAGCTTGAGGTGTTCGACCGCGGCAGTTCCCGAATTCAGCAGCAGATCGCGACCGGTGATGCCCACATCGACGGTTCCACGCCCGACATACACTGCTATGTCCAATGGACGCAGATAGAAGAGCTCGATATCGTTATCGTGATCCTCCACGACCAGCTGACGAGGATTCGTCCTCAGCTTGTATCCAGCCTCTGCCAGCATGTTCCATGATGGCTGTGAGAGCATTCCCTTGTTTGGCACCGCTATTCTTAACATCGACCCTCCTACATGCAGGCTTGCATGATAATGTTCGCATACCCATTTGTTTGCGTGTGCTTCCCCGCTTCGAAAGCGCATCCGACGACATTGAATTCTGGATGAATCACAGATATCTGTATACGTCTTCGATGCTGATGCCACGATCGATCATCATGACCTGCATGTGATAGAGGAGCTGGCTCATCTCCTCGGCGGTGCGGTCCGCGCCTTCATATTCGGCTGCGATCCACGTCTCACCAGCCTCCTCGATGATCTTCTTGCCGATGAAGTGAGTGCCCTTCGCAAGCTCTTCGACCGTGAGTGAGCCCTCCTGCCGGCTGGCTGCCTTCTCGGATAGTTCCTTGAACAGCGATTCAAATGTCTTCATGCTAACTGACCGTTCCCTCTGTGACCTATGTCTGAAATCCGTAACTTCACGAGCCCTTGCCTCGAGCCTAGTCGCGATAGGCGGCCTGGGCGAGATTCCTGATATCGTCGATCGCCTGCGCCTGATTCGGCGAGCCATAGACTGCGGAACCTGCGACCAGGACATCCGCGCCTGCCTCGGCGACGACATGTGCGGTCGATGGGCTGACGCCGCCGTCAACCTGGATATGCGTATCAAGTCCGCGACGCTTGATCTCGTCGCGCAGACGGCGGGTCTTGCTCATCTGATTGGCCAGGAATTTCTGTCCGCCGAATCCTGGTTCGACGGTCATGATGAGAATCATGTCAAACTCTTCAAGGATGTCGAAAATTGGCTCTACCGACTCCGCAGGACGCACTGCATAGCATGCCTTGACACCCATTGCGCGCAATTGGCGTGCCAGTCGCACCGGTGCATGGGTGGCGCCCATATGGAACGAAATCGAAGACGCACCCAGCTTGGCGAATTCGGGAGCCCAGCGGTCTGGGTCCTCGATCATGAGATGAACGTCAACCGGGAGATCGGTGACCTCGCAGATTCTCTTGACGATGGGTTCGCCCAAGGTCAGATTCGGAACGAAATGATGGTCCATGACATCGACATGGACAAGATCCGCATTGTCGATTGCGTGAAGGTCACGTTCGAGGTTGGCGAAATCCGCGGAAAGGATGCTTGGTGCAATTTGAATACTCATATTCGCCATTCTAGGCAATACGAAAGACGAAGGAACACCGGGTCATGCCTTCTCACCTCTATGCAAAGATTCCTCGTCGGACGGTCTCTCCTGCTCGCCCGATGCGCTGCCATCATCCTCGCTATCCTCGCCCTGATTCGTGACGGGGTCGGCATCGGCCGCGTCACCGCGAGGCTGTGCCTGTGTTGAAGTCGAGTCAGCCTGCTCACGCGCCTCAAGCTCGCTGATCGCACGAAGCTTTTCCGAAAGCAATGCGGTGGGCTTCCCGTATCTCTGGACCAGGATGAAGGCGAACACGCCCAGGATGAAGACGACCATCGAAACCCAGACATTGATCCTGACACCGAGGAATTCGTGCGCGAAATCGATGCGCAGCATCTCGATCCAGGTGCGCCCGGCCGTGTACCACATCACATAGATTGTGAACAGGGAGCCCGCCTTGAGAACTCGGGCTGTCTTTCTGCCAATCCAGAGAATGAGGGTGGCACCAATCAGGTTCCAGATCATCTCGTACAGGAATGTCGGCTGGAACAGGGTGCCGGTGGGGCATGAGGAGCCATCATAGCAAAGTTCGCCACTGCCGATCGCAGTGCCGGTGACGTTCAATTTCAATCCCCAGGGCAATGTCGTCGGAGCACCGTAAAGCTCCTGATTGAACCAGTTTCCCAGACGCCCGATGGCCTGGGCGACCAGCAGGGCAGGAGCGATGGTGTCGCTCAGCAATGCCATGGGATAATGCCTGTGCCTGCACCACCCCCAGGCAGCGAGCGAACCGAGCAGCACCGCCCCCCAGATGCCGAGACCACCATTCCAGATGCGAAACATGTCGACCCAATCGCCGGTCGGACCGAAGAAACGCTCGGGAGTGGTGATGATGTGATATATTCTCGCACCTATGATGCCTGCGGGAACTGCGCAGATGGCGATGTCAAGGATCTGATCGCCGATCCCTCCGAGCTTCTTCCATCTCACGGTCGCTATCCAGACTGCAACCACGATTGCCAGAAGCATCGTCAGCGCATAGAAGTGTATGGTCAGCGGACCGATGGTGAACTCGGATATCGACGGCGAAGGAATATACGCTAGGTTCATGACTCCCCAATCAGTTGTCTTGTCGCAGCCCGCCGGAACATACAGGCGCATGGGGCAGGCGAAGCAACTCCGCCTGCCGGCATCCTCATGCAACCTCGACGCTTCATAGAGCCATATGCAATACTAGAGCATCCTCGCAGATCGCATGCACATGGCGATGGTTCTAGCCCCGCGCCTGGTGAATGGCATCTGCAAGTTCGCGTGTCGTGCGCGCCAGGTCTTCAAGGCCCTGCCTCTGGTCCTTGACCCTGCTCCCTGATTCATCAAGCAATTGATGGACGAGGGCGGAACCGACAATCACACCGTCAGCGTAACTGCCGACCTTGGCACCCTGTTCCGGCGTCGAGACCCCGATGCCGACGCAGACCTTCTCGGCGCCTGCCTGACGGGTACGCTCGACAAGAAGCTCGGGCGAAGACGATATCGTCGTGCGCTCGCCGGTGACGCCCATGCGCGAAGCCGCATAGACGAAGCCCCGCGCGTTGCGCGCAACGAGGGAAAGCCTTGCTTCGGTCGAGTCGGGAGACACGAGGAAGACTCGATCGAGGCCATAGCGATCCGATGCCTCTATCCATTCCCCGGCCTCGTCGGGAATCAAGTCTGGCGTTATCAGTCCCGCGCCACCGGCATTCGAGAAGTCGCGCGCAAATCGCTCGACACCATAATGGAAGATAAGGTTCCAATAGCTCATGATCAACGGGACACCACCCGCCTTTGCCACGGTCTCGACCGCATCGAAGACTCCGGCAATGCGCTCGCCGTTGTCCAGAGCTATGTGCGATGCCGCCTGAATGACAGGGCCATCCATCACAGGGTCCGAATAGGGCAGGCCGATCTCGACGATGTCGACGCCGTTTCTGACCAGGGTGTCGAATGCCTTCAGCGAGTATTCCCCATCGGGGAATCCATATGGCAGATAGCCGATGAAGGCAGGGGCGTTCCCTTCGGCAAGCCTGTTCAGTGCGGACGCCGTCTTGCTCGACCCCTGCGCGAAGCCCAGTGGCTGCGTCTGCCCTGACTCGTCTGCGATCTCGGACGAGGATCCTGATTCTTTGCTTATGTCGCTCATATCGATCACTATTCTCCGTCTTTCCCATTGCTGGCGGCATCGTCAACGTTATTGCCATGAGCCCCGTTCGCATCCAGGGCGCGGGACTGTTCATCGGTGAGGAATCCGAACCACTTTCCGGCCGTCGCCACATCCTTGTCCCCTCTGCCCGAGATGTTGATGACCAGGACTGGGTTGGTGACGCCCTTGTCCTTGAGGTCCTGGGCAGCCTTGTATGCACCGGCGACGGCATGCGACGATTCGAGCGCGGGTATGATTCCCTCGCTGCGAGACAGATCCAGGAAGGCGCTCATCGCCTCCTCGTCAGTCGCGTAGTCGTAATGGACGCGGCCGATATCCTTGAGCCATGCATGCTCAGGACCCACGGAAGCATAGTCGAGTCCCGCAGAGATGGAGTATGTATCGAGGGTCTGGCCCTCGGCATTCTCGAGCAGGTAGGACTTCGCACCCTGGAAGACGCCAAGCTCACCAGTCCCATCGGTCAGACGGATCGCATGGTCGCCTGATTGCGGCCCGTTGCCACCAGCCTCGTACGCATAGAGGCGTACTCGCTCGTCATCAAGGAAGGCATTCATGATGCCGATGGCGTTCGAGCCGCCTCCGACGCATGCGACCACCGCATCGGGATGTTCGATGCCATAGTCGTTCTGGAGCTGTTCCTTCGCCTCTTCACCGATGATCTTCTGAAAGTCACGGACCATGGTCGGAAATGGATGCGGACCTGCGACGGTGCCGAGAAGATAGTGGGTGTCCTCCACGTTCGTGACCCAGTCGCGCAAGGCCTCGTTGATGGCGTCCTTGAGGATTCTGGTCCCCTGCGTCACCTCGACGACCTCAGCGCCGAGCATGCGCATGCGGGCGACATTGAGCGCCTGCCGACGTGCGTCGATCTGTCCCATGTAGATGCGGCATTTCAAGCCAAGCAATGCACAGACCGTGGCCGTCGCAACGCCATGCTGGCCTGCACCCGTTTCGGCGATCACGCGATGCTTGCCCATGCGCTTGACGAGGAGTCCCTGGCCGAGCGCGTTGTTGATCTTATGGGCGCCAGTATGGTTCAGATCCTCGCGCTTGAGGAAGATGCGAAGCGGAGCCCCGACCTTGTCGCTGACGAGCCTGGCGAATCTCGGCGCCTCCGTAAGCGATGAGGGGCGGCCTACGTACTGCTTGCACAGGCGTGCGAACTCCTTATGGAATTCGGGATCTGCCTGGGCCTCTCCGTACACCTTCTCGAGTTCATCGAGCGCATGTATCAGTGCCTCCGGAACGTATCGTCCGCCATACTGGCCAAAATATGGACCATTATGCGTGCTCAGCGGCCTGCTTTCCGATTCCTTCACGACTTTTCCTCCTTCTACGAGACGTCTGACCGCGAGCTCATGGTCCTTCGCAGTCGCCACGCCTTCGCCCACCAGCACGGCATCCGCACCGGCACGGGCATACATTTCCAATTCCTTCAGGCCGAACACACCGGATTCCGCGACACGGATGACATCCTTCGGAAGATCGCGGGCCAAGGCCTTGTATTTGTTGACGTCGACCGACAGATCCTTGAGATTGCGCGCATTGATGCCGATGATGCTCGCACCGGCGGCCACTGCCCTGTCGATCTCCTCGCTCGTGTGCGTTTCGACAAGCGCGCTGAGCCCGAGCGAGCGGGCAAGCTCAAGCAGTGAGCGGAGTCTCGCATCGTCAAGCGCAGCCACGATAAGCAGCACGATGTCGGCTCCATGGGCGCGAGCCTCCCAGATCTGATATTCGGTCACTATGAAGTCCTTGTTCAGCACAGGAATCTTCACGGCCCGCCTCACGGCGTCAAGATCGGCAAAGCTGCCCAGAAAGCGCCTGCGTTCGGTAAGCACCGATATGGCGCTCGCTCCACCGCGCTGATACTGGCCTGCAAGCAGTGCCGGATCAGGAATGTCGGCGAGATGGCCCTTGGACGGCGAGGCACGTTTTATCTCGGCGATGATGGGAATCGAATCAGGCTGCCTCAGCCATCGAGTGGCATCCAAGGGCGTGTTCGTCATGTTCCTGACCTGCTCCTGAAGCTGGGTCAAGGAAATCCTGGCTTCGCGCTCGCGCTGATCCTGCAGCGCTCCCGCGACCAATTCATCAAGGACTGACATCATTCACCTCGCTGGTTCCACTTGCTCTATATTGCGTGTCTAGCATATGAGACACTTTGTCTCAAATCATTGATCAGATCTGGGTCAGCTGCGCTGCGATCTGAATGGCCTCGACCGAAGCCTCGGCCTTGTTGCGCGTCTCCTGCCACTCGTTCGCGGGCACGGAATCGAGCACGATGCCCGCTCCGGCCTGGACGCTGGCCTGATGATCGCGTATGAAGGCAGTGCGGATGGCGATCGCCATGTCCATGTTGCCCGAAAAATCGAAGTAGCCTGCCGTGCCGCCATAGATGCCACGGTCGATGCCCTCGATGTCGTCGATGATGCCGATGGCACTCGTCTTCGGCGCACCGCTGAGCGTCCCTGCGGGGAACGCCGACGTGAAGACATCGAATGTCGAGGCGCCAGGTGCGAGCCTGCCGGTGACCGTGGATGCGATATGCATGATATGGCTGAAGCGCTTGATGTCCATCAGCGATATGACGCTCACGGTCGAGGGATCGCACACGCGTGACAGGTCGTTGCGTGCCAGATCGACAAGCATGATGTGCTCGCTGCGCTCCTTGGGATCTGCGATGAGCTCCTCGGCAAGGCGCCGATCCTCCTCGGGTGTCGCTCCGCGGGGACGCGATCCTGCGATCGGGAATGTCAGAGCCTGACCGCGGTCGACCTTGATAAGCGTCTCAGGGCTTGAGCCGATGACGTTGAAGTCTTTTCCCTGCGCATCGGTGAGCGCGAAGAAATACATGTACGGGCTGGGATTCAAGGTTCGCAACACCCGATATATGTCGAAGGGCCTTGAAGGCGCCTCCAGATCCAGGCGCTGCGAAATGACGACCTGGAATGCATCGCCGTCGACGATATGGCGCTGAGCCTTCGCCACCATACGCTCATACTCATGCTTTTCCGTGCGGAACCGCAGTTCGGGCCGTGGCCTGCTCTCGTCGATCCTGCCGATGAAGGCAGAGGACCTATCCGGATCCGCAGCATCCGCCTGCATCGTGTTGAGACGGGACACCGCCTCGTCATATGCGGCATCCGAGCGGGTCGGACGGTCATCGATGTTCACTGCATTTGCAATCATCCACACCGAACCGCTGAGATGGTCTACGACGGCTATGTCCGTCGCCAGGGCAAGCACGAGTTCAGGCTGACCGGTCTCATTCACAGCCCCGTGAGGCAGCTTGGACTCCCAATGCCTTATGGCGTCCCAGCCAATCGTTCCTACCAGTCCACTGGTAAGGTTCGGAAGGCCTTCGACCTCGGGAGCCTTGAGAACGCGAAGCGTCTCTCTGGCAACGTCAATGACATCACCGTGCTCAGGCACTCCGACGGGGACCTTTCCCAGCCAGTCTGCCTTGCCATCATGCGAACGCAACTGCGCGATGGAATGCACCCCTATGAAGGAATAGCGGCTCCACGAATCACCGTTCTCCGCAGTCTCGAGTATGAAGCTTCCGCTGCGGCCACGGGCAAGGCGCTCATAGAAGCCGACCGGCGTAAGGCTGTCTCCAAGCAATCGTCTTACGATAGGTATTATTCGGTATCCTGCATCGGCGAGTCTGTGGAATTCCTCGCGATCCGGCCAGGTCGAACCCCATTGCAGATCCTTGACGCTGCACTGCGAATCGTGCATGTCTGCCGCACGAAGCTGTTCGGACTCACTCATCAGACGCTCTTCTCATCTTTGCTACGCTCTCCAACGACTGCTGGAATCGGGCCTCCCGACAGGAAGCATGTGCGTGTTCCCTTGTGACACGCAGCTCCGACCTGGTCGACCTCGACAAGGATCGCATCCCCATCGCAATCGAGATTGAAGGCCTTGACATATTGCACATGGCCGGACGTATCGCCCTTTCGCCAGTACTCCTGCCTTGAACGCGACCAGAAGGTGACCCGACCCGTCGTCAGAGTGCGACGAACTGCCTCATCGTCCATGTATCCCACCATCAGGACCTCCTTGCTGTCATATTGCTGGATGACAGCTGCCACAAGGCCCTTGGAATCGTGCTTGAGACGATGCTGGATTCGCGGATCCAATGATTCGGAATTGTCGTATTGCAATGATGCTGCATCTGTAGAAGCTGACACTTGTGTTGTTTCCTTCAATCTATTCACGGCCTGACCTGCCTGGTTCATCTCAGTCTATTGCCTTGTCCACGCATCCGAGCGAAGCGTCTCACCTGCAGGTCTATCTCACCTGATATCCGGCGCTGCGCAGTGCGGTCTTGACCTCCGCGATGGTGATGATTCCATAATGGAACACGGACGCGGCGAGTACGGCATCGGCCCCGGCGGCGACGGCCGGGGGGAAATCCTCCACCTTTCCCGCACCGCCACTTGCTATGAGAGGAATCCTCACCTCTTTTCGCACCGCGGATATCATTTCAAGGTCGAAGCCGTTCTTGGTGCCATCGGCGTCCATGGAATTCAGAAGAATCTCACCGGCACCAAGCTCCTCGGCCCGTCTGACCCACCAGAGTGCATCTATTCCGGTACGCTTGCGTCCACCCATCGTGGTGACTTCAAAACCTGACTGAGTGTGCCGCTCACCCTGCTCGCGCCTCGCGTCTATCGAGAGAACGATGACCTGGCTCCCAAATCGGCTGGAAATGTCTGAGATGAGCTGTGGATTGTTGATCGCAGCCGTGTTGACGCCTATTTTATCTGCACCGCAGCGAAGGAGGGAATCGACATCCTCGACGCTGCGGACTCCCCCACCGACCGTCAACGGTATGAAAAGCTGCTCCGCGGTGCGGGTCACGACGTCGATCATCGTGTTGCGATGCGAGGACGAGGCTGTCACGTCAAGAAAGGTGAGCTCATCGGCTCCCTGACGATAGTATTCGGCCGCCAGCTCCACTGGATCGCCGGCATCGCGAAGGTTTTCGAAGTGAACGCCCTTGACGACCCTTCCCGCATCGACATCCAGGCAAGGGATGACCCTAATGGCAAGCGACATTTCGTGCTCCTCGTGTGATGGACCGTACCAGGATCGTGGCGCCCGAATGAAGGGCGCGACGGCCAAGCTGCTTTCCCGGCCCGCTTCAATTTTTTCTCAGCCTACTCATAACATACGACGCTTATATAACGTTCTCTGTGAACCGAGGCGTCGCATCGCGGATGCAATCTCATTGCAAGGTAAGAATCAGCACAGTCGCGATGAACGGTGCGCACATGAGAATGGAGTCGACTCGGTCGAGAACCCCGCCGTGCCCCTTGAGAAGGTGTCCCATGTCCTTTATGCCAAGGTCCCTCTTGATCATGGATGCGCACAGATCCCCGAAGGTTCCGACGACGCCCACGAGAATCCCCAGCATGATGGGAACCCACCATCGGGTTCTCCACAGATCCGCATCGAAGGCAATCGAAAATGCGACGAATGCGCCCGCCATCGCGAAGAGCATCGATCCCAGCAGCCCCTCGTATGATTTTTTCGGGGAAATCCTGGGGGAAAGCTTATGCCTGCCGAACATCGCGCCGAAGAACAGACCGCCGATATCGCTCAAGGCGGGAAGGAACACGAGCACACATGCGTTGATGAGGCTGAAGCGTGCATCGTGAAGTGGCAGAATCAGAAAGCATGCAAGCAGGGGGATGTATGCGACGGTGAGCAGCGACACCCCCACGTTCGAGAAGGCGCCCTTCGACGTAATCGCATTGTCATGGTTATATGAGGATTCCAGACGTGCGGAAGACTCCGACCGTGAAAGTTTGGTCGCGACCGCCATCGGCACGCGCGTGCCGATGCTCAGCCTCACCGTGGCCGCGATAAGGACAAGAATCATCGTGAGCATGATGCTCAGCCCCATCGCGATCAAGGGATGAGGCGCATAGAAGGTCGAGAGAATCGATAAGAGCGAGCATGCGGACAGTGTGATGAAGGGAATGTGCAGACCCGCCGTCGCAAAGTCGACGCGCAGCTCCCACAGTCCAAGAATCATGAAGACCGCGATGAGGAACACGAAGACATCGATCCTGATGAACAGGCACGCAAGGATGATGACCACCAGAAGCGCGCCCGTCGCGACTGCCTGGGGCATGTTCCGGCCAGTGCGCTTGTTGATTGCCTTCAAGGCATCTTCAGTTTCGTTCTGCATGGTGTGTCACTTCGAGATGATCGAACAATGGATATTTGCTGTTGCGCGCGTAAGTCCTTCAGACTTCCAGAATTTCCCTTTGCTTGCCTTCTAGCAGCTCATCGATGGAATCCGAAATCTTCTTCGTGACTGCGTCGAGATCCTTCTGCAGACGCTTTCCCTCGTCCTCGCCAAGGTCTCCGGACTTCACGGAAGCTTCGATGCCTTCCTTGGTCTTGCGGCGAATGTTGCGAACTGCGATCTTGCCATCTTCGGCCTTGCTCTTGGCGAGCTTGACATAGTCCTTGCGACGTTCCTCCGTCAATTCCGGAAGCGTCACCCTGATCACGTTGCCGTCACGGTTCGGGTTCACACCAAGATCCGAGTCCCTGATGGCCTTTTCCACGGCTGCCGCCTGGGACGCGTCGAAGGGAGTGACCGCAAGCGTGCGCGGCTCCGGAACTCCTATGGAGGCGAGAGCCTTCAATGGTGTGGGTGAGCCATAATAGTCGACGGTGATGCCATTGAGCAATGCTGGATTTGCACGACCCGTGCGGATACCGACAAAGTTCTCCTTGGTCGATTCGACGGACTTGTCCATCTGAGCCGCTGCCTGATCTACGATATTTGCCATGCGTATTCCTTGTCTAGTGGTTATTCGGTTACTGATTCCTGATCGCATACCATCGTGCCGAGCGATTCACCCTGCAATGCCTTCGTGACATTGTCCGCCTTCTCAAGTCCAAAGACACGAATCTTCATGCTGTTGTCACGAGCCATGGAAAGCGCTGCGGCATCCATCACCGCAAGGTTATCGACAAGCGCTCTCTTATAGCTGAGTTTGGTGAACATCCTGGCCGATGCGTCCTTATGGGGATCGGCTGTGTAGACGCCTTCGACGCCGTTCTTGCCCATCAGCACCTCGGCGCAGTGTATCTCGAGCGCACGTTGAATGGAAACCGTATCGGTCGAGAAATAAGGCATTCCCGCTCCGGCTCCGAAAATCACCACTCTGCCCTTTTCCAAGTGGCGTATCGCCTTCTGCGGAATGTATGGCTCCGCAACCTGCCCCATCGTTATTGCAGTCTGAACCCTCGTGGCCTGACCGGCCTGCTCCAGGAAGTCCTGGAGCGCGAGGCAGTTCATGACGGTGCCCAGCATTCCCATGTAATCTCCGCGTGAGCGTTCGATCCCGGCCTGGCTGAGCTGGGCGCCACGGAAGAAGTTGCCCCCGCCGACGACTATTGCAACCTGAACGCCGGTTTTCACAGCCGCAACTATCTCAGATGCTATGCGGCTCACGACCGCCGTGTCGACGCCAACGGCTCCCCCACCAAACGCCTCTCCGGAAAGCTTGAGAAGCACCCTTCTCGACCTTACCGGTGCATTGCTCTTATCATGATCGTCATCAGACACGTCGTCGTAGGTCATTTGAAGCCTTTCATTGCCTCGCAAGCCGTTTTAACCGTTTAACAGCGTATCTGCGAATACCGACAATCCGGCAGAATCTACCGTTCGGAGAATTCCACGCACGCGCAACGCAGCTGGCTGTCGTGCCGAAGCCGCGGTCGCGCCTTGATTTGATACCTTGACTCAATACATTGACTCGATACCTTGACTCAATGCCTTGGTTCGATACTCGATGCCTTGCAGGGCGAAGCATGAAGGCGCTGAATCCTCGCTGAGATGGAATGATTGGAAGGCTGAAGACGCCTCGAGGCATCTTCAGCGGATACACGAATGCGAAGGTGTGCCGAGCCGCATGTGCGGCGCATTGCACGATCCTTCGCATTCGTCTGGTCATCGATGGCCGATGTGGCGTTCCTGCACACGATTTATGGCAGGAAATGTGATTCTCTCGAACCACGCCGGGCATCGACCTTCATAGCTCTGTACTTTACAGCTATGTACTTCACAGCTCTTGCCCTCACAGCCTCAATCCTCAGGGCCTTGGCCTTGAAGACATCGGCTTGCAGAGCGTCGAGCTCAGGGGAATCACTCCTCTTCGCCCTTGCCCACTTCAAGACGGGCGAAGTCCACGGCCTGCGCACCCGCAGCCTTGAACAGGTCGCCGATTGTCTTGGAAGTGTCCTTGACATATTCCTGCTCCAACAGCACCGTCTCCTTGTAGAAGGAGTTAAGGCGCCCCTCGACGATGCGAGGAATGATCTTCTCGGGCTTGCCCTCAGCCTGAGACTTCTCGGTCGCGACGCGAGTCTCCGCCTCGACGACGTCAGCAGGAACGTCTTCGCGACGCAGCCACTTCGGGCTCATTGCGGAAATCTGCAATGCGACTTCGTGTGCGATCGAAGCGCCCGCCTCATCCGTTGCAATCACGGCAACGATGGAAGGAGGCAGTTCGACTGACTTGTGATGGGCATAGATCTCGACATGAGGTCCGGCAACGCGAGCAAACTGACCAAGCTTGACATGCTCGTGGAACAGGGCGCCAGCCTCTTCGATCGTCTCGCTGACGGTACCCGACTTCGAGGCGGCCTTGAGCACGTCGTCGGCCGATTGCGCGTCTGCCTTGGCAACGTCGGCAACAACCTCGTCACCGAACTCCACGAACTGCGGGGTCTTGGCGACGAAATCGGTCTCTGAATTCAATTCGACGGCATATGCGACCTGACCATCGGCATTGCTTGAGATCGTGGAGGCGATCAGGCCTTCCTGAGCCTTGCGCCCTTCTCGCTTGCCTGCAGCCTGGATGCCCTTGGCGCGAATGATTTCCTTTGCACGTGCAACATCGCCTTCGGCTTCGGTGAGCGCCTTCTTGACGTCCATCATTCCGGCGCCAGTTGCGTCACGCAGTTCCTTGATGAGTGCGGCAGTGATCTTTGCCATATAAACTCTCCTCTGTGTTAACGTGCCGGTCGCGGCACGCATCGCCCCGCGACCGGATCCAAGTTCAGTGACCCTGAATTACTCAGCTTTTGCTTCCGCAGCCGGTGCCTCGGCAGGTGCCGCGTCGGCCTTGTCGGCGTTCTCGGCAGTCTCAGTGCCTTCTTCGTTCTTTTCGGCTTCTGGCTTCTGGAGAAGGTCCTTCTCCCACTCTGCCATTGGTTGTTCGGCTGATTCCTCGGCCTTGGCAGCCTTGCCTGAACGCTCGAGCAGACCCTCGGCGACGGCATCCGCCATCAGGGAGGTGAGCAGCTCGATGCCGCGGATCGCATCGTCGTTTGCAGGAATCGGATAGGTGACGGTCTCAGGATCCGTGTTCGTGTCAACGAGCGCCACGACGGGAATGTGCAGCTTGTGGGCTTCCTGAACGGCAAGCGCTTCCTTGTTGATGTCGATGATGAACAGGGCCGAAGGGGTGCGGTTCATGTTACGGATGCCGCCGAGCTGCTTCTCCAGCTTGTCCTTCTCGCGTTCGAGAAGCAGCAGTTCCTTCTTGGTCAGACCTGACGCGTGGACATCGCTGAAGTCCATCTCCTCGAGTTCCTTGAGACGGGAGACGCGCTTGGTGACGGTTTGGAAGTTGGTGAGCATGCCGCCCAGCCAGCGCTCGGAAACATATGGCATGTTCACGCGGGTCGCCTGGGTCTTGACTGCATCCTGCGCCTGCTTCTTGGTGCCGACGAAGAGGATGGTGCCGTTGTGGGCCACGGTCTGCTTGATGAAGTCGTAGGCCTTGTCGATCATGTCGAGCGACTTGAAAAGATTGATAATATGAATGCCATTGCGTTCAGTAAGGATGTATTGCTTCATCTTCGGATCCCAGCGACGTGTCTGATGTCCGAAGTGGATGCCAGCCTTGAGCATTTCGCTCATGGTTATCTGTGCCATGATAATACCTTTCATTGTCGGTTATTGCCTGGTCATGCGAACCTGAGTGCAGCCCAAAGGGCCGACCGACACAGGTCGTCGCCGACATGACGCGATGTCGTGTGCCATCTCTAGGAAAGTTCGAATCGGAAGAGCCTGCGACTGCCTACCGAATCATCGACACACAGCTGACAAGGATACCATGGATCCTCGTCAGAAGCTGCAATCACCGAGCTGGCGAGCGAAGTTCGCGCAGTGCCTTGCGACGAACATCCTTCTCGAGCCGGTCTATGTACACGTGACCGTCAAGATGGTCGCATTCGTGCTGGAGCATTCGGCCCTTGATCCCGTCACCTTCGACGACGATCTCCCTGCCTGACAGGTCGATGCCGCGCACCCGCGCGTAGTCGGCTCTGCGGGTGTCGTACCACAGTCCAGGAAGGGAGAGGCATCCTTCGGCTCCGAACTGCTCTCCCGTGGTCTCTTCCAGAACTGGGTTGATGACATATCCAAGCTCATCCTCGATGTTGAAGGAAAACACCCTCAGCGGCACACCGATCTGGTTCGCCGATAGACCGGCCCTGCCGGGATCGTTCACCGTCTCGAGCAGATCCTGAACGAGTCGCTCGATCGCCGGAGTTATCGTCTTCACTGGATCGCAGACGGTGCGAAGAATCGGATCGGGAACCACTCGAATGTCACGAATTGCCAAAACCACTCCTGAAACTTAGATGCCCGAGTCTTTCTGGTCTCCATCAGGACGCTCCGCGTCCTCCCCCTCGGAAGATGACGTGGACTCGTCAGGAGAATCCTGCTCGGCCTGCGAACGAATTCTTTCAGAAACGTTAGCAAGGGAATCAGACACGTTGCTTCGTGCCCGGTCGATGCTGTCGAGCATCTCGTTGATGCGTGGCATGGCGTTTTCCTGGGCCTTGCTGACCAGAGGGGTCAATGATTCCGATGCCTTCTCCATAAGCTTCGCGGATGCTGCCTGCGGACGAGGCTGCGAAACCCTTGGCGCATAGAGGACCCTGTCGATCACGCTCTCGTACTGCTTCAGCACCTGGGGACGAATGACCTTCATGCTCGGTGTCAGCGTTCCATCTTCCTGCGTGAAGTCTTCGCTGAGAATCAGGAATTTCCTCACCGACTCCGCTCTGGAGACATTGCTGTTGGCCTGATCCACGAATTGCTGGACGTACGAGCGCACCGCCTCGTTCGTGACTGCCTGTGCGACGGTGAGAGTCGAATCGAGCTTTTGGGATTCGAGCCAGTTCTTCAGCATGTCTGGGTCCAAGGTGACGAGTGCGCCGATGAAGGGCTTGCCGTCACCGACGACCACGGCCTGGGACACGATCGGACATGAGGCTATCGTGTCTTCCATGGGGGCTGGGCTGATGTTCTTCCCACCGGCGGTGATGATGATGTCTTTCTTTCTGCCGGTGATGAAGACGAAGCCCTCATCGTCGAGCCTCGCCAGATCGCCGGTGTGAAGCCAACCGTCAGCGTCGACGGTCTCCTTTGCCAGATCGGGATTGCCGTAGTAGCCGACGAAGACGTTCGGGCCCTTGACGAGAAGCTCATCGTCATCGGCGATGCGAACCGAAATGCCAGGCCCCGGGCGTCCCACGGAACCGACGATGTTGTCATGCTCTCCATTGACGCAGCACGGTGCCGCCGTTTCGGTCATGCCGTATCCCTGGATGAAGGTTATGCCGTCGAAGCCGTTGAAGAAGTTCGCCAGATCGGCGTTCATCGGGGCGCCGCCGCACGCAAGGTATTTCAGATTCGGTCCGAGAGCTGAGCGGATCGAGGATCCGACGGTACGCATGTAGAAGGAGTGATAGATGCCTGCGATGAGACCGTGTCTGCCGGTTTCCTGCTCGTCCTTGGACCACTGTATGAAGTGCTTGAACGCATTGGCGAACAGGCGCCCCTTCAGACCGGCACCGGCCTTCTGGGACGCTGCGTTGTAGACCTTTTCGAAGACGCGCGGCACACCGAGAAGATAGGTTGGCTTGAAGCTGCGAAGGTCTGCCAGCAGATGCTTGGCATTGTGAACATATCCGACGACGCCCTGGGCTCCGATGCATACGTATTGAATGTAGCGTGCGAAGCAGTGGGCCAGCGGCAGGAACAGGAGAAGCCGCGTCGGAGCGGCGAGCATGTCGGGCAGGGCCTCGTAACCGGCATAGACGATATGCGTGAAGTTACGGTTCGAAAGCATGACCCCTTTCGGCGCGCCCGTCGAGCCGGAGGTATACACGATCGTCAGCAGGTCGTCCGCGCGAACATCGGATATTGCCCCGTCCAGGATCTCGTCATCTATGGCCCTGCCAAAGTCGCTGACCGCATTGAGCCCGTCGTTCTCGAAGTTGAATACGAACTTCAGCTTGTTGTCGGCAAGACGAGCCTGTTCCATGATCTGCGTGCGCTCGCTGTCGCCCGCGAAGGCGACGATGGGGTCGACGGCCTGCGTGATGGCGGCGGCCTGCTTGCTCGAATCGGTCTCGTAGATCGGCACGGTGACGGCACCGATTGCGGCGCAGGCAAAGTCGACGATCCCCCAGTCATAGCTGGTCGCCGAATAGATGATGACCTTGCTTCCCTTCGTCACGCCCAAGGCCAGCAGCCCCTTCGAGACCTGCCGCACACGGTCAAGCATCTGCGCAGCCGTGACATCGTGCCATGCCTTCGTGTTCTCATCCTGCCATTGGGCGATCACGTCTTCGGGATCGCGCTTGGTTCGATTGCTCAGCAGTGAATAGACAGTATCGTCGTCCGTCGTTGGCCGGTTGGTTTTAACATTGAATTCTCGCAACATGGATACCACTATAGGACTATGCCGGAATCGCGTCTTCCTCGCTATCCGATGTCAAGAAGCGAACACCTCCATCGCCCCCGCTCGAAATGGAGGACGACATTCGCCCAGTACTTGCTGTCTCCGATGCTGAAGCAGACCGAAACCTCATATATGTCAGGGCCGACGAGTAGGCCGTGTATCTGCTGTGGCACCACGGGAAGCTGCCCCAGCTCGTGCTTCACGAAGCCCTTTCTGGGATCGGACCGATGAAGAAGATATGAGAAGGTGAGCAACCGCTCAATCAGTTCGGGCTTCAGATAGTGGGAAAGAACCCTTGAATCCAGGCGCCGTCGAACGACATCCATGGCGAGGCACGCATTGCGACACGCCAAGACAGCCAGCTGGTGGCATTCCTCATTGCTTATCGTGGATGGAATGCATCGTGCTATTCGTATGGGGATCGGTCGCATGGTCTGCGCCACACGCACCTTGCCCTCATATGGTCCTCTGATGACCGGCGATGATTCTCTGGCGGAAGCTTCCATGTCTAGTCCTCAACGTTATGCCTGCGCTGCGCGCGTTGTTTCGTAGATTGAGCATCCCAAAGTTTTTACAATACGTCAAGATGGTGGCATGCCCACCGCACCCGTGCCGATGACAAGCCACCATGCGCCGCGACGCCGCCATCGCCCGCCGAAAGGAGATCAGATGTGCTCGTATGGCGTGACGACCACCGAGCATCGCTGGAAGTTCTTCACATCCACATATCCCGTCGATGCCATCGCCCTGCGCAATGCGCCAATGTAGTTGGTCGCACCATCTGCCTGATGGCTTGGACCGAACAGAATGCGCTGCATCGGCGCGACGGTGCCGACCTCGACTCGGTTCCCACGCGGAAGCGTTTCGTGATGCGCCTCGGAGCCCCAATGCATGCCCATGCCTGGAGCCTCCGTGGCACGGGCAAGCGGGGCGCCGAGCATCACGGCATCCGCACCCATGGCCAGAGCCTTGACGAAGTTGCCCGAAGTGCCCATTCCGGCATCGGCTATGACCTGCACATAGCGGCCGCCAGACTCGTCGAGATAGTCTCTACGGGCCTCGGCGACGTCCGCTATCGACGTGGCCATGGGAGCGTGGACGCCGATGGTCGTGCGCGTCGGAGATACCGCCCCACCGCCGAATCCGACGAGCACGCCGGCAGCTCCCGTCCTCATCAGATGCAGGGCGGCCTGATACGTCGCCGCACCGCCGACGATCACTGGTACATCGAGCTCATAGATGAATTTCTTAAGGTTCAGAGGCTGATGATTGGTCGAAACGTGTTCGGCGGAAACCGCAGTTCCTCGGATCACGAACAGATCGACACCCGCCTTGATCAAGGTCTCCGTGAATTCCTGCGTATGCTGTGGCGACAGGGCGCCTGCGACGGTCACACCGGCCTTGCGAATTTCCTGAATGCGTTCGGTTATCAGCTCCGCCTTGATAGGCTCGGCATAGATCTCCTGGATTCTTGCCGTCGCCCTTTCTGCGGGCAGTTCGGAAATCTCCTGCAGCAGCGGTCGTGGGTCTTCGTATCGAGTCCACAGACCCTCCATGTCAAGAACGCCGAGGCCGCCAAGCCTGCCAAGCGCGATCGCAGTCTGCGGACTCATGACCGAGTCCATCGGCGCCCCGAGCACCGGAATGTCGAAGCCATAGGCATCAATCTGCCATGACGTCGAAACGTCTTCTGGGTCGCGCGTGCGACGCGAAGGCACAATTGCGACATCATCGAGTGAATATGCAAGACGGGCCTTCTTGCCAAGGCCGATTTCGATTTCCTGAGACATAGTTCATAGGCTAATGCTCATGCCAGACCTAAGACCGAATGCCGTCGGAATTGATGAAATCGGTTAACATGAATGATGTATCAATGGAATTCAAGGTCGTCGCTCAAACAGACGATTTTAGGAGGAATTCATGCCCACAGCCAAAGCTTCCAGAATAAAGGTCGAGGGGACCGTCGTCGAACTCGATGGCGACGAGATGACCCGCGTCATATGGAAGGACATCAAGAATCGTCTGATTCTGCCATATCTCGATCTCGATCTTGACTATTACGACCTTGGAATCGAGAGTCGCGACAGGACGGACGACCAGGTCACCATCGATGCAGCGAAGGCGATCCAGAAAACCCACGTCGGCGTCAAATGCGCGACCATCACCCCGGACGAGGCCCGCGTCAAGGAGTTTGGCCTGAAGAAGATGTGGAAGTCCCCCAACGGAACGATCCGCAACATTCTTGGTGGAACGATCTTCCGCGAGCCGATCGTCATCTCCAACGTTCCGCGCCTCGTTCCAGGTTGGACGAAGCCAATCATCGTGGCCAGACACGCCTTCGGCGATCAATACAAGGCCACTGACTTCACAGTGCCAGGCAAGGGCAAGCTCACCGTCACCTTCACCCCGGCGGATGGGTCTGCGCCGATCGAGCATCTCGTCTATGACTATCCGGGAGCTGGAATCGCCCAGGTGCAATACAATCTCGACGAATCCATCGCTGGATTCGCACGTGCATGCTTTAACTACGGCCTGCTTCGTCACTATCCCGTCTATCTGAGCACGAAGAACACGATCCTCAAGGCATATGACGGCCGTTTCAAGGACATCTTCCAGGAGATCTTCGAAGGCGAATACAAGGACCGCTATGTGGCGGAGGGACTGACGTACGAGCACCGTCTCATCGACGACATGGTTGCGAGCTCATTGAAGTGGAGTGGCGGTTACGTCTGGGCCTGCAAGAACTATGACGGCGATGTCCAGTCAGACACGGTTGCCCAAGGTTTCGGCTCGCTCGGCCTGATGACATCGGTGCTGATGACGCCCGATGGGCAGACCGTCGAGGCAGAGGCCGCACATGGAACCGTGACCAGGCACTATCGTCGCTGGCAGAAGGGCGAGAAGACCTCGACGAATCCGATAGCCTCGATCTATGCCTGGACCGGCGGCCTGAAGCATCGTGCGAAGCTCGACGGCAACCTCGAATTGCAGCATTTTGCCGAGACCCTTGAACAGGTGATCATCGCGACGGTCGAATCAGGCAAGATGACCAAGGATCTGGCGACGCTCATCGGGCCGGATCAGCCATGGCTCGACACTGAGGGATTCATGGATGCCCTCGATGACGCCCTGTCAAGGAAACTCGCGGCCTGAGATACGACATGCCATGAATCTGGGTCTGTGACAGCGCCGTCAGCCCATGATTCAAGGTGTCATGATTCCTGGTGCCACGATTCTCAAGTTCCGCGTGCACGAATGCGAATGGCGGCACATCGCATCCTCATCCCAGTTCAATCATGAGATGGGCCGCCTCATATCCTCGGCGGACAGCGATGCCGGTATGTCTGGAGTCCTACAATGGTGATGACCTGGAATCCTGTGACTCATTGCTCAGGATGATGACATTGCGAAGGGATTGCATGAACTGCTTGAGGAAACGATTGATACATTTCATCGCAATTGGACTGAGTCTGTGCATGATTGTGGCCACAGTGGCATCCACAGTGGCATGCTCGCCCAGCCCCACGCCGCAGAAGACGACTGAGACAAGCGCCTCGAACAAGGGTTCGGTCGCAATCTTCACGCCATCCGATGGCGTGACCTTTTCCGAGCACACGCCATTGAACAAATGGACAAGGCTCACACCTGAAATCCAGAATGCACTCATCAAGACCGAAGGCTTCGACAGCGACTCCGTAGCGACAACGACTTCCGACACGCTTGACACCCAGAGCAGGGCGATTCAGGACTACGTCGTCGGCCATGTCACATCGCAGCGAACGGCTTCTTCGAGCGCGACATCCACGCTGAAGCCGAGCCAGGAGACGATCATCGTCGCACCCGTCGTCGCGAGCGACAATGCCACTCGCCAATATGGCGACCTGGTCGACCAGTCCTTGACGTGGAAGGAGTCAGGCACCTCGTCATCCTCGAGTTCGTCGTCATCGTCATCGTCATCATCGTCATCCAAGTCCACATCGGATAGCGCATCGCCCACACCTACGCAGTCGACTGATGACACTGGGACGACTGACGACACCGAGGAAGATGCGTCGGCAACCGCTCTGGCAACCGCCGCGGAACGTCTTGTGGCGGCGCTGCGTCTGGCCAAGAGCGCAGGAATGCATGTGATCGTGGTTTCGAATTCCATACAGGGATTCACGCCGGATATGTTCGTGAAGATGATCACAGCCCGTGAAATCGGCATTCTTCAGGCCAAGCAGCTGGTCAGTAAACTGGCATTGAACTCGACGAGCTCTGAGAATCCAAAACGGATAGAAGTCATGATTCCCGTATCTCGCGACCCTTCGGACGATTCTGACTCAGATTCGGCTGGCGATGCGTTCGCAAAGGAGGCCTTCGCCGGCATCTGGAGCGTCTTGGGCGAATACTATCGAGACGGCAAGGTCGAAAGCCCTTCGAAGACCCTTACCGCCTCAAGCAGCGACAGCAGCTGGAATAAGGTCATATTCGACGCGAGGAAGGATTCATCCGCCCAGTCGGCCCTTGCACACAGACTCGGCAAGACCAAGGACGGACAGGATGTGCCGGTGACCATCAATGGCATCCTTGCAATGAACGACTTCGTGGCTTCCGGTGTCACGGCCGAACTCGAAAAGCTGGGATACACCGGTTCATCCTCAGACATCAATCCCCAGATCAGCATTTCCGGGATCGTTGGGAACATCACCGGAAAGCACGACATTCAGAGGGACAAGGCGCCAGACCCCAAGCAGGCGCCCACGGAATCGTCAAACGACGATTCCGACAGCACGGGTTCCACGACTGGCAAGGCCTCCAGCGCGTGGCCCATCGTCACCGGCTTTGGCGCATACATCGACAACATACCTTCCATAGTCGATGGGCAGCAGTGGATGACGGCTCTCGAAGACCGCAAGGGCATGGCCACTGATCTGGCACATGCGGTGGCGTTGCTGAATGCGGGTGGGAAGGTCTCCACAAAGGATTCCGTGGCCCAGGACACGATCGACGGCACCAAGGTCCTGACCCTGTCCCATGATGCCCTGGTCGTCTCGGCATCCAACATGAAGTCGGTGCTGCTTGACAATGATTACATCACATCGGCCCAGGCAGGTCTCTAGCTCACCTGTCACCTGCAGCCGATACGGTATGCATCAGCGGCTTCGCTGCGCGCTGGACTGACGAGGGACATATATGACCTTGTCGATGACATCGCTATATCGTTCGATGATAGCCTGTCGCTTCGTCTTCAGACTCGGTGTGATCATGCCGTTTTCCTGAGTGAACTCATCGCTCACAATCTCGAACTTGCGTATGGATTCCGCTCTGGACACAAGGTCGTTTGCGCTATCGACGGCGCGTTCGACCTCCGTCACCACTATCGGATTGTGCTTTGCCTCCTCAAGCGTCGTCACTTCCTCCGCCCCCTGAGCCTTCAGCCATGCATTGGTGTCTGCCAGATCCAAGGCGATGAGAGCGGCGATGAATGGCTTCCGGTCTCCGATGACAAGACACTGGCTCACCACAGGCGATGTCATCACCGAGGCTTCGAGAACGCTTGGCGATACGTTCTTCCCACCTGCGGTGATGATGAGATCCTTCTTTCGCCCGGTGATGGTGACGAAACCCTGCTCGTCGATGTCTCCGAGATCTCCGGTATGAAGCCAGCCGTCCACTATCTGGCTGTGAGTGAGCTCAGGATGATTGTGATAGCCGACGCATACGCTGCCGCCCTTGATGCACAGCTCTCCATCGTCGTCGATGCCCATGCTGATGCCGCCAAGCGGTTTGCCGATGGTCCCTATCTTGTATCCCTCGGTCGGATTGACGCTGGCAGGAGCCGACGTTTCGGTCATGCCATAGCCTTCAAGCAACGGCAGACCGACGCCATTGAAGAAATGGGCGATGGAGACGTCAAGCGGCGCTCCCCCGGAAACCGCGTATTCGACCTTTCCGCCAAACACATCCATGATCGCCGAATAGATGAGCTTGCGATAGAGCGCATATTTGGCGGCGGACGCCAAGGGCAGCTTCTCCCCTCGCTGCTGCGCCTCTGACTTGAGACGCGCAAGCTTCGCGGCGTTGACGAACATGCGTCCGGTGAACCCCGTGCCGGCTCGCTGGGAGGCGGCGTTGTAGATCTTTTCGAAGATGCGGGGAACCGCAAGCACGAAGGTCGGCTTGAAACTGCTGAAATCATTGAGAATGGTCTTCATGTTGCTTGAAAGGCCAAGCGTGACGTTGCCGGCGAACGAGAAGAATTGCATGTACCGGGCGAAAACATGCGCCAGCGGCAGGAAGAGCAGAAGACGTCTATCCGGTTTCAGGCTGATGTCCGGCATGGTGGTGACACCGGAATAGGTGATGAAGACGAAGTTGGCATGCGAGAGCTCAATCCCCTTCGGCGTCCCTGTGGAACCTGAGGTATATACGATGGTCGCCAGATCAGAGCCTTTCACGGCAGACTCGCGTTCGAGGAACTCCTCTTCCCTGACGCCTCGACCATAGGTTTGCAGCGTGTTCACGGCACCGAGGTCGATGACATAGAGATCATTGAGATATGCGCACTGATCCCGGACGGAATCAACCTTGTCGCGCATGTCGTCATTTTCGACGAATGCCATCTTGACCTTGGAGTCGTTGAAAATCGTACGAATCTGAGCTGGAGAGTTGGTCTCATAGACGGGCACGGTCAAGGCACCGATGGACATGATCGCAATGTCGAGTGCAGTCCATTCCCATCGCGTGTGGGAGATGATCGACACTGAATCGCCCGGCATTATTCCCCGTGCGATGAGACCCTTTGCGAGTTCAACGACGATGTTGCGAAATTCCGTTGCGGTGAATGCCTGCCAGGTGCCGTGAGCATCCTTGTATTCAACCAGCCTGTCTTCAGGAGCACGGTCGACTCGTTTCTGAAGTATGGAGAAAATATTGGCATCGCTATCGATGGGTTCGCTCAGCGAACGAGTGTATTCTTTGAACATGCTGCTCCCTGTGTCTTGCTACTCACATGATTCTACCTTGGGTGCACGCCATAAGCGCCGTTTCCCATGCAGTTTTTCAGCGACATAGCTCACAGCGCCGAGACGTGAGCACCATGCGACTATGGTGATTTCAGGACGATTCGGGTACTCACCGTGCGCGTGGCAGGGTCGATGTATTCGTCGCCGCGTCTGATTCCCCAATGGATGCATTGCGATTCGCAATGATCCGACTCCCCGCCAACGCTTGCAAACGCATCGCCGCGAATCACGGCGGCACCGATGGGAAGTGCCGTCGCCGCCGGTTCGAAGGTGAATGTCAGAGAGCCTCTGGCAATGGACACGACGGATTTCAGCGCGACCTTGCCTCTGAAGGACACCACTCCGCTCACAGGTGCGAGGATATCGTCACCAGCCTGCGCGTGCAGGTCGATGCCACGGTGTCCCGCCGACCATTGCGTGGCAGGGGCAACGAATCCCTGCGTGATGACAGGTCTTGACATGGGCCAGACGGCAAGGGCCCTGCAGTCCGCACCTTCGGCGGTCACGGTGCTCTCCACTGCCATTGCAATGGATGGTGACCGTGCATGCACCAAGGCCGTCGCTGATAGCGATGCCAGAGTCAGCAGCGCCGTGGCCAGGCGTCGTCTGCCACGTCGGCTGCGTTCACGCCTGCTTTGAAACAGCATTCTGCGGACTTTTCCATCTGCGTTCCGGTCGGTGTATCGCATCGTCGATGCCTCCCTGTCAGTCAGGACAAATATCCCATCCTCGTGCCGGAGATGCATCATGCAACGGCGAATGTGGTCGAATGTGGTCGGATGTCGATGTGGTCGCGAATGCCAGATGCTGTCGAATGCCAGATGCTGTGGAATGCCAACTGTGCCACGCCAGACCCACAGGCCAATGAAGCGAAGGGTCAGGGACCTCTGTGCCGCGGGATCTGCGACGGGAATCCGACGGTCGGTCAAGGTTTCGGGATGCCATGCCAATTGTTTCGAATGTTAATCGAGGAAATCTTTGCGAAACGTTGACGCAATCCTTTCGAATAGATACGGCTCTTATATTAGAGCTCACCGGGGGGAGGGAAATCTTGTGAATCAATTTGTTTCTATCCAGCGTCATTGGGGAAAAGCTCTGACGATCATCGCCATCATGAGCATGGCCATTCTAGGGCTGTCTTCGACAGTCACCTTGCCAGCCACCGCAGCCCAGGCCGTTCAGGTCTGCAATCCCACAGCTTCCAATGGGTGCGTCAACGGAATCCTTCAGGATGAGTCTCAACGCGCCCTGTCTGGAATAACCGTGACGCTGAGCGGTGCGGAAAGCGCGTCGACGACGACGGATGCCAGTGGGAAATGGGCATTTTCGGTACTCAAGGATGGGTCATACACCGTAAGCATCGATGCATCCGTCGCCGCCTCGCACCAGCTGAAGGCCGACAAGGCCACGGTCGAGATCAAGAAGGGGGACTTCAGCAAGTCACGTCAGGTGGTGCGATTCGATGAGGCCCAGAGCTCCGATCAGTCATCACCGTCCAGTTCGGCCTCAAGTTCGAGCTCAGGCTCGGATTCCGCTTCGGATTCAACGTCTGGAAGCAAGGCATCAAGCTCTGCGAACGCTGATGACGACAGTCCGTGGGCTGATTTCTCGGCACGTGTCTGGGATCAGCTTTTCAGCGGAATCGTGTTCGGTCTGTTGCTGGGTCTGATGTCCATGGGCATGAATCTGGTATATGGCACGACGAAACTCAGCTCGTTCTCTCATGGCGAGCAAGTCACGCTGGGCGGCTTGATGGCCTACGTCGGAACGCAGGTACTTCACTGGCCTTTGATCGTCTCTGCGATATTCGCAGTCGTCATAGGCGGCATCACCGGATGGATTCAGAACGATCTGGTATGGTCCCCGCTTCGCAAGAAGCACGTCGGTGCCATGCAGCAGATGATCGTGACGATAGGGCTGTCCATGACATTGCAATATCTATTCCAGTTCTTCTTCGGAGCGGATGTGAAAGGCATCACCCTCGACGTTCCTCAGGGGTATCAGATTGGTCCGATAACGACGGACACGCCAACCTTGATTTCCGCAGGTGTCGCAATCCTGGTCATCGTCGGCGTGACTCTCTTCCTCTATCGCACACGCCTTGGAAGAGCCACGCGCGCGATATCGGATAACAGTGCACTGGCGGCGGCATCCGGCATCAACGTGGAGGAAGTCGTGCGCGTCGTCTGGATTCTCTCGACCTCCCTTGCAGCACTTTCGGGCGTGCTGATCGGCATCTACTTCAACGGCATCACTTGGAACACCGGCGCGCTGCTCCTGCTGCTGATGTTCTCCGCCGTCACACTCGGTGGGCTGGGAACTCCGAACGGAGCGCTCGTCGGATCGCTTGTCATCGGAATCGTGGCGGACATGAGTTCGCTGTTCATACCAAACGACATGCGCTATGCAAGCGCCCTCGCGATTCTCATCATCGTGCTGCTCATCCGGCCACAGGGCATCTTCGGAAAATTACAAAGGATAGGCTGACATGCTTTTGGACATTAGAGGAAGGAATCTGCTATGGATTTCATGACTTTGCTCACCGACACCACGGCACAGCTCTTTGCGCCGACCACGGCGGCATACGTTCTGGCTGCAATCGGCCTGAACATCCACTTCGGCATGACCGGTCTCATGAACATGGGACAGGCTGGATTCATGCTGCTGGGAGCATACGGCTTCGCGATCACCCAAGGCATGGGCTGGAACCTCTTCGCATCCTTGATCGCCGCATTGGTCCTGGCTGCAATATACGCAATTCTGCTGGGCATCCCGACCTTGAAGCTTGGACCCGACTACCTCTCGATGGTGACGCTGGCCTCTGCGGAAATCATTCGCATCATAGCCCGCTCGACATCGATGACTTCCATAACAGGAGGCTCCGGCGGAATCTCGCCTCAGAACTTCACCAACCAGTTCGAAGGCATCTCCCCGCTTCCTGACGGACGCTCGACCATACTGCTCTGGTCGTATTCCAACAACGTGGCCGATTCCTGGTGGATTCGAATCGTTTCATGGGTTCTGGTCCTCGTTGCGGCCTGGCTCACATGGCGCTGGTTCCATTCTCCGTGGGGCCGGGTCCTCAAGGGAATCCGCGAGGACGAGAACGCAGTTCGCTCCCTCGGCAAGTCCGTCACCCGATTCAAGCTCGAATCATTGTTCCTTGGCGGTTCATTCGGGGCAATAGCAGGCATCATATTCGTGCTCCCCCGTTCGGTCCAGCCTGACTCGCTGGGGCGCCAGGTCACCTTCTACACATGGACCATCCTGCTGCTTGGTGGTGCCGCAACGATCTTCGGTCCCATCCTCGGATCCTGCCTCCTCTGGGTCCTGCTCACCTTCGTCAAGGAGGTAATGCGCAATGTGGTTCCGGATTCCATCATTTCCTCAAGCCAGATCGAGTCACTTGGCTGGGTGATCGTCGGCATCGCATTGATGTGTCTGGTGATATTCAGACCGCAAGGCCTGCTTGGAGACAGAAAGGAGTTGGCGTTCAATGCCTGATACAAGATCGCACGAAGGTGCGGACGATGGTGCGGACGAAGTGCGACGCACCGATGCATCACCCACGGAATCGCAGCGGCATGCCAACGCTGAGAGAACCGCATTCCAGGACATGGCACGATGGCCGTCTACCAAGGATCAGGCCGAGGGACTCATCTCGACCGCCTTCGTCGACCGCGTCACCAAGGATCTGGAATTCGTCGAGCCGACACCAGGGGTGAAGAAGCCGGATCCGATTCTGGTCGCCGACAAGGTAACCCGCCGTTTCGGCGGAATGACGGCCGTGGATGTCGATCACTTCGAGATCGAAAGACATGGCATCACGGCACTCATCGGTCCGAACGGTGCGGGGAAGACGACCTTCTTCAACCTGATGACGGGTTTCGACACTCCGAACACAGGAAGCTGGAATTTCGATGGCGTTGACCTGGCAAGGGTCTCGCCCGAACAGGTCGCCCGCAAGGGCATGGTCAGAACATTCCAGCTCACCAAGGTCATGAACCGTCTGACAGTCATGGACAACATGCTGCTTGGATCGCAGCGTCAGAAGGGCGAAGGCATGCTGCGCTCGCTCGTTCCGGGACTGTGGAAGACCAGGGAGGCGGAGATAGCCGAGCAGGCAAGCGAACTGCTGAAGAGATTCCTGCTCTGGAAGAAGAAGGATGATTACGCCGGTTCGCTCTCAGGTGGGCAGCGCAAGCTTCTCGAGATGGCCCGTGCGCTGATGAGCAACCCGAAGCTGGTCATGCTGGACGAACCCATGGCAGGTGTGAACCCCGCGCTGAAGCAGTCACTGCTCGATCACATTCTTTCACTTCGCGAAGAGGGAACGACGGTGCTCTTCGTCGAGCATGACATGAACATGGTGCGCCATATCGCCGATTGGGTGACGGTGATGGCAGAGGGAAAGATAGTCGCCGAAGGCAAGCCCGCAGAGGTGATGAACGATCAGGCGGTCATCGATGCCTATCTCGGCTCGCATGCGAACATCGACCTTGGCGACATCCCTGACTCGGTCGTCAGCGAGGAAGGCGCTGCCCAGATCACCAATGGAATCGCCAATGGAATCGTTAACGACAGCGTTGATGGCAGCGTCACCGCCGATGACGGAAAAGGACCGGGGGCAGCAGCCACAGCTCCCCCGTCCACCGATGGAAGGGAGCAATGATGACATCGATGCCACAGCATGGTGAGATCAAGGATGCCAGCCCTCATGCAGACAAGCCGCAGGTGCCGGAAAAGGCCAGGATTCTGATGGAGGCGGACAGTCTGGTCGCAGGGTATCTCCCCGGAGTCAACATACTCAACGGCGCTTCCCTGACACTGCATGATGGCGAGATCGTCGGCATCATCGGCCCCAACGGTGCAGGAAAGTCGACACTGCTGAAATCCCTCTTCGGTCTCGTCCACATCAACTCGGGATCGCTGACGCTTGGCGGCGACGACATCACGAACATGCGGGCCGACAAGCTCGTCTCCCGTGGGGTCGGCTTCGTTCCGCAGACCGAGAATGTGTTCCCAAGCCTGACCGTCAGCGAGAACATGCAGATGGGAGCATACCAGCATCCCAAGGTGTTCAAGGAACGCTTCGCGTATGTGTCTTCGATATTCCCTCGTCTCGCCGAACGCAAGGATCAGACCGCAGGTTCGCTCTCGGGAGGCGAGAGACAGATGGTGGCAATGGGGCGGGCGCTGATGATGAAGCCCAAGGTGCTGCTGCTTGACGAGCCCTCAGCCGGACTGAGCCCGATGCTGCAGGATGAGACCTTCATACGCGTGCGTCAGGTCAATGCCGCCGGTGTGAGCGTCATCATCGTCGAGCAGAACGCCCGCCGCTGTCTGCAGATATGTCATCGCGGATACGTCTTGGATCAGGGAAGAAACGCCTACGCCGGCTCCGGCAGGGATCTCCTGTCCGACCCGAAGGTCATCTCGCTGTATCTGGGAAATCTGGAGGAGGAGGATTCATGACGGGGCCTGCCATCTGAGCAGGGAAGTTTTTCACGTTGTACATCACAGAGAAAAGGAAGAGTTGGGAATTATGAACAAGAAAACAACAAGAAAGTATCTCGCAACCGCGCTCGCTGCAAGTGCCGCCGTGGTTCTCGCATTGTCCGGCTGCGGTTCGTCCTCGTCAAGTTCTTCGGGATCTTCCAAGACATTCGTATTGGGAGGACTGTTCCCCGAGACCGGTTCGCTTGCATATCTCGGACCAGCCGAAACGAGCGCCTGGAAGCTTGCCGCGAAGGACATCAACGCCGCAGGCGGCGTGCTGGGGAACAAGATCGAGACGGTCAGCGCAGACATTTCGGATGCCGACCACGCCGATCAGAACACCGCAGGCGCACAGTCGGTCCTGTCCAAGAATCCGTCGGTGATTCTTGGCCCCGCTTCAAGTTCGGTCGTGCTCAACACCTACAAGTCGATCGCAGAGGCCAAGGTTCCGATGATTTCCATGGGCGCGACATCCCCCTCGCTCTCCGGAATAAGCCCCTACTTCTTCAGAACAGTTCCGCCTGACTCGGTTCAGGGCGCCGTCATGGGCAACCTCATTGCGCAGGATGGAGTTCAGAACCTTGCAATCGCAGTCTTCAACGACACCTATGGCACGAATCTGCGCGACGCGGTCGTCAAATCTGCCGAAGCCGCAGGAGTGAAGATCGTCTATGGAGAGAAGGATACCTTCGATCCGTCGGAAACCAACTTCTCATCGTTGGTGACTTCCATCAAGGCGACCAAGCCTGACGCCGTCCTGGTCATAGCCTTTGACCAGACGAAGCAGCTCCTCAAGGAAATGAGCAGTCAAGGGGTCGACACCAAGACCAAGCTTTACATGGTCGATGGCAACACCGCCGACTATTCCAGCGACTTCGAGGCGGGAATGCTGAAAGGCGCTCAAGGCACCATACCCGGTGCCCATCCTTCAGACACATTCCAGAAGCGTCTGAAGACAGTCACGCCCAAGCTGACCGATTTCACATATTCGGCGGAAACCTATGACGGCGTCATCCTTGCCGCACTCGCCGCTCAAAAGGGTGGGGCGACCGACGGCACCACGATCAAGAACAACCTGGCTGCCGTGTCCGGAGCCAAGGGCGGTACCGAATGCAGCAGCTACAAGGCATGCCTTGCACTGTTGAAGGATAAGAAGTCCATTCATTACAAGGGTCAGTCCGGCATCGGCGCGTTCAACTCGAACAATGATCCAAGCTCTGCGAGCATAGGCATCTATCAATTCAACGGCGACAACAAGCCAGTATTCAACCATTCGGAGGAAGGCGAGGTTCCCAAGGCCTGACACTGGGTTCCATGCCCGTCGCTCACGGCGATCGCCTCTACGTATGCCTCTGGCATATGGTCTGGGGCAGAAAAGGCAATGTCCTGTCACGATCTGATCGTGGCAGGACATTGCCTTGCGTGGGGAATGGCTCCGAGCCTATTGCCGAATGTGACTGCTGCGCTGCAGATCGGCTATGTAGGATTCGGCCTCCTCTGATGACATTCGTCCACTGAGCATGACGGCTCTCTTAAGGCTCTGCTCGATGGACTCAATCGCCGCATGGTCATGACCGCAGATATAGAGATAGGCGCCGGAATCCAGCCATTCGAATATCTTTCCTGCCTGATGCAGCACGACGTTCTGAACGTGCTCGCGAACATCTCCGAAACGTGACCATGCGACATCGAGGGAGTCAAGGATGCCCTGCTCCAGATACCGCTCGAGTTCATCCTGATAGAGGTAGTCCTGTTCAGGATTTCGATTGCCCACGATCAGCCAGTTGCGACCGACCGCGTCCGAACGGAGGGCACGCTCCTGCAGAAACGCGCGATATGGCGCTATCGCAGATCCCAGACCGACCATGATGATGTCGGAAGAATCATCTTCGGGAAGCCGGAACCTTGTATTTGCAAGAATGGACGCGGTTATCGGCGTGCCTATCGGTGCGCTCGTCAGATAGTCGGTGCATTCGCCCGCCAGCTGTTCGTCGCGGAAGCCGAACTGCACTTTCGTGACGGTGAGATCCACGTATCCCGAGGATACGGATGCCGCATTCGATATGGAATAGAGTCGCCTGTTCGAAGACGAGAACAGCGCTGGAAGCTCGTCAGGCGCAATCCGCGCTGGGAAGTCCTGGAATAAGGCATACGGCGGATGCGTCTGGGCATAATCCTTAAGCACCTGGTTGTCTGTCTGCAGTCCTGCGAAGGGGCTGTCAGGGGCATAGTGCGTATACCTCTCGATCAGCGCTGGCGTGTTGCGCGTGATGTCCTTCGAGCTTTGCAATATGTCCACTATTCGGGCATCGATTTGAGATGCCTTGTCTCCAAAGGCGTTCTTCAACAGACGTGCGACCGTCCTGTCCGAGTTTGGGTATTGCACTGTCAGCATGTCTCCTGGCATGAACTGCATGTCAGCGGATGGCAGACGCAGCCGAATGCCATAGACCTGCTTCTCCGAGCTTGACGAAGTCAGCAGTCTGCGATCTTCCAGAATCGCCTGGAATTCCTGGAATCCGCCCGATCTCGACCCTTTGTGATGCTTCGCAGAGGCGTCTGAGTCCTGTCCGGAAGCCTTCGAGCCCTCAGAGCCTTGGGATTCCTGCGCCCCAGATGAGTCAGATGAAACAGATGAAACAGACGAAACAGACGAGTTCGAATCTGGCAAGGCCGACCCGATGACCGAGCAGCCATCAGGCGTGCCGACCTCGGTGGCGGCATCCTGGCTGTGCTCATGTGAAGGTGACTGTGCCGATGACTGTGCGGATGACTGAACCGATGACTGTGGAGCCCCCTGGGTCAGGGCAAGTTCCTTCTGCAGCACTGGCATGAGTTCCTGGATCCATTGCGCGGCAGCCAACTCATAGTCGAAGTCGCATTCGCCGTGCTTCATCATTCTGCGCGCACCGAGCTGCTCATAGCGCGCGTCGAACTGGCGGGCCATAAGGTTGTAGCTTTCGCCATACGCGCTGTCTCCCAGACCAAGCACGGCATATGACATGTCACTCAGCTTCGGCGCATCCTTGCCCATGATGAAGTCATACAGATCCTCGGCCTCGAACGGAGGCTCCCCTTCGCCCTGAGTGGACGTGACCATTATCAGAATGTCTTCCCGCGCGAAGTCCTCGAATTCGTAATCTATGGAATCGACAAGGCGCACATTGCTGAAGATCGGCTGCACGGTCGCGAGCAGATCCTCCGCCACTCCCCTTGAGTTACCCGTTTCCGACGCGGAAAGAATCGTAATGTGTCGAGTTTCATGCATGCTTGTATTCCTGCTCTTTTCGTAATATGTGCCCAAATCTGCGATGACAGATTAAATCTATAGTAAGTATCCCCGAAAGGGTCAAGCCTGGCTAGTGTCTTCTTCCGCGTTCCTGACGGTTTCTTCTACCGTGACGAGACTGTTGCGTTCCGGATTGCATGCCGCTCTTGTGATACGGTCGCTGAGACATCGGTTCCTGCGCAGAGTGACCTTCCCGATAGGCTTTATGCTCCAAAGTCGCATCATGGAACCACTGCGACACCTGCTCTTCGTCGATGCCGAACGAACGCTGAACGTCACTGACGAAACGCAGCCATGCAGCGTCCTTGTCATCTCTGCTGAGATCCACGCTGTGCATCTGCCCGATGTATCGGCGAAGAATCATGAGGAATCTACGCTTGTCAGATTGCGAGAGCTTCATGAAGCTTGATACACCCTGACTGTCCAACTGCGAGATATCGTTGAAATTCTGCTGTTTCCCAGCATTCGAGATAAAGGAGCGTATGGGGATGATGATGAACAGAATCAGCCCAAAGTATGGACGGAAATATGCGAGCGCTATGAACACGACCAGCAGCGCACTGTTGGTCAGATAGGCGGAACCGAATATATAGGTATAGACCCGTTTCATCTGTGCCACGTCCTGATATTTTGCAGGCAGCATCGCTCTGGCTATGATCACCTCGAGAATCGTGACGATCAGATATGCCGTGCCGCACAGCATGACGGTCCCCCTGGCGATATCCGAAATCATGAGCTTGGTGAACGCTGGGATCAGGGATACCGCAAGGAGCAGCAGAAAGTCGAGAATGATGATCGTATGCGGTACCTCTTCGACCTCGTTGAACATCAGCGCATGCTTGTACCAGCAGTTGGCGACGAAGCAGAAGCTCACCACATACACGCCGATGTTCTGGGCAAGCTCCATATAATCGAGGTGACCGCTTGCCACCTCGACCGGAACATCCAGAACCATGATGGTAAGGATGATGGCGAAGACAGCATCGCTGAAGACATCGAATCTTTCCTTGAATTTCTTCACGCAAGTAGTATCCCGCATGCTATCTACTCCATGCTTCACTGCGCTGCCAGTGAAACTGAGCAGAATGCGGAGAAAACTCGCGAATTCCATGAATTGACAAACAAAAAGCCGCAGGCCTATTCTTTAGCCGTCGGTAGGCGAGACTACCACGGGGATACGGGTTGCTGCCGCAGCACAGTGGAGACACTGTTCATCGGTCAACAATTTCTGTCGAGTCAAGGCATTGATTAATGTAACATCACTGCCCCGTGAGGTTGAAGCTTGAACGATGACACGTTTGGGGAAGGCAGTGCAAACCCTGTCTGAGTTCATGGCCGGTCGCCGATGATAGTTCGTCGAACTCGAAGGGGGTGAAAGTCATGAACAGTGACAGTGCACATCAATCCGATATTCATTTATGCACCGCGCATACGCTCACTCATCAATCTTCACCTATTCAGGCTTTTCATCGCTCTGGGATGCACATCTGACCCGGACGAGAACTGCATGCCTTACCGCTGTGGGAATCCACCAGACAGCTGCATGAAATCCAGCGATGAGGCAACGCTGAACGGCCAGACCAGGATAGGCAACCATCGAAAAGAGGCTCGCCAATGGCTTCCGTATTCACCATGACCCAGGCAAATGCTCAGTCGACCGGCAATGGCAGCGACAGGGCATCCTTTCGGCAATCACTCATATCCGATGTCATCGTCATCATTGGAATTCTTGCCCTGATAGGAGCCATCGCCGTCATGCTTCCCGACATCGACAAGGCAGTCGGACCGCAAGGCATGCCATCGACGATCTCAACAGATCCGAGGAACCTTCCGTACTACGCGATGCGTTCTGTGTTCCGCATGTTCATCGCACTGCTGTGCTCACTCATCTTTACCATCGTCTACGGCTTGGCTGCCGCAAGAAGCAGGAGGCTCGGCGCGATACTGATACCGCTGCTTGATATCCTCCAGTCCGTGCCGATTCTTGGTTTTCTGTCGGCTACCATCTCGATCTGGCTCGTGCTCTTCCCTGGTTCGATTCTCGGTGTCGAAGCGGCATCCATCTTTGCGATCTTCACCAGCCAGGCATGGAACATGACATTCTCGTTCCATCGTTCGCTGCTCAGCGAACCGACCGAGCTCGATGAGGCTGCAAAGATTCTCAGACTCAGCCATTGGCAGCGTTTCTGGAAGCTCGACATGCCGAATTCCATGATTCCTCTCCTGTGGAACTGCATGATGAGCGTAGGGGGCGGATGGTTCTTCCTGACCGCTTCGGAAATGATCTCGGTGAACAATCGCACCTATGCGCTGCCTGGGATTGGTAGCTATGTGGCCGAAGCCTCGAAGCATCGGCAGCTGGGCAACATCGGGTGGGCGATTGTGACGATGATCATCGTGGTGGTGCTCATTGATTTCTGCCTGTGGAAACCATTGACGGCATGGTCCGAGAAGTTCAGAATCACTTCAAGCAGCTCTGCCTCGCCAAGGCGCAGCATGGTCTTGACCATCATCCGTCAGTCGCACCTGAACGATGTGCTTGCCGCACTCCTGCGTCCATGTGGTGATTTCTTGGATCGGATCACACGTCCGCTTGGGCGGACCGGTTCACGATGGCATCTTGCCTCGACGCGTTCGAGAGTCGGTGACGTGGCTTTTGGCACGGTCATGACACTGATCATTGCGGTGGGTGTCATCGCGTGGATCGATTCGATCAGGAACGGTGCAGGCTTGGCGCAGATCTGGCACGTGCTTGGACTTGGCTTCCTGACCTTCCTGCGCGTCATGTTGCTGACCGTCGTCTGTTCGATCGTCTGGGTGCCTATTGGCGCAGGCATCGGCATGAATCCACGGCTGTCACGAATCTTCCAGCCGGTGATCCAAGTGCTGTCGAGCTTTCCAGCCAACTTCACCTTCCCATTGGTCACACTATGGTTCATTGCGTGGCACATCGACATCAACTGGGGCACCATGCTGCTGATGTCACTCGGAACCCAGTGGTACATACTGTTCAATGTCATCGCCGGAGCGAGTTCGATTCCCGATGATCTGCGGGAGATGAGCCGAAGTTTCGGTCTCACACCTTTGCAGCGTTGGACCAAGCTCATCCTTCCGGCCGTGTTCGGTTCGTGGTGCACGGGTGGAATCACCGCTGCCGGGGGCGCATGGAATGCTTCGATTGTCTCAGAAACGGTTGCCTATGGCCATACCACGCTCACTGCGAGTGGGCTTGGCTCATACATCGCCGCTTCGACCGCCTCGGGGAACATGTCGAAGACGCTGCTGGGAGTGACCGTCATGGCCATGTTCGTGGTGATCGTCAATCGCATATTCTGGCATCCCTTGGAGAACCTTGCCGAACGGCGATTCTCTCTGACATCCTGATCGCGAAACCTGACGGTCGAACACCCCCGTTGAAGAATCACCCCGTTGAAGAATATCGAAGAACAGCACAAGAGCATTTGATGCACACATAAAGGAGCAGCCATGAACATGATTCAAGCCTCTCACGTCAACAAAACCTTCATGAGCGACAAGGGCGAGGAGCTCACGGTCCTGAAAGATATGTCCCTCAGCCTTCATGAGGGTGAAATCGTTGCCATCCTTGGTCGCTCAGGTGCAGGAAAGTCAACCTTCCTGCGCACGCTTGCCGGATTGGTGCCTCCAACGAGTGGAAGCGTCAGCTATCGCGGCAAGGAGCTTCATGGACCGAACCCAGGCGTTGCCATGGTCTTCCAAACTTTTGCATTGATGCCTTGGCTGACTGTCGAATCGAATGTCGAGCTTGGGCTTCAGGCACGCGGTATCAATCGCAAGGATCGCAGAAGCGCTGCATTGCAGGCCATAGATTCCATAGGTCTCGACGGCTTCGAATCCGCATATCCAAAGGAACTGTCCGGAGGCATGAGGCAGCGCGTCGGCATTGCACGCGCATTGGTGCTCGAGCCGGACGCGCTGTTCATGGACGAACCGTTCTCCGCATTGGATGTGCTGACCGCAGAGAACCTTCGTCAGGAAGTGCTGAATCTATGGTCGAATGGTGAGGGCAAGCTACGCTCCATTCTGATCGTGACGCATAACATAGAGGAAGCCGTGCAGATGGCGGATCGTGTGGTGGTGCTTGGCTCACATCCTGGGCATGTCATTGCCAATGTGGACGTCGAACTTCCCCGTCCGAGAGACAAGCATGCACCAGAATTCGAAGACATGGTCGACACCCTCTACGCCATCTTGACCGGCAAAGGCAGCGAGACCGGCGCCAGGACTGCGCACAGCTGGAACCCGATCTCCGGGATAAGGCAGATGACTGCGGAATCCCCGAACAGCCGCATGCTTCCCGATGCGACCCCTGGCGGGCTTGCCGGGCTTCTTGAAATCGTCGATGGCTATCCCGATGGCATTGACCTTGCCGATCTGGCATCGGCGCTCTCATTCGAAGTCGATGATCTCTTCCCGCTTCTGGATGCAGGAACGCTGCTGGGCATGCTTGACGTCAAGGAAGGACATGTCACGGTGACAGAAGTCGGTCATCGTTGGAACGATGCCGACATTCTGAACAGCAAGGTCGTGTTCGCCGACATTGCCATGAGCCATGTGCCACTGGTCCGAGCCATTGACCGCTCTCTTCGTCAGTCGAAGAATGGAAGCCTGCATGGCGACATGATTGTCGATCTGCTACGCAGCAAGGAACCTGAAGATGTGGCGAGAAAGCAGTTTCACATAGCCGTCGAGTGGGGCCGCTATGGCGAATTGTTCGATTATGATGCCGATGACGACATGCTCACCCTCGATGAGGCTGCCTTGTGAATCGAGCTCCAACGGCACAGGATTCATTGATGCACCCTCACCCAGCCTGGGAGGAATCGACGAACAGATGACTCATGATGCTGTCGAAGGCGTGGATGGTCCTATAGCCATGAACCGCGTTTTTCAATTCTGCAGCATATGTCAGTGGCAACATGTCGGTCTGGAATCTAGTGCTTCCAGACGTGCGCAACGAACTTGGCGATTGCATAGATGCAGCCGCTTGATGTGGCAACGAAGAAGCCTATCGGAAGATCGGTAAGCACCGAAAGCGCGACCGAAGCCCACATGCAGCCAAGAGCGAATACGCAGGAGAGAACGATGGCGTGAATCGGATTGCGAGCCAAGGCGCATGCAGCCGCAGGAGGGGCGATGAGCAGACTGAAAAGCAGCATTGCTCCAACGATCGGCACACTCGCAGTGGTGACGCAGGCAATCACGATGGTGAAGAGCAAGGCAACCAGGTTGTTGCGCACGCCCTGCACCCTTGCCTGCTCGGGTATGATGGACGAGGCGAGCAGGGGCCGAATCATGCATAGCACCATAGCCACTGCAATCAGTGCGAGGATAGACATCGTCAGAAGGTCTGCATCGGTCACGGCGAGTACCTGACCGAAAAGAAGAGCATATACCTGATTGCTGTAATCGCCGCTCATGCTGAGCATGAAGGCGCCACCGGCCAGCAAAAAGACCAGCAGCAGGGCGATCACCGCATCTCTCCTCCCCTTCTTTCCCAGAAGATGCATCGCCAGGGCGGAAAGCAATGCCGCGATACCCATGCCGGTGACGGGGCTGAGGCCAATGGTCACGGCAACGGCCGCGCCGGCGAACGAACCATGCGGAATCGCATGTGCCAAAAAGGAGTCGCCTCGCATGATGACGAAAACGCCAATGATTCCGGCGCTCACCGCAACAACCGTGCTCGCATACCAGGTATTCAGCAAATAGGCTTCAAACATGAGCGACACCCGCCTTCCTGCCCGCGGCTGCGTTGACAAGTCCCAGGGAACGCAGCACCCTGCATATCAGATACATCATCAGGATCAACGCGACGATGCAGAAACTCACTGACCATGACTGTCCGCCTGTCCAGTGATAGCTTTCATACGATACGATCACACCGACCCATACGCTGACGACCCCGACACCGGCGGCCGCGACTATCGCGTCGCGCATCCGACGGGCGAGGATCAGACCGCATGATGCCGGACCGATCAGCAGGGCGGTCGAGAGGATCGCTCCGACCGATATGGATCCCAGCGCCACTCCGATTCCGAGGATGCACATGAAGGACGCGTTGATGAATCCATTGCGAACCCCATTGGCATGGGCAAGCTGGGGAGAGACCGTCACGAACAGTGCCGGACGCCAGATCAGGGCCATTGCAACGATGCTGATGAGCGCCAGCACGCATATCAGCGGGACTGTCCGCGGATTGATGGCGAACAATGAACCGAACAGCACGGAGACCGCCGCGCTGCCGCCTGAATTTCCAGTCATCGAAAGCGTGATGAACAGGGATGTGAACCCCATTCCGGTAGCAAGGACGATTCCTGTGGCAACATCTCTGCCACGTATGCGCTCGATGCCTATCGCATGCATGCCAAGCCCAGCAAGAACGCTTGCCGCCAGGAACCCCCAAAGCTGATTCACTCCGAGAAGATATGCCGCCGAACCACCCACCGAAGCAAGGTCCGTAAGCGAATGACCGGCAAAGGACTGGCCTCGCAGCACGGTGAAAACGCCGATGCAGGCGGTTGCAACGGCAACCGTGGATCCGACCACCAGGGCCGTTCTCATCTCCTGAACCTGCCAGAGATCCATCAGGACATTCATGGCTAACCTTATCTCTCTTCGTTCTTTCCCAATCATTGACTCGTAGAAGCAACGGTGAACGCCAAATGACGCTGACCTTCACGGACGGTCTGGAGCTAGTCCTCTGCCTTCGTCTCATCGAATGCATCGACGTCATTCGAGTGGGCATGGCTGGTCTCCCCCGCCATGACCATCACGCGACCGCCTGCGTGCAGCACCTCAATCGGATGCCTATACAGCCTGCTCAGCACATCCGTCGTGATGACCTCGTCGGTCTTGCCAACGACGGCACGCCCACTGGCAAGATATACGACCTTGTCAAGCGCATCGATCAGCGGGTTGATATCGTGCGCCGAAAGTACGATGCTGATCCCCTGCACATTGCGAATCTGATTGAGCAGACTTACGATATCGTCGGCATTCGCAGGGTCAAGGTTGGCGAGGGGCTCATCGAGAAGGATGAGTCTGGGGTTCGCGACGAGTGCCGCCGCGATAAGCACGCGCTGCTGCTGGCCGCCGGAGAGACGCCCCACAGGCCGATCCGCGAATTCCCAGGCGCCAACGCCTTTCATGGCGTGTTCGACCTGATTCCAAAAATGCTGACCGCGTATTCCTATCCCAAAGCGCTGCCCATCGAGGCCAAGCGCAACGAGATCCTTGGCCCGAACTGGCATGTCGGGATCCAACTGAACCTTCTGGGGAACATAGCCGACCATACCGGCCTTCGCACGCTTTCTGCCCATGATGGTGACAGATCCCGTCGAAGGCTCGACATCGCCAAGTATGGTTCTCAGAAGGGTGGTCTTACCGGCGCCGTTGGATCCGATAAGACCCAGAAACTCGCCTGCCTCGACCGTGAGATCGATCCCCTTGAGAATCTCGTTGCCGCCCATCTCCACATGGACGTCACTGACATCCAGCAGAGATCCTCCATTCGAACCCGGCCGCTGGACCGATGAGGATGCCACAGGATCGTCATCGGCCCCTTCGGCCTTGTCCTTCATGAACATAGATTGAGCCATCATAAGCTTTCGGTAGATGTATTCTGCGAAACCGCCTTGTCAAGGGCCGTAACCTCAGCCGTCATCCATTGTACATAGTGATACTTCGCCGGCATCGTTTCATATACGGCAACGATGGGAATGTCATACTTCTTCGCAGCGGCCTTGTACTTTGCAGTCAGGTCAGAGGTGACCTGCTGGTTATATACGAATGCCTGAACCGACTTGTTCGAGAACAGCGCCATCTGTGTGGCCGAATCCTGCGCGGACGGATCCTGGTCGTTCATGATCGCAGCCTGCAAGGTCCAAGGCGTCTTGATGTCAATGCCAGCGGCATCGAGCAGATAGTTGGCAACCGGTTCGGTCGCCGCGACGGCAGCCTTCGGATGCTTGTCCTGGAAGGTTGCAAGCGCGTCGGTATAGGATTTCATCGAAGCGTTGAAGCTCGCAAGATTCTTCTTGTAATCGCCTGCATGGCTTGGGTCGAGGGATTCGAGCTTCGCGGCGATCTTGGCCGCGACTGCCGGCATCGTCTTCGGCTCGTACCAAAGATGCGGATTCTTCGTGTCATCGGCGAGTCCGAGGACTTCCTGTGCATTGATGACGGTGCGATCCGAGCTCGAGTGGGCCTTGAGCATCTTGGTCATCCAGTCATCGTATCCCACACCATTCTGCACGACGATCTTCGCCTCCGAGATGAGCTTCACTTCGGATGGGCTCGCCTCAAAGTCGTGGGGATCCGCATTCGGATTGCTGATGATCGAAGTGACGCTCACGTGTGAGCCTCCGATTGACTTGGCGACATCCCCGTACTCATTCTCCGCGGCGAGGATGTCTATCTTTCCATTCCCGTCCGTCGCCGAGGATGTTCCGCATCCCACCGTCGCAAGTGCCATGATTCCACTAAGAATTGTTGCCATAACGACTCTGCTGGCGTGTCTGAACTGCATGGTTCTCCTATCTTTCCATTCTTCTGTCACTCTCTGCCATTGCATGGCACTGAGACATGACACTGAGGCATGATCTCTTATTGAGAATAATTACTATTGTCACATAGAGTCGAGACTAGGACGCCGTGCGTGTTCAGATGGCGCGCGATCGTCTGCACCGTGAATGGAAACGGTCCGAGCAGGACCGACTTCTCAAAAGCGCCGTCATCGGTCGAATGAATCCCGCGCCCTGGGACGAAGGAGGCCTGACCGTCCGCCGCGGCGCGAAAGATCAGGCCTCCCTCGTCGTGGAGTCGGACGTTCTAGTGTCGGACGTTCTAGAATCGGACGTTCCAGAACCTGGCGATTGAAAGTCCGCATATGTGAAGAAAGCCGATGCACAGTCAGCAGACGTGGAGTAAACAGATGCGAAGTCAGCCGATCACCTTGAGATAGAACCGGTCCATCGTGTCATGGCTTGGCTGGGCGAGAGGCTCGTCAAGAAGCTGGAACCCGCTGCGCTCATATACGTGCATCGCCGCGACGAGAGCATGATGAGTCTCAAGGTAGAGCATGCGATATCCATCTTCCCGAGCTGCCTTCTCGATGGTCTCGATGAGTCGGTAGCTCACCGCGTATCCCTGGCCTTCCGGCGTGACATACAGCTTCTGCAGTTCGGCGATATCAGGGGCGAGACCGCTGAAATGCGCATATCCCGCACCTCCAATCACCCGTTCGTCCTCATCCACGACGACGTAATAGGCACGTCCCAGATCGGCGGAATCCGACTCATAGAAATCATTCAGATCTTCGAGCTGAGGATCGTAATAGGCGGTGCCGGGAATGTCCAAGCCGAAGCGTGCCAGGCCTTCGCGGACTATCGTCTTCACATACCTGTTATCCGAAGCGGAGATACGCCTTATCCGCAGCATTTTCCCGTTCATTGAGACATTCATCCTATGTAAGTGGCCATCAAGCCGTTTTTTGCCGAGATTCCCGGCCTTCCAGGGATCGAAGATATTGAGGCGATGACAGCCCCAAGACGGCATTCGCATCGACGACTACGCCATCGACATCGTCTCTCTCGGGGATTTCGAACATCGTCTGTGCCAAGGTCTTTTCAATGATCGATCGCAGACCGCGGGCGCCCACCCCACGTTCCAAGGCCGTCTGGGCAATCTGAACGACGGCGCCCTTGGTGAATTGCAGATCGACGCCATCGGCAGCGAACAATCGACGATACTGCTTTATCAGGGCATTCGATGGCTGAGTCAGGATGGCCTGCAGATCGTCCTGTGACAGCTCTCGCAGCACGCTGATGACGGGCAGACGGCCAATGAACTCCGGCAGCAGCCCGAATTCGACCAGGTCGTCGGCGCTCACTGCCTCGAGCAATTCCTGCGAGGAAGCCTCGTGAGTGTGCCATGCCGCGCCAAAGCCGCTTTCACGTCCGCCAAGACGCGCGCGGACGACATCGTCGAGGCCAACGAACGCACCCCCGCATATGAACAGGATGCCACGGGTATCGATCTGTTCGACATCCTGGTCCCGATGCTTCCTCGTGCCTTCCAATGGCACGCTGGCGATGGTTCCCTCCAGAATCTTGAGAAGGGCCTGCTGCACTCCCTCGCCGCTGACATCGCGTGTGATCGAGGTATTCTCACCCGATTTTCGTGCTATCTTGTCGATTTCGTCGATATAGATGATGCCATGCTGCGCACGTTCGACATCCCCATCCGCCGCCTGCAGCAGACGCTGCAGCACCGTCTCGACATCGTCTCCGACGTATCCGGCCTCTGTGAGCGTGGTCGCGTCAGTGATGACAAATGGCACGTTCATTGCCTTCGCGAGGGTCTGGGCCAGATATGTTTTGCCGACGCCTGTGGGACCGAGCAGAAGAATGTTTGATTTTGCGACCTCGACATCGGCCAAGGATTCCTCCTCGCCTGCAAGGGAAGACGAATCCATCAAAGCCGCTGCAAGCTCGCCCTTTGCATGCTTGGTTCTTGGACTCGAAGCGTGGTGACGCATGCCCTCAGGCTGACCTTGGATGTCAGAGGAAGCCGCGTCCTCCGACTTATGCCAATGACTGGCCGCAGCCTTCAATTCCATGTTGACGCGCTTGTAATGATTGTAGACGGCCACGGAAAGCGAACGCTTCGCCTCGTCCTGCCCGATGACATATCTATTCAGAAAGGAGAAGATCTTGCTTGGATATGGCAGTTGCAATGCATTTGCCTCGGCGTCACGCTCACGCTCATCGGAAATGATGTCCACGCACAGTCGGATGCATTCATCGCATATGGCCGAATTCGGTCCCGTGACGAGTTTATGGACCTGCCGCTCGGTCTTGCCACAGAATTCGCAGCGTGGAATATCCTCGTTGTAGCTCACGACGCGTCCCATCCATGCCTCCCTTGCAATGGCACCATAACGAGCCTAACTATACCTGCGAAGTCTGGCAGCATAATTGACTGCACGCAGTCTTCACCAATGATGTGCCTTTCCCGATTGCGGCACATGGCTGCATGTTTTTGGCACTCCGCGGTCTGCAGCAGTGTCAAGATGTCGATCGTACCCGCTGAATCAAGCCAAAGCGCAGGCTCGATACTGAGACAAGTGCCAAAAACTTGCAATCTCGACGCATTGATTGAAACGAGCAAGGCGACGTGTCGGAAAACCCAACACGTCGCCTTCGGCTCCATATGGCGTCGCAGAAGCTGAATCACAGGAGGTGAATCACAGCAGCTGCGACACAGCGAGACAGCTGGTCGAACCAGTGAATCGAACCAGCCAGTCTAATTAATCAAGCAAATAAATCAATCGACTCAATCAGCGGAACGGTTTACCAGAACCGAATCAACGATGCCGTAATCCTTCGCCTGCTCGGCAGTCAGAATCGTATCGACCTCGATGTCCTTGCGGATCTTCTCGACATCCTGGCCGGTGTGCTTGGCAAGGGTGTTCTCGAGCCATTCGCGCATGCGAAGCATCTCACGCGCATGGATTTCGATCACGGTGGCCTTGCCGAAGTCCTGCTGCATGGCGGGCTGATGAATCAGCACACGCGCATTGGGCAGGATCAGACGCTTGCCCTTGGCTCCGGCAGCCAGGAGAATCGCCGCTGCCGATGCCGCCTGACCGAGGCATACCGTCTGCACGTCTGGCTTGATGTATTGCATCGTGTCATAGATGGCAGTCATTGCAGTCATCGATCCACCAGGAGAATTGATGTAGATCATGACGTCGCGGTTTGGATCCTGGCTCTCGAGAACCAGGAGCTGTGCCATGATGTCGTCAGCGGATGTGTCGTCGACCTGAACGCCCATGAAGATGATGCGGTCGTCGAACAGTCGGGTGTATGGATCCTGACGCTTGAACCCGTATGGCGTCTTCTCCTCGAACTGCGGCAGGATATAACGATTCTGCGGCATGAAGCCTGCGACACCGCGTGCTCCGGCCAGACGCTCTGCGCGTGCCACGAAACGTGCCTCTTCGGATGCCATCGTCATGCTCCCTTCTGTGCGTTCATCGTGCCAGGCGTGGTCACGATCTTGTCGATGAAGCCGTATTCCAAGGCCTGCTCCGCAGTGAACCAGTGGTCGTATTCATTGTCCTTGTAGATTTCCTCGATGCTGTGGCCAGTCTGCTCGGCGGTCAGCTGTGAGAGCGTCTTCTTCATGTCCATGATCAGTTCGGCGTTGATGCGGACATCCGTCGTCGTTCCACCAATGCCACCTGATGGCTGGTGCATCAGCACACGCGCATGCGATGTGATGAAACGCTTGCCTTTGGTGCCGCTCGAAAGCAGGAACTGTCCCATCGACGCTGCCATGCCGACGGCGACCGTCGCGACATCCGGCTCAATGAGCTGCATCGTGTCATAGATCGCCATGCCTGCCGTGATCGAGCCACCTGGCGAATTGATGTACAGCCAGATGTCCTTCGAAGGATCCTCAGCTGCCAGCATCAGCATCTGGGCGCAGATGACATTCGCGTTGTCGTCCTTGACCTCATCACCAAGCCAGATGATGCGATCCTTCAACAGACGGTTGAAAATTGGATTTGTTGCGGTAGGAACTTCTCCTTCCGCCATAACCGGCGGACTCGCAAGGGTGTTGCTCACCGTATCTCCTTACATTTGATTACGCTTATGAGCCTACAGCCACGAAGGTACGTAGATGTGCGTTTGAGCTATGGGCTATCCCGGTTCCGCTCTCAGACCAACCGGATCGCAGCGCGCCGCAGCGTGCTGCGATGTCTTGCGGCACGCTGCGACGAATCGTGGCCTGTGAAGGCCCTCGAAGTGGATCACAGTCGAAGGAACGCTGCTCGCAGAACTGGGCAGGATGCCAAAAAGGCTGCGAAAAGGCTCCGAAATCAAGCCTTTCCAATGCACGGATTTCGGAGCCTTCAATGCCCGATGTCTCAGTCGTCGAGTCGCCGACCGATGGCTTCAGACGTCACTCTGCGGATTCTTCGCCGTCCGTCTGCGCATCAGCCTTGCTGGAAACCTGATCGGCTACGGCCGCGGCGGCGGAGGCTGCCTCGACGCTTTCGTTCTCTTCCTCCTGGGCTTCGTCACCAAGGAACTTGGTAAGGTCCAGGACCTTGCCGTCGGTATCCTTGAATGTGACCGCACGCATGCCTGCGAGCAGACCCTTGGAACGTCCGACTTCCTGAACGGCCGAGCCAAGCTGGCCATTGTTCACGATGGCGTTGATGAAGTTGTTGGGATCCATGCCATACTGCTGGGCGATCGACGACAGGAAGTTGGTGACATCCGTCTGCGAAACCTTGACGTCGAGCTGCTCGGCAAGCGCATCAAGCACCATCTGGTCGCGCAGTTCCTTCTCTACGGCCTCGTCCGCTTCCTTCTTCTGATCATCCGTGGGTTCGGCATCATTTGCCGCATTGCCCTGCGTCTGAGCGTTCTTCAGACGTTCCTCGATCATGCTGGCCTTCACGCCGGAAGGAACGGGAAGCTCAAGTCCATCCTCAAGCTGTGCGATGAACGCGTCGCGTGCCTCGGTCGCCTGACGGCCCTCGGCATCCGTCTCGCTCTGCTTGCGGACGTCGGCCTTCAGCTCCTCGAGCGTATCGAATTCAGATGCCTCCTGAGCGAAGTCATCATCGATTTCAGGCAGTTCCTCGGCCTTGACCGAGTTGACCTTGACGCTGACCTGAGCCTTCTCGCCCTGATGTTCGCCAGCTTCGAGAGTACCTTCGAAGGTGGTCTCCTCGCCTGCGGAAAGGCCATCCAATGCCTCATCCAAGCCGTCAAGCATCGTGGCGGAACCGAGTTCGTAGCTCACGCCTTCCTGCGAGTCAACGGACTTGCCGTCGATCTTCGCGTCGAGGTCGATGTTGGCATAATCGCCCTTCTTGGCTGGACGATCGACTCCGACAAGAGTGCCGAAACGCTGACGAAGCGCCTCGATGCGCTTGTCGACGTCTTCGTCGCTGACCTCTGGCTTCTGCACCTCGATGGACATGCCCTCGACAGCGGGAAGTTCGAACTTGGGACGAACCTCGACCTCCGCCGTGAACTTAAGCTTCGTGTCGTCGGTGGAAGACTGAGGAACTTCCTTGACATCGAGCTTTGGCTGATCCATCGGATGGATCTTCTTCTCGTTCAATGCCTTTGAATACAGCTCGGGAACGCCATTGTTGACAGCCTCACCTGCAACGGATGCGAACCCGACACGCTGGTCGATGATCTTCCCTGGCACATGTCCCTTGCGGAATCCAGGAATGTTGACCTGCTTGCCGATCTCCTTGCGAGCGGCATCCAGATATGGATCCAGCTCCTCTGCCTCAACGGTGACGGTGAGCCTTACCTTGGTCGGCTCGAGGTTCCTGACACTGATTTTCACGCTGCGCTCCAATTCATACGTACATTATTATGCCCGTAGGCAACCGTTACATGATAGCTCGACTTACGGACTCGTCAACCAATTCGATCTGCCAGCTACGCGCACCCTGCCTTGCGAGGAACTCGGCGACATCACGGCGTTCGGGCTCATCGGTCCAGCATAGATTTCTGAGGTACTGGGGCTTGAGAATCACATCTATCGGAGTCTGCGTATCCTGCGAGATCTGTGCGATCACGGCCTTTGCAGCCATGAGCCTGGAATAGCGCCGCGGATGCTTCTCTCGCCAGAACTTCATCGAGTGCGGTGCATTGTTCTCTTCGGACAACGCCGAAGATACAGGTGGGACCGGAAGATCCGATGGCGGCAGTTCCAGCGTCTTCTGAATGATGTCCTTCCAGTGAGCGGGCTTTATGCTGCGCTGAATCGGAGCATAGCGCTCGAACATCTTGTCCTGCTCGCCGCCCGTATGCATGCGAACGCGCTGGTTAATCGAACGGATTGCCCTAAATTCCTTGGCGTTATGCGGTTTCTGCCTTGCCGCTTCGATGATCGATGCGTCCGACAGCAGCAGCGAGGGTGCGATGTCATAGAGTCTTGCGAGTCTGTCACGTTCGGTCCATAGGGCGCGGACGATTGCAAGCCCCCAACGGTCATTGTGCAGGGAGGTTATGTGAGAGACCCTTCTCCACGGCTGAGGGTGCTGCTGGCGCTGCCTTGAACCCTTGTCAAGCAGATATGCGAATTCCTCCTCTGCCCACTCGCTCTTGCCCTGCCGTTCAAGGTCCTGCCGCATCTCCCGTTCCAGGGGAATGAGCAATTCAACGTCAAGGGCGGCATAGTTGCGCCAATCTCTCGGCAACGGGCGGTAAGACCAATCCGCAGCGGAATGTTCCTTGGCGAGAGTCAGGTCGAGATAGTGCTCGGTGACTGCGGCGAGCCCGAAATGATGCAGACCAAGCATTCTCGCGGCCATTTCCGAATCAAACAGCGCCTTCGGCTCCATGCCAAGTTCAGTGAATCCAGGCAGATCCTGCAGCGAGTCATGGATTATCCATGTCGCATCGCCTATTGCATCGTTGAAATCGGACCAGAAATCATCTTCTCTGGCAAGCGCGATCGGATCGACGAGGGCGATCCCGGATCCCTCGCGCTTGAACTGGACGAGCCAATCCTCATGACCGTAGCGAAAACCCGAAGCGCGCTCGGCATCGGCAGCGAGTGAACCGGTGCCCTGAGCGAAGCGTTCGCACATTCGTTCAAATGCATCGTGTGTGAAGATAACATCCGGTACGCCTGCACGCGGCTCAGACAATAAGCTTGGCATCTGCTCGCTCGACACTTGTATTCCACTCCCGTTCGGTAATCCCTACCATGGTCATATGGTCAGCTCAATACTATCGAAATACTAGCGAATGCACAGAACCAGCGAATCCGCATCACGCAGAGACCGGTTTACTACGATGCCATGAATCCATCTCAAAACGTCAGAAGGCATTGAGCGGACGAAGTCTCCTCGGGGCGTCAGTGAGCCGCAGAGTCCTCATATGTCATTCGACGCACCTGTTCGGTGCAGCTGGATGCCGTCAGTTCCGTTTCGCAAGGCTCACATTCGGAATGCTGCATGGCTGTCGCGCTGATCCATCAGATCGACTCCGAAGTCCAGCATGAGCTGGGACCACAGCTGCACATGATATGCCGCACTGTGATATTCCTGACTGTGAGATTCCTGGCTGTCGGATTCGCCGTTGCGAAATTCAGGGGTCCATGATGCCCGAATCTCATAGCTGTCCTGAATCTTCGATTCGTCCATGCCAAAGCTGTGATTTTCGGTCGATGAGACAGTTCCTGAAATCTGATACGCGTCCGCGTTGTGCAGCCTTTCCTGAACCGTGGTGAGCAGTGCCTGCGTCTCGGCATCGTCAAAGTCGGTCTCAAGCTTGGGCTCGCGCATATATGCGACGCACTGCCATGGCGAGCGGTCCGTCACGTCATCGGAATTAACGAAGAGAATCATGATCCAGCCGTAGAGGCTTGCCTCCGACTGCGTTCTCTTCATGCTCTCCGCCAGAAAGATCGGATATTGAATCTCGACTCCGATGCCGTAGTCCGCTATGGACGATGGGGTCGGCATCTCCGAATACGTCATTCCTGCGATTCTGGGCATCTCTCTTACAGATTCGACAGCCTGCCGTACCGCAGAGGGCACATTCGCGCCCTCGAACCGTTGGAGCATCTCGGATCGCATGCGCCTGTCCTTGCGACCGTCAACCTCCTGCGGACTGAAAGGCTTGGAGTCTGCGAATTCATTGCAGACACCTGGAAATCTGTAAATCTCAGCCATGCCTCTTAGGATAGCCGAATCAATCCGAAAAATGCGAGCATATTTGACATTTTCTTCACGTTACCAAGATTAAAGAAGAGTGAAAGAAAACATTGCAAACCCTTTGCAGCAAGGGAAAAACGTATCTAGTACACAGTAAAACCGTGTGCTTCAAACTGTTTGCGCACGCGCTCTCGCACCTGCCGCGAAGGCCCCTTCGCGTTCTCCAACGGATAGTCGATGCGCAGTTCATGCCACTTCGGACGACCCAGCTGGTGAAATCCAAGCACATCGACATGCTCCACGGCATCGCCGAACTCTTCGCAGATGCGTGCTACTCCCTCGACGTTCTCAACGGAATCCGTCAGATCCGGAACCAGGACGAAACGCACCCAGATCTTGCTTCCCAACCGTGCCAGACGCCTGCCAAAGTCAATCGTCGGCTGAAGGACTCCCCCAGTGACCTTCCTGTATGTCTCCTCGTTCCCCGACTTCACATCCAGAAGGCACAGGTCTATGTCGCGAATCATGTCATCGGTGTAGTTGCGGTTCAGGAATCCGGAGGTATCGAGGCATGTATGGACACCCATCTCCTTTGCGGCACGAAACACGCGCGAGACGAACGCGGGCTGCATCATCGACTCCCCGCCGGAGAAGGTGATGCCGCCACCGGTCGACTGGAACAGGTCCTTGTATCGTTCGACCTTGGCAATCATCGCATCGAGATACACCGGCTGCCCGTCACGCATCTTCCACGTGTCAGGGTTCTGGCAGTACTGGCATCTCAGCGGACACCCACTCATGAAGACGGTCATGCGCGTGCCCGGCCCATCGACGGACGTATTGATGTCCCAGGAATGCACGAATCCGATGTCTCCGGACTTCAAAGCATTCAGCCTGTCACGTCTGTCGAGCCCGATCGGTGATTCGAAGCCTGAAAGCCCCCCCATCAGCGTCTGGCTCTGGTATGTCTTCGACTCCTTGAGCATATGCTGCCGCGTCACATGGAACCCGCCTGGCGTCTTGACTGACGTCTTTGCTGACGTCGGAACCATCGTCGGAACTGTCGCCGGTATGCCTGCGGCCTGTGAATGTGACACGCGAGTCGCCGTTGCCTGAGACATCATTGTCCTCCTTGAATAGCGAAGGGGCGGGACTCATTGCCCCGCCCCCAAGCTATCATCTTGCGAATTATTGCGCCGTGAGCTTTCAGTCGGTTACGGAACCCTGATGGAAGGTTCTGGAAATGACATCAAGCTGCTGTTCCTTGGTGAGCTTGACGAAGTTCACCGCATAGCCTGAGACGCGAACGGTCAGATGAGGATACTTTTCCGGATTCTCGACCGCGTCCTCAAGCTGCTCCTTGCGAAGCACATTGATGTTCGCGTGATAGAGCCCGTGCCCATTGCCTGCGTCGAGGATGCCGACAAGATTGCCGATGCGCTCCTGCTCGTCACGGCCAAGTCCGTCTGGAGTGATCGTGTTCGTCAGAGAGATGCCGTCAAGCGCATCGTCGTAGTTGATCTTGCCGACCGAGAACATCGATGGGAGCATGCCATGGGAATCCATACCGTTCTCTGGGTTTGCACCAGGTGCATACGGATCGCCCTTCCTGTGTCCTGAAGGGAAGGAACCTGTGTTCTTTCCATATTCGACATTCGAGGTGATGGTGAGAATCGACTGGGTCGGAACCGCTCCACGATATACCGGCAGACGCTTGACCTGACCCATGACGGTGGACACGACCCACTTCGCAAGCTCATCCGCACGGTCATCGTCGTTGCCATAGACAGGGAACTGTCCCTCTGTCCTATAGCCGACGATCAGATCGTCCGCGGCGCCGTCGACGTGCTCGTAGCTGTCATCGTCCTTGTTGTAGACGGGATAGACCTTCGCATACTTGATCGCGGCAAGCGAATCCGCGGCGATGGAAAGTCCTGACATGCCGCAGCCGAGGGTGCGATACACTTCCTTGTCGTGCAGGGCCATCTCGATGGACTCGTAGGCGTACTTATCGTGCATGTAATGGATGATGTTCAATGCCTCGACGTAGGTTTCGCTGAGCCATTCGAGAGCCTTCTCATAGTTGGCCTTGACCTGGTCGAAATTAAGCGTTCCATCGGCCTGAGGCTTGATGGGTTCAATCACGCCTTCGTCGATGACCTGCATGCCGGTCATCTCGTCCTTGCCACCGTTGATGGCATAGAGCAGCGCCTTGGCGCTGTTGACGCGGGCTGCGAAGAACTGCATCTGCTTGCCGACGCGCATCGGAGACACACAGCATGCGATCGCCGCATCGTCGCCCCAGTGGGCGCGAATCTCCTTGTCGGACTCGTACTGAATCGCAGAGGTGTCGATGGAGATGCGTGCGCAGAAGCGCTTGTATCCCTCAGGGAGCTTGGGATCCCAGAAGATGGTGATGTTCGGTTCAGGTCCAGGTCCGAGATGCTCGAGCGTCAGCGTGTTGAGCAGACGGAACGAGGTCTTCGTGACCATCGAGCGTCCGTCATCGCCGAAGCCTGCATCCGACCAGGTCGCCCAGTAGGGATCGCCGGAGAAGATGTTGTCGTAGTCCTTGGTGCGGAGGAATCGCACGATGCGCAGCTTCATCACGATGTTGTCGATGATCTCCTGGGCGTCTGTCTCGTCGATAACGCCGTTCTTCAAGTCACGCTCGAAGTAGGTGTCGAAGAATGCGGAAAGGCGACCGATGGACATCGCAGCGCCGTCCTGGCTCTTGATCGACGCAAGGTAGCCCATGTACGTCCACTGGACTGCTTCCTGTGCGGTCTGCGCCGGTCGGCTCAGATCGAGACCATATTCGTTGCCCAGCTTGATGAGCTTCTTCAAGGCCTTGATCTGCTCGTCATGCTCTTCGCGGAAGCGGATCCAATGCTCGATCTCGGGCTCGGTGAAGTCGTTGCGGTATGGCACGGAATCCTTGTCGCGCTTCTTGAAGGCGATCAGCGTGTTCACGCCGTACAAGGCGACACGGCGGTAGTCGCCGATGATGCGGCCACGGCCGTATGCATCTGGCAGACCGGTGAGGATCTTGTTATGGCGGGCGATCTTGATGCGGCGCGTATATACGCCGAAGACGCCGTCGTTGTGGGTCTTGCGATAGCGGGTGAAGATCTTCTTGATTTCGGGATCTGGCGTCTTGCCAGCCTCAAGGATCGCCTGCTCCACCATGCGCCAGCCGCCGTTCGGCATCATGGCGCGCTTGCAGGGCGCATCCGTCTGCAGCCCGACGATAACGTCATCCTGCGTCTCGGCCGCATCCTTGCCGTCGATGTATCCTGCTGCGAAAGCGTCGACGTCTGCTGGGATATGGGTCTCTATGTCATACACGCGCTGCTTGCGCTCCACGGAAAGAATGTTGTCGTCAAGATAGTTCCAGAGGAACTTCGTTTTCTCAGTGGCTGGAGCCAGGAACGACTCGTCGCCATCGTATGGGGTGTAGTTCTTCTGAATGAAATCGCGGACGTCAATGTCCTTCTGCCAGTTTCCTGCTTTGAACGAGTCCCAAGCCTTCGCTTGCAGCTCTTCCTGTGACAAGGCTGTTGATTCAACTGCTGTCATGGTCACTCCTTGGTGATTGGTTCAGCCAACGCATCTTCACGCTGCCGGATGCATTCAATCTTAGTCAGTGCCGCTGAACGACATCTGACGAATTACTGTGATTTGAGTCACATTTCTCTTTACGCCGAGCCGAAACTAACAATTTATGATATGTATCAACAAATCGTTGCATAAAATGTTCATGCTTGATCGTTTATGAAATAAACTGTTAGCTTCGAGCTGCCGTCACCTGCCTCGAGCTGCCGACTCTTGCCTCGGACGGTCTCTCGGACGGCAGCGCTCGATTCAGTGGGAGCCGCCGCCATTCCACTCCCTGTCCTGGTCTTCCCAGCGCTTATTCCTTTGGTTGAAGATGGTCCATGCATTCATCGCATCCTCACGACTCTCGTATGGTCCCATGCGATTGGCCACCGGAGACTGCCGCCCCTGCTCTGCCTGCTTTGTAACCGTGTTGAAGTACCAGAGCTCGTCCTTGTTGCTGTCTGCCATTGCATTCCTTCCCTTGCCGAAACCACTTGCGGGCCTGAGCCCAAAATCTCGCCGGGACATCGCTCCCGAATCCTGACTGCCTATTCCCTGAACGCATTCGTGACAGGAAGGCGACGGTCACGGCCGAATGCCAAGGACGTCACCTTTGGCCCCAACGGATATTGCCGACGCTTCCATTCCGCACGGTCGACCAGTCGCATCACGGTGTCGACGGTCCGTTCGTCGAAGCCGTCGGCGAGCAGATCGGCCCTTCCATGTGCAAGCTCGATATATGCCTCAAGGACCTGATCCAGCAGAGCATATTCCGGCAGGGAATCCGAATCCCTCTGACCCGGGCGCAGTTCCGCGCTGGGAGCCTTCTCAATCGAACTCACCGGAATGGGAACCGGCTCATCGTGCGCCTCCGCATAGCCGTTTCGCCAGCGCGCAAGATCCCACACCTTGGTCTTGAGCAGATCCTTGATGGGAGCGTATCCACCGACGGCGTCCCCATAGATGGTCGAATATCCGCATGCAAGCTCTGACTTGTTCCCGGGGGCCAGGGCGAGCAGACCCTTGCTGTTCGAATACGACATGACGATGACCCCGCGGATGCGTGCCTGAATGTTCTCCTCTGCCACGGACTCAAGATGGAGCTGTTCCTGGAAGGTGTCGAAGACCCTCTCGATCGTCTCGGTTCGATAGTTCGCACCAAGATTGTCGGCCAGCAGTCGGGCATCGTCACGCGAACCCTGCGATGAATATCTGCTCGGCATGGAGATGCCCCACACATGCTCGCCTCCGCACGCGTCGGCGGCCATGGTCGCGACCAGCGCAGAGTCGATGCCTCCCGACAGTCCGACGCACACGCCTTCGAAATGGTTCTTCCTCATATAGTCGCCCAGACCGAGCACGCATGCTCGATACATCTCCTCATCCGTCCCAAGCTCGGGAACGACTGTGGACATGCCTTGGGAATCGGCATCATGCCTCAAGTTCCAGAAGCTCAGATCCTCGACGAACTGTGGCGAACGCTCCAGCATCTTGCCATCCTGACCGATGACGAAGCTTCCGCCGTCGAATACCAGGTCATCCTGGCCTCCGACCTGATTCAGGTAGATCAGCGGGGCATGGAGCTCCGAGGCGCGTCGAGCACCCAGCTCATGACGAACATGCCCCTTGCCCGCCTCATAGGGTGACCCATTGATGGTAAGAAGCACATCTATGTCTTGTCTGCCCAGCTCCGCGACCGGACCGCCATCCTGCCAGATGTCCTCGCAGATGGCGACGCCGATGCGGAACCCATCGATGTCGAGCACCAGCGAGCGTTCCCCTGAGGTGAAGATCCTGAACTCGTCAAAGACGCCATAGTTTGGCAGGAAGTGCTTGTCGTATCCGGCCCAGACGACTCCGTCATGAAGAACGACCATGCGATTCCTGGGGAGCCTGCGCTCATCGTCGGTTCCCACCGTTCCTACGATCACGAAGGCCTGCCCCAGCCCTTCCGCCTTCAAGCGAAGCGCAAGCGAATTCGCCTTGTCCCATGCGGCGTTTCGGAATGTGGCGCGGAAAGCAAGGTCCTCGATCGGATATCCTGTCAGCGTCATCTCCGGAAAGACGATGACCGTCGCATCATCGCTCACCGCGCGACGCGTGAATTCGAGCACCTTCTCACCGTTGCCATCCAAGTCTCCGACGCATGTGTCAATCTGAGCCAGTGCAAAGCGAAGCCCGTCGTTACCATTAGTCATACTCAACATCCTAACGCTATCGCATTGCGCGTTCTCCCGAGTCTCGAAGCGACTCCAGGAACCGTGGACGGCGATCATGCGTTGACTTTGCGCCTGAGCTTTCGCCGCGATCAAGGACGGCGCGCGCATCCGAAAATGGCGTCGCCACGACTCGCGACTATCTGAACATGGTGCGGGCGGCCCTCAGCATCACCCTCGGATCCTTCTCGTAATGATGAAGCGGCGTAAGCCTCGAAGATGGGATCCCGAGGAACCTGTATACGGCGATCTGGGCACAGCGAATCGAATATTGCTCCGTGAACACCATGTCGAAAGGCATCTCTGCAAATTCGCTCACAAAGGCCAGATTGCGCGAATGCCGTGGCACGACCAACGGCCTGTCCCCGACCGAGCGCTGATTGAAGAGCGCGCTGGCATAGGGCATGTGCGCAGGAACCACATTCACGACCGAATCGAGTATCCTGTCGTGATGATCCTTGATGCCTTCCGTTCTCGTATCCGCAGCAGAGAGGAAGCCAAGGCTCTCCTCAAGCATCTCGCGTCCGGTCATCTCGATGAATGGCTTGTGCACATACCTGCCGACTGCCCGTGGATACAGCGCATAGCCCCATAGCACCCCTTCGTTCTCTTTCTGGGAACGGTAATGTGGCTGGTGATGAACGACCAAGGACAGCAATTCGGGACTGTCTACGAAGGCGTTCAGAGCATTGCCTGGGTGCTGCTGGGTGATCTGTGAGATGTCGGATATGAGCAGGTGGGAGTCGGTCGTGACGGTGAAGCTCGTCCATTCGCTTTGGCTCCGATCGCCGAAGAACTTGTCTGGATGCCCAAGATCGTAGAAATGCTCAGCGGCCTGCTTCCATAGGGCTGCGCTTGGAGCATAGTTCATATCCTCAACGATGGGCGTGTCGAGATCGCCGAGCGAAGTGCTGTCGGTTATCGAGCCATTGGTATCGAACACCAGATCTTCCGGCGCGACCTCGATCGTTCCGTGCGAGCCTTCGTCGTCCGCATCCGAACGGCGAGGGCCGACAGTCCGGTATTTCAACGCGGTGACGACGATCTCGTCGCGCAGCTGCGAATCCTTGAACACGAACTCGGTGACCATTCGGTTGCCGACGAAGTGAACCCCATGCCTTTTCAGCCAGGCACGAAGTGGCAGGATCAGACTCTCATACTGGTTGAACGGCGTTCGAGTCACCCCGGCCAGGGTGTTGATGCGGCTGAATTCGAGAATCATGCGGTTCATGTAGCGACGAAGCTCCATGGCGGAGCTGTTGCGCTTGAACGCGAAGGTCGTCTCCCACATGTACCAGAAATTCGTCGTGAAGATATGCGGACTCGAGGCGAACCACTGCTCGATGCTCACATCGTTGAGCGAACGTTCCTGAGATTCAGGCATCATCATCAGCTTGGTCAGCAGCAATCGGTCAAGGGTATTGAACTGCATATGGGAGTAGTCATTGCTGTCTCCCCTGTTACGCACGCCATTCAACGAATCGATGAGCCTGCCGACGTCATGCGTGGGATGGGCATGGTCGAAGTCGAGGATCTCCTCGGTCACCGATTTACCCGGCGAATTCAGGGACTCGATGCCTGCGAACACATCCCAGAGGTTCTCATAAGTCTCCTCGTTGAGCATGCGTCCGCCACGGTTGACGTATCCGTGTGCGTTGTTGATAGAGGATACGACGAATTCGTTCTCAAAATCCTTCACCGTGCTGCCATCATTGGCACCGTGATCCTCCAGACCCATGATCGTGATGTCGCTTCCGTCCCACTTCCCATCGCGAATCAGGTATACGGCTGCCGAAAGATTCCCTATCCCCGCACCGATCATATATGCCTTGGCCATGATGATTCCCTCTTTCTTGCACCGACCGTGATTTCGACCTCTTTGGCTGGTCAGAGTCGTTCGTTCCGACTCTACTCCGGCTTGGAGGAATCCTGCGGAAAGGCGCACCCGGAGGTGGTCATGCCCGTTGCCCCTTGCATGGGATGGGTGCCTCGCGGCCTGCTCTGCCTGCTCGGCAGGCAGACCCTGCGATCACACCGTCAGCGCATGCTCGATTCTCATCGAATCAGTGGCCACGCTTCATTCTCATCACGGTAAGAGACACCGCCGATCCTGCGACGGCAAGCATCGCGGCTATCGAAACGACGAGTCCGACATTGCTGCCGGTCTTGGCTAGGCTGGCGTTCTTCCCACTGGCATCCACAACGCCCTGGCCGCTGACCGAGGCGATCGGCTGTGGCTTCTTGGCGGTCGTGGCGCTCTTCTTCGCATTCGAAGCGGTCTTTGACGACGTGCCGGAAGTCGAATTGGATGTGCCGCCCTTCGCATTCGACGTGCCGGAACCGTCATTCGTGCCGCTGCCTCCCTGGTTGCCGTCGCTGTCGTTCGTCTGCTGCCTTACGACGCTTGCAGCGCTCTGCCCGGCAGCGACGCTCTGCACCGTTCCATCCGCCGAGAGCGTTACCTTGGCGCTGTATGCGGCCGCAAGATTGATCTGGCCCCAGCCCTGCGCCGAGGATTCCAACGGATATACCCGGGTGTTTTCGGTCATGGCGAGAATCTGCTTGAGCTGGGTGTCATTCAAACCCTTGTATGCAGGAACGTTACGGAGCAGATTGATCGCAGCGCTTGGAACCTGAACGCTGGCCTTCTGGGAGGCATCGCTCTGGAATCCGTAGCTCATGCGCGCGGTATAGGCTGCCACGGCAGAGCTTGGGCTGTTGACCGGCGCGCTGACGACGTCATCCGTGAATGAATTGCTGTATTCATTGGTTGACGTCGCACCGGTCTTCCCGATGCATGCGCTCAGCGTGCTGCCGTAATTGTTTGCAGCGCATTCATCGGTGAGATAGTTCACGAGCTCGGTGCGTGCCGCCGCCTGCGAGGCGACGGTCGGATCGCTCAGGGCTGTTGCAACGCCATATTGCCCCGCGATGTGACCGCCCATGATGTCCAACGGATAGTGCACGCCGAGCACAATGCGGTTATTGCCGGCCTCTGACACGCGAGTCATGATCTGTGTGCCGAATTCAGGGAGAATCGTGGCCAATCCCGCACCTTGGGTGAAGGCGAAGGTGGTATGCCCCGAGGGGAACGAGCCTGATGCCGCAAGTCCGACGTATTGGCCTTGGTCCACATATGCCTGCACCTGTTGGATGTTCAGCGTGCTTTTCAGCTCACCCATGTTCAGCGACTCGCCCAGGTAGTTCGGACGGTCGATGTAGGGGCGAGGATATGAATAGTAGTTCTTAGCCGTCCCGGTGCTGGCAGTCGCGTTCATCGCCGAAAGAAAGGCCTTCGTCAGCGGCAGCTTGCCCCCATTGATTCCATTTTCGTAATAGGCGCCCAGGATCGGTCCGAGAGCATCATGCAGCGTCGCCTCCGAACTCATCTGAGCATCCAGCACCGCGCGCGCCTGCTGATCGTTCGTCTTGTCTGCGGTCTCGGTCGCAGCCTTGTTGTTGATTTCCTCGGTCAGCGCATCGTTGTGCTGAAGTACCTTTTCAGCCTCGTCGCTCTGCTGGACACCTTCCCCTGCTTTCCAATAATCGCTGTATTCGGAAAGAAGGTTGGTGATCGCGTCGGTTGTCGGCGCGTCAGTGGTCTGCGCCGCCTTAGCGGCGGTGGCCGGAACCAGGAGCGCAAGGAGCGCGGCAGTCGCAGTCAGATAGGTAAGCACCTTTTTCATAGTTCTCCCATTTCTTGTTTGTAAGTCACTTGCCATACCGGATTTCCCGAATTCAGCACCATCTCGGACAGCGTTCCGTCCAGGCAAGGGCGGTGCCTCCGAAGTGAATCTCGACAAGCAATTCATTTGTATGTCATCAAGAGAGCCACGATCGGCGATTCAATGCAGCGGCCATTGAGAATTCATGCAGACTTCACTCAACGCATATTCCGGCAGGGGCTGCGGTCGTGTTCGCATGGAAGACTATGAGCCATGACAAAACTCATCATGCACACCACTGCCGGTGACATCTCAATCGCACTGTTCGACGACAAGGCCCCTGAAACGGTCAAGAACTTCGTAGACCTCGCGAAGGGCACTCAGACATGGACGGATCCCATCACGGGCGAACCAAGCAACGAGCCTTTCTATGATGGCCTCACCTTCCACCGCATCATCAAGGACTTCATGATTCAGGGTGGCTGCCCACTCGGGAACGGCACGGGGGGTCCGGGATACGCCTTCGATGATGAAATCGATCCAAGCCTGCATTTCGACAAGCCATATCTGCTGGCCATGGCCAATGCCGGCCTGCGACGCGACCCCGCCTCTGGCGAAGTGCATGGAACCAACGGTTCTCAGTTCTTCATCACCACGGTCGCGACGCCATGGCTCGACGGACATCACACGATCTTCGGAGAGGTCGAGGACGATGCCTCCAGAGCCGTCGTGGATGCCCTTGACGGAATTGCGACGGATGCCAATGATGCGCCGCTCGACCCGGTTATGATAGAAGGCATCGAGATCCTCTGATATTGATGTTCCAGAGGCCTGAACGCAAGACGCGCCGAACGACTCGATGAAGGCAACGTCCTGCGATTCAGGCCTGAAGCAATTTCTCAGGTTTCCAACAAAGGGGTAGATTCCATGAGTATCATGAACGGCAACCGCAAGCTCTTCGAAGACGAGGGCAGGCCTGTTTCCATCGCGATTCTCGGTGCCGGCAACATTGCAAATGCCATGGCCCGGACGATTCAGGCCATGGGCACTGACGAACGATACGCAAATCTGGTCTCGCTCCATGCAGTCGCATCGCGAGACAGGAACCGTGCCGCCTCGTTCGCCGAACGATTCCACGTTCCAGTGCATTACGGATCCTATGAAGAGCTCGTCGAGGATGACGAGGTCGATCTGGTGTACATTGCGACACCTCACAACTTTCATGCCGAACAGGCAATCCTATGCATGAAGCACGGCAAGAATGTCCTTGTCGAAAAGTCCTTCACCGCGAACCGCGAGCAGGCCGACGCGGCTCTTGGAGTTTCGGAATCCACAGGCATGCTCTGCACCGAGGCGATATGGACACGATACATGCCTTCGCGCACCATCATCGATGATCTGCTGCTATCCAACGCCATCGGTGACGTGACGGCCGTGACGGCCAATCTGGGCTACCCGTTGACCGGAGTGAAGCGATTGGTGGATCCGGATCTGGCTGGCGGAGCATTGCTTGACGTCGGCATCTACCCACTGAACTTCATCGACATGGTCCTGGGACCGCAGCAGATTTCGTCGCTTGAGAGCAGCGCCTCGTTCTTCGAGACCGGAGTCGATGCGCAGAGCTCGACGACGCTGCATTATGCGAACGGACACATGGGAGTCGCAAGCTGCTCGATGCTTGGCATGAGCGATGCACAGGGCATCATATGGGGCAGCAAGGGATACATGATATGCAGCAACATCAATGACATCGATGGCATTGACATCTATGAGGATGGGCATCGTCATGTACGGCATATCGATATGCCGCGCCAGCTTACCGGCTATGAGTATGAAGTCGCATCGGCTGCGAATGCGATTCTCGACGGAGAGAGCCAGTGCCCTGAAATGACGCATGAGGATACATTGCGCATGGTTTCGTTGGAAGACAGCATCAGGGACATCTGGGGAATGACATACCCATTCGAGGAGTGACGCCTTCCCTTTCCATCCAAGATGCTGTCCGGTGAGTGTCGAGCTTCCTGACGCTCACCTGGTCTCTGAGTCGAATATCATGCGTCCTGAGGCGAAATGCGACAGCGCCCCCGTCTTCGCTATCGCCAGGAAGAGATACCACATCAGGATGCCGGAAATGATGGCTCCCGAGATGCAGTTGGACATGACATTGGTGATCACATAGCCGCCTGTCGGATGTAGGCCTGACTGCAGGACGAACAAGGAATACAACGACCCGCCCAGACCCGTCACCAGACCGCACAATGCCGTCGACCACGCATTCCATATGCGATAGAGCAGGATTGCAAAGACAAGCTCACTGAAGATCCCCTGAACGAGTCCGGCGACAAGCGAGCCTGAGAATCCCCATTGGTTGCCGAATGCGAGTTCAAGCAACCCGCCGATCGTCTCTGCATAGATGGCGGCGCCCGGCTTGCGAACGATGAGCATGGCAAGCGGGCCGGCAATATACCAGAATCCGCTTATTATTCCCGAAAATCCAGGAATCAGACCCTCAAGGAAGGCGGCTGGCGCGGTTACCACCAGGTCGAACATCCAGAAGACGAGACCTGATGCGACGGCAATGACCGATGCGACGGTGATGTCGATGGGACGCCATCGGGTATGCAGGATGCGCCTGGCATTTCCATGCCGATTCAGGTCTGGTGTCACGGACGCTCGTGGAACAGCCGCGTCTTCGACCGATGTCACGGTCGAGATGGAACTGTCGGTTTTCTGTTGCGTTGATGCAGACATGCACTCCTCCGATAATCTCGTCCGAACGGGCATGGTTCCTTGCGAAGCGCAGCGGGTTCAGACATAGGTATCACGAGAAGGATTACCAAGATAGGAATTGACTTCGTTCGACGGTATTAGCCGCTTCACGTTCAACGGTCGGAGACTATGTCTCCCTCTCAGCTTTCCAGCTCCCGTGTCTTGCAGCAATCACGATAGGTTCCGGTCTGGACCAGTGGGATCGTCGCCGTGCAGAATCTCACGGATGCGCTTGAGTCTTGGCCCGATCTCATGTTCGTAGCCACGATCGTTGGGATGATAGTATTCACGGCCTTCGAGCTCCTTGGGCATATATTCCTGCGCCGCGACCGCGCCAGGAGCATCGTGGGCATATTGGTAGCCCTTATGGTTGCCCCATGCCTTCATCAACTTTGTCGGAGCGTTTCGCAGGTGCAGCGGCACCTCGCCAATGCGGCCTGCATCCACATCTGCAAGTGCGTCATCCATGGCCTTGTAGCTTGCGTTTGACTTTGGTGCCGTCGCAACCGCCACCACAGCCTCGGCGAGAATGATGCGGGCCTCTGGCATGCCAATCATCGCGACCGCCTGAGCCGCGGCAACGGTTGTCTGCAGAATCTGCGGAGCTGCCATGCCGACTTCCTCCGCCGAGGCAATCATGATGCGTCTTGCGATGAAGCGCGGGTCCTCCCCTGCTCGAATCATTCTCGCAAGATAGTGCAGCGCGGCGTCGACGTCCGAACCGCGCATCGACTTGATGAACGCGCTGATGACATCATAGTGGTCATCGCCCTGCCTGTCATAGCGGACGGTCGCCACGTCCATGACGGACGAGACGACATCAGGCTTGATGATCGGCTTTCTGGAACCCTTCTTGCGCTTCCTGTCGCCTGTCAGCGCACCCGCCGCAGCTTCCAGAATCGTAAGGGCCTTGCGCGCGTCCCCTCCTGACAGCCGCACTATCTGATCTACCGATTCCTCCTCGATCCTGACCTGGTCGTTCAGTCCCCGACTGTCTTTCACAGCCCTATGGACCAGGGATGAGAGATCCTCATCGTCCAAGGCATCGAGCTTGACGACGACCGAACGTGACAGCAGCGGCGAGATGACGGAGAAACTGGGATTCTCCGTGGTTGCGGCGATGAAGGTGACATCCCGGTTTTCGACGCTGGGCAGCAATGCGTCCTGCTGGGATTTGGAGAAACGATGCACCTCGTCGATGAAGAGGACCGTTTCCCTCCCCTCGGTGACCAGTCGCTCACGCGCCCGCGCAAGCACCTCGCGCACGTCCTTCACTCCCGAGGTGACCGCGGAGAGCTCTTCGAATTCACGTTCGGACTGATGGGCGACGATGTAGGCAAGCGTCGTCTTCCCAACCCCTGGAGGACCGAACAATATTACCGAGCTGGGCGAAGTCACCGAGCCCTGCGACGCTGGCATTGCCAGACGCTGCAATGGTGAACCGGCCTTCAGTGCCGCGGATTGGCCAAGCACCTCGGTCAGTGAGGTCGGTCTCATTCTCACGGCAAGTGGGCGGGTCATCGCATCATCGGGAATGTCGGCGGCGCTGAACAGATCTTGACTCATGCCACCCACTCTAATCCGTGGGGCTATCAACCCGCAGGACATTAATCCCAAGGCAGTCATTCACGTCATGATTGGCAGGCTGCACAGTTCAGCGTCTGCCAAAGCCGAATGCCCCTTGGCTGCAAGGCTTTCACATTTCATCTGCCTGTTCGCCCAGGGTTTCGATGGGCCCGACCCTGTAGTCCTCGAAAACCGCCTCGCCGCGGTCCTGGGTCTCCTTCAAGTCAACGTTCGCAGCGATGCCCCAATCGTGGTCGCCATCGGAGTCGGCGAATATCTGCCTGACGAACCAGCGATGCTCGGAACGTTCCATCCGCTCGTCCATCGTTATGAACTGAGCGGAACGCGCCTGTGCATCCACTCCGATCGATTCGTGTGCGTCATAGAGATCGTCAAGCGCATCCTCCCAGCGATGCACGCCATAACCCCAATCCGAATCCAAGGCACCCAGCTTCTCGGCCTCTTCGAAGGCGGCCAGCTGCACGCGGGTGAACATCGCATTGCGAACCAGCACCTGCAAGCCTGACCGGTCGGCGACTATCTGCTCCTCGAAGGTCGGTGGAGCCGCAGAAAGGCCTGCGCCTGCATCTGCGTCCTCTCCTGCGGATTCCCATTCATCCACCAGGGATGAATCCACCGAACGGACGACCACCCTGAGCCACGAGATGATGTCTTCCAGCCGTTCATCGCATTTTTCGATGGGAACGGTGCGGCTCAAGGCTCGATACGCATCGCTCAGGTAACGCAGCAGAGTCCCCTCTGACCGGGATATCGCATATCTGGAAATGTACCCCTTGAAATCGGACGCCGTCTCGACCATGTCGCGTATTACGGATTTTGGGCTCAGCTCATAGTCGTTCGCCCATGGAACGTCCTTGCAATACTGCTGAAAAGCGGATTCAAGAAGCTCCTCAAGCGGTTTCGGGTAGGTGATCTCGGCAAGCTTGTCCATCCGCTCATCGTATTCGATGCCATCTGCCTTCATGTCCGCCATCGCAGCATCCTTGGCCTGCCGTTCCTGTGCACGCAGCACCTGTCGCGGATCCTCCAAGGTGGCTTCGACCATCGATATCACATCAAGGGCATACGTATCTGACTCACGGTCGAGCAGCTCGAGCGATGCCAGCAGGAACGGCGAGAGCGGCTGATCGAGTGCGAAATCCTCGGGAACATCGACGGTCGTGAAGTAGTCATCGCCGCCGTCGTCATTCTGCTCGATTTCGATCACATTCGAATCGATCAGGGTCTGGAATATCTCCTCCGCACGCTCATGCAGGCGTTCCTTCTGCTGTTCGGTCTGCAATGAGTCATCGATGAGCCTGTCCACGCGATCCCTTGCATCCCCACCCTGCTCGACCTCGTTCAGCACGAAGGAATGGGTGATGTCGAGATGCGGGGTCAGCTTCTCTGGCTGAGCCTCGATGAGTCTGTCGAAGGTGCTTTCGTTCCAGCTTACGAAGCCCTCCGGCGGCTTCTTGCGCTTGACGCGCTTGAGCTTCTTCGGATCGTTGCCAGCCTTGGCCATCGCACGGGCATTCTCGATCTCGTATTCCGGAGCCTCGGCGACCACAAGTCCCTCTGAATCGAAGCCCATGCGTCCCGCGCGGCCCGCGATCTGATGGAATTCGCGCGATCGCAGACGCCGCTGACGACGGCCGTCATACTTTGTCAGGGCGGTCAGCACCACGGTGTGAATCGGCACATTGATGCCCACTCCAAGCGTATCGGTGCCACATATGACCGGCAGCAGGCCCTGCTGTGCGAGCTGTTCGACAAGCCTTCGATATCGCGGCAGCATCCCTGCATGGTGAACTCCCACGCCAGTCCTCAGCAGGCGTTGAAGAATCTGGCCGAAGGCGGTGGTGAACCGTGTGCCCTTGATGGCTTCCTTGATCCTGTCGCGCTGCTGTCTGTCGGATATGCCGGTGCTTGACAGTGCCTGAGCAGTCTCCAGCGCGGCATCCTGTGAGAAATGAACGATATATACGGGCGTGTCGCCCTTCCCTATCAATTCCTCGAGCGTCGCAGGCAGCTGCGTATCGACGTATGCGTAGCTCAGCGGCACAGGCCGTGGTGCGTCGTCGATGACATCGACATCCGTGTCGGTCGAGTCCTCAAGCGATTTCGCGAGCTCGCTGACGTCGCCCAGAGTGGCCGACATCAGCAGAAACTGCGTGTCGGGCAGCGTGAGCAGCGGAACCTGCCATGCCCAGCCACGCTCGTAATCGCCGTAATAGTGGAACTCATCCATCGCGACGCAGCCGACATCTGCATGGATGCCTTCCCGCAAGGCTTGATTGGCAAGGATCTCGGCCGTGCAGCATATCACCGGCGCCTCGGTGTTGATGTGCGTGTCACCGGTTATCATGCCGACATTGTCGCGTCCAAGCAGACGCACCAGCTCAAAGAACTTCTCGCTCACGAGAGCCTTTATGGGAGCCGTGTAATATGACCTTCTGCCGGTGCAGAGGGCGGCGAAATGCATGCCAAGCGCAACCAGGGATTTACCTGAACCGGTTGGAGTGCTCAGGATCACGTGGTTTCCCGACAGCAGGCTGAGCACCGCATCCTCCTGATGCGGCCATGGCGTGATGCCACGTCCCTGCACCCAGTCAAAGAAGCGATCGTATATCTCGTCGGCGCCAAGATTCCTCGAATCCTCGCCAAGGCTTGGAATCAAGGGTTCAAGAGTCGCCGGACTGCCCTCACCTGACGAATCGGGCTTCGATGCGGACGATGCATGCTGCGAAGATGTCTCTTCCAATGACGATCCTTCCAAGGATTCCTGACCTGCCGATCCCAATGACCTGCCCCACTTTCAATGTCACCGCGAAGGTGACCTCACCTCCCAGACTAACCGCCACCGACTATCTTCGATGATACGGGGCGGTGGTATCCCTCAGCACCAGTGAAGCCCGCATCCTGACATGCGCCTGAGGCAATGGTTCGCCCTTCATCAATCCCAAGGTCAGCCTGCCGGCCATGCGACTCATCTCCACAGGGTTCTGATGCAGTGTCGTAAGTCCTGCCAAGGGTGCGTAAGCGTAGTCGTCAAAGCCTATCACCGAGATATCCTGTGGCACACGGATGCCGAACCTTCTGAGGCTATAGATCAGAGCCACGGCGAAGTCGTCGGTCTCGACGCAGATCGCACTTGGGTGAACCGGACTGGAAAGAATGCTCGCGACGACCGATGACGCCGCATCGTCCAGGGTGCGGAAGTCGTCACGCGTTCCAGGATTGAAATGGGCGATGTGTTCGTCCGCGTACCCCAGGTCATGGGCGACCTTGACGAATGCGACGCCACGCAGCTGCGAGCTGAAAAGCAGCTTGGGAACGTTCGGCATCGACACGAAGCCGAGTCTGCGGTGGCCGAGTGACTGCAGCAGGGTCAGAGCCTTGGTCATCGCATCGTCTTCATCGATTCTCACCGTGGCATCGAATCCTTCGGTCCCCCGCGAATCGAATCCGATGACAGGCATCGTCGTCAATCCGAGAATCTCCCGCTGACGTTCGTTCAGGCTCAGCGAGACGACGATGATCGCATCGCTGTTTCTGTTTCCCAGCAGGGCATCGAGATACGCATCCAACGATGCCGCGCTTGGAGCGATATGGGGCACCAGATCGTAGCCCTGTGTGGATAGAACCTCATATGCGCCTTGCATCGACGATGAGTTGAACCATGTGTTCAGCTGATCCGTGAACAGAATCGTGACCCTCATCGTCTTGCCTGAAGCCAGCGATGACGCGTTCTTCGAAAGGACGAAATGCTGTCGCCTTGCGATTTCCTCGATCTTGATCCGTGTCTTTGGATTGACCTTGTCAAGTCCACGCAGCGCCCTGGATACGGTGGAATCAGAAACGCCTGCCGCCAGGGCTACATCGTGGAGAGTGATTCTACTCATGGTTCCTCCGACACTTTCATCGCGCTCAGCGATCCGACATTTCCTTTCAGTAGTCTAAGGCATCGCAGAGGAATCATGACATGACGAGGCCTCTTCCCACGCCTTCGCATCGGCAACCGGGCGAGGAACGCGGAGCACATGGAAACGATGGACGGCGCACACAGCACTGTGCTGAAACACAGGGTGCTGAAACAGAGAGTGCCGAAACACACGGTGCCGAAACAGAGAGTGCCGAAACAGGCAGCGCACAATATATGCAAGCGCTGTAATTATTGAGGGAATAATTATAGGGAAATGAGTTGCAGCCAACAATGACTGAGAAAACTCTCAATGAGGAGAACAATAAATGTGCTCTAATCAAGACATGCAATCAGAAGAATACAATGCAAGCGCTTCGACTGATTCATTGAAAAGGACACTTTCACATCACATCCCATGCTCGGATCCTGACTGGTGGAAGCAAGCGGTCGTCTATCAGATATATCCGCGCTCATTCAAGGATTCCACCGGCTCAGGGCTGGGAGACATTGCAGGCATCACCAGCAGGATCGACTATCTGAAGCGACTTGGCATCGACTGCATCTGGCTGTCGCCCTTCTACCCCTCGACCCTGGCCGATGGTGGATACGATGTGGCCGACTATCGCGACGTCGACCCCAGGCTTGGCACGATGGAGGACTTTGACACGCTGTGCGCCGCGGCGCACAAGAGAGGTCTGAAGGTCGTCGTCGACATCGTGCCGAACCATTCTTCGAACCTTCATCCCTGGTTCCAGGAGGCGCTGCTGAGCGAATCCGGTTCCGTTGAGCGCGAGCGTTACATCTTCCGGGATGGACGGGGAGCGAATGGCGAGATCCCACCGACGGATTGGATTTCCAACTTTGGCGGGTCGGCGTGGACGCGCGTTGCCGACGGCCAATGGTACCTTCATCTCTTCGCCAAGGAGCAGCCGGATTTCAACTGGGACAACGAAGACGTCAGGCAGGATTTTCTCACGACCCTGCGCTTCTGGAGCGACCACGGCGCAGACGGATTCCGAGTGGATGTCGCACACGGCCTTGCCAAGGATCTGAACCGCTCCGACCTTGATGACTGGAGTGCGCTCGCCACGCTGCCGCTGCCCACCGATGGCAGCCATCCACTGTATGACCGCGACGAGGTCCACGACATCTTCAGACAGTGGCACACCGTCTTCGACGAATATGACCCGCCTCGCTTCGCCGTGGCCGAAGCATGGGTGAATCCAGCTCGTCAACACCTCTATTCCAGTCCCAAGGAACTGGGGCAAGTCTTCAACTTCGAATTCGCCAAAAAGAATTGGGTTCGCGACGAACTGCATGAGGCCATTGCAGAAGGCATCGAGCAGGCGACCCGATCGGGATCGACATCGACATGGGTGATGAGCAATCATGATGTGATTCGTCATGCCACCAGATATGCACTCCCCCAAGTCCCCACGAAAAATGGGCTCTATCACACGCAGGCCAGGGATTGGGTGTTGCGCGACGGCAGCTCGTTCATCGAGAATCGGGAGGTGGGCACCCGCCGGGCCAGAGCCGCCATCATGCTCGAACTGGCGTTGCCAGGATCGACATATGTATATCAGGGCGAGGAGCTCGGTCTTTTTGAAGTGCCTGACATCCCGTGGAGTCGCCTGCAGGACCCCGAAAGCTTTGGGTCGACGGGCGCGTCGGCCAGCAAGGGAAGGGACGGCTGCCGTGTTCCGCTGCCGTGGGTCGGTTCGGATGCCCCTGTTCTGGATGATGCGAATGCGCGGGATTTCTCCGTGACCACGAATGTGATATCGCGTTTCGGCCATATCAATGCCAGCGACGGAAGCGGCAGCTTCGGATTCTCCCCTCGCGAGAGAACGGATGGTTCAGGCGACATCCCGGCACAGACGCATCTTCCACAACCTGACTGGTATGCGCACTTTGCCGTCGATGTCGAAGAGCTCGATCCGAGATCGATGCTGCATCTGTATCGCAGGGCTCTTGAGCTGCGTCACGAGATGCACACCTCGGACACTTCGCTGACATGGCTGAAGGGATACGACGCACCGTCGACCGTTCACGATGGCGCAGACGGGCAGCTCGGAGGGGTGATCGCCTACAGGCGAGCGAATGGCTGGGCAAACATCACCAACTTCGGCTCGCAGACCATAGCTCTTCCGAAAGGCTCCGTCAGACTTGCATCATCCGAACTCACGCCAGACGGCAAGCTTGCGCAGGACGCATCCGTGTGGATGATGCTGCAATGATTGCCGTCGCAAGGGTCGACCTCGCCCCACGCACCCCGTCTGTCGGGCGAGAGTCTGCCTCACATGACCTTGAGATGCTGTCTGACCAGGTCGACGTTGAAATCGGCAGGCGGCCACGAGAGGTTCATGTCCTGCAGCCTGGCACGCAATATCTGTGACAGCACAGCCCTGGAATACCAACGATGATTGGCGGGGATGACATGCCAGGGTGCGTAATCGGTCGACGTACGCTCCATGACCTCCTGCCACGCATCCATATAATCGTCCCAATGTTCGCGTGCCTTCACGTCGCTGGGATCGAACTTCCAATACTTGCGCGGATCGTCAAGACGCCTCAGGAAGCGCTTCTTTTGGAAGTCCTTGGAAATGCAGAGGAATATCTTGATGATGACGCAGCCGTCCTGGGTGAGGCGATGCTCGAAGTCGTTGATCTCGTCATATCTCGCCTCCCATATCTGGCGAGGGTAGGTTCCAAATATGCGAGGCATGACAATGTCTTCATAGTGCGAGCGGTCGAAGATGGAGATCCAGCCGTACTTTGGCAGCTCGCGACGAATGCGCCACAGATAGTCGTGATTGAGTTCCTTCTGTGTCGGCGCACCGAATCCATGATAATGAATGCCCATGGGATTGGTCTGGCTGAAGACGTGCTCCACCATGCTTCCCTTGCCTGATGTATCCATGCCTTGCAGCACGATCAGAATTCTCCGACGAGAGCCCTTGACGCCATTCGCATAGAGCAGGCTCTGGTAGTTGCCGATTTCGTCCGAGCTCAGACTGACGAATTCCTTGGCATCGCTCTTTCTGCTCTCGAATCCGGGAGTCGATTCGCAGTCCACGTCGCCGAGGACGACGCCACTGTGAAATCTCAACGCCGAATCTGGATCGACATCCCAGATGGCGCTCAGCTCCGAGGATTCCTTTCTGACGATCTGCAGCCTGTCATGGATATGGCGCTTGGTCTGCTTGCGCAGCTCCTGTGCCTGAACGGTCCGCAGCTCCTTGATGGTCAGCTGCCTCTCATGCTTGTTGCCCATACGAAAGCCCTCGATTCACTGATAAACAGAAACACACGGGAATGGTGGAATTCCACTATAGCCGGTTCTCACCGTGAATCGAGGGCTTGGCGCGTTCCGAGAAGCGCCATCGATCAAAGGGAGGCTTGGATTCAGTCCTCTTCCTCGTCAGGATCGTAGTCGACGCCGGTTTCGGCTCGCTGAGCGTCCGTGATCGGTGCCGGTGCTCCGGTCAGGGCATCCTGGCCGCTGCCGAGCTTCGGGAATGCGATGACGTCACGAATCGAGCCGACGCCTGCCAACAACTGGGCCGTGCGGTCCCAGCCCAAGGCAATGCCCGCGTGAGGTGGCGCGCCGAACTTGAAGGCGTCGAGCAGGAATCCGAACTTTTCCTGGGCTTCATCCGGCGAGATGCCCAGAACCTTCAGGACTCGGTTCTGAATGTCGTCACGATGGATACGAACCGAACCTCCGCCGATCTCCTCGCCGTTGCAGACGATGTCGTAGCTGTCGCTCATCGCATGCTCGGGATCCTGATCGAACTTGTCAATCCAATCGGCACTTGGCATCGTGAATGGATGATGCATGGACGTCCACTTGGAGTGACCGACGGCCACATCGTCATCGTCGGGGTCGTCAGCCTGCTTGAAGAGCGGGAAGTCGACGACCCATGTCAGTGCGAACTCGTCAGGCTTCAAGAGTCCCTGACGGCGCGCAATCTCGACGCGGACGGCGCCAAGCAGCAGCTGCGATGCCTCGCGGCGACCTGCAGCGAAGAACACCGCGTCGCCGTTCTCGGCATGGACTGCCTTCTGAAGGCCATTGCGCTCCTCCTCGGAGAGGTTCTTCGCAACCGGACCCTTGAGGTTGCCGTCATCCTCGAACTGGACGTATGCGAGACCCTTGGCACCGCGCTGCTTGGCCCATTCCTGCCACGCATCGAACTGTCGGCGTGGAAGAGATGCGCCACCCTTGTATACGACTGCGCCCACATAGGGGTTCTGGAAGACGCGGAACGGCGTGTCCTTGAAGTAGTCGGTGAGCTCGACGATCTGGTTGCCGAAGCGTAGGTCAGGCTTGTCGGAGCCATACTTGTTCATCGCATCGGTCCATGTGATGCGTGAAATCGGAAGCTTCACCTCGAATCCTGCACTCTTCCAGACGTTGGCGATGACCTTCTCGGCCATGGCCATCACGTCCTCCTGATCGACGAAGCTCATCTCGATGTCGAGCTGGGTGAATTCAGGCTGACGATCGGCGCGGAAGTCCTCGTCACGGTAGCAGCGAGCAAGCTGATAGTACTTCTCGAAGCCGCTGACCATGAGCAGCTGCTTGAGCAGCTGTGGGGACTGTGGCAATGCGTACCACGATCCTGGAATCAGACGTGCAGGAACAAGGAAGTCTCGTGCACCTTCTGGCGTGGACTTAATGAGCGTCGGAGTCTCGATCTCGCAGAAATCCATGTCGTCGAGCGCCTCGCGGGCAGCCTTGCTCATCTTCGCGCGCAGGCGAATGGTGCGCTGCATCGCTGGGCGGCGTAGATCAAGATAACGATATTTCAGACGCGTGTCCTCGCCAGGCAGCTTGTTCTCGGACTCGTTCTCAAGAGCGGTTGAAACCTGGAACGGCAGTGCATCGGACTTTGCGAGAATCTTGACGTCCTTGGCCACGATTTCAATCTTGCCCGTGGCAAGATGTGTGTTCTCGTTGCCGTCTGGACGGGCACGGACCTCACCCTCGATCTCCACGACGAACTCGCTGCGAAGCGGGCGAGCGACTTCCTCGTCATAGATGACGATCTGCACCAAGCCGGTCTGGTCGCGCAGATCGATGAAGGCCACGCCGCCATGATCCCTTCTACGATCGACCCAACCCGAAACGGTTACGTTCTTACCGATCTCCGCCTCGGTCACCTCGGTGGCATAATGCGTTCTGTAAGCCGACTGGCCCATAACTCCTCTATTCCTTTTCGACACGACATTCACGGTCAACGACGATTGGTCACATCTCGGCCACAAGCTGTCCGAAAGAGACGAGCAATTGGAAAACGAGCAGGAATGCACGCAGCCAAAACGACTCTCGCAGGCCAGTCCCGGGGCTCCGATTCAGTGATTATCGCCGCCGCACTGCACGGTTTGCTGGGCATACACACTATCTGGACTCCACGACACGGTACGTGCAGGAAGCTGTTCTCCCGTAACGATGTTCTTCACCGATTCCTCGGCATCTGCAGTGGCTGGGAACCAGACGTATGGGATGCCAAGATGATCCGCGTAACGAATCTGCTTGCCAAGTTTCACCGCCTTGGGCGAGACATCCGTCGAGATGCCCCTGGCGCGGAGCTCTCGCGCGATGCGATTGCTGTCGCCACGATCCTCCTCGTTCCACACAGCGATCAGTACGCTCGCCGGCGATATGCGGGAAGCCTGCGCGTGCGCGCCATGCAGCATGTATGAGACCAGACGTGACAGCCCGATGGAAAGTCCGACTCCCGGATACTTGCGGCTGCCCTGCGACGCAAGGTTGTCGTATCGCCCCCCGGAGCATATGGAACCAAGCGATTCCGCGCCATCAAGGAAGGTCTCATATACCGAACCCGTGTAGTAATCAAGACCGCGGGCGATCTTGAGGTCGGCGATGACCGAGCCGGGACGAATCTTCGCGGATTCATCGACGATCATGGCCAAGGTCGACAATCCCTCGTGCGCCAGGCGGTATGCGTCGGAATTCGCGTCGACCGAGCATTCGTTGCAGAGATCATCGAACCGGTGGGTGAGCTCCTCGCCCGTGAAGGCGGAAAGCTCGGCAAGACGCAGGCATGCATTGGCCTGCTCGGCACTCGCGCCGCAGGTCTCGACCAGCAGTCTGCCCACCTCACCGGCACCGATCTTGTCGAGCTTGTCTATCTCACGCAGCACTCCCTCGATGTCGGTCAGACCGATTCCACGATAGAAGCCCTCCGAAAGCTTGCGATTATTGGCATGCACCGTCGCCTTCGGCAGTCCGAATGCCCGTAGGCTCTCCATCGCATTGACCATGACCAGCGGCAGTTCCACCTCGTAATGCTCCGGCAGATCGCCATTGCCGACGACGTCGATGTCCGCCTGGATGAACTCCCTGAAGCGTCCCTCCTGCGGGCGTTCGCCGCGCCAGACCTTCTGGATCTGCCAACGCTTGAAGGGGAATGTCAGCGCGCCTGAATTCTCGACCACATAGCGACTCAGCGGTACTGTCAGGTCGAAATGCAGACCAAGACGATCCTCGACAGGCGTGTCGTTCTCCTGACCCACCTCCTGAAGTCGGCTCAGCAGATAGATCTCCTTGCTGGTCTCCCCTTTTTTCAGCAGGCTTGAGCCCTGTTCGACCGCCCTGGTTTCGATTCCAAGAAAGCCGTTCAGCTCAAAAATCCTGCGTAACGTATCGATTGCTTGCTGTTCGACAACCCGTTCTTCGGGAAGCCACTCCGGAAATCCGGATAATGATGCACCTTTTGCCACGATTCCATATAATAGGTGAGGTTGCGGAAAAGATGACACTCTCTTTCACAATCCCTCTATCCCACAAGCTAAGGAGCTGGCCATGGCCGATGAAGCAGCCACCACACCCGTAAACACTCAGACACCCCAGGAAAACGATAACAACACCGCATCGCAGGGGTCCTCGCTGAAGCCAGCTGCGTCCAATGCCGAAGCCACGAAGCAGCCGGCAAACACCAACGTTCCCAAGCCTCACGCACCATCGCCAGCTGCATTGGCAAAGAAGCAGCCAGCCGGCAAGCCCACTGCCCCGCTCGCGGCGGTGAGCTATTCGAACGCGGCTGTCGAGAAGGCGCAATCCTTCGGCCACGTTGACGACAAGGGAGACGTGTACGTATCGGAGAACGGAACGGACCGCAAGGTCGGGGAATTCCCCGATGCGAAGCCCCAGGAGGCGCTGACCCTCTATGCGACACGCTATCTCGAGCTCAAGGCGAAACTCGACCTGTTCGAGGCAAGGCTGCAGACGGCGACGGTGAAGCCTCATGAAATCGATGAGTCGCTGAAGACTCTCGAGACCGAGACCACCGAACCTCAGGTCGTCGGGGATCTGGCCGCACTCCACCAGCAGTTCGAAGCTTTGAAGACAGCAGCTTCGGCAAAGAAGCAAGAGCTGGCAGAGGAGCGCAGAAAGGCTCAGGACGAGGCCAAGAAGGAGCGAACCGCAATCGTCGAGAAAGCCGAGAAATTGGCGGCATCACTCGGAGACAACACCAATTGGCGCTCGACAGCGGATAAGTTCCGAGCGCTCTTCGATGAATGGCAGAATCATCAGCGCACCAGCATACGTATCGAAAAGCCTGATGCGGACGCGTTATGGAAGCGTTTCTCGTCCGCGCGCACGACCTTCAACCAGGGCCGACGCAAGTGGGCTCAGCAGCGTGATGCCGAACACTCCAAGGCAAAGGAAGCCAAGGAAGCGATTATCGCAGAGGCCGAATCGATGAAGAATTCCACCGATTGGGGCGAGACCTCACGCAGCTTCAATGCTCTGATGGATCGCTGGAAGCAGGCGGGTCGCGCCGGACGTCATGAGGATGACGACCTGTGGGCGAAGTTCCGCGCAGCCGCCGACACCTTCTTCGATGCACGCCAGAGCGACCGAGATCAGACCTCAAGCGATGAGAAGGAGAATCTCGTCAAGAAGGAGGCTCTTGTGGTCAAGGCCGAGGCCCTGCTCCCTGTTAAGGACGAGAACGCCGCGAAGAAGGCACGCCAGCAGCTTGCAACGATTCAGGAGGAGTGGGATCAGATCGGGTATGTTCCTCGCGAAGATGTCCATCGCATCGAAAGCCGCCTGGATGCCGTCGACAAACAGATCAAGTCCGTCGAGGATGCCGTGTGGAAGCAATCCGATCCGGAGGCCGACGCCAGAAAGTCAAGCTTCGAGGATCAGCTGAATTCGCAGCTCAAGGAACTCGACGACCAGATTGCCGCGTCAAGCGATCCTCAGCAGATCAAGAAGCTTCAGGCTGAGAAGGCGACCAAGGAACAGTGGCTGAACGCGATTCGCTGATGATGTAAAAGCATGATGTGAACTGGTGACGTGAACGTCGAAGGTCGCCGGACTGCATCGTCCCATGGGTCCTTGGCTCTGCAATCGAAATGCAGAGCCAAGGACCCTATGCATTGATGATGTGCCTCGTCCGTCGGAGCAGAGGATGCGGACGACAATTCCAAGCTGCACGGCTATCCTGAGACCATGCATAGTCTCATCCGCATCGATGACTGGTCCGCGGCGGACATTCACGAAGTATTCGGCATGGCCGATGCCTACCAATCCAGGCGTGGGCCGCGCTTCGAAGGCTCGATCGTGACGTTCTTCCCTTCCACGAGCTTGCGCACTCGCGTGGCCTTTGAAAGAGGCCTGGCGATGATGGGCTTGCAACCATCCTGTTTCCGCCGGAGACACTCGACAGGCCCGAGGATCCCGCAGATGTCGTCGGCTTTCTTCAACCGTGGGTGCGCGCTCTGATAGTGCGCCATCCCGATATGAAGAAGATCGAACAGCTGGCAGCGGCATCGGAAGTCCCGGTCATAAACGCGATGACCGACATCAATCATCCATGTGAGATCCTGAGTGACCTTTACTCCCTGCAACGTGACTACGATATCGAACGATTGCGCTTCGTCTACGTCGGCGCGCGCAGCAACACCCTGCATTCGTGGCAGGAGGCCTCTCGCGCGCTTGGTCTTGACCTCACCCAGTGCTGCCCCAGCGGCCTTGAAGTTCCGGGAATTCAATGGAAGGAAGACATTCACGAAGCCGTGCGAGACGCCGATGTGATCATGACGGACAGGAGCGAATCCCAGGACCCGCGACTTGCGCGCTATCAGATCACCGAACAGCTCTTGGATGAGGCGCCAGCGGGAGCGTTGTTCGACCCATGTCCACCCTTCACCCGTGGAGCGGAGATCAGCGCAGGCTCACTCGATCACTCTGCATTCGTCGGCCACCGCTTCAAGTCCGCCCTGCTGCCCGTTCAACAGGCGATCACTGCCTTCTGTCTCGGCGCAGACCGGCAGGACCGCATCGAGAACTTGACATGAAGCACGACACGAAGCACGACACGGATCCGAGGCACGTTCTATGCGCATTCGGTATGCACTCGACGCAAGCCAGCATGCGCCGCATTCCTTGCCTCCGAATCCAGGACAGATAACGCTATCCATGACAGAAAACGCTGCGACACTGACGAATTCAGATGTCGCAGCTGAACCCATAGAACAGCATTCCCCAGAACGATGTTCTTTATCGCGAAACTCAGAAGAAGAGGACGATCCTCTGAGATGCATACGGACTTCCATGATATGTGCAATAGGTGCGCGAAGCATGGGATTTACGGCAGAATGTGCGGCACTTCAGGGATGTAGACCACGCCCAGCCTTTCATTCAAGACAGCGTAATTCTATGACGTCACTGGATATCCTGGCTGGGGATCAGGCAGCACGCTCTTATGTTCAGGGAACCCGATGGCCTGCCGCCTTGTAGAGATCCCACCAGTCCTGCCGATCAAGTTCGATGTCGTCGCCATCAAGCATTTGCGAGAGCCGTTCAGGATTCATTGAGCCGAGAATGACCTGTATCTGCGCAGGGTGATGCAGTATCCAGGCCGTTGCTATCGCATTCCGAGTAGTGGCGTGTTTCCGGGCCTGTCTATCGAGCTCTCGATTAAGTTCCGGGAAATGTGCATTGCCGACGAAGGGACCATATGGTGTCCCCGATTGAAAGGGACTCCAGGCCTGAACCGTGATTTTCCTTAATTGGGTGTAAGGCAGGATGCCTCCTTCGCGATTAATCGCATCGTCATCTGACATATTGATGTGGATTCCAGCATCGATGATTGGAGTATGCATCAGACCGAACTGCAATTGATCGACTTGAATATGCGTTGCAAGAAAGGATTGCAGATACTCAATCTGCCAAGGACCCATATTGCTCACACCGACCTCATGAACTTTGCCAGAACTCATGAGATCTTGAACCATACCTGCGAATTCGTTCACATCCATCAGAGGATCCGGGCGGTGCAATATCACGCTGTCAACGTAGTCCGTTCCCAGCGCCTCGAGTTCCTTGTCAAAGGACTCGACGAGATTCCTGTATGACGAATCATAGCGAGTCGCTCCATTATGGGAATAACCGCTCACAACACCAAACTTCGTCTGAATAAAGATGTCAGAACGCTTCGCTCCAACATCTTTGATTGACGTTCCCAGCTTTTCCGAGCTTGCGTGAGCCCGGCCTGCATTCGGCCCATAGATGTCAGCCGTGTCGAAAAAGTTCACACCACGGTCCAGCACGGAACCGAGCACTGTGGCAGCGGCAGTTCTGTCCAACGCATCCATGTGCAGGACGCCTAACGCAATGCGCGATACATGCATTTCGGACGTGCCAATACAGATATGTCTCATCATGTTCCCTATCCATTGGTAGCGTTTGCATCTATGCTCCTCCACGTCCCCTGCCCATCACATGCATGATTCGCATTTCAGCAATTGAACAATATGCTCGATGATGTGGAATACCGCAAGCATCTTTCACCGATGACATGCAGCTGGAAGAAAATCAACAATCCGGAATTCACAGCACGTGATCAATTGCGCTGACGCGAGTTATCAAGACGGGCTGCTCTGTGCTGATAAAACTCGGTGTCGTCACAGCCGTGACAATCAAATCAACAGCGAGAAATTGTCCAAGCAGAAACGCTAAATCGTTAATTCCATTTGCACATGAGGGATGCCATCTTCCATGAATTCATCGGAGCATACTGCAAACCCTTGTCGTTGATAAAATCCAGTGGCATATGATTGGGCCTCGATATATAGTCTTCCTGCATTCAGTTTCTCGGCAGCCTTCTTGATTCCTTCTTTAAGGATCATTCCACCCAGCCCATGTCCATGCTGCACAGTCAGGACTCGTCCAAGTTGGATCGTCTTGGAATCTTCATCTTTGATGAACGCACGCAGATAGGCAGTGACCTTACCCCCTGCCGTATAAAAGATATGGAGGCTTCTATAGTCGACATCATCTAAGTCCTGATAGACGCAATGTTGTTCTACAACGAATATTTCGGATCTGGCCTTGAGAATCTCATATAATTCTGTTGTGCTGAGTTCACCAAAGAATTTTGAAGATAACTCCATGTGCATGCCCCCAATGAATGATTCAGAAAATGCAAAAAACGATGCTGCCCTGACGCTAGAACGGCTCGGGTTACAAGTATATGAGAAGCGGCTCGCTGTCCAATTCAAAAACTGATGCAGATTCGACGCAAACCAGGCTGTGACACACTGGGATGCGTCAAATCTGTATTTCTAAAACATTGGTATGTCAACGGACTCACACGTTGAACTTGAATTCCACGATGTCTCCTGGCTGCATGACATAGTCCTTGCCTTCAAGCCGCATCTTGCCTTCGTCCTTGACCTTGGCGTACGAGCCCGAGGCGATGAGATCATCGTATGAGACGATCTCAGCCTTGATGAAGCCCTTCTCGAAATCGCTGTGAATCACACCGGCAGCCTGAGGCGCGGTCCAACCCTTGTGAATCTGCCAAGCACGCACCTCCTTGACACCGGCGGTGAGATAGGTCTGCAGGCCCAGAATGTCGAATCCGACGCGAGCCAACTGATCAAGACCGGACTCTTCCAGCCCCGCGTCATGGAGCATCTCCTCAGCGTCAGCCTCGTCGAGTTCGGTCAGATCGGACTCGAACTGGGCGTTCAGGAAGATGGAAGGCGCCGGGGATACGGATGCCGCCAGCTTCTTCTTCAGTTCGTTATTCTGCAATTCGTCGTCATCGACGTTGAACACATATATGAATGGCTTCGCAGTCATCAGATGCAGTTCGGCGATTTCTGACTTGTCTATTCTCCCGGCATTTGCGGCATGGTCTATGGTTTCGCCGTTCGCAAGTATTTCCTTCGCCTTCAGCACGGCATCCATCGTCGACTTGTCGATCTTGCTGCCGCGAAGGTCCTTCTCCATCTTTGGCAGGGCGTTCTCAATGGTCTGCAGGTCCGCCAGAATCAGCTCGGTATTGATCGTATCGACGTCATCGGCAGGGTCTATCTTGCCATTGACGTGCACGATGTCATCGTCCTCGAAGGCTCGCACGACCTCGCAGATGGCATCCGCCTCGCGTATGTTGGCTAGGAACTGGTTGCCCAGGCCTTCGCCCTGCGACGCACCCTTGACGATGCCAGCGATATCAACGAAGGTGACCGTTGCAGGGATGATTTTCTCAGTGCCGACCAACTTCGCCAAAATCGGGAGCCTTTTGTCAGGCAAAGGCACGATGCCCGTATTCGGTTCGATCGTTGCAAATGGATAGTTCTCTGCCAGCACGTTATTCCTGGTCAGAGCATTGAACAGTGTGGACTTGCCTACATTCGGGAGCCCGACGATTCCTATGGTTAGTGACATGGCTTCTAGTCTAAGGCGATGACGGACGAAGCGATGACGGGGAAGGTCACGATTCGGCCACACACTCCTGCATCGATCGCATTTTCACACTGATGTCAATGCCGTCCATTCGGTTTTCGAGCGTCTACGCTGCTCTTCGTCGGTCAGAGACCGAGTTTCTTCGTACAAAGCTCGACTTTTGCGCCCTGATTGCAAGTTTTTGGCACTTGTCGAAGTAGAAAGGCGTGAAAACGGCATGGTGTCGGCCACCATTACAACGATTTCGGGGTCTTCTACTTCGACAAGTGCCAAAAACTTGTCATCTGAGGCTCCTATTCGCCTACGACGGCATCGACGGCCGAGAATATCGACCCCCGGAAGCCATGCTGCTCAAGCGCAGCGACACCCTTGATGGTCGTTCCGCCTGGAGAGCAGACGGCATCCTTGATGGCCGCAGGGATCAGTCCGGTCGCAACCTGAAGGGCACCTGTCCCCTGCACCATCTTTGCGGCCAGACGATACGACGACTGGCGCGTCAGACCATATTTCACTCCGGCATCCGCCAGGGCCTCTATGAACATTGCAGCGTAAGCTGGACCACAGCCTGCCACAACGCTCGCCACAGACATCTGAGCAGTCTCGACGCGCTCGAGCAGAGCCACAGGAGTGATCAAGTTTTCAAAGACCCGTCTCTGTCCATCGCTGAGTGAATCCTTCGATTCAGCGATGACTACGCCCTGTCCGACGGCAACCGGCGTGTTCGGAATGGTGCAGACCACATGCGTCTCCGGGAGCAACAATGACTGATATCGTTCCAAGTTCCAGCCAGAGGCAATGGAAACGACGAACTTGTCATCGTGCGCAAGCTCCGTCTTGATGCCCTTCAGGATAGATTCGACCAAGTATGGCTTGACGGCGATGATGACGACGTCCGCTGCCACCGCAACCTCCGTCGCCGAATGCAGGGGCTTCGCGCCTATCTTCGCAGTCGTCTTGCTCAGCTTGTCGAAATGCCCGGCGCAGGCCACGATCTGGCCGCCCTTCACCACGCCCTGATCGACGAAGCCCTCCGCCATGGCCTGAGCCATGTTGCCATATCCGATGAATCCAATGGTGAGTGAAGCCAAATCCATAATCGATGCCTTTCCTGATGTTCCCGATTCAATGATTCTTGCAGATGCTGCCTCGTGACTCAACGATAATCAGTGTGACAGACCAAGCATGGTCGTCAGGATCAGACAATCCATGCTCAAATCCTGAAACCATCCGCAGGATCGATGCCCCACATTCGCACGCAACACTAAGCTCTATCATGTGCATTCATTCATTCGGCGCTTCCGCTCTGCAATAGGCAGTCAAACGGTGCAGGACATCATCTCCGGCACCGTGGTCACCGTGCTGTTCGCGCTTGTGTTCTCGGACGACGGCTACGCCGACGGATTGCTGTTCAGATATTCTGGATGGAACATCGTTCCTTGGACGGTCATGCTGGGCATCCCCCTGACGTTCCGACGAAAGTTTCCCCAGAGCGCCGCCCTGTCCTTTGTGGCAATCTCATTCCTACAGCTGATTCTGGGCCCGAGTGCGGTGCCCTCCGACATGGCAGCCCTGATACTGCTCTATACCGTGATCGTCTATGGGGATCCGAAGAACACTCATGTCTTCCTCTGGATCGCTGGCTTCATGGGATTGCTCACCGTCGTCGAGGGAGCGGTCTCCGGCTCATTCAAGCCTTTGCTGATGCGGCAATCGACGACCGAGAGCTTCGCCTGCGATGCGACGCCTCGAGCCTTCCTGAATTCCGGATGCCTGGATTCGATGAAAGAGACATCGATCGTTCTGGGGATCGCCGTTGCGATAACCCTGCTCAGCGTGGTGGTGATGGCATATTGGCAACGGGCCCGAAAGCATGCCATCACGCTGCTCAAGGAACGCAATCAGGCTCTGATCTCACGCCAGGACGAGGAACGCCAGATCGCCGCATTGGCCGAAAGGGCAAGGATTGCAAGGGACATGCATGACGTGGTGGCACACACTCTGTCATCCATCATCGTGCAGTCAGACGCTGGCCGCTATGCGGGAAGGCATGACCTGCATGTGGCGGAAACGACCATGCGCAACATCGAGACGGAGGGACGCACCGCGCTCGCGGGAATGCAGTCGCTGCTCGGTGTGATCGATGCCCAGCATGGCAATGAAGGCTTTCAATCCTCTGCCCAGCGAACCGAGGCGGCCGATTCGGCAGCCGCGACTCACTTTTCGCATACCGAAAGTCTCTCGCATACCGATGGCTCCACGCTTATCAAAGACCCCACTCTTATTAAAGACTCCGCACAGACTTCCGGCATGGCTGCGGACGCAGTCCCGGGAAGGCACGCGGACTCGGCCTCGGACACGGCGAATGACGCAGTCTCTTCCCCGAACTCTTCCATGCTTGCATCAATCGATTCGCACGCCTCTTCGACCTTGGGCCTTTCCATGCCGTCGAACGCATCTGCGACATATAGCCAGATTCCATTGCTCATATCCCACGCCAATGCGATGAGTCCGCAATCGCATGTCGTCAGAAGGGTGAATGGCACGTCTCGACCGGAATCACTGAGCATGGCATGTCAGGAGACCATGTTCCGTGCCGTGGAGGAGTCTCTCAGCAACGTGAGAAAGCATGCCGGCCCGGTCGTCCATGTCCTGATCCAGGAAACATGGTCAGACACTGGCATCAGCCTGACCATTCGAGACGATGGCAGAGGCAAAGGTGCGAGCGCCGATGGACACAGACCAGGATTTGGCCTGCGAGGCATGGCGGAGCGCGTCGAGGCATGCAACGGTTCGCTTGAATCCGGTCCGCTCCCCTTGGGCGGATTCCAGATAGCCGTCACTCTTCCGATTTCGGATGGTGGCGAAGTCACCGAGTCAGGGACTCGGGGCATATTGCGAAGATTGCGGGCAACCTTCGATCTGCTGCGCTCCCAGCCCCTGAACATTCGTGAGACATACGGCTCGACAAGACCGAATGCGATCGAGCGCTTCTCGCAATGGGCACAGCGACATTATGTCTTGGTCGATACCATAGGCGCCCTGGTCGCATGGGTGTGCTTTCTGGCGATCGGAATGGGCAATCACGCATATCTGTTCTATTCGCAGCACACTGCCCAGATTCCCGTCGGCATCACGATTGCGGTCACAAGCTTCATGACCTTGCCGCTGTGCGCGCGCAGGCGCTTTCCGTTCGCGAGCGCCATGTTCGTCGCATCGTGCTGCACCTTGCAATTGATAGTCGTCCCAGGCGTCTTGCCTGTGAACATTCTTGCAGGCTCGTTTCTCTCATCGGCGCTGATGTATGGCAAGAGCACCCATACGGCCAAGCTGATGGCGCTTGCAGTCGTGGATTCGATGCTGTTCGGGCTGCAGACGTATTTTGCGACTGCGGACATTGGCAGAAGCCTGCTTGACGCGATGCGGGATCCGAATCTTGTTATGACGCTTGATTCCAGCCTTCGCTCCGTTCGCGCTGGTCTGATCTCCGCCATTGCCTTGACGATCTTCTGTGGAGGGGTGGCTGCATCGGGTCTGTGGGCGCGTTCGCGGGGCAATAACATACTCGTGCTTCAGGAGCGTGAGGAGGCGATTCTTCTTGAGCAGGAACGCCAGATGGTTCTGAGCGCCGACAATGAGCGCAATCGCATCGCCTCTGCTATTCAGAAGGAAGTCACCGATACGCTTATGTCAGTCGTTTCGCAGGCTGAACGTGGCTTGCTGACGATCGAATCGTTGAGACGGGCGAGTGTCGAGAACATGGCCGAAGAGACGGCTGACGGAGGTCTTGATGACCCGAGTGGCTATGGTCAGACCGCCACGCCGACAAGTGAAAGCAGCTTCGATGAGGCATTCGGTGCCATTGGCCGACAAGGACGCACCGCGCTGGCGCATATGAGAACATTGTTAGGGGTACTTCGCACCACCGGATTCAGCGACAGGAGTCCTGACGCACATGGGGCTTCCTCCGGGCAGTTGCCGATTTCTGCCCTGAAACCGGCCGATTCCCTGGACGATCAGCTTCGTGATGCACAGGCAAGAGACGATGGAGAGACGGATATGCCGGGAAACGCAGGGAGCAGGCAATCATGAATAATGGCGATGGGTTAATTTCGGTAGGCATTGCCGACGATCAGGACCTGGTTCGTGCTGGTTTTGCGATGGTCATCAATTCACAGCCAGACATGCGCGTCGTCTGCCAGGCAAGCGACGGCGAGGAAATCGTATCGCAGTGCAGGCGATTCCACCCTGATGTGGTGCTGATGGACGTTCGCATGCCTGGCCTTGATGGCATCGGCGCAACCACGCAGATCACGGCGTCCGACGAGCACGCCAGCACGCATGTCATCATTCTCACGACCTTTGATCTGGACGAGTATGTGATGTCGGCCATAAACGCCGGAGCTTCTGGATTCCTTCTGAAGGACACCGAGCCGGAGACCCTGCTGTCATCGATACGGACCGTGTACCAAGGCAACGCGATCATCGCTCCGACCGCCACGAAGCGGTTGGTCGAACATATGATGGAAACGGGGTTCGCTGAGGATTCCTGGGATAATTCCCAATCCCCTTCCTCGGCACCGCAGCCTTCGATGGTTCAGTCCGGTGCATCGACCTTCCAGGGCATGGACAGGGCCGATGCACCCGCCGCTTCCTCAGCCTCGAAGTCTCGCATGCCATATCAGGATCGAGAGCTCGACGAGCTGACCGAACGGGAACGCGAGGTGCTTATCGAAATATCCCATGGTCTGAGCAACCAGGAAATAGCCGAGAAGCTGTTCATCAGTCTGCCGACCGTCAAGACTCATGTCGCGCACATTCTGCAGAAGATTCACGCCCGGGATCGCGTTCAGGCGGTCGTGTTCGCCTATGAGAACCATCTGGTCTGAATCTTCTTGACGGCAGGCAAGACGGTTGTCTGCCGTGAGACGTTCGAATCCTGGGCTACGCTTCGGCCAGTGCTGCCACCGGAGAGACCTTGATTGCCCTTCTGGCGGGGATGATGCTGGAGAGCAAGGCTGCGATCAGAGCGACGAGGATAATCATGCAGGCCATCTTCCAATCGAATGGCAGCGAGACCGTGCCGAAGGCTGAGAACACCACATACGATCCAAGCCATCCGAATGCAGTTCCCGCAACGATGCCACTGATGCCGCTGCTGAGCGATATCAGAATCGCCTCGATGGCTAGGGAGCGTCGCAACTGTGACTTGGTCATCCCTATGGCGCGCAGGGTGGCGGATTCCCTCTGCCGCTCTATCACCGACAGACTCAGGGTGTTCGTGACGCCGATCAGAGCGATGATGACCGCCACCGCCAGCAGGGCGACCAGAATCATCAGCGTCGCGTTCACCATCTTCTCCCACGTGGCACGCTCTGCAATCGATCCGACGACGTTCACGCTTGCATACGAACCAAGGGCGGCACTGACATTGCTCACCAGATCGGCAGTGCTGGCCGAACCGTCGCTTTTCAGCCAGATCTGATCGCTTGTCCCGCTGAGCTTCAAGGAATCGAAGGTCGTCTTGGAGACGATGCCATAGAGAGCATGCGTGCTGTCCAGTCCGCGGTATGCTCCTGCTGTGACAGGCAGTGACGTCACATTCGACTCTGCACCCGCGATTTCGATCTTGCCTTCCTTCTCAAGTCCACTGTCCTCGCTTGACGAAGATTGTGACAGGACCAGCCTGCCACCCTCGAGATCCTGCGGATCGACAGTGCCGTGCATGACCTTTGCAACCGTATGAGCATCGACTCCATAGATGTCAATCGAGTCACCCCTATACTTTCCACTGGCGATCGTAGCCGTCGCGCTTTGCACCATTTCCGCCTGTCCGACCCCCTGGACCTTTTCGACCTTGCGAAGGGCCGATGAGTCGAGAGACTGACCCACCGCCTGAATATCGACGCTGTAATGCGAATCAAGGACCGTGGCCATCGTCTGCTTGGCGCTTGCCGCGCCAATGCCGAGGCAGGAGACAAGCGTGACCCCGATGAGCAGAGCCGAGCCGGTCGCAGCGACGCGACGGCGGTTCTTCTGAATGTTCGCGCTTGCCAGGGTCGAGGAAGCTCCGATATGCGATATGACAGCCCCTACCGCCTTCAGCATCGCCGGAATCCATAGGCGCGAAGTCATGAGCATGCTGATGAAGCACAGAATCGCACCCATGATGGCGACAAGGACGTAGCCTTCCTGACTGATGTCATGCGAATCCGTCGTATGGGTCTGCACATAGGTTCCACGGATCGAAAGCACACAGAGGGCGATTCCGGCAAGAAGCATCAATGAAGCGAAGATGACCCTCAGCTTGCCGGAACGCTTGGTCTCCACGTTTTCCATGGGTTGCAACGCTTCAAGCGGCGTCACCTTGGTCGCCATCCGGGCGGAGCTCAGCGAAGCCACGATCGTTGCCAGCAGGGCGAACACGACAGGAATGACGAATACCTGCCAGCTTGGTATCAGAGCGAACGAAAGACCGCCAAGGGTCGTTCCGGCGACACCGAGAACTGCCATCAGCGCCAACGCGCAGGCAACGCCAAGAACCGAGCCGACGGTTCCCAGAACGATGGCCTCGAGAATCACGGAGCGGTAGAGCTGACCTTTCCTCGCGCCGATGGTGCGAAGCAATGCCAAGGTCCTTCGACGTTGCGCGACCATGACCTGGAATGTGTTGCCAATCACCAGTCCGGCGACGAACATGGCGAGGATGCCAAAGACGAGCACGAATGTCGTGATGATGTTGAACTGGCCTCCGCCCATCTGCTTGATCTGCTGGTCCTCGAGCCGCTGCCTGGACTGCATGGTGAACCCCTGGGGCAGCATATCCTTCACACTGGCGATGGTCTGCGCCTCGCTTGCGGATGCGACAGGAGCGATCTTGAGAAACAGTTCGGACGCATACAGGCCGTCGAAGCCTGAACCGACGCCCTGGACCTTTGCGATGTCCGCCTCGCTCATCACGCACGCTCCCCGATAATAGGTGAACGCGCCTGCATCGTCATTCGTGATTCCCACGACCTTCATATCTGATATCGAGCCGCTCGTTCCATACCAGCTGTTCTGTGCGGAGGTGCTTGCATTGACCGTCGATCCCACTGAAAGCTTGAGCTGCTTGGCGACGCTGTCTGCGATGGCTATCTGTCCCGAAGCCTTGGGCCAAGTGCCGGAAGACAGCTTCAGCGGCATGATGGATGTCGGACGGGCTGCGGCGATGGCTATCGAGGACGAGTGATCGGAGCCGCTGTCCCCTGCATTCGCGCTGATTTCCAAGCGTGTCGAAACGTCCGTCCTCGCTCCTTCCACTCCTGCCATCTTTCTGATCCAGTCGAGGTGGTAGTCGGCGAAGGTCGTCATGTCGGATGAGCTGTCGTCGGAGGAATCGGTCTGGGTGACGCCATAGTTCGCATCACCGAAGTTCGCTGAAACCTGCTTGCGCAGGGAATAGTCGAGCGTGTTGCTGAACAGGAAGGTGCATGAGACGAACATGGAACCGACCAGAATCGCGATGGCCGCCGGTATCAGCATTGTCAGATTGCGTTTCATCAATTGTATGGTTACTGACCACATGGGTATGTCCTTATAGTCGTGAAGTACTTGATCTTGCTAACTCCCGTGAACGATACGGTTCACGGGCTGCGGCCATCGGCCGCTTACTGGATTTGCAACGCAGGCGCGATGGCCACCGTCGTCAGTTCAGGCATGCGGCGTTGAGCTGTGCCTTGTCGGCGGGCTGTGTCGTGGAACGTCGACGCTCCTGCATGAGCAGTTCATTCATCCTGTCGGGATTCGGGTTCGCTTCGTCAGCGACGATGCTGCCATCGGCAAACACGATTGCACGGTCGGCATATGATGCCGCTATCGCATCATGGGTGACCATGATGATGGTCTGGCCGAAATCGCTCACCGACTTCTTCAGGAATCCAAGCACTTCGGCGCTCGAGACCGAGTCGAGATTTCCAGTGGGCTCATCGGCAAAAACCACGTCGGGCTTGGTAATCAAGGCTCTTGCGATGGCCACGCGCTGCTGCTGTCCGCCGGATAACTCATTCGGACGGTGGTTGAGACGATCCTTCAGACCGAGAGTTTCGCTGAGCATGTCGAACCATTGCCTGTCGACCTTCCCACCGGAAAGCGTCAGGGGCATGAGAATGTTCTGCCTGGCGGTAAACATGGGAAGCAGGTTGAAGCTTTGGAAGATGAACCCGATTCTATGTCTGCGCAGCATCGTCAGATCGGTGTCGTTCATCGAGGTGATGTCGAATCCCGAAAAGACGATCTTGCCGTGAGAGGCAGAATCCAGACCCGCAAGCGTATGCATCAGCGTTGATTTTCCGGATCCGGAAGGGCCCATGATCGCAGTGAACTTGCCACGTTCGAACGCCACGTTCACACCGCGAAGCGCGTGGACGGCATTCTCGCCTGTGCCATAATCCTTCACCAGATCAATCGCCTCGATCGCAGTGTCACGATGCAGGCCGGTCTTGGGCAAGCCAGCGGTATTCAAGGAATTCACAGTACTCATCTTTCATTCTCCTCCATAGTCGATTGCGCCTTCTCATGCGCTTGCAAGGCAACACTATGGGCTATCGACGGTGATTGATATCGTGCGAAAGACTGATATTGCGCGCCTCGACGCAGCGGCATCATCCTTAAGTATGAGAATTCGCTGGGAATCATATGACTGACAGGGAAATGTGTCGCGTGTAGCATGAGCCTTCGTATCAACGTTTATGAATGTGAGGTTCGTATGACAGGCATCGTTCTTGGAATCGCCGATTCAGCAAGACTGTTCGGCACTGACATGGATACAACGGACATGGACGCATCGGACATGTCATTGGTGACCATCGTCGCTCCACAGGAACATGTCGTAAGCCCCTTTGACTATGCGGTGACCCGAGGCGACGGAATATTCGAAGCCACGACGGTGTGGCACGGCAAGCCGGTTTCTCTGGAAGCCCACCTACGCCGACTTGCCCATTCCGCAAGCCTGATGGATCTGCCAAGGCCCAATCTGACATTGTTCTCGCAGGCGGTCGAGGAGATCATAGCGCAGTATGACGATCCTGAACCCGGTCCTATTCTGCGAATTCTGGTCTCTCGCGGCTTGGATGCGGATACTGGCATTGGCAGGACCGGCAGCGGGTTGCCTCACGTCTGGATGTTCCTTGACGCTCATGGAGCGCTGCATCAGACTCGCGCGATCAGCCTGGCGTCGCTGACACGAGGATATTCCGCAGACATAACCCAGCGTGCACCGTGGCTCCTGCTCGGCGCAAAGACCCTGAGCTACGCGGTCAACATGGCGATGCACAGGGAATGCGACCGCCGTCATGTCGATGATGCCGTCACCGTCACCGAAGACGGCTTCGTGCTGGAATGCCCCAACTCATCCATCGTCGCACAATACGGAAACCATCTGGTCACCCCGAATCCCGACATCGGAATCCTTCACGGAACGAGCCAGCGTGAACTCTTCTCATTCATGGCACAGGAGGGCGGCTCCTGGGAATACAGGAAGCTTCCCCTGCCTCAGCTGCAGGAGGCAGACCGTCTATACATGACGCACGGCGGATGGGTCATCCCCGTGTCCAGCCTCGACGACAGGAGATATCAGGTGGACGAAAGCTTCGTCGAGCAGGCGAACACGGCCATCCACTCTGGAAGGACCGAGAAGGACGCCCTGCTCGTTCGACCGCGTGACTGATGCATGCCAGGCTTCGTTCGAACAGGCCATGTGATCGATCGACTCCGAGTCGCCAGGCATGAGAGCCGTCGGCCGCGAAGCTGCTGATATGGCGTGACGAAGCATAAGGCTGGGGTCTGTCCGATTGTCATCGGACAGGCCCCAGCCTTATATGTGAACCCTAGTATTATGTCAGCCCTAGTATTACGAGAAAACTAGTATTATGTCAGCCCTATTCGGCGAGACCGGATTCCTTCAATGCAGCGAAGCCGCCCCTCAGGTCATCGAGAATGTCGTCGATGTTCTCCGTACCGATGGAAAGACGGATGGTGCCTGGATGGATGCCCTGATCCTCAAGTTCCTCCGTCGTCTCCTGGGAATGCGTCGTCGAAGCCGGGTGAATGACCAATGACTTCACGTCCGCCACGTTTGCCAGCAGGGAGAACAGGTGAAGATTGTCGATGAACACCCGCGCCGCATCCTTGCCGCCCTTGACGTCGAAGGTGAAGATCGAACCTGCGCCATTCGGGAAGTATCGCTGATACAGCTCATGATCGCGACGACCAGGAATCGATGGGTGACGGACTGCCTCGACCTCAGGAACCGTCTGCAGGTATTCGACGACCTTCAGCGCATTTTCCACATGGCGCTCAACACGCAGTGAAAGCGTCTCGGTTCCTTGCAGCAGCAGGAATGCTGCAAACGGCGAAAGGGTCGCACCCGTATCGCGAAGAAGAATCGCACGAATGCGGGTAACGAATGCCGCAGGACCAAGAGCCTCGAAGAAGTTCAGCCCATGATAGCTGGGGTCTGCCTCGGTAAGCGTCGGGAATTTTCCTGGCACCTCGTTCCAGTCGAACTTCCCGCCCTCCACGACGACGCCGCCAAGCGTGGTTCCGTGTCCGCCGATGAACTTGGTGGCCGATTCGACCACGACGTCTGCGCCGTGCTCGAGCGGCCGGAACAGATATGGCGTCGCGAAGGTGTTGTCCACGATCACGGGCAGGTGGTGCCTATGTGCGATTGCGCTGATCGCCTCGAAATCGGGAAGGTCGGCGTTCGGGTTGCCGAAGGTCTCGAAATAGACGAGCTTCGTGTTTTCCTGAATGGCATCCTCGAAGTTCTTGGCATCCTCCGGATCGACGAAGGTCGTCGAAATGCCGTCGCGAATCAACGTGTGCTTGAAGAGGTTGTAGGTCCCGCCATAGATGTTCTTGCTCGACACGATGTGGTCGCCGGACTGGGTGATGTTCCTGACTGCATATTCGACTGCGGCTGCACCGGATGCAACTGCAAGACCCGCAGTTCCACCTTCCAGCGCTGCGATGCGGTCTTCGAACACGCCTTGCGTGGAATTGGTCAGGCGGCCATAGATGTTGCCGGGATCCTGAAGTCCGAACCGCGCCTCCGCGTGATCGAAGTTATGGAACACATAGCTTGTGGTCGCATAGATGGGCACAGCGCGGGAGTCAGTGGCTGGATCCGACTCCTCCTGTCCGACGTGCAGTTGTAAAGTTTCGAAACGGTACTTCTTATCTGCCATTGCTGCTCCTTGCATGGTCACAATACGTATACAGGTATTCATACCGACAACCATCGCTGGCAGTCGTCTCAAGAGCGAGATTATGTGGTCGCAGGGTCAAGCGCAAGCCGGAAACGCTCATCAGTTATCGCAATTGCTTATAGCGTCTGAAAGTTTAGCCCGGGACAAGGGTTCCATCATTTGCAGACCGTTAACACAGGAATGCATGCGCGCTCGCAAACTGCGCTATGGTTGGGCGTTGAAGGCGGATATCCGAACGGATCCCAGACAAGAGAAGCTAAGGACAGAAGATAGCGATGACCAACGATGTGACTCTTTACGATCGTGACCCTCAATACATTCCACGCGTTGCCGCCGTGCATGACATGTGCGGCTATGGAAAGTGCTCGCTTACAGCGGCCATCCCGATTCTTTCGGCCGCAGGCTGCGATGTATGCCCCGTTCCGACGGCGCTGTTCAGCGCACATACGATGTACAGGGACTTCACCTTCCACGATACGACCGACATGCTTCCCGGCTATCTTGATGCGTGGAAGAAGGAAAATGTGGAACTCGATGCCGTATACAGTGGTTTTCTCGGCAGCGCTGACCAGGTGAGCATCATTCAACGTCTCTATGACGAATATCCGACTTCATTGCGACTGGTCGACCCGGTCATGGGCGATGGCGGAAAGATGTATCCCACCTATACGAAGGAACTGTGCGAAGCCATGGGACGGCTGGCAGATGGCGCTGACATCCTGATGCCGAACCTCACTGAGGCGAGCATCCTCACAGGCCGAGAGTATCCGGGCCAGAATATCGACGACGAGCAGGCGGAGTCCTGGATTCAGGCACTTCTCGATCTGGGCGCAAAGAACGTCGTGCTGAAGGGCATCGACCGCGAAGATGGCTCGATCCGCAACTACGTGGCATCTGCCAGACTCGGCGGCGCCGGCAGCAAGGTCGAGCTGGTTCACGAGAAGCTTCCGTTCATGATCCACGGCACGGGCGATGCATTTGCGTCCTCGCTGTGTGGCGCGGTCATGGCAGGAAAGAACCTGGCCGACAGCGCCCGCATAGCTGGCGAATTCGTGCGCTCTGCGATGATCAGCACACGCAATCAGCCACGATACAAGGAGCGTGGCGTAAGCTTCGAACTCAACCTTTCAGAGCTGACCTCATTGGTGGGATGAAGTTCCTGCATCTGCATGCAGGAACCAGGTCGTGTGGATGGCCTTGTGGATTCGTGAATTGTTTTCCACCGCAGCGTTGACGAATTCCACATTCGACCACATCTGTCGTTCCCGGTTTCGATGAGCCCGGATCCATGGTCAACTTGGATCCATGAACACACAACTTGCAGCACGCACCAAGAACGCTTCCAATCCACTGCCAGACGAGCTTCTGGAACCAGGGCTCAGTCCCAGATCGTTGGGAATACTCGGTGAGAGCTATGCGGAGCAATGGCTGACATGCCGCGGCTGGACGATCCTCGACCGAAATTGGCACACGCGGTACGGCGAGCTCGACATCATCGCCACCGACACCGAAGGCGTCATCGTATTCGTCGAGGTGAAGACGCGAAGAAACCACCGCTTTGGGCACCCCCACGAAGCCGTTGATTTCAGAAAGCGGAGAAATCTACGCAGGGCCGGCTCGCAGTGGCTTTTCGACAGAACCCATTGCGTGACGCATAATGGCGTTCGTTTCGACGTCATCGGCATATCGGTGCTGGGAAAAACCGTATATGTCAATCATGTGCGGAGCGCGTTCTGATGAGAATCGGAACATCGCTGTCCATCGGGCTGGTGGGATTGAAGGCCTGTCCCATCGCGATTCAATCGTTCATCTCTCCTGGACTGCCGTATTTCTCGATTATCGGCCTGCCGGACACATCCGTGTCAGAAGCGCGGGAACGCGTGAAATCAGCCTGCACCTCAGTGGGATTTTCTTGGCCCGAAACGCGGATCACGGTCAATCTTTCACCCGCGTCCCTCCCGAAGAAAGGGTCTTCATACGACCTGGCCATCGCTCTGAGCATTCTTTCCGCAGGATCCTTTATTCCGCAGGATGCGGTCGAGGACGAACTGGCGATAGGAGAGCTGAATCTCGACGGCAGCGTGCTCCAGGTGAATGGGGTGCTGCCGATGATTCTTCAGGCAAAGGCACGAGGAATCAGAAAGGTGTTCGTTCCTAGGCCGAACTCCGAGGAAGCGTCCATCGTTCCAGACATTGAGGTCACGGGCATCGAACACCTCGGCGAGCTGGTCGATCTGCGGGGTGGAAAAGCCGTGTATAGAATCCAGAACCATCCCAAGGTGATTCCGTTCGGGTCTCAAGCTGCGATTGAAGGCGAAGGGCGACATGCGGACATTGCCACGGCAACGAATGTCATGGCGGAGAATCGTTCGCTCGAATACACGAAGCTTGACATGAGTCAGGTGATCGGGCAGGAGCAGGCAAAATGGGCTCTCACTGTCGCTGCGGCAGGCGGCCACCATATGATAATGACGGGACCTCCCGGCTCCGGTAAGAGCATGCTCGCTTCGAGACTGCCGACGATCCTGCCTCCATTGAGCGAGGACGAACAGCTCGAGGACGCTTCGATCCGTTCGCTCTGCGGAACTCTGCATCGACACGGCATCTCTGACATTCCGCCATTCGTCGCCCCACACCATACTGCTTCGACCGCTTCCCTGGTGGGTGGTGGAACGGGCGTCGCCATGCCCGGTTCGATCACCAGGGCGCACCGGGGCGTGCTGTTCATGGATGAGGCGCCCGAATTCTCTCCCCGAACGCTGCAGACCTTGCGCGAGCCTTTGGAATCCGGATACATTGCGCTTTCGCGTGCACGGGGCACGGCCTATTTCCCTGCGAGATTTCAATTGATCATGGCGGCGAACCCATGCCCCTGTGGATTCGATTTCGGCACTGGCGAGCGCTGCACGTGTTCTGCGAAGGAGAGGGTTCGGTATTGGAACCGTCTGTCCGGGCCAATCATGGATCGCATCGACATCCAATCGCAGATTCGCGAGGTCTGCGAGATGATAGAGCTTCCATCCTCGACGGTTTCGTCGAGCGAGAGGATACGCAAGGTCGTTTCGAAGGAAAGGGATTGCGCAAGGGAGCGTTTCCGCGCGTATGGCTGGCGGTGCAATGCGCAGGCAAGCGGAGAATGGCTTCGCGCAAACACTTCCAAGCAGGTGCTCGCTGTCGTGAACACCGTGCTTGGAAGCGGTGGCCTGAGCATGCGCGGCGCAGACAGATCGATTCGTCTGTGCTGGACGCTGGCAGACATGAACGGACACTCGAGTCCGACGATGTCTGATATCGAGTCAAGCATTCAGCTGCGAACGAGGCTGTCATGACTGCCAATCCCTCCAACGATCTGGAACTTCAGCCAGGATCGGTCCAGGAAGGCACGATGGCCCGGGCCTTGCTTTCACATTGCTGCGATGGGCCAGATCCAGTGATGCACACGCTGCTGACCGGTGGAATGGATGTGGTCATGCTTTGGAGGCTGTTCGCGGATTGCGACGGGCTCCCGACCGAGGATTCCGGACAGGGGCGAGCTGTGCCAGAAGAGTTGCGCGCCGCATTCATCCGAGGGATTGAGATGGGGCATCGCGGCGTCACGGAGCAATCGCTGAAACGTCTCCCTGCTGCACTGGCTCGATGGAGCATCAGGAGGAGGCTTCTGGGATTCGATTCCACGACGGATCTGCGATCGGACAAGGCCCAGGATTGGGCGACCGCACAGCACTCGATGTGGGTGATCTCCCCTGAAAGCCGGTTCTGGCCCCGGCGGCTCCATGATTTGCCTCATACCGTAGGCTGGTCATCGCCGCTCTGTCTGTGGGGCCAGGGTTCGGTGTCGGCGATGACTCGCTGCGATTGCCCGGTCGCCGTGGTCGGTTCTCGTCAGAGCAATGATTATGGTCGTCACCTGGCGACTCAGGCGGGGCGGACCCTCGCCGCCCTAGGGCATACTGTCATTTCTGGCGGTGCATTGGGAGCAGATGCCTGCGCTCACTGGGGCGTCATTGACAACTCGCAGACACCACGGCTGCCGGACGACATGTCTGGATCTGCAATCGCTGTATTCGCAGGTGGCTTGAGGCGTATCGGCCCTTCATCGAACATGCGCCTGTTTGAGCGGATAATGCAGTGTCGAGGTGCGCTGGTGAGCGAACTGAGCCCCGATTCAATCCCGGAAGCTCGCAGGTTTCTATTGAGAAACAGGATAATCGCCGCCATGTCTTCCAGAATAATAGTTACTCAGGCAAGGCTCCGTTCGGGTGCGATCAACACCGCGACCTGGGGAGCGAATCTGCTCCGCGAGGTATATGCGATACCAGGTGACATCGATCATTCGGACAGCGCAGGCTGCAACGCCTTGATTCGCGATGCGAAGGCAAGCATCCTTACATCGTTCGAAGATTTGGCAGACGTCTGTTCACCGGGACATCATCCACCGCAGGAAGTCTCGGAAACTGACGTCCGCCGCCCTGACGTCACTGGCATTTCAGACAGCACTGCCATCCCAAACGATGCTGCCACCCCAGACAGCAGCCCAGAAATCCAAGCTCATGAGGCTCGAACGCCGTCTGAACCAGTCGGTGGCGATGCAAGCGTGAATCGGCTCGTGCGGCTCAATGCCAAGCAGAAAAGGGCTATGGAATTCATACGTGAATGCCATGCGACTTCGAAGGCCGCGACTGCGGACGCTCTTTTGCAGCGATTCAATGCGGATGGTCTGACAAGGACGGTTCCGTCGGAGGAAATCTCAAGAATCCTGGGATCTCTGGAGATACTTGGCCTGATCCATCAAGACGTCTCAGGAAATCTGATGACGAAGAACCCCTGACAGTGACGTCATTCGATCATGCTGTCCATTGGCAGCGGTCCAGATCGACAAGCCAGCCTTCGGCTCCTGCGGACTTGGCCTGACCAGCCTTCGGAGGTATGAACGTCACACCCTCGTCTTCCAGCAGCTCACGCTGTCTCTCCGGCCCGCCGAAGGCAAAGCCGGGAGCCAGCGAGCCGTCGCGGAAAACCACGCGATGGCACGGGATGATGCCCGGTCTGGGATTGCCGTGGAGCGCATAGCCCACGACTCTCGCATTGCGGGGATTGCCGGCAAGAGCGGCGATCTGACCGTAGGTCGCGACAGAGCCGCGGGGTATTCTGCAGACCTGCTCATAGACCCGTTCTGAAAAAGTCGACTGTGCCATGCAATCATTGTGATGCCAGTAATCGACAACACGCGGATGGCGAACATGCGTGCCTGCGATGTGGGGCTTTCCGGAATCGTCGCATTGATTCCTGGAATTGGCATGCCGTTGAACTGCAAACGATTGAAATTCCGCCATTGAGGCTACAGTAGATGCTTATGAATAAGACATCGTACACGAATCTTGCCAAAGCCTGGGAATTTGCCGAAGATGTGGCATTCTCACAACAGGATCCTCTGGTGCTTGAGGCTCGCAGGGATGCAGAACAGGCTGGCTTTCCACAGGGTTCGGCCACTCAGGCCCGTTTTCTAAAGCTGCTTGTGCAGCTTACCGACAGTTCGTCGATAATCGTTGCTGGAACGGCCGCAGTGGTCGAGAGCTGTGAACTCGTAGCGGGGTTGAACGACTCCGGCCTGCTCACCGAAGTCGACTCATCACTGCAGGGTGGCAAACTCATAAAAAGCGTCTTCGCAAAGCTCGATGAGCTTACGAACACCACATTGCGTGCAGTGAACGCACCCGCCGAAGTCTTCCTTCCGCGGCTCAACGCAGAAGACTACGACCTGATAGTGGCGAATGGAGACATCGGCAACTACGAGGCAAGCCTGAAGGAGGCACCGAGGCTGCTGAAGCCACGCGGAATGCTGGTTTTCACCGACATGCTTGGCTTTGCCGCAGACAACTCGAACGGAGGCATGCTCAACCCCGTTGACAGATCAGAGCGCACAGTTCGTCTGCGCCAGCTCCTCGATGCAGTCAGCCAGGATGAATCCCTCAGTCAGACTCTGCTCCCCATTGGAACGGGTCTGCTCCTCGTAACACGCAACACTCGGTGACACGCAATTCAGTGACACGCAACACTCGGTGACACCCAGCGTTCTCCTGACGCGCAACCCCGGAAGCATATGACCCCGATAACATGCAACCCCGAGGAAGGGCCATGCATGTGCGCCCAGCCTGCTGCCGGAACCGTCAACGAGGCTCCCCTCTCAGGGTTCGCCAGTCCAGTCTCACTGGACAGCACTGAACACTCGGAGTGGGGAGCCATGAAGTCCATGCGCACACACCGCCTTGTGATGTGAAAAGGCGACGTGGAAAGCGCGCGCTTCCCTTACCTATCGCTTTGCGACGGCGCTGGAAGCGACCCTCACCGCCTCATCCGGATCGTCGGTCATGACGACCAGATCGGGATCGAGTTCCGAAATCATTCCTCGATCCTTGAGGGTCGTGGTGATCCATTCGAACAGTCCCTTCCAATACCCCGTATCGAACAGAACGACAGGGATCGTGGTCACCTTGTGCGTCTGCACCAGGGTGAGCAGCTCGAACATTTCATCGAGAGTCCCGAATCCACCTGGACAGATGATGACACCAGAGGAATACTTCACAAACATGGTCTTGCGAACGAAGAAGTACCGAAAGCTCATTCCAAGATTGATCCATTCGTTCAGACCCTGCTCATGAGGCAGTTCGATGCCCAGCCCGATCGAAGTGCCTCCAGCCATGGAAGCTCCCTTGTTCGCCGCTTCCATGACGCCAGGGCCGCCTCCTGTGATCACGGCAAGCCCCTGCCGGGCGACCTTCTCACCCATGACCTGTGCGGCCTGATAGGCAGGATCCGTCTTGGGAGTACGGGCGGATCCGAAGATGGACACCGCCGGACCTATCTCGGCCAACGCGCCGAAGCCGTCTACGAACTCCGCCTGGATCCTGAGAACCCTCCACGGGTCCATGTGGAGCCAGTCCGTCGAAAATCCAGGAGCGAGAAGGTTGCCGGTGGTATTGTCCTTGGGAATCATGGGTCCGCGCATCATGACGGGGCCCCGATAATAGGTGTCCCCAAGCACGGAATGGTTCAGCTCCCCCTCGATGTCATTGAATTGGGATTGGGCGGGCTGTGATGGACCAGCCTGGCCTTGGGCATGCTTCGGTCTCGATGCCTTGCCTGAGGGAGAGGATGCCGCCGCCATGTCGGTGAGGGCATCGGCGCTCCTGCTCATATGTTTCTTAGCTTTGTTCTCTGATTTACCTGTTGTACCTTTTTTAGCGACTTTCTTTGCCATATCAGACCCTTCAAAACTGTGGAAACGAGTCTTTCCAAGGCAATCCTATCGTCAGGCCTTTAGATTTAGCTGAGAAGCAATCGTGTCCACTGATTTTGCGCATGGCATGTGTCCGGGCGTGCACCTTCCCCCACCCGGACTCGGCCTTCGTGACCTTGCTGAAATCAACGCCTCGCTATCGCTGCCGCAATCCGATCCATCGCTTCGGTCAGGAACGATGCAGGGCAGGCCATGTTCACGCGCTCAAAGCCGCTCCCCGACTGGCCGAACAGGATGCCCTCATCCAGGAAGACGCGGGCACTCCCCCTCATGAAATCTCTCAAATCATCGCTGCCCATGCCCAGGCCGTTGCAGTCAAGCCAGGCGAGATACGTTCCCTCGGGCTCGATCAGGGAAACGCCTTTCTGGGACTGCGCGAATCGTCGAACGATGCCGAGATTGCCTGCAAGATATTCCTGCAGCTGTCTGAGCCATTCGCCACCATGCTCATACGCAGCCTGACATGCGACATATCCGAAGTGGTTGACCGTGAGACCACCGACGTTTTCAACGGCGATGTCGAAGTCGCGCTTCAGGGAAGGATTGCTGACAATGACATTCGCGCAGGCCAATCCAGCCAGATTAAAGGTTTTCGATGGTGCCGTGAATTCAATGCAATGCCGTGCGACATCATCTCCAAGACGCGACAGCATGGTCACCTCATAGCCTTCGTACGTGAAATCAGCATGAATCTCATCGGCAAGGATGGTGACGCCGTTGCGCAGACAGATTTCGGCGAGTCTCGACAGTTCGGCCTCCGTCCAGACCCTGCCTACTGGATTATGGGGATTGCATAGGAGCAATGCCTTGCATCGAGGGTCGGCAGCCTTGCGTTCGAGATCTTCAAAGTCCATCGAATAATGTCCGTTCGCATCCAGAACGAGCTCATTGTCCAGAATGGTCAGACCGGTGCGCTCCGCAGCATGGGTGAATGGATAGTACACAGGGCGCTGAATGATGACCTTGTCTCCCGGACGCGTGGTCGCGCGCAGCGCCGCAAGCACGGCAGGCATGACCGCAGCCGTCGCCGTGACGTATTCAGGTCTCACCTCAAGGCCATGATGCTCGCTCATCCATGAGCCGAGCGCGTCGTAATACTGACTCGGTATGTGATCGTATCCGAGAATATCGTGTCTCGCAGCATCGCTGATTGCCTCCGCGATCGCCGGGCACGTTGGAAACTCCATGTCTGCAATCGACAAGGCAAGAACGTCATCGCTGCCATCGCCCATCTCATCCTTGATGACCTGCCATTTTTCAGATGTGTCCTTGCGTCGGCTCACCAATGTGTCAAAATCAATCATGGCACCTCCCTCATGCTCCCTATCGGACCCAATTACAGAACATGGTCTAGCATACGGTTCCAACTTCGACGAATTCCATGCCGGATTGACTATTCATCCCCCGCGCATGGCTGGGTCATCGTAGCTCACATCGGTTCCTTGCCTTCACGACGTCGGAAAGGCCATGCCATAAACGAAAAGACGGAATCCAATGGTCAGAACCATTGAATTCCGTCATCCCTGTATGTCACATATAATCTGTGCAACACATAGGATCTGTGCGCCAGACAGGATTCGAACCTGCAACCTGCTGATCCGTAGTCAGCTGCTCTAATCCATTGGGCTACTGGCGCATGTCACTCAAACCAATTGATTTAGGCAACTCAAATAGGATAACCCCGACTTATGATTTATGCAAACCACCACGTTCTTGGCATGTCGCGTTGTTGATATGTCGCGTTCCTGTCATGTCGTGTTCTTGGCATGTCGCATTGTTCATAAGTCGCGCCCCTCCCCTTGACGCCCCGAGCCCGTCGCATCAGGCCATATTGTCCATATTGGCCAAGGCTCACACGGCGCGATGCTTCCATCGATTGCCAAAGGCCGAGAAAGCATCGCACCGTGCAGTGACGACTCATGAGGTCCGTTATCTGTCAGCGTTCTCGACTGCTGCGTCCGAATCGAATTCCTCTTCCAGCTTGCGCACGATCTCATCGTGCTTCTTCTCGGTCAACGTGATCTTGAGTGCGAATATTATCGCTGACACGATCACCAGGACCATGGGGATGTACAGCATGAACATCTTGAAATGCATGACTCCCGATGCCGTTATGTCCGCTGCAGTCGCAGCGCCCGTCATGCCTGCACCGACTGCGGCAACGCCGACGATGCCGTTGGAGAACGCTCCTCCGAGCTTGTCGAGGAGCGGACGGACCGTGAGGGTGACCGATTCGTTTCGAGTCCCATTGCGAAGCTGCCCATATTCGACGCAGTCAGAGATGGTCATCAACGTCGCCAGGAAGACGAGTGGCTGAGCAACGTAGAACAAGCCGGTCGAGACAAGCGACATGACCGCGCTGTCGCCCGAGAAATTGTACAGGATATAACCCACCACCATCACGCAGATGGAGCTCACATACACCCATTTTCTGGTGATCAGCCTCTGCAGGCTCGGGAATGAGACGACGGCGATGACGCCGAGAATCGCCTCGACGATCCCCACCATCGAGTATTCCTCCGGATGCCCCAGCACATAATGGAAGTAATAGACGACCATCGAATTGGTTATCGCGAAGCCAAGGGCGAACAGGAAATACGCACCGGCAAGCCACATGAGCTGATCGTTTCGTCCGAGAATGCCGAAGATGTCCTTGAAGGAGGTCTTCTTGACGTTCTTTCTCACGGGACTCTTGCCTTCCTCGGTTCCCCAGCACGTCAGCAGTGCACCGATGAGCGACAGGGCCGCGATGATGATGGCGAAGCCAAGCCATCCAGCCCTGGTTTCCGTGTCACCCGTCGTGCCCATGAGCCATTGCGAGACCCATACGTTGATCGGAACCAGAACGATGGCGACGCTGGTATGCCCCAGGGTGGAACCGAAGCGGGCGACCGTTCCGATGCTGGTTCGATCGGAGGATTTCAGGCTCAGGGATGGCAGAAGTCCCCAGAACGCCACGTCAAGAGCCGAATAGGAGAAGTCCGCGATGATGAAGACGATGGCGAACACGAACAGATACAGGTTGGGATGGCTTACGGTCAATCCAAAGAAGTTGGAGAATATGGCAACGAGCGCAAGGGAGCTGACTATCGCGCCTCCCATGATCCAAGGCTTGAATTTCCCCCATCGGGTCTGCGTATTGTCGATCAATGCTCCGATGAATGGGTCGAAGGCGATTTCGACGATGCGAATCACGACCACCATCGTGGTGATCGCGCCGATCAGCCAGGCATTGACCTGCTTGCCGTCTGAACCCTCAAACAGCTGACTGGTCACGAATGCTATGAAATAGGTCGTCAATGCCGCATAGAACGCGTCATGGCCGAACGCTCCGAGTGCATATGTTACCGATTGCCGAACTTTATGCATATGTTGCTCCTTTGCTTAGTTAATGCTGTTCGTAGATTGAAAGATTGCGGAAGACATCCGCCGGTCTCAACTCTCGTCCACTCTCGTCAGAACGAAGAGCTCAGAGGAGAAGTCACCTTTCCCCCTGTGAGATATGGGGTCGAAGGCCTGAGGGATGAACAGGCCGATATTCATCAGCTCGTCACCGAAGAAGCGCTGATCGCGCCCTTCCAAGCGATATGTCCCCGAGGGCGCCAGACCGGTCAGTCTGATTCTCTTCAATGCCGAATTCGGTTCATTCAATATTCGGAAATACCCCACGATGACGGTCTTCCCATCGTCTGAGACGACTTCGCAGGCCATGGCGTTGCGGGATTCATACGGTGACTGAATTCGATGGAAGCTTCCCTGCTGGAACACCTCACGATAACGTTTATAGAGGGAGATCTGTCGCCTCATCTCCTGAAGGTCCTCCTGCGATTCCTGAGAGATGTCAAGCTCGTATCCCAGGTCGCCGAAGAAGGCGACGTTGCCCCGTGTCGCAAGTGGCGTGACCCTTCCCGTCTCATGGTTCGGAACGGCCGAGACATGCGACCCCATGCATGACTGCGGATAGCCGAAACTCGCACCATATTGGGTGAAGAGACGCTCGACGGCGTCCGTGTCATCGCTCACCCATGCCTGCGGCGCGTAGTACATCATCCCAAGGTCGAACCGTCCCCCACCGGAGGCGCAGGATTCGAACAAGACGTCTGGATACTCCGAGGTCAGTCTGGCATAGAGATCGTACACGCCGAGCATGTAGCGATGCGGAAGCTCGCTTTGCCTGTCCGGTTCCAGCGTCGAACCGTAGGCTTCGGTAATGTTGCGGTTCATATCCCATTTGACGTAGTCCAGATGCGTGGATGCGATGATCGACGAGATCGCGTCATGCAGATAGTCGACGACTTCCCGACGGGACATGTCGAGCACGAATTGATTTCGCTGCGACGTCATGCCTCTGTTCGGAGTGGCGATCAGCCAATCCGGATGGCTGCGATACAGCTCACTGTCCAGTGATATCATCTCGGGTTCGAACCACAATCCGAATTGCATGCCGATGTCGTGCACGGCCTGGCTCAGCGCGGCGATGCCATCCGGAAGCTTGTGCGGGTCCGTCTTCCAATCCCCCAGCGATGTCGTCGCATCGTTCCTGTGCCCGAACCAGCCGTCATCGAGAACGAACAGCTCGATGCCAAGGTCGCGGGCCTGCTCGGCTATCCTCATCAGTTTCGAGTGGTCGAAGTCGAAGTATGTGGCCTCCCAGTTGTTGATCAGTATGGGTCGCGGCATGTGGGAGAAATGCTGATTGACAACATGCTCGCTCACGAATCGGGACATGCGCGCGCTGAGGCAGTCGAAGCCGGAGTCGCTGAGGCACATGATCGCCTCTGGCGTCTGGAAGGATTGCTCCGGATCGAGCTTCCAGCTGAACTGGGAAGGGTTGAGGCCAATCGAGATTCTGGTCGAGCCGTAATGGTCCAATTCGATCGAGTTGGCGTAGTCGCCGGAATAGAGAAGGTTGAATCCGATGACCTGACCGGAATGTTCGGTGGCGTGCGGCTCGGCGACCATGAAGAATGGATTGTGCTGATGGCTGGATGCGCCCCTTGTACTCGATATCTCCTGGATTCCCTGATGCACCGGATTGCTCTGCATCCGCATTTCCCTTGCCCAGGCGCCGGCGAACTGCGTGACGGTCCAATCATCGCCAGCGGGGATGTCAAGTGAGAGACTCTTCGCGGAATCAATGACGATGGGCTCGCTGCCTTCGTTAGAGAAGACCGAAGACCTTGCCATCACGTCCTGATGGGGAAACACCGTATATTTCAAGTCAAGATGGCAATCGATGACACTGTCAAGGAGATGGATCGTCAATGTCTGTGCATCATCGTCCGTCTCGTCGAAGCTCGACGGCATCGATGTGAGGCGATCCTTGCCTTCGCTGATGTCATAGCCCTGATATTCGAAGTGAGATATGTTGCTTCCATTGGTCTGGCTGACGATGCATGCCGGAACGCGGTAATCGCCATGGCCATATTCGGGGTATTCAAAGCCGAGGAGCTGGGGCTGCATTATCTCGCCATCCACTTCCCAGGACGGCGTCACCTTGCGTTCCTCATGGGCGAAGGCGCTCAGCGAAACGCCTTCATGCTCAAGCCTCCCGCCATAGTAGAGATGTTCCACGTCGCCACTCTTCAGCGCCCTGAAGATATAGCTGAAATGATCGCCTTGAATATGGAATAGCCGCTGCTTCTCGATTACGTGCACAAAGAGTGACATACATGACTCCTGTCCCAATCTGGCCGGCACAGCATCGTGCCGTCACATGCGTTCGCCCCATGGCGTCCGCCCCACTTCCGACCCAATGGGAAGAAGGCTTCTGCCGTGCGATGCGAACTGGATTCGCTTTCACACACCATTTAGATATTTTCACCATGAAAATTACTAAATATGATTTGAAACAATATCACGAAACCTTCAAACATGGAATTCACATCGCGAAAAAGGGCTGCCCACCCTCCGCCTCAGTCATAGGAAGGCCTGCCTGCGCTTACTCTTGCGCTGAATGGCTGAGGACCTGCATGCCAGGCGAAGCAGTTCAGCCTGCGGCATAAGTCACGTTCTTCCCATCGATCTTGGACTGCGTCCACCGCTCCATGCTCGCCGCGGCAGCGCCCTCTGCCCAGAAAGTGAACTGCATCTCCTGGAGCTTCACCTCGACTGGAGCGCCGTTCCAATGGCGGTATGCCTTCACCTGTCCGCGGAATTCGTCTTCGAACACCTCAAGCAGGCGCACGCCGTCCCCAGAAACGACTATTGCATCGGGATCGATGAATGCGATCGCCGCAGAGACAAGATGGGCCACGGCATCGACGGCGCTGTCGGCGATGCCACTTTCTGGTTCCAGTCCACGCTTCGCCCTGTCGATGAAATCATCGTATCCTTCGTCGATGCCATATCGCTCGCGCAGATTTCGCAATATGCAGGTGCTCGAGGCATATGCTCGAGCGCAGCCGACATGACCGCTTTCACAGATTGGGCCATCCTTGGTGATCGGCAGATGGCCGATCATGCCCGCCGACCCATGCTCGCCAGGCATGACCGAACCGCCCTGAACGATGCATGCGCCGATGCCGCTTCCGATGCTGATGAGGACGAAGCTGTCCGCACCCCTGCCGGCGCCCCACCACGCGGCAGCCTGGGCGAATGCATTCACATCGTTGCTCACGGTAACCGGAACGTCGAGGGCCTCCTGCAGCCTTCCGCCGAGATCGACGGCATTCCACCGTAGAATTCCAGAGGCCACGACATGCCCGTCCATGACCTTGCCTCCCACGCCGATTCCCACCCCCGCAATGGCGCATTGCATGGAGACGTCTCGTATCTGTCTGGCAAGAATGTCGATGACGACATCTTCGGCATCGTTGGGAAGCCTGACCTGGCTTTTGCGCAGTATCGTTCCATTCAGATCGACGAGGACTGCGAAGGCCGCATCGTCGGTGACCTTGACGCCGACGAAGGCCGTGAAGCTGGAAACGATGGCAAGGCTATACGCCGGCTTGCCGATCGTGTAGTCCTCGTTGAACCCTTCGAGGATCTGCACGACGCCAAGGCGGATCAAAGGAGTCAGCAAACGCGTGATGGTTGCCGAACTCATTCCCAGCTCCGTTCCAAGCTGGCCTCGGGTCGCTGGCCCCATGGCTATGAGGCGATGCAGGATTCTTGACGTCTTACTAGTTGACACAGCATATTATTGTAGCGAACCCAACATGCAGGACCACACCCAGTCATAACAATGACGGTCTGTGATGCATCGGTGCCACCTCTCCAAACGCAACGGCGATCTCGATCCGGAAGCAAGCGCCGTACGCCGCGGCGAGCTCGCCGCGGCGGGTGAAGCGCAACTACCTGAGCACGGCGAACCCGCCATTGAACGAGATCTTCTCCGAAACCGCCAACGAAAGCTGCAGGAATCCGAAGGATTCAAGTTCGCGCGCACGCTTGAGAGAACCCGCATCGATAGCCTCGAGTCCAGCCTTCTCGACTATCCCCGCAAGCGTCGTCTTTGAATCCTCGTCGTCGCCCGCAATCAGGACCGTCGTCGGGTTCTCACCGACATGCTTCGATGCCAGGGAACCGGCAAAATTGGTGTTGAAGGCCTTCAGGACCTTTGACTCCGGAAGCTTGGCGGCCAGTTCAGCGGCAGATGATCCGTCTGCCGCGGGAAGCAGTGAATCAAAGGTCGAGAAGTCGACGGGATTGGTAATGTCAACGACGGTCCGCCCTTTCAGCTGGTCGCCGAATTTTTCTGCGATGCCATCGAGCGCCGAATACGGCACCGCCAGGACGACAATCTCTCCCGTGATCTTCTCATCTGCGGAAGTTGCGCTATCCAGCACCTGCACTGGACTCTGCGCCGATTCGAACAGCCCTGCCAGTGCAGAGCCCATGTTCCCTTTTCCAAAGACTGTCACATTCACCATGATATTTTCTCCTTGAATAATAGTCGTGATTCCCAACGAAGCATTGAGATAACATTATGTTAGTACTAACATAGTGTTACCAGATAATTTATTTCGGATAGAGTAAGATCATGGAAAAACAGCATGCACAGTCAGGCAATGGGTATAATGTCTTCGCGTCGAAATGCCCTTCGCGCAAGCTCCTCAACGATGTGACCACCAGATGGGGAATCCTCGTTCTGACGACCCTGCTCAATGGGTCGGCAAGATATTCGCAGATACGCGATCGCATCGATGGCATCAGCGACAGGATGCTCTCACTGACACTCAGCACTCTCATGCAGGACAGGCTCGTGACCAAGGCACTGACGACGGAAGCGGGTGCCTATGAGCTCACCGAGGCGGGCAGCACCATCGCGAGGCAGGGCCTGGAGTTCTTCGACTCGCTTTACCGCTGTCTGGACCAGCTCGAAGCGGACGGAGACAATCCGTCGCCACGGTGACGACCCTCATTGCGGATCGTCGCCTTCCGCCAGCGCTGCGATCTGCGCATGCCTGAAGCAGCCGATCTCATGATCGTTCACCATTCCCGATGCCTCCATGAAGGAATGCGCCACGACCTGGCCGACGAAGTTGAATCCGTCGCGCTTCATCTGTCTGCTCATATGTTCCGAAAGCGCCGTGCTTGAAGGCGCTGAGCCATGATCGACCTGGCGATTGACAACCGGAACTCCTCCAACGAAGCTCCACACATAGTCGGCGAAATCGATTCCCTCCGATGCAAGTCTTACGATCGTCTTCGCATTGTTGACGATCGCCCGTATCTTCAGCCGGTTTCTGACTATTCCCTCATTGTGAAGCAGCTCGTCGGTCTCAGCACCCATGGCTGCGACACGTTCGATGTCAAAGCCATGGAATGCCTCATCCATGGCCTCTCTCTTATGCAGGATGGTTCTCCAGCTCAATCCGGATTGCATCAGTTCCAGCGACAGCAGTTCGAACAGTGCCCGACGATCGTGATTGGGAGTGCCCCACTCGCGATCATGATATCTGACCATCAGCTCATCGTCGACACGAGCCCATGAGCAGCGCAAGGCTGAGTCCGACGTCTCTGCCGGATGCGCGTAGACTTCCATCGCTTCCGCTTTCCCGACGCCATGCCGCTGCAACCAGTCGAGAAGGACCCTCGCATGATTGAACCGTTCGTCCCTTGCTGCATACAGGAGCGCGATGTCACGCTCTCGAAGTGTCTCAGAGCATGTCTGGGCAAATTCTTCCGCATATCCGCTGGCATCAAGCTGTGAAACATATCGATTCCGAAACTCCTGGAATCTTTCAGGACGGTGTGCGAACCATTGCCGCAGTTGCGTCGAAGGAGCGATCTCCTTCGCCCACAGGTCCAGTCTCAGACTTCTTCTGCTGATTCCACGAGGCCAGAGACGATCGACCAGCACACGATAGTGGCCGGCATCGGGCTGCCGTGAATACACGCGTTCAACGATGATGGAATGACCCATACCCTCACACTTTCATGCCTGCATGATGCTCGACCCTTACGGCCAGACATCATTCTAGTGCTGTGCGCTGGCGATCAATCGAACTTCGCTGCAAGCTCCTTCACTATTTCCGCGTGCCTGCGCTCGGTCAGCGTGATCTTCACCGCGAAGAGGACGGCGGCCACGATCACGAACACCATGGGGATATACAGCATGAATACCTTGAAATGGAGCACGCCGGTCGCGGTTATGTCCGCCGCGGTCGCGGAGCCGGTCATTCCAGCACCGATTGCGGCGATGCCCACGATGCCGTTCGAGAAGGCTCCGCCAAGCTTGTCAAGCAATGGACGAACGGTGAGCGTGACGGATTCATTCCGGGCACCACTGCGCAGCTGCCCGTATTCGACGCAGTCGGAGATGGTCATCAATGTGGCAAGGAACACCAGGGGCTGGGCGACATACAGCAGCGCAGTGGATACCAGGGCCATGGGAACGCTGTCGCCCGAGAAATTGTAGAGAACGTATCCGATGACCATGACGCCTATCGAGCTTACATACACCCACTTGCGCGTGATCAGCCTCTGCAAGGTCGGGAACATCAGCACCGCGATGATTCCAAGAATCGCCTCCACGACGCCAACCATCGAATACTCGCCAGGCTTGCCCAGCACGTAGCGGAAGTAATAGACGATCATGGAGTTGGTGACCGCGAATCCAAGCGCGAAGAGGAAATACGATGCCGCCAGCCACATCAGCTGATCGTTACGTCCGAGTATGCGGAATATGTCCTTGAACGAGGTCTTCCTGACGTTCTTGCGAATCGGGCTCTTGCCCTCCTGAGTTCCCCAGCATGTGAGCAACGCACCGATCAGAGATAGGGCGGAGATGAAGATTGCGAATCCCAACCACCCTGCACGCGTCTGTGTATTGTCCGTGCTGCCGGTCAGCCAGCGGGAAACCCATACGTTGATTGGAACAAGCACGATTGCGGTTCCCGTCGATCCCAGGGTCGAGCCAAAGCGAGCGATGGTGCCGATGTGGGTCCTGTCGGACGACTTAAGGCTCAAGGATGGAAGCAGTCCCCAGAATGCGACGTCAAGGGCCGAATACGAGAAATCCGCGATGATGAACACGACGGCGAAGAGAATCAGGTACAGGTCGGGATTCGATTCGGTCAATCCGAAGAAATTCGAGAAAATCATGATCAAGGTGATGGAACTGATGATGGCGCCACCCATGATCCAGGGCTTGAACTTGCCCCACCTGGTCTGCGTGTTGTCGATAAGGGCACCTATGAGCGGGTCAAAGAAGATTTCGACGATTCGAATGACCACGATCATCGTCGTGATGAAGCCGATCATCCAGCCATTGATCTGCTTGCCGTCAGAATCCTCAAACAACTGACTCGTTATGAATGTGATGAAATACGTCGTCAGTGCAGCATAGAACGCATCGTGTCCGAATGCGCCGAACGCATATGTTACTGATTGCTTAACCTTATTCATGCCTACCCCTTGGAACACGTCGAAGCCATTGAGACACGCAGCGATGCGTCATCCCATGACATCAACATGATTAGCTCCTGTTCACAGCTCTGACGGCACAACCTCATGCCGCCGTTCATTTACACCCTTGTAGATATGAAGAAACCGCTGCGATACGAATCACATCGGCGTGCCACATATCGACCCGAGTATTTTTCATGGTGGAAAATACTAAGTCAGTTCCGAAGTGTATCACTCCTTGCTCAAGGCGATTCCTGCAGCCACTCGACCACTTAAGCCACTCGACGGATACGTTCCACATCGCGATGGAGCGTTTCATGGCAGACAAAGGCGAAGGCAAAGAGGCTCCGAGGCCCACGTGATGCCATGGGTCGAATCCTCGGAGCCCCGTGGACGGATTCGGTGCTAATGTCAGTCGAATTGGTGTCTGGATTCAACTGGAGAATTCATCAGGGAAACTTATCAAGGAAGAAACATCATGGGCGATATCATGTCTGGTTCGACATCGTTGATCGTTCGCACCGTCACGCTCGAGGATGCCGCGGCAATTCACAGCCTTAATTCGCAAGCATTGAAATACGACTATCCGCTCGCCGACACACGACGCCGTATCGAATCAATCGCATCCAGACCGAGCTCCGCCATTCTCGTGGCATGCCGTGGCGGACAGGTGGTCGGATACGTGCAAGGCGACATTCTGGAGGCCACCTATACCGCTCCAATGGTCAAGATAGAGGCTCTGGCGGTGAATGCCGATCAGCGTTATCTCGGCGTCGGCAGGGCTCTGATGCACAGCATCGAACAGTGGGCAGGGCATCATGGGGTCGATGACATCCTGCTCAACTCGGGAGAGGAACGAACCGGAGCCCATGATTTCTATGCCGCAATAGGCTATGAGCGGGGAAAGAAGGAAGTCCATTTCACCAGACATCTTCGAACCGAATAACACTGTGGCACATTCGGCTGCCCAAGGCATCACGCTATCGCCAGACCCGCAGCACGGAGTCGACGCATCTTCGGCCGTATAAGATGAATCCCGTCCTGAGTCCTATACGACATAAAGTATGTCTGCTTCGGCTTGCACGCGTTGTGGCGACACGCTGAGGTGTGTGTCTGATATGGGCTCATAGTCTTTGCAGGAGTAGCACTGGGATATATTCGTGTTTGTTGATTTCATGGGGCGATGACCAGACACTCGTGTTCTTCCTCCAACCGTCCGATTAAGCGCAATGGCTCCACGAGTGCAGACAGGGATCGACGGCCGTGTCCTAGCCTGAGTGCGTTGCGTCCAGAACTCTCAGGCATCCGCGTGACAGTGCGGAGCTCACCATGTTCTTCGACTGGCTGCTTCTCGAAGCAGACGCAGGGCGAGATGGAGTCGCACCCCCGTTCGTTTCAGCATAGAACGCATCGATTGTCGGATCCTTGGCCGCCGGTGCCACTGCACGACGAGCCCATCATAAGATACATATCGACATGATTTATCTGCATCGTGATGCAATGATAGTGATCACCGTTGCAGAGGGACATGTGATAGCTGGCATATGGATAGACCGGAGACCTCGGCCAGGTGGATGAGCCTCATTGCGCGCATGAAACCACCCGTCGCGATGTCATGCGGCAGCGCTGGCGGACTCTCTTCAAAGCACTGGAAACCGTGTGACCCGATGCGCACGAGCTGCACACTGTCTGTTTCATATCTGCATGAATGTCACAGAACTGAGCTGACCTGAGGCCATACCTTCAGCCCATCAGGCAGCTGAGGAATCCCAGCGTCAGGTTCGGCCGTGTGAGGACACAGGAGGACGCCGCCGCAAGACCGCTCGGCGGCAAAGGGTGAGAGAAGGAATTTCCAGGACTTCCTCAACGTACGGAGCCATTACGCGGACGAGGCCGTCGAAGGCACACCCAGCAGCTCGTGAAGGCCAGGCGCATAATCCGCAAACGATTCAGGGAAGGTCACATGCTAGCGTTCCTTGACAGCGAGCGCTCACTGATGATCAAGGCATCTTTAGCCATCGAAAGCGAGAAGACCAAAATCAACATATCATCGCTCTCCGAAGATGATAAAGTCGCACTCGCCATGCAGGATCTTGGGCAGTCTGGCTTTGGTGTTGCTGTCTCACGCGACGGCAACAAGAGGAAGGAGTCCGAACACTTTGCAGACGAAGGTGCCTGAACTGGCAATCACACCTCATACGTCATACGGGCAGTTGAGACGCTATGCAGACTCAATTGGTGTTGCGGCGTACAGCAGGAATCTGCCCGTCGACTTCGAGGGCTTCTATCATGCCAGTACGGGATTAATCGTCATTGATTGCAGTATGACGTATACGATGAAGCCTTGCACCCTCACCCACGAGCTGGTGCACTAGTCACACGCTGACGACTGCTGCAATGGCGTCATTGGAGCGCCCTTCGAGCATAGGACTCGGCTTGTGACCGCAGCGCTGCGCATATCCCCAATCGAATATGCAACCCTAAAGAGGGTTTATGAGGGAGAGGCATACTCAGTTGCTGTTGAGCTTGACGTTACTATACAGGTGTTAGTAGATTTTCAGAATCTTACATTGCCTACTCTAATTGATCTATAATGCACACGACTTCCAGTTTGGCATTTCTACTCGAATTTCTAGATGCTTCTTGCCTTCTTTGATATGTGCCTTGCACACCGCTTCTGTTCCTTTGACGAAAGGCAAATGGCGCGATCCTTGAAGCGCGGTCATATACCCAATAGTCTCTCCATCAAGAATTGCCCATAGTGTTGGGACGCCCTGGTTCTTACCTTTCGGGACAATACCCTTTTTCAATACCACCCAAATCCAAGCACCAGCGCCATATTTCTGGAGTGCTTTTGCGTGCTCTTCTACTCCGCTGACACCTATTCCTCCATCAGCCTTGAGCACTACACCCTCCGGCTGTGAATTTTGCATTTCTGTATCAATATTATTTAAATAGTTCAATCTAAAAAAGGAACTCGTTCTATCGGATTTCACTATCTCTGAACGATGAATTTCAGTTTCTCCAAGTTCGATAGGTTGCTTCATGTTTTTCATCTGTTCATAAGCAAGATATGTATTCCTTGCATCAGAGCAAGCCCTATGATCTTCCTTGTTGGAAATGCCAAGATGAATCAATAATGCTTCCAAAGTGTGAGATGGCGCGTTGGTAAAAATCTTACTGCTTATTTCAAGGGTATCAATCATCTGATTTCTGGGAGAAGCTAAACCAAAATGTACCGCTTCTCGTGATAGAAACCCCATGTCAAATGCAATATTATGGCCTAAAATTGTCTTACCTTGTATTAGCCGCAAGAAAACGGGGAGTACAACGTCGATTGTCGGCTGGCCATCTAAGGCTGAATCTGTTATTCCTGTTAACTGGGTAATAAACGCTGTCAAAGGTAAGCAAGGGTTAACTAGCTGATCGAATTCACCTATGACCTTACCTTTGAATACAAATACAGCACCAATTTCTATGATGCGATCGGAATTGTGTAGCCCAGTTGTCTCTAAATCGAGTGAAATGTAGTCCGCCTTGAACGCGATTGTCTGAAAATGGAGGTATGTCTCTTGAAAATAATCAGAATAGTCTCTTTCTCTTTTGCTTTGACTATCAATCTGAAAAGCACTGCTCGCGTAAGGAAAAATCGCATCATTACCCATATTGGGTTGAAGAACTTTATGCGATTTAATTCGCGGCGATCCGGAAGCTGGAGATTGATCAACAGCTTTCACGTTTGACGATATTGAAATTTGACTATTTCTGTTCTTAATATTTCGCGAAACTTTTGCTCGTCTATTTAGATTATTTGCAATGCTATGGCAACCAAGTGCCAAACCTAATATGACCGCAATGATAATGACAGAAGTCGCCCCATTAAACGTCGCAAAAAATGGAATCAGGCACATGAACCAGAAGAATTCCAGAATTCGGAAAACCATAGAGAAGAATTTGCTCATATTACCGTGATATTACAGCAATTACTAAGATATTCGTAAACTACCAGGAAAGTATTTAAGCTAATTGAATCTCTTAGCCTCGCCCCGGCATGGCTTTCCCATGGATTTGGATCATTTCCCTCATGCTCGTGTCCTAGCTTTTGAATGGGCCGGAATCTGACGCTTCATATGAGCTCCAGCCTGCCTATCCCTCACTCTGCGGACCGGAGATTTCTTTCCTCACAGTCTTCTGGAGTAATGTGTGCATTCCAACAGCATAATGAGTTCTTCCACGTCGACGTGGAGGATTTTCAATCAAGGAGACAATCATGGCATGGAACGTGTACTACAACGGAGATGTGTTCGGACCGATAACCGAGGCGAAGTACAAGACTTTGCGAAAGGAGATGAGCCAGGCCGTTCGCGACGTCGCCTGCGTGGAGTTCGGCTCGACCAATGGGGACATCGTCAAGACGGCGATATGGACCATCGGAGCGCCGATCAGCTTCGAACACATCAGCAACGAATAGGCCCGCCACTGCACTCAATCATAAATACCAAGGCCCAGGCATTTGATTGTTTTTTCTTGGCCTCGCTCCGGCGGGTCTTTCCGTACCTATGTCAGTTTGTTGCACAATAAACGAAAAAGACCCCGAAGCTCGATTGCTTCGGAGTCTTATTCTCCTTACTGCCGTAAGGCCTTTCATATGGCTCCTGCGACTGGGCTTGAACCAGTGACCGTCCGATTAACAGTCGGATGCTCTGCCAACTGAGCTACGCAGGAATGTCGTGTGTGGCATCCGCCGCACACAAGAAATAGATGTTACATTCTTCTTTTTTGAAATGCAAATCAGCGAGTCTTCGGCATTCCATCGCGCATCCGAACATATGCTGGAATGCACGTTTCGGCGGACACGCCGATCGCAAATGCATGAGTCGCATGCGAGCCGCTTCAGATGGGCGAGCCGCTTCACAGACTACCCGCGATCCCACTTCGGAACAGGCTCTCACATCACGATTCTGTCCATCGGCATCGCCGAATCAATGCCGAAATCGGGTGCTGAGGGACAAATGCCAGCATCGACGAGATTCACGCCCAGCATGGCGACCATCGCCCCGTTATCGGTGCACAGCGCAATGCGTGGAATGCGAATGGAGATCCCGTTCCTCTCCCCTTCCTCCACGAGGCGAGAACGCAGCTGGGAATTCGCGGAGAATCCACCACCGACGATAAGCGTGTCAGAGCCATATTGCCTGCACCCGGCAATCGCCTTCCTTGCGAGAACGGAAGCAACCGAGTCAGCCAGCGAAGCGCAGACATCATCGATGGGAATTTCCCTGCCAAGCCCCTGCTGCTCCTCGACCCAGCGTGCCACGGCAGTCTTCACACCGGAGAAGCTAAAATCATAAGGATGCTTTGCGGCAGACTTGCCCTGAGTGAGTCCTTGGGGCACATGAATCGCGTGAGAGTCGCCGTGCTGGGCATGGCGATCGATGTGGGGACCTCCTGGATATGGGAATCCAAGCAATCTGGCGATCTTGTCAAAGCACTCGCCCGCTGCATCGTCAAGCGTCGTTCCCACGACATCGACATGTCTTGCGACGTCCTGTACGTGGAGCAGCGACGTATGCCCGCCAGAGACGATCAGAGCCAGGACATCGTCCGGGAAATCCCCGAACTGCAGCTGGGTCACAGCGATATGGCCGATGACATGGTTGATGCCATACAGCGGCTTTCCGCTGGCGGCTGCCAGGGCCTTTGCCCCTGAAACCCCGACAGCAAGGCATCCTGCCAATCCCGGCCCTGCGGAAACCGCGATGGCATCGATGTCGTCAAGCGTCATATCGGCATCCTCGAGGGCCTTCGAGACAACGGGAACGAACGCCTCCGCATGGGCACGCGAAGCGATCTCTGGAATGACCCCGCCATACCGGGCATGCTGTTCCATCGAGGATGCCACGACGTTCGACACCAGGGTCCTGCCACGGACTATCGCAGCCGCGGTTTCATCACACGTCGATTCTATTCCCAGCACCGTCGTTCCACGGGAACGCCCTGCCGTATGTTCTGCAGCGTCCAACGCCGTTCGTTCTGACATCACTCATCACCCTTCGATTCACCGGATCCGCGAGACTGCCCTATGTCCACAGCCATCGTATATGCGTCCACACCTTCCGGCTGATAGTAGCGTCTGCGCAGGCCGATGCGCGCAAAGCCGAATGCCTCGTACATCGAAATCGCCGCATCATTATCGACGCGCACCTCAAGCAGCATTCTTCGGGCTCCCTGAGTGGCGGCCTGCGTCAGCAAGGCTTCGAGGATCGCGCTTCCGATCCCCTGACGCTGGTATGGGGCATCGACGCCTATGGTCATGAGTTCGGCATCGTCACCGTCATACCAGAAACCTCCATATCCTCGGATTCGCCGTTCCTCGCCGTCTGGAAGGTCTGCGGCCAGCGAATCGGCGACATCCACGAGATAGGTGCGCGCCGGTGCGTTGAGTTCCTGACGAACCATCGCATAGGTCCATGCACCTTTGCCGAACAGCCGCGCCTCAATCGACACGATCTGCCGAATGTCAGACTCCTGAACGGCGCGAATCATGATGGATTCACCACTCTCTTCAAGGGATTGGGCATCTGCACATCGGGTCTTCTGACATACATCGGATTGGCCGTGGTGTCGTCGCCATCGCGATGATGCGCCATGGCGAGCGCGGCGAAGGCCTCGATGCCTTCCGTTCCGGATTCCAAGACTGACCCTTCGTGCATCCTTTGCAGGCATTCGATGCCGTTCAGGATTTCGGCATATCGCTCGATCCCATGTCCCATGACGTCAACCCTGATGTTCGCCGAGCGCTGTGACAGGTCTTCGAGATAGGTGTTGACCCGCGACACGATGTTGTCGGGGTAGTCGATGTCAATCGGCATGACCGCATCGACCGGCACGACCGGTGGCAGTGAACCCGATGCGCAGTCCGCGGATTCGTCCTTGCCCTCCGAACGAGGATTCACCAGGTACAGCCCAAAATAGAGTTGCTTGCGACGGGCATCGTTCACTGCCAGTACCAGATGGCTGGCGTCCTGTGAGCGTCCGCTTCCCGTGACATCGGCCAGCCCCTGGGATTCGTCTTCGCCACACGGCGCATCCGTTTCGTCGCAGCGCGAATGAGTTCCCATCCATGCGGCCTCGGGCTCCAATACGTTCTGGCCTATCAGGGTCGCACCCGTGGCGAAGGCGAGGGCCTTTGCGGTGACGATGCCTGCACGCAGACCTGTGAAGGGTGCAGGGCCGACACCGACGACGATCGTGGCGATGTCGCCCAAGGAAAGTCCAGCCTCTGTCACGGCGCGGTCTATGTTGGGCTGCAGATTCTCGACATGCGACCTCGAATCGCTCTGTGAGATCGGCCTTTGTCCGACGATGCCAACGGTCGAGCCAAAGGACGTGTCGATCACGAGTATGGGACCCTCTGCCTGGGTTCCGCCCTTCCGTTCGCGCACTGGTGCATCCATGATCACAAAGCCTCCCGAAGTTCCTGCATTCTATGAGCCCAAGCAGAGCCTACTCCCCTCAGGCAAACCTCGCGTGTCCCATTGCTGGTGAGCTCTTCGTCTCTCTGAGATGCCTCAGCTGCGCCAGGTCCATAGGCGCCCTTGTCGTAGGTCCCCTTGTCGACGGACGATCCTGCGCTCGCATTGCCCGCTGCGTTGGAAGGCTCGGTTCCCGATGGACGCTCTATATGTATTTCCAAACGTTCTGGAGCGAGTTCCTGGGCCATGCGCTCACCCCATTCCATCAGCACCACACTCGATTCGCCCGGGCTTTCCAGCTCCTCATCGAGTCCGAGCGATTCGAGCTCATCGAGCAGACGGTTCCTGATGCCGTCCCCTGGCTCGAACCCCTCGCTTCCCAGACGATATGCATCGACATGAATCAGGTGTGCGTCCCTGCCATCTGCGAATTTTCCATTCAGTTCCCTTGCAATGGTGAACGTTGGCGAAACTATGGGCTTCTCAATGCCGAGTCCACGTCCAAAACCTTGAGCGAGCGTGGTTTTTCCCGCGCCCAGAGGGCCTGAGAGCACGATCACGTCACCGCCCTGAACGAGTCCGGCGAGCCGTGAACCCAATGATCTCATATCCGTGTCGCTGGGAACTTCGATGCGCAGCGGCCTCGCTGCCTCTGCAGTTCCATACTCTGCCGTTCCAGACCCTGCAGTTCCAGACCCTGCCATTCCAGATTGCTCAACCATGTTCAGTATCGTCCTTGATTTCTAGACATCATGCCATTGCCATTCGAGTTTGCGCCCTTTGCCGCAATTGCGCCGACCGCTCGCTCAAGGGCATATAGCGGATCGCCGCCGTTGCTCTTGCACTGCTCGTCCGCCAAGGCGAGGCTCTGAATGCACCGTCCCAACCCCTCTGACGACCAACCGGAAAGCTCACGGGCGGCCGCGCGCAGCTGCCATGGGCTAGCCTTGGCCTCTGCCTGCGATATCGCTCCATGCCTTATTGCGGATGCCTTTGCCAGAGTCCGAAGCTTCAATGCGAGCGCGCCGATCAGCGCCAAGGGTGCGATCCCCTGCTCTATCGCCGCACGCAGCCCAATGATGGCCCCTGTCACATCGCCTGCGACAGCCTTGTCGGCAACCGCGAATCCCGTAACCTGCGGGTCTGAGATCAAATATCCGTCGGCAGTCGCCTGCGATATCGGATCCTCGTCGAAGTCGAAGCAAAGCTGAGCACACATGGCTGCAAGCTCGCCAGTGCGGTCTCCAAGAACATTCACCAGCTGCTGGGCCGCCAAGGGCTCAATGCGTCTTTTCCGCTGCTCGAACAGCGAATAGACGAAGTTGATCTTCGCGTCGAACTTCTTCAGGTCGGGAACCATCTTCAGGTCGGCACCCTTGCCCTTCAGCGAGTTGAGCAGCCGCTTGCCCTTGTTCCCGCCTTCATGCTGGCAGATCACGACGCTGGAATCGCCTGGATTTCCGCTCGCATCCGTGCAGAAGCGTTCAAGCGCGCTGCCGAGGCCTTCACTCGCCTGCTGCAGGTTGCGCAGAACGACGATTGAGACATCGCTGAGCAAGGTGGGGCTCACTGCCTCGTCGAAGCCGTAGGAGTCGCAATCGGATGCATCCAGTTCGATGACCTCAGCATCCGGCCGTTCGGCGCAGGCAGCGCGTTCGGCATCATGCACGTTGAGCTGATTGAGGTAGTCGTCTCCCCCGACAATCACTGTCATAGCCGCATGCCGACTCCGCCTATTTGCCATGCCTCCAATGTCCCGTCATCGCTGGACATCATGCTTGGCGCGGAAGGTGTTGACTCCGCGTGACCGGCTCAGGCCTGGCGAGCCATGCAGGTCGATCAGAGACATCGTCGAAGCCCACCAGAGTCGCATGCTGTCAAGCCTCGAGGCTTCATGGTGAACTCCGTGAAGCTCGCCGAACTCCCATTCGACTGGATTGCGCGTCCTGCGGAAGGCAACGATGAATCGTCGCACTCCCACGAAGCAGGCCACGAAGATCACTTCGGCGAAAAGCACGAACGCAGCACCTGGAATTCCACGCGCCCATGGCAGCGTTGACCATTCGATCTCTGCGAACATCGCAGCACACCGATCGATGATGGCTGTCGCGCAACTCGCCATCCAGACCAGCGGCCAGCCAAGCTGTGGTGCGCACCAGGAGACGAGGAGTGCCAGCAAGCCGCATATTGTCGCCACCGCCGTGAAGGGTGCGACGACTAGATTCGCCGGAATCGATAGCACGGTAATCTCTGGCTGCAGCAGAACCTGAATGGGAAGCGTGAGCGCCTGGGCTGAAACCGTCACCGCGATTGCCTCGGCCATGCCCAGCGGCATCACCGAGCGCAGCCACGCCGTCAATCGCCCTGACCACAGACCGATGCCCAGCACTGCGGCGCATGAGAGCGCAAAGCCGTAGCTTCGTGCAAGTGGAGGATGCACGATCAGTGCGAATGCAATCACCACACGCAGCTGGTGCACGCTCTGTCCTCTTCTGCCAACGAGCATCGTCAACGAACCGATTCCGGCAGTCGTTGATGCGGCACGCAAAACCGAGTCGGAGGGAAAGACCATCCCGCTCAGCGCGATGGCGAAGCATCCGTGCACCAGAGCGATCACGGACCTGGGCAGTCTGAAGATTGCTCTCACCCAACGGCAGATCATGGGAATGAGCATGAAATGGCTTCCAGACACCGCCATAAGGTGAATGATTCCAGCGGCTTTGAACTGATCCTTACTTCGCTGGACATAGTTCTCGTCGATCGGTGGAATGTCATCGTCCTCACTGATGCCGAGCTGCATCTCCGTATCGGTTCCCAAGGTCAGGCCCGTCACCAGAAGTCGCCCTTGATCGCTCAATCCGCCTACCACTCTGGCAAAACTCCGATGCATCGCGTCCACTGCACGCCAGTGCAGGGGCGGAGACCTTACGGCAATCGGTCCCTCCGAGATTGCAGACGTGTCAGTGCCGTGAGTGTCATCATGACCAGCGGCCTTGTCCATCGATGACGCGTCATCCACCTGTCCTGATTCGATTGTCGCGCTTATCCATGGTTCGTCATCGTTCCAGCCGGATCGTTCGAGCATTCCCGACATCGCATAGCTCCCGCCACGCTCGAGATTCGAGACATCGCCCTGCACGAATAGTCTGACTGCAAGCTGTGCGAATGCCTCGACACCGTTGTGCCTGACGGACACGAGAGTGCACCGGGCCATGAAGTCATATCCCATTCGCGCAGAGCGCTGCCAAGGCTGATCGATGACGATGATCGAATCCACGCTCACTCTGGATAAATGGGAATATGCCGCATTCGTCAAGGGATTGCCCGCCTGCGCTCCCATGATCGAAACGAAGCATGCAATGATCGTGATGACGCTTCCCGCAACGACGGCCATCACCGAAGGCAGCAATCGAAGCACCCAATTGCAGATATGCCGTTTCCAGTCGTTCAAAAGTGGCAGACTCGCAATGATTCCAATGGCGATAACAGTCACCGCCACAGCCAAGACAGGCATTGCCCGGCGTATCGTCTCCACTGCCATTCCAGCAGCAAGCGGACCGTGAGGGAACGCCTTGGACATCAGCAGGGCCGTCACCCACACCGACACCGCGACAGGCACCATTCGCAGATCAGCGTTGCCGTTGAGTCTCGATGACCGCCCACAAAACGGCTCACCGCTGCATCGAGTCCTATGATCAGAAACACACGCTGCCGTGAATGTGCCAGAACGAGATTCGAGCCTCATTGGACTCTCACCTGAGATCTGAGTTTCTCCAAGGTTTTCGCGCCTATCCCACTCACTTCAAGCAATTCATCCACACTGACGAATTTCCCCGCGCGCTTGCGATACTCCAATATCTTCTCTGCCGTCACCGGTCCTACGCCATTGAGGGTCATCAGTTCATTGGCATCCGCGGTGTTGATATTTATCCGACTGTCGGATTCGGCAGTCTGCGTCGGTTGCTGAGAAGACAAGGCCCCCTGTTCATCATCAGTCGCATCCACGGAATTCCCCGTGTCCGTTTCCATGGACTGCTGGGCCGCAGACTCCGAGGAGGCATCCGCTCCAGTGCCGCTCTGGGCATTCTCATCAGCGTCATCTCCGGCGTCATTTCCAGCATCCTCAGCCGCGTTCCCGTTCGATTCAGTGCTTCTGCTCAAGGCGAGAGCCGCCAGATCCTGGCTGTTCCCATAATGGATTCGCTGCCGTATCAACAAGGTCATGCTTGCCGCCAGAGCGCAGACAAGAATGAGTATCACGACGATGGCCTGCGCCTGCGTGAAGACGAGTCTTGGCTGCGTCCGCGCGTGAATCCCCGAGAAAGACTCGGAATGCGCTCCCAGTGATGGCTTCATTCCCGAGAGTTTCAGCCTTTCGATTGGCATATCCGTTTCGTGCTCCATATCGAACGGCGCATCCTTGGAAAGCGACGGGACCGGAATCGCTGCTGATTTCATCGAAGTCAGCTCCGTCAGCAGATCCTGGCCTGATCCATTCAGACCTTGCCTGGCATCCAGACGTTTCTCAACATCCAGACCCTGCCTGATATTCAGACCGCCCTGGGCATCCAGACTGTCCTCGGCATTCGCCGAATCCTTGTCATGTTCCCGAGATCCTGCGATTCGTCTGAGACGAGTAGTGTGCGCATCCATCCCTCAATCGTGAACGCGGCTGACGGCACGCACAATCTCCCACACCATTGTGGTCGAATGTGACATTTCTAGACTGAAAATCTCATAGAATCAAGGCAAATCGAACGAGATCTTGAGTTTTGCGGCAATTGCGAAGTATCAAGCCCAGATTTGGCCTGATTCCAATGGCCGCATCAACGTTTTTCACAACATGTACTTCATAATTGCCGCAAAACTCAAGATCTCGTTCGATTATTCGCTGTTCACATCAGGGTTGAGGGACCACAGAGACAATTTTCGGCGCCTTGACGATGATTTTGCGCGGTGGCTTGCCACCAAGATGCTCCTGAACCGTCGGAAGCGCCAAAGCCAAAGCTTGCAGCTCGTCTGCCGAAATGTCGGGCGAAACCTCAAGCTTTCCACGAATCTTGCCCTTCACCTGCACCACCGCGGTGACATTGTCCTTGCCAAGATAGCGTTCCTCTTCGACCGGCCATGCCGCTGCGGAAAGCGAATCCTCATGGCCGAGCCTCTCCCACAGCTCCTCGCAGATATGCGGTGCGACAGGAGCCAGCATCACGATCAAGGGCTCGACGGCCGAACGCGGCACCGCCTGCAATGACGTCAGATGATTGTTGAGCACAATCAGGCGAGAAATGGCGGTATTCGGACGCATCGCCTCCATCTCCTCCGTCACGTCATGAATCGTATTGTGCAGGAGCTTCAAGGTCTTCAAGTCGGGCTGATCGTCGACGACCTTGACATCGCCGGTACTCTCGTCGAGCACGTTGCGCCACAGACGCTGCAGGAATCTCATGCCGCCGACCACATTGCGCGTGTTCCACGGGCGCGACTCCGAAAGAGGTCCCATGCTCATCTCATACAGGCGGAAGGTATCCGCGCCATAGGTGGCGTACATGTCATCCGGCGTGATGATGTTCTTCAGGCTCTTGCCCATCTTGCCGAATTCCTGGAAAGCTGGCTCGCCATTCCATATGTAGGTGGTCTCGGAACCTTCCTGATGTTCCTCGACCTCGGCGGCAGGCACGTATTGTCCGCGGCTGTCGGTGTATGCATACGCCTGAATCATGCCCTGGTTGAAGAGCTTGTGGAATGGTTCCATCGAATCGACGAAGCCAAGATCGTAGAGCACCTTGTGCCAGAAACGCGAATAGAGAAGGTGCAGCACCGCATGCTCCACCCCGCCGACATAGAGGTCGACTCCACCCGACTCGCCCGCGGTCGAATTATGGTTTGGTCCAAGCCAATACTCGCATTCGGCGGGATCGACCATGTGCTGCGCGTCGTCCGGATCGAGGTAGCGCAGATAGTACCAGCACGAACCCGCCCAGTTCGGCATCGTGTTGGTGTCGCGATGATACCGCTTCGGCCCGTCGCCAAGATCGAGGGTGACATGCACCCAGTCGTCGTTGCGGCTCAACGGTGCCTCGGGATTGGTGTCGGCATCTTCGGGATCATATGTCTTCGGCGTGTAGTCAGGCACCTCCGGCAGATTCACCGGCAGCATGCTGTCTGGCAGCGTGTGAGGCACGTTGTCGTCATCATACACGATTGGGAACGGTTCGCCCCAATACCGCTGACGCGAGAACAGCCAGTCGCGCAGACGGTACGAAACCGTACCCTCGCCAACCTTCGCCTTCTGCAGCCACGCGGTCACTCGAGCGATGGCATCATCGACGCGAAGCCCATCAAGCGACAGCGCGTCGCCCAGCTTTTCGGTCTTTTCAGTCGAAGAATTGATCACGATGCCATCATGAGATACGAACGCAGCCTTGCCCTCATAGTTGCTCAGGTCATCGCCAGAATCAGGCAAAGGCTTGACGGTATAGACCACGGGAAGCCCGAACTTCGTCGCGAAATCATAGTCGCGGTCATCGCCGCCAGGAACGGCCATGATCGCACCCGTGCCATAGTCCATAAGCACATAGTCGGCGGTGAAGATCGGAAGCTTCGCACCGGTTATCGGATTCGTCGCATAGAGTCCGGTGAACAGGCCGGTCTTTTCGTTCTGCTCGTCGACGCGATCCTTCGATGTCTTCTTCTCCGCTTCGAGACGGTATGCGTGGACCGCCTCGGCAGGCGTTGCATAGCCCCCAGTCCAGAGCTCAGCCATATCGGATGGAATGTCGGCAGGCCAGGCGGCTGGAACGCTGTCAAGCAAGGCATGCTCGGGAGATACTACCGCGAAGGTGGTGCCGAACAGCGTGTCAGGACGAGTCGTATAGACCTTCATGTCCTTGACGCCAGAAGGCGTTTCAACCGAGAAATGGACCGAAGCGCCATGCGATTCGCCAATCCAGTTGCGCTGCATGAGCTTGACCTTCTCCGGCCAGTCGAGCGTGTCCAGATCTGCTATCAGACGGTGGCCATACGCGGTGATGCGCATCGACCACTGGCGAAGCTCACGCTGGAACACGGGGAAGTTTCCACGCTCCGAACGGCCCTCGGAGGTGACTTCCTCGTTCGCCAGAACCGTGCCCAAGCCGGGGCACCAGTTCACCGGAGACTTTGAGATGTAAGCCAGACGGAAGTCGTTGAGCACATCGCTCTGCTCCTGCTCGCTCAGCGCATCCCATGACTCGGACTCGTGGCCAGGAATCGTGTGCCTGCCACTCTTGAAGGCCTCGACAAGCTCCTCGATCGGACGCGCCGAACCCTTGCCGCCATCCTTGCGTACGAACTCAGGGTCATACCAGGAGTTGTAGATCTTCGTGAAGATCCACTGCGTCCAGCGCATGTATCCTGGATCGATCGTGGCGAATGAACGGCGGTCGTCAAAGCTCAGACCCAGGCGGTGGAGCTGACGGCGCATATTGGCAATGTTCTGTTCGGTGGTGACTCGGGGGTGCTGACCGGTCTGCACGGCATACTGCTCGGCAGGAAGTCCGAAGGCATCATAGCCCATGGCATGAAGCACGTTCTCGCCCTTCATGCGGTGGTATCTGCTCACCACATCGGTGGCGATGTATCCAAGAGGATGACCGACATGCAAGCCCTTGCCTGAAGGATAGGGGAACATGTCCATGACGAAATACGGCGTGCGGCCATCGGCATGATTGCCATCGCCATCGGTGAGCTCACCATCAAGATTCGCAGCCCAGAAGCTGCCCTGCCGCTGCCAGCGATCCTGCCACTTGCCTTCGATGTGCTGAGCGAGTTCTGCATTGTATCGATATTCAGGTTCGGCTGGAACGTCAGCCTGCCCATTGTTATCCTGTTCAAAAGCCATAAGTCGCATTATCTCCATGTATATGGACACTGTGTGGACGTTGTCCGCCACGACAGCCATCGCCTTGTGACGATGCCCGTCGTTTCGTCAACTCAAATCTTCCCAACATACAAATCTTCCCAACATAAAAGGCGCCCACGCGATGTGGGCGCCTCCGTTGGTCATGAATATGGACTCTACTCCTGTGAATCGGACTGACGCGGTTCGTGTCCATGTTCCTGATGGCTGGTTCTCCAATGACCTGAAACCGCGTTCGAACCGTGGTAATGGTCATGGAACTCAGGCTCGGTGCCGCTCAATGGCAGTTCGCGTTCCTCTGCGCGCTCGATCATCGTCACGTTCGAAGGATCAAGGATCGCTATCGGAGCCTGAACCGGTTCTGCAGCGAAGCCAGCGGTTCTCTTCTGCATCCTGCTGGGCAGCCCTTCCGCAACTCGGGAAAGTAGATAGCTGAGAATGAAGTATATGACTGCGGCGACAACCAGTGCCTGCAGCATGTTGAAGTATGACGATCCGAGACGGCGGGATTCCTGAAGCAGTTCGGTGTAGGTGATGATCGACCCCAGGGCGGTGTCCTTGAGAACCACGACAAGCTGGGTTATCAGTGCCGGAAGCATGGCGATCAGGGCCTGCGGCACCTCGACGGACATCAGCGAACGGACGGGACTCATGCCAAGAGCCAGCGCAGCCTCCCGCTGACCATGGGGAAGATTGCCGACGCCGGAACGAACCAGCTCTGCGACGACCGATCCGTTGTAGAGTATCAGGCCCCAGGTGACCGCGAGGAATGCCGAATTGTCAGAAAAGCCAAGGGCTGCGAAAGCCTGCCACAGGAAGATCATGAACAGCAGCACCGGAACGGCGCGGCAGAACTCGACGATGATCGATGAAAGCCAACGAATCGGCGCGAAGTCAAGCAGTCGTCCGATGCCGAAGATGATGCCGAATACGACCGATCCGATGACCGCAAGAATCGAAGCCTTGACGGTGCTCAGCAGTCCCGGGCGGTAGAAGTCCCTCCACGCATCCCAGTTGAGCGCAGGATCCCAGAGCGACCAGCTCAACTGGTTCTGGCCTTGCGGCGGATTCGCCAGCCTACGCAGCACAAGGACTATCAGAACGATGAAGATGATGGCGGCTATGGTGTTTGCGACGGCTATCTTGCGCCGTGCCTTCGGTCCTGGCTCGTCAAAAAGCACGGAACGCTTGTCATCGGGAGCACGACGCTTCAATTTCGGCCTGTCCTGCACAGGACTCGTTGGCGTTGGCGAGGCCGATGACGGTGATGTGGATGATGACATCGATGTTGTTGCGCTCATGTTCGCTCCTCCTATCTTCTCACCGCGAGTTTGTTCGACAGCCACGTCGTGAGCAGCCCGATGGGAATGATCATGATGACGTAGCCAATGGCGAAGATGAGGAATATGTAGATGATCATCGAGCCATTGTTCTCAATCATCGAGCTCATCAGACTTGACGTTTCCGTGCCCACCGATGCCGCGGCAGCGACCGTCGAGTTCTTCAGCAGTGCGATGAGCGTATTGCCCAGAGGTGCGACCGAACCCCTGACGGCCTGAGGCAGGATGACAATGCTCGCGGACTGCATGAATCCCAAGCCAAGAGACCTTGCCGCCTCGGCCTGACCGATCGGAACGGTGTTGATGCCGGAACGCAGCGATTCGCACACGAATGCCGCCGTATACAGCGACAGGCCACTGACCGCGAGCCAGAAGAAGTTCGTGTCGAAGTTGCTCGAGAATTGGAACTTGAGCTGTCCAAAGGCGCCGAGGACCATGAACACCATGATTATGGTGAGCGGCATGTTCTTGAACAATTCGACGTATCCTGTAGCGAATCCTCGAAGGCTGGCCACTGGGCTGATGCGCATCATGACCAGCACGAGTCCGATGACCACTGAGAACAGCGCGCTCCACACCGTGAGCTCGACATTGACCTTGAATGCGCCCAGCACATCATATGAGGTCAAAAGCGTTACGAAATCCGACATACTTCATCACTTTCCACAAGTCGTCTCTACATGGATTGCACTGGCTGCCACGAACACAGGCTGTCACGAACACTGACAGTCATGAACACTGGCTGCCACGAAAAGGGCACGCAGCTCGGATGGTGGTCATCCTGCACGCATTCATCGTCTGTGCATGCCCGATGACGGTCAGGGCTCGCAACCGTCTGTGTCGCAGACATCTCAGACATCCCAGACGTCCTAGACATGTGCGAGCCCTTGGAGGTCAGAAGTCAGTGGTGCTCGACTTGGCATCAAAGACTGTAGGAGGATTGTACTTCGCGTTTGGCGTGTAGCCTGTGCCCTTGGTCGCGGAATCGATGTATTTCTTCCATGAACCATCGCTCACCATGTCCTTGAGCGCCGCATTGATCTTCTTGACCAGAGTGGTGTCGCCCTTCTTCACGCCGATGCCATAGCGTTCCTCGGTGAATGGCTTGCCGACGACCTTGAGTTGGCCGTCGCCCTTGGCTGCGGCGAGTCCTGCAAGAATGATGTCATCGGTGGTGACGGCATCGACGGTGCCCGAGATCAGAGCGGTCACGCATTCCGCGTATCCGGTCTGTTCCATGAGCTGCACCTTGTTCGCGAATTCCTTCTGGATCGTCTGGGCCGATGTCGAACCGGTCACGGAGCACAGCTTCTTGCCATTCAAGGACTTTGGACCGGTGATTGACTTGTCATTGGCACGCACCAGAAGGTCCTGCCCTGCGACGAAGTATGGTCCGGCGAAGTCGACGACCTTCTTGCGGTCATCGGAGATGGAGTACGTCGCAACGACCATGTCGACGTCACCGTTCTGGATCATGGTTTCACGCTGCTTCGAAGGAGCTTCCTTCCAGACGATCTGATTGGCGGAATAGCCAAGCTTCTTGGCGACATACTTGGCCACGTCCACATCAAAGCCTGTATAGGTGCTGCCCTGCTTGAATCCGAGCCCTGGCTGGTCGAACTTGATGCCGATCTTGAGCTGAGGACCGCTGGAAGAACTGCTTGAGGAACTGCCACAGGCTGCAAGCGAACCAAGCGCCGCAACGGACACGGCCGCTGCAAGTATCTTTCGCATAACTCTTTTCATCTGATTATTCCTTCTCTTAGGTTTCCCCAGAACTCTCCCCGGAGTTACTTTCGTTCAAGGGAAATGCGTTTCAAACTACAAGTGAATTGTTTCAATATCCGAAACTTGTTTCACATCATGAGACAGATGACGATGTCAGAATCGTCCAGGCATTCGAAGCAAATCGTTGAGTGCTGCCGCGCGTTGCCGCCTTTGCACCGAATGTCGTATGACTGCAAGGCGGTCCGGTCCAATCGATGAATGGATCCGAACCACCGCTCGAATCGAATCAGTGATCAAGGATCTTGCTCAGGAAATCCTTGGCTCGATCGGTCTTGGTATGGGTGAAGAACTCTTCTGGAGTGCCATCCTCTAGGATCTCGCCATCGGCCATGAACACGACGCGGTTGGCGGCCTGACGGGCAAAGCCCATCTCATGGGTGACGACGATCATGGTCATGCCCTGTTTTGCAAGGTCGACCATCACATCGAGCACTTCGTTGATCATTTCAGGATCGAGGGCACTGGTCGGTTCGTCGAAAAGCATGACCTTGGGGTGCATCGCAAGCGAACGAGCGATCGCGACACGCTGCTGCTGACCACCGGAAAGCTGCGCTGGAAGCTTCTGCGCCTGGGAATCGACACCCACTCTGGCGAGCAGCTCCATCGCTTCCTTTTCGGCATCCGCCTTGCTCAGGCCACGAACCTTGCGGGGGGCAAGCGTGACGTTATCGAGAATGGTCTTGTGCGAGAACAGGTTGAAGGACTGGAACACCATGCCGACCTCGGCACGAAGCTTGGTCAGCTGCCTGCCCTCCTCGGGAAGGGGCACACCATCGATGGTGATCGTTCCCGAATCGATGGTCTCCAGTCTGTTGATGGTGCGGCAAAGCGTTGACTTTCCTGATCCGGAAGGTCCGATGATGACAAGAACCTCGCCCTTGGTGACCTTCAGATTGATGTCCTTGAGAACATGAAGATCACCGAAGTATTTCTCCACATGGCTCATTTCCAACAATGGTTTGTCTTCGTCCGCCACTGAGCTAACCTTCGTGTCCAGACTTGCAGGCGCAGTACTTGTTGTCATATCGGAGCGATCCTTTCTATGTGGTCATGCGACCCTCAGGGTTCATTGGCGGATTAAGCCACAAACTCCCCTGATTATGGTCGCAAACTTAGCACAGCATTGTAACGGCGGGATTCCGAGGTCCAATTTATTTGAACAGTTTCGAACGAGTGAGGAACCACGTCACAACGACTGAAAGTACCATGGAGACTATCACAATTACTCCGAATCCCCAAGGCTTGTCGGTGAACGGCATGCCCAGCATGCCCTGCTGGAAGTTCATGCCATACATGGAAAATATGAGTGTCGGAATAGACAGGGTTATCGAAATGATGGTGAATATGCGCATGACGTTGCTCACGTTGTTCGACACGATCGAGGCGAACGCGTCGGTCATTCCCGAAAGAACTCCCGAATAGATGTTGGCCATCTCGATGGCCTGCTTGTTCTCCGTGATGACGTCGCCGAGCAGGTCCTCATCGTCAGGATACTGTCGAATGCGCTCAAGGCTGGTGAGCTTTTCGAGCACGATCTCGTTCGACTTCAAGCTGGTCGCGAAGTAGACCAAGGTCTTGCTCAGTTCGAGCAGCATGATGATCTCGCGGTTCTGCATCGAATGACGCAGCTTCAATTCCAACTTGTCCGATTCCTTGTCGATGAATCGCAGATATCGCAGATACGTTGTGGCGTTGCGATACAGCACCTGAAGGATGAAGCGTGACTTCATATAGGTGTTGAATCCACGAATCGAGCCCTCCATGAATGGGTGCAGCAGATTCGTGTCCTGGATGCATACGGTGATGATCAGATTCTCGGTGACGATGATCGACAGAGGGATTGTCTCATACCAATCTCGGCCTCCACGCTCCTCGACCGTTGGAATGTCAACGATGATCATCGTGTAATCGTCTTCGACGTCGACGCGGGAACGTTCCTCGTCATCAAGAGGTGCGCGCAGGTCTGCGAGGTCGATTCCGGACGACTGCGAGACATTGGCAAGTTCGACATCCGAAGGATTGCTCAGGCATAACCATGATCCGGGTTCTGGTTTATCTATTTGTTCGATTTGTCCGCTGACGGTGCTGAATACCCTCATCATCGTTATCACCTGCCTCTCATGCATAACGTCCGATATCAAACGCTGCTGTTCGGTTCGGTTACTTATATCGCGGCTTCCAGTCGCGCAACCTCAATAAGGATAGTCGAGGCAATGACAAAATGCGACTGCCGTGGCTCGCTGAATCCTTTCTCTTCGAAATGCGTCAAATACCAATCCGAAAAGGTCTCAGAACTTCATTTTGCCCAAACCAGGCAAAAACAATGGACTTTCACACGAATCCGAAGCACTTCTCACCGAGATTGTGAGTTTTGCGGCAATTCCGAAGTATAGCCAGTGTTTTTTGGCTTAGTGCCGGACGATAATTCAACGGTTTTGGCCTCGTGTACTCCACAATTGCCGCAAAACTCAGAATGTCGAGCGAAACATGTCCAATCTGTTATTTGCTTTCGTTGAGCAGTGGCTTCCCGGCAGCATAACGCCTTATATTTTCTAGAACGATGCTGAGAACCTCGCGGCTTGTCGCTTCAAGATGGTTCCCACCTGCGATATGTGGAGTGATAAGGCAATTGGGCTCATTCCACAGCGGATGATCTTCGGGCAGGGGCTCGGGCTCCGTAACATCGATGCCGGCGGCCTGGATCGTCCTGTCGTGCAATGCCGCTCCCAAGGCATCAGAATCTATGGCATCTCCCCTACCAACGTTGAGCACTATGGCATTGGGCTTCATCAGGCTCAGCGTATGCCGATTGATCAGATGCCTGGTATCTGGCGTGGAGGGAAGACTCATGGCAATCACGTCAGACTGTGGGAGCAGGTCTTCCAACTCTTCAAAACCATGCATGTCATCAATGCCTGGTGCGCAATGTGAGGCATTTCTGCGAACACCAGCAGTGTGGCAACCGACTGCCTTGGATAAGACAGCAAAATGCGAACCAATGTCTCCCGTTCCCAGCACAAGGACCTTCAACTCTTCCGGTGTGGAGACGGGACCTTCATCCTGCCATAGACCTTTGCGTTGATTGTCGCGATAAAGCGGAAGCTTTTTCAACAGTGCCCACATCAATGCGAACATGTGTTCGCCGACGGCCTGCCCGTAGGCACCCGACGCCCCGGAAAGCAGCACTCCCTTGGGAAGGATTCCCTCACCGGTATACGAATTCACGCCCGCGCTGTATGTCTGGAGCCATCTGAGATTCTTGCATTCCCTGACTTCATCGACCGGAGCGTTGCCGATGATGGCGGTCGCTTTCTCGCGTAGCTCCTGTGGCACATGGCATGGCCAGACCATGTCGGATCGGTGTCGTGGATCGCCAACGAACTCCTGACGTATCTCAGGTGAGGCTTCTTGAAATGTCTTTCGCTCCTCTTCGGTGAGTGGCAAACAGTTAACAATGAGTTCTTCCACCATATGATCTCCCCCAAACTCGATTATCGCTTCGTCACAGTTCCATCCCGAGCCGAACTGCTGAGCAGCTCTGCCAGATAGTCCTGCCGGATAGTCCTTCAAACTGACCTCACCCATGTTCGCGCACAATCGCGACGATTGTCGACATTCACTCTCAGTGAATCATTCATAATGAACCACTCACAGTAAACGACTCACACTCAGCCGCTCACTATAAAGAAGCAAATTCTCCTGTTCCGATGCCATGCGACCACTATTCGGCCTTGCGCACGATGAAGTGCGGGCGTTTCTTGCATTCGAGATAGATGCGTCCGATATATTGACCGAGGATTCCAAGCCCATAGAGCTGCAACCCGCCGATGAGCAGCATAATGCTCACCAGGCTTGGCCACCCGGCGACAGGATCGCCAAACACGATGGTGCGATAGAGCACGATTCCGATGCCGATGATCGAGAGGAAACTGAGAAGGAATCCAAGATATGATGCCAATTGCAAAGGGACGTTGGAAAAGTTCATGATCCCGTCAACGGAGTATTTTGCAAGACCACCAAAGCTCCATGAGCTGCGTCCGCCGATGCGCTTACGGTTCTCAAACTCAAGATATTTCACGCGGTAGCCCACCCAACTGAACAGGCCTTTCGAGAATCGATTGTATTCGCGCAGTTCAAGAACCGATTCCACCACAGGACGCGACATGAGTCTGAAATCGCGGACTCCATCAATCATCTGCGTGCGCGAGATCCGTCGGATCAGCCAGTAGAAGGCCTTCGCGCAGAACGAACGAAGCCAGCTTTCACCGGTCCGCGAGATCCGGCGCGAACCGACCATATCGTATGCTCCGGAAGCTACCAACGTATGCATTTCGAGCAGCAGCTCGGGAGGATCCTGCAGGTCTGCATCCATCACCGCGACGAATTCCCCCGTAGATCGTTCCAGACCTGCCAGGATTGCCGCCTCCTTGCCGAAGTTTCGCGAGAAATCGACATAATGAACGCACGGGTGAGCTTCGTGCATGCGTTCGAGAATGTGCAGCGATCCATCGGTGGACCCATCATTCACGAATATGAACTCCATATCGGCATCAAGCTTGCCGGCAATCTCTTGCAATACAGTAAAAAATGGTTGCAGGTTATCCTGCTCGTTCAGCACAGGAACAACGATCGAGACGGTCACATCCCCTCCTTGGCAAACGCCCTTCGCCAAACGCAGGCAGCATGAATAGAAAACATGTATTGAATACACTATGTATGTAATGATACACATTGAATCGTTTATGCTTCTGCTTTCAGCTCACCTCGAGGCGTAGTCAACCATTGTCAGGCCGGCAAGGCTTGGTCGATGGTGCGGCGCAGGAACTGGGATCGTGACTCGCCATGCTCCTTGGCGCTCCTGTCGATCTCTCGCACGCGCGACTTGGGGATGCGGAACGATATGGTCTCCAGCTCCTCCTCGAACATCCTGGGTCGTCCCGGCCTGATAGTGCCGACATGGCCTTTCCATGTGCCGTTCTCGTACTCTTCGGCCATGGTGTCGAGCTGACGGTCGGTCACGCCGAACAGCTTGTTGATTTCGTCACGGTTCATGATTTCCTTCCTGCATGTTTCAGTTCGTTCATTGTCTTCATTGAAGGCGGCGTCATCGCATGGTAAATCAGCCAGCGCCCCCCGCGGCCGCGGACGGAAACCATTTCGATGAGCCTAACCCTTCCATCCACGCCCACCGTGATCCACGAGCCCGTCCCATCCATCCTTGGAGCTGAGAGCAGCGCCGACCTCCAGGCGGCCAGCACATCCCCATCCTCGATCTCGGAATGCAGTTCATGGATCCTCGGGTGGACTATCGGATTGTTCTCCTCCTGCATGGCATCCTCTCACACCTAATATTGTAATACATATGTATAATACATAATTATGCCTTCGGCGATGCACCTCACAAGCCACCGGCAACAAATACTACGTTGAGAACCTTGGTAGAGTGCCGAGTATTCTGTTTTCCTCGCCATCTTCTTTCTGTCATCCCGAGCGAAGCGCAGCGTAGTCGAGGGATCTTGTTTGTTGGCAGCCAATGCATGAGATCTCTCGACTACGGCTACGCCTCCGCTCGAGATGACAGAAAAGAGGGCCGCTCGGGATGACAGAAAAAAGGGACGCCCGTCATGTCAAGAAGACGCGGGCTTGAACAATCTAGAGCAGGGTGATTCGGGCGTGGCCGTCGCCCGCATTGCCGGTCATCAGGGAGCCGTCACTCTTGCCCCAGTCGGGCATGGACTCGTCGCCGGCCGCCATCGCATAGCCGGTGAACCGGTATTCCCGTCCATCGATGACCTGCGTGGCACGGTCGACGGGAGAATCGGTCGAAGGGCGATGCGTCCTGGGATTGCCGGCGTTCGCCGCCGAAGTGTCGGACAACGCGACCGCCCCTGGATAGCCCGAGATGAACGAGGAACCACCGGCACCAGAGCCCATGCCGTAGTTAAGATCGCCGCCTGCCCCGCCGCCATACCAACCCCCACCTCCAGAACCACCAGTGAAGTCAGAATTAAATCCGGACCCTCCAGCACCGAAGACACCGGAATAACCCCTATCAGCGGTTCCGTTTTGCTTCGAAGGCACACCACCTGCCACCTGGCTTCCTCCGCGAGCCGGTGTGCTGTACCGCGCTTGCCCTTGGGTCTGGGAATAGGTGAACGCACCGTCCACTCCGGCTACCCTGCCGCCAGGCCCTCCATCCGGACTGCCTGATCTGGCGTCATCACCAGACCCTCCGCCACCCCCGGCGGCTGCCAGTATTCTAGAATTCAGACCTTGTACGTCGTCCCATGACCCGCTGACAAGACGGAAATCGGTGGAACCACCTCCAGAACCTCCATTGAGGTACGTCCCTCCAATTCCCGTGGCACCTCCACCATTGAAGGTGCCAGGATGGTTACCGCTTCCCTTCCTCGCCCCCTCTCCATGCTGCCCCACATAGACGTATATGCTCTGGCCCCTCTTCAAGTAGAGGTTCCCTCTCGCATATGCTCCGGCACCGCCCAAACCATTCGCACCATGGCCAGTAACCGTTCCGCCCTTCGCTCCCCATGCTTCGAGTTGGTAGACGCCGTCGACGGGCGCGGTGAACGTCTGCGCGCTGCCGGTCATGGCGTAGTCCCATCGCAGGACGCTGTCATCGTAGTCATCGTGATATGGCTCGATGGCAGTCCCGTCCCAGTCGGGAGAGTCGACGTTGCGGTACTGGATCGCCTGGGCCGCATAGTCGAACCCATAGCGGGCGCCCTGCCACTCGTTGTCATCGAACGCCACCCCGTTCACGTCCACCACGTCGGGGTTGAAGTACACGCCATAGCGCACCCGCGCCTGCGACGGACAGTCAGCCACCCCGCACGCCTCGACCTCCGCATCCTGCGCCGTCGGATCGGCCGACAGCACCCCGTCCAGACTCGACGCGCGCAGCTGCACCGTCAAGGGATCGCCATCATTGGCCGCGTCGCCCTCGGACACCACCTCGAAGCCGACGCGACTCATGCCCGGCACGTCACCCTTGCATGACACGTCCGCATCCGACACCATCGCCGTCTCCTGCGTGAACTTGGCAGGACCGCCGTCCGCCTGCTCGTCCAGCTGCCACACGCACAGCTTCGGCGAATAGAACCCCACCACATCCGCAGGCACGGCAGACGCCATCCGCACCGTCACCGTCAGCAGCGTGCGATACCAAACCGACTTCGCACCCGCATTGTCCACATCGAACGACAATTCCAACGAATCGCCAGGATTGAAATCCTCCAACACACCATCAGCATCGATGCTGCCAGAATCCACCAGCACGTTCGCCGCACGATCCTCACGAAACACCACATCACCAACCAGATCACCTTCCGAATAGTGCGTCAGCGAGAACTCACCCTCACGAAGCTCCGTCACCCCTATTGCCGATGCCTGTTCCCCGCCCAGCCAGTCGGAGAAGAACGACGACACAAACCCCAGAAGGGCAAGCAGTAGAATCGTCACAGCGGCGCAGATAGACCACAGAATCAATCGTCTTCGAGAATGGTCATCATGTGCGAAGTCTGGCATCTGCGCGGCTCTGAATTTCATCTTCGCTCCGTTTCACTGCTGGAAAGCAAGAATACATACGATATATAAACTTATACTTCATAAATCTTAATATACAGTCAGTCTAATATATGCACTGGAAGGCCCATTGCTCAGAGCAAACACGCTCGGCCAAAAGCCCGTGCTCCATGATTGCAAGTATGGGCTTTCAAGTTTTTGGCACTTCGCCAAGTAGAAACGCCGATTTGCGGCTTGAACCCGTCGCCGATTCAAGGCTTCCGAGCCCTTGATACTTCAGCAAGTGCCAAAAACTCGCAAACCGGCGTCGAAACGACTCATTCGCCACCTCAAACGTCACTTCACCCACCGAGCGAAATCCACATGGCAGGCCGGACCAGAAGCTTCTCGTTGCTCCCGTCAACGTGGTAGAAGTTCTGGAATGCGTTCTGCCAATTCAGTTCCGCCTGACGTGCAGCAGCGCCGGGACTCCTGAGCCAGTACGCGCCGGCAGGTGCTGTATTCGAAAAACGCATGCCCTCGAAGGTGGTCGATGAGCCTCCGATGATGTATCGGATGTCTCCCAAGCCAGGAGCAAAAGCCTGAGGTGTACCACTCGCATCAACCGAGGCGGCGAACCGAGGGTCGCGCGCATAGGTGGGGCCATCGGCCCACGACCAATTCGCGTACGTCAAGCTTCCGTCATTCGGTTTCAGCTGTGAAGCGACCCCTGAATACGTGGGAGCGAAGTAATCCGCCAAGGTCGGGGAATTCAACTCCACGGGCAGAACACGGAGTGCATCAACCGGATAGCTGCCTGACGCAACCTCGAAATACGTATCGATCGCATCCTTGATGCCACAGCCGTCGCACCCGCTATCCTCATAGCCGTTACTGCCATCGCTATCGAAATAGTAGTAGCTTCTCAAGCCCGAACCATCCTCACGATTGCCAGCGGCGGCAGTCAGGAACGCAATCTGCAACTGGGTGCCCGCCGTGCCCAGACCCATCTCGACATCGGTCAAAGGCGTGGTCCTCACCACCAAAGCCTGATTCGAATTCTTGATGCCAAGAATCCTCCACTTCCTATCGAAGAGCGTGACCTCGTTGCCCGAGCCGAAACCTGTGCTGTTCCCCGTCTGCACCAGAACAGGCAGCACCCACTTCGCACAGAGCGTGACATCCGCATCGATCGGCGTATCAAAGTCGAAGGCGTTGGTGAATGTACTCTCGGTGTACCAGCCTGCGAATTCATAGTTGGCTTTCGTCGGATCGGACGGCTTAGTAGCTGTCTCCCAAGGCTTCAACTTCTGCGATTGCACTACCCCCCCCCGTTAGTTTCGAATTTCATAGTCACGCTGCGCTCCATGCTGAGCGCAGTGATTCGCGCATGTCCCGCACCTGGGTTGCCCACAGACTTCTCACCATCGCGACCATTCTGCCAGCGCGGCGAGGCGACATTGCCAGCAATCATTTCAGCGTCCGTGAACACATAGGACACGCCATCAATAACCTGCGTGGCCTTGTCAACGGAATCGATATCAGTGCGATGCGTCCGGGGATTGCCCGCGTTCAACGCATCAGTGCCATCCAAGGCCACACTGCCCGGATAACCCGAGATGAACGACGAACCACCAGCAGCGGAACCCCACGCGCGTTTCCCGCCATACCAGCCTCCACCGCCACCGGCGGCCGGGAAATCACCACGGACACCATCCTGTCCCCATCCAAAAGCATAACCATCGGTCTGAGATGTCTCTTGACCCGTTCCCGGCAACGAAACCAATGCACCGCCAGGTACCCCGGCAACATTGCCCGAAGACCAGTCACGTTGCCCACCGGCGCCCGCAGCGACCAAAATCCGGCTGTTGAGACTTTCCACACCACTCCATCTGTCTGCTGCAACGCTTTTCACCAGCCGGAAATCCGTCGCTCCACCCCCACCGCCCCCACTTGCAGAGCCACCATCCTTGCCCGCATCTCCGCCGCCATTGAAACTGGTTGCCTTCGGACTCAAAGCGTTGGTCCCTATGCCGCCAGCGTATACGAAAATCTCGTCACCAGCCTTCATTTCCAGCGTACCCGCGGCATAGGCGCCGTTACTGCACAAGCCTGAGTTGCTCCTGTAACCGAGTCCACTACGAGCACCCCACGCCTCGAAGCGATAAAGGCCGTCCTCCGGGGCAATGAACAATTGTGCGACGCCGGTATAGCCGTAGTCCCATGTCGCCATGCCATGGTTGGGGTTGTTGCGATACTGCACCCCATAGCTTTCCACGGAAAGCTTCAAGGACTTGTCTAGAACGAGTTTCGCGAGCGCACCATTGGGATGGTAATGGAGCGAATAGGTCAGTGTGCCCTGATTTCCATGCGCACCATCGGCAAGGAAATCAATCTTCTTGCCAGCCATCGCACCACCCGCGGCAAAGACGCTAGATTCGTCCTCACTCGCAGTTGAAGACGAATCCGCGTTGATCACACGATTCTTGGCCTCCTCCGACCAGAAAATGCTGTATGCACCCCCCTGTTGCAACGGACCTCGCCACCTCGTCTGACCGGTTAGCTTGCTGTCGCCGTCAGCCATTTCCGCAGCGTAGAGATCCTCGACTTCGTTCATATCTCCAGTCGGATAAATGGAGAAATACTGCTGAATGTCGGCAGAGGTCGCAGCGCCCCCGTTCGCAATCACATCGATTGCTTCGCCCTGCAATCCGATATCCACTGCGAGCCATGCTGACTTGTTCTGCTCATTGGTGACCGTGACATCAAACTGCACGACATCACCCGAATACAGCTCCGCGAGCTCAAAGCCAGAGCCACTCCCCGAATCGTCCACAGGCAAAGCAACGTCGTTGAGCTTGCCGCTCACGGCAGTGTCCAGCTCGACCTGGCCAAACGTGTCCGTGGATTCGACTATCGGCGCATATGCGCTGAAATACGCGAAAATCGAAGCCGCAAGCAGACTGAGCGTCACCAGCAACGATGCGGCAATCACCATATGTTTGAAGGAGCGAGGATCGAGAGACCCTCTCTTCTTGACCACCGTCATTTGCGGGTCAAAGTCAGAGTCAGAACCAGCGCCAGGGCGAATGCCATGGTCAGTGCCATGATCTGAACCTGGGTCAGTGCCAGACGATTGAAGCATCTGCGAACGAGGGCCGGACAGTCGCGGCTGTGAAACATGGTCACGCAACATTGGTATTCCTTCTTTCTCCGATTGCTCCAAATGATTCGTCAAGAGAACGCTTTCGGGTGAGCAGCATGAATCCCGCACAGGACATCACGAGCGCTGTGAATCCGACATCGAAGCCACGCGCTTCGAAGCTGAGTTCGACGCTGTGCCTGCCCTTGGGCACGTCAAAGGCGAGCAGGCCATCATCGAAGGATTCGACCGGCGAACTCTTGCCGTCAATCTTCAGCTGCCAGCCTTTGTCATAGGGAATGCTCGTCCAGACCATCTGGTTTTCGTCGGCGACAAGTTCCGCGCTGGCACGGTTGCCATCAACCATGAAATCGACGCCGTTATCCTGAATGCTCTGCGTGTCGGCGAGCACTGCGTCCGTGTCGAGGAACACCACCTTGGGCGTGTTCACCAGAAGATTGTCGGCATTCGAGAATGCGAAACTGAAGTCTATGGTCGTTTCCTTCTCATAGAAGCCCAGATCGTGATAGAAGCCGGACAGCGAGAGCTGGGTGGTGGAGACCGCCTTGCCATCAATGGAGATGGTCTTGTATATCTGACCGTTCAGACGGTTCGAGCCGACGGTCTGAAGGTATAAATATGCCTGTCTGCCCGCAGGAACCTTGACCTGATAGTTCACCGAACTCTTGTCGAGATCATGACGCGCTTCGAGGTCGAACACGAATTGGAAGAGCTGTCTGCCCTTGGACTGATTCCTTACCTCAAGGTTTGGCGATGGCAGAAGCTTCGGCTCGACCTGCGAGAAATATCTGTCGGACGCATCGTCGGCACTCGAAATGGAACCATTTGCGAGCGCCGACATGAGCTTTGTCTGGTTATCGAGTATGTCACTGCTCAGCTTCATGTCTGCGAGCTTCCTTGGCGCGAGCACGCCCAATGGCGCGACGTTTTCGTTGCGGTTGAGCACGTAGCTTCTCGGGGTCTGAGCGGTCGTGGTCTGCGAAGTGTCCGCGTTGTTCGATGAATCGCCCGAGGAATCGTCTGTGGAACTGTTTGTGGCATCGCTCTTAGAGCTACCTGTCGAACTGCCCGCCGAGGCACCGACCTTGCCCTTTCCAGAGGATGACGATGATGTTGACGACGATATATCCACGCTTTGCGGCAGGTCATCGGACGAAACCATGTTGTTCGAAGCAGCATTGCCTGACGCGCCATCGCTTACCGTGGTCACCTGCTCATATCCGAAGCGTTGAGGGGCATTCTCCCCTGATATGAGGTATTTGATGCCGAAGAGGGCATCGCCAAGCATCGTGTTGTCGTCATATCGAACGTTCAGGTTCGTGCCTTCCGAACGGAAGCCGAGCCTGTCCAGGGTCTTCGACGAGTCCTGGTTGCGAATGGAAGAGAAGAGCGACACCCCGTTGTAGCCGAAGTTCATCGACTCGTTCACCGACATCGCTGACTTGTTCTCCATGCGGAAGAAGGCTTCGTCCTTTTCCAGAGCGTTCGCGACGCCGACCAGCTTCTCGATCGGCCTGTAGGGCTGGGCATAGATGCTCCTGGGAGGGAAGCTCCAATCCGACGCCACCTGCTGAATGGTTTCGCGGGTGTTGTATCCGAGTTCTCCAACGACCAGAATGCAGAGCAGAAAGGCGAGCAGCTTCGGATGATTGCCGAACAGGTAGAAGCCCATGGCGATGACCATGATCGCCGCGACGAAGAAGCATGAGAGATACACCGACTGGTTCGTCAGATAGTTGTATATGCCCATGATGTCCACGGCGACGAATTTTCGGATATATGCGAACACTACGATGAGCGCGACGCCGATGCAGAGAAGCCGCCACAGATCCTTGTGGCTGTAGAACTGCCAGCCGTATCCGGCGAGCATGATCACCATGAACACGAAGAGGAATGCATAGCGGAACAGGAACATGTATGGCGTCTTGAACCCTTGCCAGAACAGGTTCAGCGGTTCGATGTAGAAGCTGGCAATGAGTATCGCCAATATCAGCGCGAATCCAACTCGCTCTCTCCACGAGCCGCTCACGCGATTGTCGGCATCCGCCCTCATGCGTTCGATGGAAACGCCTGCCGAACGTGTGATGCGAAGCCGAAGCTTGGATGCGCGAACGATGCGAAGTCCTCCGAAGCCGCGCGACACGAAGAAATACATGCAGAAGATCAGGGGAAGGAATCCAGCGTAGATGAACGGGGTCGAACCGTATTTGGTGGTATCGAACACGCCGATCATCGACTTCACCGCAAGGTCCCAGATGTTCGTCGCTGCAGTCTGCTTCCACGCAATCTGGGTCATCGTCTCACCATGCTCGCGGATGTCAAGTATCGTCGGCAGCACGATGACCAGCGAAGCGCCGATGGCGCACACGCTGGCGCGAAGGTATCGATATATCGTGAACGCGGATCTCTTCGGATGCGCCAGCAGACGCACCAGGTAATACAGTGCGGAGAAGATGCCGATCATGTATCCCATATAGAAGTTCGAGATGAACAGGACCATGTATGCGAAGAACAGCAGCTTGCCCTGCCTGGCGCGGAAGAGTCTGTCGATGCCGAGTATGACAAGCGGCAGAAAGATGTATGCGTCGAAATACATGATCAGCTCGGACTGGGCAAGCGCAAAGCCATTCAGCGCGTAGCATGACGACAGCACGAGCCACATGTATGGCTGAATCCTGAAGGTGCGGCGGGCATAGACGAAGAATGCGAGACCGCACGTTCCGAACTTGAGCAAGGTCAGGACGTAGAGTGCATCCGGCATGAGCGAGTTGTCGAAGAATATGACCAGCGGCGTGAACAGGCCGCCAAGATAGTATGAGACCAGCGGAATATAGCTCAGTCCCGGGCCTGCGCCCCACGAGAACATGTCGCTCTGCCTGCCAAGCAGCATGTTGCGATAGCTGGCATAGAAGTTCGTGAACTGCGAGAAAGCATCGCTCGCGAGCAGAGTTCGAGGCGAACCGAGCCACACGCCCATGTATGCGTATACGCAGATCATGGTGATCGTTGGAACCAGAAATGCTGCAATCCCCAACCAGACATTCGTCGGAAGCATGCCCGCGATTGACTTGAACGGCCTTGCAAGCGGTGCAAGCTTGCGACTCACGATGCGAGATGTCGATGTGAAAGCTCGCGCCACCTGTGAGAAAGCTCGCGTCACCGGCCTGAAGGCCTGCCAAGGGTCAGGCACGCCTTTCGGTGGAGATACCTTCGGCTTTCCCGTACTGGCTGTCATGCATGCTCGTTTCGTGTATGGCATTGTCTTTGGTTCCAGGCGCGAGGCGCAGAACCTTATCCCGTTCGAATGCAATATGACTCATTGCATATAACTTTATACCTACTGTTTATACTATACACAGTATCCACCGGGTCGCTCTTAGCTGCCAGACAAATCTCCTCCGCTGCGCTCCGCTCGAGATGACAAGAGGGAGATGGATGGAACCACAGAAAGACATTGATTCGTAGAGGACCATATGGTCGAAATAACAAGAATGCCGACCATTGAGGTCGGCATTCCGAAAAAAGAAGATGGGACTCACCCCACCCAAGCAATATTATTGTAACAAGATCCCTATGGCATTGATCAAAAACCCGCTGCTGCTTCAAGTACGATTGGGATATGCCGAGCTTGCTCTCAAAAATTCCATTGATCTCCAGTTGCAGATGCTCTCCTTGGTGGAAAAGGAGTTTCAACACCCAATTCTGCTGAACTTCTGACCAAATGAGCGCGAGCTTGCAAGTTTTTGGCACTTGCTGAAGTATAAAGCTCGAAAAATGGCGTCGTGGTGGTCGGATCTAAGCCAGTTTCGAGCGTTTATACTTCAGCAAGTGCCAAAAACTTGATAGTTCAATTCGTTTTCGAGGAAATCACCGCCCGGAGGGTATCCACGAAGCGATCCCAGTGCTCTTGGATGAACACATCGTCGCTCGTTACGGGGATGACGCTCCAGCCAAGACCTTGGAGAGCAGAAATTTTTCTGCTGTCCTTGCACAGACTCTCCTTGGACGTGTGAAATTCTGCTCCTTGATATTCGATGGCAATCTTTAGCTGCGGATACGCCAAGTCAACAAGCCAATTTTCCCGTGTATGAGGATGATGAACTTTGAAGTTCACGACAGGTTGAGGGAAACGGCTTTTCAAAAGCTTTATTCGCAATCGGCTTTCCATAGGAGAATCGGTTCCTTCTTCGCAGCGACGGATAGCCCACTTCCCCAAGGTCTTCCCTTTGAAACGCACATTTCCATATATTGTCTTCTCAAGCTCCTCATAGAGCACTTGACGATGACTCGAGTTTCGACTCATTAAAGCATCGAACATGACGACAGCTTCAATATGGTCTAAAGATCGCAACGCCTGCAATGCTGCAGAGATCGGGTCGACTATGCACACCATTCGGTCGTCAACCTCAACACTTGAAACCTGATACGGTACAGGCCAATTAATGAACTGCACCCCACGCATCGTTGAGCGATTCGCACTGCCCGCAATGCAGACCTGAACCGGGTACCGTGCTTCATGACAATGCTTCAACTCTGGAAAGCCCATCAATCGCAATGCTGAAAGGCCTGCGAAAGAAAGTATTACCCTCGATCGTCGTACGGCATCAAGATAAGCATTCGCCTCAGTTGGAGACATTGATTCGTAGAGAGATGCATTCGAGATGATTTCATTCATGAAGCGAGAGTACAGCCGCGCTCACCATAAGTCGCGTCTCACTGCCACATGTGAATAACTGTGGCAAACATACGATTGCCCTTCAATTCCTTCGAACATAGCAGTCGGAGATCAAGTGTGCACACCTGAAATCTCACCATATCCATACGAAGGGTCTTCTATGGTGGGCGAGTTATCAAGTTTTTGGCACTTGCTGAAGTATAAACCTATAAAAACGGCGTCGCAGCGGTCGGATTTATGCCGCTTTCGAGCGTTGATACTTCAGCAAGTGCCAAAAACTTGCGAACTGGGGGCGAAATGGATGATTTCTGTGTGTGCGTGGGGTTACGGCGTTTCAATCCAGAGGGCTGGGCGCGCCAGCCAGGCGGGGTCGCCGGCGGACGCATAGGCCGCTAGCGAATTACTCCAATACAGGGCGGCGCCTTGGTTCGACAATGGGTAATGCCTCGGCGAGCGTATAAAATAGTCGTTGGTAGTAATCCCATAGCTCCACGGCGATGGCAGGGTCACGGAAACAGGGGTGAAGCCGCCTAATAGCGGAGAATGACTTTGACTAACTGGCACGCCCATCGTGGTTCGGATATCTCCGTGGCTGAGAGCGAATGCCTGCTCGATTCCCACAGAATGCTTCGTCTCAAAGCGAGTGTCGTTGTAATACCCGTTGTCGGTATACGTGCTGAAATTAGCATTGTTCGACCACTCATTGAATGTGGGGAGTTGCAGATCTACCGGCAGCACGTATTGCCTCGCCTTCGTTCTGGCGACGAAATTCCGATAGTAGTTGTCAATGGATTCCTTAAGCTGCGAGCGGCCATATCCATCATCGGTCTCATTCAGGAAATAAGGGGTCGACTGATCCTTATGGAAATAGATTGCCTGACCTGCCGCAGCGCTTCCAGTCTGGCCATCCGTCGACATTTCCTTCTCGCTGAGCGGCAAGTCCTTGATGATGAGCTTCTTCGTCGGATCGAGAGGATCGACCGCCAGCACGCGCCACTTTCCTAGATCCTCAGCCAGAGGGAAGGTAAAGGTGTCGCCCGCATTGCCTGCCTCGTATCCAGGATCACCCGATGAATCGATGTATCCAGTGATAACCGACTCGGTGAATGCTATGGGCTTCACCGCGGTGTTCACCGAATCCCAGCTGGGAACGCCCGGATTGTTGTGATTATTGCGATATTGCAGTCCTTCGGCTGAAATCTGCAAGTCAATGGTGGTCCCCTGCCACAGGTTCGATCCGTCGTCTGGATCGTTCTGCTCAATCCATGTCATATCCTCAGGAATGATGTACACGCCGAAATGAACGAAAATCTCCGAGACAGTCCCGTCGTCTTCGTAGTCGCCGTCACCATGATAGACACCCGACGAATCGGCGACATTGTTCTCGCCCTTCACACCAGAGCAGAGGACCGTGAAGTCGTCGCCCAGGCCGGCATAAACGAAGCGGTCGGAATACGCCGGGGTTCCGGTGGTGTCAGCGGGATAGTTATCCGAGACAACTCCCAAAATCGGGTCACCCTCGGTACCGCTGCCATGAACATTGGTAGGCAGCGAACCCTCGTCCGTTGCGGCGACAGCGTCCTTGGCCACTGCCTGGTCAAAATCGATGGGTGAGCTTTCCGCGTCGTCAAGCCAATAGACGGCAACCTTATCCCTCAGCGCTGCCAACTGCGATGTTTGAAACGCCATCGCAAGCACTCCACGAACATACGCCGAGTTGCCGCCGACACAGCTGACGGTCGCCCGTATGTCGATGGCATCACCAGGATTAAGATTGGCGATGTTGGCGCTGGTGCTCACGGAATCCTCAAGCACCCTGTCAACGATGCCTTCGCCGTTGTCTGCATAGCGAGTCACATTCACATTGTCAACCGCAAGCTCGGTGTTACCGCTGTATACGTCGATATTGCCAGAGAACATGTCGGTGAAGAAGGCGAAAATCGAGCACGACATTATCAGCAATGCGCATATGAATGCGATCACTGTGATGATGTTCTTTCGGGTTCTTCGCGCCGATGGGAGCCCGCTGCAATGTCTGGCTCTAATCATGGGCAGGCTCTTGCTCGGGTCGCGGTTCGTCGGGCGGATGACCTATGGAATGGTTAGTGGGGTCAGCGGGGTTAGCGAGATCAGCGTTGTTAACGAGGTTGGCGTGGTCAGCGAAGTTAGCCGACTCTCTCTGACTGTTGTGAGCATCATGGTCACTGCCGAGCGCCTGTTGCCCCCCTGGATTATCTTGACCATCAAGCTCACCGTGCACACCAAGGCCACCAAGCACACCCTGCCCATTGAGACCTTCCTGCGCGATTCGGCTGAGATAGGCCAGCCGAGCATCTTCAAGCTCCTGAGCATTGCTCTGTTCAACCTGCCGAATGCGCATCATGCGCAGCTGATGCAGGAAGATAACCAGCACGATCAGGAACAGCACAGGCAGAACCACCACGAAGAAAATCCCCTGTGGCGTCGAAAGCATGGGTATGAGATACCGCAGAATCGTGATCTTGAACACCTCGCGCCCCAGAAGATTCTGCGTCGTGACTAGGTCCCTGTCAACATTGGTGTTTGCGTCGCCCTTGGTGGTGATTCCGGCCTCCGCGATTGAAACGACACGGTGGAATGCGGGTTCGTTGTCAATTGGCTTGGCGCGGAAGGCGATGACCTCCCCTTTGCGAATCTGGTCGTATCCGCCGCTTTTGATGATGACCACGTCATATCGCAGATACTCTGGTGCCATGGATTCGCTGGAAATCACATATGGCTTGTAACCGAAGAATGTCAGGTCTTTGCTGGCGAGGAACACGGTGAAGAATGCTGTGCATGCGAGCAGTGCGAGAGAGGCTATCAGCACGAGGTTGGTAAGTACCGTCGCGATCCTCGATCTCGTCTTGTGTCCCTTGTTCTCTTCAACATGCTGAGCCGTTCTAGCCATGTTGTCCCCCTTTCGGTTCTTTGCTCGTTGCCTTGTACTCTGCCTTGTACTCTTCTTCCCCTGAAGAGAGTGCCTGTTGCAGCTCGTCTATGAAATGCTGATCTTGCTGTTCCGTGATGTCGTGATCTGCACCTGCTGTGTCAACATCTGCATCAGATTTCGTGCCCTCTTCAGTTCCCGTGTCCGATTCGGCGCTCTGAGACTCTTCTTGCTGATCCTGCTCGTCACTGTTCTTTCGGGAGTGATCGCGCATGTCAGAGATCACGCGCTTGATCAGCAGCGCAAATGGAATGCTCACCACAACAATCGCGAGCAGCGCCATGCGCCTCCATCTTCTCGAATCGATGATGTGCCTGTCATTCGGCTGCAAATCTTTGAATTCGAAGGTGAAATACATGGAAAAGCTCGTGTGCTGATACTTGTTGTCCAAATCGGCCGGAACCAATACCTTGAAGTAGAGCTCATGCCAGCTCTTCCCCGATTCAATCGGGAATGTGAGCGACGGCATCTCCAGCAGCTTGCCGAAGTTGCTTCGGCCAACGCTGAATTCCTCACCGTTGACTTCCAGACTGAATGTCGAAGCATCCACAAGAATGCTGTCGGTCACCAGCCCGACCCGAGTCAGCCTGATCTGATAGCGATGATCGCTTTGATTGTCGATATCAAATCTGCTGAGAATATGGGTCTGCTCTGATTTATGGAATTCCGCGACAATCTTCCGCTCACCCTTCTTCCCAGCGTTCTCACCGATTCTCAGGTAATGAGTCTGGGCTTCTTCGCTTTGAACGGGAGCTGAAGGGATTGAGTCGCCAAGTCGCGGAACCTGGGTTGATAGGATGAGCCAAATCGCCAAAGCCAGAAGACACAGGAGTGTGAATAACAGTGCAAGAAATATCGTTCTGATTTTGTACTTGTCTGTCATGGTTTCCTCTGGCTTCGGCAACTTGGTTCAACTCAGGTGGCGTGTCTACGATTCGAGAATCAGACGATCACTCGTTCTCGAGACGAACCACGTCACGCCAACCGTCGACTGAATTCCAGACGGTGTTGGTCGTGCTGGCAGCCGCTGTGTCAGTGCCGCTCTTAATGCGGATATCGGTTGGACCAGTGCCGTTGTTGCGATACTGAACCGCCTCAAGGAGGTAGCCGACCGAAAGGTTGGTGCCCTGCATTTCGTTCAACGCCGTTGGCTTGAAGTAGATGGTGTAGGTGTATTCGATGGTGTGCGTGCCCATGAATATGTTGTTTCCGCTCGAGAGCACTACGTCCGTCGAAGCAGTCGCATGTGAGGTTCCGGCTGTTCCTTCATACTCGTTATCCTGAGCGTTACCCGTCGACCTCGTGTCGTTACCCGAATCCGTACCGTAGTAGCTGGTTGAATCGGCAGGATTTGACAACGCTCCCGCCTTGGCATTCTGCCCGTCAAGAATGAACAGACGGTTGGAGGTATATCGAAGCGCATTCCAGACAGTCGCAGCGGTCTGCGGCGCAGCAGCCGGATCATAAGGGTTGTTGCTATTCTCCGAATAAGGTGTGAACCCCGTACCAGCAGGAGAGGCGACACCCGCAACACCGGTGAGCGCACGGCCGGCATTCGAACTGGCCGCAGCAGCCAGTGTACCTTCTGCGCTGAGGCTGCTGGCGCCTGAATAACCATTGCCCGAAATATTCCAGACATCGGGCTTGCTGAGAATACCAGTTGCAGTCTGCGCTTCGCCATAGTTCAAGCGCGACACCTGCTCATAGATGACGAAATTGTCGTTGTATTCCTCGTAATCTGTCGCACCAGTTTCATCGTGGGTGCCATCGTGATCAGGATCGATGGCCGCACCGGTCAGACGTAGCGACGGACGAAGCCAGAGCGACTTCGTTCCATAGTTCTGAACTTTGACCTTGAGTGTTACTGTATCTCCCGGGTTGAAGTTCTCGATGATGCCATCGGCGTCGCCATCGTCTGGCGAGACTGACTTATCGGTCAGATCTCCTGCAGATATGGTTCCATCCACATACGGATCGCTGCTGGTATCCGCACCACCACCGTTGGAATCCAAAGGATCGTTTTTGGCAATATTCTTGCCGACGAGCACATCGTTGTGATACAAGGCGAAACTTTGCTTGATATCGAGCGAACCGGCGGTTACCGTGTGATAGCCGGTGTTGAAATCCGTGAAGAAGGCCCAGAGCGCGGCAATCATCAGCAGAATCGTGCCTAAGAAGGCAAGGAGTATTATCTTTCTTTTCTTCCGATTAGACTCGGAGCTTTCTAAGTGAATCACAAGTCTCTCCCAGTGATGTAGATACCACCGTCCCTAATAGGCTCAAATCGAAAGGAGGGCGAGGAAACTGCCCCCCCCCCCCGTGATTCTTCAAAGGCAACACCGTACCGTTTCCAAGGAAGCGACACCGCGACAATATTAAAGACTAGGTATGTTTTTTTATACTTACAATGCTTTATTGTACACATAGTATTGATTATGTGAAATCGTCACGCTATGTTCTCGCTGAGAGAAGCTGGATTCGTCACTTCATGCGCATGGTTGCAGGGCCGCATGGCGCCGGCGCAAAGAGATGCACGAGGATTGATTGCCCACAATCCTGCGCTGGTAGTTTCGTTATGCTGCTTGTCGAGATTGGTGTTTGAACTTGTCATCTATGACAGTCAACCGAGTCTGTCACCTGAATCTGTGACAGAACGAGCTTGTGCATTCCCTTCCAGGGGACGCTAGAACATCTTGCCTTGGATGAAAAGAAGCAGCTGACGATACCATGGCAAGGTTCGGTAATATGCAAGTACCTGCTGATGCTCCTTTTCTCGGGAGACCTCCCTCAGCTTCCTCTGTCGAAGCTCCTCGTCTGATACTCTCATCCCATATAACGATGTGTTTGTCCTGATATCTTCGTGTATCAGGTCAATGTCGGCCTGTGGCAGATCCTCCAAGGGATATTCCAGAAGGAGCTCATTGACCCTCTTGCAGAGCTTATCGATGTAATCATCGAAGAAACTGTATTCATCGAAGATCTCACCGCCGTCGGTGAAGATTATAGAATCCTGATGCTTGATGGAAACAGTGAAGTACGTGTCATCGATGATCAGGATGACTGTAAGGAGCTTGTCCGGGTCGCGGTGATTCTTCTGATAGATGTCGTAGGAACGATCATAGTCATCAGACGCGAAGGTTTTGAGGCAAAAGACACCGTCTAGATTGATATCCTTCCAGAGCGTTCGTTCCATCATTTCAAGGTACATGGCTGCACGTTCGCTGGTTATATGTGTCATCGTTTCACTCTTCCGTTGGTGCCGCTGGCGCCCCTGATACTGCTGATGCCGCTAATGCCGATGGTGCGGGAGCGCGGCTTGGCGCCCCACAAACGGCAATGTCCCAACATCTCCATGGATAAGCTATCGGAAGGTGAATACAAGCGGTGGCGCGGGGTGCAACTGTGGCAGCATTTGCTAGGTTAGATTCTGGGCTAGGTGCGTCACGTTAGGTGCCTGGCTAGGTGTCCGCGCAGGTGTCCGATCCGGTGCCCACTCAGCGAAAATAGCGGTTTTATCAGAGACAGAGCTTGAAGCGAGGCTTTTCCAGTGCGTCGGAGAAGCATTCAAGATCAGTTTTCAAGTTTTTGGCACTTGCCGAAGTATAAACGCCTGGAAACGTTGAAACTGGATACGGTCTGGTGCCAATTCTTGGGGGTTATACTTCGGCAAGTGCCAAAAACTTGAAAACTCGGCACAAAGATGGCTCTTCAGCGTTGATGTCAGCCGAATTTGTGCAGAAACATCGGAAATCTCAAGATGATAATTGGGCGCTGGCCAGACTCGGAAAATCAATCACGACCGGTAAAGCAAAAACGCTGAATCATTGGAAATCCAACGATTCAGAGTTTTATCCGTGGAGCTAAGGGGATTCGAACCCCTGACCCTCTCCATGCCATGGAGATGCGCTACCAGCTGCGCCATAGCCCCAAAAAACGAACCTTTGATAGGTTACACCATGCGAAAGATACATGCAAACTGTGTGTTGAGCTTACGAACATCATGGAACACATATGGAGCCAAGCTGCCAGGTCGCCAAGTTCATCTGTGCCCGTGTTCTCATGCTTCTCATGCTTCCAAGTCGCCATGCAAAGCATAATCGGACCATGCTGGCCTTGCCTGTGAAGATCACAGGCCAGGCCAGCGATCAGAAGTGAAACCGACGACGATATCAGCCCTATGCAGATTTAGAGAACGCGCCACATCCAGTTATGCTTATCCTCTACCTCACCAAGCTGGATGCCAAGGAGCTCGTTGCGAAGGTCCAGGGTCGTCTTGCCCGTTCCACCCTCACCGACGGTCACGTCGAACTTCTCGGACTTGAAGCGGCCGATTGGCGTGATGATTGCAGCGGTGCCGCAGGCAAAGACCTCGGTCACTTCGCCGGACTTGATGTCTTCGAGCAGGTCATCGAGCTTGATCATGGTTTCGACGACGTCCTGACCATGATCCTGTGCGAGCTGGATGATGGACTTGCGTGTGATGCCCGGAAGGATGCTGCCCGTCAGGCTTGGGGTCTCCATGTGGCCATCCTTGTGGACAGCGAACATGTTCATGCCACCGAGTTCCTCAAGGTATGTCTTGGTGGCTGCATCGACGAAGCAGACCTGCTCGCAACCGTTTTCGAGGCCGCGATATTCACCAAGCAGCGAAGCTGCGTAGTTGCCGCCACACTTTGCGAAGCCCGTGCCGCCAGGGCCGGTGCGGAACCACTTGTCTTCGACCCAGATGCTCACTGGCTTGACGCCGCCAGGGAAGTATGGGCCGGATGGCGAGGCGATCACGCAGTAATCGACTTCCTCCGGTGCGCGTACGCCGAGGAACGCCTCGGAAGCGAACATGAACGGGCGCATATACAGGGTGTATTCGCGACGGGTCGGAACCCACTGGTAATCCTTCTTCACCAGCGCTGCGACGGAACCCAGGAAGTCATCCTTGGAAAGCTCCGGCAGATACAGACGCTTTGCTGAGTTCTGGAAGCGCTCGGCGTTTGCGTCCGGGCGGAACAGCCAGACAGAATCATCGTCATGATGATATGCCTTGAGGCCTTCGAAAACCTCCTGGGCATAATGCAGAACGGAAGCGCCTGGCTCCATCTTCAGGGGCGCATAGGCCTCGATGCGACGATCAGACCAGCCCTCCCCCTTGGTCCAGCTCATGTGAGTCATATTGTCAGAGAAAACCTGACCGAAAGCAGGCTTGTCAATCAATTCCTGACGCTTGGCATCTGTTGCAGGATTTGAATTCTGCAAAACAGTGAATGGCTCGGTGAGTTTATTCAACGCTTGCCGATCATGATGTGATTGCTGTGTCATACTGTATGCTTCTTCTTAATTTATGCTGCAGACGCATTTCTGCAGCAACTCCTTTATCCGAGAACAAGAAACCTTGGGCCTCTCGCCTTACAGAGCACTATGTCACAGTGCTGCGACCGCTGTGTGTTCCATATCACATTATGAAAAATGCGGTTTCACATATTACCTGAATATGTGAAACCGCATGTTCATTGATTTCAAACAAGTCGAATCGTTGATTCGAACGCCTCTGCATCAAAGAGCCGCATCGCGGAAACGCGTGCATCACCGACGTGACAGCGCCGTGACAGTGTAACGACAAGCGACAGCGAAGCTACAAGCGACGATGAGGCGATGCAGCCCTAGAAGCTACTCAGCGGAAGCAGCAGCCGCATCATCGGCGGGAGCGGCATCGGCAGTGGCGTCGGCAGGAGCGGTCGTATCAAGCTGAGGCTCAAGCGACTCTTCCTTAGGAATCTCGACCGTCACGACTGAATCCTCAGGATCGTCGATGACGAGCTCAGAGCCTTCTGGCAGCTCGACATCCTTGGCAGCGACCTTGTCGCCATCGCCAAGACCCTCGACACTGATGACGATTCGCTCGGGAAGGTTGGTGACATCCGCGCGAACCTCAAGGTTCTGCATGTCGACGAATGCAACCGCAGCACCCTTGGTCACGCCTTCGACGAAGACTGGAACCTCGACGACGACCTTCTCGCCTGCACGGACCTCGAAGAAGTCGATATGCTCGACGCGGCGCTTCACGGGATTGCGCTGAATGTCCTTGACGACGGCCATCTTCTTGCCTTCGCCATAGCCAATCTCAAACAGCGCGTTGGTGCGGCGAAGAGCGTTCGTGGTTTCCTTCAACGGGAGCTTGATGAAGGTCGGTTCAGCTCCACCTGCATAGATCGTTGCAGGAATCTGATTTGCGACGCGCATACGACGGGCAGCGCCCTTGCCGAACTGGTCACGAACCGTGCCTTCGAGCTTAACTGTGTTTGCCATGTGTTTCTCCTCTGTTATGTCATTCGTTCGGCGCATCGACACACCGCATGACAAGCCAAGAAACAGGCTATCAGACGCCGAGTCGATCACGGATGTGCAGTTTTGCATATCCCTCGCCAAAGCAACGGGTGCAACTTTAGCACACTTTCGGCAATCTTTTGCATGACCGTCACCCTTGATGCAAGTTTTTGGCACTTCGCGAAGTATCGTGGCAAGAATGCGTCGAGATTCCGAACGACAGCAAGCCAAAAAACAGTCCTGATACTTCGGGAAGTGCCAAAAACTTGAATTCCCGGATATGGTGAATCGTTTATTACTGGATCAGCTCCTTCACGGAGGCGATAATCGCCTGCAATTCCTTCTTTGCATCGCCGAAGAGCATCTGGGTGTTGTCGTTGAAATACAGCTCGTTCTCAATGCCGGCGTAGCCTTTGCCTCGACCGCGCTTGATGACGACGACGTGCTCGGATTTGTCGACGTCCAGAATCGGCATTCCTGAAACCGGAGTGCCCGGTCTGCGGGCTGCGGGGTTGGTGACATCGTTCGCACCGACGACCAGGGAGATAGAGGCTGCAGGGAACTGTGGATTGATGTCATCGAGGTCTACCAGCTCCTCATAGGGAACGTTCGCCTCCGCGAGCAAAACGTTCATATGGCCAGGCATGCGCCCTGCAACTGGATGAATCGCATAGCTCACATCGATGCCACGGTTCTTCAGCAAATCGCCGAGATCGGCGAGCTCACGCTGCGCCTGCGCCTGTGCCAGACCGAATCCTGGCACGAAGATGACCTTCTGGGCATAGACCAGCTGCACTGCGACATCGTCAGCAGTGGTTTCCTTCATCGAACCTTCTGGTCCGTCCCCGACCGCAGCGACATCGGAACCTCCGAAACCACCGACCAGGACGCTTGTCAAAGGACGGTTCATGGCCTGCGCCATCAAGACCGAAAGGGTCACGCCTGCCGCGCCGACAAGTGCGCCTGCAACGATGAGCGCCACGTTATCAATGGCAAGGCCGCTCATGGCGACTGCCGTGCCTGTGCAGGCATTCAAGACCGAGATCACCACGGGCATGTCCGCGCCGCCGATGGGAAGCACGAACAAAAGACCGTACAGCAAGGCGGACAGTGTGGTGAGCAGACTCCACAGCATCCGGTGAGGCTCGTCAGCGACAAGCAGCACGAACGATGCGATGGTCAGGAGTATCGAAAGCACCATCCACACATCCTTCATCGGCAAGGATATGGGCTTGCCGGGAAGTATGCCTTGAAGCTTGCCCGCTGCGACCAGCGAACCGGTGAAGGTGATGGAACCGATGACGATGCCCAGACCGGCAGTGATCAATACGACCAGTGTAGGAAGCTTTTCGGAGGTCAGAATGTCGTTCAAGGCGACAAGGGCCGCCGCGCCGCCGCCGACCGTATTGAACACCGAGACCAGCTGGGGCATGTCGGTCATCTTGACTTTCTTCGCCGAATACAATCCTGCGATGGCTCCGACCACGATGCCTGCAATCAGAACGATGAGCGCAGCGCTGGAAAGGAAGCCGGTGACGAAGAAACGAACGAAGGCCATGACCACCGCGATCACCATGCCGACGGCGGAAATCTGATTACCCCTTCTCGCCGTCTTGGGCGAGTTCATGAAGTGCAATCCAACGACGAAAAGCACTGCAGACAATAGATACACGTATGAAGCAACAACATCAATCGTGCTCATCACTTTGCCCCCTGGTCGGTCTTGCCCGTTTGAGCGGCATCAGCCGCCGTCTCGGCCTTTTCTGACTTCGACTTCCTTGAAGTCTTCGCTGACTTGAACATCTCGAGCATGCGGTCGGTCACGACATAGCCACCGACGACGTTCATCGTTCCCAAGACAGCTGCCAGGAATATGAAGACATAGGCAAGGGGCGTATGCGCCTGCGAGGCGACGATGATGACGCCCACGATTACGATGCCATGGATGGAATTCGCACCGCTCATCAGCGGGGTGTGCAGGGTCGCCGGAACCTTGCCGATGACCTCGACCCCTATGAGCAATGCAAGAACGAACAGCGTGATTGGTGTAACAAGCTCACTCATTGCCACCATCTCCTTCCTTGTGATCTGAAGCATCTGGGTCTGACACGTTCTGACCTGACGATGGGACGTTGCGACCTGCGACGACCAGGGCATCGTCAAGCTCCTGGGAGAGATCGAAGCTCAGACCTTCCGGAGTCACGAAGTGCGAGACCACGTCCGCCAGATTCCTTGCCGCAAGATTCGATGCGGTGGTCGCGACGCCACTGGCAAGATCGGGAACTCCGAAAATCGTGACGCCATTGTCGGTCACCGTTCTGCCGGGCTTCGAGCCCTCAACGTTGCCACCGAGATCGCTGGCTGCGCAATCGACGATGACCGCGCCGCGATGAAGTCCCAGCACACCATTCTTGGTCAGCAGGACTGGAGGGCGTCGGCCTGGAACCTTCGCCGTCGTGATGACGACATCGAATCCGGCAGCCTTCGCATCGACGGCGGCCTGCTGCTGAGACTGCTCCTCCTTGGAGAGCTGGCGCGCATAGCCACCCTCCCCCTGGCCCTGTGAGAAGTCCAGGCCGAGATCGAGGAACTTTGCTCCCAACGATTCGACTTCCTGGCGCGAAGCCGGGCGCACATCATAGCCCGTGACGATGGCACCGAGTCGCTTTGCCGTGCCGATGGCCTGCAAACCAGCGATTCCAGCACCGAGTATGAGCACCTTCGCAGGTCGGATCGTTCCTGCGGCGGTTGTCATCATGGGGAAGAAAGAGCCATAGCTATCGGCAGCAAGCAGAGCCGCCTTGTATCCCATCACGGAATTCTGCGAGGTCATCTCATCCATCGACTGAGCGGAACTCAGCTGACGTGGCAACTTTTCCATCGCAAGAGCCGTAAGGCCCGCCTGATCCAGTCTGCTGACGTATTCCTGATTGGTGAACGAGCCGAGCATGCCAACTATCCATGCATGGCTGGGCAATGCTGCCAGATCTTCGTCCGTGGGGCGATTTATGAAACCGAAGACATCCGCCTGGTGAAAGACGTCTGCTCGACTCACGACAGACGCACCAGCCCTGTCATATTGATCGTCCGAGAACTGCGAAGCCTCACCCGCACCTTGTTCGATAACGCATGAGATATTCGACTTCTTCAGTCTGGAAACGATTTCAGGGGTCAGCGCGACTCTTGATTCCTGCTGATTTGATTCCTTGATGACCCCATACGTAACAGGGCCATGCTCTTGCTGAACCATTTGCATCCCTTCTCACTACTTTGTTGAGAATCCGACACCTTCGAATCTAGATAGAGTGTATAAGCTGCGGGAGACACAGGCTCACCCTCAGCCAATTGCATTCTCCCCTCCACAGGATAGTCTTTATTGGTACGAATTAAAGGAGAAAAATGGGATTGTTCAATTCAGCCAAGTCGTATCTGATCTCAACAGCGAAACGTGCAGCAACCCTAGGCCGCTATCACGATGACGACATCGACGAAGAAGTCATGCCATCCGATGCAAGCGGCGACTCCGAACCATCCACGCAGGATGACGGACACGCCCGTCAGCTCCCGAGCGTCCACGAGTGGTCCAATGGATATCCCACCACCACGTTCATGGATGAACGTTCAGGACTGCTCACAACATCCACCGCAGATGCCGGCAAGATTCCCGAAAGCATGACTCTGTATGACATTTACAGAGACAGGGCGGAGCGCATGGGAGACGAACCCATGTATCATTTCAAATCCAACGGCGAATGGGTGACACGCACCGCGAATGACATGCTTGAGGACATTCGTTCCGCGGCAAAGGGACTTCTCCACTCCGGTCTGAAGAAGGGCGATGCGATCGCCTTCATGTGCCACACCAGCTATCAGTGGAATGTCGTCGACGCGGCAGTGGTTTCGATCGGTGGCGTCATCGCAACCGTATATGACACCGACTCGGCCGAGCAGATACGCTATATCGTCAACAATTCCGATGCGACGAGCCTGATTGTGGAGACCCGGGACATGCGCGAGAAGGCGGACGGCGCCATCGATGACTGCCCATCGCTGAAGCGCATCGCTTGTCTCGAGAACGGCGCCCTCGAAGAGATGCAGGCATATGGCAAGGTCGTCAGCGACGCCGAGCTCGATGAGCGCATAGCTTCCATATCGACGAAGGACCTCTGCTCGGTGGTCTATACGTCAGGATCGACCGCAGCTCCCAAAGGCGTGGAAATGACGCACGAGCACTATTGCACGCTTGCGCACAACCTACGCGAATACATTCCCGACCTGTTGCAGGATCCCAAGGGGTCGGTCCTGCTCTTCCTGCCTCAGGCACATTCGTTCGCACGAGCCATCAACTACGCATGCGCCTACAGCTCAATCCAGATCTACATAGCAGAAGGAATCAAGAGTCTCATCGCCGATCTGCAAGTAGCCAGGCCGACGGTGATGATCGGCGTTCCCCGAGTCTTCGAGAAGGTCTACAACGCCGCCTCCCAAAAGGCCGGACATGGTGTGAAGGGCATGGTCTTTGCATCGGCCGTCGTGGCAGCTCAGGATTACATGTCTGAGGTATCCGAAAAGGGCAAGGCAGGTCCTATCGTCACCAGCAAGCGCCAGGCCTTTGACCCTCTTGTATACAGCTCGCTTCGTCAGGCTTTGGGAGGACGCGCGCGCTGGATCGTGTCGGGAGGGGCCCCCTTGGACCCGTCCCTGCTCAGTTTCTTCAGAGGCGCGAAGGTTCCCGTCTATGAAGGATACGGTCTCACGGAAACAACCGCCCCTTGCGCCTTCAGCCCTCTCGGAACTCCATTCCATGAAGGTTCGGTCGGCATTGCATTCCCAGGATTCTCGATTCGAATTTCCGAAAGTGGTGAGATCCAAATTGCAGGAACCAGCGTTTTCGACCGATACCACAAGAATGGTGAGACGACGGCGGAATCGTTCACCGAGGATGGATGGTATGCCACTGGCGATCTGGGCAGGCTTTCGGATGACGGCTTCCTTTTCATCACCGGACGAAAGAAGGACCTGATCATCACTGCGGGTGGCAAGAATGTTTCTCCCGGACCTATCGAAGAGGTCATCCAGCGATCCGAAATCGTCGAGAACGCCCTCGTCTTGGGAGACAAGCGCCCATTCATCTCGGCTTTGATCACACTCGACGGCGAAACCTTGGGACCTTGGCTCGAAGCCAGGGGCCTCAAGCCAATGACTCCGCACGAAGCGGCGAACAACGCAGTCGTACGCGCAGAGATTCAGCAGTACGTCGACGAGGCGAACGAAGGTGTTTCCAGAGCGGAATCCGTGAGAAAATTCATCATTCTCCCCGAGGCGTTCACGCAGGAGAATGGATTGCTGACAGCCTCGATGAAGGTCATTCGTCCCAAGGTCATCACCCGCTATGCGAATCTGCTGAATACGCAGATGTATGTGCCCCGCCGATAGTGGATTCGGGGTCATCCGACCCTGAATCGCCGCGAGCATGCAAGTTTTTGGCACTTGCCTGGATATAATCGCCCCAGATTGGCGAATTCGCGTACGGTGTAGAACCAAAAAACGGCTTCTCTACTCAGACAAGTGCCAAAAACTTGAATTCTCGGTCGTTATAAGAGCCCAGTCGTCATAAGAGCCCAGTCGTCATATACGTCCGATCGTCATAGGCACTCGGGCGTCATAGGCGCTCGGTCATATAAGCGAGAGACTCGGCTATGGTTGCGTGAAAACGGGCGCGTGCCCAGGCATTGATTGCATGGGCACGCGCTCCTTCAGTCATATGCGCCGAGACCAGCCGATGACGTCTCAGTCCCTCAGAATCCCAAGCGCTGCAACTGCTTGGGATTGGATTGCCAATCCTTGGCGACCTTGACATGCAGGTCCAACTGCGACTTTGCACCGATGATACGGTTCACAGGGGTTCTCAGACGTTTCTTGACATGCACCAGATGCTCTGCATGATGCCCGATGATGATCGGCTTCTGCGAATTGCGCTCGACGAACAGCGAGACATGAACCGTTACCTTGCCCTGTGCTAGCTGGGAGCCATCGATCTCAAGACTGAATTCCTCATCGGGATAGACGATCGAATCGACGGTTACCGCAAGGGAATGTGGAAGCTCATCGTTCAATTCCTCGAGGAACGCCCCACGCACCAGCTCCGCAATCGTGTCCTCGGGCGATTCCTCGCTTATCTGATCGGCAGGGTACATCTGAGGCCCAACCGGCGTGGCATCGACCAGCACATCGCGAAGTTCGTCCACATTGTCGCCATCCTTGGCACTGATCGGAACGAGCTCGGCAAAGTTCGCGAACTGCTGGATCTCTATCATCTTCGCGACAAGCTGCTCCTTGTCAAGCATGTCGATTTTCGTGACCACGGCAATGACGGGAATCTTCCATTCGATGTCTGCGCTGTCGCCATGCGAACCCCGGGCATACTGTTCTTGAAGCTTTTGCAGAATACGCCTGTCCCCTGGTCCTATCTCTTGGTCTGCTGGCAGAACGAAGGCTGCGACGTCGACATCGCTCAGCGATTCATCGACCACGTCATTCAGCCGCTGGCCAAGAAGCGTACGGGGCTTATGGATGCCAGGCGTATCAACTAGGACGAGCTGGGCGTGTGGCAGTGTCAGAATGCCACGAATCGCCTTTCGAGTGGTCTCTGGCCTTGAGGACGCGATCGCTATCTGCTTGCCGATCAATGCGTTGATAAGCGTTGACTTGCCAACGTTGGGCCTTCCGACGACGGCGACGAATCCCGAACGATACGCTTGGGATTCCTTCTCTTCCAAGGCTGTGCCCTCATTCGTCTGCTGCTCCGTCATCGGATCTCCTTGCGTGATTCTGCTCTTCGTCATGGCTGTCGTCCGTTGGACTGATTGCTTGCCGAGTCTGCGACGATGCGTCTGCACCGTCGGCACTGTCTGCACCATCGGCATCGTCGGAACCGTCGGCATTCGCCCGGTCCGCGTGACTTGGTTCGGTTGCGGGTTCGACCAGTATCGTCGACACCTTCTTGCGTCGTCCCGCGGAGTCGACAGCAGTCAGACGCAATCCCATGGTGACCGCAGTCGCACCGACAATCGGGACTCTTCCGAGGATCTTCGTCAGCAGACCATAGACCGTGTCAACGTCGTCCTCGTCAATGTCTATCTCAAACAACTCTTCCAAATCGGCGATAGGAGTTCTGGCAGGGAGCTTCCACGCATGTTCGTCAATCTGCTCCGGCTGCGAGTGCTGCGTCCGATCGTGTTCGTCCTCGAGTTCGCCGACAATCTGTTCGATTGCATCCTCGATGGTCACCAAACCTGCGATTCCGCCATATTCGTCGATCACGACGGCAATGTGCTGGCGTGTCTGCTGCATGTGATGGAAGAGGTCGTCGACCGCCTTGGATTCAGGGACAAGCATCGGGGTACGGCATATCGAAGCTATGTCGCGCGATTCGGCGGCGGGATTAAAGGCGACTGCCCTGACGACGTCCTTCAGATATGCCATGCCGACCAGGTCGTCGACATCCTCGCCGATGACGGGTATCCGTGAGAATCCCGAGCGGGAGAAGAGCTTCATGGCCATGCCCAAGGTCGCATCCTGCTCGATGCAGATCATGTCGGTGCGCGGAACCATGATCTCGCGGGTAAGCGTATCGGAGAGCATCAGCACGTTTCTCAGCATTTCCGATACCTCAGGGTCGAAATCGTTTGCCTCGACCATGCGGTCGATCATTGCACGTCCCTGTTCAAGCTGGATCTTGTCGAGTTCCTCCTCGTCCGAAAGCGTCAGGTCACGATTGCGCCGCTTGCCCTGAGCGAAGCCGTTGGCGTGTGAGAAGGGCGTCACCAGAGAGGCGATGGTGGTTATCGTCGCATGCTTGAGCATGATGTCAAGTGGCTTTTTCGCCCCGGCGACCCTTGGCCTCAGAAGCACGGAGAGGGTTGCGATGATCAGCGCCGCAACGACTCCCGAAACGAGCTGCGACCAGAGCGGGGCATCGAGAACGCGCATTATCACGGCGATGAGAAGGCCGTCGAGAACATTGCACATGACTCTGAAGAATGCGCAGGCACCGGCGGTCGCGAATCTGTCGGATAAAAGCCTCTGGACTCGCTGCACGCGGTCTATCCTCTTCATCCTAGAGAACTGCCCAAGCTCCGAATCAGTCTGAATCTCGAGCATCAGATTGTTCAGACTCGCGCGCGTAACTCTCGACATTGCGCCCTCAGTGGCCGCCATGACCAATGAGACCCATATGAAGACCACGGCGACGGCTGCCATGAGGACTATCACAACAATCGAATCAACGTTCATCGTCAACGCTCCACGCTCCCGGATCCTCCGGATTTCTCCCGACTGGGAGCATTCACTTCGTAATGCCGATCGACAGAGACAGCCATGCGATCGGAAGGGGCGACCGCAGGTGGCTCGATGCCCTGTCGCTGGGCGAGGAAGGTGAGCAGCAGCTGACGCTGAAGCCCGAACATCTCGTGCTCCTGCTCCTTTCCGACATGATCGTATCCCAACAGATGCAGCATGCCATGAATGGCGAGGAGCATCATTTCCTGCATCGTGGAATGGCCCGCGGCCGAAGCCTGCTGCGCGGCCACATCCGGACAGATGACGATGTCTCCAAGAATCCCGTCCGCAGCCGCCTTGCCATCCCCTGGGCGCAGCTCGTCCATCGGGAAGCTCATCACATCCGTAGGACCCTTCAGGTCCATCCAACGCTCATGCAGGTCAGATATGGCGTCCGGTTCGCAAAACAGAACGGCAACATCGCAATCCACACTCACACGCATCTGACTCAGAACCCATATTCCCAAGTCGGAGAAAACCTTGGGCTCGATGCCCCAGGAGGTCTCATTCGTCACCTCAACGCTCATGAGTCATCCCCCGCTCGCTTCCCTGCCGACCGTCGGTCTGAGGCTCCGGAATTTCTCGCGTCCGAATTCGCGCCCGCATACGATGCCTTTGTGCCGTCATGTCTGGAGATTGCCTTGCCGGATGCCTGTTCGTAGGCCTGGACGATCTTCGCCACAAGCCGGTGACGAACCACGTCGGTGGCATCCAGATGGATGAATGCGATGTCTTGAATGCCAGTGAGGATTCGTTCGATTCCAGCCAGGCCAGAATTGGGAACCGTCAGATCCACCTGCGTGATGTCACCGGTTATCACCATCGTGGTGTTGAAACCCAGCCTGGTGAGGAACATCTTCATCTGCTGGGCGGTCGTATTCTGAGCCTCGTCAAGAATCACGAAGGCATCGTTCAATGTGCGGCCACGCATATATGCCAAGGGCGCGACCTCGATGGTTCCATCGTCCATGTAATGCTTCATCTGATCAGCGCCGAGCATGTCGGAAAGCGCGTCATAGAGAGGTCGAAGATATGGATCGACCTTCTCGTTCAGGGTGCCCGGCAGAAAGCCGAGATTCTCGCCTGCCTCGACAGCCGGCCTGGTGAGGATGATCTTGCGGATCTCCTTGTTCTGGAAGGCCCGCACCGCCTTTGCGACGGCGAGATAGGTCTTGCCAGTGCCAGCGGGGCCAATGGCAAAGGTGATGGTATGCGTGTTCATCGCATTCACGTAGTCTATCTGGCCCGCGGTCTTGGCACGAACCGGAACTCCCAGGGCGAAGGTTATCACGCCGGGAAGGTCACCCTTATGGCCTTCGCGCTCCTGCAGCGAAGCCGACCTCATGGCAGCGTTCGAAGCAATCGACGATCCGCCGAATGATGCGGAATTGCCCTTCTGCAATGACTTCTGCATCGACTTCTGCATGCCTCTCTGCGATCCCCTCTCGCCAAGATTCAGCGTTCCCTGCCTTCGCAGGCCGTTCCTTTCGAGCATTCTGCGCACCGTGTCGGCATCCATGGGAGCCGTATACGCGGCCCTGACGATCGTCTCGATGACATCCTGGGCCTTCTGCGCATCTCGTTCAGTGCCCTTGGTCGTGGACATGATCGCTATGCGATTGCCACGAACGATGATGGTCAGATCGGGGAAGGCACGCTCCACCTCTCTGATAACCTCATCGACCGGTCCCAGAACATTCACCGGATTCAATTCGGTGGGAATGGTGATGGTACGAGTAGTGGTAGCCACAGAACCCTTTCTCTTCAAAAACACGCTTACGAAGATTCTACTCCGCAAGAACCTCTCCGGTAAGCACGTGGGCATGGACATGAAAGACGCTCTGACCTGCATCCTCGCCCGTGTTGAAAACAAGGCGATATGCGCCATGGAACGCGTCATCGGCTATCGACTTCGCGACGCCGACGATGTGCGAGAGCTCCGCAGGATCGTTCTGTGCGAGTTCGGCAACTGTCGCATAATGTCGTTTCGGGACTATGAGCACGTGCACCTTCGCCTTGGGCTGTATATCGGCGAAGGCGTATGTGGAGTCATCCTCATATACCTTCTTGCTCGGAATCTCACCGGCAATGATCTTGCAAAACAGGCAGTCACCTACGTCGCTCATCTGATCTCCTCCGAAGCTTGAACTATCGCAACCGTTGACGTATCCCATCGTATTGCCTTATTCGGATAAATTGCCGTGCGAGAAGAAAAGACGCGACAAGCACCGTCAGGCATGCAATGGCTCCTGGAGCAGGCATTCCTGATGCCTCATCAGGCAAACCGGCCAAGCATCTCGCTCAGCAATGCAATCGATGCCGGGCCTGCCAGGGACGCACGCAGTATGTTGCTTCCGAGAATGCACGAGTATGCACCCGATGCGCCGAAGGAGCGCACTTCCCCATCGCTGATGCCTCCCTCGGGCCCGACGATGACATAGACCGTACGCGTCCGTCCATCCTGAAGACTCGCATCGGCGAGTGCGGCAATGGATTCCCGCACATGCGACCATGCCGTGGTCGCATCCTGATGAAGCACTATGACGATATCCCCATGAACGCAGGCACGCTTGCATATGGCTGCCACATCGTCGTCGTCAGCTGGGTCGGCGAGCTCTGGAAGCCATGATCTGCGCGACTGCTCGGTTGCCCCGACGAGCACGTTATGCCATTTACGCTCCGTTCTTCCCTGCTTCCACTTGGCGATTGAGCGCTGAGCCTTCCAAGGGATCACCACGTCGACGCCGAGCTGCGTTGCCATGTCGATCGCCTGCTCATCGTGTCCTGTTTTCGCAAGCGCCTGGATAAGACCTATGCGGGTTATCGGCCGTGGCTCTTTTCCAACGGAAAGGATCTCCACCAACCCGGCATTCGCATCGTCTATCGCCGCATGAATCCGCAGGCCATGGCCATCCGAAAGTTGCAGGGTGTCCCCGGCATTCAGACGCATGGATTGGAGCGCATGACGCCGAACGCCTTGTGGCAGAGTCAATTTCCAACCTGCATGCGCCTCGTCGCAGTTCAGGGGTACGTCGTCGCTGTTCGGATCGAAAAGAAAGAGTGGGTCGGTCATGCGGACAAGAGTAGCGCGAGGTGTGCGACACACCATTCACCGTGATGGACATAAGCGATATTTCCTTGGAATAAGGCCATTTCTGAGGCAAACGCGAATGATTGATACGGAAATCCAAGAATGGTGTTATAGTTTTATCCGTTGTCTTTTTGCAACCTTGTCCGGGTGGCGGAATGGTAGACGCGCTAGCTTGAGGTGCTAGTGCCTATTTTAAACGGGCGTGCGGGTTCAAGTCCCGCTCCGGACACGATCAGGGAGTCGTACCCATACTGCTGTGTGGGGCACGTTCTCCCTTTTATTTTTGGCGATGGCCCGTTGCGGACACATCGAAGGCGCCGAATCGGTGAGATTGCTGAATCGGCTGCAAGGAGCTGGCCTTCATATGTGGGCTGTGCCTGTTGGATGGAACATCGGTCAGAGGACGCTGACCATGGATTCACTTCCCTGTCGCAACCCGCCTGGGGACGAATGGTTGTTGTGGTCAAAGGGCATGTCGGGAGGGCGATTCGATTGCAGTTCATCACACTTATGGACCTTGACGACGACCGCGTCACCGCATACACGCATCTTACCGAATTGCAGCTAAGGAATCGCTTGGAGCCGTCCAAGGGTCTGTTCATCGCAGAATCCGAAAAGGTCATCGTGCGTGCGCTTGCAGCGGGTGTCAGACCACTGTCCTTCCTTGTCGAGGAGCCTTGGATAGAGGGCATGGCAGACACCTTTGCCGAAGTGGACGCTCGATGGGGCAAAGACATTCCCGTGTTCGTGGCCAAGCCTGAGCTGCTGAAGAGAATAACCGGATATCGGCTGCACCGCGGTGCGTTGAGCGCCATGCATCGATGGACGCTGCCGACAGTCGAGGATATCTGCGCCGATGCCTCGCGCATAGCCATCTTGGAAAACATAGTCGATCACACCAATGTGGGTGCTCTGATGCGTTCCGCGGCTGCACTGAACGTGGATGCCGTCCTGGTCACTCCCTCGTGCGGGGATCCGCTCTATCGCAGGGCAGCGCGTGTATCCATGGGCACTGTCTTTCAAGTTCCATGGACTCGGATCTGCGATAGAGAAGGCGAACGCTGGCCTGGCGATGGCATGGCGGAATTGCGAAAGCTGGGCTTCACGACGGCTTCCATGGCTCTGTCAGATGATTCGATCTCTCTGGATGAACTTGTGGGACGACTGTCGTCACCATCCGATTCGCCTCGTCACATTGCGCGGCTCGCATTGATATTCGGCACCGAAGGCGACGGGCTATCCCATCGCACGATTGCCGAAAGCGACATGACCGTGAAGATTCCGATGAGCGGGGGCGTGGACAGCCTCAATGTCGCGGCCTCGAGCGCGGTCGCCTTCTGGGCGACGCGGAAATAGCTGCCCGCGTTCGTTTCCGTGAGTGAGATACCGAGTTTTGCGGCAATTCCCAAGTATCAAAGGCCATTTTCGTTGATATTGACACCCCAGTTTCGCCATTCTTCGACGTTGATACTTGGGAATTGCCGCAAAACTCGGTATCTCGTCCTTTTCACGCCTATTCGGACCGCTCAATCAGAAAAATAGGAAAGGGCCCGCTCCCCAGCATGACAGCAAAGCCATGAATCAGCCGAGGAGCAAGCCCTGTCTGTCACGGGAACGCGATGAACGCCTACGAAACCGCGCCGCGTCACCTAATCCTTACTTGTCATAGGTGGTGCCGGTCGCCTTCCCTATCGCAGTGAGACCGTGGTACAGAACAAGCACGGCGATGGAACCTATTGCGATGCCGTTGAAGCTGATGCCCGAGAAGGTGAAGGAGAAGTTCGCTATGCCAATGATCATGGTTATCGCAGCGACCATGACATTGATCGGCTTGCTGAACTCCACCTTGTTCTCAACCCAGATCCGAACGCCGAGCATGCCGATCATGCCATAGAGCAGGGTCGTTACACCGCCGAGGACCCCTGTTGGAATGGAATTGATGACCGCCCCGAACTTTGGGCACAGCGAGAGAACGAACGCGAAAATCGCCGCGCACCAGTACGCTGCCGTCGAATAGACCTTGGTCGCTGCCATGACACCGATGTTCTCAGCGTATGTGGTCGTTCCAGAGCCGCCGCCCAATCCGGCAAGAATCGTGCCGATGCCATCGGAGAAGAGTGCAGAGCCGATCTGGCCGTCATAGTTTCTGCCAGTCATCAGTGCGACTGACTTCACATGGCCGATGTTCTCGGCGATGAGAATCAATACAACGGGAATGAACATGACCACGATGCTCATATCTGGTTTCGGAGTATGGAATTGTGGAAGTCCGAACCACGCCGCATCCCTGATGCTATCCCATTTGATCTGATGCTGGGACGCTGCGAACGCGTATCCGACGATGACGCCGAGCAAGATGTTCAGCCTTCCTATCATTCCCTTGAACAGGACCGCGATCAGAACCACTGCGAGCAGGGTCACGCACGCCGTGACCGGGAATGTCTTGAAGTTCGCCCAGGCCGATGGCGCGAGGTTGAAGCCAATGATGGCGACCACCGCACCATTGACGACGGGAGGCATCAGCGCATCGATCCACTTGGCTCCTGCAAAGTGAACGATGACACCGACCAAGGCCAGCAGAATTCCGGTTATGAGAATGCCGAAGCTCGCGACTGCCAGGCCCTTGTGGGCCGAAGTCACCGCAGCTATAGGGGCTATGAAACCAAAAGAGCTGCCAAGATAGCTTGGCAGCCGATTTTGATTGATGAGCAGGAACAATGCCGTGGCGATTGCAGTGAAGAACAGCGTCGTCGAAGGATCGAATCCTGTGAGGATCGGAACGAGGAAGGTGGCTCCGAACATTGCAATGACGTGCTGAGCCCCGATGCCTGCGGTTCTGCTCCAGGTCAGTCGTTCGTCGGGTTCGACGACCTCGCCCGGTGCAAGGGTCTTGCCATCCCCATGTAGCTTCCAATTGACCAACAATGCCATTGTCTTCTCTTTCTCCCGTGCATGTGCCAATCACAATGCGCTTAGCATAGGGTAGCCCTAGAATGTGACGCGCGATGTGACGAACTCAGGCAATGAGACGTAGGACACAGAAATCCGCGAGATAAACGGCAGCTAAACACTTGAACAAATTATGACTCGCCGGAAAAAATATTCACCTAAAAGCTGGAGTCTATGCAATGATGGTGATGTGACTTGAGCGTGATGGTGCGCTATATGCAACGCGGCGGAAGTCCGCCATACGTTACAGCCGAGGAAAGGATGGCAGACATGTCCAAGAATCCTAAGATACTGTCCATAGTTTTGGCAGGCGGCGAAGGAACCCGCCTGATGCCGCTTACCAGAGACCGTGCTAAACCAGCAGTTCCCTTCGGCGGCGTTTTTCGACTTATCGACTTTCCTCTGAGCAATCTCGTCAATTCCGATTACCGTCAGATCGTGGTGCTCACCCAGTACAAGTCGCATTCGCTCGATAGACATATCTCGAGGATGTGGCGGTTCTCCCCCTTGCTCGGAAGCTACGTCTCCCCTGTTCCAGCCCAGCAGAGACTTGGCAAGCATTGGTATCTAGGCTCTGCGGATGCAATCTATCAGACCATCAACATCATCGAGGATGTCAAGCCTGACATCGTGGTCATCGTTGGTGCCGACCACGTGTATCGCATGGACTTCGAACAGATGGTACGCCAGCACATCGAATCCGGTGCCGAATTCACCGTCGCGGGAATACGTCAGCCGGCGGCGTCATCCAACCAATTCGGCGTCATACAGGTGGATCCGCATCATCACAACATGATTCAGAATTTCCAGGAGAAGCCTGATCACACCGATGGCTTGCCCAACGATCCAAACACGATACTCGCCTCGATGGGAAACTACGTCGCCAACACCGATGCCCTCTTCGACGCCCTCGCCATCGACGAGAAGATGGAAGACACCAAGCATGACATGGGCGGTGACATCGCGCCATTCTTCGCGGCCAAGAGCCAGGCTGGGGTCTATGATTTCAACGAGAACGAGGTTCCCGGCGCGACCAAGCAGGATCATGCGTATTGGAGAGACGTCGGAACGATCAAGCAGTTCTATGACGCACACATGGATCTCATCGCCTACGTTCCGGACTTCAACCTATATAACACCGATTGGCCGATCTATACGGATTCGGGATCGCTGCCCCCAGCCAAGTTCGTGCATTCCGGCCAAGACAGACTCGGTCATGCGACCGATTCCATAGTCTCTCCGGGAGTCATCGTTTCTGGAGGCGAGGTCCATCATTCCGTCATCTCACCAAACGTCCGCATTCATTCATGGGCACAGGTCATCGACTCGATCCTGTTCGACAGCGTCACGATCAACCGTCGCGCGCGCGTCTACAAGGCGATTCTCGACAAGAACGTCGTACTGAAGGAAAATGCAACGGTAGGAATCGATACCCAGCACGATCTGGAGCGCGGCTTCACCGTATCGCCAGAAGGCATCACCGTCGTTCCGAAGGGCACGATCGTAGAGGACTGAGACGCCTGGCTTAGACACCGTGCGAACTGCAGCATCTGGGCAGAGGTGATTCGATGCAGGGAGGTAACGATCCCGCGGTTTCATTCCGGATCGTTACCTCCCTGCCGCGTTTCTGCCAGTCACAAGAACTCATGCAGGTCGATTGGACAAGTTTTTGGCACTTGCCGAAGCATCGTGGCACTTTTTGGGTTTGCATGCGAGCAGATTCCAACAAAAAATGGCATGGCTACTTCGGCAAGTGCCAAAAACTTGATAACTCGTCAGGCGTAGGGCATCGGCCCATTGAAATTGAAGCCGATCGCCGCCAATTGATCGCGTCCGTCGGGCGTGATCATCTCCATGGTCCAACGGGGCGTCCAGGTCCAGTCGATTCGAAACTCCTCGACAAGTCCCGCCAGCATGCTGGCACATTCGTCTTCGAGCACATCGGTCAGTGGACACGCGGGCGTGGTCAGCGTCATTGTTATGATTGCACGCTGCTGTTCGTCGATCTCGATCCTGTATACCAATCCAAGGTCGATGACATCGATTCCAAGCTCGGGGTCGATGACCTGGTGCAACGCCTCCTGGACGTCCTTCGCAGTCGCAAGACCAATGTCGTTCGCCGCGACAAGGGGAATCTCATGGCTATCCTCCCCCGTGTCACCCGAGCCCGACATCGGTGAGGCATCGCCTTCGGAAGCATCCATGTCAGCTCGATTCAAGAGGGCCGCACGCTCTGGATGCGCAAGCACCTGCTGCGCCGTCTCCTTGCTGCCGACGGCCTCCTCCACGGCATCGAAGATCGAGTCTGCCGGTGGCACCAGATTGGATTCGTCTGACATATCACTCCCTCGCATCCGAAATAGCGGGCCCCTGCCCTACCAGGGCCGTATCTCCACTCATCTTCTCAGATTCATTCAGATTCGCCAAGGCCTGTGCAATCGCAGCCTTCAATCCGGCCCATCCAAGCAACGCACACTTAATACGCATTGGATATCGCGAGACACCTTGGAACACGACGGCATCCCCCAGATCTTCCTCAACCGATTCGTCATGCAGACCTGCACCGCGAGATTGCATCAATCTATGGAATTCATCGCTCAGCTTCATCGCCCTTTCCACGCTCTGATGCTCGACCAGATCGACCATGACCGACAGGCTTGCCTGTGAGATGGAACAGCCCTGACCATCCCAAACCACACGCTCAAGCGTGTAAGGCACCTGCTCGGATACCTCCACGTGAACGGTGACCTCGTCTCCGCACGTTGGATTGAACTGATGAGACTGAGCTGCCAGGCACGCTTCGTGCTCGGCGAGAACCTCTGCGTCTCCCGAGGCCTGATGCGAATCCTGTCCTTCACCCGCATGTGTCTGCGCATCAGGCGCGGACTCAAGAAAGCGCTCCCTGCCATGCGGCGCCCTTGCAGCATCAAGAATGACCTCCTGATACATCTGTTCAAGATCGTCGTCACTCATATCCATTGCCATGTCACCAGCCTGCCTATCAACCTATCGACCCATCCGCCGTTGAATTCCCGTTATCAAGATTATCCCGCCATCGACAGTGCATCAAGGGAATCGATGACGAGCGAAGCTATCGCACCTCAAAAAATGGGCGAACCCTCTTTACCGCCTCGACCAACTGTCTGGCCTCGTCCACGGTGTTGTACACCCCGGTCGATGCCCTGTTCGATGCAAAGAGTCCGAAGTGTCTGTGAACCGGCTGCGCGCAGTGATGACCAACTCGGATCGCGATGCCCTGAGCATCGATGAACTGTCCGACATCATGGGGATGAACCCCCTGCACATCGAACGCAACCGTGCCAATCCGGTCATTGCCATTGGCAGGACCAAGAATCCTGACCCCATCGATGTCACCGATCTTCAACAGCTCACGCGTGATGGCATCCTCGTGGGCGGCGACGTTTTCCATGCCTATGCGGCTGAGCCAGTCAGCAGCGACCCCAGCAGCCACGACCTGCGCGACTGGCTGTGTCCCAGCCTCGAAACGCGCTGGAGGCATGCTGTATTCTGCAGGCTTGTCAAGATATGCAAGATCGACCATTGAACCGCCAAAGCTCGCAGGGGGCAGGGCTTCGAGCAGATCTCGCTTGCCATAGAGGAATCCGACACCAGTCGGGCCATACATCTTATGCGCGCTCCATGCCGCGAAGTCGACGTCAAGGGCATGAAAATCGACTGGAATATGAGGCACGGATTGGCAAGCGTCAAGAATCATGAGAGCGCCGACCTCGTGCGCACGCCTGACGATCGGCGCGATGTCCGTGATCGCGCCCGTGACATTCGCGATATGGGCCACCGCAACCACCTTCGTGCGTTCGGTTATCACATCGTCTGCGGTCTGCGACAGGACCCTGCCTTCAGGATCAAGGTCGAACCAGCGCAACGTGGCTCCCGTCCGGTACGCAAGTTCCTGGAATGGAAGCAGCACCGAATGGTGGTCGGCCTTGCTCACCACGATCTCGTCTCCCGGCTTGAGTGCGAAACGGCGCGCGGCTTCCCCGCCCCTTCCGAGTGAAGCATTGGAGAAAGCCGTCGCAAGGAGGTTCAATGCGGCCGTCGCTCCGGCCGTAACGACGACTTCCTCCTGCCCTTCCTCACTGTTCGCACCGACAAGCGATGCGACCTTGCTCCGGGCATCCTCGAAGGCAACGGTGCTGCGGGCTGCAAGCTCATGCGCACCACGATGAACGCCGGCATTGATGGTGCGATAGAAATCAGCTTCGGCATCAATGACTGATTCAGGTTTCTGAGCGGTCGCGGCCGAATCGAGATACACCAGCGGATGCCCATGTATCTGCTGGTCCAATATTGGAAATTCACCACGAATCTGAGCGAAATCAACCATTGTCCGTACACCAGTCCTTTGCACTGTCCGCATTTCATAACTGCCCGTCAGCCTGTTCCCTCAGTTTCGGGGAACTCCAGCATCTGCAGGCTCCTAGACTCCTAGAGTCCTAGACTTCCAGACTTCAAGCTTGCAAGCCTCTAGAAGCATTCCCTATGCCAACGCCGATTCCGAGTCGGCACCCTGAGGGAGATAGCGGTCGTAACCGGTCTCTTCGAGTTCATCCGCCAGCTCCGGTCCGCCAGTCTTCACAAAGTGACCGTCGGAGAAGACATGAACGATGTCTGGCTTGATGTAACGCAGGATTCGCGTGTAGTGCGTAACCATGAGAATGCCCAGATCGGTGTTCTCCTTGGCACGATTCACCCCTTCGGACACAATGCGCAATGCATCGACGTCAAGGCCCGAATCGGTTTCGTCCATGATCGCGAACTTCGGCTTCAGAAGCTCGAGCTGCAGAACCTCCGCACGCTTCTTCTCGCCGCCGGAGAAGCCCTCGTTGACTGAACGCTGGGCAAACTTCGAATCCATGCGCAGACGCTTCATCGATGCGCTCAGATCCTTCGTCCATTGGCGTATGGCAGGTGCCTTGCCATCGATCTCGGTCTTGGCGGTTCGCAGAAAGTTCGTCATCGACACGCCAGGAACCTCGACAGGATACTGCATCGCAAGGAACAGTCCCGCCTTCGCTCGCTCGTCCGGTGTCATCTTGAGGATATCCTGGCCGTCAAGAAGTGCCTGGCCTGAATCGACCTCGTACTTCGGATGCCCGGCCAAGGTATAGGCCAAGGTTGACTTCCCCGAACCGTTGGGGCCCATGATCGCATGGGTCTCACCGGAATGAACCGTGAGATTCACTCCCTTCAGAATCTGCTTCTTGCCTTCCTTCGTCTCGACGGAAGCATACAGATCTTTGATTTCCAGGGTTGCCATGTCAGTTCTCCTCCAAAACACGTCTCATTTGTTCGTCTTCCCCACGGGAGAGACGCCTGTCAATAACATTCATCAGATGATCGCGAATCGCCGTGATCCCAATCTCCTCTACGAGCTCTCCGAAGAAGCCACGGACAACGAGCTTGCGAGCCTCGCGCTCGGAAACTCCTCGGGATTCCAGATAGAACAGTTCCTCGTCATCGAAGCGCCCGACGGAGCTCGCATGGCCGGCACCGATGATGTTGCCATTCTCAATCTCAAGATTCGGTTCGGAATCTGCGATCGCTCCCGGGGTAAGCACCAGGTTTCGATTGAGCTCGTATGAATCGGTGACTGGTGCGGAAGGCAGGATAAGCGCATTCCCAACCCAGGTGGAGTGCGCCCCCTTGCCGTCGAGAGCGCCCTTGTAAACCACTCGTGACTTGCATTCGGGATAGTTATGGACGACCATCGTACGATGCTCGACATGCTCGCCAGGATCCACGAAGTAGATGCCGAGCATGTTCAGATCGCCCTTGTTTCCGCCAAATTCCTGATCCATGCGAATGCGCACACAGCTGCCGCCAAGTGTCACCATGGAATGCCGCAGACTTGCACCCTCGCCCACATGGATGCGCTGATTGCCAACATGCTTCGAATCCGCCGTCCATTCCTGGACGAACGTAGTGCTGATATGCGAATCCTTGCCCGTGCTTATCTCAACGCCCTCGGCGATGCGAGCCTGGCCTTCGTGCTCCACAACGATGTCTGCATGCGTGCGATCATCGGCGACGATGACCAGATGCAGGGCATCAAGATCCAATCCACCGCCGACGACCTTCACCAGAACAGGAGTTGGAACCTCTCCCTTCACATGCACCAGATGAGCGGTTGTCTCACTGGCCCACTCCACCGCGGAAACACGGTCGTTGGGCTTGAGAACGGTCCCGCTCGGCGCCTGGGTCTTTGCTATTTCGTCGACTTCGACCAAGGCCGGATCGATTTCGGAGCCATCGATGCCGCTCACCGTGATCCTTGTCTTTCCACTGGGCTCAAATACCTGGAAGAATTCGCTGATTCTATCGACCGGTGTGAATCTCCAGTCATCCTGCACCTTCGTGGGAATGCTGTATGCGTCGGGCGAGAACGAACGAACTGCCTTGTCGGCGCTCGAAGGCATCAGAGCCGGGAACGCATAGGGATTGTTGGGATCACGATGCGGCATGCTCACTTCTTTTTCCTGAACCGGCGTCTTCGAAGCCACTTCAGTGCTTTCAATGTCATCTTGCGTCATCAGCCAACCGAACCTTCCATCTGAAGCTCAACGAGTCTGTTCAGCTCCAACGCATATTCCATCGGGAGCTGACGGGAAATCGGCTCGACAAAGCCGCGGACGATCATGCCCATCGCTTCCTTCTCCTCCAAGCCTCTGCTCATCAGATAGAACAGCTGGTCTTCGGAGACCTTGGAGACCGTCGCCTCATGGGCCATGGAGACGTCGTCTTCACGAACATCGACGTGCGGATAGGTGTCGGAGCGTGAGTAGTCGTCCACCAGCAGGGCGTCGCACACCACGGAGGAGCTCGATCCCTCCGCACCCTTGAGAATCTTGACAAGTCCGCGATATGCGGAACGGCCCCCGGAACGCGAAATCGACTTGGCGACTATGGTCGAACTCGTGTGAGGCGCAAGATGGATCATCTTCGCACCCGTGTCCTGATACTGTCCCTTCCCCGCAAATCCGAGCGACAGCGTCTCACCCTTGGCGTAAGGCTCCGCAAGGATGCAGGCTGGATACTTCATCGTGGCCTTCGAACCGATGTTGCCATCGACCCATTCCATCGTGCCGCCCTCACGAACGTAGGCACGCTGGGTGACGAGATTGTAGACGTTGTTCGACCAGTTCTGGACCGTGGTGTATCGCACGCGGGCATGCGGCTCGACGATGATCTCGACGATTGCGGCATGCAGCGAATCGGTGGAATAGATCGGCGCCGTGCAACCTTCGACGTAATGGACGTATGAGCCTTCGTCAGCGATGATGAGCGTTCTTTCGAACTGACCCATGTTTGGAGTGTTGATTCGGAAATATGCCTGCAACGGTATGTCGACATGAACGCCCTTGGGCACATACACGAAGGATCCGCCTGACCAGGCGGCCGTGTTCAGGGCTCCGAACTTGTTGTCTTCGGGAGGAATGACCGTGCCGAAATACTTCTTGACGAGATCGGGATAATCGCGCACCGCAGTGTCGGTGTCCACGAAGATGACGCCCTGCTCCTTGAGATCGTCGCGAATCGAATTGTAGATGACTTCGGATTCGTATTGCGCAGCGACGCCTGATACCAGGCGCTTCTTTTCAGCCTCGGGAATGCCCAGACGGTCATAGGTGTTGCGGATGCTGTCTGGCAGGTCCTCCCAACGCTTCGCCTGCTCCTTCAACGGCTTCACATAGTACTTGAAGTCCTGGGCCTTGAATCCGCTCAGGTCGACGCCCCAATTGGGCATCGGCTTCTCGAGGAACGCCTTGTATCCTCGAAGTCTGTATTCCAACATCCAGTCAGGCTCGTGCTTGTCCGCTGAAATGTCTCGGACGACCTGCTCGTCTATGCCCTTCTTTGCCGTTTCCCCGAAGGAATCCTTGTCGTGCCAACCATATTCGTAGTCACCGAACTGGGAGATGATGTCGTCATCCTTCTTGATCTTCTCCTCGTTGACCCGTTCACGGTCGGCCACATACTGACTCATCTCAACGTCCTGAGATGACTGCGCGGCATTCACAGATGTCTCCGGTGCGGAATCATTCGCAACGGTTCCATCCGCAGCGGCATTCTGTGTCGCAGTTTCATCGGCCATTCGTGACCCTCCTCTCAATGCTCGCGATAATCCTATACAAAGCCTGACAGTAATCAAGCGTGCCACGAAGCGCCAGACAAGTCTGCATGCTTCTTAAAGAGCGAAAAGGGAATGGGCTGTTTCGTGATGTTGCTCACGAAACATTCACCCTTTCACGCGAGCATGCCTGCACGAGGGAAGGAGCAGGCGATTTCTATCGTCGGGCCCCGAACTGACCTCTGATCGCCGACACGCCTTCGCCTCGACGCATGCTGATGCTCATCCCTCGGCTGCGCGATGTTCGATCGCAGCCTTGACCAGACCTGCGAACAATGGATGGGGCTTGGTCGGACGCGACTTGAACTCCGGATGCGCCTGAGTGCCGACATAGAACGGATGCACGGACTGCGGCAGCTCGACGAACTCGGTGAGCTCGCCATTCGGACTCGTTCCTGAAATATGCAGACCAGCCTCGTTGAGACGATCCTTGTAGGAGATGTTGACCTCGTAGCGATGACGGTGACGCTCGGTCACGTCGGTCGTGCCGTAGAGCTGCGCGACCAGCGACTTCGGGTCGAGCACGGCCGGGTACGAGCCGAGCCGCATCGTATGGCCCATGTCGCCGTTGCCCGCGACGATTGACTTCTGCTCTTCCATCGTGGCGATGACTGGGTTCTCGCAATCCGGCTCGAACTCGGATGAATTCGCATCCTCGAGGCCCAGCACGTGACGCGAGTATTCGATGACCATCGACTGAAGACCAAGGCACAGACCAAGCGCAGGAATCTTGTTCTCCCGAGCCCAGCGCAGGGCTCCGATCTTGCCTTCGATGCCACGGATGCCGAACCCACCGGGAATCACGATGCCATCCATCTGACCGAGAGCAGCCTGGGCACCCTCGTTGGTGGCGCACACGTCGGCAGTCACCCACTTGACGTTGACCTTCGACCAATTCGCAAACCCTCCCGCCTTAATTGCCTCGGTGACGGAGAGATAGGCATCAGGCAAGTCGATGTATTTGCCGACGATGGCAATGTTGACCTCGCTGCGAGGATGGTGGACGCGCTCGAGCAGATCCTCCCACTCATTCCAGTCGACATCGTGGAATGGCAGGCCGAGTTCACGGACCACATAGGCATCAAGTCCCTCGGCGAACAGGATCTTCGGAACGTCATAGATACTCGGAGCATCCACGCAGTTGACGACGCCCTCTTCATCGACGTCGCACATCAGGGAGATCTTGTCCTTGATGCTCTGGTTAAGAGGACGATCTGAACGGAGCACCAGTGCGTCCGGGGTGATGCCAAGTTGACGAAGCATCATGACGGAATGCTGCGTTGGCTTGGTCTTCAGCTCATGCGCGGCCGCAATGTAGGGAACCAGCGAGACGTGAACGAATATGCAGTTTTCCGGTCCAATGTCACGACGGACCTCTCTCGCAGCCTCAAGGAAGGGCTGGGACTCGATGTCGCCCACGGTTCCGCCGATCTCGGTGATGATCACGTCGACGTCGTCGGATGCCTGCGCACGCATTCTGCTCTTGATCTCGTTGGTGATATGGGGAATCACCTGGACGCACTGACCGAGATATTCTCCCGCGCGTTCCTTGCGCAGCACGCTCTGATATATCTGGCCGGTGGTGACGTTGGCCTTCTGCGAAAGGAAGACGTCGAGAAAACGCTCGTAATGGCCTATGTCCAGATCCGTTTCAGCGCCATCTTCCGTGACGTAGACCTCTCCATGCTGGAATGGGTTCATCGTTCCAGGATCGACGTTGATGTATGGGTCAAGCTTTTGCTGAAGCACGCGGATTCCGCGGCTGCGAAGCAGTCTGCCCAGTGAGGATGCGGTAAGTCCCTTGCCTAAAGAAGACACAACACCGCCAGTGACGAAAATGTGTTTTGTGATGTGTTCCTGTGATGTTCCATGTTGTCTAACCATGGAACTTCAGCCTATCATCAACGGGTGACGCATACTATTACGAGATTCACCCTCAGAACGGGCAAATTTCATCGAGAATCCGAGTTTTGCGGCAATTCACAAGTATAACGTGCTCAAATCGTTGATATTTCGACCGAGAATGTTGGGAAAACAGACGGTTATACTTCGCAATTGCCGCAAAACTCGGATTCTCGATTATTTTTGGAGTGCGCCGATGGCTTCAAGCGCAAGTTTGTACCCTAAAAAGCCCAGACCTGTGATGGTAGAAGTGGCTACCGGCGAAATGACGGAGTGCCTTCGGAAGGCTTCGCGCGAAGCGGGGTTGGAGATATGCACTTCAATGAGCGGGAGATCCGCAGCGTGAAGCTGGGCCGCCGCATCGGCCAGACCATAGCTGTAGTGGGTGAATGCAGCGGGATTGAGCACCACGGGATTGTGGTTGTCAACAGCTTCGTGAATCCAATGGATCATCTCGGCCTCGTCATCGCTCTGACGCACTTCAACCTCGAAACCAAGTTCGCTCGCCCATCGACTGCATTGCTCCGTAAGCTGATGAAGATTCTGATGTCCATATACGTCAGGTTCACGAACACCCAGGCGTCCAAGATTCGGCCCGTTCAAAACAAGAACTTTCATTGCTGCCATGTCATTCCAATCATTTCAATTGCCCGAAGCCGATCGGGATGCAACGAAAGCCCATGCCACTCCAATCGCATCGTTACTCCCAGCAGATCATCACTCCCAGCACATCACCAAACTGAACAATCATTTCAAGACCGAACAATCACTTCGAAACTGAACAATCACTTCGAAACTGAACAATCACTTCGAAACGTTTCCGTCAATTATTGCGAATTCTATCAAATGCCTCGCGTACCGCCGATTCAGGCGGATTGTCCAGATGAATCGGGTGACCAATCCTATCCAGAACGATAAACCGCAGAGTATTGCCACGGGCCTTCTTGTCCTTATGCATGAGAGCCAGCACCGAAGCGAAGTCTCCCCCGTTCCAACTGGTCTTAAGCCCCACGGAAGAAAGGATGGAGCGGTGGAATTCAACGGTTTCATCGTCAATGTATCCAAGAATGTTCGCAAGCTCTGCCGCAAAGACCATGCCAACGGCGACCGCCTGACCATGACGCCAACGGAAATGCTCGATCTGTTCGATCGCATGACCCAGCGTATGCCCATAGTTGAGGAATTCGCGCATGCCCGATTCCTTCAAATCGGCGGATACATGCTTTGATTTCACACTCACCGTACGCTCGATGAGCTCGGCGATGACATCGTGCATTTCAGGAGAGATATGGGCACAGTCGATATCATGCAGCGCCTGAGAATTCTCCTGAACGATGTCAAGAATGCGGGTATCCATGATGAATCCAGATTTGACGACCTCGCCCAGGCCTTCGATGAAGATATCGTTGGGAAGCGTGGAAAGAAAGCGTGTATCAGCCAGGACTCCCTGTGGAGTGTAGAAGCTCCCTACAAGATTCTTCCCTTCGGGAATGTTGACTCCGGTCTTGCCACCAGTCGAGGCATCCACCATGGCAAGCAGCGACGTCGGACAATTCACATAGGCAATGCCACGCATCCAAGTCGCAGCGATGAAGCCCGCCACATCCGTGGCCGCTCCGCCTCCAAGACCGACTACAGCGTCCGAACGGGTAAATCCTTCGTCTGCAAGACGCTTCCAAATGCCACTGGCAACCTGAACCGTCTTGCCTGCCTCTGCATCGGGAATGCTGATGTCAAGGACCTCGTATCCCCATGACCTCAATTGTGCGCGTGCGGCATCACTGTGACGCTGGACCGGCATGGTATGGATAAGCGCAACCCGAACCGGGCTGCTGCCGAGCAGCTGACGCAAATGCTCGAACACGCCGTCTCCGATGCGTACATCATAGGGATCGGCTCCAGAAACATGCACGATCCGTTCTTTCATGGCATTGATCAATTTATGTGCTCCCACTGATGGCGCGGCTCTGTGCGTACTGATCACAATGTTCGCCAACTGCTCGAAAACGGGTCTGCGCTCATCATAGAGACGCAGCCACTTGCTGCGGGCGTCTCCCTCCAGAAGCGGGCGATTCCTCGAACGAAACGCCCGTTCGATCATCTCTTCCGGATCTGCATCGAGATAGGCGATGAGCCCTCCGTTGTCTCGATATCGTTCCAGTGCCTTTCGCGTTCGCCGAAAGATCGGGGCGCCACCACCGAGCGAAAGAACCCCGTCATGGTCATGCAAGGCTTGGATGACCACGTCGCTTTCGATGTCCCTGAACGCATCCTCTCCCAGATCCTGGAAGATCGAAGGTATACTGGCACCTTCCTGACGTTCGATGGCGACGTCCGAATCGATGAAGGAGAGCTTGAGCATCGACGAAATCTCCTTGCCAATGCGAGTTTTTCCAGCTCCAGGCATACCGATGATGACGACCCTCGGTCCGTCGCCATGCCTTCTCTCCATGAGCGATTCGCTTGAATTCCTGCCGCTCTCATTGTTCATCTGTCACGCTCTCCTCCACGCATCGGCATCACCCTTGCACACTGACGATCATCGCAAGTGCTCTGGCCAGGAATCGAGATAGTTCCGGGCATTTCTCTTCGTCTCCTCAATGGAATCCCCGCCGAACTTCTCAATCACGAATCGGGCGAGAGTAAGCTTCATCATTGCCTCCGCCACGACAGCGGCCGCAGGAACAGCCGTCGTATCCGAGCGTTGATGGATTGCCGTCGCCTCTTCGCCCGTCGCCACGTCAACCGTGCGCAGAGCGCGGGGCAGCGATGAAATCGGCTTCATTGCAGCACGGACCCGGATGGGCTCGCCATTCGACATGCTTCCCTCCAGACCACCGGCGCGATTCGAAAGCCTGCTGATGTGACCTTCACGCTCGACGATCTCGTCATGCGCCTGAGAGCCGAAGCGCATGGCTTCCTGGAATCCATCGCCTATCTCGACGCCCTTGATGGCCTGGATGCTCATGAATGCGCCCGCGAGCGCAGCGTCAAGCCTTCTATCCGACTCGACATAGGTGCCAAGGCCGGCTGGCACGTTGTATGCCACCACCTCAATCACCCCACCGAGCGTGTCTCCCTGTCGATGCGCCTCGTCGATTCGCTGGACCATGCGTTCCTCTGCCTGCTTGTCGAGAGTGCGGACAGGCGATTCATCGATGCGCCCGAGATCTTCCGGCCGTGGCAGAGGAGCATGCTCGTCCACACCGACGCCGCCCATCATCACGACCTGTGACACGACTTCGATGCCGAGTGCCTGCTTCAGAAAATTACCGGCGACCGCCCCCAATGCGACGCGGGATGCCGTCTCCCTGGCGCTGGAGCGTTCGAGCACCTGCCGTGCATCGGTGAAACCGTATTTTCTCATGCCAGTAAGGTCGGCATGACCCGGCCGTGGTCTGCTCAACGGCGCATTCCGACTGGAATTTCGTATCGTCGTGCCCTCTGGCAATGGGTCTGCACTCATCACCTCGACCCATTTCGGCCATTCCGTGTTGGCTATCTCGATGGAGATCGGCGAACCCAGCGTGCTGCCATGGCGAACGCCGGTAAGCATGCGGACCTTGTCGCGTTCGAACTTCATGCGCGCACCTCGTCCGTATCCCAGACGACGACGTGCAAGCGCATCGGATATCTGCTCCGACGTGATCTGAATTCCGGCCGGAAGCCCCTCGATCATCGCGACCAATGCCTCTCCGTGGGACTCCCCTGCCGTTTGCCAACGCAACATGCCTGCTCCTTTGATGTTCTTGAAGTTCTCCGGTATATCTTACGGAATGCCCTACCTTGTGCTGCTTCCCAGTCTCATAGTAGGCCTTGCGCTGAGCGTTCACGACATGAGATCGCGCGTGGTACCGAGGTCCTGGGTCGTGTCGGGCTACGTCATCCAGCTGATGACATTGATGGCCCGTGCCTGTTTCGATGGATCATGGGGCATCGTCGTCCAGGCAGTCCTGATCTCGGTCATCTGCGCGGCCATGCAGACTCTCATGGCCTGCATACGACCCGAAGCGCTTGGATTCGGAGATGTCACCACGACCTTTCTGACAGGTCTGGCCGTCGGCACGAGAGAATTGTTTGCCACGGCTCTCTGGTGGCTGCTTATGGGAGCGCTGGGCTGTGCGTGTCTGTTGGTCGCGCATCTCAGAGGACATCGCTCGATTGCCTTTGCTCCGGTCATCTTCGCATCAGGTCTGACCGCCGTCATGTGTTCGGCATAGGGCGCGGCATCCGTTCCTCTGAGACGTATCATCCAGAAGTCCCTCTCTGAAGTCCCTCGCAACCGCATCTCGCAGGAGTTCCTCTCAGAGAGTCTCTCGCAAGCGTTCCTCTCAGCCGTTCTTCGCTTCCCAGGCCTTGTATTCCTTCACATATTCCTGGAATTGGTCAGCATCGTTGGTGAACTTGGTCTCGCCCGTGTCGAGGTTGACCGTCACGAAGTAAATCCAATTGCCTGCGTCTGGGCTCAGTGCCGCCTTGATGGCACTGTCCCCGGGGATGGAGATCGGTGTTGGTGGAAGCCCCTTGTGGATTCGGGAATTATACGCATTGGACGAGTCCTCGAGCATCTTGGTGGTCAGCTCCGATGCGGATACACCCTCGCCGTATGCAATCGTCGAATCCATGCCAAGTGGCGTGCCCTGCGCCAACCTGTTGTCGATGACTCTTGCGACCTTGCCGTAATACTGTTCCTGATTGACCTCTGCCTCGGCAATGGAGGCTATCTTCAGGATGTCCTCGCGCTTGCTGCCGGTGGGAACGCCGAGCTCATCGAGATGCTCGATGCGCTTCTGAACCAGGTTGGTGACGATTTCCTTGGCAGACCCGGCATTCTTGACATTGTAGCTGCCAGGCTGAAGCCAGCCTTCAAAGCTGCCGTCCGCCTCCGCTGGAAGAATTCCCGCACCCTTGTCCGTGATCAGAGCGGTGAAGTTCTTCAAGGAAAGACCTGACATGTTGGCGGCCTTCTTGAATATGTCGGAAGCCTTGTCTCCTGCCTTGACCTCAAGGAACCCGCCAGCCTTCGACTGATCGGTAAGGATGGTGACGACGTCGGATGCCTTCATGCGGAGCTTGAGCGTGAATGTTCCGGGATATATGGCGCTTTGCTCTCCCGTCGCGGAAATCGCCTGCGTGAAGGCGGCCTTTGACTTGATGATTCCGGCCTTCACCAACCCAGCGGCAACGCTATCGGCACTTTCGCCCTCGTCCACGGTGAAATCGACGACGACTCTGCCAGGTCCTGGATAGTCCGCCGCATATTCACGGGAGTTCTCGATCTGCGGGGCAAGGCTCCTGACCTTGATCGTCACGAATATCGCCGCCGCAGCGATGATGATCACTATCGAGATTGCAAGAATCACCGAGATGAGCCTGCGCTGCTTGACGCGACTGCGCTTGCGGCGCATGTCCTTGCGAGACTTCGGAGGTCTCGGCGGCTCGGCGATGAAGAGTGAGTTCTCAAAGGCATCGCTCTCATCGACGTGTTCGTCATTCTGGGCATTCATGGTGCCTTCGGAGCTGTCGTCACCATGCTTCGGAGTCGAGTCCCTGTCAGGGTCATCGCCATCTGAGAAGAAATCCTCAAGTCTGTGATTCACAGGTCACTCCTTGTTGATGGAGGGCAGTTTCGGCATCGATTGCAGACTGCAGTATGATCGCAGCGGACTGCTGATCAACTCTCGGCCGATGGGCGCGGCTGCTCACATTCGCTTCCAGAAGCATCGCATGCGCGGTAACCGTGGTCAGTCTTTCGTCTGCAAGGACGATCACAGGTGCCTGCGGCACGGCAAAGTCATCGTCATCAATCAATGTCTCTATTCTTGCACGGATTGCCTTGACCCATCGAGCCGCCTTGCGTGCGCTCTTCCCTGCCGTGCCGTCAAGCAACAGCGGGTATCCGACTATCACACGCACGACGTCGTTGTCCTCGATGACCTGAATGATCTGCTCAATAGCTTCAAAACTGTCATGCTGAACCTCGACATTACCTGCCGGATGCGCAAGGGTGAGCTCCGGATCGGATAATGCAAGGCCAACGCGGGCATTGCCCAGATCGACGCCTAACCAAACGGTGTTCGTCATGAATCAGGCCTTCATCGCCTCGTGTTTCAATTGCTGGAGGGCCTCGTCGATCGCGGAGACATCCTGTCCGCCACCCTGGGCGAAGTCCGGCTTGCCGCCACCGCCGCCGCCGAGCACCTTCGAGGCGCCCCGAACCAGGTCGCCCGCCTTGATGCCCAGCTCACGTGCAGCCGAGTTGGTCGCAACCACGATTATCGGACGATTGGCATCGCTCTGACCCGCAAGGGCGACCACGGTGGGTCTGTCCTCGCCAAGTCTTGCTCGAATGTCGGTAGCCGCCTTGCGCAGCGTCTCGACGGTCCCGTAATGGCCGACATTCCTGACCGCAAGCTGTACCTTCGAGTCGGACTGCTGTGCAGCGGCCACCAGCTCGGGAACTGATTCGGCGAGCTGAGCCTCGTACATCGCAGATAGCCTGCGATCGGATTCCTTCAACTTTGCAAGCAGTGCTCCAATACGATCCTGAAGCTCATCGGGGCGTGCGTTCAACCTGTCCGAAAGCTGCGAGACAAGGGCATGCTCGCGGGCATTGTATTGGTATGCCCCCTGGGCAACCAGCGCATCGACGCGTCGAACGCCGGTGCCGACCGAGGCCTCTGAGATTATCGAGACGGAGCCGATCTTGCCGACATGATCGACGTGCGTTCCACCGCAGAGTTCACGGCTCCAGCCATCCTGCCCGATGGAAACGACTCGAACGACGTCACCGTATTTCTCTCCGAAGAGATGCATCGCCCCAAGTGCTATGGCATCGTCGTACTTCATCTCGGTCGTGGTGACTGCAAGGTTGTCGCGAACGCGGTCATTGACGCGAGCCTCAACCTCTTCCATCGCATTCCGGCTCGGTGCGCTCGACCACTGGAAGTCGAATCTGAGGCGATTAGGAGCATCCTCCGAACCGCGTTGCGTCGCGCGAGGTCCAAGTTCCTCCTGCAAGGCCTTGTGAACCATATGCGTGGCGGTGTGGGAACGGGCGATGGCTCCACGCCGATCGACGTCGATGGTCGCGGTCACATCTGCCCCGATGCTCAGCGTCCCTTCCGTCAGACGGCACTGGTGGACCGTCAGGCCCTTCACAGGATGCTGGACATCGTCGACCTCGAGTACCGCACCATCGTCCGAGAGGATCTCTCCCTGATCGGCAAGCTGACCGCCGGCCTCGGCATAGAAAGGCGTGCGGTCCAGAATCACCTCCACGCTCGCAGGAGCCTTCACGGCAGGCACGCCGCCCTTGCCTTCCTCGATAAGACCGATCACTCTCGAACGGCTCGAGAAATCGGTGTATCCAAGGAACGAAATCGGTTGCGCAAGCGTCTTCTTGAAATCGTCGTATACGCTCAGGTCAACGTTATGACGCTTCTTGAGGGCATCTTCACGGGCGCGGGACTTCTGCTCGGCCATGAGCTCGCGGAACTTCGGCTCATCGACCTTGACACCCTGCTCCTCGGCCATCTCCAAGGTGAGCTCGATCGGGAATCCGTACGTATCATGGAGGGTAAACGCATCCTGACCGCTTACGATGCCACCATCGGGAGCACCTTCCGATTGTCTTGCCTTCTTCACGGCAACATCGAGGATGGAAGTCCCGTTGTCCAAGGTACGGCGGAACGCATCCTCCTCGCCGTAGGCGACTTCGGAAATCTCCTTGAAGCGCTCATTCAGCTCTGGATAGCTTGGAGCCATCGCATCCTTCGATACGGGAAGCAAGTCAGGCAGTACCTCATCCCGCACGCCCAAGGTCCGCATCGATCGGACGGAACGACGCAGCAGCCTGCGAAGCACGTACCCGCGGCCTTCGTTACTGGGGCGCACGCCATCGCTCATGATCATGAGGGCACTGCGAACATGATCCGCGACGACACGGAACCGCACATCGTCGTCTTCGCTGTCGCCATAGGTACGGCCTGAAACACGCTCTGCCGCCTCGATGACCGGATATACCTCGTCGGTCTCATAGATGTTGTTCTTGCCCTGCATCAGATAGGCAAGCCGCTCGAGGCCCGCACCGGTGTCTATGTTCTTGTGCTGAAGCTCGCCGACTATGTGCAGGTCGGTCTTGGACTTCACATTGTCGACCTCATAGTTCTCGAACACGAGGTCCCAGATTTCTATGTATCGGCTTTCATCGGCTGCAGGACCGCCTTCGATGCCGTATTCGGGTCCGCGGTCGACATATATCTCGGAGCATGGTCCGCCGGGGCCAGGGCCGCCAGTCGTCCAGAAGTTGTCTTCCATGCCCATGATCTGCATATGGGCCGGATCCATGCCCTCGTTGCGCCACAGCGAACGGGCTTCCTCATCGTCGGTATAGGTGGTCACCCACAGCGTCTCGGGGTCGAATCCGTATCCGCCCTTGTCTTGCTGCGTGGTGAGCAGCTCCCAAGCGTAATGTATCGCCTCGGCCTTGAAGTAGTCGCCAAAGGAGAAGTTTCCCAGCATCTGGAAGAAGGTGCCATGCCGTGTCGTCTTGCCGACCTCATCGATGTCAAGCGTCCGGACGCACTTCTGGTTGCTGGCCATCCGGTGGCTTGGAGGAGTCTGCTCACCCAGCAGATAGGGAATGAACGGAACCATTCCGGCTATCGTGAAGAGTGTTGTCGGGTTTGGCGATATCAGCGATGCGGAGGGCACCACCATATGACCGTGATTGGCGAAATAATCCAAATAGCGCTTCGCTATGACTGAAGTGCGCATTCTGCTGTTGACTCCTTATAGATACATGGTTAAAGCCGCCTGTGATGAGGCGGCTTTGCACTCATGAGTGTCCGCTGTCTCGCTCCTTGCTAAGCGCGGAAACGCTCTGCATACCTCGCATTCAATTCGCTCTCGCGTTGAATGCGTGCCTGCTGAAACTCTTGGAACAATCCGTTGAGAGTCCGGGCCGCGACGTTGGTTTGATCGGGCCCAAGAATGAACTCCCTGGCAGTCTTGGGTGTGTTCGCCTTGACATACGACTGCGCCTTGCTCACGGCGACGACGCCGACTGCGATACCGACGCCAATCCAGAATAATCGTTTTACCATGTCTTACTCCTCGGTGACGTGGGTTGCAGCGGCGGGTGCATCGGCATCGGCGGATGCAGTCGAGAATGTCGGCTGCTTTGCGGCTGACGAAGCGTGTCCCTTGCGAGACATGAATGATGTCGCCGTCGTCCTGATCGCATAAAAGGCCGATGCGAGCTTGATGATCGGCTTGCCGAGCATGGAAGCATACAGGTCCGTCAATGCTCCGACATTGTTGGCTGTCGTCGATGCGGCGGAGGAAATCCTGTTCACATCGGCCAAGGTGCCATTGACCTGTTTCACCGTTGTCGCCGTTTCATCGATGGTCGGCATGACATGGTCACCCGTCTGCTTCACGGTGTCAGATATCTGATCGAGCAGTCTGCCCAGCCGGATGAGCGGATATATCAAAAAACCTGCCAGAACCGCAAAAGCGATGGCAGCAATAAGACCGGCGATTTCACCAACACCCATACCCCTACCTCTTTCTCAGCTAAATCTCGTACTCGCACAAGGCTACCACCACGAATCGAAGAGCTGCCCTCGACCACTGAAATTCATGTCTGAGCAAGATGTCTGCAGCGGCGATGGTTTTCACTTGGACATCTGCCCTCCGATTCGACGCGACGTGTGCCCAAGGCCTCTCATTGATTGTATGAAACGATCGAAACAGCATCGTCGATGTCCTGCGACGTGTCAAAGTCGAGTTGCGTGACACTGCCATTCAACGGACGCTCACTCAAGTCGTATCCGTCCGGAGCGAACCGATGCATGATGCTGAGCAGGGTGTTGCCGTGTGATATCACCAGGACATGAGCATCTTCGTGCAATTGCGGATGATTCGCAATTATCGAGAATCCCTTCTCAATGCGATCCCAGTATTCCTCGTCGGATTCCGCATCATGGAACGGATCTGCCTCCTTGAGAAAGTCCTTGGTCGCCGCGAGTCCAAACCGTTCAACGATTGCGTTGTATGAGCCCGCGCCGTGAGGAGCTCCGGCCGCCCACCACGCAGCTGCCATGTCCTGCCCTTCGAAATAGCCATAGAACTGCTCACGAAAATGCATGTCCCGCACCAGTCGGGGCTGTTCCTTCTGCGCTGTGTTCTCTTCAAGAATCGTATGCGCTGTTATCTCGGCGCGAGTAGTGTCAGAGCAGAAGGCAGCTGCAAAGGCAACGTCCTTCAATGTTCGCCCCGCCTTGTGGGCATCCTCGTATCCTGACTGGGTAAGTGGCGAATTGGACCACCCCTGCAGTCGGTTATATCTGTTGAAATATGTTTGACCATGCCGCACTAGATGTAAATGAAGAATCATACGACCATTATCGCACCGCACTAACTGTTTGTTTGGTGAAGTGATGACGAACAGGCTGTTGTCACGCGGCTTCATCGTGCACAATAACAGGTATGGGACATTTCATAGGACGTTGGTTCACTCTTACCATTGCCGCTGGAGCTATGGTATGGCTTCTGCCTGGAACCGTCATCATTGGGTCGAGCAATGTGCTCGCATTACTGAGCTTCGCCTTGTTCATGGCGCTGATTAACGCCTCGATCAAGCCCATCGTGCATATTCTTGCGCTTCCACTCACGATTCTGACCCTAGGTCTTGCGGCATTGGTGATCAATGTCATCTTCATGGAGCTTGCATCGTGGCTTTCACTGTCGATCTTCCACACTGGCGTCTATATCGAAGGCTTCTGGTGGGCAGTCATCGGAGGCTTCATCATGATGGTCGTGAACGGCATCGTCAGCGCAATCATCGGTGATTGAGCATGCTCAGACGGTGCTGTCAGGACGAGATCTTGAGTTTTGCGGCATTTCTTGAGAAACAAGGCTCAAAAACGTTGATATGACGAACGGATAAAGCCAAAAATTGGCATCGATACATTCAAATTGCCGCAAAACTCGCAATCTCGAATGCAAAATGGCGTTGGCGTGGGAAGATTTCCCACGCCAACGCCATTTTTGACGGTAAACAGCAATCAGCGAGCGTAGTACTCGACGACGTACTGGATGTTGACCTGAACCGGAATCTCCTCTGGCTCTGGCTGGCGGGTCAAGGTCGCCTTGAGCGAGGCAAGATCCACATCAAGATATGGAGGAACAGCAGGAAGCACGTCGCGGTGGACGCCTTCGGCTGCAATCTGGAACGGGACCGTGGTCTGGCTCTTGGGCTTGACCTGGATGGTCTGGCCAGGACGAACGTGATAGCTGGGGCGGTCGACGATGTTGCCATCGACGAGGATGTGGCGATGAACGACATACTGACGTGCCTGAGCGGTGGTGCGGGCGATGCCTGCACGCAAGACGAGGGCATCGAGACGGCATTCGAGATCGCGCATCATGGCGTTGCCGGTCTGGCCTGCCTCATGCGTTCCCTTTTCATAGACTGCACGAAGCTGCTTCTCTGACACGCCATACTGCGCGCGCAGACGCTGCTTCTCGCGCAGACGAACCGCATAGTCCGATTCGGTGCGACGACGCGTGCGGCCGTGCTCGCCTGGAGCATACGGACGCTTTTCAAAGATGCGCTGAGCCTTTGGGGTCAGTGCGATGCCCAATGCGCGCGACAGGCGAACCTGACGGCGTGAGCGCTGTACCTTAGTCATGTTATTCCTTATTACTTCTGTCGTTATCTGAACGAAAGGAGGATTGCTCCCCCGAGTCGGCCTCTCCAATGCTTCACCGTGACATGCACGAACGGCGTTCGACGCCGCCGACCCATTGATGGGCTATGACTCCAGATAAGTCTTCGCTGATGCGAACACCGAAAGAACAGCATACACGAAAGCATGTATAACTCGCCTGCGCACCCAGCAATTCTGACAACGCCCGCATGCATTTCGGTTTCTCAGAGCTTTTCTATCGGAGCCATCCTCAGTAGCAGCCGCTTGACCCCATCGCTGCCAAAGTCGACGGTGATGATGGATTTCGGTCCCTTGTCGTGAATCTCCGTGACGGTGCCCAAGCCATATTTGTCATGCGCGATCCGATCTCCCACGGAGAAGTCAGCCACGCTCAATCCTGACTTGTTCGCCATGTCCGGAGTGGAAGCGCCGGAATGGGCTCCCATCGCCTTCGAACCGGAGGAAGCCGAAGAGGAACGTCGACGTGTGGTCACCGCCGACGAACGGCTGCCGGACCTCATTGAACTTCCCGCATGCCCATAGGCGCCATAGGAGTTGGATCCCGAGCCATACGAGGAGCCGGAGCCCGAACCGGCACTGCGGGAGGAACCTCCCCGCGAACCGTATGAGCCGTATGAGCCATACGACCCGTATGAACGGTGCGAAGAACCTGAAGCACCGGAAGCGCCGGAAGAACGTGTGGAACCGAATGCAGGAGAAAAGTCTTCGTCCTCGAAACCTCCGAACTCGTCATCGCCGCTGCCCCACGAGCCCTGCATTCTCTCCATGCTCGACTCACGGCGCTTCCAATCGATCAGCCCTTCGGGGATCTCGTCGAGAAACTGGCTCGGCAGCATGTCATTCGACTGACCCCACTGAGAACGCACCGATGCTCGGGTAAGATACAGCCTTCTTCTTGCTCGTGTTATGCCCACATATGCCAGTCGTCTCTCCTCGGCGAGCTCCGACGAATCTTCGAGACTTCGCGAGTGAGGGAAGGTTCCCTGCTCCATGCCGGTCAGGAACACGACCGGATATTCCAATCCCTTGGCGGTATGCAATGTCATCAGCGTAACCTTGCCGGAATCCTCGGATTCGGAAGGAAGCTGGTCCGAATCCGCGACCAGCGCTGTCGTTTCCAGGAACGATTGGAGCGTCGCATCAGGGGTGTTCTGCTCAAACTCGGCAGCGACGGACTGAAGCTGAGACAGATTTTCGACACGCGAGGCATCCTGTGGATCCTCCGACTGCTTCAGGGAGCTCAGCAGCCCGGACTTGTCAAGCATTTCACCGACTACCTCAGAAGGTCGGCGAGACGTTTGCGCCATCGCGCGAAGATCGGACATCAGATCGCGAAACTCCATCAGCTTCGTGTTCGTCCGCTTCGGGACGTCGGGGATTTCATCGATATGCGATATGCCTGACCAGAAGCTCGTGCCATGCTCGCCTGCGTACTCGGTTATGATGCCTTCGGCGCGCGGCCCCAGGCCTCGCTTGGGAACGTTCAGTATGCGTCGCATGTTCACATCGTCGTCCGGGTTCTCGATCGCCTGAAGGTATGCGAGCGCATCCTTGATCTCACGACGCTCATAGAATCGAGTGCCGCCCACCAGCTGATAAGGTATTCCAGCGTTGATCAGCGCCTCTTCCAAGGAACGGGACTGGGCGTTCGCCCGGTACATGATGGCGACGTCCGAGTATGAGATTCCCTCTTCTCCGGCGAGTCTGGCAATTTCGGTAGAAATCCAGGCTGCTTCCTGCTGGGCGTTGTCGGCGGCGTATCCAACGATGCTGTCGCCCTTGCCGAGAGCCGTCCAGAGTTTCTTCGGCTTGCGATCCTCATTCTTGCTGATCACAGCGTTGGCGGCATCGAGAATCGTCTGCGTGGAACGGTAGTTCTGTTCGAGCATGATGGTCTTAGCCCGTGGAAAATCCTTCTCGAAGTCACGAATGTTGCTGATGTCAGCTCCACGGAAGGCATAGATCGACTGGTCGGAGTCACCGACGACGGTCACCCATGCCGGTCCTGTCTTTCCAGCACCGATTGCGGTCGAAGCGGTTGTCTCATCGCCATCGATTCCAGCGAGCTCACGGATCAGCACATATTGTGCGTGGTTGGTGTCCTGGTACTCGTCGACGAGAATATAGCGGAATTTATGACGGTAGTAATCGGCCACCATCGGATCGTTGCGCAGAAGCTCCACGGTGCGGACGATCAAGTCGTCGAAGTCCACTGCATTCGCCATCGCCAGGCGATGCTCATACTCGGCATAGAGAACCGAGTACAGTTCCTCGACGTTGCCGAAGCGCCCTATGGAATGCGCCCGTTCGCCAGGGTGGAAGTCCGGGGCGTATTCCTTCAGCTGCGTCTGCCACCCCTGCAGGTTGTTCTTGTAGTCCGATATCCTGCTGAGCACGGCACGTGGCGTATAGCGCTTCACATCGATGTTGAACTCGGTTTCGATCATCTTCACGAGACGTTCCGAGTCTGCCGAATCATAGATGGAGAAACCCGATTTCAGGCCGATGGACTTCCCATCCCGTCTTAGAATCCTCACACAGGCGGAGTGAAATGTGGAAACCCACATGCGCTGTGCGACGGGGCCGATCAGACGCTGCAGACGTTCTCTCATCTCGGCCGCTGCCTTGTTGGTGAATGTGATGGCAAGAATCTGGCTTGGCCACGCGCCTACCTGGCTGAGTATCCACGCGATCCTGCGCGTAAGCACGCGAGTCTTTCCAGACCCCGCACCCGCTCCGATAAGCAGCGCCCCACCGGAGTACTGCACAGCCTGGGCCTGCTGAGGATTGAGATCGCCTATCAGCTCCTCTGCACGGCGTTGTATCACATCTGGGTCAGAAAACACTGCATTTCCCTTCCTGCCAAACTTTCAGCAAATCTTGTGTCTGGGCGTCGAACGTGCACGCTCGACGCCATCCGATCCGGTCTCCAACCGAGCCTCGAAAAACCAAGTTTCGAAAAACCGAGCTTCGAAGCACCAAGTTTCGAAGCGAGACCCGTCGCCTTGGACACGCCTGTGAACATGTTCGCGGCGCAACCTTCACATGGCTGCCCCAATCATGCCCCAATAATGCCCCAACCATGCGGCTGCGGCCGAGTCAAGCTCTTCACCCCAAGGAATCCGGGCTATTCCCACTCGATGGTTGCCGGGGGCTTCGATGTGACGTCAAGCGCAACGCGGTTTATCCCTCTGCACTCGTTGGTGATGCGATTGGATATCTGTCCAAGCACCTCATACGGCACATGCGACCAATCCGCGGTCATTGCGTCCTCGGAGCTCACCGGACGCAGCACTATCGGCGAGCCGTAGGTGCGTTCGTCTCCCTGAACACCAACGGAATGAACATTCGCAAGCAATACGACCGGGCATTGCCAGATCTGCCTGTCAAGTCCTGCCTTGCTCAGCTCCTCCCGAGCGATGGCATCCGCCTCGCGCAGGGTTTCGAGCCTTTCCCTCGTGATGTCGCCGATGATGCGAATGCCGAGACCGGGACCCGGGAAGGGCTGCCGCCAGACGATCTCGTCGGGCAATCCCAATTCGGTTCCTATGGCACGCACCTCATCCTTGAACAGTGTCCGCAATGGCTCGATAAGCTTGAAGTCCAGATCCTTGGGCAATCCTCCGACATTGTGGTGGGACTTGATATTCGCCGCGCCGTCGCCTCCGCCCGACTCGACGACATCCGGATACAGGGTTCCCTGAACGAGGAACTTGACCTTCTCGCCCTTTTCTCCTGCCTTGGCGACGATATCGCGCGCCGCCCTCTCGAATGTGCGAATGAAGCGCTCCCCTATTATCTTGCGTTTGCGCTCCGGTTCGCTCACACCCTTCAGCGCGGAGAGGAAATCCTCCGAAGCATCGACTGCCATCAGCCTGATGCCGGTGGCTTCGACGAAGTCATGCCTGACCTGCTCGACCTCGCCCTTGCGCAGCAGGCCGTGATCCACGAAGACACATGTCAGCTGATCGCCTATGGCACGGTGCACCAATGCCGCTGCGACGGCGGAATCCACACCGCCCGAAAGACCGCATATGACCTGATGCCGCCCGACCTCGGCCTTGATCCTCGCAATCTGCTCGTCGATGATGTTGGATGCGTTCCAATCCGCAGGCAGGTTCGCACAGTCATGAAGGAAGGAATCGATCAGTTCCTGGCCATGTTCGGTATGTCTGACCTCTGGATGCCACTGCACGCCATAGAGCTTTCTCGAAGCGTCTTCCATGGCGGCGACCGGGGCGGATGCCGTGCTCGCAAGCACCTCGAAACCTTCCGGAGCCTTCTCGACCGCGACGCCGTGGCTCATCCATGTCGTCTGCGTCTCTGGAGAATCGTGCAGCAGCCCCTTCGCATGGCTGACCCTGGCCTCCGTCTTACCGTATTCACCCGTCGCAGCGCGATCGACAACGCCACCAAGCTCATGCGCCATGACCTGAAATCCATAGCAGATGCCCAGAACGGGAACGCCCGCGTCGAATATGGAGGGATCGATGCCTGGCGCTCCAGGCTCATACACCGAAGCAGGCCCGCCGGAAAGAATGATCGCCTGGGGATCCTTCGCCAGCATGTCGGTCACCGCCATCGAATGGGGCACCAACTCGGAATACACATGCGCCTCCCGCACCCTGCGTGCAATGAGTTGAGCGTATTGCGCACCGAAATCCACAACCAGAACTGGGCCCTTAGCCATAAACACTCCAAATCGTTAACCGTCATATATATAGGTGTCTTGTGCACAGCCGTACACGACCATATGGTCGCACACAACCTTAGTTGAAAACATGGCCTCGCCAAAAATCAGCGAGCCCCATCCAAGAATGTGATCGACCCGAAAGCCTGCGCCTGCGTGCATGATTGCCTGTGTCCGTCAATTGCCTGCGTCCATTAATTATGGTGACGGATTGCGACATACGAAGGCTTTGTTCGTCAATCGCAACAATTTTGTTCGAAAGTGTTCACTCTGAAGATAATGCAGGTCAACACGCCGTCATGAAAGGTAAAGAACCATTGGCGCATCGGGTCTCACGCATGAATGAAGTGGCACTGGAATCAGCATAAATTGTTCATTTTCCGCCCTTATCGGAGCCTCGTGAATCTAACAGAAATTAGCGCATTACGAACAACATCTAACATTCGCGATAAAAAACGTCCAAAAGTCGTCTCTACCTCGTAGCATGAGGGGCATTGGGAATGAGAACATCCTCGCTTCCCAGCGGGATGGCAATCAATGCCCACAGTTAAATAATCAATCGCACAACACAGTGCAGGAGTACAGGAGTACATATGACGAATCCTGTTATTGGCACCCCTTGGAAGAAGCTGGAAACCCCAGTGTCCGAGGAGACTTTGGAAGCCGTCGATAGGTATTGGCGCGCAGCTAACTACCTCTCAATCGGTCAGATTTACCTTCGCAGCAATCCGCTGATGAAGGAGCCTTTCACTAGGGACGACGTGAAGTACCGTCTCGTCGGGCACTGGGGCACGACTCCAGGCCTGAACTTCCTTATCGGGCATATCAACAGACTTATCGCAGAGCACCAGCAGAACACCGTGATCATCATGGGACCTGGCCACGGCGGCCCTGCAGGCACCGCTCAGTCCTACCTCGACGGAACATACACCGAGTATTATCCGAAGATCACGAACGATGAGTCCGGCATGCAGAAGTTCTTCCGTCAGTTCTCCTATCCTGGCGGCATTCCTTCCCACTTTGCACCTGAGACCCCAGGCTCCATCCACGAAGGTGGCGAGCTCGGCTACGCCCTCTCGCACGCCTACGGCGCCGTGATGAACAATCCAAGCCTCTTTGTCCCAGCAATCGTCGGCGACGGCGAAGCCGAGACTGGCCCTCTGGCTACAGGCTGGCAGTCCAACAAGCTTGTGAACCCACGCACCGACGGCATCGTTCTGCCAATCCTGCACCTCAACGGCTACAAGATTGCAAACCCGACGATTCTTTCCCGCATCTCCGACGAAGAGCTGCATGACTTCTTCCATGGCATGGGTTATGAACCATACGAGTTCGTCGCAGGATTCGACGATGAGGATCATCTCTCGATCCATCGCCGCTTCGCCGATCTCTTCGAAAGCGTCTTCGACGAAATCTGCGAGATCAAGGCCACTGCGCAGACAGACGACATGACCCGTCCGTTCTACCCAATGATCATCTTCCGCACGCCAAAGGGCTGGACCTGCCCGAAGTTCATCGACGGCAAGAAGACCGAGGGTTCATGGCGCGCACACCAGGTTCCTCTGGTCTCCGCCCGCGACACCGAGGCTCACTTCGAGATCCTCAAGAACTGGCTCGAAAGCTACAAGCCTGCCGAACTCTTTGACGAGAACGGTTCGGTTCGCGCCGACGTCACCAGCTTCATGCCTGAGGGCGAGCTGCGCATCGGCCAGAACCCGAATGCCAATGGTGGACGCATCCGCGAGGATCTGAAGCTTCCAAACCTTGACGACTACGCAGTCCGTGAGGTCGAGAAGTATGGTCACGGCTGGGGACAGCTCGAGGCGACTCGTCGTCTTGGTGTCTACACCCGCGACATCCTCAAGCTGAACCCGGATTCATTCCGCATCTTCGGACCTGATGAAACCGCTTCCAACCGTTTGTCCGCAGCCTATGAGGTTACCGACAAGCAGTGGGATGCCGGTTACCTGTCAAAGCAGGTCGACGAGCATATGGCCGTCAGTGGCCAGGTCACCGAGCAGCTTTCCGAGCACCAGATGGAAGGCTTCCTCGAAGGTTACCTGCTCACCGGTCGTCATGGCATCTGGAGCTCCTATGAGTCCTTCGTCCACGTGATCGATTCCATGTTGAACCAGCATGCAAAGTGGCTCGAAGCAACCGTTCGTGAAATTCCTTGGCGCAAGCCGATCGCCTCCATGAACCTGCTCGTAAGCTCCCATGTATGGCGTCAGGATCACAATGGCTTCAGCCATCAGGATCCAGGCGTGGTTGACATCCTGCTCAACAAGAACTTCAACAACGACCATGTCGTCGAGATCTACTTCCCAGCAGATTCCAACCTCCTGCTCGCCGTTGCAGAGCGCGCCTACAAGTCGACGAACAAGATCAATGCGATCATCGCCGGCAAGCAGCCAGCTGCCACATGGGTCTCCCTCGACGAGGCTCGTGCAGAGCTCGAGAAGGGTGCCGCTGAGTGGAAGTGGGCTTCCAACGTCGACAGCAACGAAGACGTGGATGTCGTGCTCGGTTGCGCAGGCGACGTTCCTACCCAGGAAATCCTCGCCGCTGCAGACAGGCTCAACAAGCTTGGCGTCAAGTTCAAGGTCGTCAACGTCGTGGATCTGCTGAAGATCCAGAACGCCTCCGAGAACGACGAAGCGCTGTCCGACGCTGAGTTCACCGATCTGTTCACCGCAGACAAGCCTGTCCTCTTCGCATATCACGCATATGCCCGCGAGATTCGCAGCCTTATCTGGGATCGTCCAAACCACGACAACTTCAACGTCCATGGCTACGAGGAGCAAGGTTCGACCACCACTCCTTACGACATGGTTCGCGTCAACAACATCGATCGCTACGAGCTCACCGCCGAGGCACTGCGTGCAGTCGACGCCGACAAGTTCGCCGATGAAATCGACAAGCTGGAGCAATTCCGCAAGGATGCCTTCCAGTTCGCCGTTGACAAGGGCTACGATCATCCTGACTACACCGACTGGGTGTGGCCAGATGTCAAGACCGACGTTCCAGGAGCCGTCACCGCGACTGCTGCAACTGCCGGAGACAACGAGTAGAAGACAACGAGTAATCGCTGCCGATTTTCCGAAGGCCCCGAATCGAGAGATTCGGGGCCTTCCCGTTTTTTTGGATAGGCATATCCAGGCAGTGCATGCACATTCTGCAGCCGGATATCCCCGGGTGTTAACGCGCAAAGATTAAACTAGGCTCAAACACAGCACATGAAACACGCCAATTGAGATTAGTCGATTACAATTTGCCATGGAACCACGCACATTGTAGTCATGGTTTAACTACATCTCGAAGAGGAGAGACCATTGAGTCTTACAACCAGCTTCACCATACTGAGTCCCGAATCTGCAAACGGTCGCAATGTCGTTGCCTATGGCCTGGTCAGCCTGCTGTCAAGGCAGAGGAAGACCGCAGTGTTCCGACCGGTCGCATGCAGGCATGAACTGTTCACCAACGATCTGATTGCTGCTTCCGGAATGAACATGTCGCCAGACATCGTGCGTGCCACCTGCCCGAAAGAGGCACGAGACGACACCGACAGGGCGCGGACTGCGATCGTCTCGGCATATTACCGTCTGCAAAGCACCTATACGCCAGAGATCACGGTTATCGTCGGGACTGACAAATCCAGGATCGCGGATCCCTCGATGTTCGGATTCAATGCGGAGATCGCCGCTGACCTCAAGTCTCCCGTGGTGCTCGCAGTGTGTTCGATCGATCGAACGGCCAATCAGCTTCTCGAAACAGTCAAGGCCCACATCAAGGCAGTGAACGATGCTGGAAGCTCGGTCGTGGCGCTGTTCATCACCGGCTGCACGGAGGAGAATCTCGATGAGATGAAAGAGGCGGTGCTCCCCCTTGGATTGCCTGCATGGTCGCTTCCTGCCGTATCGATCGAGGCTGGAAACGGCGAGGATCTCGCCAGGGCGCTTCATGCATTCGAAGACAATGTCGATGCTTCTGCGGTGCTTTCGGCGCTGGCCTGCCCGGCGGCACTTTCCGAAACCCCCTGCTCCTTCCAGTTCGGTCTGCTGACCAAGGCCCAGGAGGCACACAAAACGATCGTCCTGCCTGAGGGTGAGGATGACCGAATCATCAAGTCCGCGAACTTCTTGCTTTCCCGCTCCATCGTCGATCTGATAATCGTCGGCGAACGCGATGGTATCCTCACGCGCGCAAAGAAGCTCGGTCTGTTGAATCTCGACCACGCCAAGTTCCAGTCGATGCATGATGAAGCCATGCTTGAACGTATGGCCGCCAAGCTCTGCGAGCTGAGGGCCAGCAAGGGCATGACCGAGGAGAAGGCACGCATCGCGCTCAGGGATCCTTCCTATTTCGGCACGATGCTCGTGGTTCTGGGACTTGCCGACGGACTCGTCTCTGGAGCGATCAATTCGACCGCGAACACGGTCAGACCCGCATTGCAGCTTATCAAGACCAAGCCAGGCGTCTCGATAGTGTCGGGTGCCTTCCTGATGTGCTTCAAGGATCACGTGGCCGTCTTCTCGGATTGCGCCATCAATCTCAACCCCAATCCCCAGCAATTGGCCGACATAGCGGCACAGTCAGCGCAGACGGCCCGCTCCTTTGGCATCGACCCGAAGGTTGGCATGCTTTCCTATTCGACCCTTGGATCGGGAAAGGGGCCCGATGTCGATCTGGTCGAGGAGGCGACGGCGATCCTTCAGGAGAAGGAGCCCGATCTTCCGGTCGTCGGTCCGATTCAGTTCGATGCGGCATGGTCAGAGGAAGTCGCCGCGACGAAGGCCAAGGGCAATCCCGTCGCAGGTCATGTCAATGTCTTTATCTTCCCCAATCTCAGTGCCGGAAACATCGCGTACAAGGCGGTGCAGCGCTCTTCCGGAGCGGTCGCGGTGGGTCCGATACTTCAGGGTCTTAACAAGCCCGTGAACGATCTTTCGCGCGGAGCGCTTGTCGAAGACATCATCAACACCGTCGCGCTCACCGCCATTTCAGCGTGAAAGACGCCTGTGCGGACGGTCGCCTGCGTCATGGCCTTATGCCTCCGTTCAAGCCGGAGCAGGCCTCGACGCAGGCTTCTTTGGCAAGTCCGGACCATCGGTGGGCAAGCCCCGCGAGACACTGTGAACTTTGGTCATGGCGACTCGACTTGTTACCCCCAACGAGTAGTCTGAAACAGCAGGGAGCAGTAGCTCCACATCATCACATCAGGAGGATGCCACAATGGCAAAAACCGTCCTTGTTATCAATTCAGGTTCAAGCTCCATCAAATATCAGCTCGTGGACCTTGAAAACGGAGAGGGACTTGCCTCTGGCCTCGTCGAGAAAATCGGCGAGCCGTCAGATGGTCATTACAAGCATGAGTTCAACGGAGAAAAGCATGAGCTCGAAGAGCCGATTCCGGACCATGAGGTCGGCCTGAAGCGTGTTCTCGGATTCTTCGAGGAGTATGGCCCAAGCTTGAAGGATGCCGGCATCGTCGCCGTCGGCCACCGCGTCGTTCAGGGTGGGTCAGTCTTCCCCAAGCCAGCCTTGGTCACCGATAAGACCATCGCACAGGTCAAGAATCTCGCAGTGCTCGCTCCCCTTCACAATGGACCTGAGGCAACGGGCGCTGAAGTCATGCGTTCGCTTCTTCCCGATACGCCGCAGGTGTTCGTGTTCGACAGCTCATTCTTCTTCCAACTGCCAAAGTCGGCCAGCACCTATGCGCTCAACAAGGAAATTGCCGATCAGTACCATATTCGCCGCTACGGCGCTCACGGTACCAGCCACGAATATGTCGGATCCCAGGTTCCAGACCTTATCGGCAAGCCAGCCGAAGGCCTCAGGCAGATCGTGCTTCATATCGGAAACGGTGCATCCGCTTCCGCACAGATTTCCGGCAAGCCTGTGGAGACATCCATGGGTCTGACACCACTCGAAGGCCTGGTCATGGGTGGACGCACCGGTGACATCGACCCAGCCGTCGTATTCCACCTGATTCGCAATGCGCACATGAACGTCGATGAACTCGATACCCTGTTCAACAAGCACTCAGGCCTGATGGGCATGACCGGACACGGCGACATGCGAGAGATACACAAGATGATCGCCGATGGCAACGAGGACGCCAAGCTCGCTCTCGAGGTATACGTGCATCGCATCGTCAGCTACATCGGCAACTACACCGCCCAGATGGGTGGCGTCGATGTCATCACCTTCACCGCTGGCGTCGGCGAGAATGATGAGATCGTCCGCCGCATGGTGGCGCATAAGCTCGAACCATTCGGCGTGAAGCTCGATGAGAAGAAGAATGACACCCGTTCCAAGGAACCGCGAATCATCTCTGAACCTGACAGCAGTGTCACACTGTGCATCATTCCGACGAACGAGGAGCTGTCCATAGCCCGTCAGTCCGCAACGATCGCCGAGCAGGGCGATTCCTATGGCAACACCTTCACCAAGTAGCATCAGCCTCAACTGTGCCTGATATATGACACGTTTGACAGCCAGAACAGCGATGCCCGCCTTGACGAAACGATTGAGAAATCGCAGTCAAGGCGGGCATCGCTGATTTCAGGCAACTGTCTGCATCGTTCGCCTCGCAAGTTTCTTCACCGGACCGTCACCGATCTTGCTCATGCGCCATCACTCGTGCAGGGCAGGCGCAGTCCTGCGCCATTGCGCCAATTCGAATGTGATGAACAGATAGAACACATAGAACACGACAATGGCGGCAAGCGCGGTCTCTGCCTTCTGCACGACGAAGAGCCACGCGGGCACAGACCAGCCGATTCCCCGGAAGAGCGTGAGCGCCTTGAGCATCGCAGTCGCGGTGATGACGAAGGGGAATGTCATCGCGGCGTAGGACGGCGCGAGTGGGAGTCGCAGAAGCGCAGGCATCTGAATGAGCACGAATGCGAACAGCAATTGGGCGCATATCAGCATGACCAGAACCAGGGTCACATTCGGGTGAGGCTCCGCAGTCGTATATCCAGCAATTGAAAGGCTCATTGGGGCTGCATAGATCGCCACGGTCGGCCGTGCAGCCTGAGGCAATGAGATCTTGAACATGCGGATGGTCACAGCCACAAAGCTAAGGGCATAGAGAACGAATCCGCACCAGAAGATCAGGAGGCCGAAGGGCTGCTGTCCGACAGGTGCCGAGGTCGCCGAGGCCACCACGATGCCGACGAATCCGACGAACCATGTCGGGAAGACATTGGCGAGATCGAAATGCTTCACGACGAAGCGACTGGCGACATGGACCATGAGCACGAGGTTGCAGCTCACCGCGAAATACCAGAGGGCAACGGCAAGTATGCCCCAGATGCCGCCAATCGGAGCGATATATGAGGCGTATTGCATGAGGGACATCAGAATCGTGGCCGAAACGGGCGCGACGACCGGATTGGACATGTCCTCGCTCAGGACGACGCCTGGATGCATGAGGAACTTGACGATGATGGTCGCGAACAGTGGCAGCGGCAGCAGACCGAAGACGATGTGGATGGGGACGGATTGGGCGGAGAACATGCCTCCCAGCAGATTTCCGAGCGCAAGAACCGCCAGTGTCAGGCCACCCTTGGGAAGCGGAACGCTCCTATGAAATGCTGCGATTCTGGATTCCTTGCGAATCCTCTCTGGAAGTGTCTCGAGTCTGTGCTGTGTGGGTGCCTCCGGCGCTTCGCCGATGCTTTTTGAAATGGACATAATGACACTGTGCATCATATATTGATATTCCACAAATTACTTAAAACGATATATGATATTCGATATTAGAATATGAATGACCAGCCATCCGGAGGATTCCGCGACGATGAAGACGAATGAAGTGAACTTTGCAGCATTGCAGACGCTTATAGCCGTCTTCGAGACCAGGGAATTCACGGCGGCAGCCGATGAGTTGAAAGTCTCGCAGTCCACCGTTTCCAAGAGGATCGCATCCTTGGAGAGCCTCTTCGGCAAGCCTCTCTTCATCCGGCACGCCAAAAGGGAGCTTCGACCCACACAGGCAGGGCGAGCCCTGTATGCAGAGGCGACGCAGATCGTGCACATGTGGTCAGGATCGGTGTATCGCATGACAAGCAGCAACTTCCAGAAAACGCCGTTCACGCTTCTGCTTTCCCACACCGCCTCAAGCACTCTTCTGCCGCATGTCATGCAGGGTCTGGAATCAAGTCTGGCAACGATGAGTCTGTCAGTCCATACCATGAATTCCGAGCACATCATCGATTCCATCCTTGGGAAACGGGCGCAGATGGGAATAATCGAGAAGCCCGTGACCACCGATCTGGTCGACCTTAAGGTTCTTCGCCAGGATCAGCTCGTTCTCGCAGGCCAGACCCATGGCACGCAGACGGGCATGAGGCGCAGCGACGATCCTGACGGCGATGCGGATCGGAATGAGGTATGGCTGCTTCGCGAAGCGGGATCGGGAGTCAGATATTTCACCGATCTGTATTTCCAGTCGACAGGCATCTCGCCTAGGAATGTGATCGAGCTCGATAGCAACGAAAAAATACGCGCGGTTCTGTCGACTGGCATAGGCTGCACGCTCATGTCGAAGGACTCGGTTCCGGCAGGCGTGCCGATTCGAAGGCTGGGACCTCCCTTCATACGCAACTTCTATGCAGTTACGCCAAAGAGTGGTCTGAATCCGGCACAGTCGAAGCTTGCCAATATGATTGCCTCCCTTGCCCAGTAGGCATGCAGGCGCATCAGATCAGAGCCGTAGATAATCAAGGACCTGCTCATGCAAGGGTCCGTTCGTCGCCACGCCGCATCCGCCCCAAGGCCCGGGATTGCCCTGCAGATCGGTGAAGCTGCCACCTGCCTCGGTAACGATGGGAACCAGGGCCGCCATGTCGTAGAGATCGAGCTCAGGTTCTGCGGCAATGTCAATGGCTCCCTGGGCGACCAGCATGTATTGCCAGAAATCACCGAAGCCGCGCAATCTCCACAGTCTGTCGGTCAGCTCGATGAGCCTGTTCCTGTCGCCGCGCTCCTTCCAACCGGAAAGCGATGACAGCGACATCGAGGCATGCTCCAGTCGACTTACCTTGGATACATGAATCCGGGAGGCATGGTCGACGTCCATGCCCATGAACGCGCCGCCACCCTGTGCCGCAAACCACCGATTATGGAGGAATGGCGAGGAAACGACTCCAACGACCAGCTCATGGTTGACTTCGAGACCTATCAGCGTGGCCCAAACGGGAACGCCTCTCACGAAGTTCTTGGTTCCATCGATCGGATCGAGAATCCAGCGCCGGCCTGTCGATTCGGCCTTGCCCAGCTCTTCTCCATAGACGCTGTCCCCGGGACGATTGCGTTCGATGATGCCGCGAAGCGTCGCCTCTGTCTCCCGGTCGGCGTCGGTGACCGGCGTATGGTCCGGCTTGTCCTCGATATGCAGATCGAGAGCGCCGAATCGAGCGGACGTTACCTTGTCCGCCTCGTCCGCCATGTGCAGTGCAAGGAGCAGGTCTTCGCGATACGGGTTCGCAGCAAGCTCCTTCTCGAACGATTCCTGACGATAATGTGGCCTGTCATATTCGTCATCGACGGATGAACTGTTTGGTGAGGTCTGTGACATGTTCGCTGTCATCTCCATACTTGCTGACGAGGGTATCGTTGCTGTGTGCATTCCACAGTAACGATAGTGCACTTATTCGCTCTTCGTGTTCTCGTGGCCATAAGAGAGCATATTCCGCCACATTGCGACGAAGTCAGGCAGTGTCTTGCCCGTTGTCTCGATGTTCTCGACTTGGATGCCACCTATGCGCAGACCGAGCATCGCGCCAAAGGTCGCCATGCGATGATCGTGATAGCTCCTGATCGTCTCGCCATGCAGGCGAGACGCCTCGACGGGCCGAATGACCACGCCATCCTCGGTTTCGACGGCTCTGCCACCGACTCGTCGAATCTCGCGGACCATCGCCGCAAGCCTGTTGGTCTCATGACCGCGCAGATGAGCGATTCCCATCATTGCAGTTTCCGAATCGGCGAATGTGAGCAATGCTGCGATCGAAGGCGCCAACTCGCCAGCCGCTTCCAGGTCGAAATCTCCAAGCCCGTGAATCGTGCCATCCGATCTGACCCTGCAAAAGCGGACGCCTCCCTCTTCGGGGAAATCGACGCTTCCTCCGATGCGCTCCAGGATGGATGGAAGCAGTCCCCCAGGCTGGGTCGTGGCCTTCGGCCAGAAAGGAATGCGGACCGAGCCCTGTGCAAGCAGCGCCGCGCCAAGGAAGGGAGCGGCGTTCGACAGATCGGGTTCGACAGTGACGGATCGAGGAAGCTGCAGCGCGTGATGCTCGACCTTCCAGACATGCGCGGATTCGTCCACGGCAACATGGCCACCCGCCTTAGCGATGTCTGCAACGGTCATATTGATATGCGGCAAGCTTGGGAGAGCAGAGGCCGTGTGATGCAGCCGCAGGCCTCGGGGCAACGACGACGCTGCCAGCAACAGCCCCGATATGAACTGCGAGGAAGCCGATGAATCAATGCTGACCTCATCATGGGCTATGACCTCCGGTGGCGTGACCGAGAATGGCAGGAATCCAGTCCTGCCATGGTATTGGACCGTCGCACCGAGCTGTTCCAAGCCGTCAAGTATCGGCTTCATCGGCCTTTCATATGCTTGAGGATCGCCATCGAAGCGAACGGTGCCATCGGCAAAGAGCGCAAGCGCGGGAAGGAATCTCATGACCGTTCCGGCCAAGCCGCAGAAAATGGTGACATTGCCTCGAAAACGAGGCGCGCCTTCGACTCTCCGAGTCTCTCTTGGGGGTGTTATCCGCACGGTCGTCGATGATGATGACTCCCCCTCGATGTCCACTCCTAGCTGTTCGAGCGCCTGAATCATCAGGCTGGTGTCTCGCGAGCGCAGCAGGCCGCGTATCGTCACGGTCTGCGAGCTCAATGCCGCAAGGATCAGATATCTGTTCGACAGAGATTTGCTTCCGGGTACGGTGACGGTTGCATCCAAAGGTCTCAACGGAGTCGGTGCGGCCCAAGAAACGTCACCTCCGGCTTCCTCTGCGAGCGTGGTGTGCGATGCCTGTGGTTGTGGATGCTGCTCGGTCATGGCTCTTATCGTAACTTGGAATGGAGATTTTCGAGGCATATGGCATGTGTTCGTGACCGGCATGGTGGCTCTTCCTCGATCATGTGCCAGGAACTTAGGAGTCCAGGCCGAATTCCGCTACTTGTCGGAGGACAGGCGCGATTCAGGAGCACCTGCCACCTTTGCCACCGACGTGTCGATGGATTGTAGATACACCAGCTGCGCCTGCGCCCTGTCGGCCTCTATCGCGGCGATGTGGCGGGAAAAGACGATGAACCATCCGAGGAAGATGAGGCCGGCGAGGGCTTCGACGTTCGTCAGCGTATTGTCGCCCTCAAGCCAGAATCCGCCGGCGACAGCACAGATGATGATGCTCAGGTCCGAAACCACATATATCGCCTTGGAGAGTTGCGGGGCGATCCACGGCAGGCCGATCAGCAGCATGCACATGATGCCGGGCATACCGCGTGCGAAAACGTTGTGCAATATGGGATGAGGCGAATATCTGAAAGTGCCTATCCCAATGAATGCGATGCCAAGAAGCGACAGCAGCGACCACAGGATCGAGACACGCAGCCTGAAATGCCGGATGCTTTCGGGATGACTGTGCGAATCACCGCCGACCTGAGGCGTCGGAAGATGCGCACGACTCCAATCCTCACGCATGCGATGCGTCGTGAGCAGCTCCGAGATTGCAAAGTAGCTGATGATGATGATGCATATTCCCGCAAGTATCAGCGTCGAATTGAACATCCTTGCGGCGAAGGTCGTTCTGTCACCGAGTTGGGAGAAGTTATTATGCCACCAGTTCGGGTCGTCGGTGGTCAGTCCCGCGGTCGTGACGCCGGAGACGACGAAGAGTGGCAGCAGCGATGCGATGGTCTTTGCATCCATCAGGTCTGCCTGGACGAAGGTTATGTATCCCACCACCCCGGCGAAGACTGCGCTTACCCACGGCAGGTATCCGATGAAGATGCGGATGCCCATCATGTCGGTGATGATGCCGAAGATCGCGAAGACGGAGAGGAATATCGTCGAAGCGTATACGACGGAAAGCGCGACGATCTCGATGCTGCGTCTAACCGGCACCCACCATCCACGCTGAAGATTCAACGAATTCGAGTTTCGGGCATATCCGACGATGAATGACGACACGCCGCAGAAGGTGACGAACCCTGATGAGACCATAAACATTCTTCGGGTGACCTGCCAGATCGGCGGTGCCATCTCAACATAGATCTTGACCATAATAGCTGCTGCAATGGCGCAGATTAGAAAGGAAATGAGCCCGGAAGTCTCAGCACGCTGATGCCGGCCCATAAGCCCCTCCTTCATCCAGTAAACCATCCTCGCCGATTCTATCCAAGGGACGCTACTATGCATTATGTCGAAGTATGGGTTATACTGGTATATTGTGCTCACATGAGCATCGGGCCGTAGCGCAGCTTGGTAGCGCGCCTGCTTTGGGAGCAGGATGTCGCAGGTTCAAATCCTGTCGGCCCGACAAGTACTTCACTTATTGGCCATCATTCGTGGCATTTTTCTTCAACGGTCATACTTCCTTGGCAGCTCGTTGCCAGGCTTTCTGTAGGCACACTTTCTGTAGGCAGGCTTTATGCAGGCAGATTTTCTGTGGGCAAGGCGTTTCACTGCGGAACATTGCATCTTCACCTGCTGGGAAAACACAGGGTATGCCCAATCGAGTCTCGCAGATCTGAGCGAAAGAATTCAACCATCCACTCAAAGACATACGACACGCATCTCATCTGAAAGTCAGAACGAGGCTCACGCATGTGAGAAGCGTGCATGCCATCTCTATCATGCCGACCGTCTTCACTCTGAGCCTGACCGGGACGTTGGGCATGACCGCAGCCCGTGCAAGGAGCAGCATCGCGGTGAATTCCAGAAGTGCATAGCGCAGTGAGAGCAGCACCATAAGCACATGCCAGATCAACGAGACACGTTTCATCACGGTGCGCCGTCTGCGGCGCAGCATCGTGCGCACATGCAGTATCGCTCCAAGCTCCTGCAGCAGCCATGCCATGCCGAACACCAAGACAGACGGAGACGTCGGCAACGCAAGGGAGTCCAGGGAGGCACTGACATCGCTCGCACCCGGGACGGCCTGCATCGGGGGATTCGAAATGGTGGCGATGAGCACAGCCATCGAAGATGCGGCGATGACGGCTACGACCTCCGCCCCGAAGGACATGGTCTGGCGTCTCCACGCGCATCCGGCGTAGACGAGCATCAGAACGGCGAACGCAGGCGTCCAAAGCAGCACTCCTGGCGCTGCAATGACCAGCATGGCTCCAAGAATCGCTGTAAGCGCGCCCCAGAAGCAGCTCGCTGGCAGGAACTGCCTGCGAAAATGTCGTGAAAGCCACTGAGCTCCTGCGAAGATGAAGCTGTACCCACTCGCCCAGGTAACGCATGCCAGCAGTCGAAGCGGGGTGAAGCCGAATATCACAAGCGCGCTCAGTGGCGGAGCCAGTGCGAGCGACCATGCACCGGGCTGATTGGAAAGCCAAGCATCAGCGAACACGCGTCTGCGCAAGGGACGTGCTCTGAGCCTTGTTTCCCGCGAAGCGTTCGATGCTTCGTAATGCGTTCTTTCGATTGGCATGTGTGAATCCTAACGTATTCACAGAAGCTTACTCCCGCCGTTCACCCTGCGACAGATACCGTTCGTCGCGCCTCGCCATGCCTGATAAAGGGCATACAGCTCAATGCCATCATGAAGAACACTGCGGCATAAAGGAATATCCAGCGGTATTCCCCCGTCCATTCCTCGATTGCGCCGAAGAGCACCGGGCTTATCACAGCGCCTGCCGAGGTGGCGAGATAGTAGTATGCGGTCATGGTTCCGGTATGTTCCGCCCCTCCGAGCTCGGCGATCCATGGCAGCGCATTCACGAAGACCAAGGTCAGCACGATCCCGAAAAGCAGGGCGGCAGGAATTATCAATTCGCGGCTGCCGATCCATGGCATCGGCAGAAACGCGATGACCGCGATTCCCAGGCCGACGCTCATCGTCGCCTTACGGCCGATATGCATCGCGATGATGCCGGCAAACACGGCGAATACTATCGAGCCGGCGGCATAGAACGCGAGCGCGCTCGTTGCCGAAGACGCTCGAATATGCAAGTCATGGGTCGCATACAGTGTGAAGTACGTTTCCAAGGAGTTGATGCCTATGGTATAGAGGAAGATCACCAGCATGATCAGTACGAAGCTTCGTCTCTCGTCTGACTTGAGATGCAGCCGGGGAACGATCGCTTCCTTGAACCGCTTCCAGGGCCGGACTCTCGGCACATCCTGGCAGCTTCCACGACGGAACTCCGCAGGCTCCTTCACCATCGTGACCAATGCGACGATCGCGATGGCTATGATGACCGCACCCGCTGCGAATGCAGCTGCCATGCCACATCGCTTGAGCAGCAGGCTTGCGCCCACAAGAGCCGTCACCGCACCGATCGAGCCCATCAGATTGATGATGCCATTCGCCTTGCTGCGCTGTGCGGACGGTGTCACATCCGGCATGAGTGCAACGACAGGGGCCCTCCACATGGCCATCAGCACCGCATATACGACGACTGAAAGCACCGTTATCGCAACGCCTTGCGAGATCCCCACGACGAACAGAGCGACCGCGCATATCGGTGCTATGAACATCGCGAATGGCAGCCTTCTCCCCCATCGTGTGCGAACGGAATCGGAGAGAATGCCGAACAGGGGCTGGATGGTAAGCGCACAGACGTTATCGATGCCCATGATCAGCCCAACGACCATGGTCGGCAGGGCAAGGTCCTTGAGCTTCAGAGGAACGTATGCGTTGTATATCGCCCAAGCCGCTGAAATGGCGAACATGCCGAATCCAATGGCAAAGACTCTGCCGAAGTCAAGACCTCGAACGGATTGTCTGCCCGATGGCAGCGCAGAGGTGCCTGATCTTTCCCCAAGAGTTCCAGCGAGCACCGAATTCTCTGCAGTCATGCCTCAATGGTGCTTCGGTCACGAAGACAAGGCGCATATTTGCCGCGACGTGAGCGTGAATTCCAGATGAATTCCAGGAATTTCGGACAATGAAGAACCTGCATGCAAGTTTTTGGCACTTGTCGAAGTATGCATCGGGTTTTTTGGCGTTCCTGCAACGCAGAAAGGCCCCAAATCGACTGTATATACTTCGGCAAGTGCCAAAAACTCATGAACTCGTCAGAGGAAGGCCATGATTCGATCCTATTTTCGATGCTTTTCACGAATGTTGACGGAAATCTGCATCGGCGAACCTTCGAAGCCGAACTCCTCCCGCAGACAGCGCTCGATATAGCGACGGTAGCCATGCTCGAGGAACCCTGTCGCGAATATCACGAATCGCGGAGGCCTCGTCGATGCCTGTGTCGCGAAAAGCACTCTTGGCTGCTTGCCGCCACGCAGAGGGTGTGGGTGGGCTGCCTGAATCTTGCCGAGGAATGCATTCAGCTTGCCTGTTGGGATGCGCTTGTCCCATGATTCCAAGGCTGTGTTCATAGCAGAGGTCAGGCGATTGGTGTGCCATCCGGTCAACGCGGAAAGATTCACTCTCTGAGCCCATGTGACGCGTTCGAATTCCGTCTCCCACAATCGTTCAAGACGCTTGCGTCCGAATTCATCAAGCAGGTCCCACTTGTTGAATACCAGGACGATTGCCCGTCCAGCATCGACCGCCTGGCTCATTATCTTCAAGTCCTGGTCTGAAATCGGCTGGGAAACATCGAAGAGCACAAGAGCCAGTTCGCTTCGTTCGAGCGCAGCCTGCGTGCGAAGGCTCGAATAGTAGTCCGCTCCGGAGACCCTGTGCATGCGACGCTTGATACCCGCTGTATCGATGAAAAGCCAGTCTTCGTCGTTGATGTTGACGACCTCGTCGATTGGATCGCGCGTGGTGCCTGCCAGGTCATTCACCACCGCCCGCTCTTCCTGAGCCAGCTGGTTCAGAAGCGAGGACTTCCCGACGTTAGGACGTCCGACCAGTGCAATCCGTCGCAGGTGGGTTGGTGTGAGCAGACCCGAAGTATGCTTCGTCTTCGCGAGGGTATCCATGGCGATGTCAAGAAGCTCACCTATGCCACGGCCATGCATCGCGGAGATCGGGTATGGCTCCCCCATGCCCAGTTTCCAGAACTCCGCAGCCATATATTCGGCGTCAGCGCCATCAACCTTGTTCACCGCGAGCACGATGGGCTTTCCCGATGCACGAAGCATGGCGACCATGCGTTCATCGCTCGCTGTCATGCCCACCTGGCCGTCAACTACCAGAACGACTGCGTCCGAAAGTCCGACAGCGATCTCCGCCTGAGAGGCGACCGCTGAATCGATGCCTTCGACACCAGCCTCCCAGCCACCGGTATCCACTATCTTGAAGTTGGTTCCGGCCCATTCGGCATCGTAGCTCACCCGGTCGCGCGTGACCCCCGGGGTGTCTTCGACGACGGCGACTCGACGACCAAGGATGCGATTCACCAAGGTGGATTTGCCGACGTTGGGCCGACCCACGATCGCGAGGACGCCGACCTGCTGCCTGGGCCGATCCTCCACATCCTGCGCGGGACCTGACGATGCGATAAGGTCGCGATCCTGGTCCTCTAGGTCATATCCCTCAAGGTTCGCGGCATAGTCCTCGTAGGAGCGAAGCTCTTCGGCATCCTCTACCAGCCCGATCAGGACATCGAGAGTCTGCTTGAAGTCCATATCGGAGTTGTCTACCGTAGTGACGCCGTCGGATGCCTTCAGGAAGCTCGTCACCTTCGAATCCGCCCTGTCGCGAGCGGCGACGTCATCCGTGCCGATGCCCTGGACCGACTGACCGAGTCTGCGCGCCTCACGCACTTCCTCACGAGCCGTCAGCAGCACACGAACCTCTGCATCAGGGGCGACCACTGTGGTGATGTCGCGGCCTTCGGCGACGATTCCTGCTCCGTGCGAATATGAGCTCTCGTCGTTCTCTGCGGCGATGTATGCCTTCTGAGCTGCTATCAGGACATGCCGAACCGGAATGATGCTCGACACCGTCGAGACATGAGACGACACCTCAGAGGAACGGATGTCCTCGGAAATATCCTGCCCATCGACCGTGATTCCGGCTCTATCCGGATCCAGGTCAATGTCGATATGTCCCTGAGCGAACAGATCGGCGACCGTCTCGGTAATCTGACGCTCATCGGCTTCGGAGCCATCCAGATCCAATCCCTGCTTCATGCACCACCACGCGCTGGCACGATACATCGCACCCGTATCGAGATACGCGAAACCGAAATGCCTGGCCAGCGCCTTCGACGTGGATGACTTGCCAACCCCCGCGGGTCCATCGATTGCAACGCGAATCATAGCTCAACCGCCTTTTCGAGTGATTTCAGCTCGACCTGTGACATGATGCGGAATGAGCCAGGCTTGACATCGCCAAGCTTGATGGGTCCAATCTGCACGCGGACGAGACGCCTGACAGGGAATCCTATGGCTCCGAAGGCCCTTCTGACTATACGGTTCCTACCGGAGTGCAGAATGACCTTGACGATCGTATGCTCACGATTCTGGTCGATTATCGCGCAATGGTCGAAGGAAATGACGCCATCCTTGAGACGAACGCCCTGGGTGACGAGACGGCGGCAGACGTTTCCTCCGATCTTTCCTTCGATCGTGGCGATATATGTCTTCTTGACCTGATACTTGGGATGCATCACGTGCTGCGCAAGCTCGCCGTCATCGGTCATCAGAATCAGGCCCTCTGAATCGTAGTCAAGCCTTCCCATGTGGAATACGCGCTCATATTTGTCGCCGATGATGTCCCGCAGGGTGAAGCGCCCCTTGGGATCGTCCATCGTCGACAGCACCTTCTTCGGCTTGTTCAGAATCAGGGTGATATGTCTATCGTTCACATGGATTCTCGAACCATCGACGCGAATCTGCTGATGTTTCGGATCCACACGTGAACCAAGCTCAGTAACCAGTTCCCCATCGACTTCGACCCGGCCCTCGGTTATGATCTGTTCACATTTCCGTCGTGAACCAAATCCTGCTTGGGCCAGAATCTTCTGCAGACGAATTCCATCTTCGTTTTGATCGTTTGCCTTGTAGGCATGTTCATAAGAGTGAGGCATCGTTCTCCCAACGTGGCCGCTCGGTGATGCTCGACGAGCATCCGTTGACTTATCCACAATACCGATAGAGCGGTACAAGCAGATACTGCTATCATGACAAGCGTCCCTTTCTATGATTTCATAATGATTTAAGGAAATGTAATGTCAGAAAACCTCGATCAGGTTTATTCCACAAGCACTCCTTCGCAAAAGCCCCATATCGGCGTTCGAGTCGGTGCCGAACTCGTTGGCACGTATTTCGTATGCGTCATGCTCTTTGTCGTCGGAACGCTCGGTCAAGTGCTGTATGGTGCGAACACGCTGCTCATCGCCGTTTCCACCGCTGCCTCATATGGCATCGTGAGCGCAATACTAGGCAAGCTGTCAGGAGCTCATTACAACCCTGCGGTAACCGTCGCGGCACTTTTCACGGCGAAGATCTCTTGGCTGGACGCACTGCTTTACATCGTCGCTCAGGTCGTTGGTGCAATCGCTGCCGCAGCTACGGTCGTGGGCATACTGCCTTCGTCAAGCTCGATTCCCGACAAGACCTGGCTCACCTATGTAGTGAACGGATTCGACAAGGGCTCGACGTCCAACAGCATCCTTGCCCAGACTGAAATCACCTTCAACATCACGATGGCGATCGTCGTCGAACTGATTGCCAGCATCGTCGTCATCGCTGCCGCCGTGAAGACACTTCGCTCCGACGGTGAAGCGGAGAAAAACCACTCGCTGATCATGGCAGTCGCGTACGGCATCGGCGCTGCAGTGACATTCCCCATCACAGGTGCAAGCATGAATCCTGCACGCTCGACAGGCATCGCGCTCATCGCACAGAACAAGGGTCTGGATCAATACCCGCTTCAGCAGCTTTGGATCTTCTGGGTATGCCCTCTTCTCGCTGCGGCCATCGTGTCCCTTGTCATCATCTTGCTCAACATGCTGAAGGCTGCACAGACAAGCAAGGCACTAGCTGACGAGATCGCGGCCGATGAACAGGCCGGATTCGAGGATTCCGAAGGCGTGGACCCCTCTGCCGAAGACTTCCAGCAAGATGGTCAGGTCGAGGATGCCACGTATCAGGGCTCCGACGACGCAGACGGCGACAATGCCGATGCGGCCGAGGAGGACGGTTCCTTCGGTTCAGAGAAGGAGCCAGACGCTGAAGAAGGTGGAGAGAAGCCCGATTCCCCAGCAGATACTGATGAAGGCGTCAAATCCAACTGAACGTACCTTCCAAGGGCTTCGCTGACGTAGGATGATACGCAGCAGGCCAAGGACGATGGCCGCAACCGATATTATTATCGTTGCGGCCATTTGATGCCTCAGCACCGCAAGCAGCGTGCAGCATGCGACTACGCCAAGCACGATCCATTCGAAGGCAGGCGAACCTTCATGGCTTTCGGAGACGAAGGGGTGCCTGCGCATTTGGATTTTTCCGCTTTCCTCTAGGGGCTCGGTGCGGTGGGTCTCGGTATGACTGTGTGGTTCATAAGCACTCATTACATCTCATTTCGTTCATCTTTTTCGTTCATCATTTTCATTCACATTTGCTGCAATGCAGCAGCCTGCGACGACCTGCAACGGCACCGCAGTGCATTGCGGCGGCTTATGCCTCTGCCTCGGTCTCCACAATCGTCTCCACAATCGTCTCCTTAACCATCTCCGCCACCATCTCCACGATCATCTCCACCATGGCCACTACCATGCCCTCTACCTTGAAGCTTACCTGCACGCTTGCATTCGCTCCAGCTGACGAGCTTGCAAGTTTTTGGCACTTCATCAAGTATCGAGAGCCTTTTCCCTTGAATTCCCCACCATGGAAAAGCCAAAAATCAGAGTTTGTACTTGAGGAAGTGCCAAAAACTTGCAAGCTCGTCCGAAAACTGCAATATGAATGGCGCGAAACGGCCCGAAATGCCCTGCTTTGTGCGAATATGAGCGAAAGCGTTCACCAATGCACGCAGATATGCAATCGACCCGATTCTCCCAGTCTGAGAATCGGGTCGAAGCGGTTGAAGGAAGCTATCCGGAGTGTGTCGACTTCAGTGGAAGAAATGACGGGTTCCGGTCACATACATCGTGACGCCCGCCTTGTGCGCCGCCTCGAAGACAGCCTCATCTCGAATCGAGCCACCCGGCTGGACCACGGCCTTCACGCCTGCATTCGCAAGAATCTCAAAGCCATCCGGGAACGGGAAGAATGCGTCTGAGGCCGCTACCGCTCCCATGGTGCGATTGGCACCATCCGCCAAGGTGTTCGCCCTGGTGACTGCCAGCTGACTTGAGTCCACTCGATTGACCTGCCCCATGCCGATGCCGACCGTCGCCTGATCTCGAGCGATGAGAATCGCATTCGACTTCACCGAACGGATCGCCCTCCATGCAAACTTCAGATCGCGCATCGTCGTCTCATCAGCCTGGCTTCCTGCCACGAGCTTCCATGACTGCGCACCGTCGCCAGGAGCGTCGATCAGGTCCTTGCCCTGCACGAGCATGCCACCGTCTATCTGACGGAGCTGATGCTGGTCCCTCGGCGGATTGGCGACCTTGAGAATGCGAAGGTTCTTTTTGGTCTGCAACAATGCCAATGCATCATCGTCATAGTCCGGAGCTACGATCACCTCCGTGAAGATGGGCTTGATCTGTTGAGCCATCTCAAGCGAAACCGTCGTATTGGCCGCGATGACGCCACCATACGCGCTCATCGGATCGCATGCATGGGCCTTGCGATGAGCCTCTGCCACGGTTTTTCCGATGGCCAGACCGCATGGATTTGAATGCTTGTCAACGGCGACGGCGATGCTGGGCACGAAATCCCAGACACTGCGCCATGCGGAGTCAGCATCCACATAGTTGTTGTAGCTCATTGGCTTTCCGCCAAGCTGCTCGGCATGCGCGAAGCCGGTCTGATTCAGTGGATCCACATAGAGGGCCGCCTGCTGGTGTGGATTCTCGCCATATCTGAGCGTATGGGCAAGATCCCATGTCCTCGAAAGCGTTGTGGAGAACGCGGGCGACGCGGTATCTGCGCCTGATTCCTTCTGACTCACCGTCTCAGGCTCCGACCAGCGCGAAGAGGTCCATTCGGCAATGGTCGCATCGTATGCGGAGGTCTGAGCGAATGCCTTCGCTGCCAGCCATCGGCGTTCCTCAAGGCTGAAGCCCTTGCCGTTGAGCACTCGATCAGCGGCCAGCGCGTAGTCGGCAGGATCGGTGATCACTGCCACAGAGGCATGGTTCTTTGCGGCGCCGCGAATCATGGACGGTCCGCCGATATCGATCTTCTCGATTACCTGTGCGTCGTCCGCGCCGGAACGCACGGTATCGGCAAAGGGATACAGATTGACGACGACAAGGTCGAAGGGCTTGATTCCAAGCTCCGACAGCTGACTGCGATGTTCCGGATTCGTCATGTCGGCCAGGATGCCTGAATGGATATGAGGATCCAAGGTCTTCACCCGCCCATCGAGGCTCTCGGGGAATCCCGTCACCTGTTCGACCGGAATGACATCGACACCGAGCTCCTCGAGCCTCTTCGCCGTCGAACCGGTGGAGACGACCTCGGTTCCTGCATCCTTGAAGGACCGGGCAAGCACCTCGATGCCTTCCTTATGAAAGATTGAGACCAAAGCTCGGTGAATCGGACGATAACTATCTGGCATTATGAATCCTCCTTGGCATTGGCATCAGCCTTCGAATCGCTGCTACCCAAATTTTCTGCGTGTACAAGAACCGTCGTGGATGTCTCCGTGCTGCCAAAGTCCTTGCTACTGATGACTCTGGAACTCTCCCCGGCCGATCCGGAGACAGTATCAGTCTCATGCAGACTTTCGACATCGCCATCCTTCGCTTCCTCAGCCCGGCGATGTATGTTCGCCACCACGACATGCAATCCCACCTTGAACGCGATGATGACGGCCACCAGCACCCAGGCGAGGGTGAATCCCAGGAATGTGGGCTGAGCGACGCTGCGAATCGCCTCCTGAGTGCTCACTCCGACATGCGCCAGACGACTCTTGCCGAGCGGACCATTGCTGACGCCGTATAGGCAAAGGAAGCTCACGACGAGGAGGCTCGCGGTGATGCACAGGGCGCCTATGGGATAGGCCAGTCTGATGATCGTCTGCTTGTTGCTGATTTCATCGGCCTTGCATGTGATGATCTTCCAGGCATCGCAGCTTCGTGGATGCACTATCACCAGCAGCGCTGCGATGAAGCCGACGACCAGTGGAATCGTCAGCACAATCGTGCGTATGACGTCATTGCTGACCTGATCCGGCAGCAGACCGAACACGGGAATGGGGGGCAGATCCGTCGACTTGCCCAGCCACATGCTGAAGTAGCCGGCATCACCGATCTGGAAATTGGAACCGGTAAGCCAGGCCAAGGCCCACATGAGTAGATTGGGCAGCCACATGAGGCAGGCGATGGTCGTCAGGATGCGTGAGCCCATGCCCATGTTGAGAAGCGTGAACAGACGCGCCATTCCTTGGTGATTGACCACTGCCCAATACACGCATGTGCAGAGCGAGATGACAAGAAAGACCGCACTTATCAGAAGCCAGGTGATCATTCCCATGCGAACGATCAGGCGTATCTGACTGGATACGCGGCTCTGATAGAGCGACTTGAGCGCCTTGATTTCCCTCCAATCCGCGATTCCGGAAAGAAGGTATCCCAGAGAGAAGACCAGCGAGGAACGGACGAGATGAGAAGCCAGCGACCCGCTCAGGTTCACGGAAGCGTTCTGTATGAACAGCAGATTCAGAATCATCCATGTGACGAGTCCCGCGACATAGCCCAGCAACGAAGTGCCCAGACGCTGGGCAAGCTGTCGGATCAAGGCGATCAGCAGCCCCGTCAGCAGCAGTGGCGTGATGCCCAGCGTGAAGCTTCCCGAACTGAATCCGATGCCCTGGGAGAGCAGGACCACGGCCCCGGTGAGGGAAACGGTGCTGTCGGAAAGGTTGGCTCCCCCCTCCTCCATCGAGATGACGAGGAGGGTCAGAGAGATGAAAGACACAATGGCAACGGCGTATATGGCCATTGCTGCCAAGGCAATGCCCGCTCCCCGCGACCACATGTGAATCTGTCTGGTCATATGAGCTTCTGTGTCTTCAGAACCCCGCGCATGATATTCGCCGTTTCACCAGGAGTGCGGCCAACCTGAATGCCCACGCCTTCCAATGTCTCCTTCTTCGCCTGCGCTGTGCCCTTGTGCCCAGACACGATCGCACCCGCATGGCCCATCTGTCTGCCTTCCGGCGCGGTGAATCCTGCGACATAGGCGACGATGGGCTTGCTCATATGCTCATGAGCCCAGAGGGCGGCCTGCTGTTCAGCGTCTCCGCCTATTTCACCGATGAGCACGCAGGCCTTGGTGCGTGAATCGTCGTTGAAGGCCTGCAAAGCCTCAAGCAGTGTGGTGCCTACGATGGGGTCTCCACCGATGCCGATGCAGGCGGTGAAGCCGATGTCCGAGAGCTCTCCCATAAGCTGATAGGTCAGCGTGCCCGACTTCGAAATCAGGCCCAGGGGGCCTGAGCCCACGATGCCGTCCGGAATTATTCCAAGATTGGTGCCCTTCGCATCCGAATCATCCGGATCTGGCAGGGTCATCAGTCCAGGACAATTCGGTCCGATGATGCGAGCACCGCGCTCTGCAGCCTTTGCAACGCAATAGGCGGTATCGAACACCGGAATGCCCTCGGTGATCACCACGATAAGCTCGATGCCGGCATCGATTGCCTCGAGCATGGCATTTTTCGCAAATCTCGGGGGGACGAAGATGACGCTGACCGAAGCGCCGGTCGCCGCTCTCGCCGCTGCGCAGTCAGCGAAGACAGGAATGTCGGTGGCTGAACCGTTGCCATCGTCGAAGCTAACCGAGCTTCCGGCCTTGCGTGGATTCACGCCGGCGACGATACGCGTACCCGCCCTGAGCATTCTCTCGGTATGGGTCATGCCCTGATGCCCTGTCATGCCTTGGACCATGACGGAAGCCCCATTTTCAACGAAGAGTGACATCACAGACCTTCCCTTCCCGCGATGGGAACCTTGGTGGTTTGCTGAGCAGCGAGGCTTGCGGCCACATGAGCCGCCTCTTCCATGGTCTTCGCCACATGAACCCTGGGATTGCCGGAATTCTCGAGTATCCTCAGACCTTCTGCAGCCTGGTTGCCATCGAAGCGAACGACGACCGGCTTGGGAGAGACGATCTCATCCAAGGCCAGGATGATTCCCTGCGCGACCTGCTCGCAGGAGGTGATGCCTCCATACACATTCACGAGGACCGAAACGACCTGCGGATCGGAGAGCACGATCGACAGGCTCTTGTTCATCACCTCCGCAGACGCACCACCACCGATATCAAGGAAGTTCGCGGGCTTGACACCCGATTTCTGCTCCTCGCCAGCTCCTGAGACCGCATCGAGCGAACTCATTACCAGACCTGCGCCGTTGCCGATGACGCCTACCTCGCCGTGCAGGTGGACATAGTGCAATCCATGTTCCCGCGCCTGCTGTTCGAAGGGATCCACCCTGATCGGATCGCTGAACCGCTTCCATCCATCGTGTCGGAACGCGGCGTTGTCGTCCAGGGATATCTTCGCATCCAAGGCGCTCAACGACTTTGAGGACTCGTCCTCGGGATCGCCGATCTTCGCCAAGGGGTTGATTTCCACAAGTGTGGCATCGTTCTTGGTGAATACGCGCCACATCTTCAGCAGAATTTCGGCAGCCTGGTCGACATCGGCGTGATAGAAGCCAATGGCCTTGGCCATGTCGGTGGCCGCTTCGATGTCAAAGTCCTCAAGCGGACTGATATGCAGACGCTTGACTGCCTCTGGATGGCTCTTTGCGATTTCCTCGACCTCGGTGCCGCCATGGGCAGTGGCCAACACATCGAAGTCGCGAGAGTCCCTGTCGAGTGAAATGGAGACGTAGTATTCATGAATGATGTTCTTGGCCTCTGCGACAAGAACGCCGCTACACTTATGCCCATGAATGCTCATCGGCAGGATCTGCTCGGAAGTAAGAATCGCACTGTCCAGGTCCTTGGCCATTCTGATGCCGCCGGCCTGACCACGATGGCCGATCTTTACCTGGCCCTTGACCATGCAAGGGTAGCCGATCGTCTGAGCTGCCTGGGCAACCTCATGAGAGTTCTGAGCGAATATGGCCTTTGGAAGCGCAATCCCCTCTTCTTGCAGCAGCTCTCGTGCCTGATATTCGTATAAATCCATGAAAATCCTCCGGTGAAGTTATGCAGGCATCATCATCAAGGAGCTGACAGCATCCAAACCAAGTGCCTCACGGCCATGAAGGCCATCCAGCTCCATAACAAAACTACACCCAACCACTATTCCTCCGGCCTGTTCGATCAGACGGCGGGCAGCGAGGGCGGAACCGCCAGTCGCAATCAGATCGTCGACAAGAAGTATGCGCTCACCCGGATGAATCGCATTGCGCTCGATTTCAATGCTTGCCGAACCATATTCCAGGGAATAATCCTCTGCATAGGTGTCAGGAGGCAGCTTGCCTGCCTTTCGCACCGCCACGAAGCCTTTCCCGGTGAGCTCCGCCATCGGAGGACCGATGAGGAATCCCCTCGCCTCCAATCCTGCAATGGTATCGAACTCGTCCAGATTCACTGGGATTGCCTTGACGAGCGCCTCATTGAGCAGATGGTTGGCCTTCGAATCCGAGAGCACCGGCATGAAATCTCGGAATAGAATGCCCTGCTTGGGGAAATCGGGAATGGACCGAATGAGCGAAACGACATATTGCGCGTTTGCCTCACCCACCGTATTGAGCTTTGCGATGGTGATGTCTGAGTTAGACATAGACTGCTTCCTCGCGGTTACACGCGTATGTTTCAGTTATTGCTTGACGTTGATTCGGTGGATTGGTCATAGCCGGCGGTCGTGGTAGGTGCTGTAGGCACGCTGTCAGCGGCATCGCCGTCGATCGGAACCTGGGTGTCATCTACGACCGTGGTGTCGATCGAAGCCTGGGACGCCTCCGTGTCTGCAGATGTCGCCTCGACTGCAGGCAGAGGATTGCCATTGTCATCGACTTCATCGTCATGGACATATGCGGGAACCACGGGAGGCTCGGTGATGGCCTGAAGCCTCCACTTCGAAAGTGTTCCTTCGGAATCGATCACGGCCTGTTCCTTTTCAAGATCGACCGAAACGATCGTGCCAAGAAGACCGGAATATGTGGCAACTTCCTTGCCTGGCTGCAGTGAGTCGCGGAAATCCTTCACCTTGCTCTGCTGCTGCTTGGCCTTACGCGACTGCCACCACATCATTCCTCCCATGAGGACGACGAGGATAATGAGGAAAGAATACTGCATTGTGCCACTCCTTAAGTGTTTGTGTGTGAGCTTGGAGGTCAGCGCATCCAATACATCCAAATCAATGATATTAGAACAACTCTCTGACATTCTTGGTGGGTTCGAGACCGAGATGACGCCATGCCTTATCCGTTGCGACTCGGCCTTTTGGAGTCCTCATCATGAAACCCTCCCTGACCAGATACGGTTCGCAGACGGTCTCAACGGTCTCAGACTCCTCCCCAACCATAGCAGCAAGATTATTCAAGCCGACTGGCCCACCATTGAAGCTGGTGACAATGGCCTTCAGCACGGCGATGTCCAGTCTGTCCAAACCCTCGGAATCGATTTGGTACAGAGCAAGAGCGGCCTTCACATCCTTGGCGTTCGCCTGACCGAGATCATGCACGATTGCCCAGTCCCTCACCCGCCGAAGCAGCCTGTTCGCAATTCGTGGCGTTCCTCGAGAACGGAGAGAGAGTTCCTTCGCGGCCCCTTCGCCCAGAGCCAGTCCAAGCACGCCGGCCGAGCGTCGAACGAGTTTCTCAAGCTCGTCGTGAGGATAGAAATCAAGGTGCGCGGTAAATCCGAACCGTGCCCGAAGCGGCGAAGGAAGCATCCCCTCACGGGTCGTCGCTCCGATCACCGTGAAACGTGGGAGAGTCAATGGAATCGACGATGCTCCAGGACCCTTCCCGACCATCACATCGACTCGGAAATCCTCCATGGCGATGTATAGCAATTCCTCGGCAGCACGGGGCATGCGATGTATCTCGTCAATGAAGAGCACCTCCCCGGCCTCAAGCGAGCTCAATATCGAGGCCAGATCCCCGGCATGCTGTATGGCAGGACCGGAAGTGATGCGAATCGGCACATCAAGCTCCTTCGCGACTATCATCGCCAAGGTCGTCTTCCCCAGTCCCGGAGGGCCTGCCAACAGAATATGGTCAGGGGCGACATCGCGTTTCCTTGCGGCATTCAGGAAGAGTGCAAGCTGGGCCTTGAGCCTTGGCTGACCGATGAATCCCTCCAGTGTGGATGGACGTAATTCCTCATCGCTGAGGTTCTCATCGTCGATTGGAGTCGCCGAGACCACTTTGAGAGAGTCTTCGCTCGCGCCGGTGTTCGGATGAGCATCATCGGAAGGCGAATCCACCTGCATGACGCTGAAGTCCGTGTCTGCATCGGACTCAGCCCGCGCATCCTCTGGCGTTTGGGATGGTGATTTCCTTGGTGTCTTCTTCGTCATATCAGCGTCCTTTATCAAGGGATGTCAATGCCATTCTCAAGATATTGGGTATGTCATGCTCGGCAATCGGTTCGCTTATGTGCTGGCGCTCATAGACATCGCGAACTGCCTGGCGGGCTTCCTTCTCTTGCCAGCCCAGGGATATGAGCCCTTGAATGACCTGTCCGGTGCCCTCGTCATCGTCCCTTGCGGATTCCGATGATTCGTCGCTGGCGAGATCGACCTTTCCGGAAAGCTCGAGAATGACCTTCTGTGCGCCCTTTTTTCCTAGCCCGGGTGCGCGTGACAGCGCAGCAGCATCGCCATCTGCAATCGCCTTGACGAGCTGCTTGGGATTGAGAGTCGACAATATCGAAAGGGCGACTCTCGGACCTATGCCGCTCGCCTTCTGCAGCTGCAGGAACAGTTCCTTGGAACCAGACGCCAGGAAACCAAACAACGTGATGGCATCCTGGCTGACGTTCATCACGGTGTGGACGCTGCACGGCTGGTTCGCACGCAGAGTGGCAAGGTCGGACTTGGGCATCCGAAGTTCAAAGCCGACACCGTTGACGTCCAGCAGCATGGAATCCATCTCAACTGCCAATACATTGCCCCGTAACATGCCAATCATGAGGTCGGCTCCTTTCCACGACGAGGGATGTCCAGGATGCAGGCCGCACAGCTCCGTTTGGCATCTGGTCGGCTCTTCCGCACCGCAACCGGATCCTCTGATTGAATACGATCCGCAGCATAGAAAAATCGAACATCTGTTCGAAAGGTTACATGCCGCTGCGGACTCCCCTATGCTTTGCCGCCTTTTGCGTCGCTATCGCCCATTGCCGCTGGGCGGTCGTCAGATGCTGCTCACGCTCGCCACCCTGCAATGCGCCCTGGGGACGCAAGGCGTGGCATATGGCAATGGACAGGGCATCGGCTGCGTCGGCAGGGGTCGGCAAGGCATTCAGTCCCAACACGGCAGCCACCATTCGTTCGACCTGAGGCTTGTCGGCCTTCCCGTTGCCTGAGATGGCCAGCTTCGCCTCAGTGGGCGTATGCAGGGCGACAGGCACTCCTCGCTGGGCAGCAGCCAGCATGGCCAGCCCCGCGGCCTGCGCCGTGCCGAGCACCGTACTCCTATTCGACTGCGCGAATACACGTTCAATCGAAACGGCATCCGGCGTGAATCGATCCATCTTCTCCGTCAGACCGTTGAAAATGGACAACAGACGCAAATCCTGAGAGACATGGGGATCCGAGCGAATCACATCGACGTGAACGAAGGAAAGCCGGCGACCGATGCCGGCTTCGATGACGCCGACCCCGCACCGCGTCAGCCCGGGATCAACGCCGAAGATGATCACTGCTGACTACTCCTCGTCCAATGCCGCGAGAACCTCATCCGATGCGGTCCAGTTGCTATACACATTCTGGACATCGTCGAGGTCGTCCAAGGCATCGATCATTCGGAGGGCCTTGCGCGCGCCGTCCTCGTCAAGATCAATCTCGGTCTTGGGGTTCAGCACGAGATCCGCGGAATCGTAATCGATGTTCGCAGCCTGCAAGGCCTTGCGGACTGTGACCATGTCGCTTGGTTCGGTGATGACGGTGAAGCTGTCGCCATTGTCCGAGACGTCCTCGGCACCTGCATCCGCAGCGGTCTCGAACACGGTGTCGTAGGAAGTTCCCTCCCCGGAAACCTCGATCTGGCCCTTGCGCTCGAAGTTGAAGCTGACGGAACCGTTCTGGGCCAGCGACCCACCATTCTTGGTAAGGGTCGAGCGAACCTCGGCAGCGGCGCGATTCCTGTTATCCGTCAGACATTCGATGATGATGCCCACTCCCCCAGGAGCGTAGCCCTCATACACGATGTCCTCGTAGTTTGCGGCACCGGCCTCTTCACCCGATCCTCGCTTGACGGCTCTGGTGATGTTGTCCGCGGGAACTGACGACTTCTTTGCCTTGACGATTGCATCGTACAAAGTTGGATTGCCGTCAGGATCACCGCCACCTGTGCGTGCCGCTATTTCAATGTTCTTGATGAGCTTGGCGAAGAGCTTGCCTCTTTTGGCGTCGATGGCAGCCTTTTTGTGCTTCGTGGTCGCCCACTTGGAATGCCCTGACATATCGCTCCTGACGATTCGATGGTATAAACGTAACGATTCTAGACATTCTCAGCGACATTCAGCAAATGCCGAGAACCCCACAGCATCGGCCAGGGCTACTGTCCCGACAATGCTCCCGCATACACCTTCAGCACCTGATCGGCGACACTGGACCAATCGTAGTCGAACGCCGTGCATATCCCTTCGGTCGACAGCTCATGGGCTCGTTGGGAATCATCAAGGACACCGCGTATCGCATCGGCGCAATCCATATGGTCCCCCGTATGGAACAGCGATGCGGATCTTCCTTCCTTGGAAATGTCGACGAAGGCCTTCAGATCAGAGGCCACGACTGGACAGCCAGCGGCCATCGCCTCTGCGAGAACGATTCCGAAACTCTCCCCACCGATCTGAGGAGCGACATAGACACTCAGGCTTCTATAGAACCGGGACTTGTCATCATCGGATATCCTGCCAAGGAATTCGACGCGATCCCTCATTCCCGGCTCAATCGTCTCGATGATTTTCCGCCCCTCGGCCTCGCCATCGCCGGCGCAGAGGAAACGCGCGTTCGGATATTGCCTGGCAATGATGCTGCAGGCCTGGATGAAGACGCGGAAGCCCTTGCGCTCCTCTCCCATCCTTCCGAGGAATCCAATCGTGGGACTGTCCTTGTATCCAAGCCAGTCCGGATTGATCGATGCCGACGCGAAGTGGCTGACGTTGATTCCATTGGGAATCACGCTCATCGGTGTCGACGGTCGAAGATAGCGCCTCGCGGTTTCCAGAGCGGAGTCGCTCACGCAGATCGCCGCACGTACGTTCGCCAGGTATGAACGCAGATAGGACTGGCATATTCTCAATGCAAGCGGATACGTGTCGAATGCGGCATGGAAAGTCGCCACATAGGGACAGGGTTCGAAGCCCATCACCAATGGTTTATGGCTCAGACTTGGAACCTCGGGCTCGTGCAGATGCACGATGTCGAAGTGCCCCTGCCTCACCCACTTCCGGGTCAGCACGCCAGCCACGCCGAAATAGCTCAGATGCGCGATGGAGCCGTTATATGGGATGGAGAAGGAGCTGCCGGTCGTGTGAACCCATAGGGGCATGTCGGTGGTTCTCCTGCCAGGGGCAAGCACCTCGACTTCATGCCCTCGCGATATCAGCTCCTTCGCAAAGTCGCGTATGTGGAATTGGACTCCGCCCGGAGTCTCAAATGAATATGGTGAGATGATGCCGATGCGAAGCTTGCGCCCCTGCAACGGATCATTGTCGGCATCCTTGCCCAATGCGTCATTCCCAGTCTTCTCGCCGTGCATTCATTCCCCCTTCCGTGGCTTTCCCCGTATCACACGCCTATTCGATTGCAACGCTAACCGTGCATCTTATCCGAGTCGGTGACCAATGCGCGAATGTCCTGAGGAACGTCATGCAGCCGTGACATATCCAAGTCCTCAATAAAGATGGGCTGCATCATATGCCAATCCTCAGGATGTTCGGCAACTCCCTGGGCCCATAGGTCGACCCATCGCTGCGAGAGGGCATTGACGGCCTGATCGCGCGGCATCTGCAAGAACGGATCGATCTCGATTGGCCCACGTATCTGGCAGACATAGCCGTAGCGCACGCCAGCGGCCTTTCTGCGGGCACCGCTGAGCAATTCACGGTGCATGTTGACCACATACAGCGGCAGGCTCCGCTCCAAGGCGATGCGCGCCGGACCCGGTGCGACGCGTATGACCGAACCGAACGCATGGACGAATTCCCCACGCCGACCGAGGTCACGATCCGCAAGAAGCGGAACGATGCGATGAGACTGCCGAAGCACGGCGACCAATCTTTCCGTCAGATTCTTCTCGCCGGTGAGCAATATGGACATGCCCAAGGATTCGCGTATGTCTATGAATGCCTGCAGCAACTTCTCGTCAGACAGCCGTTCAGCCACGGTTGTGACCGGTGCGATGGCATCATGTGCCCAAAAGCCGGCATAGTCCCAGTTCCCCTGATGGCCCATCGCGAGTGGAGCGGATCCATGGGCGCACAGTCTGCGGATCGAATCGAAGCCATCTCCCGTGCCTCGGATTCGTGCGTGAAGCTGCTCGCCGCTGCGAGCGCCGACGGTCATCGTTTCGGCAAAGTAGGCGAAATACGAGCGCATGGCAAGCAGCGAAAGACGGCGGAGCTGCAATCGCGTGGCCTTGCCGTCTCTCGAGATGAGCACCCTTCTGAGGTTCTTCTCGAGTTGGCAGACCCCGCCTGCATGGAAGAACCATGCCACGGCAGCAACGGCTTGGAATATGGCACGCAGCATCGCCTCAGGCATGTGAGACGCGTACCGGAATGTGAGATTCAGAGCCTTATCGAGCACGATGCATCACTCACCTATGGGCGGGATTCATCGGTCGTGGCTTGCGGCTCATGCTCCGGGACACGACCAGAATGCGCTGGCAGACGGTCACTATACCCAGCACGGCAAGCAGAAGAAGGAAGCATGACATCACCGCGACCGGCAGCCCAGCACCCGTGAGCGCCATGCCGACCAGAATGATCACCAGCCTATCGGATCGAGTGGCAATGCCGTTCTTCGCCTCGAAGCCCTCTGCCTCGGCTCGGGCGCGCGCATATGAGGTGACGAAGGACGTCATGATCGAGAACAATGCCGCGCTCAGGCCAATCATGGTCCAGAACTGGTGAGACCACAGCGATGTCATGGTGGTGGAGAACAAGGTGTTGCTGCCATCCAGGAGTATGCGGAAGTAATAGATGATGAGACCCGTCAGCACAGCCCAATCTGCGATGCGGTCAAGCGTCGAGTCCAGGAACGCTCCGAACTGGGTGCCGCCGCCCGTGAGCGAAGCCACGGACCCATCCAATGAATCGAAGGCCACGAGGATCGCCATCACGATCGCTCCGGCGAGAAGCCATCCCGTGATGCCCGTGACGATGGCCACCAGAACCGTCCCCACGGCTCCTATGACGGTGACCGCATTCGCGGAGACTCCTGCATTGACCAAGGCCTGGGCAATGGGAGCGATGATCCGCTTCCATGGGCGTCGCAAATGTTCGAACATCCTAATCCTCCACGAAGCTTGTTGGAGAGTCGCCCGCAGCAGGCGCAGCCGTCAGGCCTTCTCGCTTGGCAAGCGAGGCGAACACCGGCGCATAGGCGTCTCTCTGATTTGAAAGCAGAATCGGCATCGTGCGCGTCTGGGCGACGATGGGCATGAAGTTCGCGTCGCCGTTCCATCGAGGAACGATGTGCTGGTGCAGGTGCGATGCTATTCCCGCACCTGCGACATCGCCCTGATTGATGCCGAGATTCCATCCATCCGGCTTCGAAACCACGCTCATCACCTTCATTGCAACGGTGCTTGCCTTCTCGAATTCGAACAGCTCGTCATCGCTCAGATCTGTCAGAAGGCTGATATGACGGTATGGGCACACCATGACGTGGCCGGCGTTGTACGGGTAGAGATTCATGATGACGAACACATGAGTGCCACGCCAGACGATCAATCCATCCTGGTCGCTTTTAGTCGGTGCAATGCAGAATGGGCATTCGTCGCTTTTCGGAGGCGTCTGCTTGTCGTTCGACAGCACGTATGACATGCGTTGCGGAGTCCACAGACGTTGAAATCCGTCCTCCTGAGGTGGAAAATCACGCGGATCGTCCACCTCAGTCTCAGGATTCGGCCGAGACTGCCTGCCATCGACCTGCTCAGCCATGCCGCCCTCGCTCACTGCTCTGCCGTCACGGCGGCAGAGCCATTGGAATTCACGTCATCCTCTGCCTTCGCGATGCTTCGTGTGAAATCATCCGCCGAATTTACCTGGGAGCGAGACTTGATGATGCTCTCGATGTCGGCAATCGCATCGTCAACCGGAATGCCATTGAGCTGACTTCCGTCCCGGAATCTGAAGCTCACCGCATTGTTGGCAGCATCTTCCCCACCGGCGATGAGGATGAAGGGGACCTTGGACTTGGAAGCGTTACGAATCTTCTTGCCGAATCGGTCGTCGGAACGATCCACCTCGCAACGCACAAGCCTGTCGCTGAGTCGATCGACGATCTTCTGCAGGTATCCGTCGAACTCCTCGGCGACTGGAATGGCCTCGACCTGGACGGGAGCGAGCCATGCCGGGAATGCACCCGCATAGTGCTCAAGCAGAATGGCGAAGAAGCGCTCGATGGAGCCGAAGAGTGCACGGTGAATCATCACTGGACGCTGATGCGTGCCGTCGGCGGCGACATATTCGAGCTTGAAGCGCTCGGGAAGGTTGAAGTCAAGCTGAATCGTCGAAACCTGCCAGGTTCTGCCGATCGCATCGCGTGCCTGGACCGAGATCTTCGGTCCATAGAATGCTGCGCCACCTGGATCGTCGACGAGTTCGAGGCCCGAATCCTTCGCCACGTCGGCAAGGGTCGCGGTCGCCTCTTCCCAGACCTCGTCCGAACCGACGAACTTGTGGGGATCCTTGGTGGAAAGCTCCAGATAGAAGTCGTTGAGACCGAAGTCCTTGAGCAAGCCCAGAACGAAGTTCAGGAGGCTCTTCAGCTCATCCTTCATCTGCTCGCGGGTGCAATAGATATGAGAATCGTCCTGAGTAAGCCCACGAACGCGGGTCAGGCCATGGACGACGCCGGACTTCTCGTAGCGATACACCGTGCCGAATTCAAACAGACGCAGCGGCAGTTCACGGTAGGAGCGCTGACGGGACTTGAAGATCAGGTTGTGCATGGGGCAGTTCATGGGCTTGAGATAGTAGTCGAAGCCCTGCTTGGTGACGTTGCCGTCAGCATCCTTTTCCTCATCGAGGTGCATGGGCGGATACATGCCGTCCTTGTACCACTGCAGATGGCCGGAAATCTCGTACAGATGCCCCTTGGTGATGTGCGGTGTCTGCACGAAGGAATAGTGATGCTTGCGATGCTGCTCGCGCGAATAGTCTTCCATCGCATTGATGACCGCTGCACCCTTGGGATGGAACACCGGCAGCCCTGGTCCGATTTCGTCCGGGAAGGAGAACAGGTCCATCTCTGCACCGAGCTTGCGGTGATCGCGCTTGGCAGCCTCTTCCATGCGGTTCATATAGGCCTTGAGCTCGTCCTTGTTTGGCCATGCCGTGCCATAGATGCGCTGCAGCATCGGATTCTTCTCGTCGCCGCGCCAATATGCCGCTGCGGTGCGGAGAAGCTTGAAGGACTTGATGAAGCGCGTGTTTGGCAGGTGTGGGCCCTTGCACAGGTCTTTCCATACGACCTTGCCGTCACGGTCAATGTTGTCGTACATGCTCAGTTCGCCGGTCGACACCTCGGTTTGAGCGTCGCTGTCGATTTCAGCTTCCTTGACGCCAATCAATTCCAGCTTGTATGGCTGGTCCTTCTCTTCCTCACGAGCTTCGTCCTCGGTGACGACGCGACGCTCAAAGCGCTGCGAGGACTTGATGATGCGGTGCATTTCCTTGTCGATGGCCTTCAGGTCTTCCGGTGTGAAGGGCTTTTCGACGTCGAAGTCGTAATAGAATCCGTCATCTATGACCGGTCCGATGCCAAGCTTGGCATCTGGACGGATGATCTGAACTGCCTGAGCCATGACATGGGTGCATGAGTGACGCATGATGGCAATGCCGTCCACGCTGTCGAGCGCAATGGGTTCAACTGTGTCGCCATCGTGCAGGGACGCATACAGGTCCTTGGGAGTGCCATTGATCTTCACGGCAATGATGTTCTTGTCATCTGCAAAGAGATCCACGCCAGTCTGAGTGCTTTCCACCTCCTTCGCTTCGCCGTCGAGTGAAATGGAGATGGTCGACTGTGCCATGATGCCGTCCTTGCTATCAGGGGCCCGCGTTACAAGGTGCAGGCCTGGACTGTGTGTGCGCACCCGGGTTTCGAATGCGCGATATTTGACAAGCGCCACCATATGTTGTGACGGCGACAAGGTACAGACCGCCGCTGGGCATCGAACAGGTTCATCTTTCCATCTGTATCGCAAAGCCAGTCCATGCTAGAATTGCGGGGATCGAAGACGCCAATCAGCTGGCATCTTCAGGGTGTCATCGACGACACGGCAGTATTTGAGGAGGGCTCCATGAAATCCGTTTATGTTACTGGTCCAGACATCAACTCCTGGAAGGAAATTCCACAACCATCCCCTTCGAGGCATGAGGTTCTTCTGAAGATGAAGGCGTGCGGGATATGCGGTTCGGATGCATTTTATACGCATATCGGAGGCATACCTCCACGTCAGGGCGCCACTCCCCTTGGCCATGAACCGGCAGCGGAGGTCGCTGAAATTGGCTCAGGCGTGAAGGGCATCGAGGTGGGAGACCATGTCGTCATAGACACGATGGCCTTCACCGATGGGCTCCTCGGCTCCGGCGGCGCCCAAGGTGCCTTGAGCGAATACGTGCTAGTGAAGGACTTCGAACCTGGAAAGCAGCTGCGTGTCATCGACAGAGCCGTTCCCTGGAAGGTCGCGGCTCTGAACGAGCCGATGGCAGTGGCGCTGCATGCGGTGAATCGCACGCATCCCAAGCCAGGCAACAAGGTGGTGATATTCGGTGCCGGGCCCATCGGCCTGGGTGCCTTGATGGGATATCGCCGCGAGGGAGCGTCCCACATCGTCGTCGTGGACGTGCAGCGGAATCGCCTGGACAAGGCTCTTGCCATGGGCGCCGATGCGGTCGTCAACTCGATGGAGGAAGATCTCGCAGAGCGTCTGGTTGAGCTTCAAGGTGACGGCTCGACCGCGCATGTGCGTGGCGTTCACCCTGGAACCGACATCTATCTTGATGCAGCAGGGGTTCCTTCCGTGCCCCAGTCCGTGGTGAAGCTGGCAAAGCATGGATCGACCTTCGGCATCGTCGCGGTTCACAAAAAGCCTGTCGAACTCGACTTCAGCACCGTGCTCGCCTCTGAGCTCACGATTGCCTGGTCCATGGGATACCCGAACGAAATCTTTGAAGTGACCGACGACATCATCGACAACTGGGATCAATACGCCAAGATCATCAGCCATACCTTCCCCTTCGAGAAGGCCTTGGATGCCCTTGAGACCGCGAAGACGCCCGGTACCGCCGAGAAGGTCGTCGTCACCTTCGACTGACGCTGCATGCTGCCATCGCCAGCTCGCCACCCCGCCCTGTCACGGCAGACGGAAGGTTGTGAGCTGGTGATATTTTTATGCCCTGACACGGGGTGCCGGATGTCCGGCTGAGAAAGACCCGTTGAACCTGATGCAGATAATGCTGACGAAGGGATGTCTTCATGCATATGGCCGTTCGTGCCGCACGCCATCGGATTGCCCTTCCTCAACCCGGCAATGCCGCTCAGGCCGAAACCATTGAAATCAGCCATGTTGTCAGTCATGCCTGGCTGATCCGAGGAAGGAACAGGGAATATGACGACTGCTTACGAGACATGCAAGTCAGCATGCAGCGAGGAATGGGATGCTGCGGTGAATCATCGATTCAACCGTGAGCTTGTCTCAGACACGCTCGACGACAAGGTTCTGAGGAAGTATCTGATTCAGGACTGGCAGTATACCGACGGATTCTATTCGCTGCTTGGGCAGGCGGTCGCATCGGCCGACCGGCTTGAATCGAAGATACGTCTGGGCAGGCAGCTTGGATTCATCGCCAATGATGAGGACAGTTATTTTCGCGACCGCTTCCGTCAGTTCAAGGTGACCCCAGCCGAGCTTGACAGGCCCACGCTCACGCCATCATCGGTGGGAATGGCCCGACTCTACGCCGACACTGTGGATACCCGAAGGTATGCGAACATACTTGCGGTGCTCTGCGTCGCAGAATCGCTGTATCTCGAATGGGCGCAGCGTTTGACGGACCAGGGCAGGGTTCTGCCACGCAAGGAGCAGAACCTCGGTTGGGTCAGGGTCCATCGGGAGGCTGGGTTCATCGAATGGGTTGACTTCCTGATCGATGAGCTGAACCGCGTCGGCGACCCGGACGACCACGCGCTGTCTGCCCGCTTCGCGAAGGCCACCCACTGGGAACTGGAATTTCTCAACGACGCGTACCGCTGATCGAAGGCAATCGCGCGGCTCAGAGGGTGAGCATCAATGTTTTTGGCACTTCCTCAGGTATCCAGGACGAAACGCGACGGGATTCCATGGTGAATACGCCACTTTTTGGTGTTCTGCCAAGCCAGATCGAGGACTCATATCTTCAACAGTGCCAAAAACTTAGCTGCATCGCAGAATTGGGCGCTATCATCTCGAAGCATGGTTCATGAATTCGCCTCAGGCACCGACATCAGTTCGATCGCCGATGCTGTCCGACAGATATTCCACACGATCTGGACTGCATCGCTTACCCCAGTACCCGCGCCGGACCAGCGTCTGTTCACGCTGCTGCTGCTCTTCTCGATTCTGGCTATCGTCATCTCTCCGGTGTGGAGCATCACCCGCAACGCGATAACCATCGCGCACGAAGGCGGCCATGCCGTCGCCGCGCTCATCTCGGGAAGGAGACTGAACTACATTCAGCTGCATTCCGACACTTCCGGCGTTACGGTCAGTTCGGGAAAGTCCTCGGGATTCGGGTACGCGCTCACCTGCTTCGCAGGATATGCGTCCCCCTCTCTGATCGGCATCCTCTGCGCCTGGCTCACCACCGCTGGGTATGTGACCGGAGCACTATGGATTCTGGTGCTGCTTCTGCTGCTGATGCTCACCCGCATCCGAAATGGATACGGGATTGTGGCGGTCGTGGCATCGATTGCCATCGTCGCCGGAATCTCCTGGGGAGCGGAAGCCGAGATCCGCTCAAGCGCCGCATACCTTCTCTCATGGTTCATGCTGCTAGGCGGCATCCGCCCTCTGATCGAACTGCAATCCATGCGTTTCAGAGGTCAGGGGCAGGGATCCGATGCCGACCAGATATCACGCACGACGGGCATTCCCGGACTTCTGTGGATCATTGTCTGGGCACTGTGGAATCTGCTGTTCCTCTGGATCGGCGCAACGTGGATGACGCAATCCTTCGGCGGCATCCACGCCGTCTGGGCCTCGCTGCTCAGCCTGATTACTGGCCTTCGCTAGCGGTGCGCACTATGAAGCATCGGCGGAGCTGACGGCGATGCACCGGTAACGGGGCACCGGTCATGGGCACTCGGTTTGGGCATCGGTCATGGGGCACTTGGTTTGTGCACTGATTGTTTGGCACAGAGTCTTCGTCACACCTGTGGATGGCCTGCATATCAGGCATTGAGCATCGTCATGCATTGGTGCGCAGTGGCAGCAGACCCCTGTCACTTGACGCTCGACGCTCGACGCTCGATTCTCGACGCGATGAGTGTCGCATCGGACACCCGGATTGCACGCGCACATTTGCATCTGGACACCGCAGACGCCGGAAATCGGCGTGTTCAGTCGGCTAATTTCAAGTTTTGGGGACTTGCCGAAGTATAAAGCCCCGAGAATGGCGTGATGCCAACCGCAGTTGCAACGATTTGACCATGTTCTACTTCGGCAAGTCCCCAAAACTTGAAAACCGGCCCAGATGAGGGACACGAGAACGCGCAAGATGACACGACGGCCATATGACAGTACGACACAGCCCTCATAGCCGCGAGGGCCTCACAGGACAAAGAAAAAAGGCATATTGATTCATGACGTGAATCCGATGAATCGGCAATCGATCAAGGATGGAAACAGGAATGAAACGACTGCGAAGCAAGATTGAAACAGTGATGATGCAGCGAGTGAATCGGGTGGGCGATGCAGGAATCGAACCTGCGACCCCTTCGGTGTGAACGAAGTGCGCTAGCCGCTGCGCCAATCGCCCGAACTCTAGAAAGACTTTCCGATGAAAGCCTGCACAACAGCAGCGAGGTTCACGAGCAGTGAACCTCAACCGTGGGCGATACTGGGATCGAACCAGTGACCCCTTCCGTGTCAGGGAAGTGCGCTACCTCTGCGCCAACCGCCCAATCATTCTCTCGAATGCGAGGTGGGTACGAGAGTCGAACTCGTCTAAACGGCTTTGCAGGCCGCTGCCTAACCGCTTGGCTAACCCACCGTGACAGGTCTAACTGCTCGGACCTCGAGCGGGCAACGGGACTCGAACCCGCGCTCTCGACCTTGGCAAGGTCGCGCTTTACCAACTAAGCTATGCCCGCATACTTAGGAAACCGTTGATTGGAACAGCTCCAAGCACGATTGACTACTATATCTAACTATTCGGCTTTGCGCAAATTGCGTGTCGTGCATGCCTCGAAAACCAGCATTCGCAGCATAAATCGGCGGTGCTTGGAGTGTTGCGCCGCATGCTTTCGACGCCCTACCGATATCTTGCTTTCGGCAAAAATCCAAGCTGACCCCGATTCACGTTACTGTAGGTCATGTGAGTGAAGAAACATTCCAAACCAGACGCGTCCTCGTATCGGCATTCGAGGGGTGGAACGATGCCTGTCAGGCTGCTTCGAACGTGGTCCGCCACCTTATCGACACCTATGACTCGAACGAGGTTGCCCGCATCAGCTGTGACGGCTTCTATGACTACCAGACCACTCGTCCGATGATGTGCTTCGTTCAGGGCAACGGTCGAATCGTGTGGCCGGAAACCACCTTCTATGAAATCCACATCGACGATGCCCACACGATTCTGGCCGAAATGGGCCCAGAACCGAATTACCGCTGGATGGAATACTGCCATCAGAATCTTCATATCGCCGAGGAATACGACGTCGACCATGTCATAACGCTTGGGTCCATGTTCGCGGACTGTCCGCATACACGTGCTCTGCCCATTGATGTCTACTCCGGAGACTGCAACTGTGGCGGGGTCGACGACCACTGCGGTCCGGTCGGCATCACCACCGTGCTTGATTCCATCGCGAAGGATCACGGCTTCGAAACCGATTCCGTATGGGTTTCGGTGCCTCAGTACCTTGGCAGCGATGAATGCGCACAGGGAACCCTGCAGCTCCTGCACAAGCTCTCTCAGCTCCTCGGCGTCAAGCTCAGCGAAGGGGATCTGCCTACGAAAGGCAAGCAATGGAAAGCACAGGCCTCCATGCTCCTCAGCTGCAACGACGACCTGGCAGACTATGTGAAGCGTCTCGAACGGCAGGTCGACACCAAGACCCTTGCGGCAGAGAGCGATGAGATGACCAGCGATGAGGCGAAGGAGCTCATTGCCGAGGCAGAGGCGTTCCTGCAGCGCGAGCAGGGGCGCAATCCGCGCAACGGCAAGAATGGCCACGACCATCCTGATTCAGAGGCTGGCAACGCGCTTCCAGAATAATTCGGCAGTGCAATCCTTGCGCTAACAGGTCCGAGCGGGTTCGTGCGCGGTGGTTTTGCACATACTGCCTCGAATGCAGTGCTGAACTTCCACGACGAAGTGCGAAGCGACCACAGCCCGCTCGCAGCCTTCGCTATATCGTGCTCGATTCGAGCAACTCCCGGGCATGGCGCAGCGAAGTGGTGGATTCGCTTCCAGCGAGCATCCGAGCGATCTCATGCTCTCGTGACTCGCCTTCGACCTTGTTGACGATTGTCTCGATGCGAGCGCCGCCTTCGACGGCTGAATCGGCAACGGAACTTTTGCTGACGGTGTATTGGGTCTGCGCCCATGATGCGACCTGGGCAAGATGCGTCACCACAATCACCTGAGCCCTGCGCGACAGCGTCGCAAGACGCTTCCCAAGTTCGACGGCCGCCTTGCCGCCAACGCCGGCATCGACCTCGTCAAAGATGAAGACCATTCCATCGGGCTGAGATGTCTCAGAAGACGACGTCAGGGATTCAGTATGCTCCGATTTAGCATGCCCAGGTTCAGCATGGTCCGATTCAGCATGCCCAGATTCAGCATGCTCTCCCAGGTTCTCAGAAGCCTTGGGATCCCCGGAATCTCTGGATTCAGGCGATCCGGAAGGAGCCCTTCCGACCATAGACAGCTCCAATGCCAGCATGAGTCGGCTCAATTCACCGCCCGAGGCGCTTTTTCCCATGGGCAGTCCGGGCGATCCGGGAAAAGGCGTGAACACGAATTCGATGTCGTCGCAACCGTGAGAGTCCAGACCAGCTTCGAGGGTTTCCGAGGACACATGCGTGGAAGCATCCTTCGGCTTGTGATCCGGAGCATCACTGCGAGGCTGCAGTCGAGACGTGACCTTGATCTCAAGGCGGGACCCCTGCATTGCCAATGATGCAAGCTCGGCACTCACATGCGCTCCGAGCTTCACGGCGGCATGCGTGCGCGATTGCGACAGCCGCGCAGCTGCGGCGGCAAGCTGGTTCAACACTTCGATTCGTCTTTCCTTGAGCTCGGCGACATGCTCAGGCGAGGCTTCCAGGTCTTCCAGCTCAAGCTGCGCCCTGTCCCGCCATCGCATCACTTCCCCGATGTCGGTGCCCCAATGCTGCACCAGGTCGTTCAGCGTGTGGATGCGTGAGTTGATGGCATCCAGGTCGCCATCCTCGTCGTCCCCATCGAGCTGCCCTGCCAGGCTGAACACGATGTCGGAAAGTTCCTCATCCACCGATTGCAGCCGCTTCACGATCTCGTCGAAGGCAGCGGGAACGCCGATATCCTCCAAGGCTCGTATCGCTGCATGGATTTTCACGATGGCGTCGGGCTGGTCCTCGTCCACGCCAATCTGCGAAGCGTCGAGCGAAGACAGCGCATCGTTCACCCCCTGGATGATGGTCGCAGCATTCTCTATGCGTTCGCGCCGTGACCTGAGCTCCTCGAGCTCACCAGACTTCGGAGAGGCAGCATCGATCTTGGCGATGGATTCACGCAGATAGTCAGCGCGATCGTTCGCCGATTCCTGTTGCCGTGTCAAGGCGCTCAAGCGCCCGTCCAAGTCTTGCAATGAGCCCCAGAGTGCGCTGTAGCGATCTTTCAATTCCTCGTTCTGGGCATAGCGGTCAAGCATTTCCCGTTGCCGTGCCGTGGATGCGAGTCTCATCTGATCCGACTGTCCATGAATGGTGACCAGTTCCATGCCCACGTCATGAAGCAGCGACCGTGGCACCGTATGACCATTGAGAATCGCACGTGAACGTCTCTGCGCGGGCAACGAGCGAGTCAGGAAAAGCTCCCCATCCTCAGCCTCCACCCCCGCGCTCAGCGCGATGGAGGACGCCTCGGACCCCTCGGCAACATGAAAGATGCCCTGTGCCCATACATCCCGATCCGACGAATCGGTGCGCCCCGTCTGGGCACTTGCCCCGGATATCAGACGTATGGCATCCAGAAGCATGGATTTTCCGGCACCGGTCTCGCCAGTGATCGCAGTCATTCCAGCGCCAAAGCCGAGATTCGCGTGACGTATCGGACCAAGATTGCGGATTTCCAGCTCCTCAAGCATTGGCGTCCCCATCCGTGGCATCCTGCACTGGACGATCATAAGATGCCTTGGCACTTGAATCGACTGAGCCGAGAATCGTCTCGGCGCCCTCTGGTCTGCGGGACTGTTCATAGCTCATGTTCCCGAACTGCCCTTCATAATGGCGGCTTTCGCGCCACCCTATCACGGGCAGGCTGAATTTGGTCACAAGTCGCTTGGTGAACGACGTGCCCGAGAGACGTGCCAGCCGCAGCCTGTCTCGCGACTCGCGGACCAGGACGCGAGAACCCTTGGGAACCCAGCGCTGCCGACGTCCGTCACAGCAGATCCAACCGTCTGAGGTCGATTCGTCAAGGACGTCAAAGGTAAAGGTCGAACTTGAACCGATGATCAATGGTCTTGCAAACAGCGCGTGCGCGGCCAGAGGCACCATCTGCAGTGCCTGGACGTCAGGCCATACGATGGGACCGCCGGCAGAGAAGGCGTAGGCCGTCGATCCCGTCGGCGTCGCGACTATCACCCCGTCGCATCCGAATGAACTCATCTCGACGTCATTGACCCGGATGCTGAGCTCAACCATCTTGCCTCGATCGGAACGCTCGAGTGTCATGTCGTTCAGTGCCCAGTCGGTGATCGGCTGCTTGGATTCGGGCAGCCACACATCCACGTGAGCCACCATCCTCGCGTCGATCGAATAGTCGCGATCGGCGATCTTGCCAATCGCCTCGCTCATCTGGAAGCTCTCGAATTCCGCCAGGAACCCGACATGCCCAAGGTTGATGCCGACTATAGGCACGTTCGTGCATTTCACCAACTCAGCAGCGCCGAGCATCGTACCATCGCCACCGAGAACCACGACTATCTCGGTATCGTCGTCGACGACTCGAGGTTGCGCCCCATAGGCGGGAGCCTCCAGATTATCGATGACCTTGACCGTGAAACCGGATTCCTGGAGATGCTCCACCGCCTCGCTGACGACATTGCCGCTCGAACGAATGCGCCGATGGGTGACGACCACAGCCTTGCGTCGAATCATAGATCCATGTTCCTTCCCCAAGCAGATGGCGCCGCTTCCGGCAATCTTCCTGTTCTGCAAGCAATCCTAATCTCACCCGCAGAAAGTTGGGGCCGTTGGCTAAAAATCAACGATCGCATTGACATCGAAGGTCATGCTGCACGAGGGGACGTCAGACTCAGGCGACTCGAAATTCCAGCCAGAGCAGGTATTCCCTGTTGCCATGCGTGCCCTCTATCGGCGACGGGGCAGAGCCGCGCACCGAGAAGCCGTTGCCGCGCGCGCAGTCGACAACGCTGCGCAATGCCTCTTCTCGGAGTGCCTCACTCTCGACTATGCCGTGATGTCCCAGACGTTTCCGTCCGACCTCGAACTGCGGCTTGACGAGGAATATGCAAGTGGCATCTCGTCGCAGGAACGATGCTATTGCCGGAATGACGTAGGTAAGCGAGATGAACGAAACATCCGAGACGATGTATCCGGGATCGAAGGGCAGATCCTTGGCACAGACGTCTCGAATGTTGAGACCATCCATCTCAAGGACGCGGGAATCGGATGCTATGCGCTCGTCCAGCTGACCATGTCCGACGTCCAGCGCCATGACCCGCCTGGCACCACGCCGCAAGAGGAAATCCGTGAATCCACCCGTGGATGCGCCGATGTCCAGGCAATCCATATCCCTTGCGTCGGGAAGACCCAGCGGGGTGAACGCCTCGAAGGCACCGGCCAGCTTCAACGCGCCGCGGGAGACATAATTCTCACCAAGATCGACCGAAATCCTGTCCTCGACGCTCACAGGAAGGGAGCTCTTGGTGACGATGCGCGAATTCACCTGGACCTTCCCGGTGGCTATGGCCTGCTGCGCCTTGGTTCGTGACCGTATGAGACCTCGTATGACAAGCTCTTGGTCCAGCCGCGTCACCGACTGAGCTTGCGTGCCATCAGTGTGACGCATCATCCAGCTCTTGCTGCAGCTTCTTCAGCACGGAGGTGAAGGTCTGCACCTGATCGCCCAGCTCCGCCCCCTCGATGTTCGAAAGCTCGGGAAAGCGCCGCTCGATATCATTGCCGGGCGTGTCATTAGTCTTCGCGGATGACCTCGCATCCATGGCTTGCGCGGATGATCCCGCGTCCATGCCCGCCTGTCCCAGAGCATCGCCGTATGTCGAATCCACGAACTCACTCACCCCGCGAGCCTGCATCGATTGCCTGTTCGATGGATGTGACATCGATCAGATTCGCATCCATGCCACCATCCATGGCTTCCCAGACGGCGCAACTTGCCGCACGCAGGGCATCCAAGCCATCATAGGAACCCATTGCCTCGTCGGAGGCATCAAGTTCGAACAGGGTGCCGGTGCGGCGAACCACACAACCGCGGCAGCGCCACTCCCCTTCGCCCAGTCGTGTCGCTGCGGGGTGAGCCATGTCGAGCCCAAGCAGGTCGCGAGCGATGAACGTGGGCCTCTGCATGGATGAGGCAGTCATGATCATCCTTGGCGTGGCAACACCGGTAAGGACCACCAATGAATCGTAGTCACCGCGGTTCGCTGCCTCGATGTCGGTATCGAGACGATCGCCGACGGGGAGGCACGCGTCGCCTGGAATGGGCTGATCCGTATGGGAGAAGAGCGTTCTCGCCTCGTCATACATCGCAGATTCGGGCTTGCCTGCCGAATCGAGCGGATGCTTGCCCGTCGTTTCGATTATCGGCAGCTGCATTGCACCGTTTCCGGGAGCGATGCCCTGTTCACGAGGAATCGTCATGTCACGGTTGGTGACGTAATATTCGGCTCCCTGCTCGATCGCATAGGCTGCCTGTGCCAGCTCGTCAAAGCTCAGATCCTTGTGCCATGACTGCAGGACGGCATCCGGGTGGGCACGGGCATCGTCAACCACCTCGAAGCCCGACTTGCGCACCTCGTCACGAAGATGCTCGGCGCCGACAATGAGCACCTTCGCGCCGGTCGCAAGATGGTGGGTCAGCATTCTTGCCGCGACGATCGCGGAAGTTATGATGTCGGAACCGTCGGCATCCACGCCGAGACCACGCAGCTGTTCGGCCACGGTGTCGGGGAATCGCGAAGGATTGTTGGTCGTGTATGACGGTCTCATGCCCTCCGACTGAGCCTTGGCAATGCCTTCGGAGGCATGGACCACCGGATCGTCGCCTCGATACACCACCCCGTCGAGATCCAGGAGAGCGAGGGCATAGCGCCGTGCCAGAGGCTGTTCGCTTGCTTTGAGACACCTTGTGTGATTCATCGTCATCAACCTTAGTCGTTGTCAGCGTTAGTCGTTCTCAGCATCAGTCGTTGTCAGCGTCAGCACTTTCGGAAGGCTTCTCGGCGGCCTGAGAAACAGCCGCTTCACTCTGCGATGCCGCGTCTTCCTGGGATTCGGTTCCTTCAGTGCTGGCTCCGGTCCGATGATCGGAAGGCTCTGCGGTCTTTTCGGTGAGTTCGGCGTCCGATGGCTCAGCCTCAGAAGACACATCTTCAGAAAACACTGGCTGGGAATCATTGGACGTTGCAGAGTTTCCGGAAGCTACAGCACTCTCAGATACTCCAGCGCTCTCAGGAGATTCAGCGCTCTCAGAAACCCCGGCATCCGCCGCTGATTCTCCGTCGGCATGACGGGCATCATATGAACGTTCACGAGGCGAATCGTAGCCGCCACGACGGTTCGAACGGCGATCATCCTCTGCTTCGATGCCAAGCGATTCCAGATCGCTGTCCGAAATCTCCTCCAGATCGTGATCCACCACGATATCGTCGGCGGATTCGTCATCGTCGGCATCGGCATACTTCGCTTCGAGCGCGTCAAGAAGATCATCGAGTCCTGCAGCCTCGTCAGCCTTGCCCGCCTGCTCAAGGAAGTTCTGCTGCGCCTGGACGGCGCGCATGCGATATTCCCCCGAGAGCCCCTTGGCCTTGGCCAGGGTGGCCACCGTCTCTACCGCCTTGTCCATCAGACCAAGGTCCGCCAACGCGCCCGCATAGACGAGGAACATCTCTGCCTTTGCCTCGCCGCGAAGCTGCTTGCCCTCGTCGGAGGAAGCGACATCCAATGCCTTCCTCGGATTGCCCAGGCCGCGTTCGCAGTCGGCGATGAATGGAAGATAGTCCAAATATCCGTTCATGCGGAAAGCCGTTCTGAACTCGCGCATGGCCAGCTTGTATTCACCCTGACGATACGCGATGAAGGCGAGCGTCTCACGTGCGATGTCGACTCGGGAAGCCTGCCGGGCAACCCACTTCGCGTGGTCGAGCGCAGCCTTGGGATTATCCTCCTCAAGAGCATAGGCGGCCAGCATGTGCAGGCCGGTATTCTCCGCGTGCTCCTTGCTCAGACCTCGCAGATGCTCCTTCTCGTCCTTGGAAAGCATCGACCATTCCATGCCGCGCGGCATGCGTGGCTCGTCCGGACGACGATCCGTATACGGGTTCTGCGATGGGAAGCTGATCGTGCCATCGGAATTGCGACGTGGCAGGTCATGGCCATGCTCGTCGCGACGATAGGCATTATCGGAGCCTCGGCGGTCGAAACGCCTTCCATCACCGTGCTCGCGGCTGCCCCCGGCTCTTCTGTCAGAATCACGATGTTCGAAATGGCGGCCATTATGGTCATTGCGATCAAAGCGGTCATTGCCTCGACGGTCATTACGATCGTAGCGATCATTGCGGTCGTAGTGGTCATTACGATCATTGCCTCGACGGTCATCACGGCGATCGCCATGGCTGTTGGAACGGTCGAAATGGCGGTCATTACGATCATTACGGTCATTACGGTCGAAGCGACGATTGCCGTAGCTGCGGCCGCCGTCACGATTGTCACCACGCCTATCGAAGCCGCGGTGTTCAGAATTACGATGCTCGGAATTACGGTTGCCGTAGCTGCGACGCTCACCGCCACGATTCTCGCTGCGATTGCCGCGGCGGTCATCATTGCCATAGTTCTTGCGGAAGCTGCGACGCTCGCCACCCTCACGGCTCTCGCCGGGAGATTGACGTCTGTTAGAGAAACGACGGTCGGCGTTGCCGCCGCGACGGTCTGCGTTGCCGCGACTGTCGTTTCCTCGGTTGCGGCTATCGAATCGACGGTCTCCCGAATGGCGTTCGCCTGAATTGCCACGCCCCTCGAAGCCACGACGATCGCCATCACCGCGCTGATCATTGCCGCGTCGGTCATTGCTGAAGCGGCGCTCACCGTAATCGCTGCGGCGTTCACCTGATTTTCCATGCCCACCGAAGCCACGACGATCGCCATCGTTGCGTCTGTCCCCATCACGCCGGTCGTTGCCAAAGCGGCGGCCACCTGCATTTCGGCGGTCCCCGCCGAAACGACGACCACCATTGCCACCCTCGCCACGCGAACGGCCATGTTCGAATTGACGTGAGTCACCGAAATGACGTTCGTGACTGTCATGGCTCCTATGCTCACCCGATGCATCAGGGTTCTCGGAGTTGAAGCTCCGGCCTTCCTGCCTGCGGCGATCGCCTGACGGTCCACGCGAACCGTAGCCGCCACGCGATGATGAGTCTCCATGGGAATGCGAGTTCCTGCGCGGGCCGAAACCCGAACGGGAAGATGAATGATTGCTGTCCGAACGACCCCTATAGGATCCTCTTGACTGATTCCCGCCAGCTCTGCCGCGTCCTCTGTCTTTTCCCGACTGCCCTGAATTGCCTTCACGCTCTGCCATATTCAATCCTTATTCCATACCTTGTCCGGCATCCCAATGATGCCAACGCGCCTGTCGTCCATGCTGAGACGTCACCGCACACAATCACTCACTATTTTCTTGTTGCCGCTGCATGATCCTTGGATCTCGACTCATCGAGGTCGCAAGACATCGAACGGCACTAGCCCTGCAGGCGAACGGCTCCTATTGTTTTCTTTCCCCTGCGAATCACTGCGAATCCACCTTGCAGAAAGTCTTTGACACCAAGTTCGGCGTCGGTGTCTTCGACACGGGCGTTGTTGACATACATGCCACCCGATGTGATGATTTTACGCGCTTGCGAGACGGAAGCAAACAGGCCTGCGCTCACAGCGGCCTCCACGATGCGTTCACCGGTCGCGGCTTTGGCGAAGTCCGGCTCGCTTCCATCGGTGGACGGCACCCTTACGCCTTCCAACGAGGCCTCCAAGGTATCCGCATCGATCTCACGCAGGTCCGCTCCACGCCCGAACAGCGCCGAGGCGGCATCGATCGCCTGCTGGGTCGCATGCTCACCATGGACGAAGCTCGTCACCTCCCATGCAAGCGTCCTCTGCGCATGCCGCGCACCAGGATCCTCGCTCACCTCTGCCTCAAGCTGCTCGATCTCGCTCTTGGGAAGGAAGGTGAAGTACTTCAGCAGTCTGATGACCTGATCGTCAGGCTGGTTGAACCAGAACTGATAGAAGCGATATGGACTGAGCATCGTCGCATCAAGCCAGATTGCGCCACCCTCTGACTTGCCGAACTTCTTGCCCTGGGCGTCGGTGATGATCGGAGACGTCATCACGCTCACGTTCTCGCCACGCACCTTGTGAATCAGGTCAAGGCCACTGACAAGATTGCCCCACTGGTCATTGCCCCCCAGCTCAAGCACACAGCCGTGACTGTCGAAAAGATGCAGGAAATCATTGCCCTGCAAGACCTGATAGCTGAATTCCGTGAATGAGATCCCTTCGTCTGAATTGAGACGACGAGCCACGATATCCTTGTTCAGCATGGTTCCGAGTCGGAAGTTCTTGCCGACGTCACGCAGAAAGTCGATGACCGACATCTTGCCAGTCCAGTCAAGGTTGTTGACGTACTGCACCGCATTGTCGCCATCCGAAGAGAGGAAACGGCCTATCTGGTCACGAAGGCGCTCGACCCAACGTTCGACGGTCTCAGCCGGGTTGAGCGTTCGCTCACCCGATTCGCGGGGATCGCCGATCAGTCCCGTCGCTCCCCCGACAAGCGCATATGGGCGATGCCCTGCGGCCTGAAGATGGCGCATGTTGATGAGCTGGACGAGATTGCCGATATGGAGCGAGGGAGCTGTGGGATCGAAGCCTGCATAGAAGCTGATCGGCTTGCCATTGAGCGTCTCATAAAGACGTGTTTCATCAGTGTGTTGAGCTATGAGACCGCGCCATTGCAATTCGTCAGACAACGAGTCGAAGCCTGCCTGCCTGTAGTCCGTAACCTGCACCATGTTCTGTGCCACTCCCCTTGTCGTGAGAAAACCGCGAATAATCGCCACGCCAGTATGTCAGAGAGCAGCGACACGCGGAAGGCATGCGCTGGGCGGCATCCGAAGCGGCCGGGAATGGATTGCTGCGGTCGCTTTCAGGGGTGCCTGCCCGGAGATGCCTGCTTGAAACGTCATTGCAGCCATTGCTTCAGCAATTGTTCCAGCTGATTCTCGCAAGAGGCCACCATCATCCGTCTACTGCACGGAAACCCACTGTGAAAGCGTTTTCATCTGTGCCTCAGCGTCCTCGATCTGCTCGGCGACGCGTTCGGGAGCGGTTCCGCCCTTGCCATTGCGTGCCTTTACAGACCCTTGGGTCGTCAGAACCTCGCGAACCTTCGGTGCAAGTCCGGCATCGACGAATCCATCGAAGATCTCGACGAACTCGTCATCCGTCAGATCCCAGAGTTCCTCTCCCTGGCCTTCCGCCCTCTTGACGCAGGCACCGGAAAGCTCATGTGCATGGCGGAAGGGAACGCCGTTCTTCACCAGCCACTCCGCGATGTCGGTCGCGAGCGCAAATCCGGTCGGGGCTTCCTCTTCGAGACGCTTGCCGTCGAATCGCAGCGTAGCGACCATGCCAGAGAAGGCAGGCAGCACGACTTCAAGAGTGTCCACCTGATCGAACACCGCTTCCTTGTCTTCCTGGAGGTCACGGGCATAGGCAGTCGGCAATGCCTTCAGCGTCGTCATCAATCCGGTGAGGTCACCGATCAGTCGGCCGGCCTTTCCACGAGCGAGTTCGGCGATGTCAGGATTCTTCTTCTGTGGCATGATCGACGAACCAGTCGAATAGGCATCGTCAAGACGGACGAAGGCGAATTCCTGGGTGTTCCAGATAATGATCTCTTCGCTCAATCGGGACAGGTCGATGCCGATCATCGCAGCGATGAATGCGAATTCAGCGACCACATCGCGAGAGGCCGTTCCATCTATAGAGTTATCGGTCACACGGGAGAAGCCGAGATCATGCGCGACCGCCTGCGGGTCAAGGCCAAGCGTGTTCCCTGCCAGAGCACCAGAACCGTATGGGCTCGCATCCGCACGCGCATCCCAGTCGATCAGCCGTTCGACGTCACGGAGCAAGGGCCACGCGTGGGCCATGAGCTGATGCGCGAGCAGAACGGGCTGCGCGTGCTGCATATGCGTTCGCCCGGGCATGACGGTCGTCCCTGCTGTCCGTGACTGCGCGATGATCGATTCCACAAGCGTCAGCACATCCCTTGCCACGGACCGGGCATGACGACGCAGCCACATGCGGATAAGGGCCGCGATCTGATCGTTGCGCGAACGCCCTGCACGCAGCTTGCCACCCAGCTCGTCACCTGCGATTTCAAGAAGGCCACGCTCAAGGGCCGTGGCCTCATCCTCATCGGATTCCTGAGGAACGAAAGCGCCGGTGTCGACCCTGCACTGCAGCTCATCGAGAGAGGATTCCATCCGGTCGAGCTCATCCTCGGTCAGCAGTCCGGCTCGCGCCAGGGCTCGGGCATGCGCCCTCGAACCGGTGATGTCGTCATCCGCGAGACGCCAGTCGAACTGCGTGGACTTGCTCAGTCTAGAAAGCTCAGGAGAAGGGCCCGAACTGAATCGGCCTCCCCATAACGCAATTGATTCATGACCTTGCTGAGCCATATCTACGCACCTATCCTTAAAGCTTGTTGCTGCCGTTGCACTGCACATCATCGCATGGCCGCTGCGACCTTCGCCACAGCACTGCACATCCTGCACTCGATGCTAGCGCAGCCCCGATTCTGGGGCTGCGCCACACATCCTCATCCCGCCACAGGTTCGGCGTGATTCATCGATGGCCTCACGCCTGCAGCATGGCGGCGTGAGGTCTGACATCGATTACTTGACGTCGCCCTGCGGCACTTCGACGGCGTTGCCGAACTTGACGTCGCGGGCTGCGGCGACCTTGCTCGGAAGGCCATAGATCTCGATGAAGCCGTTCGAAGCCTTCTGATCGAAGGAGTCGCCGGTCTCATAGGTTGCAAGCGAATAGTCATAGAGAGAGCTGTCGGAACGACGTCCGGTGACGACGGCACGCCCGCCATGCAGACTCATGCGAATCTGACCGGAAACGTATTCCTGCGTGTCCTTGATGAACGCGGTCAGCGACTTCACGGCAGGTGAATACCACTGTGCATCGTAGACCAGCTCGCCCCAGCGCTTGTCGATATCGCGCTTGATGCGGTGCTGTTCACGTTCGAGGCAGCAGTTCTCAAGCTCCTCATGGGCTGTGATCAGGGCAATCGCACCTGGTGCCTCATAGAGCTCACGCGACTTGATGCCGACAAGACGATCCTCGATCAGATCGATGCGACCGATGCCCTGCGCGCCTGCGCGGCGATTCATCTCTTCGATCGCCTGCAGCGGCGTTACATCCCTGCCATCGATCTGAACGGGAATGCCCTTCTTGAAAGTGATCGTCACTTCATCCTCGACCGGGGGGAATGCCGGATCGTCGGTGTACGAATAGACGTCCTTGGTCGGCGCGTTCCACGGGTCCTCGAGATATCCGGTCTCGATTGCACGACCCCAGACATTCTGATCGATGGAATAAGGGCTCTTCTCGGTCTGCTCGATCGGAAGCTTGTGCTCCTTGGCATAGGCGATCTCGACGTCACGCATCAGCCCAAGGTCACGAATCGGGCTGATGGCCTTCAACGTCGGATCGATGGACATGATCGAGACCTCGAAGCGAACCTGGTCGTTGCCCTTGCCCGTGCAGCCGTGCGCAATGGTGTCGGCACCGAACTGATGCGCAGCATGGACCAGATGCTTGGTGATCAATGGCCTTGAGATTGCAGACACGAGAGGATACACGCCCTCATACATCGCATTGGCCTGAAGCGCCATCATGCAGTATTCGTCCGCGAATTCATCACGTGCGTCGACGACATACGACTCGACCGCACCACATGCCAAGGCTCGCTGCTTTATGGTCTCCAGGCGCTCGCCACCCTGACCGACGTCCAATGACACAGCGACGACGTCCTTGCCGGTTCTGTCCTTCAAGTACGGAATGGCGACGGAGGTGTCGAGACCTCCCGAATATGCCAATACGATTCTGTTCCTGTCACTCATAGCAACCCTTCCGATCTGTGTTTCACATTTATTATTCATGTACAGCATGTCATTTGCGTAAGCGCATGGCGGCTACGCAAGAGGATATGATTACGGCCTTGCCTTGGCTCCGGCGTGCCCTGACTCACCTCCGGAGGCAAGAAGCAAGAACCACTCGGCCCTGGTCTTTGCGGTCTGTGCATCCGCAGCAATTGCCATGACCGTGTCATCACCCGCAATGGTGCCGACGATGCCCTGGATTGACTGGCGGTCAAGGACGCTTGCCACATATTGCGCGGCGCCCGAAGGGGTGTGGATGACCACGAGATTCTGCGCTGTCGCCACGGATGTCACCAGACCCGTCAAGGTTCTTGAAAGCTGTTGCTCATAACGGTTCAAGACGTTGCTCTCTGTGTCGGACTGCTCATCGATGGCAGCCCTGACAGTCGGGAATTCTCCAGACAGCGCCGATTCAGGAACAACATATGCGAAGGATCCGTCTGCCATGCGCTGCTTGCTCGCATGCATCTCATCAAGGTCTCTGCTTAGTGTCGCCTGAGTCACCTCAATGCCCTGAGTAGCAAGAACCTCGGCCAATTGCTGCTGGGAGGTGATGGCAGAGCTTGAAAGCGCCTGCTGAATCGCACTGTGCCGTGCGGTGCGCGTCGGCGGTCTGCGAAGCCCCGAGTATTCCTCGTCACTCATTCGTCACCTCCTGTCTGTCGCATGTGCATTGCGACGATCGTCGTTCCCAAGTGTTCCTGCCTGTGCCTTGCCGTCGGATTCCTTCTTCACATCGATTCGAAACCCATCGATTCATAACCCATCGATTCGAAACCCCTCGATTCGGCATGCAGAAGCCTCAGCCAAGCAGGCTTTCATCTCCACGCTGCTTGCCAATCAGCCAGGTCATCAGCGCCTTCTGCGCGTGCAGGCGGTTCTCGGCCTCGTCCCACACGACGGATTGTGGGCCGTCTATGACCGATGCGGTGACCTCCTTGCCCCGGTATGCCGGCAGACAGTGCTGGAAGAGTGCATTCGGGGCAGCGCGGCTCATAAGCTCATCGTTGACCTGATAGTTCCAGAATGGCTTTGAGCGGGTCGCGTATTCACTTTCCTCACCCATCGAGACCCATGTGTCGGTGAAGATGCAGTCGGCATCCCTTGCCGCCTCGTTCGGATCCGTGGTCACCAGAATGGAACCGTGGTTCCTTTCTGCGATCGCCTTGGCCTCCTCGACGATCCCAGGGTCTGGCAGATAGCCATAGGGACCGGCGACGGCGACATGCATTCCTGCGGTCGCGCCGGCAAGCAGATACGAATTCGCCATGTTGTTCCCCGCGTCGCCAAGATAGGCGATGCGCTTGCCTGCCAGCGCATCGACGCCTCCGCGATGCTGGGCGATCGTGAGAAAGTCGGCGAGGACCTGGCATGGATGGAATTCATCGGTCAGCGCGTTCACGACGGGAACGGTGGCGTATCTGGCCATTTCCTCGACTCGGTCCTGACCGAAGGTCCTCCACACGATGGTTGAGGTCATGCGAGTGAGCACGCGTGCGGTATCGGCAACCGGCTCTCCCCTGCCCAGTTGGGATCCTCCCTTATCGATCACCAGCGGATATCCTCCAAGTTCGGCGACGCCCACGGAGAAGCTCGAACGAGTTCTGGTGCTTGGCTTGTCGAAGAGAATCGCGACAGCCTGCGGACCCTCGAAAGGTCGCGCGTGGAAACGATTCTTCCTGAACTTCATGCCCAGTCTCAGAATCTGCAGCTGCTCGTCATGCGAAACGTCGTCATCGCGCAGCATATGCCGTAGAGGTGCTGTCATCTCCATCTCTTCCTTTCATTTCCCTTCGGCATGCATTCCCCTGCCCACATGCCTTCAATGCACTTACCGCGGCTGATGTGGCAGTCATCAGCCATCGAGCGTCAGTCGTCTGCCAGATCCGAAGGAACCCTGGCAAGCGTCTCGACGCAAGAGTCGACGTCATCGCCGCTGACCACCAATGATGGTGCCAGACGCAATGCATTCGGAGCTACCGCATTGACGATCAGACCATGCTCCAATGCCCAGTCCACCACCGCGTGCGCGCAAGGATGCGCAAGCAGAACGGCATTGAGCAGACCACGGCCCCTGGTCGCCACGAACAGCGGATTGTCGCAAGCATCCAAGGCATTCCTAAGCTGGATGCCACGCTCCTCGGCATTGGCGACCAATCCATCCTCCTCGATGATGTGCAGAGTCGCCAAGGCGGCTGCAGCGCCGAGAGGGTTGCCGCCGAAGGTCGAACCATGCAATCCTGCCGAATACATGCGCGAAAGCTTCTCACCAAAGGCGATCATGCCTCCCATGGGGAATCCTCCTGCAACGCCCTTGGCGAAGGTGACCATATCGGGCTGGATGCCTCCGCCCAGGTCCTCTCTCTGGAAGGCGAACCACGAACCGGTGCGTCCGATGCCGGTCTGCACCTCATCCACGATCAGGAGCGCGTCATTGCTGTCGCACAATGCCCTCACACCTTGGACATACGACGGGTCGAGCGGCAGCACCCCAGCCTCTCCCTGAATCATTTCGATGATGACAGCCGCAACGGGTCCCTCTGCATACTTTCCAGCGCCCGTGCGTGCGAAGGCATCGTGCATGGCATCGATATCGTTCGCATCTACGAATTCGACGTCTGGAACCAATGGTTCAAAGGGTGTGCGGATGGCGGGCTTCCATGTCGCGCTGAGCGAACCCATCGTGCGACCGTGGAATCCATGCTTCAGCGCGATGATCCGAGGACTTTTGCCACCCATGACCGTGTGCGCGTTCGGCAGTGTCCGACCATAGAGCTTCGCAAGCTTCAGGGCCGCTTCGTTGCCTTCAGTTCCGGAATTGCCGAAATACACATGTGAGCCCTTGGGCGCGCCGGCAAGCTCTATCAGCTTCTCGGCCAGCCTGATCTGAGGCTCGGTCGCGAAGTAGTTGCTCACATGCGCCGCCTTCTCGGCCTGCGCCGTCAGCGCGGCGATCCAGCGTGGATCCGCGTAGCCAACCGAATTGACGGCGATGCCCCCGAGGAAGTCGAGATATTCGTTTCCGTCCACATCCCAGACGTGCGTCCCCTTGCCATGATCGAGCACGCGCAAGGGCTTGCCGAAGACGTGCATGTGCACATCCTGATATTCGTCGAGCAATTGCTCGTCAAGCTTGCCGACCTTTTCAACTGCGGACATATGAACTCCTCATCTCTATGCCATCCTGCGGCACGACCATCGTTCCGATTCCCGCTGAGGTGAATATCTCATTGAGCAGCGAGTGGGGCTTGCGGCCGTCGATGATGTGTGCCTGGACGACTCCTCCGTCCAAGGCACGCACGCACGCCTCCATCTTGGGTTTCATGCCAGTCTCCAGATCGGGGAGCATGTCCCTCAGGTTCTCGACACCGATCCGACCAATCAAAGAATTCTCATCCGGCCAATCGGCATAGAGACCGTCGATGTCCGTCAGAATCAGAAACTTGGATGCGCCGACCGCCGCAGCAAGGGCCGCCGCCGCAGAATCAGCATTCACATTCAGCACCTGCATGGGATTCGTCTCATCCGGAGCGACCGACGACACCACAGGAATCCTGCCTGCGCTTATCAGATCCTCCACCGCCGAGGCATCGACGCTCACCACATCACCAACGAGTCCAATGTCCGTAGGAACACCGTCGATCATAGGCTTTCGCTGCATCGCCGAGAACAGTCCCCCATCCTCGCCGGAAAGGCCCACTGCGTATGGGCCATGGGCGTTGATCATGCCGACCAACTCGCGGGACACCTTGCCGGTCAGCACCATACGCACGACGTCCATGGCCTCGGGCGTCGTGACGCGCAGTCCGCCCTTGAACTCGGATTTGATTCCCAGCGCCTTCAGCATTCTGGAAATCTGCGGACCGCCGCCATGCACGACTATCGGGTGCAGGCCCACCTGGCGCAGAAACACCATGTCTTCCGCGAAGCACCGCTTGAGATGCTGATCGACCATCGCATTGCCGCCGTACTTGATGACGATGCGCTTGCCAGAGAATTCCTCAAGCCACGGCAGTGCCTCGATAAGCACCTCTGCCTTCTGGTCGGCTCTCAGATCAGTATGCACGTCGAAATGAAAGCCCGGACCCTTGATCTCGCTCATATCGTCGGCCTCGTCACATTCTGTGGATTCATTCGTCTTCGTTTCGTAATCGATGTCGATCCCCTGTTTCCTCGATGCTTCATGATTCGTAGTCTGAGTTGATTCGTACATATTCATGAGTCAAGTCGTCAGTCCATATCGTTCCCTGAGATTCACCTGCATGCAGATTGATAACGATGTCGACGTGTCGTGGAGTCATGTCGACGAGTGAACGGTCCTGGCCCGGCTTGCCGCCGTCGCAGACCCTGACTCCGTTGATGTCGACCGTCACCTGGTTCGGGTCATATGGTGCGATGGATTCGGGGACGGTGCCGACGGAAGATACGACCCTTCCCCAGTTGGGGTCGTTGCCTGCGATCGCGCACTTCATGAGATTCGATGACGCGACGGCGCGGGCGCAGGCCAGGGCGGCCTGCTCGTCACTGGCACCGATGACGGTCATGTCGACGTCGTGCGAGGAACCCTCACCGTCGCCGACGATCTGATGGGCCAGGGATGCACATGCCTGGGCGACGGAATCCTTGAATTCCTCGATGTCCGGAGTCACCCCGCTGGCACCTGAAGCCATCAGGATAACCGTATCGTTGGTGGACATGCAGCCATCGACGTCAATGCGGTTGAAAGAGGTCTGCGTGCCCCGGCACACGGCGTCATGGGCCTGTTTTGGCGTCACCACGGCATCCGTCGTAAGAATGCATATCATCGTGGCAAGCTGCGGGGCTATCATGCCCGAGCCCTTGACCATGCCCCCGACACGATATCCGGATCCCTGAATCTCGACCGTCTTGGGCTTGGTGTCGGTCGTCATGATGGCATGTGCGGCATTGTCTCCTGCCTCAGCGTCTTCTTCCATGGCCTCGTAGGCGTCATGAACGCCGTGCAGCACATGGTCGAGAGGCAGCAGTTCGCCTATCAGACCAGTCGAGGCGACGGCTATGTCCGTATCCTCGCAATGTGCCATGCGCGCGAGTTCGTGTGCGGTCTGCGAGCTCTGCTCATATCCCGCCTGACCGGTGCAGGCATTCGCACCGCCGGAATTCACCACAATGCCCTTGAGATGTCCGTCCTGAATCGCGATTCTTGACCACTGAACGGGTGCCGCGCAGAAACGGTTGGGAGTGAACACCCCTGCAGCGGCGTCGAGAGGGCCTTCGTTGACGACGATTGCCAGATCGCGCTTACCTTCGTGCGTCGATATTCCTGCAACGACTCCAGCCGCCTTGAAACCCTGTGCAAATGTGACGCTCATGGAGCTACTCCTATCGTTGTCAAACCAGTGATCTCGTTAAGATTCAGGGCGATGTTCAGCGACTGGATCGCCTGCCCGGCTGTGCCTCGATTGAGGTTGTCGATCGCGCAGAAGGCATAGAGTCGCCCGGAGGTCCTGTCCACCGCCACCTGAACATGCGCGCAATTGGAACCCAGGACGTTCTGCGTTGCAGGCATCGCTCCCTGCGGCAGCAGCCTCACGAAGGTCTCGTCGGCATAGAGATCCTGCCAATATGATCTGATCGCCTCATCGCTCAAGTCCCAGGCCTTCTCGCTGAGACGGGCGGAGACCGTGGCAAGGATTCCACGGCTCATCGGAACCAGCATCGGAGTGAAGCCAAGCGAGATATCCTGCCAGCGTGCACCTTCGCGTCCGGCAGCGTGCGTGAGATTCTGCAGCATCTCGGGAATATGCCTATGCGTGCCGCCGACGGAATATGGCGTCGCGGAATTGAGGGCCTCTGCAGCGAGCAGATTGCTCCGCTTCAGGTTTTTCCCAGCACCGGAATAGGCGACGGCCAGATCCGCGACTATGTCCTTCTCATCAATGAGCCCATATGCGAGGGCTGGCTGAAAGGCGAGGGTAACGGCAGTGACGTTGCAGCCGGGTCCGGCGATCCGTCGTGCACCGCGCAACAGGTTCCTCTGCTTCGACGGCGATCCGTGAACGTTGCCGGAAATCATCTCGGGCATGCCATATATCCACGAGTCGTAATACGGTCCGCCATAATAGCGGTCCCACATGTCCCGTTCCTCGAGTCTGTGGTCAGCGCCGAGGTCGACGACCACGGACGCATCGTCCAGTTTCTCCGCCAACGCGCCCGAAGCGCCGTGCGGCAGTGCCAGAATGATGATGTCGTGCCCATTGAGCACTTCCGGAGTCGTGTCCTGGACTTCCAGATCGGCGAGGCATGGGATGTGAGGAAGATATTCGCCAAGCCTATGCCCTATCGAGGAGTGCCCCGTGACGCAGGTGACCTCCATGTCTGGGTGCGAAGCCAGAATGCGGAGAGCCTCTCCGCCCGCATAGCCTGTGGCCCCCGCCACGGCAACTGAATAATGTGCCATGCATAACTCCAAAGCTGTTCAGGTGACATGTCTTGTCAACCAACTGGCAATAGTATATACATGTATGCACGACAATGCATAATTATGCAGAAACGGAACTTCCGGACGTTCCGGTCGTGCTCCCGATCCAGCTATAGATGTCCTGGTACAGCTGGCTTGCGTCGATGTGATTGATCCACATCCATATCACCAATGCCGAATACGCCAGGTTGATCACAATCGCCGCAATCGCCAGCCCTTTGCCCCTCATATGGAAGAAACGCGTTCTGTAGACCGATATCGCGCCCATGATCGCAGGCATGAACGGGAATGGGAAGAACAGCGCAAGAATGAAGGAAAGGATCGCGTATGGATCCCAGCGGCCATAGAGAGGGTTCTGGTTGGGATCGTTCGGATCGATGGTCGGATACATGCCGCGTCTGTTGAGATTGCGGTCATTGCCGAACTGAGTTGACTGAGGATTCGGAGCCCCACCTTGGCGAGGATCTCCATTCATGCCGTTCCCGCCTTGGTTTGCGTTGTTCGGAGCGCCATTGCCAGGCGCACCGTTGCTCCCACCATTGCCTGGTCGAAGATAGGGATTGCCTGCCCACAGACCCTGGTTCTGACGGCTTTGCGCAGGCGCCGGCTTGGCCTCGGCCTTCTGCTCGGGTTCGGGAGCGCCAAAGACATATGGATTCCAGCCCGGATATTGGCTTGCCATCGCACCATATTCCGGCTTCGGACTGCTCTGCGGCTTCCTCAGCACATTCTGATTCTGCACGTTCTGGTCCTGCGAATTCTGGTCCTGCACGTTCTGTTTCTGCGGATTTTCGATCGGCCGATTGCCGCCATTGTCCGGTTGCTGCTGCATTGGAGCATTCGGTTGCGGAACACCATAATTCCCAGACGGCCCTACCTGACCTGGGTTACGTTCACTCGAGCTCATTGATACCGTCCCCTTGTCGTCGTACCAAGTATAAGCCATATATAACAAATATCCGGCGATATAGGTAGATACTATGTCGCCGGATAGATAAGAGGAAACCGCAGTTCCTTCCTCACGCTCTCAGCACAGCGCCCAGATCCTTTGCAGAATCGACAATATTCTTGCGTATGCGCTCGCTGTCCTGCGAAGTCAGGGTCTTCTCTGCAGACCTGAAGGTGACTGAGAAAGCCAGGGACTTCTCGTCATCGCCCACCTGATCGCCCGTGTAGACGTCGAAGAGCTCTATGGATTCAAGGTCGTCGCCTGCGGACTGTCGTATGCAATTCGTCAGTTGCTCGGCGGTGACGGTCTTCGCAACCGTAAAGGCCAGATCCTGACGGACTGGCGGGAACGTCGAAATCGGACGTGCCTGCACCGGCCTGTCATCGACGGCTTTGAGCAGTTCCGTCACGTTCAGCTCAAAGGCGGCCGAATGCTCGGGGAAGTCCAGCGCCTCGTTGACGTGGGGATGAAGCTCACCGACCATGCCGATGATGGAACCATCTGGCAGAACCACATGCGCGGCACGACCTGGATGCCAGGACGGCTCCACGTTCTCGGGCTGCGGCTGCACCAGAGACAGGTGGGCGCCGATGCGGTCCGATATGCGACGGACGATCTCGACTGCATCGGTCCAATCCACCGGACGGTTCTCTCCCAGCCAGCCGTCATGCTCAGCCTGACCGGTAAGAATGCCAGAGACGTGCAGCGGCTGCTGAGGAAGACCTGCGTCCAGCGCACGCAGATGATCGTCATCCGGCCTGACTCCCCCAGGCAATGCTGGGATTGCGGGAGCCTTCGGATCCCAAAGGAATACCGAGCCAAGCTCATATACACCCACATTGTGCAATCCACGGCGTATGTTGCGTTGGGCGGTCAAAGCGAGGGTCATGAGCAATTCACGGCGAAGATATGGTCTGTCACCTGCCAAGGGATTCTGAATCTCAACGCTTACCGGTTCGATCTGATCGGGATCGACGCAGAACGCCTTGAAGTCCTCATCGCCCACGAACGGGTAGCTCAGCGTCTCGACGAGACCGTACTCAGCCAGGGTGTCTGCAATCCAGCGTCGTCGCAGCTGCTGCGAAGTCAGACCGCTCCTGCCAAGCACAGGTGCGGAAGGGACCTTGACGGGAATCTGGTCATATCCGACGAGTCGGGCGATCTCCTCGACCAGGTCGCACGCCTCGGTCAGGTCGGGTCGCCAGGTAGGTGGCGCGACCAGGAATTCCCCATTGCCACCGCCACCGAGACGGCAGCCGATGTCCTGAAGAATCGATGAAATCCTGTTCAGGTCTATGCTGAGGCCGGAAAGCCGGGCGACCTCCCTGGCCTTGAAGTGAATCGGCTTGGGAGCCTTGGCATTGTTCACATCGGTGACGCTTGAAGAGGATTCTCCCTGCCCATAGTGAACGAGCATGTCCACGGCGAGCTGTGCCGCAGCGGGCTGAAGCATCGTGTCGACTCCGCGCTCGAAGCGTCGTGACGCCTCTGAAGGCAGCTTGTGCCGGCGCGCCGAACGAGCGACGGTGATCGGATCGAAGTGTGCTGATTCGATCAGGATGTTCTTGGTTTCCTCGGTGACTTCGCCATATTGGCCACCCATGACCCCTGCAAGTCCGAGAACGCGTGAAGCCCTGTTTCCATCAGGCGAATCGGTTATCAGCAGATCCTCCGAATTCAGCTTGCGTTCCTTGCCGTCAAGCGTCACCAGGGTTTCGCCTTCGGCGGCCCTGCGGACCACTATTGGCATGGAAATCTTGTCAAGGTCGTATGCGTGAAGAGGCTGACCAAGATCCATCATCACATAGTTGGTCACGTCGACGGGCAACGACAGGCTTCTCATTCCTGCACGTACAAGACGTCGGCGGATTTCATGGGGCGTATGCGACTGAGATGCATCGTATCCATGGATGGTTCTGGCGTAATAGCGATCGCAGCCGACCACATCATGTATGGGATTGTCATCGTCGATTTCGACGGAAACCTCCGGATGGCCTTCCTGAGCATCCTCGGACATGGTCCTGGGCTGCTTGGGCAGCTCCCTGTTCAATGCGAGCACAGGATCGGTGAACTCGGCACCGGTGGAGTTATGGTACTCACGCGAGACTCCACGGTAAGAGAATGCATATCCACGGTCCGGAGTGATGTTGATCTCCAGGATCGGATTGTCGAGATGAAGCAGATGCATGACGTCATCGCCAGGCTTCAACGCGTCATACTGCTCCTTGCTGAAACCGTATTCGCGGAGCAGCAGAATGCCGTTGTGCTCCTCACTCAGGCCCAATTCACGTTCGGACGCGCACATGCCGTCAGACACATGGCCATAGGTCTTGCGTGGCTCGATCTTGAAGTCTCCCGGAAGCACCGCACCGGGAAGTGTGACGACGACCTTCTCGCCTGCCGCCATGTTCGGCGCTCCGCAGACGATGCCACGTGGCTGAGGATTGCCGTCATCGTCCCTGTCGTTGTATTCGTCACCGACATCGACCTTGCACCAGTTGATGGTCTTGCCATTCTTCTGCTCCTCCGGCTCGGCGGAGACCACATATCCGACGACGATCGGTCCGAGGATCGTGGAGCGATGGATCATCTCCTCCTCGAGCCCGACACGAACGAGATCCTTGGCAAGCTGTTCATATGTAAGATCGGCAGGAAGCTTCACATGCTCCGTGAGCCAATCAATGTCAACCATTGGCATGACTGATCACTCTCCCATAACGAATTGACGGCTGAAACGCACATCGCCCTCGACGAGGTCGTGCATGTCATTGATGTCATGACGCAGCAGCAGCGTGCGTTCCATGCCAATGCCGAAGGCGAAGCCCGCATAGACATCAGGGTCGATGCCGGCCGATTTCAACACATTGGGGTTGACCATGCCACATCCGCCCCATTCAATCCAGCCTGGGCCACCTTTCTTGTCGGGGAACCACAGATCCATTTCGGCACTCGGCTCAGTGAATGGGAAGTATGACGGACGCAGACGCGTGCGCGCGTCCTTGCCGAACATCGCGATGGCAAGCTTATCGAGAACGCCCTTCAGGTCTGCCATCGTGAGATCCTTGTCGACTGCGATGGCCTCGCACTGATGGAACACTGGCGTGTGCGTGGCGTCAAGCTCGTCGGTCCTGAATACGCGGCCGGGGCATGCCACATACAGCGGAACTCCCCTGCTGAGCAGCGAACGAGCCTGCACGGGCGAGGTATGGGTGCGCATGACCATGTTCGAACCGACGAAGCCGGCGGCATCCTTGGCCTGATTCCCCTTGACATAGAAGGTATCCTGCATCTGCCGCGCAGGGTGGTCCGGCCCGAAGTTCAGAGCATCGAAGTCATACCACTCAGCCTCAACCTCGGGCCCCTGGGCTATCTGCCAGCCCATGGAGACGAAGAAGTCCTCAACGTCTTCGAGCAGCTTCGCCAATGGATGCCGCGCACCGATGGGATTGCGGCGAACCGGCAGCGTCATGTCGACGGCCTCGCGGGCCAGCTCATCGCTCTCCTCCTTCGCCGCAACCGACTCCATACGACTGGAAAAGGCTCGGCCGAAGTCTGCCCTCAGCTTCCCCATCAGCTTTCCGGCATCCTTGCGTTCCTCTGCCGGAAGGGACTTTATCGACCTGCTCCCCAACGTCATCGCAGAATCCGCGCCGGCGTATTGCGTTCTGAGCCCATTGAGCTCTTTCGTACTTGAGGCTTCCTGAATTTTGCTGATTCCCTCGGCAACCTGTGCCTTGATCGCGTCAGCGTCGAACGTTGCAACGTCTGCCAACTTCGGACCTTTCCTCAATTTACGGTTCTCGCGTCCGCAGCGTCTTCCTAGGCGCGCGAACAGATGGTCTCAGCAATCCCGATGGATTCCAGCGACCCTGACAGAATTCATATTCTTTCAACATGACTCGACATAGCAAGGGTGTGCAGCATGATTGCGGCGCTCGTTGCAAGATTCAATGATTCCGCCTTGCCATACATGGGAATGAAGACGATCCTTTGACTCTGAAGCAGCATCGATTCTGGCAGACCGCGGGCTTCGTTGCCAAAGAGAATCACCCTGGATTCCTTCTTATCTGTTGAGCCTGCAATGAGCGTGGGCAACGACTCGGACTCCCTGCCTTCCACTCCATGCACATCCGCAGCCACCACAGCGATGTCCGCATCATGCATAGACTGCAGGAAGCCCTCGGCGCTCATGGCGATGATGGGAATATGGAATATCGATCCGGCGGTCGAACGTATCACTTTCGGATTCAACGCATCCACACAGTCATCGACGAAGATGACGGCAGCGCATCCTGCTGCATCCGCAGCGCGAATGACGGTTCCAGCGTTCCCAGGATCGCGGATCTGCCAGAACGCCGCGAGCGTCAGCGGTGCATCACGATGATCGGACTCCAACACGTCATGGAGCTGCGATTGCATCGTCTCGCCTTCGGCGACTGCGACGATTCCCTGGGAATCGTCGCTTATCTGGCTCATCACTGCGTCGCTTACATAGTGAACATATATCTGCGGGATGTTCGGATGCCGAAGAATGCGTGCAATGACCTCCGTCACAGCTCGCCTATGGTCTGTATCGCCCTGTTGCGACTGAACATAGAGATCCTTGACGATCTTCGGTCGGCATGCCACAAGCTCTCTCACTGACTGGGGACCTTCCACAAGAAACAGCCCGGAACGCTGTCTCGCCCTGGATTGCGAAAGCCGTGCGATCCGTCTGACGCGATCGGCATGCGGATTATCCATGTATTCAGTCGAGAAAGGCATGGCTCTCAGTCTAAGCTCCCCCAACAACACAATGATCTACACTGCGGAACGACCTCATGATTTTGCATGCCTTCCGAGGCCGAGTGGCAGGAATACGGTACGGTTCGGCAATCTTAGGGGAAATTTCCGATGATCCCTTCACCGCAGCAGAGACAGATGCATTCCCTGGAAATTATCGAACTCAGGAAACCTTAAGAATTCTTTGGGATTCATTTAAGCAACGCCACAGAACTCATACAACATGGCCGTGTTGTATGAGAATCACGGGACGAATCGGTACTCGTGATATCGGCCCAACCACTTCATTAACGGTAAGGAATCCAATGTTCGTGTTCAAAAACGCATGGAAAAGCGTTGTGCGGAACAAAGGCCGCAACATTCTCATAGCGATCATCGTCGCGATCATCGCGGCAGCCGCGACAATAGGACTGTCCATTCGTCAGGCTGCCGACTCCGCAAGGGCGACCGGCTTGGAAGACACCTCCGTCACCGCTCAGATCAGCGTCAACCGGGAAAAACTGATATCCAGCGCCCAGTCAAGCAGCTCAAGCAGTTCAAGCAGCAGCAAGCCCGATTTCTCTGCAGCACGCAGCGCGCTGGCTAGCAAGACGCTGTCTCTGGCCTCCTACGAGAAATATGCCAAGGCGTCGACGGTAAAGACCGGAACCTATTACACCGAGACCTCCTCAGTGTCCAAGACCGATTCCTTCCAACCCGTCTCGACGACAAGCACCAGCAGCTCCAGCAGCTCCTCGTCGTCAGGTCAAGCTGCCGGCCAGGGCGCCGGTGGCGGCATGGGTGGCGGCATGGGCGCCGAAGAGACCCAAAGCGGCGATTTCAGCCTCGTCGGATTCTCCTCTGACACGGCGGTAAAGAACGCCACCAATGGAACCTTCACCATGACGTCAGGCAAGGTCTTCGGCTACACAAGCTCGTCGAACAGCGATGTCATCATCAGCAAGTCCTTGGCAGACTTCAACAAGGTCTCGGTGGGCGACACCATATCCGTCACCAACCCATATGACACCAGCAAGACGATCAAGCTCAAGGTCGTCGGCATCTATAAGAACACGACCGACACGAGCTCCTCGAACAATGGCCCCTCGCAGTCCACCTCATCGGATCCCTCGAACGCCATCTACACTTCCATCTCCACGCTGAAGGCTCTCGGATTGGATGCTTCAAGCACGGTGACCACGACCGATTCGTCGGGAACCTCGACGAAGACGGCAGCGGCACAGCTGAGCTATACATACGTGCTTGGCAGCAAGAGCGCATACACCACATTCACCAAGGATGTGAAGAAGGCCGGGCTTTCCTCCGACTACACGGTGTCATCCGCAGACGTCGAGGAATATGAATCGAGTCTGCTGCCCTTGAACAATCTCGCCAAGTTCGCGCTCACCCTGCTTCTTGTCGTCCTGGCCGTCGGAGGCGTCGTGCTGATAGTGCTGAGCCTGTTCAATGTCCGCGAGCGCAAATACGAGGTTGGCGTACTGACCGCAATGGGCGTGAAGAAGGCGAAGGTCGCGACTCAATTCGCCATCGAGCTTCTCATCGTCACCATGATCGGACTCGGCGTCGGAGCCGTCGCAGGAGCTGCGACATCGGTGCCCGTCTCCAATCAGCTGCTTGCAAGCCAGGTTTCGCAGCAGGAATCGCAGGCATCGACCCAGGAGGCGCAGTTCGGTCGCGGAGCCAACGTCGGCGGTTCAGGCACCTCGACGAGTGGAACGTCCGGTTCATCCTCTGGCACGACCACAGGCAAGACGGCCGCCGCGCCGACGCAGGGAACGGGCAATCCGTTCAGCACCAAGGCAGTGAGCTACGTGTCATCCATCAACACATCGGTCAGCCTGTCGATGGTCGGGCAGCTTCTGCTGATCGGATTGGGTCTGACACTCATATCCGCCTTGGTCGGGGTCATATTCGTCATGAGATATGAACCTCTCCAGATTCTTGCAGACCGATCGTGACACTTCGGGTGCCTCGGCACCCACCGGCAACATTCCCAATGAGAAGTGCATCTCACCACAGGGCTGGCAATGCCAGACGGTGCATTTCAATGCGCACATGCAATTCGCGCATCTCGATTGTGTAAGGAAATACAATGAACGATACAAAACAGATCGATGGGCAAACCCAATCATCGCCCAGCAATTCCGCCGCTGACGCAAAGGATGCCTCGCCACAGGACGACATCAACAGCGAGGTCGCCTCAAGAAGCGCCGACGATGGGTCAGCCAAGGTACCGGCGATCCTTGAATTGTCCGATGTCTCATACGCCTACAAGCGGGGTGGAAAGAAAGTGCTGCACAATCTTTCCCACGCATTCAGGCCCGGCGTGGTGTATGCGATCACCGGACCCTCCGGTGCGGGAAAGACGACGCTTCTGTCGCTGATCTCGGGGCTCACCTCCCCTTCGGAGGGAAAGGTCATCTATCAGGGAAAGGACCTCGCCAAGCAGGATCGCTATGACTTCAGAAGCCACGACATCGGAGTGATCTTCCAGAGCTTCAATCTCCTCCCCGCACTCACGGTCACCGAGAACATAGTGCTCTCGATGGATGCATCGGGCAAGAAGTTCGATAGGCCAAAGAAGGATATAGCCCTGGAACTGCTGGAGGAGGTGCATCTGCCCGATGAATACGCGAATGAGCGCATCCTCCATCTCTCTGGCGGCGAGCAGCAGCGAGTCGCAATCGCCCGAGCGCTGAGCTACGATCCGAAGATCATCGTCGCCGACGAACCAACCGGCAATCTGGATCTGGGCACCCAGCGAGACATCATGGACATCTTCGCCAAGCTGGCCCACGATCATAGCAAATGTGTGATTATCGTCACGCACAGTCCGGAAGTCGCCCAGGAGTCGGATGAGGTCTTCCAGCTCGCTCCGCTGCGCCGACGGAGGCCCACGAAGACCGTTCAACCGGTCGCCGCTCGCCGTCGCTGAACGGTTTCGGATGCATGCAGGACTGGTGGAATTATCACTCAGCGCGAACACCGACAATTGGGAAAGCGCTGATTTTCCACTAGTCTTGGGTGCTAAGACCGGGGCTATGGTCTGGAGCAACACGAAACGAATAAATCACATCACGTGGTTTCTGGGGAAGTGTTCCCGAAACCCAGTCAAAGAGGAGGGCTTTATGCCAATCTATACTTTGCCGGATTTACCTTACGACTATTCGGCACTGGAGCCGTACATATCCGGAAAGATCATGGAACTTCATCATGACAAGCATCACAAGGCCTACGTCGACGGCGCCAACACCGCCTTGGAGAAGATTCACGACGCTGCCGATTCCGGAGACGTGGCAACCTCGAACCTTCTTGAGAAGAACCTCGCATTCAACCTTGCAGGCCATAAGAATCACACCATCTTCTGGAAGAACATGGCTCCATCGGACGGTCAGGAGCCACAGGGTGAACTCAAGGCCGCCATCGAAGATCAGTTTGGATCCTTCGAGGGTTTCAAGACCTATTTCACCTCGATGACTGCCGGCATCCAGGGTTCGGGCTGGGCCGTGCTCGCATGGGACACTCTCGGCGAACGACTGATAACGCTGCAACTCTTCGATCACCAGGGCAACCTTCCTGTGACCGTGTTCCCACTGCTGCTTCTCGATCTGTGGGAGCATGCGTATTACCTTGACTATCTCAATGTCCGTGCCGACTACGTCAAGGCCTGGTGGAACATCATCAACTGGGAAGACGCCACCAAGAGGTTCGACGAAGTGCGCAACATCAACACGACGCTTGCAAAGTAGCATCTGCCTGGATGGGCTGCCAGCATGACGGCCAATCCCAGCTTTCGAAGCAATTCGCCTCGGTCCGAGAAATCTTGGACCGAGGCGAATTGCCTGTCTAACCGATGAATACGACGGGCTTTATCAGATCCTGCGGCTTATCCTTCATCAGTCTGACGGCTTCCTCGACATGATCGAATCCTTCGAAACGATGCGTGATCATCAGGGACGGGTCGACTCTCCCATGAACGATGAGGCTTGCCAGACGCTCCATCCGCAATCTGCCCCCTGGCATCAGCCCGCCATGAATCGTCTTGTGCCCCATGCCGACGCCCCATTCCAGACGCGGTATCCTCACGCTGTCACCACTGCCAAGATAGTTGACATTCCCGATGGCTCCGCCAGGCTTGAGCATCCGTATCGCCTCGGCGAAGGTGTCCACGTCACCTCCCGCGATCAGCACGCGGTCGACTCCATCGCCGTCAGTCATGTCGAGCACCTGCTCGGCTATGGGCCCATCCTTGTAGCTGACGATGTCGGTCGCCCCATATTCCCTGGCCACTTCGACGCAGATCGGTCGAGAGCCGACGCCAATCACGCGCGACGCTCCGCGAAGCACGGCGCCACGAACGCACATCAGGCCAACGGGACCGATGCCAATGACGCACACTGATTCGCCGAATGTGACCTTCGCCATCTCAGAGGCATGGAATCCGGTCGGCATCATGTCAGAGAGCATGCAGCCGGTCTCTGGGCTGATTTCCTGGGGAAGCAGTGCGAGATTCGCATCAGCATCGTTGATGTGGATCTTCTCGGCGAACACGCCATCCTTGCTGTTCGAGAATTTCCATCCGCCCAGCATGCCACCGGAATGGACGGGATATCCGCGCTGAGCTTCCCTAGACCCCCAATCCGGGGTGATCGCAGGCATTATCACGACATCTCCCGGCACGAAGTCCTCTACCAGATCTCCGACTTCTATTACCTCTCCGACGCCTTCATGACCCAGGACGAGGTCATGCCGCTCACCCAGGGCGCCTTCCCACACCGTATGCACATCAGAAGTGCACGGAGCAAGCGCCACCGGTCTGCATAGGGCATCAAGCGGGCCGCAGACCGGGTCCTGCTTCTCGACCCATCCCGTCTCGTTCAGACCGAGCATTGCATAAGCTTTCATGAGGATTCCTTTCAAACGATGGTCGTCATTGACCTGGTTCCGCCAGAAAAGGCGGCAAGGACACCCTCAATCGTAACAAATGTACGGATGGACCATTGTTATACGGCATGAATTCTTTTCAACTCAGTTACCACCTAGGAAGACGTAGCTTCCCGCAAGAGCCGCCAAGGTCAGGGCCAGCGCCGGAATCGCGACGCACATGGCAATGAACAGCGCATCTCTCGACCTCAATCTGGAAACCCTGGCGTGGCTTCTGGGAAGCGTGCTTCCGAACCCCCTGGTCTCCATTGCGGTTGCGAGCATCGTCGATCTGCGAATCGACAGGACGAGCAGCGCAAATGCCTGTGGGAAGAATGCGGCAACGGCATTCTCGTCGCCCAGACCTCGTGAGCGCCGCGAGGACGTCAATGCGGCCCAATCGTCCTGCAGCACACTGAACAGACGGATGCCGGCAAGCCCGCCATACACGAATCTGTCAGGCAGATGCAGGATCTGGGTGAATGCATCCGCCAAGTCCGTGGCATCAATGCCGAACACCATGATTATCGCTGGAATTCCAATCGCAAGTATGCGTATGGCCGTCGCCACGGCAAGCGTTGCCGAGCGGTCGGTAATGTGGATCAGCCCCCATTGCCACCAACTATCCCCACCCACCTTGCCATAGAGCAGCACGGCAAGCGCAGCTCCCGGAGCGCCGAGGAATATCGGCCATGAATATTTCAGTATGCGCCAAGGCGACAGACCTGCGGCGAGGAAAAACACCAGCTCAAGCCCCAGTGCCGAGCTCGCCGACACCCAGTCAAGGCTCAGCAGCAGCGGAATCGTGAGAACCATCGCACCGATCAGACGTATGGCAGGATTCAAGGATGCGATGAAACGCGAATGGCTCGACTGCCGTGGAGCTTCCCTGCGGTCCTGCGCGTCGCTTACGGGAATCACATCATCCAGAGACTGCCGGGCCTTTGACCGGTGCGCCCGCCGCTCCCCTGCCACTTGCCCGCCTTGCCGAGGGTCCTGTTCCGCTTGCGTTCCCCGTTCATTCTTCTCTTCCGGCACGGGCAACGCACCGTGCATCTGGCGCTGTGCCTGCCATATCTTTTCGGCGTGCGATGAGGCGGGTATCAGCTCGACCACCCGAGCGCCCAAGGCCGTCACCATATCCCGGTCATGTGTCACGACGATCACGCAGACACCATCGGATCGCAATGCGTCGATGTAGCGGACGATCTGCATCCAGGTGCGTCTGTCCTGTCCGAATGTAGGCTCGTCGAGCAGCAGGACCCTTGGCGCGGCCGCCAGGGCTGATGCGACCGTCAGTCTGCGTTTCTCGCCACCGGAAAGCGTGTATGGATTCGCCTTGGCATATTGCAGAAGAGCGAACCTTGCCAGCAGTCTGCGTCCGATCTCCTCGGCCTTCGCCGGTTCATAGCCGATCTTCAACGGTGCAAGCATGACTTCATCGAGGACGGTCCCCTTGGCGAACTGGTGCTCGGGATTCTGGAACACATAGGATATCCGGGATGCAAGGTCGGTCGACTTCCATGCAAAGGGATCATCGCTCTTCAGTCCGCCGACAAGCTCGGGCGTGGCCTTCACCGCCCCGTCGACGGGCTTGAGAAGACCTGCAAGAGTCATGGACAGCGTGGACTTCCCCACGCCGTTCGCTCCAACGAGCGCGGTTATCTGACCTTTCGCAAATGCAAGGTCGATATGGCTGGCGATCGCCTGCCCATTCCTGCCTACCGATAGGTCCTCGGTCGAAAGAATGGTCGTCCCGGTGCCGATGCGAGCGGATTCATCGGACTCGCCTTGCGTGTGCATCCGATGAATCTCGTCTGACGCCTTCCGAAATCGCTTCGGCATCCATATGCCCAGCTCCTCGAAGTCCAGCGTCTCATCGCCGAACACTTCCTCGGGAGTGCCGTCAGCGACGACGACCGTGCGGCGAAAGCCCTTTCTCGAAATCTCATCGCCCTGAGAATCATGCTCCAAAGAATCATCATGCTCAGAACCCTCTCGTTCCAATCCCAGCACGATGACTCTGTCGATCATGTCTATCCAAGGTTCGGCACGATGCTCGACAAGCACCATCGTCGAATGCTGCGCATGGACGACCTTGCGAACCGCGGCGACTATCTGCTCGACCCCGTCAGGGTCGAGATTCGCAGTCGGCTCGTCGAGCAGCAGAACCTCCGGCCGCATCGCGATCGCACCGGCCAAGGCAAGTCGCTGCATCTGCCCGCCGCTCAGATGCATCGTCGAGCGGTGCAGCTGCACGTCATCGAGGCCGACTTCATGGAGGCACTGCCTGACGCGCTGCCATATCTGCGCCCTGGGAACGTTCATGTTCTCTGGACCGAACGCAACATTGTCACCGAGTCTCTGGAATATCGCCTGAGCATCAGGGTCCTGCAGCACAAGCCCCACCCGGCCCAGTGCATCCGAGACTGGCTGACCTCCGACAAGGATCGCCCCTTCGGTCGTGCCCCCGTCACTGTCGACGAGCTGAGTCGCGTCCTGTCCGGCCTGCCGGTGCCCGGCCTGCCCCTTGAGCCTGCTGCTGCCTTGGCGCAGCTCTGTCGCACGATCGCCTGACTCAGACATGGGTGCCGCAGAGTCACGAACGGCATCCCCTTCCGAATTCGAATCGACATCCGAATTCATGGGCTTCACCGGAGAGGTCTCGACGGCATCGACCCCGAGGAGTCCCGCAGCGCCTTCGAGAATCGTTGACTTACCAATTCCAGAAGCACCCAGCAGCAGCACACGTTCCCCTGCGTGAATCTCAAGGTTCAAGTTGCGCACGGAAAAGTTCCTGCGCGAGGCATGACGATATCCCCAGTTGCGAAAGCTCAGAGGGGCTGCGACTCCTGCCCGGACATCGCCTGCCGCGGCATACGAGTGCCCGCTGGCTGGCTGTCCCGCGTCGGAACGCGGTGAAGCGGCGCGGTCTGCCGTCTGATTCCGGTCAGTGCCGCCGTCCGTTTGATGAGACCTTGCTTGCATGTGAATCGCCACTGCTTCTCTCGTCGTGAATGTTATGGAATGTGTCGGTGCAGCCGTTCAGGCAGTCATGCCACGAACGTCACGGCCCGATGCAAAGCGGTCCAGCGCACCGGTCCGTGCGATGGCGATGTAGAGATTCCACATCAGAACTCCTGCTACGACGACCCCTGAGATGATGGTGGTGAGCAGGTTGATGAAGCCGTAGGATCCACCCCAGTCGATGGCCTGGAGATTCGTGAAGAAGGTGTATCCCCAGCATCCGATGCCTGCAAGAAGCCCAGACAGTGCGCTCACTGCGAGGTTCCAACTGCGATACATGAAGATGAGGAATGCGATTTCAGCCATGGCACCCTGCACCAGACCGATGTAGAGGGTCGATATGCCCCAAGCGTTGCCGAGGATCGCCTCGAGGACGGCGGCGACCACTTCGGCATAGACCGCGGCGCCAGGCTTGCGAACGATGATTGCGGCCAAAGGACCTGCAAAGAGCCACAGACCATTCAGAAGACCTGAAAGCCCTGGGATGACGCTCTCCATTGGTGTGCCAATGACGTTCCACAGCAGTGCAGCAGCCCAGAAAATCAGTGAACTGACCACGCCGATGACGGATGCGACCGCTATGTCAACCACGCGCCAGCGCAGGGATGGGTGTGAGGTCTTCTGTATTGCCGATGTCATGATATGTGCCTTAATCTCTCTCGTATGCATCTCTGATGTGCATATCCCGAAAGGCACGGGAAAGATGGACTTCCGTGCGCCGGCATTACCCGGTATACGTTCGTTCGGTCGAGGCTTCGCCTCATCTCAGCCATCCACTGTTCTGGACAGCCCCCGTGTCTGAAAACGATAATAACCTATCCCCTGACCAAGCTCGTATCCCTTCATGGCCGCAAGGCTGAACGGCCGAAAGGCCACATGAACTCATGAATGCATGAGCGCATGTCTGGACGGTAGCGCGGCAGTGCGGCTGCATGGATGCATAACCCATTATCATCTCAATGACCGATTACCATCTCATCATTTCTCAGCACATGACCAGTTGTGGGCACATGCCGTCCCTTCGCAGTCGGGTTTGCGAGTTTTTGGCACTTGCCGAAGTATCAAAGCCCCAGAAGCCGCATACCTGCGACCGGATCAGGCCGAAAATCGGGGTTTGTACTTTGGCAAGTGCCAAAAACTTGCAAGCGCCGCGTGAGAACTCGTCCAGAGCGGTCTGGAGCAGACTTGAAACGGTTTAGAGCGGTCTGGAACGGTCTAGAGCAGGGTGATTCGGGCGTGGCCGTCGCCCGCGTTGCCGGTCATCTGGGAGCCGTCGCTCTTGCTCCAGTCGGGCATGGACTCGTTTCCGGCCTTCATCGCATAGCTGGTGAACCGGTATTCCCGTCCATCGATGACCTGCGTGGCACGGTCGGCGGGAGAGTCGGTCGCAGGGCGGTGCGTCCTGGGATTGCCGGCGTTCGCGGCCGAAGTGTCCGACAGCGCGACCGCACCCGGATAGCCCGAGATGAACGAGGAACCACCGGCACCCCCCACAAGACGTGAATCACCTACCTGTCCACCGCAGCCACCTCCGTACCATCCTGCACCGCCACCATAATATCCGCCCGTCCCGCCGACACCAAAACCCCCAGTCCATGCGACTGTGGCATTTGATCCCACCCCGCCCGATGTCTGGCTTCCACCCTGGCTTCGATTCGCAGCAGAGATGTTCTGCTGGCTCGGTATGTTGGTGGTCGTCGATCCCATCAAGCCAGTGAGTCCACCGCCATCGCCAGCATTGATGTGAGAACTCCCGTATGTCGAAATGCCACCGCCACTCCCAGCAACCATGATTCTCGAATTCAATCCCAAAGCATCGTCCCAGTTGCCTCCTAGCATTCTGAAATCCGTGGCACCGCCACCACCACTGTTGCCTCCATTGAACCCATTAGCAGGGCCGCCGACGTATACGAAAACTTCCATGCCCTTGCGAAGGAACACGTTCCCAACCGTGTAGGCACCGACGGAAATTCTTGCTCCGCTGGAATATCCCTTCGCTCCCCATGCTTCGAGTTGGTAGACGCCGTCGACGGGCGCGGTGAACGCCTGCACGCTGCCGGTCATGGCGTAGTCCCATCGCAGGACGCTGTCATCGTAGCCATCGTGATACGGTTCGATGTCGATCGCACTCCAATCCGGTGCGGCGACGTTGCGGTACTGGACCGCCTCGGCCGCATAGGCGAACCCATAGCGCGCACCCTGCCACTCATTGTCATCGAACACCACCCCGTCCACGCTCACCAACCCGGGGTTGAAGTAGACGCCATAGCGCACCCGCGCCTGCGAGGGACAGTCAGCCCCGCCGCACGCCTCGACCTCCGCGTCCTGCGCCGTCGGATCGGCCGACAGCACCCCATCCAGACTCGACGCGCGCAGCTGCACCGTGGACGGATCCCCATCATTGGCCGCATCGCCCTCAGGCACCACCTCGAAGCCGACGCGACTCATGCCCGGCACGTCACCCTTGCATGACACGTCCGCATCCGACACCATCGCCGTGGCCTGCGTGAACTTGGCAGGACCGCCGTCCGACTCCTCGTCCAGCTGCCACACGCACAGCTTCGGCGAATAGAACCCCACCACATCCGCAGGCACGGCAGACGCCATCCGCACCGTCACCGTCAGCAGCGTGCGATACCACACCGACTTCGCGCCAGCGTTGCCCACATCGAACGACACCTCCAGCGAATCCCCCGGATTGAAGTCCTCCAGCACGCCATCGGCGTCGATGCTGCCATCGTGCTTCACATAATTCGTCGTCTTGTTTTCAGCGAAGATCAGCCTGCCATCCGGGTCACCTTCCGAATAGTGCGTCAGCGAGAACCCATCCTCCTTCAACTCCGTCACCCCGGCCGTCGACGACTGGCCACCACCCAGCCAGTCAGAGAAAAACGACGACACAAACCCCATCAGCAGCAACAGCAGCAGCACACCCAACGCCACCACCAGCCAAGAGAAGCCCCCCCCCCCGCTCTGTTCTACGCGACAATCTACGAACCATCTGCTCCACCTCGCCCACCTCGTCCATGCCAGCCATGCCGTCCATGCCAGTCAGAAATCATGATCGATGGCAATATCACGACCTACGCATCTATTCATACAATGAGTACAACATAATACACAATGTCTCATTGTACAGGAGTGCCCGAGCTATCAAGTTTTTGGCACTTGACTGAGTAGAAACGCAGATTTGGGGCTTGATTCCGTCGCCGTTTCATGGCTTTTGAGGGTTTGATACTTTGGCAAGTGCCAAAAACTTACAAACCGACATTAGATATCCGCCATTGGCGTGGCGTTGATGCCTGTCACAGGCAGACGCCCGCCAAAGACACAATTGCAATATTGAGGCATGGCGATGGTCTGGCCATGCATCGCAGATATGACGCTATCTCGCCAAGGCGTTCATGAGCAGTGCCTCTGCGACGACATTCCTGCGAAGTCCATATAGTGAAATCGATTCATTCGGACTATGGGCATTGGACTGCGGATCCTCGGGTCCGGTAACCAGGACCTGGGCTTGCGGGAACAGCTTCTGCAGTTCGGGTATGAACGGAATCGAACCGCCCTCGCCCTTGTTTATGGGTTCGACTCCGAAGGCTTCCTGCATCGCCTTCTGCGCATCCTGAACGGCTTCGCTGTCAGGATCCATCGCCCACCCCATGCCATTTTCCAAAGGCTTGACCTCGACGACTGCGCCGAAGGGGGCGCTTTTCTTCAGAAATGCCGCCAAAGCCTGCTGCGCCTCTTCAGGGCGCTGCGAAGGTGCGGTACGCAGGGAAAGACGGAAGGTGGCCGAGTCGGCGAGTACGTTGAACGAACCCTCTACCGGATGCGCGTCGAATCCAATGACCGAGACGCTTGGCTTGGTCCACAGCCTCGAAGCCAGGGAATCCGAGCCGGTCAACCTCCATGAAGGCAGGATCGCCGCGTCGCGGCGCAAGGTCTCCTCGTCTATGTCGCGCTGAAGCCCTCCTACCGGCTCCTGGCTTTTCAGACCGGGAACCTTCAACGAGCCATCATCGTCATACATGCTCGAGATCAGCATCGCAGCAACCGTATTCGCATCCAGAACCGGCCCGCCGAACTGTCCCGAATGCACAGGATGCCCAAGCACTCGCACAGTCACATCGACGGTGGTATTGCCTCGCAACGAGGTGGTCAGGCTGGGAATCCTATCAGACCAATTGCCCGAATCGGCAACGATTATCACATCCGATTCGAAGGCTTCCCGATGTGCGGTAATGAAGGGTATGAAGCTCGGCGAGCCCATCTCCTCCTCACCCTCGAAGAAGACCTTGACATTCACTCCCAAATCCTCGCCCAGGGCAAGCAGGCTGCCCGCGTGAATGGCAATTCCGCCGCCATCATCAGCCGCTCCTCGACCATAGAGGCGGTCTGCCTCGACGGTCGCCGTGAATGGTTCGGTCTTCCAGACCGAGGCATCAGGCACAGGCTGCACGTCATGATGGGCATATAGCAGGATGGTGGGAGCATTCTCGTCGACGATCCTTGAACCGACCACCTCATATGCTCCGGGCGTTCCGTCAGGATTGGTCGACTGAACGACCTTCGTGTCCACTCCAAGTCCGCGCAGCTCTTCTGCAACGAATTCAGCGGACTTGCGCATGTGGTCACCGGTGATTCCCTTGGCGGAAACCGCAGCCAAAGCGACCTTTCGCGAAAGCAGCTCCACTATCGCATCCCAATGCCGATCGACGCGAGACTTGATTTCATCCACTGTGATATCGGTCATGACTCATTTCCCCCACTCGCACAATCGGCCATATGCAACGCCTCACGCGTCTATACGTCACCGTAACCTGTTCGCATGACATGGAACCCATTCAAGCGTAAGAATGACGCGGATAACACGACACAGGTGAGCATTGATTCCGACATCGAGGCAGAGGGCAAAGGCCGCCCGACACCCAAGCGAAAGCAGGCAGAGGCTCAGAATCTACACCCGATAGTCCCCAAGGACAGGAAGGCAAGCAGGAAGGTGGAGCGCGAAAAGCTCCGGGTTCGTCAAGACGCGGAATATGACGCGATGCGCAATGGAGACATCAACCACATGCCTAAGGCAGAACGGCTGGCATCCCGCGTGTATGTGCGCGATTATGTCGACGCCCGTTGGAATGTCGCCGAATTCTTCGTTCCAGTCGCATTCGTGATTCTTATCGTTTCCTTCCTCATCTCCTCGCTGTACCCCGCACTTTCAGTGCCGCTCCTGATCATGATGTATGTCTACCTGATCGCCTCGATCATCGACATAGCGATCATGTGGCGCGGTCTCAAGCGCAAGCTCGTCGCAAAATTCGGCGAGCAGGCAGTCGGTCGCGGATCGCGCACCGCGACCTACGCATGGTCACGATGCCTGCAGATGCGGCGTTGGCGCATGCCCCGTCCACGTGCGAAGAAGCGCGGCGACTGGCCAAAATAAGGTCGGTCGAAGCAAGTGCATGAATCAGGGAGCCGATGCATGGCATGGCTCATTGGTTCCAACGCCCACCGCGAAGCGAAGATACCAGACATATGAGGCTTCCTTCATTCACGGTGGGCGTATTCTTTCGATTTCGAGTATGAACGTATCTATACGCACCGTGACCACGCAAGGTACATGACCCACGCTCTGGCACGGAGCCACCGTCCGCAGCGTTGCACCATCGCACCGTAGCACGGCAGCACCGCTATCCATCTACCTGGAGGTTGTAAGAGATGACTGATTCTCAGCACACGCAAGATTCGAGGAACTCGTTTGACCTTGTCGTCATAGGGTCTGGGCCAGGAGGCTACACCGCTGCCCTTCGCGCTGCCGAACTGGACAGAAGCGTGGCCATCGTGGAGAAGGACGATGTCGTCGGCGGAGTCTGCCTCAACCGAGGATGCATTCCGACCAAGGCGTTGATAACGGCAGTTCACGACATCGAAACCGCCGAGCATGCCCAGTCGGTCGGGGTCAACCTGGAATTCCATGGCATAGACTACGGCGCGCTGATGAAGCATAAGCGCCATATGGTCCACACGATGACGGAAGGTCTTTCCGCCCTTCTCTCGCATCGCAAGGTGAGCGTGATACATGGCGTGGCAAGCATAGCGAAGGACCATAGCGTCAAGGTCGACGATGGGGATTCAGAGCGCACCCTGACCGCGCACGACATAGTCATAGCCACGGGTTCCATGCCCCGCGGCTTCGCAGACGAGCCGTTCTCGCACTCCGTGATCGACTCCGACAGGGCGCTTGCCCTGGATACCTTCCCTACCAGCGCGGTCATCATCGGCTCCGGTGCAGTCGCCTTGGAATTCGCAAGTCTTTGGAACACGGCAGGCACGAAGGTCACCCTGCTTGCCCGTCACGACCGCGTCCTGTCGCATTGGAGCCGCAGGGCGGGAGTGACGCTGACCAGGGAGCTCAAGCGCAGTGGCATCAATGTGATCACCCATGCCAACACGACTGCCATTGACAGTGGCGAGAATCTAGGCGTGACCGTTCACTATGACCAGGTCGACCACAACGCCCAGGATAGCGACGGCGGCAATAACGGCAATGGCGAGAAGGCCTCCTCCCAGCATCAGGTCAGCGCCGATGTGGCGCTTGTCGCCATCGGCCGAACCCCATCGACCGGCGCGCAATGGTTCAAGGACGCAGGAATCGACCTTGACGAGCATGGTCTCGTCGCAACCGACGAATTGGGCAGGACGAGCGCCGATCACATCTGGGCGGTCGGTGACATCACCGCAGGGCATCAGATGGCGCACCGCGCATTCGAACAGGGCATGACCGTCGCAGAGGCCATTGCCGGTCTCAAGCCCGAGCCAGTGGACAACGACACCATCCCCTCGGTCGTCTTCAGCTCCCCCGAAGCCGCCAGCGTAGGTCTGACACTTGAGCAGGCCGAATCACGCGAGGAACTCAACGACGTGAAGGAGACCGCATTCCCACTGCTCTCGAACGCACGAGTGCAGATGACCGGGCAGAACGGCTCGCTGTCAGTCGTCACAGGCTGCGACAGTGCCAATGCTGACACGCCCATAGTTCTGGGAGTCCATATGGTAGGCCCCTGCGCGACGGAACTGATTGCACAGGCGGAGCAGATGGTCGGCAACAGGACACCGCTGAGCAAGGCCGCACGCCTGATTCATCCACATCCGACCATAAGCGAGACCATCGGAGAAGCCTTGCTCAAGGCAGATGGAAGACCCCTGAATTCCCGGTGAGACGAGAGGCGACGGTATGTGCGACGCACCCTCTGCCATGAATTGGGCATGACAGGAGCGGGATGCATGCGTGATCCGAATCTGTCAGGAACCGCTAGTCAGGTTTCTTGATAGACTGTCTTGGCAGAGATTCACATGCGGGGTTCGCGTGCCAGAACGCGCATCACCCGTGAATGAGGGGCCAAATCGAACGAGGGATGGTTATGGCAGACAAGACTGAGAAGACGAGCGCGAAGAAGTCCGGAAAGAAGAAGGACAGCACGATCTCCCAGATCATACAGATCTATAGGTTCACAGCCAAGGACGACCGTGCGCTCCCCTGGTTCCTGGCCGGGGCGCTGATAGCTCCGATCGCGCTGGCCGTCATCATCGTGCTCATTTTCCATATGGGCATCATCTCGGCCATCATGACGGTCGTCACCGGCATCATGCTGGGAATCCTGCTGGCAACCATCACGCTGACCCGTCGCTCGGACAAGGTCGGCTACAAGCGGATGGAGTCTCGAACCGGGGCCACAGGTGCGGTGCTGAACCGCATCACCAGAGGCGGATTCAACTTCCCTCAGGATCCTGTCTGGATAGACATGAAGACCAAGGATGCTGTCTGGCGCGGCTCTGGCAGAACAGGCGTATATCTGGTCGGCGAGGGCGACTACGGGCATGTCATGAGGGCGCTCGACCGCGAAGAGTCCAAGATCAAGAGAATCACGCGCGGGTCGGACATTCCGATATACAAGATAAGCGTCGGCCATGGAGAGAAGCAGGTCCCACTCAAGCAGCTGCAGCGCACGGTGATGCGCAAGAAGGTCAAGCTGACCAAGCTGGAGCTAGGCGTGCTCAACGAGCGGCTCACCACCTTGCAGCAGAAGTCATCGCTTGGCGTTCCCAAGGGAATAGACCCGACGAAGGTGAGAGTCAACCGTCGTGCGATGCGCGGCCGGTGAGGATCGTTCAGCATATCCATTTCTGAACGTCCATCTCTGCAGGTCCATTACTGCAGGTCCATCGGAATTCATACCTCAGCATTGAGATGACAGCGCACGCAGGCGTGGCAACATGTGAATCACAGAGGCGGTTTCGGCAAGTCCTATCTTGTCGAAGCCGCTTTTCTCAAGCTATTGCACCCTGAAACACCCATACGAAACATCCTCGTAACGTAGGGGTCACGTTTGGGAAACCCTTGCTTCTAGACTTGAGTACTGTACGTTCTCATGAAAGGAGCAGTTCATTGAGTGAACTGAAGACAAAGGCCGATTGCGAGGCTCTGATTAACAAAGAGGGTGTTGAGTACGTTTCCGTGCGCTTCACCGATCTGATCGGCATCCAGCAGCATTTCACTGTGCCGGCACAGGACTTCCTGAACGATGCGTTCACCGATGGAATGCCATTCGATGGTTCCTCGGTGCAAGGCTTCCAGGCCATCAATGAATCGGACATGAAGCTCGTTCCAGATCCAACGACGGCTTTCATCGATCCATTCCGCAAGCACAAGACTCTCGACGTGGCCTTCTCCATCGTCGACCCGGTCACCGATGAGCCATATTCTCGCGATCCGCGTCAGGTTGCCGCCAAGGCTGAGGCATTCCTCAAGTCAACCGGCATCGCAGACACGGCATCATTCGCTCCTGAGGCAGAATTCTTCATCTTCGACAAGGTCCGCTTCGAGAACAGCATGAACCGCTCATTCTACGAGGTGGATTCCATCGAAGCTCCTTGGAACTCCGGAACCGACATCGAAGATGACGGCACCCCGAACATCGGATTCAAGAACCGCGTGAAGCGCGGCTACTTCCCTGTTCCTCCAACGGATCACAACCAGGATCTTCGCGATGACATGGTTGCCAACCTGCAGAAGGTCGGTCTGATTCTCGAGCGCTCCCATCATGAGGTCGCCGGTGCAGGTCAGCAGGAGATCAACTATCGCTTCAACACCCTCCAGCACGCTGGCGATGACTTGATGAAATACAAGTATGTCGTTCATGAAACCGCCGCCCTTGCAGGTAAGGCAGCGACCTTCATGCCGAAGCCCATGGCAGGAGACAACGGAACCGGCATGCACTGCCACCAGTCCCTGTGGAAAGACGGCAAGCCGCTCTTCTACGATGAGCTTGGCTACGGCGGTCTCTCCGACATCGCCCGTTGGTATGTCGGCGGTCTGATCAAGCACGCCGCGACGGTGCTCGCCTTCACGAATCCTTCGATGAATTCCTATCACCGCTTGGTTCCCGGCTACGAAGCCCCAGTCAACTTGGTCTATTCGGCCCGTAACCGTTCCGCCGCGATTCGTATTCCTCTCGCAGGAACCTCACCGGCTGCAAAGCGCATCGAGTTCCGCGCACCAGATCCAAGCTCGAACCCGTTCCTCGCCTTCTCCGCACAGCTGATGGCAGGACTCGACGGCATTCTCAACCACATCGAGCCACCGGATCCTGTCGACAAGGATCTCTATGAGCTTCCTCCCGAAGAGCATGCCAAGATCGCTCAGGTTCCAGGATCGCTCGAAGAGGCATTGCACGCTTTGGAAGAGGATCATGACTTCCTGCAGGCCGGCGACGTCTTCACCGACGATCTGATCCAGACCTGGCTCGACATGAAGAAGGGCGAACTTGACTTGGCTCGCCTTGCTCCGACGCCACTCGAGTACGAGCTCTACTTCCAGATCTGAGCCCTATGTAGCTGATTGCTTCCGTTACAGAAGAGTCGCCTCACCACTGCGGTGGTGGGGCGATTTTTTTGGTTTTGTGGGCACTTTTGCGTCAATGCTTATCATCAGCATTATGACGTGTGATATTCGGCATACATGTCGCCACAAATGGTTCCATGTTGATGCCATCTTTTCAGAATGCTCCAAGCTGTCGGAATTACCGACACGTTCACATTGAAGGTAGGAGCAGATCAACCTCGCCGTGTGCTCGTCTCAAATGTTCTGATACCATAGGGTTTGACAGTTCTGGACTCCCGACATGCCAAGGAATCCATATCGAAAGGGATAATTCATTGCTTTCTCGTTGACTTCAATTACACAGCATTATTTTTCTATGCAACTTGGAGCAACCATGAAACAATTATCCGTACTTTCCTTGAACCATATTTCCTTCGCCTATCCTGACTCCCCCGAAGCCGTGTTTTCGGATGTTTCCGTGACCTTTCCACTCGGCTGGACGGCGGTCGTCGGCGACAATGGCATCGGGAAAACGACGCTTATGCGCATCGCAATCGGTCAGACGACGGCAAGCGAGGGCACAGTGGTGCCCGACCCGAAGCGAGCGATATGCGGCTATTGCCCGCAGAGAAGCGATAGCGCACCAGCGAACCTCGATGACTTCGCCAACGATTGGTCAGCCGAGACGATGGGAATTCGGCGCGCACTCAACATCGAAGACGACTGGCCCTGGCGTTTCGACACCCTTTCCGGTGGCGAACGGAAACGTTTGCAGCTTGCGTGCGCACTTGCCATACGCCCCGACATACTGATTTTCGACGAACCCAGCAACCATGTGGATTCACGGACTCGTACCGCCATCGCCGCGGCCATGCGTGCCTTCGGTGGCATCGGCATCCTTGTCTCGCATGACGTCGACCTGATCGATGCGACCGTCTCGCAGTGCGTGTTCCTGCAACGGCAGCATGTCGGGGGCGTCAATCGCACGATTGCCGTCACACGCAATGGCAATTACACCCAGGCCCAGCGTCAGCTCTCGAGTGAATCGATGCGATCGCAGCAGGATCTCACGCAGGCTCGTGGTGAGATTCAGCGGCTCAAGCGTGAACAGACCCAAAGGAATCAGCATCTTCAACATATCGAGAAGATGAAAGATGGCCGTCACATCGATCGAAAGGATCATGATGCCCTCAATGCCCACAAGTTTGCGAAAAGCAGCGGCATGGATCTCAAGGCCTCTCGACTGACAGTGAACATGGCCAGCAGGGTCAAGCAGGCCGAACTCGCGGCATCGGCCATCGTCACCGCAAGCAAGCGCTATGACGGTGACATATGGTTCGACAGCGAACCAAGTCACCGCCGAGAGCTCGTGCGCGTCGAGGCAGGTTTGATTCCCTTTGACCCGACGGTCGACAGACACGTTGATGGAGACTGCGACAGTCAGATTCTTGAGAGTCCTGTTGCTGGCGTGATCGTTCCGACCTTGAGCATCGGGCCACTGGATCATATCGGGATCAGCGGTGACAATGGAACTGGCAAGACGAGCTTGTTCCGACATATCGAATCATTGCTCGATTCTTCGATAGACGCCGACACCGGTCTGCTCGCTCCTCAGACGCAAGCTCATGAGCAGGGGCGATCTCAGGAGAGGAAACTGCGCGTGCTGGTTATCGAACAGGAAGTGCGTAAATCTCAGATCGCTGCGACCTTTGATACAGTCGATGAACTGGGAAAGGAAGAATATTCGCAACTGTTCAGCTCGTTGGCGCAGCTTAACGCCGACCCCGAGCGTATTCTCGGCGAACGCTCCCCCTCCGCGGGCGAAGCGCGAAAATTGCAACTCTGCCTCGGTGCGCTGCGTCATCCGCACCTCATCATGATGGATGAGCCAACCAACCACTTGGATCTGCATTCGACTGAATCGCTCGCTCGTGTGCTCAAGGCATTTGTGGGTGCAGTCGTCGTCATCTCGCACAATGAGCATTTGCTGAGACAGATTACCGGCATTCGATGGCAGACCGAGCGAAAATCCCCGATTCACACCACGCTCACCATCGAATAACCGAGTTTTGCGGCAATTCCAGTGTATACAAGCCCAAAATTGGCTTTACTGCGTAGCAATGAAGCGGCAAACAGGGCATCTATACTCTGGAATTGCCGCAAAACTCGGAATCTCGTCGCCAAACCGGTCTATTCGGGTTTTCCAGTGTCGAGAAGACGATGGAACGCCGCCTCATCGAGGACCGGCACGCCGAGCTGCTCGGCCTTGTCTGCCTTTGACCCAGGATTCTCGCCGACGACGACATATGTGGTTTTTTTGCTCACGGAACCGGACGCCTTGCCACCATGTTCGATGATGGCTTCCTTGGCGGAATCTCGCGAAAAATCGTCAAGTCCACCCGTCACCACGACGGTCATGCCGTCCAAGGTCTGTGGACGATGAACATCTGCGACTCCTTCGCCAACGCCGTTGCGCTTCCAGCTTTCGAGAATCTTGCCACGCCAATCACCAGGTTCGTGCGCCTGGGCGAACCATTCGACTATGGATTGGGCGATTTCCTCTCCGACTCCGTCGAGTTCGGCAAGTTCATCGACGCTTGCCTCCTCGACCTTTGTCAGCGAACCAAAGCGAGATGCGATGCCACGAGCTGATGTCGGTCCCAGATGGCGAATCGACAGTGCCACCAGAACTCGCCACAGGTCAGCCTTCCGTGCCTGATCGATCTCTGCGATCATGTCCTGCGTCGTTCGTGAAGGTGCAGCCTTGCGTATCGACCTGTCCTCATCCTCCGAAGCGTTCAACGCCTGCGGCTGAGCCGTCGGTTCCTTGGTCTTCCCTGCGCTCTTGGGCTGATTGTAGAAGGCATATATCTGATGCCACAGACCGCTGCCGCCGACCCTATGCCTTTGCCTGCGACGCTTCCCATCCTTCTCGCTCTCGCGAATCTCGATGATGGGAGCCTCGCGCCACACTCTCACATCGGCGAGGTCGCTGGCCTCGATGTCAAAGAGACCTGCCTCGCTCGAGAGCACGGGACGCTGAACCGGGGGCAGCGCAAGCCCCTTCATCGGCTCATACGGTTCGGGCTCCTCACCTGCCTTGACGAGAACCTCTGAAACATTGGGCGCAAACACTTCAGCGGATTCAGGCCGATTGTCCTCTGGATTGGTCAGGGCAATGGCGCTCTGCTCCCCCAGATGCTCGATGTCGAAGGCCTTGCGTGAAGCCATATGAATCACGCGCTCGGTCAGCTGGGCCGGGCATGATTCGACATTGGGACAGCGGATGTCAACGTCACCCTCCTTGGCGGGAGCCAGTCTGGCGCCACAGCTCGGGCATCGCTCCGGCATCACGAATCTGCGCAACTGTGATTCGCGACCCTTGCGGCGTTCCAGCACCGGACCGACCAGCTCAGGAATCACGTCGCCCGCCTTGCGAACCACGACGGTATCTCCGATTTCAACGCCCTTGCGCTCCACTTCGGAGGCATTGTGCAAGGTCGTTCTGGAAACCGTCGAACCGGCCACATACACCGGTTTAAGAATCGCCACGGGTGTCACACGGCCTGTTCTACCCACCTGCACAGTAATGTTCAACAGCTCGGTATTGACCTCTTCTGGAGGGTATTTGTACGCAATCGCCCATCGCGGAGCACGCGACGTGGCACCCAGGCGCCTTTGCAGCCCAAGGTCATCGATCTTGACGACGATGCCGTCCAAGGCATGTTCGATATCGTTGCGATGCTCGCCGTAATAGTCAATCATGTCAGTGATCTGATCGAAAGACGTGATTTCTCGATTATGTGGAGACACCGGAATGCCCCAGGTCTTGTAGAGTTCGTATGCCTCTGACTGATCATCGACCTGGTCGTGCCCTGCACGCGACGCCTTGGCGCCCCAACGCAGCGTTCCGATGCCGTGGGCATAGAAGCTGAGTCTTCTGGACGCGGTGATGCGTGGATCCTTCTGACGCAGCGAGCCGGCCGCGGCATTGCGCGGGTTGGCGAATGGCGCCTTGCCGAGACGCGCATTGTCATCATTGAGCGCCTTGAAATCGTCGAAGCGCATGAATACCTCGCCACGTATCTCGACCATCTCGGGAATGTCCTTCGCAGGTCCAGCCAGCCTGTCGGGAATGGTGCCGATCGTATGGACGTTCAGCGTGATGTCTTCGCCGGTGACGCCATCGCCTCGTGTCAGTCCCTGCTTCAGCACACCGTTCTCATATATCAGGTTGAGCGCGAGCCCGTCGATCTTGACCTCGCAGGTCATCGGAAGCTTTCTGGACTCGGGCTCATCCAGATCCTTGTATGCGCCATCGAACCATTGCCGCAGTTCCTCGATGCTGAACACGTCGTCCAGGCTCAGCATCCTTGAGGGATGCCTCACGGATGCAAAATCGTTTGAGAAGGTTCCGCCAACCCTGTGCGTCGGCGATTCAGGGGTGTCGAGCGTCGGGAACTGTCGCTCCAACTCCTGCATGCAGCGCATCCGTTCGTCATAGGCCGCGTCGGAAGAGACCGGAGCATCCTTGATATAGTATGCGATCTGATCGGACTCTACCCATGCCGAAAGCTTCGTCCACAGCCTTGTCGCCTGCTCGGTCGTCAGCTGCGTCACTTGAAGGTCGGCAAGCCTCATCGCATCGGCATCGGCATCCTGCAGGTTCGCGATCCAGGCATCGCTGCCTGACACCATGCCAACGGTGGAGTCCGCGATGGAATCCAGATCGAACGAATTCTGCCCCGACTGTTCGACCGTCTGCGAATTCTGCGAATTCCTGACCTTTTCCGCACGAATGCCGTTCAAGGCTACCCCTTTCATCACCATCGAGTTTCTATGCTGCGCTGACGTCTCGAATCGCAGCCCACACGGTTCATATCACGCATTCAGCGAGCGCAGGAACTGAACCTGCACCACATCGACGCCATCGTTGTCATCATCGTTCATTCTGGCAGCCGCCACGGAGAGCGTGCGAGCCGGAACGAACATGCCTTCGTCGACGCAGACGCGCGCGGCCTTGCGAACGATTGACGATATGTCGGTGTGAGGCCAGATCGGCAGATCATGTGCTGCAAGCAGCTGCTGCGCCTCGTCTATGCTCTGGGGAACCGGAATGCACTGCGACTGCGCACGGGCAAGCAGCTCTTCGAGCTCACCCTGCAGGGTCGCTATCTTGCCTGGGCTTATATGGTCGCTCATCATGTAGGCGGCAGCTGCCACGTCGAATTCGTCACGCATCCATTCCGCGTAGGCGAACCGGTAGTATGCGAAGGCGGCATCGTCTCTGTCCAGCGCGACCCGCAAGGCGTTCAGGGTCGCTGCCCGGGCAGAATCCCAATCCTCGTTTCTCGCCAGCTGCACGGCTAGCTTGAGATGGGACAGCGGATATGCCGGAGCATACGCGACCATCGCGTTGAGATGCGGTAGCGCGGCCGTCGCTCCCTTGACCTGTGCCAGAATGTCTGCCAGTTCCATATGCGCGTAGAAGAGATTGTCGGGAATGAGCACCGTCGATTCGTTCGGAAGCGCAAAGAGACGGTTGTATACGACACGCTCCGCATAGGAGTTGAAATACCGCGGAATGCCGTCGTTATCAGCGAATTGTGCATCCAGCTTGGCAACCGCGCTCTCGACCAGTTCGATTGCCTTGTCGACCTGCCCGGAGAAGAGCATGTCCCGCCCCTTCAGACGCTGTGCATCGAGCTCATGTGCAAGGGCAAAGGCGAAGTCCGGCGTATCGACGGAGTCGATCAGGGCCTTGGTCGCCTGCGGAGCAAGCTGCGTAAGCTCTGGATCGTTGATCTGGTTGACGAGACGCATGGCCTGGCGTGCCTTGTCCACCGTTGGAATCGTCGTGTCGCCCGATATGCGATGGAACTCGTTCACGGCATTCTGCAGCAGATCCTCACGCTGGATGGACAAACCGGAGGCGTGTTGCGCTCCAAGAATTCGTGCGACCGAGGGCGAAAGCTTGGTATCGGCGAATTCCGGCTCTTCCTGTGCCCCGCGTGGGGAGAAGCGATCGTCGCGCAGATCGAAGTCCGCGTTGACTGGATTGAGTCCGCCGGCGCCATCGACATCCATGACCGCACCGAACTCCTTATAGAACGCCTTCGGCTTCGACAAGCCGTCGCGTCGCAGACGCGTGATGAAGGCATCACGATCGAATGTGACCGTCACCATGTTGCGCACCGTTGGATTCTTGCGCAGAATGTTCAACGGGTCGGACGCATCTCCATCCTGCCCTGCCGCACCGTGCGATTGGTCCTCCTGTAACGAGTCCTCCTGCAACGAGTCCTCGCTGATCGATTCGCCATCTGAGGAAGCATGCGGCGCTTCGTGCGAGCCATCGTCTGAATCCTCGTCCACTCCATTCCCGACTCCATCATTGGCATGATCTGCGGATTGCTGCTCGTCATCGCCTGCATCGCTCTCCTGACCGCCCTGGTTGTCTGCGAAGCGAGGGTTGGAGAAGCTCATTTCGTCGAAGTCGACATCCTGCATCATGCTTTGAAAAGTCTGGTTGATGGATTCGTCGGATTCGGGATTGTCGTTGATGCCACGGCGAGGGCTGCCCTGCGTCGGGTCACCATGAATGTCACCATCCTTGGGATCGGCCTTCGAACCGGAGGACTGCACCGAGCCATTCCTCATGCTTTCAAAGGCCGTCAGGGCCTGGTTCATCAGTTCCGCTATCGCAGAGTCCTGCTCTGCAACGGCTTCCTCCAACCCTATGGAATCGATGTGAAGCGAAACCCGCCGAACATGGCTATCCGCTCCGAACGCTATGGCCGCCATCATGATCCCGACTCGCATGTTATAGTCGGCACTCATCGAGGATCTTTCGGAATCGCCGATTTCGACCCAGCCCTGCTGTGTCTCGTCGAACCGACTCGAAGGCATCATCGCCTGCCCTGCGGTGGTGAATCCCAGCGCGACATCGCCACCCTTGAGATTGGATCTGAGCTCAACGTCGAAGCGATACGGAAGATGGAGCTCTCTGAGCATCGTGGACACAGCCTGTCGATAGACCCACTCCGAACCATGGGCATCCTCTGTGTTCAGCACATCACGCTGGCTGCGAGCGCGAGCTGCGGGATCGGGATATGCATCCCAGATGCGGGTGGCCACGCCTCGAGACACTTGCTCGATATGCGAGGCTGCGCCCATTGCATCGTCATGGACCGGGTCGAATCCTGCCGGAGGATAATCGTTCATCTGCAGAGCCGACAGAGCGGGATTGAGCAGAAGGGCATAATCGATCTGGGCGGCCTGGGCTCTTGTCACCGTATCTTCCGTAGGCAGGACACCCATACGCGCATTTCTTTCCAGCCATGCACTCACTGAGGAGAATCTGTTCAGATTGCCCTCTATCTTCAGCGACCGCAAGGCGGGTCCGAACGCCAGACCAGAATCCCAGGAGAAGAAATAGCACCCCGAATATGAGGAGGTGAACAGATGCAGAGGTTCGGCGCCATGAACCGCCTCAAGGCCCCCGACCGGATCGAGAGCCCCTGCCTCTCTCATGATGTCGGCAAAGTGATCTTCGAGTCCTGAAGCCCTCAGTCCCTTGGCGCGGGCCTCGATGGTATCCCTTACGGCTCGTCGTATTGCGCCTATCGGCGCCTCGCGATTGAGCCTTCTGAAGATGTTTCCCGATCCGAAGCCGATCAGGAATCCATCGAGCTGTGGGAGCATGTATGTGGTGAAGAATCCGATGGCAAGCGCATCCCGATATTCAAGGTCGAAACGCATGTCATGCGGCAGATGGGGCCGCAATTGCTCCAGCGTGTATCGGTTGCCGCTTTTCAGCCACGATGCGAGCCAGGTCATTCGGCCTGTCTGATCGCGTCCCACCATGCCTCCCTGCACTGCATGCACCGGACTTGGCTCCGCGCCCTCGGGCTCTCCGAAACGGGGGCCAAGCGGCAGAGTGACGTCACCCTCCTTGCTGAACATGAAGCTTGCATCAAGGCCGTGCGTGTCCATGTCGATGTCCGAGCCGAGGAACACGCGACCCTTGTCGTCCGCAAGGGCCACCTGGGCGAAGTGGCTGTCGTCCGGGAAGACTCCGAGCGAAAAGGCCTTTCCCCTCATGGATGGAAACTGCACCCATCCAATCGAGAGCCCACCCGGTATACCGCCCATCGCAGGCAGAATTCGCCGTTTGACCCAGGGATCGATAAGCTGCGAGCTCTTGAGCAATTCCGCCATCATGCGATTCTGCTCCGGATCGTCGCGCTGCCGTCCGTCATCGGCCTCATTGGCGCCTTCGCCATTGCGCCCGGCAACGAAATCTCCTATGCGGGCCTGCAACCGTGCGACGCCTTCCGGAATGGACAGACCATGCAACGATGTGCGCAATTCCTGCTGCATCAATCGCATGCTGCGCCGGTACTGAGCAAAGTCAAAGAAATGATTGATGTTAAAGGGCATGCTGACCATTCTTTCAATCCAACGCGACATGAAGCCCGTAGAAAAAGATGGTTCATCGCATATCCGCATGCCCCCGCCATCAGCACCATGCTCAGATTCTCATAGCCATGACTCTGTCGTCCCCTTTGATATCCTTGCCAACACAATGCCTCTTCTGTGCCATGTATAGCTGAGCAGCAGTTCTCCCGCCGCCGAAAGCACCATGGTCGGATATGAGAATTCACGCAATCCGTTCGTCACGATGCCCCGGTCGCTGGCTTGCAGCATCGAGCTTGGGCGTTGGCCCGTCTCAATCCCTACCTTTGGGACGCGTGATCCTGCAGGCATGGCGGGAATGTCTTCTCCATCCTCGACGACCTCTCGCTGATCCCAGGAAACGCCGCCGTCAGAGGATACGGAGATGACCAGTGGACATCGCGAACCCCATGATTGGCTTCCAGGATTATGGGCGATCGCGACTTTCGATCCCCACTCATCCAAGGAGACAGCGCAGAAACCGGAATTATTCTGTGGCAGCCCCACGGGCTGCGCCTCGCACCAGTTCAAGCCGCCATCCTTCGATACGGTCCTGTAGGCGCAGCCCTCAGTGCTCCTGCACAGTGCCACGAGCTCTTCAGCCGTGCCCGGGCCATTGCGCGACGACCACAGGGTGGGCTGAATTATTCCGCTTCCACGAAGCGATTCGTGATTGATCGGAACAGTGGTCAAACTCCATGTTCGCCCTCTGTCTGCGCTGATATCGAATCTGCAGTCCCAGACCGGCTCGTCATCTTCCGACTCGATCGAGTTCGGTGCCACCCACAAGCCATCTCCTGTCAGCAGAGGCGGATTCTTGACCGGCCCCCTTCCTCCGCCATCATCGCCGGGAACCAGCTCGCGTTCAGCACTCCATGTCATTCCATCATCGTCGCTGGTGATGTACCAGGTCTTCCAGTGAGAAATTCGGGGTCCGTTTTTTGCAAACAGCCATAATCTGCCATCAGGCCCATAGGAGAGCACGGGATTCCACCATGCCCCTGCATGCCCATGCAGCAGCCTCCGCGGGGTTTGCCAGTCCCCCGCAAGATGCCCGCGGGTGAACCAGATGGCATTGTCATCCGAGCCTTCGCGAGTGCCGGCAAACCAGGCAACCGATATCGCACCGCTTGCACTGGCCTGTGCAAGCGTAGATCCGTGGCACTGCTTCCATTGCTCGCCATTGCCTGAGATAATCCAGCGCTCCATGGTCCCTGGCCCGTCAGTCGTGCGTCTTTGCCGCTGAAAGGTCATTGTGGTACGTCTCCGGAGTGAGCCATAGCGAAACCGCTGTGAATACTGCGCCGAGCATCACATAGATGGCGACATAATACCAGTGCGAACCATCGGAACCTGCGAGCGCCGTGGCTATGAACGGTGTCAGGCCACCGGAAAGGATCGACGCGACTTCACGACCCGTCGCGGCTCCCGAATACCGCCTGTCAACCGGGAACAGCTCGGCGAAGAACGAGGGCTGAACCGCGTTGATGGCATTGTGTCCCAGATTCAGCACCACCACATATGCGATGACGATCAATATGAACGACTTGCTCTGCAGCGCGATGAAGAATGGGAACGCAGTGAGGAAGACGATGATCGTTCCAATCAGATACACCGGGCGTCTGCCGATGCGGTCCGACAAAGCCGCATAGAGCCCGTGGGCAGGAAATGCCAGCACTGACATAATGAGAATGGCCCAATTCAGCTCCTCCTTCGCAATCCCAAGATGCTGCGGACCATATGACAGTGCGAAGGTGCACAGCAGGAAGTAAGGGAGCGATTCGGCGAATCTCAGACCCACTATGCGAATCAGGTCTCTCCAATCCTCGACAAAGACCCTGTAGAGGGGTCCGTGGGTCTTCTCAGCGACTTTGGCCGCAGGTCGGACATCGCCCTCCACTGCCTGCGATTCTAGTGCCTGCGTGGATTCCTCGAAATTCTCGACTGTGAGCGAACGATTTCGTCCAGTTCGTTCAGTCGCCGCCTTCGCATGGGTGAATACCGGACTTTCCTCCAGCGAGCGACGCATCCACAGCCCGAGGAGCATGACGATCGCGGAGAGCCAGAACGGCACGCGCCATCCCCAGCTCAGCATCTGATCCTTCGGCAGCGTATAGACCCAGGCAAACAGGATGGTGATGATGATCTGCGATGAGAATCCCCCGGTATTTGGCCAAGCCGCCCAGAATCCTCGATGCTTCGACGGAGCGGATTCGAGAACGATGATCATCGAGCCTCCCCATTCGCCTCCAACCGCAAAACCCTGCACAAGCCGCAGTACGATCAGAAGCAATGGAGCGAACAGCCCGATGGATTCGACGGATGGGATGCATCCGACGGCGAAGGTTGCGATCCCCATGATCATCAGCGTCATGATAAGCGTCGATTTCCGACCTGCCTTGTCTCCCCTGTGCCCGAAGAACATTCCCCCAAGAGGCCGTGCGAAGAAGCCAACGGCAAATGTCGCGAACGCCGACAGTGTGGCCACGAAGGTGCTGTCATGCGCGAAAAAGACTGTCGGGAATGCGATTGCAGAAGCAGTCCCATACACAAGATAGTCGTAATACTCGAGGGTGTTGCCGATGAAGCTCGAAATCACGACTTTCGATAGATATTTTCTTCTTTGACCGCTCAGCTTCTGACTTGAACCGCTGGCGTCGATTGTTCCCTGGCTCATAGATCCTCCTTGACCTGTGGCACAACGAATTGACTTTACCAATAATGGATGCAATGAATCCCGCGACGGGGAAGAAATGCGATGACGAATCTCATTCGGAAATATGGGCGGATGCGAGAAGCTCCCTGATCTTCGCCTGCATCTGCGAATCAGGCTCGTCGATCGGCATGCGACAATTGCCGACGTTCACTCCAAGAACGGCAAGCGCATATTTGAGACGGCTGATGCTCGGTCCCAAGACGGAGACAAGCTCCTCGATCTGTCCCTGAGATTGAGCGATTCTGCTGTCATCGTCACTCTCATACGCCTTTCGCAGCTCAGCCCACGACATGGGAGCCACTCCAGAGACGCCAGAGACCGTTCCCAATCCACCGACCGCGAGGATGTGGGGAACGTCGGCATCGTTGCCGGACCACAGCTTCAGTTGCGGCGCAGCTTGACGATACTCCTCAAGTCGCGTCGACGCCGCACCGGAGAGCTTCACGCCATCGAGGCCTAATTCCTGCAATTGCGCGAGTGTCTCAGCCGCCACGTCCGTGCATGCCACATCCGGGAAGACATAGGCATAGAGCTCTCCCTCGATGCAATCGCGAAGGGCCTGATAGTAACCGACGACACCGTGCTGAGAGGCGGTGAGATAGTAAGGCGTTATTGCGGCGAAGCGTCTCGCTCCAAGATCCATCGCAGCCTGTGCGTATGCCTTGGACTGCATCACGGACGGCGCTCCAACGTGGGCGATGGTCCGGTCTGGGCCAAATACTTCCAGCGCAATCCGTATGAGCGTCCTTCGCTCCTCGAAGCTCAGCGAAGGAAATTCCGCAGTGGTGCCGACGGCAAGAACGCCATCCGAATATGGCTCTACCCTTTCAAGGAAGGCTCGGTTCATTCCTTCGTCGAGTTGTCCATCGGGCCCGAATGCAGCTATCGCCGCAGTGATGATCTCTGGCTTTCGCATGAGTTCCACTCCTTTGTGTGAATTGCGAAACAGTATTTTAGTTAACCATTGACTGTCAACTGTTAACAGTTGATAATATAATCAATTATCCAGCAGTTATCAAGTTGGATCGCCATCGCTTTCAGCAACGCATGGCAAAGATACAAGCTTCAAGGAAGAATCTGTATATGAATATTAATGCCGCCGACTTTGAGCAACCACAAGGAAATCACGAAGATGACCAGCCGATGCCAAGAATCATAGGTGCCTACGCCTTGGAAAGCGGGGATGCGGCACAGAGAAGGCGCCTCATCACGTCCATTCTCGACCACGGCCTCGGCACAGGATTCGAAGTTCCGATACTGTCGCATGACTTCGCGCAGGAGCAGGAATGGTTCTGGAATCTCATGCCGACAGCTTCGTCCCATGTGCTGACGATGGTGACCCGCACGATGGAAGAGCTGTCGAATGATCCCCGATACGGATTGGCTTCGGAGGACCCTCGGGGAAGGAATCGAGCGATTTCGGAGCTTGAGAAGGTCCAAGGGCTGGTGCAAGACATGAATGCCGGTGGCGGCCCGCATGTCGGCGCGATTGAGATACAAAGCGCTCCTCAGGCGAGTGATCCCGCAACGGCCTGCGCGCACTTCTTGCAGTCGCTCAAGGAACTTGCATCCTGGGACTGGCACGGCGCCTCTCTCTGCGTGGAGCATTGCGATGCGCTGGTCCCATGGCACGCTCCGGCAAAGGGATTCCTGTCATTGCACGACGAAATCGACATCGTGCGGAAAATCCGGTCGATGCATGTGTCCACCCGCGTCGGCATCACCCTCAACTGGGGTCGAAGCGCCATCGAATTGCGAGATGCAGACGCAGTGCAACAGCATATCCGGCAATGCCTATCCACCGACACGCTCCTGGGACTCATGTATTCAGGAACGAGCCCCGTCGCCTCTGAATTCGGACCGGCGTGGTCCGATGCGCATTGTCCGATGAGATGCCCACCGCACGACCCAGATGGGGAGTCCACTTCCCTGCTGAGCGATGAGGCAATCCATGCTTCAAGGATCCTGGCAGGTCGGGCGCCTGCGTACGAGGGAATCAAGGTATCGATGCGTCCCCTTGAATCCTCGGTCTCGTCCAAGATCGCCACAATCCAACGGTGTGCATCCGCACTCGACCTTGCCTGGGAAGACCTCCGCGACGCCAGGAACCAGAGACGCGAACTAGAGGCGCAAACCAGCGGCTCGAACTAGCGGCTCGAACTTTGCAACGCACGAATCATCCTGTTCAGCGAACCCTCGAGATGGCGATTGATCAAGGACTTCACATCGACGTTCTCGCCGGACTTCAGTGACTCAAGAATCGCGACATGGTCGTCGAACGATGGTGTCAGATCGGAGTCCTGCGCATTGGTGACCTGAAGCATGACTGAGAATATCGGCATGATCGTCGACCAGAACCCGATGATGCGAGCATTGTGGGAGCATAGAATAAGGGCGTCGTGAAAATTAAGATCCTCCAACGCATATTGGTTGAGATCACCGGATTCCAAGGCCTTGTGCATGCCCTCTATCGACTGCTCCATCCCAGTCCAGTCCGTGGTATCGAGATGAGAGATCACGTGGCTGACGGCCGACTCCTCGAAGAGCACACGCACCTCATAGATGTCCCAGACATCTTTTTCCGAGACGCCGCGAACCACGCACCCCTGACGCTTCTTTTCCAGAAGGCCTTCGCTCAGGAGACGCGCGAACGCGTCTCTGACGGGACCACGGCTGACATCGTAGCGCTCTGCGATCTCACCTTCGACGATTCTTGACCCCTGAGGAATTTCGCCATGAATGATCTGATTCCTAAGCAAGGTGACGATCTGATCGCCCAGTAGCTGCGTTCGTACAGGCCTTCCCATAAGTTCCCTCATCCCTTTCAGTCCGCAAATGCCGTCTTCCGCCAGAAACCTACCATCTCATGGAAATGCCCGGCGAATGCCCAATGACATGCCGAATGACATATTCAGCGACAAGCTCTCCCATCCAGCTTCATTCAATGAAACCATACATCCATTACCACCGCCCGCATCCGCTCCATGGCGTGGACTTGCACCGGGTCCCATTCCAGGGGATTGCGTCATCCGTACGCCATCCATGCGCCATCCATTGTGACATCCCTTGTGATATCCATGCGCCATCATGGACAGGTGAATGCCACATCGATGCCAGGCATGCATCGGGTATGCATCGGGTATGCAACCCCTGTGCATGTTCACATTGATTCACATTAGAATCGATTCTGGATATGTTTCGACACGCAAGCCGTCTCATCAAGACATCGCATAGCGAACATGGCATCCATACGTCCTGGATCATGCCATCTCATCGAGGCGGATGCCCAGAGCCGGCTGTCAGACGGCGGACGCCATGCCGATGGTTCGATTCGTCTCTGCCAGGGCATGAACCACACAAAGGTAAGGGTGGAACAATATAGTTATGGGGATGGCACCAATACCGAATTCTGGGACGAAGCGCGTTCAATGGCATCGGTTCGCGCTGCGTGCCGGCGCAATCGTGGTGGCATTGGCGGCGCTGGTGGCGCTTATCGAACTTTTCGCCTTCAACATGGGGTTCTGGCAGACGCTTTCGAACAAACCAGAGACGGTCTCACTGGGGCAGACCTCCCAGGCGGATTCCACCGGCGACGAGTCCAGCGACGCGGCTCAATCCGCACCCCATGCTGTCTCTGATCGGACAGCCCTCGCTCTGGGATCGGGACTTCGATATTCCACGGCGGACGGCACCATTCACGTCACCGATGCAACACGCTCATATATCGACATAACGCTCGACAGCGTCAATGTCTCGTATGTGAAGCTGAACTTGACCGCCCAGCAGAGCGAATCAGCAAATTCCAGCAACTTCACCGTGAGGGTCGATTCCCTATCTTCGAAGGCCGCCACATCGGCCAAGAGCACCGAAGGATGGAAGGTTTCCGGGACACACACCTTGAACGCGTCTGTTCCAAGGAGCCTGATCATGCGCGTGCCAGCCACTGCCACGCACACGGACGCTCTCAGGATATGGATTCAGGAACCCACCGGGACAAGCATCCATATCGGCTCCGTCACGATCAATCCACGAATAGGACTGTCCATCAACCCAATTCGTGTCATGCTCATGCTTGCCATCTGCGCTGCGACGATTGCACTGCTCCCCCGCTCACGACTATGGTCCGTGCCGCTCGACACCACGCGCAACGCGCAACGCTGGGCAATCCGAATAGCCATTGCGGCGATTGCGATAGTAGGCGCCTGCTCGACCATCTCCTCCATCGCGACCTATCAGTTCGAACAATTCCATAATCCGGGCGGATACACCTATGACTACAACCAATACGCCCATCTTGCCGACGCGCTCCTTCATGGTCGACCGTGGCTTGACCTCGAGGTTCCCAAGGCATTCGCACATGCTGCGAACCCATACGATGTCGCGGTCCGAGAGCAGCTGCTGAATCATGGCGTGACCCCGATATATTGGGACTATGCTTTCTATGACGGCCATTGGTACTCATACTTTGGCGTAATCCCAGCCGTTCTTCTATACATGCCCTATCAGGCGGCAACGTCGCTGTGGACGACGGGGGGGCTCATGCTTCCGACGCCTGCGGCCATGAGCATCCTCACCGCGCTCGCCATGATTTTTGCCATGCTTCTGGTGATACGAATATTGAAGCGCTACTTTTCCGGAATCTCGGTCGGGGCAACGCTCATCTGCATCATCGTGATGCTGTGTGCAAGCAACATGCCGTATCTTTCCAGCTCGGGAATGTTCTACACCATACCCTTCGCATCCTCGCTGGTCTTCACGTTCATGGGACTTTGGCTATGGCTCGGAAGTCGAAAGTCAGGCAACGAGCGGCACACCGCGGACCCAGCCGTGGATGCATCCGCCTTGGCATCGACCGATCCATCAGCCACATCGCTTCAGAATCGGCTTTCCTATCCACATATCATCGCCGGGTCGTTCTGCATGGCGGCGAATCTGGGATGCCGGCCGACTTTCATCCTCGCGGCACTGCTTGCCGTCCCGATCTTCGGAGGAGACGCGATGCGTTTCCTGCGAGCACGCCGCAGACGGCTCCTGGCCAAGACGATCGCCGCTGGAACCGTGCCCGCAGCCATCGTGTTCATTCCATTGCTTGCCTACAATTACTGGCGTTTCGGCAGCCTCACCGATTTTGGCAACGACTATCAGATCACCGTCACCAATATGACGCAATACAAGGCGCCGCTTTCAACAATATTGCCGATAATCGGCTATTTCTTCGGACTGCCACCCAACTTCACCAATCACTTCCCATGGGTTGACTACGCGGCAGTGCCTCTCGATTCATGGCAATATGCAGAACCTGCGCTGTCAGGTCTTTTCTTCATCGCACCGGTGCTGCTTCTTATGCTTGCGCTTCCATTCCTGTCCAGACGTCTGCATTCTCGAAGGCTTCTGTGGCTGGCCGTCTGCATGTTCGGGCTGGGAATCGCGCTGCTGCTCTTCGATGCATACAAGGCGGGATTCGCGTGGCGATACATGCTCGACTTCTCTTGGCTGTTCTCCCTGGTGACGATCATATGCACCGCAGAGATGCTTGCACCTTCATCGCCATTGGTCGAGTCACGGCAGCTCTCGCACCGATCCATTCGTTTCAGACTCGTTCAGCATGCCGTGATCGTTCTCACAGCGCTGACCATAGTCATGAATGTGCTCGGCATCCTGCTGCTTTGGGAACGCAACGACCCTGCTCTGTCGCTGTCCATCGCCCAGTGGTTCATCCTCTAGGTCGCTGCCACTCAGCTTTTGGGCACTGCCGTCAGTGTCTCAGGTGTGACGGGAAATCCTAGCGCTCACGAACTCGCTTCGGCATCTGCATCGCATCGCTGTCATCTATGCCTCGAATCACCTTGCACGGGACTCCCGCGGCGAAGCTGTTGGCTGGAATGTCATGCGTGACGACAGAGCCCGCACCGATGACGCTTCCCTCGCCGATGGTGACGCCTCCGGTGACCGTCACGTTCGTTGCAAGCCAGCAATTGTCCTCGATGGTGATGGGAGCTCCATATTCATAGTCGAATTCATCTCCATCCGCGCTCTCTCGTATGTTGCGGTCCTGCCATCGCAGGGGATGAACCGGGGTCACCACCGAAACGTGCGGGCCGAACATCACGTTGTCGCCGATGTGCACCGGGCAGACATCAAGGATCGTGAGATCGAAGTTGGCATAGAATCGTTTGCCGATCGTGATGAAATCACCGTAGTCGACATAGATCGGACCGGCAACATAGCCTGAACCGGCCATATGCGGCAGCAACTCTGCGATGAGGTCGGCCCGCTCCTTCGTATCGGACTCGGGAGTCCTGCTGTATCGTTCGCACAGCGCATGCGCTCGATCCCGCATCTGTGACAGATGCGGGTCTGCGGCATTGTAGAGTTCCCCGGCAATCATGAATTCAAGCTCAGTGGTCATATCGTTTTCCCTTTCCTAAGTGCCATTCGATGGATGGCGGCGGTTCGATGGTGAGGTCGTGTCCGACCGTGTCTGCCGGAGCCTATGCGTCCAGCAGCTCGTCAATCTGTGACAGCACTGCCCTTACCTGCCGCTCAAAGACAGATGGCTGCGGCAGCAGGGAGATGGCCAGCACTCCGTTGAAGGGCATGTCGAAGTAGTATCCAGGCTGGGCGCTCAGACAGTGCTCATGCAGGAGAGAGAGCACCAGCAGATCCTCATCGATGACCGATGGCAATCTCAGCAGCACATTCCAGCCAGCCTGCGCTGGAAGGACATCCGCGACTCCGCTTGGATTCTCGGCGACGATTTCCAGCAGCCGAGCGTAGTTGTCTCTCGTCCGCTCCCTGACCTTGTCCAACTGCGTATCGGCCTGCTTCATGAGCTGTGGGATCTCACGCGCGATGATATCGCTCATCGGCAGATAGTCGTCGGCTATGGTGTCAAGTCGGGCACATGCCTCATTCGTCTCGCTCTGCGGTCCTGAGACGCGGATCCAGCCGACCTTGGCGTGAGACGCCGCCAGCAGCTTCGAAAAACCGTCCAGCGCGAAGGTCAGAACCCGCGATTCTCCTGCGAAGCGTCGTCCCGTCTGACTTGCCTGACCTTGCTGACCTTGCTGATCTGGCTGATCTGAATGGCCTGGATAGCCATGGCTCCGGGCATCATCGGCATCGTCCTGCTGCAAGGAATATTCGAAGAAGACCTCATCTGCGATGATTGCCAGATCATATGCCTCGCATATGCCGACAAGCCGTTCCCTCTCCCAACCCTGAACGTATGAAGCTGTCGGATTGTTTGGGTTGATGACGACTATCGCGCGAATGCGCCGCGAAACATCCTGCTTCAGCATCTCCTCGATCGCCGCGATGTCGATCGTCCATGAACCATCGAAACGCAGCGGGTAGCTTATGGACTGCACGCATTCGAGCCGTGCGATCGAATCGACCAGCGGATACCCCGGCTTTGGCACCAGAATCGCCTCGTTCGCGTCGCAGAGCAGTTTCATGAGCCATGAATATGCCTGAGATGTGGAACTGAGCACATAGAGCCCATCCAAGCAGCTGCCTGAGGAGCCGTCGCCCGTGCCCTCATGACGTGAGATGAAGGAGGCTATGGCCTCCCGAGCCTCAAGCGGACCTCGCGGATCGGCATGGTAGGGTCCCGGCAGGATTTCCGGCGCGAGACCATGAATCGTCGGATTCGCATCGTTGAGCTTCGAGAAGCGCTTTCCCTTACCGCGCTCCTCCTGCTCCTCACGGGCGATCGGATTCAACGAACCATATTCCACACGAGAAGAGAAATGCATGCTTGCGACTATCCCCCAAATGCTCGACACTCACATATTCCGCATTGCAGTCTCACAGAACGGCGCATGCGGTGCAAACCCGAGAACGACATCCTTGCAGGCCCCTTCGCCGATAACCAGGACAGATAACCCGCACAGACAGCCTGCACCAACAGTAAGGCGTGTGCCCATGCCAAAACCGTCAACATGAACACACGCCCGAAGGCCGCAATCAGTCCTGATGGATCAGTGCGTGATAGGCGGCACCGACGATGCCCGCCTGATTGCGCAGCGTGGCTGGAACGATTGGCGTCTCAATCTCGATCAGAGGGATGAAGCGGTCGCTCATGCGGCTCACGCCACCGCCGACGACGAAGAGATCGGGATTGAAATAGGTTTCCAGCATGTGATAATACTTCGTCAGACGCTTTGCCCACTTCTTGTAGCCAAGGTTCTGGTTTTCACGAACTGATGCGGCGGCATAATGCTCGGCATCGTCGCCCTTGAGCGTCAGATGCCCGAGCTCGCTGTTCGGTATCAGCACCCCGTCATAGATCATCGCCGATCCGATTCCGGTGCCGAGGGTGGTTGCAATGACGAATCCCTTCTCACCCTTCGCCGCACCGAACTGGACTTCCGCAAGGCCTGCGGCATCGGCGTCGTTGACGACATCGACGTTTCGCCCGACCGACTCGCTGAATGCCTGCTGCACGTCGACGCCAAGCCAGGACTTGTCGAGGTTTGCCATGAAGTTAAGCGCCTTGCCGGGGCGAATCGGCGCTGGGAACGCGATGCCGACAGGCATGCTGTCTGGGACTTCGAAGCGGTCGAGCATTTCCTTGACGACCTTGCCCACCGCATCGGGAGTCGAGACTTCTGGAGTCAGAATCTTTTGACGTGGCTCGGCGATATCTCCGAGCTTCATGTCGACAGGGGCTCCCTTGATCCCAGATCCGCCAATATCTATGCCAAAGGCCTGCGCCGTCTCAATCATCTTCGATCTCCTTGTATCAAACGTGCCCTCAGCGCAACCGCCATCACTGCAATTCGCGCTGCCTGCTGTTCCATTAAGCATTCAAGCTATGCAAACGATAGCATTCATCAATCGTTCCAATCACCTGATGGCCATAACTGTAACGAGCCGTAAAGACAGGCAGGACGTGCCACTCGCAGCGACACGTCAAGATCGGAACTGAAGGAAAGCAAACGTTTTCATATCAATCCAATGCAACTGCCTATTTCAACGGAGGCATCGGCTTCCACGATGGATCATGAAGCAAGGCTCGCGATTCCCACCAGCCGCCGACAAGCGCACGGATGCCTGTCATGAGATGGCTGCGATCGACCGCTATCAGCCTTATCATTTCCTTTGCAAACGTCGCCAGCGTCCCCAAGGAGAACATCAGTGGACGATAGTCGCCATGCTGCATGAAATAGCGAGCCATGAAAGCCCTGTTCCGCATGATGTAGTGACGGTTCATGTCCGACGTCGAATTGAGCTGACGCACGCCCGCGATGTCCCAGTTGGAAATTTCACGGGTACGCCTCATCACCATGTCAGGAATGACTATCGGCGTGGTGACCTTGCTTGCCAGATATCCATACAGGGTATCGTCCCAATAGATGAAGAATCGCGGATCGGGAAAACCGATTTTCTCGACGACGCCTCGAGATATCAATCCCCCCTCGAAGCACATCGTGTTCATGACCTTGTAGCCGGCGTATCCGAATCCAGCAGGGGCGATCGGATCGGGAATTCCCAGAGACACGAGGAAATGATACTGCCAATAGAATGGACCCCCATCGTAGTCGAGACGGGAACCCTGAATCACCTCGTGAGAGCCAGACCATCGTTCAAGACGGTCAAGCCCTTCGGGCAGCACCGCAACGTCGTCATCCATCACCCAGAACCACTGTGCTCCAAGCTCATATGCCTTGCGAACGCCCGCCGAGAAACCACCGGAACCACCAGCATTGTGATCCATCGGCACATATGCCACGCGGGAGTCATTGCCGCTGGCATCTGGAATCGTCTTTCCCCACTGACGCGTCACATCCTCACTGAACTGCTCGACCATGCGTGCGGTCTCGGGAGAGTGCTCATTATCGACGACGACGATGCGCCAGGGTGCCTGCGTCAGACCTTTGATGGACTCGAACAGCACCCCCAAAAGTTGTTGACGCTTGAACGTGACTACAACCATTGCAACTTTTTCCATGGTTTCTATTCTTGCACTAGCGACGCGACAACTCAAAGAAGGGCATCAAAATGGCGCTGCGAAGAGCTTTCGCCTTCGCAGCGCCAACCATATTCGTCTTGCTCACTTCACACATTCCCGATTCAAAGGAAATGACGACCTGAAATCATCATTGCCACATCGTGGAGTGGTTCACAGCGGCAACCTCGGAATCGGAGGAATGCCAGTGACTGCGTGAGAAGCATGGACGTCAATTCTCAGTGCCATGATGTCTCCTTTCATATTTTCATCAACATGGAAGTTGATGACACCACACAGACATTATACACTATGTATGCATTGCAATCGCCTGCCGGAACTCTTTTCGACATAGACGACGTTGCCGCTCCCGACCCGCTCATAGATCATCACATCCATCATCCGCTGAATCAGGAATATTCCCAGCCCTCCGACTGGGCGATCCTCCGGTTTGGCATTGATATCGACCGGTCTGCGCGACGTCGGGTCGAACGCTTTGCCATGGTCATGGAACCACAGTGCATAACGTAGCCCATGTTCAAGTTCCGCGCATTGTATCGTGACCGTGCAATCATGATCGCCACCCTCGTCGTTTGCACCCTGCGCATATGTGCAGTCAGGACGCCGCGAATCGGCACCACGATAGGCGTAGAGCGCAATGTTGACGAAGATCTCCTCGACGCAGAGCAGCAGCGATGCGGCGACTTCCTGCGGACAGCCGACATCGTCAAGAAACTCCCTCACGAACATCGTCGCGTCGGACAGTCGGGCATGGTCCGCAGGGAATATGCGCTCAGAACCCATGGGAAAGTCTTCGAAGACTGGCATGTCCGTCTCATTCGATGCTGAGAAAATCAGAGAACCCGACCATCTCGATGATGTTGAGCACATCGGCGTTGAGATTGCGTAACGACAGGCTGGCATCCAGACCCTTCGTCTTCTTGTAGGCCAGCAGCAGGACTCGCAATCCTGCACTGCTGATGTATTCCAGATTCGTGCAGTCAAACACCATGTCCCTGCCCTCTTGGAATTCGGACTGCATGCTTTCCTCGAAGGCGGGGCTCGTATTGGTGTCCAATCTACCATTGAGGTTTACGACAAGCCTTCGCCCCTCGGCGATATGGGTTGAGTTGAAGTCATTCATGCATTTCTCCTTGGTTTGTGTGTGTACTGATTCGTCTTGCCTGTCTCATTGAGTTCAGATCGCCGTCGCTTTCCCCATGCACGGGCGGAGTCGTGCTGGAAGTCATGCTCGAAGTCATGACCGAAGGAATGACCGAAGTCATGTCGGTCTGCTTGCGTTCACCCAATCTGCGCGCGTCCTCCGCACAGGAGGCATCGCATGCCACGAACTGAAGTGCCAGGACTGTCAGGTCATCGGTCTGCTCTGCCGAACCGGCGAACGCAAAGACCTGGCTCTTCAACTCAGGCAGCAGCCTCTCGAACTGCGACTGGGGCACGTTTGAAACCGCGTGAATCAGCCGCTCCTCCCCGAACAGCTCATGCCTCTCATTGGCCATCTCCGTCACGCCATCGGTATACAGCAAGATCTCATCGCCACGGCTGAGCGATGTCACCAGCTCCCTGTATCTGATTCCCTCCAATCCAGCCAGAACCATGCCCGGAAGCATCGGAAGCAGTTCGAATCCTGCATCCGATCGGCGAATCAGAGGAGGGGTGTGTCCTGCGTTGGCGTATCGGAAGCGCCCAGTCGAGATGGTGAGATATCCGATGAAGACCGTGACGAACATTGAGGCGGAATTGCTTTCGCACAGCAGCTTATTCGCAGAGCTCAGCGCCTCCCCCGGACCCATGCCGCCCATGGCATTATGCTTGATCACCGTCTTCGATATGGCCATGAACAGGGCCGCAGGCACGCCTTTCCCAGAGACATCGGCCATGATCACCACAAGCGTGTCATCATCGATCAGAAAGAAGTCATAGAAATCGCCGCCCACTTCCTTCGCAGCCTGCATTGACGCAACGAGTCGGAATTCGTGCCGCTCCGGGAACGGAGACGACGCCTGAGGCAGCATGGCGTTCTGGATGCGCGTCGCAATCGAGAGCTCCGCACCTATCCGTTCACGCTCAGCCGTGACTTTGTTCAGATTCCGAATATGCTCCTTCAGCTCACGTGACATGGAGCTGACCGAGGCGCCCAGATCCTCGATCTCGTCGCTGGTGTCGATCGCAATGACCGTATCGAGATTCCCAGATGCAATCTCACTGACTCTTTGCCGCAGGAGCGTGATCGGAGCGGTCAGTGCGTGTGCGAATCGTCTGGAGAGCAGAGCGACAAGAACGATGATCGTGAATGCGGCCACGACAAGGGCAGCCACCATGACACTGATGGCTTGGGTTATCGCATGGTGGGCCTGCGTCTGCATGGCCTCGATGGAGCGTTCACCCAAGCGAATGGGCTCCATGACTTTCTCGACAGATTGCACGACAGCCAAGTTCCAATCGAGGTTCTCGAGCGGAGCGAATGCGACGTATACGTCCTCCCCATCGAGCGCGACCTGTCTGACTCCTTGCTTGTCATCCATCATGGCCTCTGCAAGCTCCCTCAGCTTCGAATCAGAGGATTCAGCCAGATTTCCAGGCTTCTCAGCATTCCCGGCTTCGCCGTCCAACGGCGTATCGGATGAGCCGACCTCGGAGTCCTCGTCGATCAGCGCGCCTTGGGAATTGAGCAGGAAGATAGACGTGTTCTCCGTCAACTCGGCGATGCCTGAGATATCACTGAAACGGGAGAGCTTCAGATCAATGGCACCGACGCCATCCAGACTTCCATCCTTCGCATAGAAGGGAACCGAGCATGTTATGACGAAGCCCCTGCCAGCCGTGTCCTCGTATATCTCGCTCCATGCCAAGTCTTCTGCCTCGACGGCGGCCCTGTACCATGGTCGCTGCTTCGCATTCAGACTACCGCTGGCATGCAGGCCGGAATCCGAATCGGCAATGATCGTGGAACCTGACTCAAGGGAAACGTACGCAGACAGTACGTCCGGGCCGTTCTGTGCGATTGCGAGCATGATCGAGCCAAGGTTGCCGAAACGTGCCGAATCCCTCCGAGCTTCTTCGATGCTTGTTCGATCATCATGCAGCAGCTGCATCACCAGTCTCCCATCATTGCTCGATTCGGGCGGCTCGACGGGAAACTGTGGATAGACTTCTGGATATCGCAGAATCCTTTCAGATTCGTCGACCAGCATGTACGCGAAGTAATCGATGAGATAGATGTGCTCGTCGAGCAGCGATGCCTTTGCACGGGCTTCCTGGCTCAATTCGTCGAGCGCCTGTTTTTCAAGGGATTTCCTGCTTCCCTCGGACATCTGGCCTGTCAGATTGGTGCTGATCCTGGACATGGAGGCGCGCAGAAGAAACAGCCCCGAAACCGAGATGATCGCTGTGGCCAGAACCGCTATCAGCGTTATCCGTAGCGCAAGCCGAAACACCTTCGCTTCGATGCCACGCCGGAGTCGAACAGCGTAGGCAGCGAGGCTGAAGCGCTTCCTGATGTCTCTCCCCGTCATGTTTCACGTCACCTCGGCAATCGTCGTCGCGCGAGCAATCATTTCGAAGATGGTCATTCAGCATCGACAAGAGCGAAGAAGAATCGCTCCTTGCCCGGAGTGTCAATGACCCGAACAGGCTTGAGCTGGTTCTCCGATGTGCCACGCAGCACCATCAGATCGCGATACAGATAGTAGGTCTCCTGCTGCACGAAGCGTATGTCCATCGCACCGAGCACGCCATCCCTGACCTTGCTGCCGAAGGATGGGTTCGCCACCGACAGCTTGCCTTCGATCAGACTGCGATACTCTGCGTGCCTTTCAATATCCACATGCCTGTCGGCTTCCATGAACAGCACGTACCGCCCAGGCGTCGCATCGATGTCGGCGTAGATGCTGTAGTCGGCGATGGCATGCCCGCTCGCCTTCTCGAACTCGCCCACCGTCCATGCGATGCTTGCCTCATTGGTCTTCTCTCCCGCGATGCTCACCATCTGCTTCTTCCTATAGACGAAGCAGACCTTGGGCGTCTGACCGGCATATCCCGTCACCCGCAGCACGTCACCGATTCGATAGCGATAGAAACCGGATAGGTTGGTAAGAACGATCTCATAGTCCCTGCCCACCTCCAGCTCGTCCAGATTCAACGTTTCCGTAGGACTGTCTTCGTCGGCAGGAATGAATTCATAGAATCCGCTCTCGGGCAGCAGCATATATTCCGCACGCTCCATCTCAGTGGCGACGGCCATCAACGATTCCGAAGCGGCATAGGTGCCAAGGTAGAAGGGAATTGAGCCCGTGTACCTTCGCATCTTCTCGGTGTAGGCCTGGAATCCGCCACCCCCGATTGCGCCCACATATTCGAGATGTGGCCATATGCGAGGAACGATCGCTTCGTCAAAGCCACGCTCGAATTCACGCCGCAGCGATTCCGCCCTCGCCGGATCGGGTTCCAGACTTGTCTGCAATTCCTTGCGCAATGCATCAGGCATGCTTATCGAAGGATTGACCACGCCAGCCGCAATGTCTCTGACCAGCATCTCCCAGTTGACTTCGAGATAGTGCATCAGATCGACCAACGCGGTCATGAAGGGCGCGTTCATGGCGGCAAGCCCCTCCTCCTTGAGACCGAAGAACAGCCGCAGGTATTTCATGTTGATGTTGCCCGGAGGCGGGAAGAACACCGAGGAAGGGACCACACTTATGTAGTCGAGCAGCGGCTTGAGCTTGCCATAGACTGCGGACGACACCGCACCGCGGCTTGTGCCGTCTTCGACCGTGTCATCATGCGCCACCGCTGCGATCAGTATTCTGCCGCCATGAACAGGCCGTTGCTGGGTCTGCGTCACATGGTTGAAGGGGACGGTCGAGGACACATGACCTGCAAAGCGTTCATATATTCCCATCGTCTCCTCTGACACGGGTATGTTCTTGGGATTGTCGACGCTTCCGGAAGTCACGGCATAGCGAACGATCGGATAGCTGGTTATCAGGTTCCTTTCACCCTTGACCATCCGTTCGATATAGGGCGCATAATCGTCATATGTGGACAGCGGAACCTTCGATTTGAACTCCTCGACCGAATGAATGTCGCCGAAGCCAAGGCTCTTGCCATATTCCGTGTCTGCATTGTCGCGGATCACGCGCATCAGCAACGCTTCGCTCACCGACTTGGCCTGTTCTGAGCGTTCGGAGAGCTCCTTCAATGCGGCGTTGCCGCTGCTGAGAATGTTCTGGTTCACTTCCTGCAGGATTTGTGCGATGTCCATATGAGTTCCCTTTCCTTGAGGCCGTCTTGCGGGCCGGACCTGTTTCATTGGTCTGCGTGATCGAATTGCGAGGCATACAGGGCTGCATAGGTGCCATTCCTGGCAAGAAGTTCTTCATGGCTGCCCTGCTCGACAATGTGCCCACGCTCCATGACCAGGATGATGTCAGCTCCCCGGATGGTGGAGAGCCTGTGTGCGATGACGAAGCTGGTTCTGCCTTCTCTCAGGGAATCGATGGCACTCTGTATGAGCGCCTCCGTGCGAGTGTCGACGGAACTTGTGGCCTCGTCCAGAATCAGGATGTTCGATTGAGGCAGGAAGGCCCTGGCAATGGTCAGCAGCTGCTTCTCCCCTGCCGAGACCACGGTGCCTTCGTTGGTTATCTCCGTGCCGAAGCCCAGGGGAAGCGTGTCCACAAAGTCATCGACGAATGCCGCCTTGCAGGCTCTCACGAAGCGCACATGCGAGACATCGGCGATCTGCGGCGCCCCATAGCTGATGTTGTCTCGAATCGTCCCCTGACGCAGCCAAGTGTCTTGCAGCACCATCGAGATGTTGCGACGCAGCGCGTGCCTGGTCAGATCGTGAATCTCGATTGCATCGTCGAACACGATCTCCCCTGAATTCACCTCATAGAACCGTTCGATAAGGTTCACCAGCGTCGTTTTTCCGGCGCCCGTGCTCCCAACGATCGCAACTGTCTGGCCCGCCTCGACCTTGAGATTGAGATGTTCTATCAACGGCTTGTCAGGCACGTAGCTGAAGGAGACGTCCCTGAATTCGACGCTGCCGGAAAGACTGCGCTCACGCATGGCATGGGTCGAGTCCGGATGTTCCTCCTCGGCATCGAGCAGTTCGAACACACGCCTGAGCGATGCGTTCCCCGATTGGATGGCGCTCGTCATCTGGGCGAGCGAGGTGAAGGGCTGACTGAACTGCCGCGCATACTGGATAAAGGCCTGGACATCGCCGATGCTCATGGTTCCGCTGACGACGCGCATGGCTCCTACCAGCGCGACGATAACATAGTTCAGGTTCGTCAGGAATCTCGAGCAAGGCTGAATCAGATTGGAAAAGCCCAGCGCCTTGAACGATGCCCTGTAGAGATCGGCATTGTGTTCCTCGAAACGCTCCTCGAAACGAGATTCCAGGCCAAAGCTCTTGATGACCGTCTGCCCGTTGAAGCTCTCTTCGACAAGTGAGTTCACGATTCCTGTCACGTCCCACTGCCGGCGGAACTGAGGAGCGGAAATCGAGGTGATGCAGTGAACCAGGAATGCGGACAGAGGGATCAGCACCACAGTGACCAGGGCGAGATGCCACGAAAGGGTGACCATCATCGCCAGTATGCCGACCAGCATCAGAAGATAGTAGAGAAGGTCCCCACCTGTCTGGTTCAGCATCAGCACGACGTTGTTGATGTCATTCGTCGTGCGGCTCAAGATGTCGCCCAGACTCTTCGAATCGTAGTAGTTCAATGGCAGTTTCCAGATCTTGGTTTCGATCCTGTTGCGAAGCTCATAGGCGATGTCGCTCACCATCCTTGTCGAAAGCCATCCCGCGATCCATTTCGAAAGGAACTGAACGCCATAGATGCCAAGGGCGAAGACAAGCCACAGCATGAACGGGGACCATTGGATGCCATCGCGGCGCAGACCGTCGACCAGAACATCCGTGGCCCGGCTCAGCACGATCGGGCCGAACGCGACTCCAAGTCCCGATACGATCAGGCAGACCACCATAAGCATGCTTCGCGTTCTGTCGGCAAAGAACATGCGAATCAGACGAGACATCGATGCTGGCAATCTAGGCTCCTTGCTTCGCTAAGGGAATGGACGAAGACGATGGAGACGCACGATGCCGAAACTCTTCTCGGGGCTGCGACGCGACGATCTGCTGATAGACGTCGCAGTGCTTCAGCAGTTGCTCGTGAGTTCCCATATCCGCGACTTCACCGTTGTCCATGACGATGATCTGGTCGGCATGCATGATGGAGGCGACCCGCTGGGCGACGATGATCACTGCGGCCTCGTCGGCGACCTCGCTCAGACCTTCACGAACCCTCCGGTCGGTCGCATAGTCCAAGGCTGAAAACGAATCGTCAAAGACATATATCGCTGGGTCATGGACGATGGCTCGCGCTATCGCCAGCCGCTGTCTCTGGCCGCCAGAGAAGTTCGACCCACCCTGGGCGACCCTGATGTCCAATCCCGCCTTGTCCTCGGCGATGAAGCGTTCGGCATCCGCAATCCTCAATGCCTTCCACATGTCTTGCTCGCTTGCCATGGGATTGGCATAGAGAAGATTGCTCCTCAGGGATCCAGAGAACAGGAACGCCTTCTGAGGGACGAAACCGCATGCCCGGTGAATGTCAGCGGCATCGAGTTCCTTGATGTCGTGCCCACCCAGCCGTATGGTTCCGGTGGTGGGATCGGTCAGCCTTGGAATGAGGCTGACCAAGGTGCTCTTGCCACATCCGGTCGAACCAATGATGGCGGTCGTGCTTCCTGGCCGCACGGTGAAGCTTATGTCCTTCAGCACCGGTGCGACGGAAGGGTCATCAGGCGCATATGAGAAGGAGACATGGTCAAACTCGACCATCCCCATCCCTTGTCCCGATGCCAGATGCACGGGCTTTCGGGGCTGCCTGACGTGGCTTTCTACCCGCATCACCTCGGCGAATCGTTCGGCCGACACATCTGCCTGAGGAAGCATGATGAAGACCAGGGACGCGAGCAGCACAGCGGTCAGAATGAATGACATATAGGTGATGAAGGCGATGATTTTGCCGATCGGAAGTCCGTGGGTCTCGGCCAGGAAGCCACCGAACCATAGAATCGCAACGGTCGTCGCATTGACGATGAACATGAACAATGGAGCCAGCAACGTGGTCAGTCTGCCGATGTGGACGCTCAGATCCAACAGTCTTTGGTTGATTCCCGAGAATTGCCGCTGCTCATGGCCTTCCTTGACGAAAGCCTTCACGACGCGGACGCCGCTGATCTGATCGCGCAACGCACCGTTGACGTCGTCGGCGCCCTTCTGCTGCTCGCGGTAGAGGGGAACGAGCCTTGCGATGAAGATGACGGAGATGCCGATGAGCATCGGCAGCACGGCGAGGATGACGAAGGAGAGCCGAATATCCTGCAGGCAGGCCATCAGCACGCCGCCGACGAACATGATCGGAGCGTTGATGATGACGGTAAAGAGGAAGGTGAGGAATTCCACAATCTGCTGAACGTCACCTGTTGATCTGGAAATCAGTGTAGGAGCACCGAAGACAGTCATCTCTCGGTGGGAGAAGCTCATGATGTGCGCAAAGACGCGGCCGCGCAGCTCTCTCCCCACTGACAGCGCCACCTTCGTGCCAAGTATGCTTGCTGCGACCAAGCTTACGAACTGCAGGACGCTCAGCACGATCATGATTTCGAATCGCTGATAGATGTAGCCTGTGTCCGCATTCAAGACCCCGACATCGATGATCGAGGCATTGATCGTCGGCAGATAGAGGGAGAGCAATGCCTGGGCTATCTGAAGAGCAAGAATGCAGACCGTCTCCTTCGCATGGGAGCGAAGGAGAGATTTGAGCAGAACGAGCATGGGCGCCTTGTCAGTCAAGTTGATGGCTGTCATTCTCGAAGAAATCAGAATCAAGTGCAGACATGTCTGTCAAGGAGCTCTGCAGATCATCGTAAATGCCAGGCGATCGTGATGCCTCGAAACCTTCGATGGCTGCATTCAGCGCCTGAAGCATGTATGCAGGATACATGCCCGGGAATGCGTTGACCTCCGCAAGAACGAACCCTTCGGTCCCGAACATCAGGTCCAGCCCTATAAGAGGAAGGTCAAAGAGTGAGGCGACCCGTGCACACAGCGCCTGCGTCTCCTGATCGATCGGATATTTCAGCAATTCGCCTCCGACGTGCACATTGGAGCGGAACTCCTGTGGGTCACTCGCCTTTCTCATCGTCGAATAGAGGTATTCGCCATTGAGCAGCACGACCCGCACATCCCTACCGCGCGACGTCGCGATGTATTCCTGCGCGATGTAGGTCTGGCCATATGCAGCCTGAGCGATGAAGGCATCGAATTCTTCCTCCGACTTGATGAGGGTCACGCCCTCTCCTCCGAAGCCATAGTTGGGCTTCACGACGAAGGGATATCCGAAATGCTGTTCAATCGCGGACTTATCGGGTTTGTCAAAGAACACGAATGAGTCCGGCACGGGTATTCCATTCGCCTTCAGCAGCTGATAGGTGTCGACCTTGCTTCTCGCGACCTCGACCTCACGCATGTTCACGATGCTCGGAATTCCAGCGCGAACGAGCAGCTTCTCAAGGGAGGCTGTCTCCGTGTTGCTGATCATCGGCCAGAAGACATCGGGACGTTCGATGGGCTTGCCCTGATAGAACAATTGAATGTTCTTTCCGTCACCGATGCCGACCGTAACCTGCTCTGGATAGATAGTCGTCGCCTTGTCGCGCAACTCCTGAGGAAACATATCCTGATATGTCGTGAACACGTCGTCGAATCCAGAAATCAGGGCCCAGACCTTCAAGTTCTCGGACATGGCTCAGCCCTCGGCAAGGATTCGGGCGTCATGGACGATTTTTTCAGTGAAGACCTCTGGATATCGCTCGCGAAGCCCAGTCAACTCCTTGAGAAGCTCCGCGGTCGACGCGAATCCTCCCAGAACGAATCCACTGTTCTCGAATACGATATTTGCCACTGTGGATTTGACATTCGATATCTCGATGACATGGTCGAGGTCATTGAGTTCACGCAACACGTCGTCGCTTGGTGTGGGAACTCTGAAGGTCAGCGTATAGCGAAGATTCTCAGGCTCCGAATAGTCGACGGGGCTGCCCAGAGCGGATTCCATGTAGACATCAAGCGGGGTTCGTTCCTCTGCTGCGGCGGCAGTGCTCGTAAGTCCGGACATCCTCGGATTGATCTCGATGACATACCACTTGCCGTCCCTGAATGCCAGGTCAATTTCTGCAGATCCTCCGAATTCCAAGGTTTCAGCCAATCTGCGCAACGATTCCTGAAGCTGCCTGACATTATATTGCTCCGCGAGAACCGGACCGAACTTCATGCCGACCACCGGATCCACGATGCCTTCGTCATTCAGAGCCAGCCTGAATGGTGGCAGCACATGGTAGCTTCCCTTCACCCCATGAATCTCGGTTCCAAACTGCTCGCCTTTGATGAGTTCCTCGACAAGGACATCACTGCCTCGATTGCTTGCGCTGAGCAGATCCCATGCTTCCTCCGGCGTTTCCACAATCTGGATGCCTATCGAAGCCACTCCCACAGTGTCCTTGACGATGACTGGATAGTGCAGATTCTCAACACGATATTGGATATAGTGCTTGTACACGTTGCTTTCTATCCCCGGCACCCTGGTCTCGGCCCAGAACAGATCGTTGTGGATGTACACAGCCTTGGCAACGCCGAATCCCAATTCCCTAAGCACGAGATGTGTACGCCACTTGTCAAACGTCGCGATGGAAGTGAAGATGTTATGCGCAACGGTCTTGATTCCATGCTCCTGCAATATCTCCGCAATGATCGCATCCTCGAGCGAATTCCAATCAAGAGGTATCTCCGGGCTGGAAACCGCAACGGCTACGGCGGGTGCCAGATCGACTATGACCTGCGCGAAATCGGCGGGAACGAGCGCCTCATCAATGAGCACACATTGGATTCCTGACGGTTCGATGACTGTGCCATCCGTGTCCTTTTCAAGGAGCATGTATCCAGACGACCTCGTCACGAAGACAATCTCATGCTGAGGATATTGCTCAGCCAGTGCCTTCCACATGTCACTCTTGGACGGATAGTAGGTCTGCACTATCTCCCTGTCATCGTAGATGCCCGAATACGTCTGATACATAACTATTCTCATGTGGAATCCTTGCTGTTTCGTGGTCGTTCATGCCAGGGGATCGATTGCAGGCAGAGCGCCTCGCATGTCCTCGACGCACATGCGAGAGCCTTTCAAAGCATGCCTTCCTATCGCTCACGTTGAAATAAGACCTTAGCATATCATTTACGACAATGCGTATGCATTTCATTCTCAGTTAACCTCGCTTTGTACTCACTGAGAATGACTGTGGTACATTAGGTCTCGTCAGTTTCAGGGTTTGGTGAAATTCCTTACTGGCGGTAACGACAGCGTCGATGTCATAACGACGTGCATGCGAAGCCCGCGACCCGCGCAAGCGGCTGATTCGGTGAGAATCCGAGGCCAACGGTTACAGTCCGGATGGAAGAAACGAGGCTCTATATGAGCATGCCTACGCGCGGTACCGATTCACAGCACAGTACCAATTCACCGCACAGCGTGGATCCACATTCGACCAAGGGCGACGGCGAAGGCCGTTGGTCGACCCGACGCATAGCGATATATGCGTTGTTCGTCGCGCTTGCAATCGTCGCAAGCTTCATAGAATTCCCCATATTCCCAGCCGCACCCTATCTCAAATATGATCCGTCTGGCATAGTTTCCTTGATAGCAGGCTTCGCCTTCGGTCCCATGGCGGCCGTTCTGGTAAGCATTCTCTCGTGGATTCCCCATATGTTCGCAGATCCCTTGGGCAGCATCATGGCCATCGCCGTTGCCTTGGGTTTGAGCGTTCCTGCCTCCCTGCTCTATCGGCGATTCCACTCCCGCATCGGTGCGCTGTACGGTATTCTGCTTGGATCCGTGTGCGCGCTGGCAATAGCCCTTCTTGGCAACCTCGTGATCACCCCACTGTATGCGAACATCTCGGTGAGTCAGGTAGTTGCGATGATTCTGCCAATCCTTCTGCCGTTCAACCTTCTCAAGCTCGTCATCCATGGAACTGTGACCTTCATCATCTACAAGCCGGTTTCCATGCTCGTGAAACGGTGAGTCTCGCATGAACCATACAGGCATCCACACAATCTCAGCCGACACTGCGGCCTCTGAACCAGACTCTGGCCCAGCGACCGAGCATGGTCATGGCTGGGATTCGACCGGCAACGCCCCATCCGCCCGCAGAGCTTCGAACGTTCATCTCGACGACGTGAGATTCAGCTATGACCGCGGCAGATCATGGGCCTTGGATGGAGTGACCCTAGACATCCATTCCGGTGAATATATATGCATACTCGGTGCGAATGGCTCGGGAAAGAGCACACTTGGTCGAATCATCGCTGGATTCGTGAGCCCGGATTCGGGCGAGGTCAGCCTTATGGGCGAAAGCGTCTTCACCGAAGGCCATGCCAGGGAACGGGAGTATCGGCAGGCCCGCCACAGTATCGGCATGGTGTTTCAGAATCCCGAGGACCAGATCGTCACCACGGTCGTTCAGGATGATGTGGCATTCGGTGCCGAAAATCTCGGCATTCCTCATGAAGAGATCGTCTCCCGCGTCCATTGGGCTCTTGAGCAGGTCGACATGCTCGACTATGCCCTCGCCGACCCCTCACGGCTTTCCGGCGGCCAGCAGCAGCGTGTTGCGATAGCCGGAGCCTTGGCCATGCACCCCGGCATGCTTGTGCTGGACGAACCGGTCGCCATGCTCGATGACGCTGGGCGTCGGGAGGTATCAGGGATCATCGACCGACTTCGTAACGAGAGGACAACCGTCATCAACATCACGCATATGTTTGACGAGGCTCGCAGTGCGGACCGTCTGATCGTGCTCGACCATGGCACCGTTGCATATGATGGCAAGCCGTCGAGATTCCTCAATGATGCGAATCTCCTGAAGGCCCATGGCCTCGAGGACGCCGACGTCACCGATGTGACGATGAATGAGCTGAACTTCCAACACAGCGTTCGCGACGATGTTGACTCGGACGTGCAGACCCTTGCGGTCAGGCATGTGACGTTCACCTTCAGCGATGCCCATAGGGAAGCGTTGAAGGATGTCAGTTTCAGCGCCAGGCAGGGCGAAATAGTAGCGATAGTGGGAAGAAACGGCTCTGGAAAATCGACTCTGGCACGCCTTGTATGCGCTCTTGCCAAGCCCCAGCATGGTTCGATAGAGGTCAATGGCATCGACGCGCTTGGCGCAAAGGGGAAGCGTGGCAAGGCTCTGCGCAAGGAGTTCAGGGCCAAGGTCGGCTATGTCATGCAGCATCCCGAACGCCAGCTTTTCGCAGATACCGTCGCTGCCGATGTCTCATACGGCCCGCGCAATCTGGGATGCTCCCCTGAGCAGACGCTGGATCGAGTCAATGAGACCTTGGAATTCCTGGGCATATCGGATTGCTCGGAACGCTCGCCTTTCGCACTTTCCGGCGGGCAGCAACGGCTGGCTGCGATCGCCGGTGTGATTGCTTCGAAGCCGAGCGTATTGGTCCTGGACGAACCGACGGCAGGACTGGATGCTCGCGCCCGCTCACGCATGTATACGCTGATCGCCCAGCTCAAGGCGCAGGGCACGACCATCGTCATGACGACGCATTCGCATGATGAGGCAGCCTTGCTCTCCGACAAGGTGGCTTTGCTGCATCATGGCAGGCTTATGGCTTTCGGAAGACCCGAAGAGACGCTCGCCATGTACGACGAAATAACCGACAGGGCCTTGAGCAAGCATGGGCATCATGCGAATGCCGACGTGCGATTCGACCCGTCCGAACGCTCCCCTATTGCCCGCAAGTCCTCATTCATGCATCAGCTGGATCCACGCGTCAAGATGGTTTCCGCCTTGGTGATGATGTTCACCGCCTTCGCCATTCATAGCGCAACGCAGCTCGCCTTGGCAGCCGCGGTCGTCTTTGGGATTGTGGGGCTCTCAAGGCTCGGCATTCGCCATGTGCTGCACACCGTGCGATTGCTGCTCGCCATGCTGACGGTCATGGGCATTCTGAATCTTCTGGTTACCCGAAGTGGCACCGTGCTGCTGCATTGGGGCGTTCTGATGATCACCGATGCCGGCATAGTGTCCGCGATTCTATACACATGCCGCTTTGCCCTGGTCATCATGCTCGGCGCTGTGGTCATGCAGACGACGACGCCGACCGAAATGACCGATTCCATGGAATCGCTGCTGTCTCCCTTGAAGCGCTGGGGATTCCATGTGCAGGAGCTCGCCCTGGTCATGTCGCTTGCGCTAAGGTTCATACCGACCCTGACGCGCGAAGCTCGGCAGATCGTGGATGCTCAGGCGGCGCGCGGCGGCAGCGTCGAAACAGGTGGTCCCATCCAGCGAGTGAAGGCGCTGGCTGCCATCGTTGTGCCTGTATTCGCAGGAGCCTTGCGTCACGCGGACAATGTGAGTCTTGCCCTTGATGCTCGTTGCTATGAGGGCGGATCGGGACGCACTCACTTCCGTATGCTCACGACCCGCAGGAAAGACTACTGCTTCCTCGCCGGATCGGTGTTCTATATTGCACTGCTCCTGGCATTTCCGACGATTTTCTGACCGACCGTTTCAACAATTATCGCGAGATTCGGAGTTTTGCGGCAATTGCGAAGTATAAAGGCAGAAAATCGTTGAAATTGCGACGGCAGAAAGCCAAAAATTGAGTCTTATACTCCACAATTGCCGCAAAACTCGGAATCTCGCTAGTCCATAACAAAATTGTCCGCTCACTTTGAAAAGTGAGCGGACAATTCAGCGTCTGAGAAGAATTTCAGACCTTAATCATTCGAGTTTTCCACATCGGATGACGAAGCATCTGCATCTGATCCACTATCCGTTGGTGACGCACTCGCACCGACTAGCTCTGGCTTGCTGTCATCCCCGTCGGGAGTGAACGGCTCTCCCTTGAATGTGAACTCACCGAGAATGCCCTCGCCAGAAGCATCGACATGGACGTTCTCATTGTCCCCGAGCTGGCCCATGAGAATCTTCTCGGATATGGCATCCTCGATGTCGCGCTGAATCACCCTGCGCAGCGGACGAGCTCCGAGCAGTGGGTCGAAGCCCTTCTGCGCGAGCAGATCCTTTGCCGCATCGGTAAGTTCAAGCGACATATGACGTTCGAAAAGACGATCGTTGAGCTGATGGATATCGAGGTCGACGATCTCGCGCACCTGCTGCTCGTTAAGCTGGCGGAACACGATGATGTCGTCGAGACGGTTCAGGAACTCAGGACGGAACTGCTGCTTGAGTTCGCCGGAGACCTGATCCTTCATGCGCTGATAGGTCGTATCGGAACCGCCACCGAGATTGAATCCGGTGTTGGCCGCCTTGGCGATGTCGCGAGTTCCCAGGTTGGTAGTCAGAATGATGATCGTATTCTTGAAATCGACCTTGCGACCCTGACCATCGGTCAGATGACCGTCGTCAAGCACCTGAAGAAGCGTGTTGAAGATGTCGGGGTGAGCCTTTTCGATCTCGTCGAAGAGCACGACCGAGAATGGCTTGCGACGCACCTTTTCGGTGAGTTCGCCACCCTCCTCATAACCGACATACCCCGGAGGAGCACCGAAGAGACGCGAAGCCGCATACTTCTCGGAGAACTCCGACATATCGACGCGAATCAGGGCGTCCTCGTCATCAAAGAGGAACTGCGCCAGTGTCTTGGCGAGCTCTGTCTTTCCAACGCCGGTCGGGCCGGCAAAGATGAACGATCCCGCAGGACGGCGCGGATCCTTCAGACCAACACGCGTGCGTCGAATCGAGCGGGACAATGCCGAGACGGCCTCGTCCTGACCGATGATGCGCTTATGCAGCTCCTTCTCCATGTTGAGCAGCTTCTTGGATTCCGCCTGCGTGAGCTTGAAGACAGGAATGCCAGTGCTCGACGAGATGACCTCGGCGATGACATCCTCGTCGACGACCATGCGGACATCGGATTCGCCTTCGCGCCAGGCCTGTTCCTTCTCCTTGCGCTCGGCCTCGACCTTCTCCTGCTTGTCGCGCAGGTCGGCCGCCTTCTCGAAGTCCTGGTCTTTGATGGCCTGGTCCTTCTCCTGATTGAGCTTGGCGACCTTCTCGTCAAGCTGACGAAGCTCAGGCGGCGCGGTCAGGCGCTTGATGCGCAGACGCGCCCCGGCCTCGTCGATCAGGTCGATGGCCTTGTCAGGAAGATTGCGATCCTGAATGTATCTCGAGGAAAGTTCGGCGGCAGACTGCAGGGCACCATCCGTAATCGTGACATGGTGATGGTTCTCGTAGCGGTCACGAAGTCCCTTCAATATTTCGATGGTCTCCGCGATTGTCGGTTCCGGAACCTGAATCGGCTGGAAACGACGCTCAAGAGCGGCATCCTTCTCGATGTATTTGCGGTATTCGTCGGTTGTGGTGGCACCGATGGTCTGCAGCTCGCCACGTGCCAGCAACGGCTTCAGCATGTCGGAGGCGCCCAAGGCACCATCCGCGGAACCTGCTCCGACGATGGTGTGAATCTCGTCGATGAAGAGCACGATGTCGCCGCGCGTCTTGATTTCCTTCAAGACCTTCTTCAAGCGTTCCTCAAAATCGCCACGATAGCGAGATCCCGCAACCATCGAACCAAGGTCCAGTGAATAGATCTGCTTGTCCTTCAGCGTCTCAGGAACGTCTCCGTCCTTGATTTTCTGAGCCAGACCTTCGACCACAGCCGTCTTGCCGACACCAGGTTCGCCGATCAGCACTGGATTGTTCTTGGTGCGCCGCGAAAGCACGACCATGACGCGCTCGATCTCCTTGCTGCGTCCGATAACCGGATCAAGCTTGCCATCGACAGCCTCCTGTGTGAGGTTTCTGCCGAATTGATCGAGTATGGCAGAACCGGTCTGACCCTGCTTGCCCTGGACGCCACCGGCATTGGCCAGATCGCCCTTGGGTGTTTCCTTGGAGTCGTGGCTGCCACGAATCATATCGATGGTGCTTGTACGAAGATCCCCGAGGTCAACGCCCATCTTGATCAGCACCTGTGTGCCCACTCCTTCGCCCTCATGAATGAGGCCAAGGAGAATGTGCTCCGTGCCGATATAGCTGTGCCCGAGCTGCAGAGCTTCTCGCAGACTCATCTCCAAGACCTGCCGTGCGTGAGGGGTGAAGGGAATGTGGCCATTTGGCGCGGCATTCCCCTTGCCGATCATCTCTTCGACTTGCTTGCGGGTAGCTTCAAGTTCGACACCCTTCGCTGCGAGCGCCTTGGCCGCAACCCCTTCACCTTCACGAATCAACCCAAGCAATAGGTGTTCCGTACCGATGTAATTGTGTTGAAGGGCTCGAGCCTCTTCCTGCGCCAGCACTATAACGCGCCGCGCACGGTCGGTAAACCGTTCGAACATGCTTGTCCTTCCCTTGATGACTGTATGTAACTCTACAGATTTGCGCTGACGTTTATTTCCAGGCACTTATTGATTGCGCTATCAACGCAAATCGAGGATATGCTTGGAGAGAATGCAACGCATGGAACGAAGATCTCAGAACACAATCGTTGGGAGGAACTCATGGCTCAGGAACAGGTATCGGACCAAGATTCTTTTGCATCAGACCAGGCGGGAGACATCGTTGTCGGACTCGATGGATCCCATGAATCTTTTGTGGCACTGCGGTGGGCATTGGCCGAGGCGAGTGCCTCAGGTCAGAACGTCAACGCCGTATTTGGATGGACCCCATCGTGGAATGCCGGTGCGGAGCCAAAGACCGACGAGCAATGGGACAGACTCCGTCAGACGCTAACCGACACCCTGAACGACTGGGTCGATGACGCCATACCGGATTTCAACATGAATCCCGAAAGACTGACGCTCACATCAGTGCAGGCGTCCGGTCCGGCCGCGCTGCTTGAAATAGGCGTGAATGCGCAGCAGATCGTCATAGGAAGGCGCAACATAGGTCCCTTGACGCGATGGTTCCTGGGTTCGACATCCGCTCCATTGATCGAAGATGCAAAGGTGCCGGTGACACTGGTCCACATTCCACCGCATGACTCGGCTTCGGTGAGTGCAAGCATCGCAGATGCCTTGAGCGACGCACGCGAAGATCCGCGTAAGTCCGCATCATCCAAGCCTGGACGCCTTCTCGATAACCGTGACGGCGCTCGACCCGATGGCCACTTCGATGACGGTGCGATGAAGGAGAACGATGCCAGCGCTGACCGCGATGGGACAGCAACGGTGGAGGAGGAAGACGAGATACAGAACAGGGCTCCACTTGTCGTAGGCGTGGATGGTTCTGAAAACTCTCTGAAGGCCTTGAAGTTTGCCGTGCATGAAGCCGACGTGCATGGCCTTGACCTTCATGTGGTGATGTGCTGGCAGATCAAGGATCTCGGAACGATCGAAGGATACGAGAATGCCGTCGCGCCGATAGGCGTCGGTCAGCGAAGGGCGGAGGACATGTTGCGTGCGATCCTCTCAAAGGTCGATGTTCCCGATGGCGTGACCGTGCGCACGCACGCTTTCCATACCACGGCAGTCAAGGGCATGAGCGATGCTGCGAAATACGCTGGCTGGATGGTCGTCGGATCGCGAGGGTTGACGGGGATGAACGCACGCTTCCTAGGCTCGGTGAGCAGGCAGCTTCTCAATCTTTCGGAATGCACCGTAACCATAGTCCATTGAAGCCTGCACGCGACGCATGCTGGGCGGCGTCAGGGAATTCAGGGAATGAAGATGGCCCAATCTCCCAGTGCTGAGCCGCCGGTGATTGCATGGCATGCAAGCCACCCCGCATGCCTTGCAATCACCGCACAAATCGCGTTATGACACAGAATTCATATGCCAGACATCACGCAAACATCAAGAGTGCGCCCAGCCCCTTGGTGCGCGTTTGCTTTTGATGCGTGCTGCCTTTTGGTGCGCGTTCTTTATTCCTCAGATTCGTCCTGATCTGAGCCATGCTGATCTGAACCGTCCTCCGACTGCAGCCTTTCGATCATTTCGATCTCCGGTCGTTCATCCCTTGGTCCCTGCTTCACGATGTCAATGTGCAGATCGTCGAAGGCAGGCTCTGACTGGACCCACAGACGGTTCATCTCCGGTGGGGTTATGTCGGAATGCTCTCCACAGCCATGGTCAAGCGACACGACACGACCATCGTCGGGACTCCAACGATTCGCGCAAACGCCAAACATGGTTCCCAGTTCACCGCTCAGTGGGATGTAGAAGCCGCATTCATCACAAGTGTGCCCTTCAGCGGTCTTCGTCGACAGTGATTTCGGACCGCCCTGGCCCGCATACCAGCGTTTCGCAGCCTCAGAGCGCCCCAGAGGACTGAGCACTGTACGACGTGCAAGATGAAGCTCTTCGACGGCATCGCGAAGATCTTCCTCCGAATCCGCCTGCTGTGTCACCCCACTCGGCGAATCATCTCGAGTGGAACCCTCGGTTACTGGCTGTTCTTCCTCGTTCTCGGCATGCTCGGCATCCGCCTCGGCTGGAGTGGGCCTCTCACCGCCGCCCGCTTCGCTCTGAGCATCGGTCTTCTCATGCTGTTCACCGGCACCATCCTCATCTGGGACATGCTTGGAATCGGCATGCTCGGAATCAAGATGCTCGACTCTCCGGAAACCATCCTCGAGCCGTGAGTCGCCATCCTCCGTTCCCATGACGTCAGTCACGGAAAGATCCTCCGGAAGAAGCCTCTCCTTCCATGGGACCCATTTCGGTGGCAGCAACGCTCCCTCGGCAGGAATCAGCGACGACTCGTCAACGGTCCAGCGATGCGCCTCGACATCGTGATACAGCGTGACCGACCACTGCCAGCTCTCATAGCCGGGTATGTTGGCCTTGAAACGATAGTCGGTCACGCCATCGCCGGCATCCCTCGAGGTGACGAACTCTCCGACCTCGCCCTCTTGCGATGCCTCCTGAAGTGCGGTGTTGCGCGCCAACTCTTCGGGATCAATCTCCGAAAACTTCTCTCGATCCTCAGTCATGCGATGCCATATCCTCGTATCTCTACATACGGAAGCGCATTCGCGCCTCTAGTCTTGAACGTCAAAATTATCAGCCACTGCACGAAGCAGCGTCGCGAGTTTCTTGGACTCCGCAGACGAGGGGTAATGATGTCTGCGCAAGCCATTCCCTGCAGAATCAAGCAACTTGATGAGGTCCTCGACTATTGCCGCCATATCGTCTGCCTTTGGCCTGGTCGCCTTGACGACCGATGGTGCGGGACCAACCAAGCTGACATCCAACGCCTGAGGTCCCTTTCTACCTTCCGCAACGGAAAACTCGACCTTTGCGCCCTTCCGAAGGGTTTTCACGCCCGCGGGCAGCGCGAGTGCAGGCAGGAACACATCCTTGCCTTCATCGCTTGTGATGAAACCAAAGCCTCTGGTCGCATCGAACCACCGCACTCTTCCGCTGGGCATAATCCACCTCTTCGAATCCAGGAACACAGCAATGTGTGTTTTGTCACATCGAACACCCAGTCTACCGCAAAGATGGCTCAGCCCTGTCGAGTTCAGACTCTGAGCTTGATTTGCAGCAGATTCCAATCCTCCACCACCTAGCTTCGCGATGGCACCCGCGTGTTGCTGCCGGTGGACGTGCCAGCCTCGTCAGATGCCTGGGATTGATCTGGCTGCAGCGGCTGCGGCGTCCCGCCAGGCTGCGGAGAGGCGGCATGCAATGCGTCATGCATGCTCGTGGCCTCGCTGCTGCCCTTCTTCTCTGACCTCTTCCCCTTATTCCCTGTGTTCTCTGACTTCTTCTGATAGCTTGCGATTTCCGCAACCGGGAGAACGATGGTGAATGTCAGCCCTCCGCCATCGCTTTCCGTCGCACAGATCAGCCCCTTGTGAGCCTTGACGATGGACTGTGCGATCGCCAAGCCCAGGCCCGTCCCACCCTTCTCTCTCGCTCGAGAGGGATCGGCGGTATAGAATCTCTCGAACAGCTGCTGACGTGACTCAGGAGGGACTCCTGGACCATGGTCGATGAACTGCATGACAGCATAGTAATTGCCGATATGAGTGGTCTCTCCAACCTCGACCGCCTCTATGAACTTGGTGAACGAGGCGTTGTTCGAGGGCAATGATGAGAGCTCGCTCGGGTTGATGGATGCCGGAAGCACGTTCATCGCTATCTGCACGGCCGAATCGCCAGGTGTGTATCGATGTATGTTTCCCACGATGTTGGTAACAACCTGGCGGATTCTCGAAGGATCCCCCTTCAGATGGACCTGAGGAATCCCGGCTTCCCTGAATTGGAAGCCCAAGGTCTGAAGCGGATTCAGCATGGGGGCCACGAAGCTGGCCTTTCTCGACTTTGAGGCCTTCTTGGATGGCTCGTCGGCCTGAATCGATTGCGCGGCCGGCGGCGCAGCAATCGCCGATTTGCGCAGATCTATGATGCCACGTTGAATCCTGCGCCCCGGATCGAGCGCATGCAGGTCCTCCGATGCGTCGTTGACCAGGGTCGTCAGGTCGATCTCATGGTTCATCTCGATGCCGCGCCCCTCGTCGAGACGCGCCAGAGACAGCAGATCCTCAACCAGAACCGCCATTCGCGTGCTCGACGACTCAATATGCTCTATTGACTTGTCGGCCCTTTCCAACGCACCAGGATAGTCACGCTGCATCTTATAGAGTTCCGCATACCCATGAATCGCCGCCAATGGCGTTCGCAACTCATGGCTTGCATCCGAGACGAAACGTTTCATCTTATCGGTCGTCTCGGTCTGTTCGTGGAAGCTCTGCTCTATTCGCGCAAGCATCGAATTCAGCGATGCGGAAAGCGAGCCGACTTCGGTCGTTTCAGGAACCGGCGGAATTCGTTGGGACAAATCCCCCTGCGCTATCTTCGCCGCCGTCTTTTCAATCCGCTTCAAGGGTGTGAGGGTCGAATTCACTATGAACAGTGCAAGGGCAGCACCCATCAGTACCATTGATGATCCGAAAATTATGCAGTACCTCGTCAGAGTCTGCATGGTGTCGATCTGATCGCTGAGCGAGAGCCCAATGAACAGGACTCCACTCGTGTCGGCCTGTCCCTGCGCGCCCTGCACCTCCCATTTCAGCGCAAGGACTCGCCAGGGAGCCTTGGCTATGTTGGTCGCCGACGCATCGATATCCCCTGTGACGCTCGAATAGCTCACATTGGCAGTCGTTGTGAATGGCACCGAGATCTGAACGTTGCCCATCGTCCCGGAGGCAGGAAGATTGGGGGTCGAAACCACGCCGGATGGCAGGCTAGGAGTCAGCGGGGTGGTCATGATGTTGCTTTTGGCATCACGAATCTGCAGAAAATAGTCCGTCGGCCCAAGGGCTGACTTGGCTCCGTCATCCTGACTGAGCTGACGAATGTTGTTGAACACCAGTGAAGCCTGACGGTTCAGCTGGGTGTCCGTCTTCTTCAGCAAATAACCGCCAACCATCTGGCGAATCGCCACCGTGATGCCAAAAGTCCCGATTATCAGCACCACTATCATGCTCGCGACGAGCTTCGTGCTCAACGGTATCGAATCGACGCTGTGCACGAATGAATGCGAAAACCTTGAAAAGGCATTCCTGACCCGCGAGCGCAACGATCGCTTCGGAACTTTCTCCCCAACGCGCTTGTTCATTATGATTCCGAGTTGCTCTTTGGTTCGCGAATCATGTATCCGATTCCACGCTTGGTCTGAATCAGCGCATCTACCTTATGGGTTTCGCCGTTGTCGTCCACCAGCTCGATGCCGTCTACCTTCTTTCGGAGATAGGAGATGTAGGATTCGACGATCGCCGCATCGCCACCCCAGTCATATTGCCAAACATGATCGAGAATCTGAGCCTTGCTCAGCACGCGCCCCTCGTTATCCATGAGATATCGCAGCAGCTTGTATTCGGTGGGGCTGAGGTCTATCGCCTGCCCGGCACGCGACACGTCATGGGAGTCTTCGTTGATTTCGAGGTCGCCGACCTTGATGATCGGATCGTCCTCGACCTGTTCGCGCGTTCTGCGCAGGATCGCCCGGATGCGCGCGACCACCTCTTCGAGACTGAATGGCTTGGTGACATAGTCGTCACCTCCCACGGTAAGGCCCATCACCTTGTCCTGAGTATCGTCACGTGCGGTGAGGAAGAGCACAGGCGCCTCTATGCCCTCCTGACGGATGCGTCGCGTAACGGTAAAACCGTCTATGTCAGGCAGCATCACATCAAGCACGATCAGGTCAGGCTGGGTCTTTTCGATGACCTCGATGGCTTCAGAGCCCGAAGCCGCAGTCTCGACCTCAAATCCGGCAAAGTGGAGGGACGCTACGAGAAGATCCCTGATGGAAGGTTCATCATCAACAACCACGATTGTGGCTTCTATTGGCTTGCTCATGGTTATAGCCTGACTCTAAAGGCTGGAGGTTGGCTGAGAACTTTCTGTATTATTCGTGCCATCGTGCCCACTCTCGCTTTCAGCGGAATTTCCACCATGCCGCGCATGACGGCTCTTCGACGATCGTCGGAAGGACATTCCGGCATTCTTGCGCTCTCCCCGGTGAGTGTGCCTATGGGAGTTCGAACCCTTACCTGCGGCTCTTCTGCGGACGACTGTCACGACGATCGCAAGAATCGCAAGAATCGCCAGGACCGCAGCGAAAATACCGACACCTATCCATACCGTGGATGTGTTGGTGGATGTTTTCTTCTCCTGCACAATCGCATTCATCATGTCTTTGGCTGACGCCCCCCAGTCGGGGGTGCTTTTTGAAACGATTGGATTGAGGGCAGCCTTGGAAAGGTCATCGACGGTGGACTGCTTTCTGAGCCATTCATCGGAATTCGAGGACACCGCGACAACCAGGTTGCCATCCTGCGATGCCACGGCGAGCATCACCGTATTTGGCTCCGGATCCAATGATTCCAACAGTTCACTGGTCCATTTGTTGGGATTCTTGCTGTCATCGAAGTTTGCCAGATACAGGAGTCTCACCGACACGCCCGTCTCTTTCTTCGTCTGCGCGATCGCATCGCTTACCGACGAGAGATCCCCCCCGAGAAGGTTCTGGGTGTCGGTTATCGAATCGCTGACCGTCGCCTCCGAGGAAGAGCTCGACGCAGTGGAGCCCGATGTAGTGGAGCCCGATGAACTTGGAGAGGCGCTCGTGGTGGCAGCCTGCGCCATTCCATTGCCAAGTGCGGCGCCATAGATGAGGTAGGCGGCGCAGAGAACGATCGTGACCACTGCTGCGAGAATGACTTCAAGCGTCCTGCTCTGCGCATCCTTCGGACCGTGTCGTCGGCTGCCACATTCGACCACATTGCTGGCATCGCTTACGGTTGCTTTCATGATCCCCATATCCTCCACCATAGCGGCTGGAATATTTTTCCCCGTGCATTTATCCATTACCCTATGCGAAAGGAATTCCGATGCCAAATTATCAGGTCGACTCGGAGCGAATTCGTTCCTCCAGTGCCGCGGTCTCTTCTTCAATAGCAACGATTCGCGATGCGGTTTCAGGCATGTATGCCAACATCAGCAACCTTCAGGGGGTCTGGACCGGGAGCGCAGCATCTCAGTTCAATGCCGTCGCAGACCAGTGGAGAAGTACTCAGCAGCAGGTCGAGGTATCTCTGGAGGCTATCCAAAACGCACTTGCCAGGGCTTCGACGCTATATGAGGATGCGGAGGTGCAGGCTTCACGGCTGTTCATGTGATCTTCTGGGTGTTCTGCGTGCGCGTCAAGCCGCTGGATTGCCATGCGTCCTCGAAGCTTGCAGGAGTCTGTGGGAACCGCTCCGTTCCCATGGTCAGGCTCTTGCCTTACGTGCGAACGCATCGGTCCAAGACCACGGCCTGACAGTCGCCTTCGCTGCATCTTTTCAAGTCGATGTGACAGCCAATATTCACATGAATCTGCATTCGGATGAAAGAGATAGAGAAAGGGCGGAGAGTCTCAAACTCTCCGCCCTTTTTCATGAACCTTGTTTCATGAACGCTGTTTTATGAACGATTCATGTCATGAATGTTCACGCCATGTGGCCTGAACCGATAATCGGCTCAGTAGCCCATGTCAGGAGCGCCGCCCTGTGCCTGCGGTGCCGGTGGTTCCGGCTTGGTTGCGACGACCGCTTCAGTCGTCAGGAACAGGCCTGCGATTGAAGCCGCATTCTGCAGTGCAGAGCGGGTCACCTTCACAGGATCGGCGACACCTGCTGCAAGCAGGTCTTCGTAATCGTTCGTGGATGCATTGAATCCTTCACCATCAGGCAGCGAACGAACCTTGTCGATCACCACAGCGCCTGACAGACCGGAATTCTCTGCAATCTGCTTGATTGGAGCCTCGATTGCCCGGAAGACAATCGCTGCACCCGTGGCCTCGTCGCCCTCGAGCTTCACATCCTGCTCGGCCTTGGCAGCTGCCTGAATGAGTGCAACGCCACCGCCAGGAAGCAACCCTTCCTCGATGGCTGCCTTTGCATTGCGCACAGCATCCTCGATGCGGTGCTTGCGTTCCTTGGCCTCGACCTCAGTTGCCGCACCGACCTTGATGACTGCAACGCCACCTGCGAGCTTTGCAAGACGCTCCTGCAGCTTCTCACGGTCATAGTCGGAATCCGTGTTGTCGATCTCGCTGCGAATCTGCGAGACGCGGGCAGCAACCTCATCCTTTGAGCCGCCGCCGGAAACGATGGTGGTCTCATCCTTGGAGACGATGACCTTCTTGGCCGTTCCCAGAACGCTCATATCGATGGAATCGAGCTTCAGACCCAACTCGTCGGACACGACCTGCGCGCCCGTGAGAATGGCCATGTCCTGCAGCATCGCCTTGCGACGGTCGCCAAAGCCAGGAGCCTTGACTGCGCAGGAGTTGAACGTTCCACGGATCTTGTTGAGAATCAACGTTGGCAGAGCCTCTCCGTCAACATCCTCGGCGATGATCAGCAATGGCTTGCCGGACTTCATCACGAGCTCTGCGATGTGCACGACATCCTGCTGGCTCGAAAGCTTTCCGGAAGTGAGCAGAATGTATGGGTCTTCGAGCACTGCGGTCTGCTCGTCAGCATTGGTGACGAAGTATGGCGCAATATATCCCTTGTCGAAGCGCATGCCCTCGGTGAAATCAAGATCGAGACCGAAGCGGTTGTTGTCCTCGACGGTGACGACGCCGTCCATGCCAACCTTGTCCAAGGCCTCGGCGATCTTCTCGCCAACCTCTGGATCTGCAGCGGAAATCGTTGCGGTGGCCGCGATCTGATCCTTGGTCTCGACATCCTTGGCAGCCTTGACAAGCTCCTTGACGATTGCGTCAGACGTCTTCTCGATGCCACGGCGCAATGCGATTGGGTTGGAGCCTGCAACGACGTTCTTCAGTCCTTCGTGAACGAGGGACTGTGCGAGAACCGTGGCTGTTGTGGTGCCGTCGCCTGCGACGTCATCGGTCTTCTTGGCGACTTCCTTGACCAATTCGGCGCCGATGCGCTCATATGGGTCTTCGAGGTCGATTTCCTTCGCGATTGAAACACCATCGTTGGTGATGGTCGGTGCGCCATAGGTCTTGTCAAGAACGACATTGCGTCCCTTCGGACCAAGCGTAACCTTTACTGTGTCTGCAAGCTTGTCCAAGCCCGCAAGCATTCCCTGACGAGCTTCCTCGTCATAAGCAATGATCTTTGCCATTGTTCCTCCATAAACGGCTTGAGGTGTTAAGTATCCACTCCCGTACGAGACTGCACGATAACCAAACCGTCAGCTGTCTGATTATCACTCTCGTATCCCGAGTGCCAACTGCGAGATTAGCACTCTCAACCCGAGAGTGCCAACTACGCGTGCTGCGAACAGCAACAACCATCACCTCAGACCGTGCCGCGAAGCCATATCCAGCCGCTTTCACGCATTTTCAGCGCGAGATTCCGAGTTTTGCGGCAATTGCCAAGTATCAACGCTGATTTTTGGCTTTATTCGAACGTGATATCAAGGATTTCGAGGTCCGATACTTGGCAATTGCCGCAAAACTCGGAATCTCGTCGGAATCACGTCGAAAATAATACAAAAAAGGCTCCGGGCGACCGGAGCCTAGGCTAAAAAGTCTTGATTGAATCAGATCTTGGTGACCTTCGTCGCCTGGAGACCCTTAGGTCCCTGCTCTACCTCGTACTCGACCTTGTCGCCCTCATCGAGGGACTTGAATCCATCGGACTCGATAGCTGAATAGTGAACGAAAACATCTTCTCCACCATCGCTAGGGTTGATGAATCCGTAACCCTTGCCAGCGCTGAAGAATTTCACAGTGCCCTGTGCCATAACAAACTTCCTTAGAAAAGTGCCGCGTCACGGCAGAAGCGAAACTCACCGCTACTATCCGGTCGGCATATACATTCTAGACACGAATGTGAGCAAAACGCCGAATATTACAAATATTTCTCAGCATTTTTGAAGATTTTTCTGATAAATCATGAAAAAATGCTCAAAAAAACGAAGCACGCACGCATTCGACGTGATTCCCCTATTACTCCAGACAATCCACTCCAGCAGATCACTCCAGAAGGACGGCTACGATCGGCGCTGAAATCGAGGTCATCTGAGAAACCGTCGATATTCCAAGAGAGCTCGCCACAGCCTCGGCCGTGGACTTGTCAGTCTCGTTCTGATACCAGACCACGCTGGACGATGGCACGCTGCCCGTCGGATTCGCAGCCACCACGTTCGTGTATCCGGCATTGTTCAGCACGGTCTTCTGCTTTGCGGCGTAGCCGCTGACCGAGGTGCCATTGATGACGCGGATGCTCGTGGCCTTATTGACGGCCTCGGAGGACGTCGAGGAACTTGAGGTGGAAGTGCTCGGACTGGTGGACGCCGATGAGGAAGCCGAACCCGTCGATGTTGCAGAGGACGATGATGAGCTGGTGTCAGACGCCGAGCTTGACTCGGACTTGGAGGTCGTCGAGGATGCTGCGGTGCTGGAACTCGAGGCCCATGGCAGACGAATGCTGGAAGCCGCGCCGGAAAGCAGCGCCCATGCCAGGAACCCCAGCAAGACTGCAACGAGCAGAACTACGAAATATGGCATGGTCCTTGCCGCCAGGGAACGGGTGCCACGATGAACTCCCATCGGACCGGCAGGAGGATTATCGAACTCATCTCGTGTGTACGAATCATAACCAGCACGTTCATTACGCTTGCGTCCCATATAAAAGCTCCTCATCCGACTACATACAGAGTGTAATATCCTCACCGCCCAATAGGACAATTCCCTCAATATCTTATACGATAGGACCTCGAACCGTGTCCCGGCCAAGAGTCCTGGCCCATACTAGTGTGTTCCATATGGAACAATCCCATATGGAACAATCCTCATCGCGACCACACGTCAAACCGCTGGACCAGCTCATCGAAGCGGGCTGGGCGAAGGCTCTCGAACCCGTCGAGCCAAACATTCACCGGATGGGAGACTTCCTTCGAAACGAACTGAGGGAAGGCAGACCATACCTGCCTGCGAGCGCTGACATCCTCAGAGCGTTCACCATTCCCTTCGAGTCGATACGCGTGCTCATCGTCGGCCAGGATCCCTATCCGACACCAGGGCATCCCGTCGGCCTGAGCTTCTGCGTCGACCCCAGGGTCAGCCCTCTTCCAGGAAGTCTTCGCAACATCTACACTGAGCTGGTATCGGACGTTCATGTCGCACAGCCTCTGAACGGCGATCTGACCCCCTGGACCAGACGTGGCGTGATGTTGCTCAACAGATGCCTGACGGTGGGCGTCGGCAAGCCTGCCAGCCACCGCAACAAGGGCTGGGAGCAGATAACCGAAGCCGCGATAACAGCATTGAATGGGCGGAAGGACAAGGATGGCCGACCACTCCCGCTGGTCGCGATACTGTGGGGGCGGCAGGCTCAGAGTCTTGAACCCTTGCTTGGCAATGCCTTCATCATCAAGTCCGCCCATCCCAGTCCACTTTCGGTCCGCTATGGGTTCTTCGGGTCCAAGCCATTTTCCAAGGCAAATGCGGCATTGGTCTCCATGGGAGCTGACCCAATAGACTGGAGCCTTCCCAGCGAGGCACACCGATAAGGCTTGGGGCGATTCTAGGAGACGGTCAGAAACTGCGGTTACAGTGGTGTCCATGGCACTATTTCCTCCGCAACCACAAGATGGCGTAAATGACAACACTTCTGAGGGTGAGCCGCATCCCACGACCGGGGTTCGAGCCGATGTTGGCGGGAACTCAGACTTTCCTTTGAAACCGGAGAATCACATGCGCACCATAGATGCAGAGCCCCTCACCCATGAGGATGAGGAGAGGGCGAGTCAATTCGCGAACACCATTCGATCGCGATTCGCACAGACCTTGATCGGTCAGGACAATCTTCGCGAATCATTGATCGTGACGATGGTCGCTGGTGGACACATTCTTATAGAATCCGTCCCCGGCCTTGCAAAGACCACGGCCGCGCAGACCCTGGCAACCTCTGTCTCAGGAAGCTTCAAACGCGTTCAGTGCACGCCGGATCTGATGCCCTCGGACCTGGTCGGCACTCAGGTGTTCGATTTCTCGACGCAGCATTTCACCACCATGATTGGCCCGATCCACGCAAATTTCGTGCTGCTCGATGAAATCAACCGTTCGAATGCGAAAACTCAGTCAGCTATGCTTGAGGCAATGGCGGAAGGCACGACCACCATAGGTGGCGAACCAATCGCCTTGCCGAAGCCATTCATGGTCATCGCAACGCAGAATCCAATCGAGGAGGAAGGCACATACAACCTTCCAGAGGCGCAGATGGATCGTTTCATGATGAAGGCGGTGATGACGTATCCAAATGCCGACGACGAGCAGAAGATGCTTCAGCTGCTCACCAGACGAGGCACGGATACGGTCAACACCGAGACTCTCGGATCTGACATCATTTCCATCGATGACGTCAAGTTCCTTCGATCCTCGGCGCGCAAGGTCCACGTTTCTGACGCGATAATGAACTACGCCGTCGATTTGGCAGCGACCAGCCGAGGAGCGGGAACCCATCCGATTCAAGGACTGTCCAATCTGGTTCGCCTCGGTGCAAGCCCGCGAGCATCCATCGCGCTGACGCGCATCGGTCAGGCGAACGCCCTGCTTTCAGGCCGTGATTTCGTTATTCCGGAAGACATCAAGGCCTATGTGCATGAGGTGCTTCGCCATCGCATACTGCTGACTTTCGAGGCTCTGGCTGACGCAGTGGCAAGCGATGAGGTGATTGATTCCATCGTGCAGGCGGTGCCCGTACCATGAGTTCGCAGAGGCGCACGGAAGTCACCGATGAATCGAACGATCCCATTCGCCGCAAGATCGAGTCCCTTGGCAGCACGCTGAGCCTTCCGACGGTACGCCGGGCGATGGGTGTTCTCGAGGGCGAACATACTTCCCATCAGCGTGGCGGGAGTCAGGACACCCTCGACATAAGGGCCTATGAGCCCGGTGACGAGGCTCGACTCATTGATTGGAAGACCAGTGCCCGCGTCGGCCGTCCCATGATCGCCGAGAAGGAACGGCCTTCGACGAGTCGTGTCTGGATGCTTCTAGACATGGGCATGGAGATGTCAGGAAGCTGCGAGGGCGGCGAGCGCGCTCTCGACGTGGCATGCAACGCACTCGCGATGTTTGCGACGCTTTCGCTTCGCCGCTCAGATGACATATCCCTTGTGCTGGGCGATTCGGCGAACATCACCCGCATACAGTTCAATGGCGGCTTCGCGCAATTCGAACGCAGGCTCGACGACGCGACCGGTCGCGACCTGGATCGTCCGCGAAACCTCGATGCGTTGCTGGACTACGGAAGGCGGATTCAGGATCGCAATGCACTGCTGGTCCTGGCAACGGACGACACTGCGCTTGAAAAGCCCCAGCTCGAGAAGATTCGCCAACTCGCCCAATCGCATCCCGTGGTCGTCATCAATGTGGTGACGGTCAACCCATTTTCACGACCACGGCGCTACGATCGCGTGGTCGATGCAGCCACCGGACGTTTCGTTCCGGCTTTCCTTGCACGGAAGGCAAATGCGGAGGACGTCGAGAATCATCGGCGCTTCAATGCAGCCCAACTCACCCATGAGTTGCAGAAATCGGGCTCGAGGATGCTTCGTTCGAGTTCGAGCGAGCTCATGTTTCATGATTTTGTCAGACTGGTGTCCCTTTCACTTGCCCGCAGTTCTACGAATCGCATAGTAAAGCCATATGCAACCACATCAGATAGAGAAAAAGTTGGAGACGGCACTCGATGATCGATGTTCTCAGCACTGCAGGCCCTGACGGCCGAACACTGTTCCTGGCGGGGATCGACACCTCGGATCTCGACGTCCTCGGCAGCCTTGGCACGGGAAAGCTGTGGTTCGCAGCGCTGGCGGGCGCGGTCATCGTATGCGCCACGATCGCACTCGTCATCTGGCTGTGGCGTCCACGGACGGTCAGAGAGCCCAAGCGCACAGGGGCGCACAGCCAGACCTCGCGCACGGACCCTTGGCACGGTCGAATCGATGATGTCGAACAACGTTTCGAGTCGGGAGAGATCACACGTGAGGAGGCATTCGTAGCCTTGGCCCGCATCGCCCGTGAATACGCGTCGAGGAACCTCAGCAAGGATGTGAGGTCGAATACACTGGCGGATTTTGGCAGTGAATCAAGGCACGGAAACAACAGGAACGGCATGGACCTGCTCAGACAGACGATAGCGGCGCTGTATCCTCCTGAGTTCGCCGACGGGGAGAGCAACCGTCAGGCCAAGGAATCGACGGTGCATGAGGCTGCGCGCTGGGTCGGTCGTCTTACGGAAAGGTGGCGCATATAGATGGGTGTGCTTATATGGCGCTGGCCTTGGGCCTTCGCGGTCGCCGCGGTGGCGATTCTTGTGGTGGTCGCCCTGGTGTGGTGGCGGAATCGACGCAACTATCCCCCGGTCATTCGCGAATCCGATGCTGAGGTATGGAATGTTGAGAGGCATCTGCAGACGGAGAACATCGCCGACCAGTATCGAGGCTGGCGCAACCTCAACCGTCTCGCGATCGCTGCTCTTGCTGCGGCGCTGATACTTGCTGGAGTGATCAACGCACGCCCATCCTCCGTCGATTCAAGCGAGGAATACAGCAGCACCAGAGACATCGTGCTCTGCCTTGACGTATCGGGTTCCGCACTCCCCTACGATCGTACGATCATCTCCACATATCTGGGATTGGTCTCGAACTTCCAAGGGGAACGCATCGGCATGAGCATCTTCAACTCAACGTCACGCACCGTGTTTCCGCTTACCGATGACTATTCCCTGGTTTCCAGGCAGCTGCGCAAGGCAGACAAGATCCTTGACGGGGTGCAGTCGCAGAGCGACATCGACAAGATGAGCGACAAGGACTATCAGGCGATTTCAGATTGGCTCGATGGCACTCAGAACCGTCAGAACGAGACTTCGCTCATAGGGGACGGTCTGGTGAACTGCTCGGCGATGCTGCCCGGATTCTCGTATTCGAGTACCAGCTCATCGGGCTCGACCGCAAGCCGGTCATCGTCGATCGTTCTGGCAACCGATAACGTCGTTTCCGGCACCTCCACATATTCGCTCAAGCAGGCCCTTGATCTGGCGAAATCTGCGAAGATCAACGTGGATGGTCTGTTCGCAGGCCCTGAGGAAAGCGAAGGCGATGCCACGACCATACAGATGAAGAACGAGATACAGTCGCATGGCGGCATCTTCCTCGCCACCAGTGCAAATGCGGGCGTGGAGGATCTGGTGAAGCAGATAGAAAGCAGACGCAACGGATCCGAAGAATCCGATGACCAGGCAAGCATCGTCGATGAGCCTACGTGGTGGGTTCTCGCCTTGGCTGTGCTCTTTGGGGGCTTCATGCTGACCGTCTGGAGGTTGCGTCGATGAACGGATACATGCTCTCCCCATCACTGGGTTGGATTGCCGGCGGCATCATCGCGGCGGCTCTGATCGTTGCGGCGATCGTCAATGCAGTGCTCTTCGTGCGGCAGCGGGAGAACTCGGACACCACCCTCGCAGCCTGCATCAGACGAAGCGCGATCGCCGTCCTGATCGCAATCATGGTGCTGACGCCAAGCGTCGTTTCCACCACGACGAGTCAGGCCATCAATGCGACAGACGTGTATGTCGCAGTGGACGTCACCGGTTCGATGGCTGTGAAAGATGCCAAATATGGCAGTCAGGACACGATGACCCGACTCAACGCCGCCAGCAAGGCGGTGACCGACATCACGAAGCTGTATCCCGATGCGAGCTTTGCAGGCATGAGCTTTGGAGCGAGCGCCAGCCTGGATGTTCCTCTGACCCCCGATTCCAACGCTCTGACCAACTGGGCCGAGACGCTTCGCACGGAACCCACCGCCAGCTCGTCGGGTTCCAACCTCGATGCCCCGCTGGACAAGCTGATCGTGAATCTGAAGTCGACCCATGACCAGCACCCCAATGATTCCATACTGCTCTATATCATCACCGATGGGGAACAGACCAGTTCGGCAACGCGCAGAAGCTTCTCATCATTGCGCGGATACATCAGCGATGGGTTCACGATAGGTGTCGGTTCAACGCAGGGAGGGCAGGTCCCCGTCACCGAAGTCACGGCTTCTGGCGATCAGACGCAGAGTGGCAGCTGGGTTATCGATCCAAGCACGAAGAAGCCTGCGGTCTCCAGGATGGATCCAAAGAATCTTGCCGCAATCGCCGACGAGATCAGCGGCCGATACATAGCGACGAACGCACAGAAGACATTGTCGGACTCGGCTTCGAAAGAGGCTTCCAAGCAGTATCGCGTGACTACCACGGTCAAGAGGCGCAAGCGGGCGATGCCTGTGGTCTGGCCCTTTGCCATCGTGACGGGGGCGCTGCTTCTATGGGAGTTCGGTGCATGGCTGACGACCACAAGGAGGATGTTGTGAGCACCAAGTCAACACGCAATGCAACCTCAGATCAGGCGTTGGACGCGTCAGAGACCGCCAAGCCCAGACACAGGGCGTCCCTAGGTGTCAGGATCGTTCTGATCGTGGCAGCAACCATCGTCTTTCTAGGTCTGGCGCTCACCTTGGTGAACATCCGTGCCGCAGGCACATACAATCAGGCGACCCAAAGCCTGCAGAGCAACATCAAGGCTGCCTCCAAGGACGATGCTGATCTGAACGAGCTCAAGGCAGCCCAGCAGCAGACCGATGCTCAGTTTTCAGATGCCGAGGCATTCTCGCATGCACTGCTGCCAGGCGTGTCCTATGCCGTGAAGTCCAATGCTGCGACCTCCAGGAAGCTTACGGCTATGATCGACGCCGCGCTCAAGGCCCAGAATGGCAGCAGCGGCAGCACATCTTCCAGCAATGCGAGCGGGGCAAGCTCAAGTTCGGCAAGCAGCACTCCAGAATCAAGCCTGAATGCCGAGCAGCGGAAGAAGGTCGCAGAATTGCTGAAGCAGAATCAGACGCTTCAACAGTCGAATTCAAGTTCCTCGGCGAGCACGTCGTCGGGCACTCCCTCGAGTTCTTCAAGTTCCACGACAAAGGCCTGGTAAGCATGTTCACCGTACAGACCGCGAGGGTCGCGATCGCATAGCGGAGTCGAACGGTCGTCTGCGTTCGATCGGACCGACATTCGACCACATTCCCAAACGAGTTTGAGACTTGCCCGGCGCGATGCTGGACTGAGGCAATGAACCAGATCACACATCGCCAGCCCATTGAATTCGGAGCCTTTCCGGCTCAGCCACACGGCGCATTGCAAGCAATCAGCCAGGCATCGTCAGACGGGACATACGCTCCTCCGTGCCCATGTCTTGCGTTGGCTCGTCATCACATACATCAGTTGCTGCCCATCATCGCCACCGCTCAGACCAGGATCGCGGAATCTCAATCTGCGCTTCAAGGCCTGCAAGGACTGACATGGGAGGGAAAAGCTGCGTCGCAGGCTCGTCAGCATGCCCAACGCATCATCATTCATGGACAGCGATGCTCGAGGATGCTGTCTGAAATCCAGTTCAGACTCAGCGCTTGGATTCGATGATGAGGCAGTATTCCCCAGGAAGTCTGCAATCATCGGTCTATGGGGGCAAGCCGTTCTCAACCCCTGAATCCCTTGCGTGCATCACGGTGGTTCATCAGCTTGAGGCCACGTCTGAGTCCTTGGCAAGGTGCACGACGCACTGGCGCGAGGCAATCATGCGAACCGCATGCCTGCCGGCCCAGGCTCCGCTCTGCCCTGCCTTGTCTGCAGAGTCATCGCACCATCCGGGAGCATACCTTCACACCCTTCTGCAACCCACCTGGCTCGTTGCCATGCTGACGGAAGTCGCCGCATCCGAGCAGACGCTGTCGGATGGCATCTCGGAACTTGCTCGATTGCTGGCTCGCGCTCACTCGACATATTCTCATGCCGAGGAAACCACCCTTCGCATGCTTGCGGGGCTCGCTGCAGGCTTTGGCATCGGCATGATCGCACATGGTCTGAGCGGCTACACCAGCCTCGTCTCCGCGCTGAAGCAGGGCAACGATCTCAGCGTGCGGCAGGTCGAAGGCATCTCGCTGCCTGCAGCACGATCGGTGAGGCAGGCCCTGTCGAACCTGCAGCGCATCGGGTCGCAGGGCGACGGATATTACGCCACCATTGCCATTCAGCGATATGTCGACGCGAAGGGCCTGGCATCTTGGGTGGTGACGATACCAGGAACCGACTCCCACGCCGATACGCCGATAGGATGGCTGCAGAACGTGGAACTCATGAGCGACAGTGCCGAACGACGCATGAACGCAGACAGTGTCAGATTCGTCCTTGCAGCGATGAAGGAGGCTGGAATCAGGCAATCAGACAAGGTGGCCCTGGTCGGGCATTCCCAGGGAGGAATTGTCGCGGCAACGATCGCAGCCGACGCGCAGAGGGAATATCAGATATCCCATGTGATCACGGCAGGCTCGCCAGTCGGCAACCACCCGATACCGCAGAAGACCTGGGTCACCAGCATAGAGGTCGATCGAGATGTGGTTCCCGGCCTTGATGGAAGACGCAATCCCAGCAATGCATCATGGCTGAGCGTGCGCGCACGGACGACATCTTCAGCGGAGCCGGCGGGCATGGCATGCAAGACAGGGGCGGACAGGACCGAGACGGAGGAAGAGCCACAATCGGAGAGGGACTGCGCCGTGGAATCCGATGCTGCCGTCGAAGCGTCGAAAGGTGAGCATCATTCGATGGAAAAGCAGCAGGAAGCCTGGAACGATGCCCTCCATATAGGTTCTCCGGCTGCGAGCATGCACGACGAGCACTTCAAGGCGATCACCTCCGGCACCCTCGAATCGACAAGGCATTACCAAGGACGACTGCATGCCGCCACCGGATGATCGCCTGACCGACGCTCACCCATAGCGTTCAGGGCTTCGCGTATTCTGTTGGCTATGAAGCTTTCTGAAATTGAACCCGCACTTGCCCTCAGCCCTCTCGATGGACGCTATCAGTCACAGACATCACCTCTCACCGAATATTTGAGCGAGGCCGCGCTCAATCGCGAACGCATGCGCGTCGAGGTCGAATGGATGATTCTGCTCGCGAATGGCTTTGACGGCAACGGCTTGCAGGCCATCATCCCTGGAGTGACCCCATTCACCGAAGCTGAGCGACGGTATCTGCGGAGCATTCCCGAGGCTTTCGGAAAAGATGGCATCGCAGAGCTCAAGGCCATCGAGGAAGTCACCCATCATGACGTGAAGGCCGTTGAATACTACATCGACCGTCGCCTTGACGCCGCTGCGGAACAACTCGGCACAGATACCGAGCTTGCCAGACTCAAGCCACTCGTTCACTTCGCCTGCACCAGCGAAGACATCAACAACCTTTCGTACGCTCGCTGCGTCAAGGACGCAGTCCAGCAGATCTGGCTTCCAGCGGCTCTGGAACTCGTTGACTACATCAAGGACAAGGCCGAGGAGTTCAAGGATCTCTCCATGCTGAGCCTGACGCATGGCCAACCCGCCACTCCAACGACTCTAGGCAAGGAACTTGCCGTGTTCGCCTATCGGCTGGGTCGCCAGATCAAGCATATCGAACTTCAGGAGTACCTGGGCAAGATCAACGGTGCGACGGGAACGTTCGGCGCGCATGTCGCCGCCCTACCCGACGTCGACTGGCTCGCCGTCTCACAGGAATTCGTCACCAATCGAATGCACCTGACATGGAATCCCCTCACCACTCAGATCGAATCGCACGACTGGCAGGCTGAACTCTATGGAAGCATCAGCCATCTCAACCGCATCCTGCATAATCTGGCGACGGATTCATGGATGTATATCTCACGAGGAGTGTTCGCGCAGACTCCTGTCAAGGGAGCAACCGGTTCAAGCACCATGCCTCACAAGGTCAATCCGATTCGCTTCGAGAACGCCGAGGCCAACCTCGAGATCTCATGCTCGTTCTTCGACACGCTCGGCGCCACGCTCACGGAGACCCGTTGGCAGCGCGATCTCACCGATTCCACCACCCAGCGCAATATCGGATCTGCATTCGGATATGCGCTGCTGGCACTGGACAATCTGCTCGGCGGACTCAAATCCGTGCATCCGAACCATGCCGTCATACAACGAGAGCTGCAGGAAAACTGGGAGGTGCTTGGCGAGCCGATTCAGACCGCGATGCGTGCAGCGGCCCTGGAAGGGCGTTCCGGAATGGACAACCCCTATGAGCGAGTCAAGGAACTCATGCGAGGCCATGCCATAGATCAGGAAGCCGTCGAATCCTTCATATCCACGATCGACTTCGATGATGAAACGTCAAGTCGGCTGAAGCGATTGCGTCCCGAAAGCTATGTGGGCATCGCCGGACGTTTGGTAAACTTCGACTGATATGGGGAACAATCTCAAGAAGAGAGATAATGTCCAGGATTCGGACAATCAGGCAGACCTCGGATCGAGCAGTCAGGCGACACCGATCTCTGCCACTATTCCATCGGACGATGGCCATGCCACGGACGATGGTCCTTCCACAGATAACGTTGTGCCGCAGATAACGGACACCGCTCCAAAGCGCGTGCACGATTTTGGCGACCTGGTGCGAGCAGGGTCGTATCTGCTGGCATTCGTCCTCGTGGTGCTTGTGTCTCTTTACCTCAAGGGACTGACCGCAGGCGTCGAATCCGACGTGCACACCACGGCCGGCCATGCGCTTGAGTGGCTTGTCGACTTTCCGACCAGCCTGCTGCAGCAATTCGTCACTACCGTGATAGTCATATGGGTCCTCGTTCAGCTGCTCATCAACAGGGAATGGCAGCAGGCCATAACGTCAACGCTGGCACTGTTCAGCGGGTATACGGTCATCCGACTGCTGTCGATGCTCATCATTCATATAGGCAATCAGACCTTGATCGAGGCTTTGAGCTCCTCAGCGCTGCTCACAGGCATTGGGTTTCTGCCTGACATATATGCCGGACTGGGAGCGTTCCTCACCGCCGCGGGCCCCCGGCGCATGCGCAATTCACTGGTGTGGGGGTGGAATCTGCTGCTGGGAGTCGGCATCGTTTCGGTCGCTCTGTCATCCAACTCACTGTCAGGCTCATTGGTTTCGATCACCGTAGGCTGCATGCTGGGCATGCTCATCCGCTTCGCATCCGGAACCCAGAACAAGGGTGCATGGGGAAATGAGATTGTGCAATCGGTGAGGACCATAGGCATATCCACCGCCGTGCTCGAACGTCTGTCGGAAGATGACAGCCACGCAATGCACTCCGGCGATCCTCAGGACGAAAGGCAGCAAGCCCAGGTCCGAGATGCCCAGAGCGGATCCTCCCTTCTCGATGACAACACCTCGCAGTCACGCATATACCGGCTCGTCGACACGCAAGGCAGGTCATATGTGGTCTCGGTCCTGGACAACCAGACGCATACCGCCGGATATCTTCTGCAGGTGTGGCGATGGATCAAATTCTCCGGAATCGCGATGCGGCGCGACAGATCTGCCTATGACACGACCGAACATCATCTTTCGATGCTGCTCGGACTTCGCAATCTGGGCCTGACAGCCGCCCACCCATACGCGATGTCTGCGGTGGGCGAGTCGTCGGTTCTTGTCTTCGACACCGACGTGAGGCTTGAAAAGCTCGATCTTGACGGCATTGACGACGACGATGCCAGACAGATGATGCACTATCTGGAGACAGCCCATCGACATGGGTACACGCATCGCCATATCTCCGCCTCGAATCTCTCACGCGACGAGCATGGCAACGTAGTCATCGCAGGTTGGCAGAATGGCGACTATGCAAGCTCCTCACCGAATATGAGCATCGATCGGGTGCAGCTTCTTGTACTTCTCTGCTGCACCATAGGCCGTGAACGCACTTTGAATATCGCATGCGCCGTCTGGGGCAAGGATGCGGTCATCCAGCTCGCGCCCTTCATGCAGAAGGTCGCCATTCCCGCATCGACCTGCGCCCTGCCGACATGGGGCAAAAACACGATTCGAGACCTGCGGGACGATGTTCGCAAGCTGAGCGATGAAGAAGCCGTCGAATCGCTCGAGACGGTGAATCTCTCCCGTTTCAGCTTCCGCTCCTTCGCGGCCTTGGTGCTGCTGATCGTCGCCGTCGTGGTCATCATCACACAGCTGAACCTTCAACAGGTCATCGATGCAGTCACCCATGCCAACCCATGGATGGCGGGTCTGTGCTTCCTCTTCGGCGTCATGGCCTGGCTCGGCGGCGCCATATCGCTTGGCACCTTCGTCGACAGGGACAAGCGCAACTACCTTGGTCTGTTCCTGACGCAGGTCGCTTCGAGCTTCACTGCCGTCTCCATGCCTTCCGGCGTAGGCCCCGCCTTCGTCAATCTGCAATACCTGAGAAAGAGCGGGTACAAGAATAGCATCGCCACGGCGATCATGAGCGCAGTGGTGGCCGTGCAGTTTGCCACCACATTCCTGCTTCTGGTCTTCATAGGCATATTCACGGGCCGCAGCAGCTTCTCCGGCATGATCCCAACGAACACCCTCGTCGTAGTGATCGGCGTTCTGGCAATCATCATCGCACTCGCAATCGCGATTACTCCCGTTCGCCAATATGCGATGAAGCGTCTGCTTCCGATAGTGTCGACCTACACACGTCAGCTGCTTGATGTGCTGACCCAGCCCAAGGAGCTGATCATCAGTTCCTTGGGATCATGGCTGCAGAGCTTCGGCCTCGGATTCGGCTACTGGGCGGCACTGATGGCATTTGGATACCACACCAACATCATGGAAACCACATTCATATATCTTCTGGCCAACACGATCGGTTCGGCAGTGCCGACACCGGGAGGGTTGGGAGCCGTGGAGGCTGCGCTGACATTCGGATTCTCGAGCCTTGGCGTCCCTACCGCACTGTCTCTTTCAGCAACGGTGCTCTTCCGCGTCGCAACGTATTGGATTCGCATTCCACTCGGCGCCCTTGCCGCCAAATGGCTGGAAAGGCACAGTCTTCTCTAGTGGGAATCGCCTGACTGGATGACGATGATATGACGATGATGTGAAAATGCTTGTCAAGATACCGGCGTTTTGCAGAAAAAACCCTTAGGAACGCGGCAATTTCAACGGATATGCGCTAATATCGTCTGTGACCGATGGGTTTCCCGGAAAGGATGGGGGCCCCCAAAAGAAGGATGCTCATATGGCATACAACAAGTCCGATCTCGTTTCAAAGATTGCACAGAAGTCAAACCTGACCAAGGCACAGTCTGAGGCTGCAATCAACGCATTTCAGGATATTTTTGTGGAGTCCCTCCAGTCAGGCGAAGGCCTGAGACTTACGGGTCTTTTCTCGGCGGAACGCGTCAAGCGCGCTGCCCGCACCGGCCGCAACCCACGCACCGGTGAAACCATCAAGATTCCAGCAAGCTACGGCGTCCGCATCAGCGCAGGCTCACTGCTCAAGAAGGCAGTCACCAAGTAATCTGGGGACATACAAACGTTGTAATCCCGGTCGATAACGTTATCGACCGGGATTTTTGATTTCGCGGTCAAGACGCACATCAGGAATCACGTTCGATGTAGCCAGGAGCCATGGAATCGATGAATTCCTCGAAATCCGGGGTGACATCACTCATGAAGGGATCCATGATCTCGAATTCCGCATGATGGTCCCCCATGGCGACCAGATGCGTCCAATCGCATGACCATGGGATATCGCTGGCAAGCGCCCTGCGAACGAATAGGCCACGCAGCCGTGCGCGCGTGTCAGCTGGAGGGTTGCTCGCCGAATCCGAGATCATTTCCTTGGAGATCAGGGTCTTCAACTGGCGATGCCGCTCCAGGGATTCTATGACATGCCCATTGACGATGTCATGGTATTCGAAATCAAGCATCTTCATCTGCGCCCATGATGGCGACGATTTCCCCATATGGGCACGACCGCGTCGATTCAGCGCATTGATTATGCGTAGCTTCGCCGCCCAGTCTACCCAATCCGACAGGGCCTGCCAGTTCCCCGCTTCGATGGCCTGAAGCGCACGGCCCCATAGTTCAAGGACCTGCCCCGCATCGTCAAGGACGGAGCTTCCCAGACCGCTATGACGGGACACGAAGTCCTGGGCCGCCTCAAGATACACATGCTGGATGGACAGTGCGGATGACTGCGCCGAGTGCTGTTCGCCGGAGTCCGCCACCACATCGATCATGGCACGGCCAGTGAGGTCCCTGCTGACGGCACGGATCGCCTTCCCGGGAGAGACAAGCGCACAACGTTCGAATGGTGTCGCAGAACCCTTCTCGATGGCCTCCTCGATGATGCAGAGCACCAGGTGAGTCGTGGCCAGCTTCATCCATGTGGCGACCTGGGAGCGATTCGAGTCGCCGACGATGACATGCAGTCTGCGGAAAAGCTCAGGATCGGCATGTGGCTCGTCACGGGTGTTCACCATCGGGCGCGAGCGGGTCGTTGCACTCGAGACAGCCTCGTCAAGATAGTCGGCGCGCTGGGAAAGCTCGAAACCGTCTCTCGTGACCTTTCCCGCACCGGAGAAAAGCTGTCGCGTCACCAGGAAGGGCACCAACAGCCTGCGCACGTCATCGAGTGAGACGTGGCGTCGCAGCAGATAGTTCTCATGACATCCGAATGACTGTCCAGAGGCATCGACGTTGTTCTTGAACACGTGCACGCGCGCCTCGGCACCATATTCACGCTGGAGCTGTTTTTGGGCGCGTAGGGCAAGGCGAGCCACGATCCGCTCACCTGCAAGATCCTGCTTCACGGCGTCCAACGGGGTGCGCGCCTCGGCAGTCGCGTACTCGGGGTGCGATCCGACATCCAGGTAAAGGCGGGCGCCGTTCTGCAGATAGGTGTTGGTCGACCGGGCGCGTGAGATGACCGGCTGAAACATCGTTCTGGCGATATCCGGAGCCGGGCAGAGCCTCTCAGTTCCAGTGAGGCTCACCCCATATTCCGTTTCTATGCCGAATATGCGTGCGAAGGCACCGCCGCGGGACCCTCGTAACCGGTCGTGGTCCATTGCCTCAAGATGGGAATCGCGTAGCTGAGGCACATCACTCGCCACCCTTTTGCACGAATCTGTTCACGTACTCTTCGGCGTTCTCACTAAGCGAGGTCTCGATATCATCAAGCACCGAATCAAGCTCGTCGATGTTCGATTCATCGCCCTTCACACGTTGGGCCGATCCCTGCTCCTGCACATCGTCATGCGCCTGCCGAACGATGCGGCTACGTTCCTGTGGCATATGTCCTCCTTGCATTGCTGGGACGAGCGCAGTCGCGCGCATGAGACATGCATGCCGAACCACGCCAAGACCCCATTGCGACATGTCAATCCTGGTTGAGATAGCCCTTCAGGTCTCCATCGATCAGCCCGTTCGATGCGACGATGTCGTTGTCCCGTCCCCAGTCGATCGGCTTGCCGTTCCACTGATTCAATCTACCCTGTGACTCCCATACAACCACAGATCCGGCAGAAACGGCAGGAATATCCCAAGAATGAAGCTTTGGCTCAAAATAGGCGTCGTAGGTTCCATCGGCGACCTTGCACAGGTCAAGTGACGTCGGACCGACACGCTTGATGTCGGCAGGCCTTCCAGCCATGGCTGCGACCGTTCTCAGCGCGCGTTTCGATTCGTTCGGAAAATATGACATGCCGAAGCTCACCACGGAGCCATCAAGTGAATCCGTCGTCGACGGTATGATCTTCTCACGCTTGCTGCCTATCGGCGTTCGCCTGATGCGAATGGCTCCCTGCCCATGAGCCGCAAGGTAGGTCAGGCCGAGCGCCGGGGCATGGACCACTCCAATGATTGGCGAGGGCACACCATTCTCCTGTATCTCGAACAGGGAGAAAGTCACAGCCCACTCAGCCATGTTGCGCACGTAATTGATGGCGCCATCAATGTTTCCTATGCACCAGTAGCGTCTGTTGGCCACACGACTGGAACCCTCATCTTCCCAGAATCCATCGGCCGGATCTATCTTGCCTATGCCGTCTCGGCAAAAACGCATCAGCCGAGTGTCGACCTCGGAGGAAAAGCGCTGTTCCGACTTCGGCTGGACTCGATATTTCAAATCGTGTGGGTTGACCTGATCCTGAAGGGCGTGCTCTCCAGCCTCGAATGCCAGATGAGAAACCCTCGTGGTTAAATCTCGCAGATCCATCAGTCCCACCTCATTCCTTCTCGATAGAAATAATACAGAATAGCAATGATTTATCACTTTCCCTAACGACTGACGCCGTCTCCCGAACGAAGGCCATCATATCGCTCTGCACCAAGCCTCATCAGCGAAGTCGCCAGTCACGATCGGCCGCGAACGGTTCGGCCGCGAGCATTTCGACTGCCTCGGCCGCACTGTCGGCTCGCTGCAGCACAGCCTCGCAACGAGACTTGCCGAACTTCGAGGAATCGCGCATATCCAGCCTCAGCGTCTTGGCATGGTCGCCGCCCCTGTCATCACGGACGGTCATCCTTGCCCAGGCGACGCCGATGATCTGAGTCGGAAAGCGTCTGACAAGCCGAGCACGCAACCATGCTCGGGTGTCCTGCGGCGGTTCCGCGCAGGCTTGCCGCAACTCATCGTCGCTGACCGTGCGTTCGAGGCGACCTTGCATCCTTGCGAACAGTCCCTTCCCGGAATCGACGGCCGACCATGCAAGATCGAGTGCGCGGAGTCTCGGATCTGACCATGACTCCGCAGATTCGCCATTGGATGCGCCATTGGATACGCCGGTTCCAGGCATCCGGCCATGCTCCCTATGACGGATGCGAATCTCAAGCGCATGCAGGAGCTGCCATTTCGCCAGCCACTCGATTCGAGACGCTTCATCTCGCATTCCGAGACGCTCTTCGTCACCCGCATCCCTTACCTTGCACAGGTCCGAAAGAATCTCCCTCCACATATGCATGACGCGTTCCGTCGATGGATCCGGCCAGTCAATCCCGGAAGAATCTCCGCCACGTCTGCCGTATACATCGGATCCGGTCCGCTCAACGGCTTCCAGCAGACGACGCTGCATCTCCAGCGCAGTGATCTCTTCCCCGCCATCAAGAGCGAGCCTTGCAGAAAGCCCCAGATCGTGCGAGACAATGTGCATGGCCTCCACGGGGTCGACGAAGTCGAGAGGCATATGACCTTCCACGCGGTTAAGCTCTGGCCTGAGCATTCGCATCTCAAGCATCCACAGCAGCATGCTGGTGGTGCCCAGCTTAAGGACCTGCGGCACATCCATGCGGTTGGCATCGCCGACAATCACATGCAGGCGTCTGAATTCGTCCGTGCTGTGCGATTCATCGCGCGTGTTGATGATCGGACGCTCGAATGTCGTCTGCAGGCCGATTCGACTGTGAATGTAATCCGCACGCTGACTCAGTTGAAATCCCGGGGTTTCGGACCGCTCGCCAATGCCTACGCGGCCGGAACCTGCATAGATCTGCCTGGTGACGAAATGTGCGGTCATCAGACCCTGGACCTGCGCGAAGGGAACGCTGCGCAACATCTGATAGTTCTCATGGGTTCCCCAGCTCGCACCTTTGCCGTCCACATTGTTCCGATGCAGCTGAATCTGCCTTCCGGTGCGTCGACCTGCCCTGATCGCCGCCTGCTCCATCAATGCGTCGCCTGCATGGTCGTATCGGACAGCCATGAAGGGGTCGTTCGTCTCCGGAGCGGAATATTCCGGGTGGGCGTGGTCAACGTAGATTCGGCCACCGTTGGGAGCGATCACATTCGTGATATGCAGCTGCGGCGCATCCGTCAGCATGCTTGCCGGTGCGGCAGCTCTGCTCAGACGCATGCCACGGGCATCGTGCGTCGGATCCTCTTCCCCATAGTCCCAACGAATCCCTTGAGTCGATGGGTCTGCGACACCAGCGACGACGTCGAAGGGCAGCTGCATGGGATTGCTCCGGGTATCCTCGAAGTCGCTCACCGCATATTCGGTCTCGGTGCCCATGAGGCGCAACACGCTCATGCAGGCCTGCCTTCGGATTCCCGACCGCGCTCGATGCGTACGACACGTCCGACATCCAATCCCGTGATATTCGACCACTGCGAAGGATCGGCATCACCGATCGAGTCAGCGCTTTCAACGAATTCATCTTGCACGGCATCGGCGAGGATCGATTCGCCCAGCGCCACATCGCTGCCACTTTCAATGGAAGCCTTGACCGCCTTGGTCTTCGCGCGGTCGACGATATTCTTCAGCATCGCCCCTGATATCACATCGGCGAAGAACACGCTCGTCCATTGACCCCGTTCATCGCAGACATCGCACACCTTGCGGTCCGCACCCCGCGAGAAGGCATCGCTGACGACCGACGATGCCAGGCTCTCCGAATCGCGGTCGAGCTGAAGGGGCAGGTCATTCGTCAGATAGTGCCGAAGGATGCTCGTCGCCTGAGCCTTGTTGGGTCTGTCGACACGAATCTTCACATCCAGCCTTCCTGGTCTCAGCACGGCTGGGTCGATCATGTCCACTCGGTTCGAAGCTCCGATCACGATCACGTTGTCAAGGGCCTCCACTCCGTCGAGCTCCGCCAGGAACTGCGGCACGATGGTCGTCTCAACGTCCGACGAGACTCCGGATCCACGCGTGCGCAGCAGCGAATCCATCTCGTCAATGAAGACGATCACCAGAGCGCCTTGGGCGGCCCTTTCGCGGGCCCGCTTGAAGATGCCGCGTATGAGCCGCTCGGATTCACCGACGAACTTGTTGAGCAGCTCCGGCCCCTTGACTGAAAGGAAGATGCCACGTCGGGCATGCGTCCCCTGAGCAAGCGAGTGGGCAACCGCCTTGGCGATCATCGTTTTGCCGTTGCCCGGAGGCCCATACAGCAGGACGCCCTTCGGAGGTCTCAGGTCGTAGCGTTCGAAGAGTTCCCGATGCTCGAAGGGCAGCTGCACAGCGTCGCGGATACGGTCGATCTGCGAGTCGAGACCACCGATATCGGCGTAGCTGACATCCGGTGTCTCCTCGAGGACGAGATTCGTCTCATCCTCCGCCGGCAGCAGATCGAGTGCGATATGGCCAGAATCGTCAAGAATGACACGATCCCCCGCCACGATCCTGGTGTCCATCACCTTGCCTGCGCGGGTCACGACCGATGCAGCGCCTGACGAATCCTGCACCACCAGATTCGGCATATCGATGACCTGCAGCACAGTTCGGACCTGTCCGGTCTGATGCCTTCCTCGGAATTCGACCAGCACCATGTTCTCATTGAGCAGGACCGACTCTCCGCACGTGGCCCTCTGCAGGTCGACGTTGGGTGCAACGGGAACGATCATGCGCCGGTTCGAGAGCGCGATCTCCGCCGTCGCATGACGCACATTGTGGCTGTCAAGCGAAATGCGATCCTGGGAAATGAACACTGCGAAGCTCATCGGAGGCTTCGCGAGCTGCTCCATCTGTGACTTGACCTTTCCCAATTCCTCCGCCGCCTTGGTGAGGGCGGCTGCAAGCGCATGGTTCTTTCGTTGCGAAAGATCGAGCTGCGCGGCCATATCGGAAAGTCGGCTGGCTGAGGATTCGTCGGAATCTCGTAGGGAATCCTCTTCCATGGGGTTCCTGCGGGGCGGTTGCCATGCCGAGACTCCCTCGACTCTTCCCGTCCCACGATCTTCGGTTCCGTCGGTTGCCTGCACGTCCGGCGATTCGCCGTCTGTCAGGTCAGTGCGCAAGGAATCGTCGCGCCTCTCCATCTGATCATCCTGAGGATGTTCACTCATTGATGTCTCTCCCCCTGCCGCCTTGCCATGCACCAGTCCAAGATGACGCCAAACCGATCACCGTTCTGCGGACCCATGCCGTTCCCGTATCAGATTACGCACCCAGAGCACAATCAGCAGCACGATGACCACTATTGCGACGATGATGACGGCATCTTCCATGATGCCAATCACGCTCATGATCGAACACCACTGTTCAGCAAGGCCGAAACCAAAGCCGATGAGCAGAGTGTTCCACACCGCCGAGCCGAGCAGCGTCCATGCGGAGAAGCGCCAGAAATTCATGGCGCTGAGACCTGCAGGAATCGAGATCAGGGAGCGGACGACCGGAATGACACGCCCGATAAGCACCGACCACGTTCCATACTTTTCAAACCAGTGGTCCGCCTTGGCAAGATCCTTCGCACTCACGCCGGGAATCTTGCTGGCAAGGCGTTCCAGTCGCTCGATGCCAATCCATCGAGAAAGCCAGTACAGCGTCCATGCGCCAAGCAGAGAACCGACCGTAGCCGCGATGATTGCCTCGACAAGACCGATCTTCCCCTGTGACGCCGTGAAGCCTGCAAGAGGCAGAATCACTTCGCTGGGAATCGGTGGGAAAATGGATTCGAGAGCAATCGCAAGCGCCACGCCGATGCCGCCTGCAAGATGCATCATTTCTACAAGCCAGTTGGTTATCGCACCGATGATGCCTGTCTGTTCAGTGGTGCATGCGGAAGCGGCCATAATCATATGAGTCGGATTCATACTCGACATTGTCCCAACGATTTCAGAGAATCGAAACCATGCACAACCAAACTTTGCAAGCTCCGAACAACTCGCCGACGAAAACAAACGCAAATCCACGAAGATTGCTGGTGATGGACGTCGATTCGACGCTCATCGACGAGGAAGTCATCGATCTTATCGGCGATGCCAGTGGCAAGGGCGCGCTTATCTCCGACATCACGAAGCGGGCGATGCGTGGCGAACTGGATTTCAGACAGGCTCTCGACGAACGCGTGAGTCTCCTGAAAGGCGTGCCCGTCTCGGTTTTGGAAGATGTCTTCAAGGAGGTGCACTTCACCAATGGCGCGCTCGATATGATCGCGACGGCGCACGACCGGGGCTGGACCGTCGGCGTGGTTTCCGGAGGATTCCACGAGATCGTCGATGGACTTGTCGCACAGGCGGGAATCGACCATGCCATCGCCAACTCCTTGCAGGTCCATGATGGCCTGCTCACAGGCAGCACCGTGGGCGAAACCGTAACCAAGGAGACGAAGTTGCGCGCGCTCAGAGCCTGGGCGGAGCAGGACGGCGTCGATATGGCAGACACCGTTGCCATCGGTGACGGCGCCAACGACATTCCGATGATTCTCGCCGCCGGAACAGGCATCGCGTTCTGTGCGAAGCCTGCGGTTCGCAAAGCCGCGCCATATACGCTTAATGTCCGAGATCTGAGACAGGTCATCTCAATAATCGATGGGCTATGATCCAAAGCCCCTTCGGAGCCTTCAGTCCAGGAATGCGCTGTCGGAAAGATGCGCGCCCCTTGCCCAGGCGGAGGCATCCATCGCCTTGCGCCCCTGAAGCTTGACCTCACGCAGTTCCAATGGGACGGTCAGGGTCCCCACCCACACATGTCTCTTGGAGGTGAGCAGCTCACCTGGCGAAAGAACGACATCCTTCAGTTCCTGCGGCTGCTCATCGGGAAGATATCTGGCCTCACGCGCATCAAGAACATGCATGAGCAACGGCTTGTCATTGCCACGATCCTGATGCAGATGAGCCCACGCACCAGGTTCGGGAGTGCAGGCGCGAATTTGGCGCTCGACTGCATAGGCAGGCGCGCGGAAGTCGATGTGAGCATCGTCTACGCCTATCTTCTCCGCCTTCTCGAACACTCCCTGCTGCTGTGGTTCTGGACGTGCCTTGCCCGAAGCGACTGCCTTGATGGCCATTGAAAGCAGATGGGAGCCATCCATGGACAGACGGCCCAGCAGCGACCCGGCAGTCTCATGCCTTCCTATTTCCACGGTGGACTGGGCGATGACTGGTCCATCATCCAGCCCTTTGGTGATGCGAAACACCGTCGCTCCCGAAAGACGATCCCCAGCCCAGATGGCGCGCTGAACAGGGGCGGCCCCTCTCCACTGCGGAAGCAGCGAGAAATGAAGGTTATACCAGCCAAGCGGCATCGCATCGAGGGCGGCCTGACGAAGAATCCTGCCGTATGCCACGACCGCCGCAATCTCCGCGCCCGTCGACCTCAGCTCCGAAACGAATGCGGGGTCGCTCGGATTGCCGTCAAGCACGGGGATACCCAGCTCCAGGGCCGCCCGCTTGACCGGGCTGGGCACGAGTCTGCGACCGCGCCCCTGCGGCGCATCGGGGCGCGTCAGAACCGCTACTATCTCGAAGGCATCATCATCTGCCAAGGCTTGCAACGAAGGCACGGCAACCTCCGGAGTGCCTGCAAACAGCAACTTCATATGCTCAACCCCTACCTCTCTCATGCCATGTCGGCACAGCCCTGAAAATGAGCCTCAGTCGCGGCACCATGGCATATTCGTCCACATCCCAGATCATTGCACGGAAGGAATGTCCACTCCTGCAGCGATCAGCGCATTGCGCAGCTTGTATGAGTCCGAGAACTGGAATCCCCGCATTCCCGCCGAATTCGCACCCAGGACGTTCTGTGACTTGTCGTCGACGAAAAGGCTTGCATGGGGGTCGATGCCAAACTGGCGAATGGCGAGATCGTATATGTCCTTATGTGGCTTGCGCATGCGGACATTCCCGGATATGACCTTGTCCTGCAGGGTATGCAGGATCTCGAACCTATCCCAGGCTATGGGGAACATGGTGCGCTCCCAGTTCGACAATCCCCACACGCCAATGCCCGAGTGCCGCAGATCCTGAATGAGCATGCGGGCCCCTGGCACCACGCCCGTGAGCGAATCCTCGAAGTGCTCGACATAGAAGCGAAAGATCTCGGCGTCAGCATGACCATGGGTGCGATCCATCCAGTCGGTCACATCCTCCACGGACTCTCCGCCATCAAGGAAATCGTTGGCGTCGAAGAAGCCCGAAACCGAGTTGTCAAGAAAACGATTGATCGTTTCAGGACTGTATCTGCTGACCAATGCAGCGCTCGGATCCCAGTACACCAGCACATTGCCAAAATCAAAGACGACATCCGTGATCGTCTGACCAGAGGCCACCTTGGCGGGACCCTGAGCGGTTATTGCGTTGGGAACGACAAGGTCAGCGGTGACGATGTCCTTTGGCGCATCCGGCGATTCAATGATTTCAGGCATATTCGACCAATCCTTTCGATAGCTCCCTATACATGGAAACACCCAGCATGGAGAAATGGGCCATGATCCCTTGGACCATCCTCCGGCATTTGACTACATCAGGTCCTTCGGATCCATCTTGAAGTGCAGCTCCTTCGGATTGCGCGTCGCCATATGCTTCGCGACGCTTGCACGCAACCGTAATGCAAGATCGTCCCTGTCTGCGACAGCAACCCTCACTATCGCCCGAACGCGGTCATGCGTACCCTCCAGCTGACGATCCGCCAAGGTTCTTGGCGGTGCGATCGGCACCGGGCCAAGCAGCGCAGGGACATATTCCCCATGTATCTGCACAGCCGCACGCTCTCCTCGCATGGCGCCGACCTCATTGACCGCATTCATGACGGCATCCCGATTTCCCCAGACGCTGGCGGCAGCGACCACTGGCGGCAGCGCGGTCTCGACACGATCATGAAGCTCCTGTCTTGCAAGGATTCCACTATCCCATAGCATGAGCGACTGGGCACAGGCAGGATCCGTTTCTCCGATGAGCATCACCTGACCGCCCATCGTTCGCGGGAGGCATAGAGAGGCCGCACGCATCCAGTCGGTCAGCGAGTCTATTCGAGCATCGACGCCAAGCGCATACAGGCTCGTCCAGGCATCCAGAATGACTACCGCCTGATATGAAGACTGCTGCCTCTCAGGCCGTCTCGACGCCCCCTCCGCTTCAGTCCGGCGCCCTACCGTCTGCCGTATCCTCGGTTCCGCACCAGGCGTCGCAATGACGATCTGAGGCCTGTCAGCGATATCCGTGACTATCCCCCTGGGCTGGAGTGGCGTCGATAGGACGATGGGAACATTACGGAACAGACCTCGTAGCTCCGCTGCCGTTCCCTGCGCGCCTACTCGCAGAACGCGCATGCCTTCATTGCCGCAGTTGGTGCACTTCCAGTCCACCGCTGCGGCGCCGCACCACAGGCAGTGGGCCACTCTCCCGGCGTGCGTGTCTGCATGGAGAGGACCGGTGCAGCGATTGCATCGTGCCTGTCTGTGACACTTGGTGCAGCACAGCACGTCAACGGCATGCTCCCGAGGAATCGAAAGCAGGACGGGTCCCAGCTTCAACGCGCGCTGAATCACGGATACCGCAGTGTGTGGCACGCGAGCGCCTATTGCCAGATCGGCGAGTCTGGAGAGCTCCTCATGGTTAAGCCAGCGAATCCAAGGCGACTGCTCCTGAGTGGCTGTGCGCAGACCTTGGACGTTCACGCTCGTGCCGCACACCGCATTGCCTTCATGGCTGCCGTCGAGAATCTCCCACTGACTCATGGGACTGCGAACGGCGGAGAAATCGATGAAGGTCCCACGGTGGTTCCTGGCACGAAGCCTCAATACTCCGCGAGCATGGGCATAGGGCATGAACCCATCGGCATTCTGATACGCGTTATCGTCCATGATGGCAAAGACCCCACTGCCTTCAACAGGCGCATACATGACGGCGCGTGTTCCGATCACGCAGCGAACCTGCCCGCTCGCCACCGCCTGAAATGCTCGATAGCGCTCCTCCGGTGGCAAGGCCGCTCCGAGAACGGCGAAGTCACCGTCCCATGCACCCTGCGAACCCTTCGCGGGAGCGAAGGGTCTGAGTCCCGCTTCCTGAAGGACCTCGCTCAGATCCTGGACATGCCGCATATCCGGCAGCACCATGACGGCGGATTTGCCAAGAAGCAGTGCCTCCATCAGCGTCCATGAGGCATCGCGCGCCCAGCGCAGAACTCCTGGCAGGACATTCCACACAAAGCTGGAGCCCGCATGCGCGGCAAGCGACCTTCGCACCTCTTCGACATGGTCGTAGCTCGCGCGCAGGCTTTCGAAACGCCTGTCACACCATGCGCGCATGTCTCGTTTCATCGGCTCGCTCATGCCAATCGCAAAGCGGCCGGTGACGAGCCGTTGCTCGGCATCTACGCGGGCAACTCTCGGAGGCACGGCCATGCGCAGTATGTTCGCCCTGGTTCCACCGTATGCACGTGCGATGTCGGTGATGTCCATTCTGCCTTGCTCGCTCACTGCGATGCTCGGACTGACGACCCGCTCTATGAATCGAAGCGTTGACGGTGGAACGGCACTGGTCTGAACGCGATTCCATATGAAACCGAAGAGCAGTTGGCGGCCAAAGCGCACGCGCACACGCACCCCAGGCAGTGCCGCATCATCATCCTTGGCCTGCACCAGATAGTCGAAGGTATCGCCAAGCTGGGTCGCCTGAACATCGAGAATCACCTGCGCGATTGGATTGCGCTCGGCCGCGATGCGCTGGGCAGGCGTTCGTCTGCGACGTCTTCGAGGGGCAAGGCCGTCAAGGGCCAGCTGCTCTGCGTCCGAATCAGCCATGTGTCCCTTTCCCGAAGCTGCGTCAACCAGTCAGATCGACCTCGTCCAAATCCACGATTCCGCGTCGAACCCATGCCGAGGAAATCCGCATCCACAAACATGCATGTCACCAAGCGGAGCATGCCTACATTGGCAGACAGGACGGACCGAACACGGTTTTGATCTCCGCAAATAGACTGGTATCCCTGTGAACCCTGTAGTTGTCTCCGAATGTAAGCACCTGGGCGCTGCCGTCATGCTGCAGCACGACGAGCTTCACCTCGCAATAGCCAGGATGAGCCTTGATGATTCCGCTCAGACGGTTCAGATGCAGCCTGTCCAAGGCTGGTTGTGGAAGCGCTATCATCAGTGGACGTTCGTCCGCGGCCTCTACGCTCGGAACTTCCAGCTCCATCGCACGCATCGACACCGTCTCGTCCCGAACCTCGACCTGGCCTCTGATCTTCACCAGGGTATCGATCGACAGATCGGCAAGGCTGGCCTCATATACCTTGCCAAAGAACATGCACTGTATGGAGCTTTCAAGGTCCTCGACGGTCACGATCGCCCATGGGTTACCCTTGCGCGACACTCTCCTGTCGACATTGGTGATAAGACCTGCGATGGTCACGGTGCGCACGTTGCCATCGTCCATGGATTGCGCGCTGTCGACCAGCTTTGCGATCGAGATGTCGCGCAGACCGGCAAGCACGGATGCCATGCCGCTCAAGGGATGGTCGGACACATACAGGCCGAGCATTTCGCGTTCGAAGTTAAGCTTGGTCGACTTGTCCCACTCCTCGATGTCAGGGACGGTGACCGCGGCGTCTCCCATCGCATCGTCGTCGCTTCCTCCATCGGGATCGGCGAACAGGTCGAACTGCCCTTCCGCCTGCTTGCGCTTGAGCGGGACAAGCGAGTCGATCGCGCTCTCGTGAATCTGATAGAGAGCCCTGCGGTTGGGATCGATGCCATCGAATGCGCCCGCCTTGATCAAGGATTCGATGGTCCGCCTGTTCAAGACATTCAGCGAGACGCGGCGCACGAAGTCGACGAAGTTGACGAACTTGCCGTGCGAGCCTTCCCGCTGTGCGATGATGTCAGCAACGGCCTTGTCGCCCACGTTGCGGATGGCTCCCAGTCCAAATCGCACCACATCGCCGACTGCCGAATATTCGAGGATCGACTCGTTCACGTCGGGCGGGAGGACCTGAATGCCCATACGTCGGGCTTCGCCCAGATACAGCGCGGTCTTGTCTTTGTTGCTGCGTTCGTTCTGCAGGAGCGCCGCCATGAATTCGACCGGATAATGCGTCTTGAGATAGGCCGTCCAATACGAGATCATGCCATAGGCAGCCGAATGCGCCTTGTTGAACGCGTAGCCAGAGAACGGCACCAGAATGTCCCAGACCGCCTGCGCGGCCTCCTGCGAGTATCCGTGGTCCTTCATGCCTTGGAAGAAGGGCACCTTTTCCTTGGCCAGCACCTCGGGCTTCTTCTTGCCCATCGCGCGTCGAAGCACATCTGCCTTGCCGAGCGAATATCCTGCCAGAATACGCGCAGCCGACTGCACCTGCTCCTGATAGACGATCAGGCCGTATGTCTCGTCCAGAACCGCCTTCAACGGCTTCTCGACCTCTGGATGGATGGGGGTTATCTTCTGCAGACCATTCTTGCGCTTCGCATAGTTCGTATGCGAGTTCATATCCATGGGCCCTGGGCGATAGAGCGCTATGAGTGCCGAAATATCGTTGAAGTTATCGGGTTTCAGCGTTTTGAGCAACGAACGCATGCCATCGGAATCAAGCTGGAACACCCCCAGCGTATCGCCACGCGAAAGCAGCTGATACGTTTCCTTGTCATCAAGCGGAATGTCGTGGATGGTGATTTCATCCTTGCCGTTGCGCGTGATGTTCTTCAAGGTGTCTCGTATGACCGTGAGATTGGAGAGCCCCAGGAAGTCCATCTTCACCAGACCGAGCGTTTCGCATGTGTGATATTCGAAGGTCGTGGTTACCGTGCCGTCGTTGCGCTGCATCAGCGGCGAGGTGTTCGTGATTGGCTGCGATGCCATGATCGTGGCGCAGGCGTGCACTCCGGTCTGTCGGATAATCCCTTCGATGCCCAATGCCTGCTCGGTTATGCGCTTGACATCGGGGTCTGATTCATAGAGGTCCCGGTATTCCTTGGCCTCCGCATAACGCTTGGCAGCGGGGTCGAAGATATCCCTGAGGCTGATGTCCTTGCCGTTTGCCGACGGCGGAATCGCCTTGGTCACCTTGTCGCCCATCGAGAATTCGTAGTCCATGATTCTCGCGGAATCCTTCAGCGCCTGCTTGGTCTTGATGGTGCCATAGGTCACGCATTGGGCGACCTTGTCTGCACCATACTTCCTCGCCACGTATTCAAGGACGCGCATGCGGCCCTCAGGGTCGAAGTCCACGTCGATATCAGGCAGGGAGACGCGCTCAGGGTTGAGGAATCTCTCGAAGATGAGGCCGTGCTTGATCGGATCGAGTTCGGTGATGCCCATTGCATAGGCGACCATCGATCCTGCCGCCGAGCCACGGCCCGGACCTACCATGATGCCGTTTTCCTTCGCCCAATTGATGTAATCCGCAACCACGAGGAAGTATCCTGCGAACTGCATCTGGCAGATGACGCCGCATTCGTAGTCGGCCTGCTTCGCCACTCGCTCTGGGATTCCGTCCGGGAAACGTTCCTCAAGTCCCTGTTCCACGTCTCGCAGGAAGAGCGAGGTCTCGTCCCATCCCTCCGGGCAGTCAAACTGGGGCATGAAGGCACCGTCTTCATGGTCGTCGAACATCACATTGCAGCGCTCGGCTATCTCGAGGGTGTTGTCACACGCCTCGGGGAACTCGTCGAACAGTTCGCGCATCTCCTCAGCGGATTTGATGTAATAGCCGCTGCCATCGAACTTGAAGCGTCCTGGTTCGTCGAGTCTGGAACCGGAGTTGATGCACAGCAATGCATCCTGTGCCGAGGCATCCTGCTCATGGACGTAATGCGAATCATTGGTCGCGACCAGCGGCGCATCGATGTCCTTGGCGAGGCGCAGCAAGTCGCTGGTGACCCGCCGCTCGATCTCCAATCCATGGTCCATCAGTTCGACGTAATAGTTCTCGCGTCCGAAAATGTCCTGGAATTCGGAGGCGGCCCGCAAGGCCTCATCGTATTGTCCCAGACGCAGACGCGTCTGCACGATGCCTGAGGGGCAGCCTGTCGTCGCGATCACACCCTTGTGATATGTCGACAGCACCTCTTTGTCCATGCGCGGCCACTTGCCGACCAGACCCTCGAGATTGGCTATGGACGATGCCTTCAGCAGGTTGACCAGACCTTCGTCGTTCTGTGCAAGCAGGGTCATATGGGTTATCAGGCCGTTGCCGGAGACATCGTCGGAATGCTGGGCCTCGGTTCCCCAGTGCACACGCGTCTTATCCTGACGGGCCGTTTCAGGCGTGACATAGGCCTCGATGCCGATGATGGGCTTGACGCCGGCGCCGACTGCGGTTTTCCAGAGCTCATAGGCACCATGCATGTTGCCGTGGTCTGTTATGGCCACGGCAGGCTGTCCAAGCGATTTCACCTGTTCCACAAGGTCAGGGATACGTGAGGCACCGTCAAGCATCGAATAATGCGTGTGCGTATGAAGATGAACGAAACTAGGAGAAGCCATGCCTTCTAACTTAACCCATTGCCTGCCATAAGCAACAGCAAGTCGCCGGGAAGCGGAAGGAACACCTTATTTCTGGGTGTGTCGTGAACGCATCAGATCGAGCGCGATCTGCAGGTCGGAAGGATAGTGCGAGTCGACTCGAGTCCAGACATGCGTTCTGGGATGTCGAAATTCCAGGCGCATCGCATGAAGCCATTGCCTCTCGAGGCCAAGGGACTCAGCCATCTTCGGGTTGGCTCCATACATATGGTCACCCACGAGAGGATGGTTGATCGAAGAGAAATGCACACGAATCTGGTGCGTCCTTCCGGTCTCGAGATTCACACTCACCAAGGTTGCAGCGGAAAACCGCTCCAGCACATCCCAGTGTGTGACTGCATCCTTGCCCATAGGCGTGACCGTGAAACGAAAGTCCGAAACCTTGGCCCGACCTATCGGCGCCTCGATCGTAGCCCTGTCCTGCTCCAGATTGCCTTGAACCAGCGCATGATAGGTCTTTGCAACCTCATGGTTTGCGAACTGCCTGCGCATCTCCTTATATGCAAGCTCCGACTTGCAGACGAGCATGAGACCGCTTGTGCCCACATCCAGACGACTCACGATGCCGTGTCTGCCGGGAGCTCCGTAGCTTGTTATGTGCACTCCCCTGGCAATGAGGCTTCCCAGAACGGTCGGCCCTGACCAGCCTACAGATGCATGCGCAGCCACGCCCACAGGCTTGTCCACGACGACGATGTCGTCGTCCTCATAGGCAATCGCCATTTCAGTGGCTATGGGTTCGCTGCGAGGCTCCGGCCGCTCAAGACGAACCTCCATCGTGTCACCGGCCAGCAGGACGGTCGATTTCGAAAAGCTGCGATCGCTCAGCTCAGCGTGTCCGGAATCGATCAGATCGCTTGCCTTCGCGCGAGACAGGCCAAGCATCTTTGACAGGGCGACATCGAATCTTCTGCCGACAAGCGCATCCGGTACGGGAAGAATCCTGTTCGCTGCCTCAGGATCATTCATTGCCGTCATCAGCATCGGCCGTCCGACCACTCATTCTCCAAGGAACACCGATGCTTACCAGCACGACCATGCCCACTCCGGCACACATCAGAAAGATGTCAGCGACATTGCCGACCGACCAGCCATAATCAAGAAAATCGACGACCTTGCCGTTGAGCACTCCATCCGCATAGGCCACCCGATCGATCAGATTGCCGGCGGCACCGGAAAATGCCATTCCGAGAACGACTATCCAAGCCATCGATGTCGCACGGCAGGCAATCGCTGCGATCACGATGCATGCGACGATCGCAAGGACTGAAATCACCCATGTCGAGTTTGAGCCAAAGCCAAGCGACGCTCCCGGATTCCTGAGAAGGCGGAGCGACAGCAGGTGCGGAATCACCGTTCGAGACTCGGTGAGTGACAGGTATCTGAGCGCCAGCAGCTTGCTGACACGATCGAGAACGAGACCGAGAAGCGCCACGCAAGAGAAAACGGCCACGCTTCTGCGCGGCCGTTGTGCAGCAATTCTCGAAGGAGCATTGCCGTTAGCTGTCACTTATCTTCGCCCTTGTCTGAACCAATGCCATCGAAGGAATCAGTGTTGGACACCTGAGACACAAGCTGACCGAGGAAGGACTTGAGACGACTGCGATATTCAGTCTCGAACTGCTTGAGACCCTGGATATTGCCTTCGATGACCTTCGACTGCGCGACAAGCTTGTCCTTGACGTCCGCCGAGTATTGATCGGCCGCAGAACGGGTGTTGCGATCGTATGCCTGTGCCTTCTGATGGACCTCGACCTCATAGGTGTCGGCCTCGGCACGCTTGTTCTTCGAATACGTATCGGCATCCTGGCGCGTCTTGCCTGAATATGCGTCAGCCTCCGTGCGAACGCGATCGGAATAGCCATCGGCCTCGTCGTGGACGCGCTTTGAATAGTTGTCGGCATCGGCATGGGTGCGGTTCATATAGGAATCGCCCTGGGCGATCAAGTCATCATGCTTGGCCTGACCATCGGCAACAAGCTCGGCACCCTTGGCCTTGCCCTTGTCAACGTATTGATCGTGCAGCTGCATCGCAAGCGTGAGCATGGCCGTCGCGCGCTCTGGCTCGGAATTCGCATCCGCACCGGCTCCAGCAATCTTCTTCAGGCTGCCAGTCTCGGTCGAAGGCTCCATCTTGGAAACCTGCTGACGAAGCTGCTCCTCACGCTGCTTGGACTCATCAAGCTGATGTGACAGGGTGTCGTTCTTCGTGGCGAAGTCACGGGCGCTCTGCTGGACCTGGAAGAGCTGCTGCTTGCTCTGCCCGAGCTGCTGCGCGAGCTCTTCTCCCTTGGTTCTGAACTGATCGCGTTCCTTGCTCACTGCCGCGAGCTGATCGTTCAGCGCCTGCGTGTTATTGCCCTTGGCCGCCTGGGCCGTGAGCTGGTCGATCTGGGAATTCAGCTGGTCGACCTGCTGCTTCAGCTGATCGTTCTGCTGACTCAGAGCCTGCACCTGCTGCTGCGCCTCGTTGAGTTCGCGGGAGCTGTCCTGGGCGGCGGAACCTTGCTTTTCAGCCTGTTCATCCTTGAGTTGCTTGTTCTCTGTCTGCAGAGCCTCGAGCTGATTCGTCAAGTCGGAAATCTTGGTGTTCAGGCTCGTCACATCAGGACTGAGTGATTGCGTCGATGCACCACCTTGAACTGCCTTCTGTCCGAGAGCCTCAACGGTCTCAGTTACCTGATCGAGGAAGTCGTCCACCTCGTCAACGTCATACCCTTCCTTAAACCTCACGGTCTGGAAGATATGCTCTCTAATGTCCTTTGGCGTCAAAAGAGCCATTAATGTCCCACCTCGCTTCAAGCAACATGCTTTGCATTCTTGGTATCAAATCAAGACTTTAGCACGTAGCTGAGTCTTGTGTCCTTCAAGCGACCGCAACACGCTAGATAAGCACTTGCAAAACGACAAGAACGAAGTATAGAACCATGAAACTCATGTCAAGCTGTATGGCACCAAGCGACAGAGGAGGTATGAATCGTCTGAGCCAGCGCAGCGGCGGATCCGTAAGACGATAGACGATGCCTATCAGTGAGGCGACCACGCCTCTCGGATACCACCGTGGAGCAAGGATCCGAGACCAGTCGAGGATCATCCGAGCAAACAGAATCATCAGATACGCGCTGATTGCCCAGTGGAGTATTGCAAAAATCAACGAAACGAGCATGACGCTCACACTAGCAGACAACGCCTGACCGCAAGCTGGGCGTTGTCTTCGAACATTCAGTCCGAGAACAGGTCATGGGAAGCGGAGCTTGGCTTGGGGTCCTCGACCTTGATGTTGACCTGGGCCGGGCTCAGCAGGAACACACGTGGCGTCACCCTCTCGATCGAGCCACGGACTCCGAATACGACACCTGCGGAAAAGTCGACGATCCTATAGGCGACCGCCTCGGTGACGTTGGATAGATTGAGCACGACTGGCACACCGTCGCGCAGCGCCCGCCCCACAAGCTGTGCATCCTCGTAGGACTTCGGCAGGATGGTCGTTATTCGGCTGATTCTCGTCGAGAAATCACCATGGTTGCGCAATGGCACGGAATTCGAGGGTTCCTGGGACATGGGAGTAACCGACCGATCGCTGTCGAAATCCGAGACGGCATTGTCATCCTGCGCCGAATCGATGTCCGCATCCTCATCCACAACGTCTGCCATACCGAGGTATGACATGGCATTCTTCATGAAATTCGCCATTTTAGCCCCTTACCCAATCAGCGAAGAAAATCAGGAATATCGAGATCCCCGGAATCAGATGAATTCTCGGACTCCGTGGAACCATAGTCATCGTGCCTTAGCTCCGCAGCAACGTTGCGTTGGGCCGGAGCCTCCTCCACTCGCACGACGCGATGTTCGGAAGTCTGGTCGGAGGCGGCAGCCTCTGTCTGCTCATCGCTCGACTTATGAATCGGCGTCAGCGGAGGAACGATGGGCTGCTTGCTGCCTTCTGCCTTATGCTGAGGCTGGTGCGCTGCGTGAGCGCCATCTTCATCATTCTTGGAATTCGCGTCGAAGCCAGCAGCGATGACGGTGACTCTGACCTCGTCGCCATATGCGTCATCAAGCGCAAGGCCCCAGATGATCTGCGCCTCGGGGTGAATGGCATTCTGCACCAGCTGAACGGCGGCGGATGCCTCCTGCATGCTCAAATCCGTTGGACCTGCAATGTTGATCAAAGCCCCGTGGGCCCCTTCGATGCTCTCCTCAAGCAAAGGCGAGCTTATTGCGATTTCAGCGGCCTGAGTTGCCCTATCCTCACCCCGGGCTGCCCCAATGCCAAACAGTGCGGTTCCTGAATCCTTGAGTATCGCGGTGACATCCGAGAAATCAACGTGGATGTAGGAATTCATCGTGATCAGATCCGTGATGCCCTGAACGCCGGCGAGCAATGCCGTGTCGGCGGTCTTGAAGGCATCCATGACGCTTACCGTTCGGTCAGAAAGATCAAGAAGCCGATCGTTGGGAATGACGATGAGGGCATCGACCTCATTGCGGAGATTGTCGATGCCGGTTTCGGCCGAAGAGGCACGACGCGGCCCTTCGAAGGAGAACGGGCGGGTGACCACCGCTATCGTCAATGCACCGAGCTGACGCGCGCTTCTTGCGACGAGAGGACTTGCACCGGTTCCGGTGCCACCGCCCTCGCCCGCCGTGACGAACACCATGTCGGAAGCCTTCAAGGCCTCCTCTATGTCAGATTGGTGATCCTGCGCAGCCTTCGCGCCTCGTTCGGGATCGGCACCGGCGCCCAGGCCACGACTGGAATTGTCCGACAACGAGATCTTGACATCCGCGTCTGAACGCAGCAGATCCTTGGCATCGGTATTCACAGCAACGAATTCAACGTTCTGCAGTCCTTCGGCAATCATTCGGTTGACTGCATTGCCACCTGCACCACCAACACCGACGACCTTGATGTTGGTTTTGTCGTTGAAATTGTCAATCTGGGCAATCTCGCTCACAGTAAGCTCCTGTTCTCACGCTTTGTTCCAACTCTATCGCAGTTCATACCCTTAACAAGCGCTATTTCGGGCGTGTATCGTTGTTTTTTTGAAATCAGCAACAATCCCCCCTAGGTCACTCCAGACTAGTCGGTAGTTGCTCTCCATGACAACATTGCGGAAAAAATGGCTGTGTCGAAGCATGACGGAACGCCATGGAATCTCTTCAGCACGCCTTTCCTCACCCATGCGGGCATCCCGCGAGCCGCATCATGACGATCGGGTCATTGCAGGAGCGAGACAGAACGAGGCCGTCAGAACGATGGGTGGCTATCCAACCCAGAAGGCATGCCCACACCCATAGCGACCCCTTCGCTAATATGAAGCATCCATGGGATCGTCCCCGAAAAGCTGCTTGCGTGCCTCAGGCGGCATTGTCCTGGAATCCAACCACCCGTATGGCAGATGAACCTTTCGCGCGTATCTGACACGGCCACGAGGCTTGTCTGCTATCTCCATCGGGAATGGTGTGTCCGCATCGAATCGAGCGACCTTCGCATCCACGTCTGCAACGCTTTCGCATTCCATGAATGCGCGACGAGCCTCGCCGCCGACGGGAAAGCCCTTGAGATACCAAGCCACATGCTTGCGAAGATCGTGAACCGCCATCTTCTCATCACCGTCATAGAACTCGGTGAGAAGTCTGGCATGTCTGGCGATGATTTCACCGATCTGGCCCAGCGTCGGGTTGACACGCTCGGAAGAACCGTTGAGCGCGTTGGCTATGTCTGCGAAAAGCCATGGCCTGCCCTGGCATCCACGACCCACGGCGACGCCGGCGCAGCCTGTCTGGCTCATCATTTCGAGAGCGTCCTCCGCCGTCCATATATCACCGTTCCCGAATACCGGGATGCTCAATTCCTCCGCCAGCTGTGCGATTCGATTCCAGTCGGAATGACCGCCATAGTATTCCGCGGTCGTTCTCGCATGGAGCGTTACTGCGGCGCAGCCTTCCTCCTGAGCGATATGGCCGGCTTCAAGAAATGTCTCATGCTCATGATCGATGCCGACCCTGATCTTGGCCGTGACGGGAATGCCCGCCGGCTCGCACACGCCAACGACTCGATGAATCAGTTCCGCAAAGACATCCAGCTTCCATGGCAGGGCTGAGCCACCGCCGTGACGAGTGACCTTGGGAGCAGGGCACCCGAAATTCAGGTCGACGTGATCGGCCATATCGCCGTCAGCGACCATCGCCGCAGCCTGACGCGTTATATCCGGATTGACGCCATAAAGCTGAAGAGAACGTGGATGTTCACTGGGAGCGAAACGACAGAGCCTGAATGCCTTCGGATTCCTTGCAACCAGCGCGCGTGCGGTGATCATCTCGGCGACGTAGAGACCGTGTGGACCGAATTGTTCGCACAGCACCCGGAATGGCCAATTGGTGACCCCGGCCATAGGTGACAGCATGACAGGCGTCTCGATGTGCAGCTTCCCCAGATTGACGCCATCGAAGCGTCTATCCCTACTCGACGGAAGCGCCGACTGAGTTCCTTCGAACGCTTGCGCTTCTTGGATCCGCTGCCCGCCCTGAACCGATGATCTCTGTCGAGGAGAATCGGAAGACTCCAACGCCTCTGCAGACACGGAAGTCTCAGCAGCCACGGAAACCTCAGCAGATACAGAAGCGTCGGCGTCCTGAACCTTCAGCCCATCACGACCCTGAACATCCCCGGTATCCATATCGCCTCTCAATCAGCGTCACATCGTCTTGGCGAACGCCCATCTAGACGTCCCCTTCGCGGCGTTGTCAACGCTCAGTAGCTTCCGCCTGCCTCAGCGACCTTCACGGGTGCCGATTCATCGATTCCCTGCTCCTGCGAAACGTCCACCGAGCCATCCGCAGCGGTCGAGCCAGTGATGCTCGCCGGGCCTTCGGGATATCGCACGCGCCTCTCCTGAATGCGAGCGCGCACATACTCCTCGACCTTGTCAAGCGCGACGCGTTCCTGCTTCATCGTGTCACGATCACGGATTGTCACGGCTTGGTCATTAGGCGTATCGAAGTCGACGGTGATGCACAGCGGCGTGCCGATTTCGTCTTCGCGACGGTAACGACGGCCGATTGCACCCGACTCGTCATAGTCGATCATCCATTCGTTCTGCCGCAGGTCACCTGCGAGATTATGTGCGATGGACTGCAGCTCGGGCTTCTTGGAAAGGGGCAGGACGGCGGCCTTCACAGGAGCGAGTCGTGGATCGAGACGCAACACCGTACGACGGTCGACTCCTCCCTTGGTGTTCGGAGCCTCGTCGACATCATATGCATCCACCAGGAATGCCATCAGGGATCGAGTCAGACCAGCGGCCGGCTCGATGACGAACGGCGTGTATTTCTGTCCCGATGCCTGATCGAAGTAGCTCAGATCCTCACCCGAATGCTTTGCATGGGCACCAAGATCGAAATCGGTTCGATTGGCAACGCCCTCGAGCTCACCCCACTGCGAGCCTTGGAATCCAAAGCGGTATTCGATGTCGACGGTTCGCTTCGCATAATGCGCGAGCTTCTCCTTCGGATGTTCGTAGTGACGCAGGTTCTCTGCCTTGACACCCAGATCGGTATACCAGCGCGTGCGGGTATCAATCCAGTATTGATGCCAGTCCTCGTCTGTTCCCGGCTGAACGAAGAACTCCATTTCCATCTGTTCGAATTCACGGGTCCTGAATATGAAGTTGCCCGGGGTGATCTCGTTACGGAAGCTCTTGCCCATGTTGGCGATTCCGAATGGGGGCTTTGAGCGCGAGGAACCCATCACATTCTTGAAATCGACGAAAATGCCCTGCGCCGTCTCCGGTCGCAGATAATGAAGGCTGCTGTCATCCTGAACCGGTCCGAGGTGGGTCTGCAGCATCATGTTGAAGTCGCGAGGCTCCGTCCAGTTTCCCTTGGTTCCGCAGTCGGGGCACGGAATGTCCTTCAATCCGTCCTTCGGCTCATGACCGTGCTTCTCGAAGTATGCCTCCTCCAAGGTATCGGCGCGATGACGCTTGTGGCAAGACAAGCACTCGATCAGGGGATCATTGAATACCGAGACATGACCTGAGGCAACCCATACTTCGGTGGGAAGAATGATCGAGGTATCGACGCCGACCACATCGCCGCGGGTGATGACCATGGAACGCCACCATTCGCGCTTGATGTTGTCCTTGAGCGCAACCCCGAGCGGCCCGTAATCCCATGCGGAACGCGTACCGCCATAGATTTCCCCAGCCGGAAACACAAAGCCACGACGCTTCGCCAAAGACACCACTGCATCAAGTCTGGATTCTGACACGGAACACCTCTTGTTGGATTTCACCGGGATTTGAACGAGTTCAAGATTATAGCCACCGCATGACACACCCATCGCATGTCACATGCGGAATCGTGAGGCCTGTCGCCCGTGATTCGGGGGGAATTGCGTGAAGGGCCGTACGTGACGGACAGCACGAACCTTCATCCTTGACCTGGATGCGGGCTGCGCGGCAACGGGAGCCACATGTCTGCGTTGTCATTTATCGTGAAAAAGTCGTGCAGGGGAACTCGCAGCGAGTTGAGAAGGTACAAACCTGACCCTTGGAACCTGTTGGTTAAGACCATCGTAGGGAGGCATGCAATGACCGAATCATTGCCAATCACATCATCCAAAGCAGCATCGCCCTCTTCGGGGCGTCAGGCGTTCCGACCCATGTCACCGGACAGTCCAATCCGCGAGAGGATCAGAGAGGCCTGCGCGATGGTTCGGCAGAAGACTCCTCTGGCCCAGTCCTTCACGAACTTCGTGACGATGAACCTCGTCGCCAACGCGCAGCTTGCAGCAGGTGGCAGTGCGGCGATGAGCTTCCTTCCGGACGACATAGTCGATATCGATGACATATCAGGCGCGAGCTACATCAATGTAGGAACGCTGCTTCCCTCGTATAGGGAGACACTTGAAAAGATCGCACAGGTCTTCTTCGAAAGGCAGTCCCTGTGGGTCCTCGACCCTGTCGCCGCAGGGCTTGGAGCCACGAGAACGGCGATCCTCAGGTCATTTGCGAACTATCCGCCGACGATAGTGCGCGCAAACGCCTCTGAGACAATCGCGCTCTGTGGCATATGGGGCATCAGCCTGGGCCCTGACTCACATGGCGGGATGAATCGTCCAGCCGGTGTCGAGACGGTCGATGACGTCGACAGCGCAATGCCCTATGCAATCGAGCTCGCACGCTATCTGCGCGCCCACAACTCGACGCACACGGCTGCCGTCGCCGTGTCAGGAGAGTGCGATCTGATCACTGACGGGGAACGGAGCTTCAGACTTCCCGGCGGCGATGCGATGATGACGAAGATCACCGGTGCCGGCTGCTCCCTGGGAGGCGTCACCGCAAGCTACCTTGCGGTTTCCGATCCTCTTATCGCAGCGACTGCGGCCTCGCTGCACTATAATCGCGCTTCCGAAAAGGCAGGCGCCGTCGCGAAGGGACCGGGCAGCTTCCAAGCGGAATTCCTGGATGCATTGTGGCAGACCCAGCCGGACGAAATCTGTGCCAGTGACATCATCGAGTCGCGCTGAATCGTGCGTCGATGCTGGGAGTACGCGATTGCTTGACATTGAGCGTCAAATCGAGATATGAACCCAGATCGCACATGACAGCCCGAAATATGCATTCAATACGCATTCAAGAAGATCAGGAGGTAGCAAATGGAAGGTGCAGAGGAATCTGAGCATTTCCAATCATTGCGTGACTCACTCGACATCTCGGCTTATCTGGTGATAGGACCCGAGAACACCAAGGGCCGAGATGTCGCTGCAATCGTAGGGGACGCTCTGTTGGGAGGCATCACGTGCGTGCAGCTGAGGGCAAAGCATTCCGACGCGTCACAGATAGTCGCTCTTGCCCGTCAGATCGCGGATGTCATCAGCCGTGCAGGAAAAAGCGACAGCGTCGCCTTTGTCATTGACGACCGCGTCGATGTCGTCTGGCAATGCCGTTGCATGGGAATCAAGGTCGATGGCGTCCATGTCGGGCAGACCGACATGGACGTACGCTATTGCAGAAGACTGCTGGGACCGAACGCGGTCATTGGCCTTTCCGCAGCGACAGACAGGCTTGTGGACTTGGTGAATGAGCTTCCTTCAGGAATCATCGACTATGTCGGAGCGGGTCCAGTCCATCCATCGGCAAGCAAGCCGGATTGCGGTGTCGACGCCGATGGTCAGATGCATGTCCTGGCAGTTCAGGGCATTGCAAGGCTTGCGGAAATCAGCAGATATCCCGTTGTCGCGGGAGGAGGAGTCACCGTCGCCGACATTCCAGCGCTCGCCCAGACCAAGGCCGCAGGGTGGTTCGTGATCTCAGCCATCGCCGGGGCGGATGACCCTCGCCTGGCAGCGGAAAAGCTGGTCCGCGCATGGGATTCAGCCCGCCGCAGGTAATCATTCAATCCGTGCAACAAACCATTCGAACCATGAGGAGTCTCACATGACTGAAGCAACGACAGCAACGACCACATCAGCAGATGGCACCGAGAAGGACGGTGCACGAGGCAAGGGAAGCTACATCAATACCGTGGCGGCCCTGTCGATCGCCCCGAGCGGCGTAGGCGATGAGCTATCACAATACGTCGCTCAGGCAGTCGACGTCATTCGCGATTCCGGCCTTCCCAACGAAACCAACGCCATGTTCACCAACATCGAAGGCGACCTTGACGATGTGCTCAAGGTCGTGCGTGACGCAACCCTGAAACTGGCCGGACAGGGCTACCGCACCGGTGTGGTGCTCAAACTCGATATCCGCCCCGGGTTCGAGGGACAGATCCACAGAAAGGCCGAGCTCGTGGATGAGATTCTGAGAAAATAGTCCACATCCTCAACGAGGTTTTCATGCCCTGACAGGCTCTCCCAAGCAGGAACGGGGACTGTCAGGCAGGCATGGGGTCAGTCTGGCAAACTCCCAGGACCGGTTTCCAGACCGTTCATGTCGAGCCGTCCTGAATCGCCATGCGACTTGGAAACATGGGCTTGGAAATCAGTGTCTCGGAGCGCTGTCATCCTGAAAACCTGCTATGGCCCAGTCCCTACTTCACTCCTCCGAAGCGACGATCACGATGCACGTAATCGTTGATCGCCCGCCACAGAACGTCGCGCCCACAATCGGGAAACAATTCGGGCACGAAGTCGAGCTCTGAATAGGCGGCCTCCCAGGGAAGGAAATTGCTGGTCCGCTGCTCGCCAGAGGTTCGTATCACCAGATCGCAGTCAGGAATGTCAGGATTATAGAGGTGCTCCGCAATCATCTTCTCGGTGACGCGATTCCCCTTGATCCTTCCACTGGCAATCTCCCGGGCTATTTCGGTCGCAGCGTCGGCTATCTCTGCCCGTCCTCCATAGTTGATGCAGAACACAACGTCTATGACCTTGTTGTTCTTGGTCTGCTCCATCGCATCCTCAAGCTCGTCGATCACGGACTTCCACAGCTTCGGCCTTCTCCCCGACCATCGAACGCGCACTCCCCATGCATTCATCTGAGAGACGCGGCGGTGAATGATGTCACGCGAGAACCCCATCAGAAAACGCACCTCGCTCGGCGAGCGCTTCCAGTTTTCAGTGGAGAAGGTATAGAGACTCAGATATCGCACACCGGCCTCGATCGCTCCTGCAATGATGTCAAAGACGACGGGTTCTGCCGCCTGATGCCCGTCGGTCCTTACCAGACCTCGCTTTTTCGCCCATCGACCGTTGCCGTCCATGATGACGCCGACATGACGGGGCACCTGCTTCTTGGGGAAGTCAGGAATCCTTGAGGGCTGGGAAAAGGGTGCCGCTGGCACATCCAGGGACTTGTAGTCGACGTGATCGAAAGTCATACATTCGAATCTAACAACCGCAGTGAACGAATTGGGCGTTCAAGGTAGTATTCTCCCCATTCCTCGACAAGTTCATCTACCTTGGGAGTCAGCATGTGCGCGTCGAGCAGCCTCCAGTCCCCAGCAACCAGCCCATTGAGCTGGGAAATGGCTTGATCGTCGACCGCCCGCGCATCGGGGGTGCGATCCGCCGAGCACATCATTCCGCCCATGCGCACAGAGAAATATGCAAGATTCTCTCGCCTTCCACAGACCACGCATGAGTCAAGCCTGGGGCTCCACCCAGCAAGCGCAAGCGCACGCATGACATACGATTCACCGGTGGCCTTGGGATCATGCCTATGATTTGCCATTGAGGCCAGAGCAGATACCAGCAGCACGTATTGGTCGCCCGAAGGCTCACGCTCGGCACTGACTATCTTGTCGACGGACTCGACGATCACTCCGGCATTCATGTAGGCATCGTAGTCTGCACAAATCGGATCGGCATACGTCGCGATGCTCACCGCCTGGGATATGACATCCAGGCTTCGGCCCTGCGCGATGAGCACATCGGCACGCATGAACGGTTCCAGTCTCGCGCCAAATCTGGAGCGGGTGCGGCGCACACCCTTCGCCACCGCGCGCACCTTTCCATGCATCTTGGTAAAGATGGTTATGATGCGATCAGCCTCGCCGAGCTTGACGGTCTTAAGAATCACGCCTTCATCGCGATAGGTTGCCATGAACCGTTCCAGTCTCCTCCCTGTGCCCGATGAATCCACACTTCGACAAGAAGCACGTCCGCACACCTGCACATCCGCACATCTGGAAACCACTCTAATAGATGAACAGGCCCCAGAAGGCAAACAATAGCAATACGCAGAACATGGCAATCGTGGTATTGACGAACAGTGCCTTGCCGAAGCGCGTATAGGCGATGACCGGCTGCACCTCGCTCTTGGATGCGCCTGGTGGCTTCGCCCTCGTCTGTCGATGTCCGATTAATCCGCGAATCAAGGCCATCGTCGGCATCCTGAGCAGTCCTCGCATCGAAGCAACCTCGATGAGGCGGGCAAATACCCGTGACCATGCCCAGACCACAAGCGTCGAAACGATCTGAATGACAGGCCAGCTCCAATAGATCATTCCGGCTGTTGCGGGAGCGCCTCCCCAGACAAGCTTCACCACGGCATACACCACCTGTGCAAGGCCGGAGAAGAACAGCACGAGAGTCGCCAGGGTGGTTCCGGTTATGAGGACGAGTATCTCTCCAAATCCGTGGGTGAACCCAAGCACATGACCGGAATCCCGTCGAATGAGCGCTCTGGTCTTGCGGACCAAGGCAACGATCCACATCAGCATCGTCGCAAGGATGAAAATCAGTGAGGCCGCATGGATCACGAGCATGTACACGGTGAGGGTCGGACGGGAGCGCAAATCGAACGGCACCGCAATGGATTGCTTGATGGTCGCTCCGGTCACCAGCTGTGTGGTCTGCTTGAGATCATGCGTGATTCCGACAGCCCAGTCAACCATGTCGTTCTCATACGAATCGACGAGAGGCGTATTGGTCTGGGCCTCGTCTCCCAGCCGCAGCACATGGTTGGCAAGCGGATAGTTGCGGATGGTCACGTTCCAGTTGTCTGCCTCATGCGCGAGCTTCATGATGGTCTGGGCGCCGTCGACCTGAGCCGTCATCACATCCTTCGATCCGTATGCCACAAAGGTTGGAATGGCGTATGCCGCAGGCTTCAGCGTATCGATGTCGAGATTATGCAGGCCGAAAAGGTCGAGGTCGGCGCTGAAGAGGCGTCTGACTATGGATTGATACCCTGGGTTGGCTCCGACCATGGCAAAGTCCTGAGCCGCAAGGAATCCTAGGGAATGACGTGGAGAATGCACCATAGGGCTCAGAAGAATCTGGAAGGCGACCTTATGGTCACTCTGCAGCAGGTAGGAGCTGATCCATGTGCTCTCGCTCGTTGCATATATCCCGACGGTGGATGAATCGACGTTCTCGAGCTCCCTCAGGTAATCTATGACCTGATCGTATGCCTTCGCCGATGCCGGGTAATCACGATTGGCGTCGGATGTGTTCCATACTGGCTTGTCAATCACAGCAGAGACGAAGCCTGCCGAGCTGAGATCCGATGCGACGTCTCCAAAGGAATCCTCCGCCGTGCCATATCCCGCTCCATGCATGAAAACGACGCCGGGAAGCTTGCCGGATGCCCCCTTGGGTTCTCTGATCAGTATGTGGATGTGCTGGGTATCTCCGGTCGACTTCTGTTTCACGTCAATGGTCGCATGACGCTCTGTGATGGAATAGGTGCCCCTTTTGGCAAGGGTGACCTTGCTGGGGTTAGCGAATTTGACCGAGGTGTCGGAGTCCACCGTCTCGATGCTCTGATCGATGGGATCGTTGTTCCAAGGAACCGCAGTCGCATTGGAAACCGAAGACAAAAGCGCTATCAGAATGACGAAAATGGGGAGACTCAAGGTCAGACGTTTGGACCAGCTCCACGCTTGTGGGCTCTCCTCAGTTTGATCTTTGCTTGACACGGAGCTCATTGTATATGCTCATGCCGAATTCGGGCTGAAAAGACGAAAATGAGCGTTGCCGGTGACTGTGATCAGACCGTCATCGGCAGCGCTCTCGAAGAGGGTTTGGGCTCGGACACCCAATCACACTTCCATCGCTCGAACTAGTCGTTATCCGAAGAGATGTCCTTCTCGGAAGCGCCCTGTGAGGAACCGGTGGAGGCATCGCCAGCGCCCGATTGCGATTCCTTCGAAGCGGTGGAGTCCGAGGAATCAGTCGTGGGGAAAGCCAAATCAGGAATATCCAGATCGACTTTCGGGAACGACGTGCTGTCGAGCATCGAATTCAATGATGCCAGATACTGATCCGTGTCCTGTATCGAGTCGAGGTTGTCAGAGAACGATGTCTGAGCGTTTCGGTCAACTGAATCGGAACGAGCGTCAGATGCGTCTGAACGAGATGCCGGAACCGATGCACTCCTTGGTGCGAAGGCCTGCGTCTCTTGATTCTCTGAGCTTGTGGAACTGCCGGATGTCGCGGAGGCAAGAGGAGAATTCGTCTGAATCGTTCCGCGGTCCAAGCTGGTTGCAGCGCCTTGGCCTTCGATACCATTCGAACGGTCATCGTCGTTTTTCCCGGAACCTGCCTGCACATTGCCGTTATCCCCGAATGACATGTTCTGCGTCATCGTCGAGTTCCTATCGGATGCCTTGCCATGTCCCCAAAAGTCGAATGTGGATGGCGCCGTCGAGGGTTCCTGAGGAGTTTCGACGGTGGTCTCGGCATTGGCATGGCCTGTCGCCGAATGCCGTGCGTGAGGGTAGTTGACGATGCCCTCATTCGCCTGCTGAGGCACATATTCCGTTCTGGATTGCGACCGATCCGACAGTGCAGAGTCCGAGTCTGACGGTTTCTGAGACTGCGCTGGCAGTGACACCGTATGCGACGTCTGGTCATCAGCCTCGCTTCCGGCCTGATTGAATACCGCCTGCTCCTCACGATGCAGATTCCTGAAGTCCGCACGTCCGTCATTGTTCGCATGAGATGCTACGGCAGATGAGTCGTTCCCCGAATAGGCTTCGTTCGCATACGAGTCCGCGGTGTCCGATGCATTGGCCAAGCCGCCGGCATATCTGGCACGGTTTGCAATTCTGGATGATGGCGCCTGAACCGAGGCGCCGTTCTCGTCAAACAGAGGTCGAATGGTCTCCGTTGACTGTCCCACCTCGTTGGTCTCGGCATCATTCGTTTGAGGCCTGGCGAAAGGCGAGCGCGAGTTCATCTGCGAGGATGAAGGGGCAGCGGGCTCAGCGACCGACTCGGCTATGGGTTCGGCGATGGGCTGGAAAATCTGCGTTTCCTCAGCGTTGGGATTTGCCGGTTCCGCCAAGGCCGCCAAGGATTCAAAGGCACTGGCCTGTGGATCATAGACCGGCTGGGCTTGCGGCTGAACAGCCTCGGGCGCCTCCGACTTTGAATAATCGGTCACACGGGCATATGACTCGATTCTTGACATGAGCTGAACGCCATAATTAAGGAAGTAATCCACCTGTCGTTCGTCATAGCCCTTTTTGCCCTTGCGCTGTGTAAAGACGACGTTGGAAACCCTGTTCGGAGTCAGATCAACCAAATCGCCGGAATCCTGGGCGCGATCCGAAGATTCTCCAAGTTCCTGAGCCAGCTTCTGCACCAGCTGATCGAGGAGACGGTCGACCTGCTTGCGGTCATATGAGGGATTGCTCGAAGTGCCCGGCTTGAACCGCTCGTTCTCTTCACGCTCACAATGGGCGATGAACTTACGGTACATCGATTCAGTCTGTCCGCGCCATGCGACTCGACCATTCTGGGAAATCTCCCATTGCGTCTGCTTGTCTACCACGGCACGTTCCAGGCGTGCCAAGGCAGCATCAACCTGACCGACGGCGTAGCCATTCTTGCGAAGACCGAACGAAACGTCCTGAATGTCTCTCTGGGTAAGCCTTGGCTCGGCGCTCTCATAGAGCTTATGAGCATTGTCGAGGAATTCGTCAACTTGTTCAGAGTCGTATCCCCACTTACGCTTGCTTACCCGGGCTATGTTCGTTCCATTGCCGTTCGATTCGGGCTTTCTCGCCATGGGACATCGACCTCCTACTTCTTGAGAAAATCTCAATCAGTCAAATTCACTTCAAAAATCACAGTACGTGAATGTTGAGACTCTACTTCACTGTTGCACCACCATTGCGCCCAAAAGCTCGAGTCGCAAAGCATATCCACTGTCACATAATAGTTGAAGTATACGGCCCACCTGTATAAATAGCCTGAAAAACACTGAGATGTTGCACATATCTTCGTCAATGGTAGGCTATTCTAGGTTTCTACGGAGCATGCCAGGTTTGTTTGCCGCAGTCTTTGAACCAGGATTTTTCGGGCGATTAGCTCAGTTGGCTAGAGCGCCACCTTTACACGGTGGATGTCGGGGGTTCGAGCCCCTCATCGCCCACACAATTTATAAGACTGAAATCGTCTACGCAGTCGTTGCCAAAGCATACGTCTACCTAGGCTCGAGACCGGTCACGACCAGTTGCAGGAAGACATCAAGAACCTCTAAACAACCAATTACCCTGCTCCCGGCATCACGCCGGGCGGGGATTTTCCCTATTCTGCGACGGAGTATTCGATCTTGTAGTTTCCGGCGACGCCTGGAGCAGCGTTGATAATGGACGAGAGCATACCTTCGATTGAGTCAAGTGTCTGTTTCTGGTAGTCCTCGTCGTTGAGCACTGCGGATTTCACACTGCGACTTTTCGCGTTGACGGCATTAAGCACATCCTGTGAGGAATAGCTGTCCAGCAAGGATCCGCTTTGACTGTATACATGCGGCGTACCGACCTGTTCCATGGAAGTGACCATGAGCTTCGGCAACTCTGCTTTGATGACATTACTGCTGTCACCAGTGGTCAGCTTGATTTTTGATCCGTCAATTCCAAGCTTCACTTTCCAGCTGGCGACGATCAGCATCTTCTTACCACCGATGATGGGCAGACCGTCCTTCTCGGACTCGATGACCTTCTCCGTGGACACCGCAAGCCCGTTAATCTCCGTGATGGGCAGGGTCTTCTTGACTGTGACCGATATTTTTGTGGAGCTGGTGGGTTCCTTCCAGAATCCGAACTTGTATCCTAAGACACCGTATTGTGCCAGGACAACAGCGCCGATCATTACCACGAGTATGAGCAGTAGCCAAAAAAGAAATAAAGCTCATACATAATCATGGTGATTCTGACGACGTGACCATGCGATCGAACGTGTTGCTGAACCGGAATGACGATACGAGCATTGCATGCAGGCAGCGCACCCATGTCATATTGGAGCAGCGCAAAACGTGATCATCGACGCACTCCATAACCCCGATTTGAACACGAGGCAAGCGAAGCCGCCTAGATAGTCAGCATCGGGAGGTAAAGACGGACATCAGCAGGATTAGGCTCGAAGCGCCACAGTACGTGTTCCAGAATATAGACAGGAGGTGGAAGTGATTACTTCGTCCATTCAATCTGCGAGATTTTCAGGCCGCCCCATGGTTAAGATGCAATCCAGACATGGGTGCTTTTCTCCAAACGTAGATTACTGCTAATTCCCTCCGACCATGTTGCCGCCATCGTTCGCATTAGACGATGCGAGCAGATTACTATCCACATCGAGGATATACACATGATTTGCAGGATACTTCTGTATACCCTCGCCATCACCCTGCCCGACTTTTTGAACAAAGATATCCAGCTTTCTATCTAACTGCCATAGACTTGTATCATAGGTCGGTTCCCAGTAGTCAAGAGACTGATCTGTAAGATTTATATACGTCCATTGTGCAGTTCCGACTGTCTCAGTGGCTAGCGTGGCCATGCTGCCTCGTTCTGCATCGCGGATGATAAGATGCACGGTTGCATTTTCTCCAGATCCTGAGACTGCTATCTGCGGGCGTGCAATAGGCACAGCCTTGCTTCCGCCCCCTGCGAGATCAAAATTGCTAACCCCATCAATTCCAGGACTGCGAATGCCAGTGTTCTCCGTTACCCAGGCCCCATCATCTTTTTGTCTCACAACCATATATTGAACAACCTGATTATTGGTTTCTAGATCGGGATTCCAATAGGAGACGATGTATGGGTTATCATTGTCGTTCACGGTCATGGAGGTCTGATTCATCAGCTGACTATTCTGATTGATAGACGCTATCTTCTCCGCGGTTTTCTGCGTTGGAACCCGTGTATGCGACGCCGGTAGACTTTTCCCACTTGACCCCGGTCGTATCGCTCGACCTTGCGTAGGCAAGATCATGATTGGTGGAAACGTCTGAGCTTTCACGCCACACCCATGATATCTGCAGACGGTTTTTTGAGTCAACAACAGCCTGCCAATACGGCGACGAACTGCCAGAAATGGAATCAGTCACGCCATCTATCAAATCACTCTGCACCTGAGTCCACTTGCCCGTGCTCACATTATAATGATCCAGGACAAGATTACCGTTGCCCGATGAACCGTTCCTGTATAGCAGGAACATATTCCCGTTGGATTGAGTATAGAACTGTGGGTAGGTTACGGCACCCTCATTCTTGCCTGTAACGGACTTCTTCGCGCCAAGCGTCACCCCCCAGGCCGTTGTGGATTCTGCGTATTGCATCGCTGCTCCGTGCATTCCCCAAGCAACGTGTAGGAATCCTTTACCGTCGATGCCAAGCGAGACCACATTATGCGCATCTGTGACGTTTCCGGAATATTGTGTCGCATACAGTTTCCAATCCGTGCTCTCGATGCTTCTTCGCGCAAGTATTATTCTGCCCGTCTGGTCATAATATGCGGTGGTCTGAATCTCCTCTCCCTGCGAATTCTTTGCCGTGATCACCGACGATTGTCGGAATGAGGTGTCGTTGACTGAATTGGATGCCCAGGCCGAACCTAGGTCATTGAGCGTCCCCGCGGTCGAAGTAATCTGTGTAGGCGCCTCATTCGAAACGTAATCAGCCAAGTTTGGAGTAGTGGCCGATGATGTACTTGCAGCCCTTCTCACTGCAAACGTATCGGTGCCATTCCCATCCCAATCGCCGACCAACACATAATCGGTAGATTTTCCAAAGGCGACAACGGTGTCAGCAATCCCCGCTGCCAAAGAGTTTTTGATGTAGTAGGCGCTACCACGTCGGACAGCGAAGGTGTCGCTACCGTTGCCATCCCAGTCACCGGCAAGCACATAATCCGTGGCCTTGCCGTAGGTGAAAACCTTGTCGGCCTTTCCACTGTGCAGCGTGTCCAGAACATAGAACGTATTGCTTCGGCGTACAGCGAACGTGTCCATCTTGTCACCGTTCCAATCACCCACAAGCACCTGATCGTTCGCTTTCCCATAGGTCAGGACCCTATCGGCGATGCCTCCATGCAAACTATTCAACAGGTAGTATGTGTTGCCGCGTCTTACAGCAAGCGTGTCCGTACCATCGCCGTTCCAATCGCCTGCGAGAACATCATCACTGCTTTTTCCGAACTTTATAACCTGGTCTGCGTTCCCGCCGCTGATGCTGTTTTTGAAGTAGTAGATATTGCCTCTTCGAACAGCCAGCGTGTCCTTTCCATCGCCGTTCCAATCACCTACCAGTGTCTGATCGCTGCTTTTTCCATAGACCACTGAGTAATCGGCGTTCCCACCATGAAGAGAATTCTCGAAATAATATGAATTACCTAGGTCCTGAGCCTCAGCGGCATCCACATGTGCGGTGCTCAATGCAAAAGGCAAGATGAACGCCATTATGAAAACGCCGATGAATAGCGATCTCTTCTTTGTCTTGGTTCTTCTCAGCATTCCAGAATCGGTTCTCTCAGTGTTTAAACTCATTCCTAAAGCAAAGCAATGCTAGCATCCTAGAAGCATTCTCTCAAAGGTTGTTATCGCTGACTGGGCAAGCAGGAGAATTACAAAGACGTGGTTGTGGTTGGTTCAGACTCTGCAATGATACATTGCATGATCGTAAGGTCATGGCTCGAACGGTCCCATTGCTTGATTGCGTTCGGTATTCCTCGGGAGCCAATCGTGCGTCAGGGTATCACTTTTCTGCGTCGCAAGCCGTTTCTTCAAGAGAATGGGACCATACCGCGATCTTCAGATTCGCCCACAATTTGCCACGATTTTCAAAAACGGTCGAATCATACTAATTTCATGAATCGCATAAACGTTCATTTCCCAACGTTCCTTGAAACCCTTCCTCTCCGCCCTTTTCGCAAACTCGTACCCATACGGCCCGAGACCAGGTAAATGCCACACCCAGCCGCAGCCATTCATCGCCATCACACATACGGCTGTGCACAGTTCAACTGCCGGATATCATCGCTATCACGAGGCTGAATGCGATGCAGGCAACGATGACGGCAAGCACGATTCCTATGGCGTTCAGGAAGCAGTAGACCAGGAAACTGCTGGACAGCGAATACACGACGATGAGGGCAGCCAGAATAATCGCGGTAACGATGATCGCTCTGACCGTAGCGTTGCTGTACCATCCCCCGCTGTTCACCGTGAAGTAGACGGCCATAACGATCAGCGCCATCATGATCGGACGGTAGAACATTTGGATGGACGTGGTGTCAAGCGCGGGGAAATACCAATCCCACACCTCGATTCGGGTCACATATTGCAGGCCGTCAACCAGTTTCCACAATATGGAAACAAACACGAGCGAAACAGCAAGCTTGAGGATAAGATACACGATTCGTTTCGCCCACCTCTCAAAGGAGCCGGGCTCGCTGAAGTCCATGAACCAGCTTGCAAAGTCATGATCGTCACGGCATATGATGCGCGTACCCATCACCAACATGAGCGCACCCGCGATCAGGCGCACCCAATTCATCGAGAACAGCGCGTCTGCAAGGAAAACAAGCGGCATGCTGGCAACCGTGTAACCGACGCAGATACTAAACAGGTCGCTGCGTTTCCACTGCAAGGAGAACACCCTCCATGCCATATACGAAGCGATCGCAATCAGCGAGATTGCCGTGACATAGGAGCTCAACGAGGCGGCTTCTTCCGAGGACCAGACGATCGCATGCACGATTCGTTCCAACATGCCGTATAGGTTGAGGGCGATACCGAGCTCAAACACCGCACGGACAATCATCGTGACCCAGCTGAGGGCACTCGTGGGAAGGAATCGAGCATAAGCCGCAGATCCATTCATTTGTGCGTCTTTGTCAGATGTCATCGGTATGCGCCTCTACCCTCGTAACGTGTGTGTCATCGCATCGGAGATCAGCGGGGTGCTCAGACCACTGTGATAGGCAGTCATCGTCTCACCCAGGACGACGATGCCGTACATCTTCTCCAACGCAGCCAAGGCAACGAGCCTCTGCGCACCAACCCGTGCAATCAATCCGTCCGTGGGAAAACCGGAACAGAAGATGCGGGTGAACAGCGAACCCGACTTCCACGATTCGAACTCGCCCAGCTCATGCAACAGGCGTGACTGCGCATCACGGAACGCGAGGGAGGTCTGGCTGATCACCGAATTCAAGGTTGAAAAGTCGAGATTCGAGAATTCAGGCACCTCTTCGACATACAGCTGCGGATTCATGCCATCCTTGAACTTGGATGCGCTGTATTTCAGGCATGCCTCGACGATCCTATCTGCCTCGATCTTCGAGACAGACAGCACCGACTGCACCTGACGGCGCATGTCATCGTAATAGTTCTGACAGTCCACGAAGGCGGCATTGAGCTTGCCCTCACGGATATGCCCATCATTGACAGCCCTATTCCAGCTCGCCAGCACCCATCCGATGATGAACAACACCAACGCGACAGCGATAATCTTCAGCAACAGGGCGAAGTACATGGTGATATCCTGCATGGGATCGCCACTAGTGTTCATGTTATGGTTCCTTTGATTAAGTATCTTGCTACCAATGTGCACGGTCGAATGGAGCAGTCCAAGAAGAGACAAGCAATCATGAGATGCAACCAACGAGCACGCAAGGATCAGTGTTCTTTCTCGGCATTAAGCGCTTCGATCTTGTCAATCAGCGTCTGTGCCTTCGGCATATTGGAATCAATAAAAAATAGGTCGATGAACGCTCGAACCATCGAACCGAAGCAATTCATGCAAATCACCAGAACGCATATTCCGCCAAAAATGAAAGCCAAGGTCTCCTGTGGTGCTAACTTGATGAAGACAAATGCAATGCATCCACTTATTCCTGCGATAAGCCAAGAATGATGCAAGATATTGCCGTAGACCATCATTCGACGGAATTTCCCACTGGTAAAGATTTCCTGATCCCAACGGCCGTCCTCGTTCATATTCAGGAAGAAGTCCTTCCCTCCATAACGGATGATGCCCTTTTCAAGGTCCACTGCATTATCGAGAGGATTTCTCTGAGCGGCCTCATCAAGCTTCTTGGCATAATAGCTTGCCTTGACCTTATCCAGCGCCATAAGCGCCGCAATAACCACGATGAGCCCAATTATTCCAGCCATGCATACTCCATCTGTTGAAAAGGGACAAGTGGACGCAGAAAATCAATACTCAATATATTATATTATACAATCCGCATACATAATTTCGAAAGAAACCAACTATGGAACTGAAAGATGCGCTTCTACTGGTCATACCAATCGTTTCTAATGGAATTCTAATCTGGGTATTTCAATTTATGGTTTCTGAGAAACTCAACAGTGAGAAAGAATTTGAGAAGTTGCGACAAGAGATATTCTCAGAATATCTATCGAAAATTCAATGCGCGATAACATCCATGAGGAATCTATACACCGCTCAGGGAGAGGCCAAGGCAAACGAAGCAGAAAGCAGGGCTGAACTCGACAATGCAGTACAGTCGTTAAGGGCAAACGTAAGAGAAATCTATTACTACTTTGAGGATTACAAAGTGGTTCTTGGAACAAATGCATATGTGGCCAGTCAGCATAGAGTTTTGCAAGAGCGATTTGAAAATTGGGTAATAAATTGGGAAGACAGCGACACATTTATGGATTTTATCCATGCTTGCGAAGATATGCTGCACAACATCATGGATGCCACTCTTCACCGTATTTATGGAAGCAGGCGGAAACGTAACGCTAATAATTAAACCTCGACACCCACAAAACGAGGGTAGCCATGGATACCGGAACAATCTACTCAATCGTTCAAGGTCACACGCTCAGCTCGGTGTAACTCACTCTGCCCATACCGAGCACGCTCCCAGCTGCTCAATGAGCATACGCACCATCAGCATCGCTGCCTGAAACAATTCGGGATGACACCGGCCAACACAACGTAGCACCGATCAAATAGCGCAACGTCAAAATCATCTGCACTGTACTATCTATCGCGCGTTCCCCTGCATCGCGACCGATGCCCGATATACGGCCGGACAGCTGATCAAGATCCGATGATCCCCGGTGTTCACGGGTCGTGACAGAACGGCATCGACCCCCGATGCTCCCAATTCGTAATGTGGCAGCGCCACCGTCGAAAGAGGTGGAAGCATGTGGGCGGCAATCACTTCCTGATCGTCGAATCCAACGACTGAGATATCAGATGGCACGCTAATGCCACGATTACGAAGTGCGTCGTATAGCCCCATGGCGACCCGATCGTTATGGCAGCATACGCCGGTCGCACCCGATGCACATATGCTCTCAGCCACCGTGCGACCGCCCTCCTGCGTGGGCTCGGCCGCAAAGATCAATGATGGATCCTCCTCTATGCCTCTCTCGGAAAGAGCATGGCGATAACCTGCCAGCCGACCGGCACGGGCCGGCGACTCGACGGTGGTGTTGACGAATGCCACACGACGATGTCCCTGTCCCAATAGCATATTCGCAGCAGTCCTGCCACCATTGAACTCGTCAGGCACCACGGAAGTGAGATTCTCGTCATCGGCGTAGCAATTCACCAATACGGTGTTCATGTCCTTGAGAGATTCTGGCAGCGTGATCTCATGATGGTACCAAGTGGAATACAGGATTCCATGCACCTTGTATTCCAGAAACATGCGGATAGCCTGGCGCTCGATGCTCTCATTGCCTTCGGTGTTAACGATCAGCAGCACATATCCCTGTTTCCATGCCCGATCCTGGGCTCCGTGGATGATCTGACCAGCGAAAGGGGTGGTGGCGATCGAATCTGTTACCAAACCTATGAATTTCGAGCTTCCCGTGACTAGATTCTGAGCCAGAGCGTTCGGCCTGTATTGCAGCTCATGAATGGCGCGGTGCACTCTCTCCTGCGTCTTCACCGCGATGCGCGCATCCTTCTTGTCATTCATGACCAGCGAGACCGTCGACACCGAAACACCTGCCAGCTCTGCGACATCCTTCAAGGTCACATGCCGTGCATGGCGAGTGTAGACACTCCCATGCACGGTTTCACCGTCGCGTCCCTCATCGTTTCTTGCTGCCGAAACTCTCATCCTTTGGTGGCACCTCCTTCAAGTCCCTGGATCATCGCCTTGTTCAGCACCATGAAAATCAGCATAAGGGGAGTTATCGTCACGCAGACGGCTGCGAAGGTGGCGGTCCAGTCAGTATTGCCCATAGCACCAATATAGTTCTGCAAGCCAAGGGGTATCGTCTTTAGCCCGTCAGACAGGACGAAGGTGTTCGCAAATATGAACTCGTTCCATATGAAGATGCTGTTGACCAGAACGACCGTCACGATGGTATTCAGTGACAGAGGCAGCGTTATCTGCCAAAAAATCCGGTATGGGCCCGCGCCGTCCAAGGATGCCGCCTCGTAGGTTTCCCTGGGTATGTAGTTGTAGAACGATGAGAACAGGAACACCGACATCGGCACCGCGAAACCGGCAAGGGGAATGATCATGGATGCATAGGTATCCAGCAGGTTGATCTGGGAATAGTCGATGAACAGAGGCACCAGCGCGATTTGCACCGGGACGATGATTCCCAGCAGAAATATTCCGCTTACTATCTTGCTGCCTCGAAAGCCAAGCACGTTGATCGCATATGCCGCCATCATGCCCATAAGCACGATGAAGAAGCTCGCGCCGAAGGTCACTATGAGACTGTTGCGAATATAGAGGAGCAGATCCCCTGATTCGAATGCACGAACATAGTTCTCCAAGGTGAACTGCTTTGGAATGCCGAAGGGGTCACCTGAGGCGAAATCATGCTCGGTGCGCAGACTCGTGATGAACAGCCACAACAGTGGATAGACCTGTATGATCACCAGAACCGCTATGATCACCCAACGCACGGTGCCATGGAACGACAGACGCTTGCGTCGACGGTATTCATTGAGCGGCGCTGACGAGGTGCCAGATGCATCGAAAATGCTTGTGAGTTTCATTCGTCCACCTTCCTTCTCATGAATGCGAATATCAGACCGACGGCAACAAGGCACTCAACGACGATGAACACCGCCATCGCGCTGGCATACCCGTAGTTCGTGTTGGTGAAAGCCGTGCGGTACATGTATGTGGTCACCAGTTGCCCATAGCGACTGTTGCTCAAGAGGTATGGGATGTCAAAGCCACGCAGCGCATAAGTGACCGCCATGATGGTTGTGGTGATCCACACGGGCCTGATGTAGGGGAAACGAATCTTGGAGAACATCTGCCAGTTGTTGACTCCATCGAGTTTGGCCGCCTCTTCCAGTTCCGTGGGCACCGCCATGAAGGCCGCATAGATGATCAGCATGTACAGGCCGGAGAAACGCCACCCCTCAGGGAAGGACACCGCAGCCAGAATCGTGCTTGGATTCGAGAGCCAAGCCTGCTGCAGACCGGACAATCCCACAAAATCCAACAGTCGATTGAGTAGTCCGACCGGGTCCACCGAATAGATCCGCTGGAACAGGAAACCGATGGCCACGGTCGATATGACCGCGGGAAGCAGATACAGCGTCTTGATCAGATCTCGCCCCTTGGTGATCTGAAGCAGCAGCGTCGCGACCAACAAGGCTCCTCCCAGCTGCAAGGTCAGACAGATGACCAGGTAGACCATCGAATTGCCGAAGGCCTGCCAGAAGACCGAATCATTGGAAAGCATCTGGGCATAATTGCTGAATCCCACGAATTCCATATCGCTGATTCCATCCCAGCTGAAAAAGCTCAGCACCAAGGATTGCACGACGGGAAGCAGGACGCCTGCACCATAGAACAGCAGGGGCGGCAACAGAAATATCAGCACTGATTTTTTTGATCTGGAAGGTAACATCATTGGCCTTTCTTGGGGAGAGGAAACGGGTGACGCGCCTCTCCCCTGTGGGATCAATCCTCGGCGAAGGCCTTAGGACCGTTTTCCGCTATGACTTTGTCCATTGTGGTGATGAATTCGTCGACGCTTACATCACCTTGCACCAATAGCGGCAATTCCTGCTGCAATCTGGTGTTCGACGTCGAGTCCAACTGGGTATCCCAGGGCATGGCCGTGGTCTTGCCAACATTGTCCGCATCGTCGAACAGACGTTTGTACAGTGATGTCGCGTTGTTTGGAATCGTCGGTTCGACATTCGTCGTCGGCGAAATCTGACCCGTGGCACCATACACTTCTGGGTATCTCTTCAACGCAAATTCGAGGAAATCCCTGACAAGAGGATCGAAGGACTGCGAATTGACGGCCATTCCGATTCCCGAAGGTGCCACATATTCGTTCTGTGCCGTGGCCGAATTCTCAATCACTGGAAGGTGGAAGTAATCGACATCATTGCGCACGGTGGCATTGAGCGAGTCTGTGGCGAGAGCCGAGGCATCCCATGAACCGTCGTTGTAGATGGCTGCCTTGCCGGTGGTGAACAGCGCCTGCGCGTCGGAATAACCCGTTGAGGAGAAGCCCTCCTGGAAGCATCCCGCCTCTCCGAGGCTGGCCATCCATTCCACGGCTTGGCGACCGACCTCATCAGAGAGTTTTGCCTTGCCTTGTTTGAGCTGCTTGATATAGTCACTGCCCGAAGCCCTGAAGGGGTAGTATGCCATATATCGTTCAAGCGGCCACATATCCTGCCCATCCAATGCGATTGGCGTGATGCCCTTGGATCTGAGAGCCTTGCAGACCTTGGGAAAATCGTCGAGCGTGGCGGGCACCTCAACACCGGCCTCCTTGAACAGGGCCTTGTTGTAGAAGAAGACCTCGACCTGTGATTCAAAGGGGACCATGTACAGACTCCCGTCGTCAAACCGCTGGTAATCCAAAGCCGACGTACGGTATTCGTCATAGAGATCCATGCTCTTGAGCAGTTTTTCGACATTGATCATATTGCCGCTTTTCGCAAGCTTCTGCGCAAACGGCGTCGCATCGATATCGAAGAGTTCGGGAAGCTTCTTTGCTGCGGCCAAGGTCTCTAATTTCTGAATGTACGAGGGGCGATCAGGCGTGGTGATCAGGTTGAGGGAGAAACCGGGATGCTCCTTGGCGTATTCCTTGGCGATCTTATTCATCGCGGTAATCACGCCTCCGTCCGCCGGACGCGAGAGCAGCCAGGAGATTTCCCTGGCCTTGATGTCCCCTGTTGGGTTGATGTTGTCTGCATCATTTACCGATGCACCCGTGCCGCAGCCCGAAACGATAAGGGCCAATGCCAATGCTGCAGCCACGGTCATGGTTCTGAGTGTTTTCATGAGTAATCTCCGTTGATTAGTGGTGAGAATTCAGAAGTGGAATATTGCTGGTCTATGAAATATGAACGGAAGGAGAACGCATTGTCGGCGATAGGAATCGTCATTCGATTAGCTCATGACTCCACCTCCACACCTTCGCCGACGCCTTTGCCGGCATCCAAGCCATCCTGCGCTTTCGCAATCAGCGCTACGTTCTCCTGCGCTGGACTCGCAGGAGCGAGCGCATGTACGACGAATGCGTCAAAGGACGTCAACCCATCGTTGGAGAAAACCCCTAAGGCATTCCCCCATGAGTGTTCCATGCGACAACTGACCGTAACTTCATCATCCAGACAGGCAACGAAGATATCATCCTCCATGACGATGTTGAGTTCATGCTGGCCGGTGGAAAGATCGCAAGGACGTTCCAATTCCAATAGGTAGGGGACATCCCCCGAGATCTGCCACTGCTCGTCGCCTGTCTGCAACCGCGGCCAGCGATCAATTACCATGCGTCCACGTTTCGGCTCCAGACGCAAGATATGGCTCGAATCGCCGTCAGCGCTCGCATGAATGAGCAACCCCGCATCCGCTCGTTCGGCATGTACCGTAAAGTTCACAGTGAGGCGACAGGTGGCGGGAATGTCATCGCAGAGCATGCGTGAGGCAAAGCCATCCTGCCTTCCCAGAAGCAACCCCGCTGAGGGAAGCAATTCCTTCCCCTCATATTCGAAGCATCCAAGAATCTCCCGGGGAATGGAGAAAGCCAATGTTCCATCCTGGCGCTGCCGGGATTCCAAAATCGACATCGACCCGGCCCACTCGTATGCCCCGTCATCGCTGCCGCCCCTTCGAGTCGGTATCCAACCGAAGAAGAATCGTCGTCCATCGCGCTCGGCTGTTTTTGCGGCGTAGAAGCCCCTGCCGTCCACGGTGTCGGAATCAGGCGTCATCCAGGGACCGAGACGATCCTTCGACATCCGGTATCTGGTGGCAAAGGCATCAGAGAACTCCGAATACACCAGATACCACCATTGCCCCCACTGGAATACGTCCGGGCATTCATGGGTGATGAAACGCTCCGGTGCCCAGAAGGGCTCTGCATATTCCCAGTGTCGAAGATCTTTCGACACGCATTGAGCTGTCAATCCACGTCGTCGGCTCGGTCCGGTCCTAACTCTGGCAGCAAGCAGCATGCGCCACACCTTGCATTGTTCATCGCGGAACACGAAGGGGTCCCGCCAATCTGCACTTTCGTATGCTTCAGGCGCTCCGAATGCATCCTCTGGAAGCTTGACCCAATGCAGCATGCCATCGTAGCTGACGGCATGCATCACCAGCTGAAGCGGCAAGCCGTCGTCCCCGCGATTCGTCGGGTTTTGCCCGGTATAAAAAATATGGTGCACGCCATCGTCGTCCACCACGACGCTACCTGTATAGGCATTGAAATCAAGCGATTGCGGAGAGCCATGCACCAGCGCGTCGCCACGATCATGATACTGCAGCAGATCCTGTGTGGTCACCAGACGCCAGCTCATGCCCTCGCGGGGACTTTCTCTGCGCTCATGAAGGAAAAAAAGGTTGAATGTGCCGTCTTCCTCGAAAGGAATGATGTCCCCGACCCAGCCCTCTTCGGGGGTAAAGAAAATGCGACCCGACATAGTAGCCTCTTTGCTAAAACGTTTGAATTCGATGATTAGGTAAAATTCTACGGATTCCAGAGCCATTGTCAAACCGTCGAGAAACGTTGCGATTGTAGTTGCTCAAACGCTTTATCTTTCAAGGCTTACGCGACGACACGCCGTAAGCTGCGCATTACTCCCAAAGGAATGACAGGCCTTGTGAGCGAGTTCCCGCACTCCGCCAATGCGTTGCCTGCATCAAAGCACCATCATCCACTATGCCGTTGCGCAAGATTTGGTGCATTTCGATCCTGACAATACGATTGGATCACATGTCGGCTGCACCGCAGAGGGGGGCGCAATGGTCTTCGATTTCAAGAGAGAATGCAAGGACATCTATCGTCCCAAGACAACGCCGAGCATCATTGATGTTCCGACCATGCGATTCATCATGGTCGATGGCAAGGGTGACCCCAACACGAGCGAGGAGTATCAGGCAGCGGTCGAACTGCTCTATGGACTCTCATACACCATCAAGATGAGCAAGAAGGGCCCGTACCTTCCCGACGGCTATTTCGATTACGTGGTGCCACCGCTCGAAGGACTATGGAGCCTTGACGATGACGGCGAGTTCCGAGGCAACGGTGCGACGATTGCAGACAAGAGCAAGTTCCTGTGGACGGCCATGATACGTCAGCCGGATTTCGTCACGAAGGAAGTGTTCGTGTGGGCCAAGGATGCGCTTGCCAGGAAGAAACCCGAACTCGACTTGGCACAGGTGCGGCTTGCCGACTTCACTGAAGGCCTGTGCGGCCAGGTCATGCACATCGGTGCATACGATGATGAGCCTGCGACCGTGGCTTTGTTGGAAAGCTTCATCAAAGACAACGGATACAAGACGGAAATGACGGACATTCGCAGACACCACGAAATCTACCTTGGCGACCCACGCAGAACCACACCGGAGAAGCTCAGGACTGTCATCCGCCACCCGATAATAAAACTCATCGAAAGTAAGCAGCTCTGATCCTCATGTCTCGCACCCTGAGACGGACTGTCTCACACTACAAGACTGACCAACCATCGAGCAACAGGCTACGCTTCAAAGTCATTTCGCAGACACGTTGAACTTTGAAAGTCGGTTTTCACGGAATTGACTCGAAGAATGGCTCAAAACCACACAATCCTTCACGGGCAACAGTGCCTAGGCACAACACTAGGCTGTCGGCATGCCTCCTTGACAATCGTTTTCGTGCAACAGAGAATTGCTGCAGACTGCACGCTCAGCAAGCGTTATCCGTTCAACACCATGACATGCTCGTGATGCTGTGTATTACACGAAAGGTCAGCTATGACGGAGCCGGAACAGACACCGAAGAATTCCAATGAAGTGATCGAAGCTTTCAAGAAGGTCGTGGGAGCGAAGTTCGTATTGACATCGTCGCGCAGAACCACACCTTTTTCAAAGGGATACCGCTTCGGCGGAGGACCAGTATTCGCCGTCGTCCGCCCAGCGACCCTGGTTGAAATGTGGAAGACGCTGCAGGTATGTGTGGATAACGATCTCATCGTGATCTGCCAAGCATCGAACACTGGGCTGACGGGCGGATCGGGGCCATCGCCAGATCAGCGATATGACCGTCCTGTCGTCATCATCTCGACCCATCGCATCAGCCAGGTATTCCTCATCAACGATGCCCGAGAAGCCATCTCACTTGCCGGAACTCCATTGACGCATCTGACGGATGTGCTTGCACAGGCGCACCGCGAAACGCACTCCGTGATCGGTTCGACATCGATCGGCGCCTCGGTCATCGGCGGCATATCGAACAACTCCGGCGGCAGCCAGATTCGCAAGGGTCCGGCATTCACCCGTGAGGCCATATATGCGCGCGTGAATGAGCATGGCAAGGTCGAACTGGTCAATCATCTTGGCATCGCACTCAGGGACGATCCCGAGGCGGCGCTTGACCGCCTGCAGCATGGCAATTGGAAGACCGACGATGTCACTGCGCCCCCAGAGGATTCCCACGAGACCGAATATGCCAAGCATCTTCGTGACATCGTGCCCTCCCCCGCCCGTTACAACGCGAACCCGGACTACCTCTATGAGGCATCAGGCTCAGCCGGAAAGCTGATGGTGTTCGCGGTACGCACACGCACCTTCCCACTTGAGGTGAATCCGACCATGTTCTACATCGGCGTCAACGACCCACACGAACTCGAAGCGATCCGCCGGATGTTCCTCGAATCCGATATGCAGCTTCCCATCTCGGGTGAATACATGGGTCGCCTGGCATTCGACATGGCAGAGAAATATGGCAAGGACACCTTTATATTCTTGAAGTTCCTCAGTCCCAAGGTTCAGACATTCATGTTCGCCTTCAAGACATGGGTGAATGGCATATTCGCCAAGATTCCCGGTTTCGGCCCCACCTTTGCCGACACCGTGTCGCAGGCGTTTTTCAGCATATTCCCCAACCAGTTGCCCAAGCGGATGATGCAATACCGCAACCGCTTCGAGCATCATCTGCTGCTGACGGTGAGCGCCGAGCAGAAGGAGCAAAGCGAGCAGATGCTCAAGGACTTCTTCGCCAAGCCGGAGCACACCGGAGACTTCTTCATATGCACCCCTGAGGAAGCGAAAAGCGCCAACCTGAACCGCTTCGGTGCGGCGAGCGCGGCGACCAGATTCGCAGAACTGAAGCGCCGCCACATCGCCGGTCTCATCCCCATCGACGTGGCGCTGCGCCGAGATGACTGGGATTGGCTTGAAGTGTTGCCCAAGGATATCGAAGACCAGCTCGTGGCCAAGGCATACTACGGCCATTTCTTCTGCCACGTCATGCATCAGGATTACGTCGCCAGGCAGGGAGTCGATGCCAAGAAGCTCCACGACCGAATTCAGCAGCTACTCGAGGCGCGCGGTGCGAAGCTGCCCGCCGAGCATAACTATGGCCGCCTGTACCACATGCCACCCGAAATGGAACAGCATTTCAAGGAACTCGACCCCAGCAACACCTTCAATGCCGGACTTGGCGGCACCTCCACCCGCAAGAACTGGGCATGATGCGCGTTCCACGGACACGTTGCGCTTCCAAAGTCACTTCGTAGACAGCCTGTGCCTTGTAACTCGCATGTTCGCTGATGCAGGCCATAAGGCGGATTGCAAGGCACGCGCCATGGAATGCGCCAAGGAGCGCGCCCAAGTGAACATTCACTCACCGAGATAGGCGCTATGCAGGGTTGCGATGTCGAGCTTGCCCATCTTCATCAGTGCATCCATCACCCGCTTCGCGGCTTCGCTGTGTGGATCGTCGATCCAGTCGGGCAGCTCGCTTGGCGATATCTGCCACGACACACCGTATCTGTCCTTGAGCCATCCGCACACCTGTGCAGTCTTATCTCCACCCTCCCCGAGCTTCTCCCAGTAGTGGTCAATTTCATCCTGCGAATCACAATTGACCACGAACGACACTGCCTCGCTGAACTTGAATTCAGGACCGCCATTCAAGGCCATGAATTCCATGCCATTGAGACTGAATTCGACTGTCAGCACCGAATATGGCGGTTTGCCGTGCACTTCCTGACCTGAATTCGTATAATATTGCGTTCGCTTGATCTGCGAATCCTTGAATATCGAAGTATAGAACTTCGCTGCTTCCTCAGCCTGATCGTCAAACCACAGACAGGCCTGCATCGTTGCAATCTTGCCGGTCATCATGACCCCTCACTGTGTTGTGCATGTCTTCGCACCAATGTGATCCATCAACAATTACTCGCCGTGAGCGCATCTGCGCCCACTCCCCGTAGCAGAGAATCCGCGGTTGGTATCGCGTACAGGCAATGATATCGGAATGCCATATGCCTTGCATCCTCCGAGAGAAAACATCTCACACGATCCGGCGGTCGGCAGCCCATCGTGCCAGCTCGTTGCGATTGGATAGCTGCAGCTTTCGAAGCACCTTCGACACGTGCGTTTCCACGGTCTTCACGGATATGAACAGCTCCGCCGCGGTTTCCCTGTATGTATATCCTCGTGCGATCAAACGCATGACTTCTTGCTCCCTGGCAGACAGCGAATTGAGCTCATCGTCATCATCGATGCTGTTCGACTGGCCTGGCATCGTCTGGAAGGTCGAGAGCACAAAACCCGCCAGCTTGGGCGAGAACACGGCATAGCCCTCGTGAACCTGTCGGATCGACGACACCAGATCGTTGCCAGACACGGTTTTCGTCACATAGCCTTGAGCCCCGGCTCGAATCACCGCACCGACATCCTGCGGCGAATCAGAGACGGACAGTGCAAGGAACACTGACTTTGGCGAACGATGCTGGGATTTCACCAGAATCTCCGCACCGCCGCCACCAGCCCCTCCCGGAACATGAACGTCCAGCAAGACCACGTCAGGCTGACTTTCGGCAATCATCGCCTCGGCACCCTCGACGTCGGCAGCCTGCGCGACGATGTCGAAGAAAGGTCGCAGGGTTGAAATGACGCCGATCCTGAACATTTCATGGTCGTCAACGACTGCCACACGAATTCTCGCTGCATCGCGCGGCGCCTGACCTTGACTCTCTTGCATCATATTCACGCCTGCGACTCCTCTGCTCGATCTTCGTTCTCCACATGATCCCTATGCCGTTCGGCGTTGACTGCAGAATCGCTCCCGTCATGAAGATGCGGAGAAGACTGTGCGGAAGACTGCCCAGAGGAATGACCGGAATGCTGCCGGCCCTTCGTCTGCCTCTGGTTGTCAAAGACCGGCTTGAGAGGCATCCACATGCGTACCTCAGTCCCCCAGTGTGGTCTCGACACTATATCCACCCTGCCACCCCTGCGCTGCAATCTGCCGACGATCGATTCACGTATGCCAAGCCTATCGTCTGGAATGGTCTGCACGTCAAAGCCTTCTCCATGATCGCGCACGAACACTTCGATGGCATCATCATGGGCTTCGCTGTAGACGGATATTGGCTCTCCCCCATGCTTGGCGGCGTTAAGCAATGCCTGACGGGTGGCATCCAGCAGGGCTTCGCTTTGCTTTGACGGCTGCGCATCGGAGACGGTGACCACCTCGATGGCTTTTCTCTGCCCGACTTCGATTTCGGCTGCAATGTCCCGTATGCCGGAGCTGACCGAGCGGTCGGCAGGAGTCCTGTCCTGATACAGCCAATCTCTCAGCGAACGTTCCTGCGAGCGCGCGAGCGTCGAAACGACAGCTGGTTCGCCTGAATGAAGCTGAATCAAAGCAAGCGTCTGCAATACGCCATCATGCAGATGAGCCGTCATGTCCGCGCGTTCCTCCTCACGCTCCTTCAAGGCACGCTCGGCGCTGAGATTCTGCACCATCGAATTCGCCCAAGGCACCAGGGCCGCCACCACCCCGATAAGCAGCAGTGCGGCGATGAACAACACCTGCGATGCCTGCATGAATGGATAGGAGGCAAAGGCATATGCGACAAGCGCGGCAAGCATCAATGCGATGGCGACGATCATCCGAATCAGACTGTTGCCGTCTATTTGGAGCCACGCGATTGCCATGCCACTGGCTGTGAGCAGCACGGGAACGATGACGTTCACGGGCATTCCTCGCATGCCAAGCGAAAAGCCGAAGCACGCCAGCACGACGCTGCAGGCAAGGATGGTGAGCGGCATGGGCGTGCGGCCAAGGATATGAAGCAGCCCCTCGGACCGTTCAGTTGCTGGACGCAGCTGGGAATCTCCGTTGGAAAGGGGCATGTCCCGCTGCCGTTGCGCATAAGGAGCCCGTTTCTTCGAATTCTGCGGACGAACAATCTGTGGACGAACACAGATGGCAAGCAACACATATGCGACCAGTCCAGCTCCAAAGAATGGGATCAAGGCGAGCGCAACCAGTCGTACGAGCCATGTCTGCATGCCAAGATGCTGTGCCACCCCTCGGCAGACGCCACTGATCATTCTGCCCTGTCTTGGTCTGCGCAGTGGATGGCGCGCAGGCAGAAGCGGCGGAACGGCTGCATAGGAGTCCTCGGCAGAAGAGGAATCCTGCCAAGGTGGCTGTTCTGACTGCCATGTCTGCTCTGAATCTGGTGCGATACCCATATATGCCATTATTGTCTGCAATGCGATTCCTTGCCGACATTCAGGCCGCATATGGGAAGGAATCAGGGATAAATCAGGGTGTTCCCCGAGGTGTTTCGCACAAAGGGCTTGGTGTAATGGAAGCATGAACAATACACAGATGAACGGGCCGACGCCGCCAAGTGCGGAATCTCGGTTCTTTGCATGGATACGAGAGAGCGGCATCGAACGCTCCGACGACCGTTGGATTGCCGGTGTCGGCAGCGGTCTGGCAGTCAGAATCGGATGGGATGTCGTGCTCGTCAGGGTTCTATTCATTGTCTCGACGCTCTGCTTCGGCATCGGAGCTGCAGTATATGGATTGATGTGGTTCCTCATTCCCGACCGCCGCAGCAATGCGATTCTTCTTGAGGAACTGATTGCCGGTCGGTGGGATTGGAGCTGTGTCGGAGTATTCCTCTGCATCTTGGTGGCGATGATCTTTCCAGGTGCCGGACTGTTCATCCTCACGCTGTCCTTCCTTGGGGTCTTCCTGATGATGCTGTGGAGCAGGAACAGAAGATATCAGGCAGAGCAAGGTCAGCCCGGACACATGCCCCCACCTGCCGAAGGGCAGCAGAAAGCGGCTCGTCCATCGCAGTCACCGTTCCAGTCGCAGGACGATTCCCAACCGCTGGGTTCTTCACAGCGCGATGTTCCAGAACAAGGCGATGCGGCTGCAAACTCTTCGCATCAAGCGACGCAGCCAAGCTTTAGACGGCCGAACTTCGCTGATTCCGCGAACACGCACTATGCGCCCCACTCCACGGCGCAGGCTGGGATGCATGCCCCTCAGCCGTATCAATACCGGCCTCGAACCATCCATCCACGCCGCAGGCCCGCCGGACCCATAGTCGTGAGCATGCTTGTCGGGCTGATGCTGCTTGTGGGGGCAGGACTGTTTCTCTATGCAGGTCTCAGTGGCTTAAGCACGGAACAGACCTTGAACATGGCGACCATATGGTCCTGCGCGAATGTCATTGTCCTCGGAGCTGCGCTGGTGATCCTCGGCGGTTCGGGCAGGCGTTCAGGAGGCTTGATTCCGTTTGCCATTCTTGGACTGCTGCTGAGCTTCATCCTGGTCGCGACTTCGGTGGGATTCGGATATGCAAGCACCGCTTCGCATGAGAGGACGAGCGGTTTCGAGCGTATCCCCGTGCATTCGCATGTCAGCTTCGGCTCGACTCCGAGCGACATGCAACGCTATTCTCGGGGCATGCTTCTTGACGCAAGTAACGCAACCCGCGGCGCAGGCGACGACAGTCGCACCGCAACCATCGACCTGAGCGAATACGAACGCGATAACGGCAAGCACACCATAACGAGGGACGACGGTTCTAAGGTCGAATCCTCCTGCCCGACGGGAAAGATCTCTTTCAGCTTCGTAGAGACGAAAGCCACGATCATCATGCCTAAGCACTGCGCATACAGCGTCAATAACTACGGCGTCACCAATACTTCACGGGCGAACATGGGAGGAACCTTCCTGTTTCTCGGCGACTCGAAGGGAGTGATTTCGTTGCAGCACTGGTTCACTATGGCCGACAATGCGCCAGACGCAACCCTGCCGAAGGATCTCGCCAATGAGACGCTACTCATCGAGGTCCCCTCGATGCTTGATGGCGAGCTGTCCGTCATCTACGCGCAATGAATCTCACGAAGAGACACGAAGAGACACGAAGAGACACGGCGAAACACGGCGAAACACAGCGGAACACGACGAACAGCGCAAAGGCGAACAGCACAAAGCTAAGGAAAGAATATGACGAACAATGACAATCAACACGCCAAGGACATAGACAATGACAGGCACGAGGGCAGCATAGGCGATGAACGCACAGCCGGGCAGGCCAACGATTCGTCTGACACCCAGCCCATAGGCCGGCTCGCCAGCGAATCTGACACCTCATACGACGACCGACAGAACGACATCACCTTCAGAATCAGCACAGTCACAGCCGAAGAAGACACAGCCGAAGAAGATACAGTCAAAGAAAACACGGTCAAAGCTGCCGCAGACAAAGACGCCACAGCCAATGAGGAGAAGACGCGGCCCACGCAAGAGCAGGATGCGGCAGAGCCCATGCGCGCGAATCCCTTGGATGCCGACCCATCGCATGCGCAGGATGTGCCGCTCTATGCAAGCATCGCCTCAGAGGGAGAGGAACGGGACGCTTACGGCAATAGGATCATACATAAGAAGGGCGCGAGCGCGCCTACCATCGTTCTAGGATCGATACTCATCGTGTGCGGAGTGCTTGGCCTGCTGACCAGCTCGTATTGGGCGCCCCTGAACATGGTCGCATCGCTGGGCATCGATTGGAGGATCGTAGCTGCAATCGCATTCGCGGCCGTCGGCGGCATACTGCTGCTTTCCTCCCTTTCGTGGCTCATCAGCACAGCAATCCACCATTTCATCCGGTGACTTCGAGATGCGGTCTCACGGCGCTGTCCTGCGTCGAATTCATGGAAGGTTCCGACTGCGCGGAATTGAATTGACCATCATGGAAGAACAAGCACGCCAGCAAGGGCACCACCGGATATAGATATCGCATCTGGAAGCCAGCAAGCTCCAGTCCCTGCTGCGTGTCTGACAGGTCGTTCCACGTGACCTGGAGTGAGAGCCATACAAGCGCGAGCGATCCCCGAATGCTGCAAGACCAGACAGCGCGTAGAGCGCGTAGAGTCTGTTCCTGCCATAGAGCCTGCCCGTTCTCTCCGAATTGAGCCTGCCCGAGAAAAGGATGACCGCGCACAACAGCAGCAAGGAGGCCACCGTGGTTGGATCCTTGCTGACGAGGTCGAAGGTCTGCACGAGTGTGTCGGCCACCAATCGAAAGATCGTTCCAGCAAGATGATGCATGACATATTGCTTGTTGGCCGCATAGAGATCGGGAAGAATGACGAGCATATGCGTTTTCTCCCACCACAGATTCACCAAGGTGGCTGGAATAAAGGCACACAGCACATATATGATCTTTCTACGCATCGATAATGCCTTGGTAGCCAAGACGAGCAGGATGACAGGCGCATAGACCGACTTCATCAGACACTGCAGGAAGGCGGCGACTATCAGCAGCACCCACCAGACGGTCGTCAATGGCTTCCTCCTAGCGAAAAGCCACAGTGACAACGCGATGAAGCATGCCGTGTAACCTATCACCGGGCCATCGGCCATCAGACTGCTCGCGCAGAACACCGGGTACGGCAGGCATCCGAACACCGCGAAGAACCATTTCCCGCTGGGAATCATGACTATCGCTATTCCGATGGCAAGCATGAACGCAAGCAGATTGGTCAATCTTGCGAGTTTCAGCACCGCCGATGGTCGAAGACCGAAGTGCAGACCGAATTTCATGCCAATAGCCTGAGGCAGGTATGAGACGAACAGGTACTGATTGCTTCGCGTCGCTACGTGGACGATTGAATGATCGTCGCTGTTCAGAGCCTCAACCTGCGCGTCATACTGCGGATCCCGCTTCAATGCAGTGATATCGATTCCTTCGACGGTTTGATTCGAGACGGTCGGCTGATCTATGTATCGCGAATCGCCCACAAGGTTTTGCGCACGCTTGGCACCATCAGGAGAATCCACCATCGTCGTCGAGTTGAATGACTGCAAGGTTGCGAGCGCGTAGGTGCTTCCGAGATGCAGATGCGGGTCCGGCATCGTCAGTGGCCCCACCGTTGCAATGAACGCACAGCCTTCAATGCAGCACACGATCAGAAATGAGACGAGCGGAATCAGCACTTTGGATTTGCCCCGCAGCCAATCCCTCAATCTCACAATCAAGTCAGGCATCGATGATTTGCCAAGTCCGAATCGTGCTCTGTTCGATGTCACAAGTAAGTCCATTCCTACTGAGAAGAATCGTGGATACGCGCATGTTCCACGGCGTCTGTTTCACATCCAATATATTCAGGGCACCATATGAATCGCACATACCTGCGTTCTTCGTGGCAGACACGGCATATTTCCTCCACTGTCGATGCCCTGGATGCCCTGGATGCCGTGTCCGCGCCTTCAGACGCAACATCCCTCAGCTCAGCCATATCCCTGCATGGGCGTCGCACGAATGCGCACCATGTCGACTTATACACAGGAACGTTCCTGGCTCTCTGTCTCAATCATGTCTGGCGTCATCGATCCAGTGCAGAAACCAAGTCCAGCTCCCAGTCGGTCGAAAGACTCGTGACGCATGCGCTGTCAGGCACTGTGCCTATGCTCGAGATGTCCATGCACGGGAGCTTACGAGCTGAGAGGGAGAGCGATCTCCGACCGTTGAACGTGACACGGCTAATACCGTCGAACGAACGCATTGCAAGGCTTTACATATCCTCGCGTGGTCGCATGCCGTGAAACGAATCACCATCACGGCCCGAAACGCACTGGAATGGGGATACCTTTGGACTCTGACGGAAATCCGCAGCTAGAAATCGTCGCACAACGCTGGCCGGACATCGAAATGATGGAATCGCAACGAATTCTCGATGCCTTGGATCAGCCGCTTCGTGCCAGGTCAATCGTCTCCCATAGCGGGCGCCCCACATCTGCCGCATCGCTGATCCGGACAGATCGGGGTCTGGTGTTCATCAAGCGCTATTCGCGCACGGTCCGTGATGTGGAGACCATTGCGCCATACCACCGTTACGCCGAGTTTCTGTCTCATTCTGGAATTTCCACCCCGCGGTTCCTGCGCTTCAACCCCGAGGCCTCTGTGTCTCCTACTGCGATGGAAGAGCTGGGGAACACCGACATGCTGAACGTCGATCCACAGCTCAGCGTTGCTCAACAGCACAGCGTCAATCCACAGACAGCTACCGTCGCGATCACTGCCGACGCTGCATATGAAGCATATATGGCATCGACCGGCGAGGACCGATATGGAAAGGCTCTGAGCTGGGATCCTCCGAAAACGCTTGAAGAGGCCAGGAATCTCGGCGAATCCGTGGCGAAGATCGATGCCGCGTCCAGAGATTTCGATGAACCGCGCATGCGGCCGAACGGCATGTCGAACACCTTCGGGCTCTTTGCCTCGGACGACATCCATGCATCGTGGAAATCCTGGGTCGCCAGGCGTCCAGCAGTTCAGAGGTACATTCGTCTCACAAATCGAGACATTTCTCATGATTTGGACATCGTGCAGCCATACGCAGGTAAGGTCGCGGCACATTACGGGCAGCTCCATCGTCAATGGACGCATGGCGATCCGCACACCTCGAACTTTCTGTGGACTGGCAACGCGCCGTCAACGGTCATCGACTTCGGTCTGGCGGACCGGAATACGGCAGTCTTCGACCTGGCGATGGCCATCGAACGCCATGCGATTCAATGGGTTGCCGTGATGGATGGTCACGAGGATGCATGCCGGCCAGATATCGCCGAATCCATCATTCGCGGATATTGCAGCCACAGACCTCTGCAGGATGCGGAAAAGCTGATTCTGCCAGAGCTCCTTGCCATATGTCAGGCCGAATCAGGCTTGAACTGGCTCCAATACTATATGGATGGCGTTCATCGGCTCGACGATGCGGCATGGTGCTACGATGTCTGCTTTCTCGCGCACACCCGCTGGTTCTCGACAGGACCGGGACGGGCGCTTCTTGACTCCATACGGGACTGTCTGAGCGAATAGGCGCCCAACGGCAGCCAGTAAAGACCCATTTCCACACAGGAATTTTCCAATATCACCAATCAGAAGGGCAAATCATGATAGAGGTTCGACTTGAATATGTGCATCCTTGGACGAATCATGCAGGAATGTATCTGGCGCGGAAGCGCGGTCTGTACCAGAGGCAGGGCATGGATGTCGAATTCACCAGCGGTGACTTCTTCCGCGGCGATCCAGCATATCTTCTGGCTCGTGGCGAATGCGACATCGCACTCGTGCGGCTCAATCAGCTGCTGTTCCATCAGCAGGGAGAGGCCTCTCTCATATCCGTCGCCGTGATGAACCAATGTCAGATTGGCGGCATCATCACCAATGCTTCGACTGGCATCACTCGCTTCCGCGACCTGGAGGGCAAGAGAGTCTGTGTCCCGATGGGCGTCGCAAGGCTGCGAACCGAGCTTGAGCAGGCTGTGACCAAGGATGGCGGCGACTTCTCGAAGGTCACGACCATCGACCCAGGCGAATGGGAGCCAGACATGCGTTCCGTCGAACGCGGCAAGTGCGATGCATTCATCAACGTCGCATGGTGGGAGCCATTCCAGGGCTCCGAGCCCTTCGAGCAGATTCGCACGATTCCGTTTGACTCCATAGGCGTCGCTCCCCACCATTCCTATTACGTCTGCTTCCGCCGAGAATTTCTTGAGCGAAATCAGGAGATGGTTCGCAACTTCATCGCTGCCACGCAGGAAGGGTATGCGATGGTTCGCGAGGATCATGCCGCAGGCGTCGATGCGCTGCAACCAGCGTTATGCCATATAGATCCGGATGTCATCTCGGCATCCATCGATGCCGTGCTGCCATCATGGTTCGACGCGAATGGCAACTGGGGAGCCGCAGACATCGCCATGGTCCGTTCCTACGTGCGTTGGATGGATCAGTATCACCACATGAGCGTATCCCTACAGCAGGCAGTCGATGCGCTGAACGGCAATTGCGTCACGAACGCCCTGCTGCCGCAATCGAATGACCCTCTTCCCTCGCCCATGTCCCTTCCAGACATCGGATAGGACTGCGGTCTCGCATGAAATGAGAGCCGGAAATGCTGCCCTTGTGCCGATGCAAATCCCCTTCGGCAAGCCGCCACACCCCCGCTATTTTCTCTCCGCAGCCTTGAGCAGCATGTGGCGGTGGGGGGTGTGCTCGATGGAGAATATGTCTCCGAAGGCTTCGAAGCCTTGCTTTTCATAGAACCCTATGACCTGCACCTGGGCATTGATAAGGATGTCGAGGTTGGGCCAATGCTCCGCGCATGATGTCAGGACCGCATCCATGAGCATGGAGCCATACCCCTTGCCGCGTACGGCAAGGGAGGTCGCGACACGTCCGAAGGTCACATGGTCCTTCTCGCGAAAGATGCGCGCATAGGCAAGAGTCCTGTTATCTGGACCATCGATGAGAAAAACGTGGCGGGCCTCAAGATCGTGATCGTCCAGGTCATGGTACTGATGCCCCTGTTCGACGACGAAGGCATCTATGCGCAGCCTTTCAAAAGAAAAAAGCTCCAATGCGCTCAACTCATCGAGTGTCTTATCACGCCACTCCATACAGTCTCAGCGACCCTTGCCAAACGCGCTCAACCGAACACCATTCCAATCCTTCGAAACAGTGAGTGGCATCGCTGCGTTCATGCCGGCAGTCTTCGCCGCATTTTCCACAGTGCTCGCACTGGGGGCGCCAGTTCGGCCTGGTTTCGGACAAAGAATCCACAGGGGACCGTCATCACCCAATACGGTATACGCATCGACAATGGTATCTGCCAAATCGTCTTCGGCATCACCATCCCGCCACCAAATCACAACGCCATCGACGGCCGAATCATAGTCCTCATCAACTAGGTCCTCGCCAGTGACGTCCTCAATTTGCGAGCGGATGCCGTCATCGACATCGTCATCCCACAACCACTCCTGAACAATGTTTCCAGAGTGGAATCCGAATTCTTCTGCTTTCCTGGTAGTCGTTTGAGCCACGCCCCCAGCATAACAAGAGTGGCGAACAGAATGTAAACAATAAGCGTCAGTGCAACGGAAAATGGTCATAATATGAATGCAGGCATACGCAATCACCTACGCGAATGCCTTGGAAACGTCGGTTTCTCAACATATTCATGCCTTTTTCACGCATCGTTGCAATCGGGTCGCGGCATGCTCATTTCTGCGAGACGGCGCACTGCGGCAGCGTGTCACCCTTGCCTTGACCGATGGCCACCAGCGAGGAATATGCATTGGCGATGGTCGAGACCTTCACGACATGCAACCCTGAAGGAATATGCCCAACCACTTCATCGCAGTTCGATGCAGGGGCGAGGAACCATGTGGCGCCGTCACGCCGTGCACCAAGCATCTTGAGCCTGATTCCTCCGATGGCGCCAACCTTCCCGGCAGAATCCATCGTGCCGGTGCCCGCTATGGTCTTCCCACCCGACTCATTCTGCGGAGTCAGCATGTCGATCGCGCCCAGGGTATACATCATCCCTGCAGAGGGGCCACCGATGTTGTCCACATGCATCTTGATGGCGTATCCGGACGTGTCGATGCCCTGTTTCTTCAGGAATGCAAGCGCTTGGGATTCGGCCGCACTCTGCGAGCCACTCATCTGCGACTTGTTCTGCCGCTCATACTCGTCGAGCGTCTGTCCCTGAGGTATGACGGCTTCCCTCGGAATGACATCGGCGCTCCTGCTGAACCAGGAAGCCAGAACCTGCAGGTTGGTGACCGGATAGCCAGGAATTCCCTGGGCATTCACGGTGACCAGCAGCAATGACCCCTTGTCCTTGTATGTCTTTCCACCTGAGACGCTGATGACGGATGTCGAGCCTGACTTCCCCAGCACATTCTGGGTAGGCCCTGGGGTCTCCACCACGTATGGCGAGGGCATCAGCAGCAAGATGACCGCGAGCAGGAACCCTACGGTTCCGATCAGATACGAAGGCGAGCGATGGGCGAAATAGTCGCCACCACGCGCACGAACGGCCTTCAATGCGCCTTTGGCTGACATTGAAACTTTCCCCTGCATAAAGCTCATAGCTCTAATACTATTGAAAACACCGACATGAACGGACGGATACGCGCATCTGGGCTTTCCTTGCGAAACGTGCGAACGGACGCGTAGCACCACTGTCGAGTTCTCTGATTGTTCTCTGGGAACTCCGCCAATCACAGACGTGTAATCTAGTCAGCACAGGGAATCACAAATCACTTTGATATGGATGGGCGCTATGGACGAGAATGCAATTCACCAATGGCTTATACAGTGCTTTGGGCCTGTACAGGGAGAGGCTGCCTGGGCGCAGTTCTCTCAGCTTCCGGAAGAGGTCCGCGATCAGATTCTGTCGCAGGGCGCTGCAGGACTTCCCAAGCCAGAGGAAGTGCAGTCACTCGTCAAGGCATTTTCGGCAGGCGGTCTGAACACTGCGGGCGACGTGGAACGAACGATTGAAAAGGGTCCGGTAAACACCGATCTGGCAAAGTCAATTGCGGCAAGCACCATTGCTTCCGAAGGTGCAGAGGGCACTGTGACCGCCGATGAGGCCCAGACCGCTCGGGAAGCCATCAGCGCGTCCGGACTCTGGCTTGATGCGGTCAGCGACTTCAACCCTGCACCGGGCGAGACGCAGGTCCTCACCCGAGATGGCTGGCTGGAGAACACCATCGAGGCATGGGCTCAGTTCGCAGCTCCGGTGGTTCAATCCATGAACGACGCCCTTTCCTCGGTTTTCTCCGAGCGCTTTGGAGATTCCTTCGAAAGTCAGGTCTCAGGCATGTTCGCTGGTCCAGTCCCAATTCCGATTCCTGAGAATCTCAAGGATCCAGGAACGCTCATGAAACTGTTGGGCAACACATCCTTCTCGATGCAGCTTGGCCAGGCTGCGGGCAAACTGGCGAAGGAGATCCGTGGCAGCTACGATCAGGGCATCGCATTGCAGTCAAACCCTGCGGGTGCACTCATTCCTCAGAACATCGACGAATATGCCACGTCGCTCGAGCTTGACGTGGATGAGGTCATGGGCTTCCTGGCATTGCGCGAGCAGGCCTACGCCCGTCTCTATGCGTCGGTGCCATGGCTGATGCCACGATTCGAGGCGCTGATCGGCAAGTATGCACGTGGCATCACCATCGACCTCGATGCGATGGAAGACCAACTTCGAGATGCGACAGACATGAATCCCGAATCGATTGCCGGTGCCGTGAACCTTACCAATGTTGCGGCTTCCGACACTCCTGAGCAGAAGGAGGCTCTGCACAGCTTGGCAGACATGCTGGCCTTGGTCGAAGGCTGGGTCGACTGCGTCGTGTGGCGCGCTGGCATGGCGCACATCCCGCACATCGAGCAGCTTCGTGAGATGATTCGCAGGGAACGCGCGGTCGGAGGGCCTGCGGAGCAGACCTTCGAATCGCTTATCGGTCTGGAACTTCGCCCGAAGCGTCTGCGCGAGGCCTCGCAGATTTGGGAGAGGCTTACCGTCGAAGGCGGCCAGGAACTCCGCGACTCGAAATGGAACCATCCCGACATGCTGCCATCCCTTCCATCGGAGCAGGTTGATGACACCGCTGCCACGTCCCCGGACTCAGGCGCATCCTCACAGGCGGATATGGGCTATGCGACGAAGAGCACCATTGATTGGGATGCCGAGCTGAGCAACCTTCTTGAGCAGGGAGACACAGGACAGGCGGGTTCCGAAAGAGGCGGCGACCAGGACGACTCAGGCGATGGGCAAGACAAGCCCTCAGACGACTCCTCGGGAAATGATGCCGATCCAGGCACGAAGTGACTTCCCCATTCGACATCGCCTAGGTGAATGTGCGGGCTTCCAGCCTGGAACATGGCCGGATCGGCCATCAGCGATTTCTGAGCAGGAATCTGCTGGGTCTTCGCTCGGTGTACCCTCCAGCTCGGGCGGTTCTTGCAAACGAGAGGGTGAGCACATCCTCTGCCCTGGTTATTCCGACATACATGAGACGTCGTTCTTCCTCCAGGCTTTCCTCCTCGCCGGAACAGAAGGGAATGAGTCCCTCGGAGCAGCCGATGATGAAGACGTGGGCGAATTCGAGACCTTTGGCCGCATGGATGGTTGAGACCGTCACCAGCTTCGATGCGTTCTCAAGCACCTTCGATTGGTCATGTCTTTCGGCGCCGGTCACATCCGGAACATGCACCTGCGAGCTCTGCCATCCTGAATCCGTACGGACCTGATAGCGGATGTGCCGCTCGGCCAGCGCCGCGCAGACTGCGCGCTGCTGGGCATTCACACGCGTCAGAATCGCTATCGAAGCTGTGTCGTGTCCATTGCGCATCATTCGCATGATGCGCTGCGCGATTGCCTGGACTTCACTTGAATCATCAGGAAACACGACGGTGTTCACCCGTTTGCCACCATTCCTCGGTGACCGAAGCGTGAGATACATCTCATTTTCTGGACTGCCGGAAAGCACCATATTGGCATAGTTCACAATCTGAGGAGTGGACCGGTAATCGGTATTCAGCTGAACATCCGCGGACAACGGTCCGAATTCCTCTGCGAAATGACGAAGATAGTAGCTGCTCGCTCCGGCAAAGGAATAGATCGTCTGCGCGGCATCGCCAACCACGCATATGGATCTGCCTTCACCCATCCACAGCTGCAGCAGACGATGCTGCAGTGGCGAAACGTCCTGATATTCGTCGACGGTCACGTGTCGGGCATGGGAGCGGATATGTTCCGCTATCTCCGGCTGACGTTCGATGATGTTGCAGCCGATGAGCAGAATGTCATTGAAATCCATCTGATTGCGACTCGATTTCTCATGCTCGAAGGCAACCGTGACCGCCGCCATGGCCTCAGGGTCGAGATTCGCAGGAGGGATGCGGTGCAATGCGGCGCAGACACGAACATAGTCATCGGGAGCGATCAACGATACCTTCATCCAGCTTATCTCTGAGAGAATGTCCCTCATCTGCATCGGATCCATGTCCATCGTCGCGTCCGCACGCTTCAGCGCCGTGGACAGCACGGCCCTTGCATCGTCGATGATCTGCGGGAAAGGAGCATCGCTCAGCTCATACCAAGCCGATCGGACCTGCGACAATGCCGCGGAGTGAAAAGTCGCAGCCTGAACGGCTTCATCGACTCCCAGCCGAAGCAGCCGGGCCTTCATCTCGTCCGCAGCCTTGACCGAGAAGGTCACGGCCAGGGTCTCTGCAGGGTTCCAGGCACCGATCGAACAGGCATATGCGATGCGATGCGTTATGGTCCGCGTTTTTCCCGCACCTGCACCTGCAATGATCCTCACAGGGCCGTCAATCGTCGAAGCAGCCTTGAACTGGTCGTCGTCAAGCGACTCGAGAATCTCGTTGTCGCGAGGATTATCTGTGTGCAATGTCGTCACACTTCCATTGTCTTCAGCATGGCAGACTTCATCTGGTGGCGTGTGTGTATTACTGTGGAAACGTGACCATTGAAAGCAACCTAATGCTGGCAGCATTGGCATCGGCGACCATGCCGAGCATCGCCGTGTCTGGAATAAGCGCATGCGAGCGACTTTCCAGCCAGGATGTCTCGGCGGGAATCCGCAGTGCCATCATACGTGACACCTCGGGCAGACTCTATGACGTTATCGCCGCAAGCAGGCCTCAGGGCAAGAAAATACTGGCATCTCGGGTGAATGCCGCCATGGCGCTGACGCGGGCGAGAGAAACGGCAGGGCTTGGCTTCTCGATTGAACGCATTCTTTCGCATGCGGCCGGGGACGACAAGGACGCCGCGACAGGCATGACGGCGGTGGTCATGACATCGCACTGCGACGGCAACCCACGTAGGCTGGGCGAGCTCACGATCGATGAATGCATGGCCATGGGCACAGCCATAGGTGCGATTCATAGAATGCGCACGAACTTTCTCAGGGATGAATCGTATCCCTGCTACAGCACCGAACAGATTCAAAGGCAGCTGACAGGCTGGATCCGCACTCTTGCAAAGGCAGGCCACGTTCCACGCGAGATAACCTCCAGCTGGGCGCAGATCGTCAAGACAGAGGGACTGTGGTCTTTCAACACGTGCACCGTACACGGCGGCTTCAACGATGGCGATGTGATTTTCAACGGGTCGAATCTCACAGGAATCCATAACTGGCAGAATATGCAGATGAACGATCCCGCCCGGGACTTGGCTTGGATATTTGCCAAACTCGACGAGCAGCATAGAAACGCGCTGCTCTCCTCCTATGGACGCATGATGGGTTCAAGGCTGGACTCGCTCATCATGCTCCGAGCCAATCTGTGGCTTCAGATGGAAAAGGTCAGCGACCTGATCAAGGCTCTCGACAGTGCCGACAACGATGCCATCGTCACCTTCCGAGCGGAGGTCGAGCGGCTTGCCCACCAACTGGCGATGAAAAGCGTGGAATCACAGAGAATCCCGGCACATCGCGATCCAAACGCCGCTGCGCCCTCAACCATAACCGTCGGCTCCCTGCTTGCCTCGGAAGACGGCGCAGGCCATGAGGCCCGGCACGCTTCCCGCAACGCGGTATCCGACAATTCCGGCGCTCCTCGTCGCAATGATACGAACGATGGCGAATCGGCCTCGCACAACGCCCTCGATGCGGATGATGGCCTGAACCCATCTGAGAGACCTGGGGATATGGGTGGGCCGAAAGAATTGGCAGCTAATGACCATACGGTTGAGCATGCGTACCGCCCGGTGCCCAGTGAGCCGACCGAGGCTTCCGCCTCTTCGGTCAAATTCCCGGTTTCAGAGCAATTCCCGCCGGACGGGAAAGCTCACGAATCCGCATTTGACGAAGAGTCCGCTGGATCCGACGGGACTCAGTCCAATGACACAGGATCCAGTCGGACAGGATTCAATGGGACGGGATCCGATGGTAGAGGGCATGCAGCGGATTCACATCCGACCGTAATCGTTCACGCCGCCGAGAGCACGGCTTCGCGGCGTGAAAGCCAGGAGACTATCATCATCCCAATTCAGGAGCTGCACGATGCTGTTGGCGAACATCGTGAGGCGAAAGACAACAGCTGACAATAGAATGCCTGAGAGACGGATTTGTGCGAGAAAAGATCGCATGAACAACCACAGGCCTCGAACGGCACATATGATTCGGAGGAATCCATGGATATCGAAATCGGCATCAGAAACGTCGCCAGAGCGCTCAACTTCACCGTCGATGCGTCCGCTGACGACATCTCGAAGGCAATTGACGTTGCCGTCGCCGACAAAAAACCGATCGATCTGACAGATAATCGCGGCCGTCGCATCGTCATTCCAACCGATGCGCTTGGCTATGCCGTCATTGGTTCAGACATAGCCCATCCAGTCGGATTTGGAGCTCTCTGATCCATTCACGTCGGGAGCGAGGAAAAGACTGAACTCCCCCACGCCGTCAGAGCCATGGACTTACATCCCGTTTCCTCGGGGTGCGATTCGCGGGACTTCCTCAGACAGACCATGCTGAGCAGTCAGCTGTGCGGATTGCCCCCACTGCAAGAAGCACAGGATCGACATGTCTGTCAAGGCAGCAGCGGGATGCATCCCCGATTGACGATTTCAGATGCGACGATGCCTGACGCGGCATTCTCACCCAGCCGATTCGGCTTCCCCTTGCCATGCCAATCGGAACCACCGGTCATGATGAGCCCATGTTTGACGGCAATCTGCGAAAGTCTCTCCCTCTGTTCCGACGAATTATCGCGATGCCAGATCTCAAGTCCATCGAGCCCCTCGGATATGAGCGTCTCGATCTGCTCATCTGACAGCAGCTCCGGATTGCGTGCGACAGCGCCCGCATGGGCAATGACCACCACACCCCCGGCAGCATGAACGCAGCGAATCACCTCGTGGGTCGACGGCGAGGGAGTCGGGATGTAATAAGGGCTGTCAGACGAGCATATCCCAGCAAACGCCTGGGATCTGTTGCCGTAGACACCCGCATGGACCAGTGCGTCGGCAATGTGGGGCCGACCCACCGTCGTCCTGTCTCCCTCCCCCACCTGGGCAAGCACCGCTTCCCAGCTGATGGGATAATCCTGCGCCATTGACTCGACCATGCTTCGTGTCCGCTTCAGACGAGCCTGTCTGGTCGTCGCGAACATATCGATCACTGTCTCATTGTTCGGATCATATAGATATGCAAGCATGTGGACCGAAGTCCGTCGATCATATGCGGTTATCTCGCTACCTCGGATCACCGGGAATCGATAACGCCGGGAGGCCTGAGCCACTTCATCCCAACCTGCATAGGTATCGTGATCCGTTATAGCGACTCCTTGGAGTCCACTCTCCTTCGCCTGTCTTACCAATTCCGTCGGAGTATGTGTCCCGTCGGAGAATTGCGTATGGCAGTGCAGATCCCATCGGGCATCCGCGGAGAATGATTCGTTTCCTTCGCTCATACGTATCATCGTAGGCATAGAATCATGATATTGCTGTCGAGACAGTCGTCCCGTGTCTCGAAAATCATAGGTAAAGGATTGTGAATGGCCACGAATTCAAATGATGACGCTCAGAATGCGGGCAATCGCCGCAACGCGCCCACGAACGGCGCCAGCGCCGCGGAACTGTCGAATTCCAATGATCCGATAGTGTCGGCAGACAGCCCATTCGACAGACTTGCAGGCTGGAGGCATGGCTCCACATGGACATATCTGGTCATGCTCATCGCATCAGTCGCAGCACTTGTCGTCTCATTCATACTTTCCGGAGAGACTCTTGAACTTGCAAGGCATCCCAATGCCAAGCTCAGCTGCGACGTCAATGCCGTCGTCTCATGCTCGACGGTGGCGCAATCCTGGCAGGCAGAAATCGTTCACTTCGGGACGCTGAGCTTTCCCAACGCATTCTTCGGCATTGCCGCAGAATCGGTATTCATAACGCTGGCTGTCCTGGGATTGGCCCACGCACGGGTCCCCCGCTGGTTTTCGATTGCCACATGGTGGGGAGGATTGGCCGCTTTTCTCTACGCATACTGGCTCTTCTCACAATCCATGTTCGTCATCGATGCCCTGTGCCCATGGTGCCTGTGCCTGATGTTCGCCACGACAATTCAGTTCATGGCTCTGAGCCATGCAACGGTAAGCGTGCAGCATATCCCCGATCCGCAACGCTTTCAAGGTCTGGCACAGGGGCTGGTCAACTACTATCGCCTGCACTTCGACCTCATGGTGGATGTGCTGTGGATAGTCGCAATGGTCGCGCTCATATTCATCGACAAAGGCGCCGCAATCTTCTGAACAGGCTTCGCGCACCGAGCTCATGCAGAGGTGCAAATACCGAGGCGCAAGCCTGCATGTCAGGCTTGCGAAAGATGCCTCGACCCATGAACCTTCCTTGACAACGTCAAATCTGCAAAGCTCCGTCACCAAGCTCGATTCTAGCTACGATTCGAGCCGCCCCGGTAAGCAGGACCCTGTCCGTCTCGACATCGACCCGAAGCTTGCCTCCCGGCACTCCAAGCGTCCAATGATTGATACCGGTGAGGCTGCGCAGCACCGCAGCGCTCGCACACAAGCCTGTGCCGCAAGACAGCGTTTCGCCGACACCGCGCTCGTTCACACGCATGTTTGCCATGCCATGGTCCGAGGCCTCATCGATCATAACCACATCAAGGAACTCGACATTCTGTCCATCTTCCAGAATCGGTTCCACCATGGGGGTCTTGGTCAAATCCAAGTCGGCGACATCGCCAAGTGACGAAAGCTTCGCCTGTTCGAGCAGTGCGGGGCTTGATGTGCGATTCTGCGTCACCACAACGATGTGTGGATTGCCCAGGTCGGCGAACGTACCTCTTCCAAGCCCCTCGGTGCCAGGCAACGTGACGGCGTACCGGTCATGCACGCCGACCTTCCAAGGTCCCATGTCAACCTGGAACAGACTCTTTCCGAGAATCGGATCGTCCGCAACCTCACGTATCGACTTCACTCCCGCGCGAGTTCCAAGAATGAAGTCCTGCGATGCGACCGCCGTCGATTCCAAGGAGACCATCTGCGCGAACAAAGCCGAAACGCGCGTGCCGTTGCCACACATCTGTGCAAGGGAACCGTCAGCGTTTCGATAGTCCATAAACCATTTCACCCCGTTGCGTTGCATGGTGCGAACCATCTCGGGACTCAGATCGGTAACGTCTTGGGGGTGCGCAAGCCTGATCAGCCCATCTCCCCCGATGCCGAAATGACGGTCAGTGACACGCCGGACTTCCTTCGCTGTGGGCTCATACCTACCATCCGGATCGGCATAGATAACGAAATCATTGCCTGTGCCGTGGCCTTTGTAGACTATGTCGGGAACGCTCATGTATGTAGACTAGAGCGACGCGAAGACCGCCGTGGTCGCTACCCTGTGTAGTCTAAAGGGAAAAAGGAGTTAGAGATGACCGGTACTGCAATCATTGACGTTGGTGGAGGATTCAGATCTATTTTTGGCGCTGGCATCCTTGATTTCTGCGATGAACGCGGCATCTCGTTCGATCATTGCTATGGCGTTTCCGCTGGAAGCGCCAATCTGGCTTCGTTCCTTTCGAAACAACCAGGGCGCACGCATCGCTTCTACACGCAATATGCCTTCCGCCGGGAATATGCCAGCGCGACGAACTTTCTGAAAGACAGAAACTTCGTCAACCTCGACTATGTGTATAGCACACTGTCGAATCATGATGGCGAGGATCCAATGGACTTTGAGGCACTGAAGAACAATCCCAGCGCGCTGACGGTCGTCGCATGCAACGCCGAGACCGGCGAGGCGGTCTATTTCGACAAGTCTGAGATTACGCAGGACCATTACGACATATTCAAGACATCGTCCGCAGTGCCAGTTGCCTGCGAGCCCTACGCATACATGGACGTTCCATACTTCGATGGCGGCATCGCCGACCCAGTCCCAGTCCAGAAGGCAATTGACGACGGCAACGACCGAATAGTGCTCGTTCTCACCCGCCAGAAGGATGTGCTGCGCGAGCAGCACAAGGACATCATGCCTGCCAGAATTCTACGCAGGACATATCCGAATGCGGCAGAGCGTCTGTTGAACCGCTACCAGACATATAACGATGAAGTCGCTCTGGCCAAGAATTATGCCGAGGATGGCTCCGTGCTCATTCTCGCACCTGATGACCTGTGCGGTCTGGATACGCTGAGCAAACGGTATGAAGGCCTCGAACGTATGTATCGCAAGGGATACGCCGCCGCCGCGGCAATCCCATCGTTCCTCAAAGACTAAGGGCGACAAACACTAAGCGCGGCAAAGCCTTCAGCCCCGCCGAGGATTCCGGTTCCTTCACTGATTCGTGTGGCCCTTTTCGACGAGCGTTTAAGTTTTTGGCACTTGTCAAAGTATTCCGGGCTGAATTCCTTGAAATCGAGACCCTAGAAAGCCAATTATTCGGCTTTTATACTTTGACAAGTGCCAAAAACTTGAACGCTCGTGAATAAGAGTGAGTTTCAACCCTTCATGTGCACGTCGACATGACAGAATTATGCGATTCTGACCGGCGATCGAAGAATCTCAGCCCCAACGTCACTTCTGAGTGGTCAGAGTCGCCTGGGTGACCTGGTTGAACAGCTCGTTATAACCGCCAGGAGTCGATGCCGGGAGCACCACCGTCTTGGCATTAGGCGATTCCGAAAGCGAACGAACGACATCGAGATACTGATTGAACAGCACCACATTGTTCACATCGGCGATGTTCATGCCAACACCCTGCAGACTCTTGATCTGGTCCACAATGCCGTTCGCAATCTCGCGACGATAGTTGGCCTGTCCCTCGCCTTGCAAACGAGTGCGTTCAGCCTCTGCGGCAGCCTGTGTCTCTATCTGAATCTGCTGAGCCTGCGCACGTTCGCGGGTGGCTTCCTTCTCACGCTGGGCCGCGTTGATGGAGTCCATCGCGTTCTTGACCTGCTGAGATGGATCGATTGCCGTGACCAAGGTCTTGATTACTGAGAATCCGAACTTGGACATTTCCTGGCCGACGGTTTTCTGCACATCCGAAGCCACGTCATCCTTGCGAGCGAAGGCATCGTCAAGCTTCAGACCTGGGATTGCGCTTCGCAGTGCGTCTTCGATGTATGATCTGAGCTGCCCGGCAGGATCCCTCAGCTCGTAGTATGCAGTCGCGACGTTCTCTGGATTGACTCGGAACTGCGTGGACACGACCACGGTGACGAACACGTTGTCAAGCGTCTTGGTCTCGAGCTTGACGCTGAGCTGATTCACCCGCATGTTGGTCTTCATCGAAATGCGATCCACGATCGGAATCTTCACATGCAATCCGGCGTAGGTCACCTTCTTGAACTTTCCCAGGCGCTCGACGATGTAGGCCTGCTGCTGCGGAACGACATATAGCGAACCGTACAGCAGCACGAGAATGAGCACTATAAGAATAATCGTAGATATAAGGCTTCCAGTCATAGCTTCTCCAAAATAATCGTTGATGCCGATGCCGATAAGATGACGGGCATCAGCCTTCTCCCAGCTACGAGCATATCAGCTCAGCCTCATAGAGGCAGAGCGGCTCGCTCGCGACTTGATAGGACTCGCTGCGACTAGCTACGGCTGGCTGCGACATTGACCGCTGCCTCGTGCTAATGGCTAAATTCACGGCTCCATGTTGCACCGGCCGCGACACATAGCTAAAAATGGATAGCAGTGATTATCTCTATGAAAGGACTCGCACATGGCGACATTAGGCAATGGTGGCACTGAGATATACCCTCTGGTTCTGGGATCCAACACATTCGGCTGGACCAGCTCCGAACAGGACAGCCGCACCGTCTTGGACGACTTCGTCGCCGCAGGCGGCAATCTGATCGACACCGCAGATGTATATTCCGCATGGGCTCCGGGCCATTCCGGCGGAGAGTCCGAGATCATCCTCGGTCGATGGCTGGCCACGAGCGGCAAACGAGACAAGGTCCTGGTCGCGACCAAGGTCTCGCAGCATCCACAGTATTCAGGTCTTTCCGCAGACAACATCGGGGCTGCAGCCAACGCTTCGCTGCTTCGACTTGGTACCGATGTGATTGACCTGTATTACGCACACTTCGATGATGACAAGACACCATTGGAAGAGACCGTCGCCGCCTTCGACAAGCTCGTCAAGGAAGGCAAGGTCCGCTATGTGGGCATCTCGAACTATTCCGCCGAACGCATCGAGGAATGGTTCCGCATCGCTCGCGAGAACGACCTCACCCTGCCTGTGGCGCTCGAACCTCACTATAATCTGGTCACCCGCAAGAACTATGAGACGAACCTTCTGCCAGTGGCCAAGAAGGAGAACCTCGCAGTGTTTCCATACTTCGCCCTAGCTTCCGGCTTCCTCACCGGCAAATATCGCACCGAGGAGGATCTGAAGGGCAAGCAGCGCGAAGGCATGGTCAAGGGCTACTTCTCACAGGAAGGTCTGGAAGTCGTCGCCGCAATGGACGAGATAGCAAAGTCGCATGACGTGGCCATCGCAACCGTCGCACTCGCCTGGCTTCGTCACCAGCCTCAGATTGCGGGCCCGATCGCATCGGCACGAATTCCCGAGCAACTTCCCGCGCTTCTGGCCTCCACGAAGCTCGACCTGTCCGCCGACGAACTGTCGACGCTTGACAAGGCGTCTGCCGCCGTTCCTGAAAAGTAGCGCATCCGCACCGTTCTCAACTCATCTGCGCTGTTCTCAACGCATGCGCACCGTTCTCAACACATGCGCACCCGCCGCTTGACGCTTCGCACGTTCAGCCTTGAGAACGCTTCTCCCACTGCTCTCTGGTGATTCTTCGGAGTTCTTCGTCCCGATAGACATCGCCGGGGAGCAGACTCATATGGATGTGCCGCATCACGCCGACACGTTCGAAGCCGATCTTGTCTTGCGCGCGTCCTGACTTGACATTCTCGACGTCATGTCTGCATCATACCGCATTGAGATGCAGGTCGTCGAAGGCGTGATTGATCAGCGCACGGGAAGCCTGTGGGACGAGTCCCCTTCCCCAGAACGGCTTGCCGATCCAGAATCCAAGCTCCATCGTGTTACCTGGCTCGCAGGATTCAAAGGCCGCAATATGATGCAAGACCTGGTCCGGCACCGGTTGCAGTGAAATCGATCCTATGGGCATGTCAGCCAGTTCCTTGTCATCGGGTTTTCTCAGAACGATCGCGTAGCTCTCGGCACCGCACAGCACATCACGAATTATTGCCGCGCTCTCCTGCACATCCGCATGCGTGTTCCACCCAGCGGATGGTCCGATCTCCGGATCCTTCGCATAGCGGAAAAGCGCCTGTGCCTCGGCTTCGTCATTCGCCCGCCAAGGTCGCAATATCAGATCGTCAGCCATCAGAATCGTCATGTCTGCACTCTACTCCACCCACAACCACAATAAGGCTGCGACGACTTCGCATCCCCTTCCCCATGCACGCCATGACATGTGCCTCAGAGTTCCGGATCCTCTGACGGCCGACGCTCAGATACCAAGCAACGCCTAGTGACACAACGAAGCTTATCGACACAACGAAGCCCCAGTGACACAACAAGGCTCAGTGACACAACAAGGCTCAGTGACACAACAAGGGGCATCGCGCAGACACTCTGGTCCGCACGATGCCCCCATCCGATTCAAATGATGTCAGGCGCGAATGACTGAGACCGTCAGTTCCTCGGCCTTCTCGTCTGCATGGATCTCGATGTCCGTCGAAAGCGTCTCGCGTGCGATCAGATCGCGGAACTGCTCGAGCTTGTCTGCATCCTTGGCTGGAACGTCCATCGTGAGCCTGATACGGTCTGAGATGTCGAAATCAGCTTCCTTCCTGGCATCCTGAACGACTCTGATGGCGTCACGCGCATAACCCTCGGCCACCAGGTCATCGTTCAACGCGGTATCGAGAATGTCGAAGCCTCCATTGGGCAAGGCAGTCGACACGGAGTTTGCCTCTTCCCTCGCGTCCTTCTCCTCGACCTGATTGAGCACTTCATATTCGCCATCTACCAGTGGCAGATCGCCAGAAGGCGTTTCAACGACAACCGAACCATCAGACTGCTGATGCCAGGCACCGGACTTCGAGGCCCTGATTGCGAACTGCACCTTCTTGCCAAGTCGTGGACCAGCGGCGCGTGCATTCACGCGGAGCTCATGGAGGATCTTCAGTCCCTTCGACGAAGCATCCTCCAAGGTGGAGAACACGATGCTCTTGACGTTGAGCTCACTCTTCAGCAGTTCTTCGTATGGCTTCAAGGCCAGAACGTTCTCAACCACAACCGTAAGCTTGCTCAGCGGCTGACGAACACGAATCTGCTTCGCCTTGCGAAGGCTCAGCGTGCTCGAAACGACTTCGCGCACCTTCTCCATCGCTGCGACAAGCCTGTCATCGGCGACGAGCACCTTGCCCAAATCGGTGTCCTCACCCGACTTCTCATCTACGACGAACGGCCAGTCAGCCAAATGCACCGATTCGCCGCCAGTCAGACCACGCCAGACTTCCTCGGCTTCCATGGGAGCCAACGGAGCCAGAACGCGCGAGAACACTTCCAACACCGTATACAGCGTGTTGAATGCCTTGGAATCCTCAGCCCAGAAGCGGTCGCGCGTGTTGCGGATATACCAGTTGGTAAGCACATCGATGAACTCGCTCACCGAAGCACAGGCATCGGCAATCGCGAAGTCATTCAAGGAACCTTCGGTTTCCAGCACCAGCTTGCGAGCGCGAGCAAGCAGATAGCGGTCCATGCGGGGCAGATCCTTGACCTCCTCCGGCGTGAGCCGGCGAGCGTTGAATCCCTGGCCCTTGTTCGCCGCATTGGCATAGAGCGTGAAGAAGTAATACGAACTCCACACCGGCAGCATGACTTGGCGCACGGTATCACGGATGCCATCGGCGGTCACGACGAGATTGCCTCCGCGCAGCACCGTCGAACTCATCAGGAACCAGCGCATCGCGTCTGATCCGAACTTGTCGAACACTCCATTCACATCGGGATAGTTGCGAAGATGCTTGCTCATCTTCTGTCCGTCCGAACCGAGCACGATGCCGTGGCAGATCACATTCTTGAACGCCGGCTTGTCGAACAGTGCGGTCGCCATGACGTGCAGCAGATAGAACCATCCGCGGGTCTGACCGATGTATTCCACGATGTAGTCGCAGGGGAAGTGCTGCTCGAAGTATTCCTTGTTTTCGAAGGGGTAGTGGAACTGGGCGAATGGCATCGAACCTGAATCGAACCAGCAGTCGAGCACGTCGGTGATGCGGTGCATATGCGACTTGCCGGTCGGATCGTCTGGATTGGGGCGCGTCAAGTCATCGATCCATGGGCGGTGCAGATTCACATTGCCCTTGTCATCAGTCGGATAGCGGCCGAAGTCGTCCTTCAGCTGCTCAAGCGAACCATACACGTCGACTCGAGGATACTTTGGATCGTCCGAAACCCAGACCGGAATCGGCGAGCCCCAGAAACGATTGCGGCTGATGGACCAGTCGCGGGCATTCTGCAGCCACTTGCCAAACTGGCCGTCCTGCACATTCTCGGGAATCCAGTTGATCTGCTGGTTGTTCTTCAGCAGACGGTCCTTGAACTTGGTGACCGATACGAACCAGCTGGAAACTGGCTTGTAGATCAGTGGCTTGCCGCAGCGCCAGCAATGTGGATAGCTGTGCACGTAGCTCTTCTCCTGGAAGAGGATTGCGCGATGCTTCTCAGGGATGCTGGCCAATGGGCCGTCACCGGCACGCAGGTTACGGATGATGGGCATGTTCGCGTCGAAAACCTGCAAGCCTTCGTATTCCGGGCATTGCGAAGTAAACACCGCACCTGCATCGAGTACATCCACCGACTTGATGCCCTTGGCGTTGAGCGTGTTCATATCGTCCTCGCCATAGGGAGCCTGATGCACGAGTCCGGTGCCCTCGACGGTGTCGACGTAGTCAGCAGTGAAGATCTGGTAGGCATTCGGGCCAGGTGCGCCACCCTCGGCCAGAGCCTTGTCATCAGAGAAATAGGGGAATACGGGCCAATAGCGCCAGCCTTCCATCTGCGAGCCCTTCAGCGTGCGAACGAGCTGGTAGTCCTCACCCAATTCCTTCGCATAGTCCTCGACGCGGGCGGAAGCGATGTAGAACTTCTTGCCGGCGTTCGGTCCATTCACCGCAAGCAGCTCGCTGTATTCGATGTCTGCGCCCACGACGATCGCGAAATTGGTCGGGACGGTCCATGGCGTGGTCGTCCAGAAGACGGCATACGCATCGTCCTCGTCCCTGAGCTTGACGGCGACCGACACGGTCAGATCCTGACGGTCCTGATACACATCGGCATCCATGCGCAGCTCATGGTTGGACAGCGGCGTCTGATCATTCCAGCAATAGGGCAGGACTCGATAGCCCTGGTATGCGAGTCCCTTGTCATAGAGCTGCTTGAAGGCCCAGATGACCGATTCCATATAGGTCGTGTTCAGCGTCTTGTATCCATGATCGAAATCGACCCAGCGAGCCTGACGATGCACGTAGCTCTTCCACTCTTCGGTGTACTTCAGCACGGATTGGCGGCAGGCATCGTTGAACTTGGCGATGCCCATCTCTTCGATCTGATCGACGCTTTCGATGCCCAGCTCCCGCTGTGCCTCCAACTCGGCCGGCAGGCCATGGGTGTCCCAGCCGAAGACGCGGTTGACCTTGTGGCCTTTCATGGTCTGATAGCGCGGGATGACATCCTTTGCGTAGCCGGTCAGCAGATGGCCGTAATGCGGCAGACCGTTGGCGAACGGCGGTCCGTCGAAGAAGACGAACTCGTTGTTGAAGTGCTCTCCTGAGCTTCTGTGCTCGATTGATTTCTCGAAGGTGTCGTCCTTGTCCCAGTACTTCAGAACATGCTGTTCCAAATCGGGAAAGCTTGGATTTGGCGCCACTCGTGCGTCATCTCCCGAGGCGCTTGCCTTTGGATATTGATTGGCTGAATCATGTGTGGTTGATTCTGTGGTATCACTCACCGCAATCTCCTCGTGTCTAGGTCTTTCCACCTTACGAGGACGATCGACGACGATTGCTCGTTGTCACCGCGGTACCACCCCGCTTGCCACGCACACGGAACTGAGACGCGTGACCGCTTGAATCAGGCTATTCGGGCCATCCCGCCGGTTCTAATCATGCACAGTGCGATGCCGCTGCCGAAGCAGCGTCTGAGACGACACCCTGCACTTTCTTCCGGTGACTCCCCGCTGATAACGGATCAATGCCATACAGCCGACAATGATAACACCTGCATGCGAGCGTTGCGTCACTATGCTCGCAGCTTCGGCCAAGGCATCCCGCAAATCTCGCCAGCCGTGAGCATCGAGTACGATAGGCCGGTCAAAATCTCAAATCAGTGTCATGCCTGGAACACATCAGGATGTCTCTGGTCTCCTGGCGTGTCAGAAAGCAATCCCTCGAGGCCAAGGAACTCCTGCCAGAATTCCATGGGCTGACCATACGGAGTCGCCTCTGCGCCGTTTGCCTGAATGGCGGACTTTGCCGCCTCGACATCCAATTGCGTCAATCCATCGAAGTAGCTGGTGAGTCTGCCGAGATTCTCGGCGTTGTAATAGAGCGAGAACATGATGTCGACAAGTCTGCGCGCACGGTCCTCGGGCAACGAATCCCAATGGCGGAATTCCAGGAAGTTCTTCATGCGCACATCGTTGAAATGCATCGAAAGAACGTGGTTGATCTCGTATTGGTTGAGTGCACGGTCGGGGTATATTTCTGCGGCATTCTCGTGCCACGCGATCACATGACCATCGGGAACGGAATCCTTCTTTTCGGGGGTGTGCGTCAGGTCAGCGAACAGCAGCGGCGTGCTGAGCACATCGACTGCATAAGTTTCCCACGAGAAATTGGGGCTATACAGCCCAGGCATGATTCCCGTTCTCTGGGGATCCATGAAGTCCCACATGCGCTGACGCAGCAGTGGATACGGATTCTCCCGACCTTCGAAGTAGGGAGCGTTGCGCAAGAACCACGCGATGATCGGACCTATTGCGGTCCCAACCCGCATCTTGCGGATCGAATCCCCTTCGTCCGTGTAATCGATGCTCACCTGCGTTGAGGCCGAACAACGCATCATCATCGGTCCATACGACCCGATCCGGCCAAGATACCTATTCATCGCCTCATACCGGAACTTCGGATTGAGCGGTATGTCACTGAATGAAGTCACTGGCTGATAGCCATAATTGACCAGGCGGAATCCCAGTTCGTCAGCAATGTGATCGACCTGTCCGCGGAACGACTCATAGGTCGCGTTGAAATCATCGGGAGCATGGAAGATTCCAATCGAGCATTCAACCTGGCCTCCAGGCTCCAGCGAAACATTGACCTTGTCACGATTCAATCCGACGAGATGTCCATTTTCCCAGTATTCCCCCTCTTTGTCATAAAACGGAGAGAGACGTTTCAAAAGCGTCTCGATTCCATTGGGCTCCCAATAGGTGACCGCGGAATCGTCTCCGTTATGAACGGGAAGATGCTCGATCTCGACACCATAGCCGAATTCGCTGGGTTGCAGCTTGCCACTGTCGAAGAACCGCATCAGGCTGTCCAGATGCTTGGGGTTCGGCTTGGTGAGTAAGTGCGCGTAGTTAACCCGATTTATGCTCATATCCTTAGCGTAGACGAACAGGCTCAAAAAGCACTGACATACGCGCCAAACAAGCTATACGAGTAATGGATAGCACGCGCGAACGGCAATGTCCCCACCGTTGAGCTTCGCTTGCAGAGGGTCGATCACGGCACGATTGCCTGCATTCGCTCGCATGCCATCGGACGGTGTCTGTGGACGGTGTCTTCGGACTGTGCAAGCGAACTGTGTCTTCAGACTGTGCAAGCGAACCCAAGTGGAACCGAAATGGAGCCCAACTGGAGCAGGGATCGAGCCCAACTGGAGCAGGAATGACGCAGAAATGAGTTCTCGAACATGAAATCATTCAAGATTTGATTGGGTCCCGGCGGATTCTCCTGCGCTTGCCTGCTGAGCCTGGGCTTCGTCAAGCTTGTTGCGGACCTGATTGAGCAAGTCCTGCGCCCTCTTGGCCAGAGCTTCGCCAATCTCCCATTGGCGCATGGATGCGTCCAGATCCAGTCCTCCGGCTTCAAGGGCCTGAACAGCCTGAATCAGCTGATCTCGAGCCTGCTCGTATGGCAGCTTTGCGATCGCTTCGCGTTCCTTGTCGCTCAAATGCGTTTGGACATCATTGACAGCCTCCGATGCGGCGGCACCCTCGTGTGCTTCCTTGGCAGCTTTTCCAGTCATATATCTCTCCTTTTCACAGTGATTTCAATTCGTTGATTATCGTTGATTATCGTTGATTGTCGTTGATGGCTATTGCCTGTCAGGCATGTCACGGCATGTCATTGATCGTCGAAGCTCACTTCGACTTTCATTTCCCCGTCACACGGCCTGAGCATGCAGGCTTCCACGGCGCAGTGTCAAGGTAAGGGTCTCGCCCGGCGATACAGCCTTCGGATCGTCGAGAACGTGGCCATCGCCTGCCTGCACGACCGCGTAGCCGCGGTTCAAGGTCGACTGCGGACTCATGGCCGTCAACGATGCGTGAAGCTTTTCAACCGTAAGACTCGCATCGTCGATGATCCTTCGCAAGGCCATGTCGAGGCGCTGCTGGGAATCGTCAACGAAACGCTGTGGTTTCTCAAGCATTGTCTGGGGATTCGTGAGACTTGGACGATTCGCGTACCCATCAACCAGCCGAGACTCGTTTTCGACCATGGAACGGATGCGCTCACGAATTCTACGTTGGCCTTCTTCGACGATCTGCATCTGTTCGACAACGTCAGGTACGACCCTCTTTGCAGCATCGGTCGGAGTCGAAGCGCGCAAGTCTGAGGCCAGATCGATAAGCGTCCAGTCATCCTCGTGACCGATTGCCGAAACTATTGGCGTCTGGCAAGCGGCCGTGGCACGAACCACGCCCTCGTCTGAGAAACCGAGCAGGTCTTCGAAGCTGCCACCTCCTCGAGCGACGATGATCACATCAACGTCAGGATCCATATCGAGCTTCTGAATCGCCTGAATCACATCGGGCGGGCATTGAGGCCCTTGAACGTGAGCGTGAACGATGGTGAATTCGATGGTTGGCCACCGCAGACGCGCGTTGGTTATTACATCACCTTCCGCCCGTGCCTGTGGGGCGCAGACCAAACCCAGGCGGGCTGGAAACTCAGGCAAGACGGCTTTCTTGTCGGCATCGAAGAGTCCTTCACCCTTGAGTCGCTTACGGAGTTCTTCGATCTGGGCCTTCAAGTCTCCGGTTCCGACCCTGCGAATGTCATCTCCCATGAAGCTCAACCGGGTTTGCTTGACCCACAGATCCGGTCGACCATGGATCACGACTCTGTCGCCTTGACGAAAGTCGCGAGCCATCACGGCAAAGTTGCGAAAGCCCATGACCGAAATCGAAATGTCTTCCGTATTGTCGCGAACGGTGAGATAGGCTGAACCGCTTCGACGCGTGTTGATCTCGACGATCTGCCCTTCGATCCATGCGCCTGGCCAGCGGCTGACTGCATCGTGGAACTTCTGACTCAGCACACTTACCGGCCACGGGTTCTCGGCAGTCGTTTCTCGCGCCAATCGGGGCAGCTCCCGCACAGCTGGAGCGGCAGTGGCATCGTTATGAACTGGCAGATATGGGCTTTGAATCATGCTATACACTCTCTGACGACTGCGGGACATACGGTTGTCTATGCGCGGTGGCGGACTGAGCCCGTTGCGACTGGGCATTCATCAATCGCTCGAATTCAAGAACCCCGGAATTTCAACGATATTGACATGATGCGGAAACCGGATATCGCCCAGAAGAATCGAGATCGTGAGTTTTGCGGCAATGGGAAAGTATAAACCGCCAAGAATGGCATAATTGCGACGGCAAAAAACCAAAAATCAGGCGTGATACTTTCGAATTGCCGCAAAACTCACGATCTCGACTGAGAAGTGTCTGATTCAGATCAAAATCCGAGAGTCGTACGACCAAATTGATCGAGCCAGCGCAAGATTGCGCCTTCGCGCAGAGCCCACGGGCAGATTTCGACCTCTTCGACGTTCAGCGCCTTCATGATCTCGTCGGCGACCACTCCGCCACCGATGATCTGGAAGGTGCGCTCCTTGGTGATTCCGGGAAGCGCCACTCGCTGGTCAGGGGAAATCGCAGCAAGCCGGGGAATCCAATCCTCAAGCTCATCACGGGTCATGACCATCGAATTCTCCCGTCCGCCTTCCTTACGAACAGTTCCAGCAAGACGGGCCAGCGATCGCATGGTTTTTGACGTTCCGACAGCATGGTTGGGTTCCTTGCTCGTTGGAAATGCCTCGATCATGGGCTCAATGATCTTCTTCACCTCATGATGGACGTCTTCCAAAAGCTTCTCGTCGGCCATGCCATCGGGCAGCAGCTCATGGGTGACTCGCCCCGCACCCGCCGGAACGCTCAAAGCGAGACTGGGCTCCTCATCTCGTCCCATCGCGACCTCAAGAGAACCTCCGCCAATGTCGATCATGAGCAGCCGACCTGCATCCCACCCATACCAGCGTCGTGCGGCCAGGAACGTGAGCCTGGCCTCATCCTCTCCTGAAAGCACCGTGATTGGCTGACCTATATGATGTTCGAGCCTATGCAGAATCTTCGCCCCGTTCGGAGCTTCTCGGATTGCCGAGGTAGCCATTGGAAGCAGCTGAGTGATCTCGTGCTCCTTGGCCATCTCCATGGCCTTATCGATGGCGTCGATGATGATCTCAACCGCTGATTTTCTGATCGATCCATCATCTTTGATGTATTGCATCAGGCGAATCGTGGATTTGCAGCTTGCCTCGGGAACCGGAGGCGCCCCATGTGCGGCATCGACAATCAGCATATGAATGGTGTTGGAACCGATGTCGAGTACGCCCAGGCGTGTGCTTCTTGCGCGCATTGTTGTCATAGTTGCGACCTTAGCAATGGAGGCGTACCCAACTTCGCAATCCAGGACTGCCATGGGCAGCATTGCAAAAGTTGGGCACGAGAAGGCGACTATTCGACGGCCGGGTTCAGCTCCGCCTTCGTGATCGCACCGCCTTGCACTCCCCAGTGCTTCAGGATCTTGCCATAGGTGCCGTCGTCGATGAACTTCTGCATCGTCTTCTGAACAGCCTCTCCAAGCTTTCGATCGCCCTTCTTGATGACGATTCCCTGAGGAACGACTCCCTCATCCTCGCCAACCGTCTGCAGCTGCTTGCCCGTCTGCGCGATTGCATAGCCAGCAACCGGCGAATCCGCATAGAACGCGTCTATCTTACCGGTCAGGACAGCAGTCGTTGCGTCCGTCTGCATCTTGAAGGACTGGACGCCAATCGCCTTCTTGCCATCCGCGGTGCATTTCTTGCTATTGGTGTCAGCCTCCTGCTCCTCTATGGTTCCGGTCTGCACTCCCAGGCTCACGCCGCACATGTCCGTAGCCTGAACCTTCTCCGGATTGCCCTTCTTCACCACATAGGACATGCCGGCCTTGTAATACGAAACCATGTCCACGGTCTGTTCGCGATCCTTGGTGATGGTGAAGCTCGAGATTCCGAGATCGTACTTGCTTCCGATCGCTGGAATGATGGAGTCGAAGGATGCGCTTGTCGGGTTGGATTTCAAACCCCACACCCGTGCGATGGCGTTGGTCAGATCGACATCATATCCTGTCGGGGTCTTGCCATCTGACTCCAAAAACTCAGCAGGTGCATACGAGGTCTCCATGCCCACTGTCAGCTGGCTGTCATCGGTAACGCTCGATGGCACCAATGCGGCTATCGCGCTGTCCTTCTTGATTCCACTCACGTCATAAGGCTTGATCGTCGCACTCGTCGGGCCATTTGAACCGCTGGTGGAACCAGCTTCCGATCCATCCGTCGTGCCACACGCAACGGCAGTGAGCATCAGTCCTGCACACATCATGACGGCAGGCAACCTCTTAGCCAATGTTGTCTTCATATCTATATAACTCCCCCAAAATAACAAATAGCCCATCACACCTTACAGCTGATTGCTGAAAAGTGCATTTTTCCATAAAATGGGCCTTTAACGCTTCTTTCAGTATTCGTACAGTTACTATTATGTTTATCGGGAGTGCAACAAGAGAGAGAACAGTCCGCTGATTCATGAACGGGCATGGAGAGAACTATGCAGGAAAGCAGTTTTTCGACCGAGGACTCAACCACTCGTACCATTGAGCCGGAGGCGGGCAACGATGCCCGGAAACGCTATGGAAGAGTGCGGGACCGCAGTGCACGACTGTCCATTTCGCTGTCCGACTTGAGTCATGGTCGACATCAAAGTCAGATTCCGCGGTGGCGATACATGTATCTTGCATCGCTGGTTGCGCAGGATGTTCTGGCGATGCTCCTATCACTATGGTTCTGTCTCCTGGTCAAATCCGACTCCTACATAACGCTTACCGATTCATTTTCATTCTGGGCATTTGCTGTGTTCCAATGCCTGATCTGGGTGCTCTCCCTTCTTGGAGCGGGCGCATATCGACGACATATCATGACCGACGGATACCGGATCTACGCGATAATACTCAATGCCGGCGTGATCACCGTTGTGGTCACAGGATATCTTGTGTACATGTTCCAGCTTGAGCTGCCGAGGACTGCCGTCATCGAGGCGCCCACGGTCGCGGCATTCGTTGAGATATTGGGCAGATGGTGCTCCCGCAAGGTACTTCTCAGACTGAGGACGAAGAATCTGTGCAAATATGACACGGTGATCATGGGTTCGGTAGATGGCATACTTGAGAGCCTCCACATGTTGGACCATGCAACACCCTGGGATATCGGCCAGTAGCCGTCTGCCCAGTTGAGACCAACGCCAACTTCACGCAGGACATCTCAGCGCTCTCAGTGAGCAAGCTGATCTTTTCCAAGTTCCCTGTCAAGATACTGCCATTCTCGAACAGCATCGCCGATGACATGCAATCCATGAAGTCGCAGATTCTGCTGGTTACCGATGCCGTCTCCCGCGATTCGGAGCATATGAGAGCCCTGTCGCTGCTGTTGGAGTCGAGGAGCATCGAACTGGCCTTCACCGTTTCCGTGGCGGATGTCGGCGGACACCGCCTTCACCTGCGAGACACGATGCAGCAGAATGTGCTCACCGCTTCGCTGCCGCAATACAGCTTCTTCGCAGCAATGATCAAACGAACGTTCGACGTCATGGTGTCCTCCTTCGCCTTGCTTGTGCTTTGCCCATTCGTCATGCTCCCCATCGCCCTGATGATCAAGCACGAGGACAAGGGCCCGATATTCTATTGTCAGGAGCGAATCGGCAAGAATGGCAAGCCCTTCAAGTTCTATAAGTTCCGATCCATGCAAAGTAATGCGGACCAGCTTGATAAGATGCTCGCCGAGGAATACGGCCAGGAATATGGGGCGTTGTTCAAGCTGAAGGACGATCCCCGAGTGACTGCCATCGGAAAAGTCCTGCGCAAGTATTCCCTGGACGAGATTCCACAGTTCTACAACGTGCTCAAGGGAGACATGTCGATAGTCGGCCCACGCCCCCAGCGTCAGTATGAAGTCGACAAATATAGCAAGCTGTATTCGACGCGGTTGCTGGTGAAACCCGGGATAACAGGGCCTTGGCAGATTTCAGGGCGCTCGAATCTATCTCAGGAGCAGGCGGAGCAATTGGACGTTTCCTATATCGAGAATTGGTCGATCACCAGCGATGTCGTTATCATGCTTAAGACCGGGGTCGTCATGTTCAGAGGTGTCGGAGCCTATTAGCCTTTGCCATATCAGGCATAGGCATAATATCGATTAACCGACGGTTGATGCTTGCCTGCCTTTGAGACCGTACAATTGACACGTCGAATTTTGTATTGAGGAGCAAATATCCATGAGTGAAGCCAGCCAAGGTTCTTCTTCGAAACGCAGCGGAAAATATCAGAATCCGTCCGGACAGGGATATGGGCATCACTCAAATCAGCCGATTCCGAAGCATACTGGCCGCAAGATTGGGATCGCACTGTCGATCATCCTCCTGGTCCTGATCGTCATCGGAGTCGTTGGCGGGTATCTGGGCATGAAGCTCTATCGTCAGGCCATGGAGGTCAAATCGGAAGAGGAGCAGGCCATCTCGCTCATCTCGAGCGTCCAGGACATCAGCCAGCTCAAGGACAAGGATGCGGTCAGCAAGATCATTCCAGAGCTTCAGAAGCACACTTCGAAGGCAGCCTCGATAACCGATGGAAGCCTATGGAAGCTGGCCTCTAAGGCGCCGGTCTATGGGGATGACATCACCACAGTTCGTGGCATGACTCATGCCGTTGATTCACTGGCCTCGGATACCCTCCCCCAGCTTTCGAAAACATTGCAGAAGATGCTTGGGGCAAAGCTGAGCACCGGCGACAAGCAGATCAACATCCAACCAATCGTCAATGCACAGAGTGGCTTCAATGCGGCAAACGATTCGATCAAGTCAGAGCTGAAGACCCTGCAGAGTCTTCCTGAACCGCATCTGAAGCAAATCAAGTCGCCATATAACATGGCCGTTGAGAAATTCACTTCGGTCTCTGAGAAAACCGACAAGATCAATAATCTGATTCAGGTCATGCCAAAGTTCCTTGGTTCCGGCGGCGCCCGGAATTATGTCATCGTCGCCCAGACGACTTCGGAAGCACGTTCCAGTGGTGGCTTGATCGGCTCTTTGGGAAGCTTCTCGGCGGATGACGGTCTGATCAAGGTCGGGGACTTCCATCCGAACTCAGAATTCCTCAACATTGGCGGGTCGCATGCCAATGCCGAAGAGGAAAGCGTGTTCAGCTCGCCTCTGGACTTTGCCTTTGACATTCGTGACCTTGCCACCTTCCCCGATTTCTCGCGCACCGCAGACACGGTCAAGTCCGTGTGGCAGGAGTCGCAATACAACAGCACGGTCGACGGAGTGATGGCCATCGACCCCGTGTTCGTGCAGGAGATGATAAAGCTGAGCGGCGACGTGACCTTGCCCACGGGGCAGACGCTCACCGGCGACAACACCGCTGCATTCCTGCTTAACGGCATCTACAAGGACGTTCCCGTATCGCAGCAGAACGCGTACTTCGGATATGTCGCCACGGCTGCTATGAACGATGTGTTCGAAAACATGACTGCATCGAAGATGATCAAGATGGCGCAGTCATTCACGACGCTGGCAGGCCAAAGGCATCTCTACCTCTATTCCTTCCATTCCGACGATGCCAAGCACTTCCAAGATGCCGGACTCGCAAAAAGCTCGCCGAGCAGCGAGACGGATCCCGAGATAGGCATCTATCTCAATGAGAACAACCCGTCAAAGATGGATTGGTATATTCACAGGAAGACGGTCATCACCAGAAGCTCATGCAATGCAGATGGTTCGCAGAGCTATCGTGTCACCTTCACGGCCACGAATACAATCCCCGCTGCCGATCTGGCAAGCGGCAACGCATATATCCTCGGTGGTTCCGGAAATATCAGCGCACCTGGCACGGCCGTTGAAAGAATGCTCTTCTATGGCCCGGCAGGTGGCTCTCTATCGAATCTGACGGTATCGTCCGGCAATGGTGGAACGCCAAAGCAGGTTTCGATGGACGGCAAGACCCCTTGGACGACCATTGCGACCATAGCCCCTAACAAGTCAGTCACCTACAGCTACGATGTGACCACATCGAAGAAATCCACAAGCGACCTCAAGCTCGATCAGACCCCGATGGGCTGGACCGATGAAGGTGTCACGTATGATACGAAGGCCTGCGTGGTGAGGTGAGCTTCTCGATGCTGACAAGTGCAGACCGTCACTGTTGCTTCTGTGAAAGTCGAAACAGTCGAAAGGAAGAATTCGATTGATTAATTGATTTTTTCAACTCAATCATGAAAGACATTGAACAAGAATGATTTCAGTCTCATGCTTATACATCTTGACCACTTTCTTCGGTTAACCCACCCAAACATAGTTCAAGCTCGATACTTATTGCGTTTTGAATTCCAGTGGCTGTAAGTTCAGATAGATTTATTTGTAATGAGAAGAACTTTTACAATTTACCGATACCGTAGTCGATATCAATAATGTTAAATCAGCGTTGAGTCTTGAAAGAAAGAACCACATTGAGCAAGCTAACCAATAAAAGTAGCAGTGCACTAGAACAGGTAATTGCATTTATATTTGTACTGGCGGCATATAGTGTTTACTTTAAGCACTCCCCATTCAGCTCTTTGGTGTTCGAAGCATCAATTATCTTCCTTGGCATTATCTGGCTCTTCACGTTAAGGAGCCAAATCAAGTTAAATATGTTGCGGAACTGTTTAATTCTCTGTTCTCTGTCGTTTATTGCTATCATCATCACACTCGCCGCAAATTCAGACAGTTCAGTATTGTCATATGTGGCTCAGAAAATTGTAATATTAGCGGTAATCATTCCTATATTTGGTCTTATCTTCACTGTAAAAGGCGAAGAAACCTGCATTGAAGGATTCTTTACAAAGATCATTAACTGTGTGGTGTTCATCTCAACGATCGCACTATTCGTCTGGTTCATTATTATATTTTTTAAATCAAAGATTCCTTATATCGATTTCTCGTATATTTGGGGAGGGCATAAAACTGCATCAGGATATTTAGGAATACTCTATACCATTCAGAACGAATCTTTTCATGGATACTTAATCCCCAAATTCACTCTATTCTATGTTGAGCCTCCACTTGCCAACTTTGTTTTCTTAATTTGTCTATCTACCGAGTTGCTACTCAGAAGAACGCCAAGAATTCTTCCTGCCGCGCTCTTAACATTTTGTTCATTAGCCTCTTTCTCTACCACGGGGATCATTCTTCTACCTGTTATCTGGTTCGCCTTTTTAGTTACCTCCCAACCTTTAGTGGGTTTAAGAAAGAAATATATTTCAGCCAGGATCTTGTACTGGGTGTGTCTCATATCTGCAATATCCGTCATTCCAATATGGGCCATACTTCATAAGTCAAATACTAAATCATTAATGATTCATAACCGTGATATTGTGGCTGGCCTGTACTCTTTTCTGGACAGTCCAGTGACGGGACATGGGTTAGGCAACTATCAGGATTCTTTCCTTGCATTTGGTGGATCGAATGGCTCATCCAGCGGGCTTTTTTCCGTTCTGGCTCAGGCAGGGCTATTGTTACTGTTCCTCTATCTAATACCAATATGCATATATCTTTGGATTGGAATTCATTCAAAGAATGAGCGATTAATCTATTTTGGTATTATATTGCTGATTCAATTTACTGTGGTGACCATTGACAATTCACCTTTGCTTTCCGTCTATCTAGCTTTGTCTTATTCCATGGTAATAATGCAATTCAAAGTACTGCGGTCAAAGAAAAACGATATGAATATGGACAATTAGCGGGATGGGATATATACGCAATGATTTGCAACAAAAGCAGTTCATTCGCACAATTTGTAATCAAACGATATTAGATACATCGATTTGGAAGGATTTGATCAAGTGAAAGCCGCTGCCTGTCAGCCCATGATCTCAATCATTATGCCGGTATATAACACAGATTCAGTCTTATTGACCAAATGCTTGGAAAGTATATTAAGGCAAACGAACCAGGATTTTGAGCTACTCATCATCGATGATGGGTCGACCGATGAAGAGACGATTAAAGTTTGTGATTGTTTCGCCAACATCAGTAAAAATGCTTCTGTCTTTCATAGGGTTAATAATGGCGTTTCTGCGGCAAGAAACTATGGTCTGTACCATGCAACAGGCAGTTGGATCGCATTTATTGATGCCGATGACTGGATTGACCCAAGCTACTTGGGACAACTTGTCTCGAGAGCGCATGGAGAGGCGTGTGACATCGTTTTTTGCGATTGTTACGTCGAATTTAAAAACCACTCCGTGAGCAACGCTTTTATCCCAGAAACTGTTTCGCATCAAATTGATTCATCAAACATCAGAGAACAGCTATTGCTACAGATTTTGGGGCAGAATAAATGCTATAACCCACCAGAAATAGGTATTGGAGTTCCGTGGGGAAAGTTGTACAGACATGACTTTTTGCTCTCCCATGAATTGAAATTCGATGAGTCACTAAAACGAATGCAAGACAATGTCTTCAACCTTTATGCGTTCAAGCAAGCCTCTGCTATAAGTTATGTTCCAGAAAAGCTGTATCACTACAACAATATTGAATCCTCAGCAAGCCACAAATTCAACCCCAACATAGTCAATGACTTCGCACAGGTTCACGAATCGACAGAACAGTTTCTGGAAAGATTCGAATTCGATCAGACAATTTTACAAGGCTATTATTCCCGGGTAATCCAGAGCATTCATCCCATTCTCCGCTACTATTTCTTCCACGAGAAATATCCAGAAAACAAAAAAACAATGTACTCTGAAATAAAGACGCTTCTAAGTAAAGAACCCTATATCACGGCAATGCGCAAGGCTGACTATACAAGGATGCCGGTGAAAATGTTTATATACGCACTGTTACTTAAATTCCATCTATTCACACTCATGAGGCTGATCATCTCAAGGGAGTGATGTATCACCAAGAAACTGGGCGGTTCTGAAGGAGAGAAACGCTAAGTAACCGAAGCTAGAAGCTTGCGTCATACCCCTTACCCCCAAGCTTTGCTCTAATGAAAGAAGTCCCCTTTTTCCACCAATTCACGGGTTCAGTGCTTACAACTGGAAGCTCTGCGTAAGCATAGTTGTTGGTGAGCAACCACACGTCTAAGAGTCTTTCGCTGATTCTGCCCGGATAACGAGACTGAAAAGCATTCAGATCATCGTATCCGATATATTCCTCAAGTTTGCCAATCACAGAAAACATGAAGTCGCAATAATCATCGACAAGATGGGATTCCATAATAAACATGTTGAACAGGTGTGCACTTGTTGAAGACATAACCCGATCGAATGCCGGTACATACTTGCCAAAGTCTTTCTCGAGGATCTCGCGTGTAACATCAAGCTGTTTACCATCAAAAGTATGGGAATAGTGGGAATAAATAGTCTCAACATAATAGTGGCGTTTTTTCGGAAGAATTATCTGAGAATTACTAAGAATTTCTTTAATTTCTATCCCTCGAACGATCTTCGTAAAGCGGTCTCGAGAAAATAATCGAACAAATATATTCCTTGTACCGAAATGGCGGCGATAGTGTACAAGACCCTTGTAGTCTGCATCACTGTTCTTCCACAGCCAATACAGAGCGGTGAGCTCCGAATAATGCGGATTCTTGGCTGAAATATTGTCTCCCGCGTCATCCATTTGAAATCCAAAATTGTTATGAGCAATTCCCCTGCCTAATTGGATAGGTAAGTATACTGAATCATGTGGCATTCTATACTGCTTATGTGTCGCAATGGCAATGGCAACAACCATCTGAAGTCTTTCTTTTTAGTCGACGAGTCTTTCACTCTGCAATGAACGCAAATATACAACCACTCGGATGATACTTATCGTTATGCTGTTTCATTCCACATCTTGTCACTCGAACCACAACAATCTTGGGTCAATTAATAATTTTTTTAACCAATGAAGAATAGATTAATATACGTGTCACTCCTAAAACTTGATTTCAACCAACAACTTTCTCAATTCATACTCGATTCTTTGAACGCCTTCAATAAACTATTCGCAGATTCAATATGATAAGAAAGATTCGAAATTTTCCTTGCAACTACGTCTTTCGAAGCCATTACTGTACTTGCATGCTCATTATGAATCACCTTCAAACAGGGATCATATAAAAGTACGTATCCCTTTCTCATGCACCTGTGATATAAAAAGTCCTCTTCAAGGTATAGGAACGTGCGCGGATCAAATGCAAAATCTTCATTATGGATGAAATGCGGCCCATATATTAAGAAAGCCCCATTCAACTGAATATTTCTCATTACGGAATCAACTTTATGGATCGAGGGCTTCGTATGCAATATTTTTAGCAGGCGGTTATAAAACAAATCAACAATTCTAAAGGGAAAGCCTCTGTAAATAGCTCTAATCAATTTCCACTTAGCGATATCTGACTCAAGCTCTTGACTTGAATAACCCTTCAGTCGTTGAGGGTTTTGATGTTTTTCTGAAGACGGGATATAGATATCTGGCCCCAGCACATCAAATCTTGGTCTCTCCTTGTACAGCAAAAGATCAATAAAGCCTTTCTGGTGGATTAAAATATCATTGTTTGAAAGACAAATATACTCGGCACAAAGCTTTTTCTTGGCAAAAACATATCCAATATTGTTACCTCTTGCAAAGCCCAGATTCTCATCGTTTAAAATGACATGTATCTGTGAAATGTTTTGATATTTTAGAATCAATTTCTTGCCAGTACCATTTGAGGATCCATTGTCAACGATGACTACTTGAACATCGTCAAAAGACTGAAGCGATCGAATAGATTCAACACAATTAACGGTTGAATCGAAATCAAGATAATGGAGCACAACGAAGCAAACTCTATCCGACAACTTATTCTTCCTCCATCGCGACCATATTCAGCAAGACAGCAATGCCCCTCATCGGGTTCTTACCATATCAGGTGTAAATATATTCTCGGGCATAAACAATTTTCAGCCCATTTATTGTTTCATTCATCTATGTCCAATACCGATCAATGACATAACAATACCAACAGAGAATTTGGGACCACCGACATTGTCGCGTTTCAGCTACTACTTAACCGCAAAAAGCGCCGCATCGCCGAGAAAAGGATTGAGACGAATTAGCTACAGAACACTTCCCACATTTTGCTTTCCCCTTTTCTCTTAATCATTCTTGGAAGATGATACTTTTCGTCAAGAAGAAAGACAGGTTTGTACTCGATTTTAATCATCTCGGTATCAATCCAAACGTTCATCAGACGTTCTGAAAGAAAACCATACAGACGCGCATTGTGCTTATCATATCTTCTTATGTCTGTTCTCTCTTCGACCTCAGCCAAAATTGAAAAGAGCCAGGAGCTGTATTCAGCGAATACCTCTTTTCTTGTAATCAACATGTTGAAACAACTTAACTCTTTTTTCATTAGCATGTTGTCAAATGCGTCCAAGAAGATGGGACATTTCTCTGCCAGAACTTGTCTACACGTCAGCAGATCACCAATATGGTGGTAATGGCTGAATACCTCTGCATTAGTATATTTAAATTGCCGTGGCTTCGCTATAACCATTTGTGCCTGAGATAATGCCTCATCGATATCGTCATTTTTCATGATATTGCTGGCATTTGCAGAAAATGAATTCGTAAAGAAATATCGCCGGTAGTGACATAAACCGATGACATCTTCCAAGGCATTTTTCCACATCCAATATTGTGCGGTCAATTCACAGTAGTGTGGGTTCTTGGAAGAAATATTATCCTCCGTATCGTCTCTTAAATAGCCAATCGGCTCATGCCCCTCTGCTCCAACTTGGATGGGCTTATAAATATCCGCGGGTTTGAAAGACAGCTCTTGCTGAGTAGCGATATAAATACCTGTGGTTGACATACCAGCCTTCTCCTGATCAAATACAACCTAAATTCTGAGCATCGTAATGAATTAATAGCATCAATTTAAACACCTTGAGTGCAATGATTCATTTAGCCACTAGCAGTGACTTCCCAGTGACCATCATTTCAAAACAGTTTCAAATATTGTAAGCAGCTTATGCTGCATCATTTCAACTGTAAAATTGGTTCTAGCTAATTTAATAAACTCATTTTGATGCGTGATATAGTGCTCTTTACTTTGGATGACTTCACGAATTTTTTCACCCAGATCCTCGCAACTACCCAATATATATTTAATACCACCAATTTTGCTCAAAATCTCAGGCGTAGCTCCGGTATCGGCACCAATAACTATGCAGCCTGCAGATGCTGCTTCGATAGTTACTCGGCCGAAAGCCTCACATTTTGAACATACTAAGGCTATATCTGCGCTCATATAATATCTTTGAGTTTCACTTTGATACCCGACCATGGATATGTTAGCATCAATTTTTTTTCATCGATCGTATCTCTTATTTCATTCAAATAGTTGCGTGGCGTATGCGAAGGATCTCCCACGACGGTCAAATGCACTTCTTGCCCTTCATCATGAAGCCATCCAATTGCTTTGATAGCTTCAAGCTGTCCTTTATGAGGAGCGATATTCCCTACAATTACTATTTCTGGAACTTCTTTTCCAAATAGCTTGTGTGAAGAGACAGCACGGTTACTTCCTGATAGTGCATTGAAAATCGCATTATAAACGACGCAGAAATTACCTGTAGGATATTTCGTACGAAATTTCTTTTCCAATGCGTTCGATATGCATATCGATACGGAGGCATAATCAAAATATTTCCGCTGTAAGCGCTCAGAAAGATATGCCCAATTCTGGTCCTCTTCAATGAACTCACGGATATGAATAATTAAAGGCAATTTTCTAAGTGCCGCGCACAAGAAGCCCTGAGTTAGGTTACCGCCGCCGTGGTAGAATAACACTTTTCTCTGTGAATACTTAATGCTCATCAAAAAGAGAATAAACTCATTAGGAATGAAAAAACACAGTCTTATCAACAACCTGAAGTAAAAATGGAGTTTTTCATGATTTGTCTTAAAAGTCTGTGGCCTGACAGACATTGGCATCACTAATCGCATACATGAATACCCTTTTTTCTGCAAAGTATCGTACACATCATGATGATGTCGGGCAAATGGAATTATTGGCCGGACACAATATCCTGAATCACGAAGGATATCAGCGATTTGGATATTCGACTTCGCGGCCCCACCCTCAACATAAGGTGAGGGAAAGAATTGAAAAATTACCGATGACAACCTTGCTCCTTATTTATACAATCAACATCATCAATGCAAAACAATCCGCAATTGCTTGCATTCTAAGAATATAATCATTACCACCTCAAAATCTTCAAAAAAAGTCCTATTACTCTTCTCTTTCCTTCGAGACAAAAATCACCAAAAAACTGTATCTTGTGATCAACAAAACCCCAAAATAACAAGCGACAAATGAACCTACCGAGACGAGTAACGAGAAAAACGACCCCCATATCTCTGTATAGCCCAGTAGAAAAATGGAAAGTAAAGAAGCCAAGACCAAAGCGGCAAAAACTTTCCACAACTCCAACCGTTTCAATATTGATTTGACAAAAAATCGAAGAGTATAAATTCTAACGAGAATTGACAGGAGTTCAGCCACTGTAACACTTATTCCAGCACCAATTGCGCCCAACCTTTGGACAAATATACTTGAAAGTAAAATGGCTAGGATGAGCGTGCCAAAATTTATACAGGCGTACGCTTTCTCTTTTCCAATTGCTATCATCTGTTGTGAAAGCATTTGATTTGCCGGCGACAGCAACATCACTGGAGCAATTATGCACAGAGGAATTGCCGAAGACAAAAAAGAGTCTCCTCCGACTAAAAGAACGAGTCTCTTGCTGCATATAATGCATATGGCCGTTAGAGCAAGTCCGCAGCTGATAATAAAATTGAAATTTTTCACTAGGAGCTTTTCGAACTCTTCCTTCTTCCCGCCTTGATTGAAATATGAAAGTCTAGGTAGCATTACATTGCCGACTGAACCAATGGCAGTGGTCAAGACGTTTTTAATTTTGAAAGCCAATTGATAAACACCTACCATCGATGTAGTGCCCAAGAAGCCAAGCATCACAATGTCAATTTGACTGTATAAACCCGAAGAGATACTAGATACGGTAAATGAAAACATTGGTTTAAAGTGTCTTCGAAAATTCCATTTGTTTTCTTTCTTGAAAGAAATTAGCTTTCTAAGACGGAACATATTAACGATGTTCGATCCATACCCCGCGATTACCGTGACTAAACCGTATAGTTCATAGTCCGAAGCTCTACGGACTAAAATAAACATCAGAATCAGTGCAATAAACTTGAAAACAATATTTCTGGCAGTAATGTATCCGTATTGCTCTATTGCTTGATAAAACCAGTCAATTCCAAAAGATGAAAGCCAGATCCCGACGCTAAATATAAGCATCAAAGTCATCTGGTCACGCATCTTAGGGACGAAGAAAACGGCCAGTAAAAAAATAATATAGACAACTGTGGTCGTGCAAAACAGAATAATAAGCAATTCCTGAACAGTTTTACTTAATTGTCTATAGTCGTCTCGAATCCTTGCACATTCACGAACTCCATAAACTGTGATACCCATGACTGCAAATAAAGAGAAGTAACCAATGAGACTCTGTGCAAAAGCAACGGCTCCGGTACCATGAGTACCTAAAACCCTTGAGGCATATGGAACAGTCATGAGAGGAAATATGAAAGACGACGATGTCAGAATCATATTCATTAATACATTGAACTTAACTGAACGTATTTTTGGCTTGTTCTCCACTGGTTTTTCTTCTTCCACTCGATTCAGCATACTCGAAACCCTTATCTTTTCGAACAGAAGCATCTCCACGTCTTCCACTGGCCTCAGTAATCAGACACTCACTACAACGCAACGTTCAGCATCAAAAAGAGTTGTGCTCGAGATCATTCCTAATATGTTCAAAACTCGTGGAAAAGATTCGAAGACAATTTCGTGGAACTATCAGGAATTCCAACAGAAGGCTCAATCTGAAATCAGATACATCGGATACATATGCATACCGCCAACACGCATTATGAGAGATAGTTGAGTAATATGTTTCTCTTCGATTGTCTCTTGAACAAACACTTTGTGGATGAAGTCCTCAAATAGTGGTTGACAATTCAGACTTGAGATTAAACCGAACTCCCCAATCCAACCAAGATTTGAATACTTTGAGTCTGTGTGAAGATCAGTCCAGAAGGGCCATCCTAGACCGCATTCACCAATAATTGCTGTCTTATGACACACTCCAGTGTTGCCTCTGCAACCGCATTACAACCGTCACCTGCGTCTGCACGATTCCCATCCTGAACCCAGGTACACTGAGCTTCCCCTATGATGAATCATCCGACGAGACCTTCAAGGCACACCATCACGGCGCGCTGGACTGCCAGGAATTCGCGCAGGTGACATCGTGAGAGACCCGCATCCATGACCGAGAGACCTTCCCGCCACAGGAATCTCATGGACTCCCCCCATCCAAATCCACAGCCATCCCACACCACCATGCGAAGCATGCCAGCGACTGGCAGTCAAACCGTCATCAGCCGATCACCAACAGTCAATCACCAACAGCCATCTTACAAAGCCGGGAGGAAGCTGATGGGATACCGATGCACAAGACTCACCAATGCCAGGTTCGAGCAATCGGAACCAGCATTGCTAACACCCTGATGAACCCTGCCATGTACACTGTTTGCAGTCGTCATCATTGAAACGATGCAGGAAACTTGGGCATAAGAGCAATTGGCGGAAAGCACTCGCGTTCTTTCGCCTTCTGCAAGATCACAGACAACCATCCGGCCATCACTCATCGCGCAATGAGCGTGCCGGAACCGACCGCACGTCCAGAGTAATACGTTTGCTTGCGTCGTATAGACCCAGCGCCGGAGTCTGTCTGGCAGCATCGACCTGTTCCATCAGATTGCATGCCGCCGCTCGCCCAAGCTCCTGCGGATTCTGCTCGAGCAGATAGATGCCGTCGGCAACATATTGAGACCAGCGCCAATCGTCGAAGCTCACCAGTCCAACATCCTGCGGAAATTGGATGTGCAGCTCCCTCAGGCAGGAGAGGATGTCAAACAGCAAGGGACCCATAAGCGAGATGAACACCGTTGGACCCTTCACATGTTTCAATGAGGTGGCAATGGTCTGTTTCAGCCACACATTATCGTGCTGGCCAAGTTCGACATGGAGAAACAGCCTGTCGTTTCGAGCGGCGGCATCTCGGAATCCCTCGATACGCCTTGTCTGGGCGGAAATCTCACTGCCAATTCTGCTGAACACGACAACGTTGCAATAGCCGAGCCGAGCGAGGTGATCGCCAAGTCGTTTGCAGGATACTTCATTGTTTGCAGTGACCATGGAAATGCCTTCTGGAAGATCCTCGGGTTCACGATCAACCATGACCAGTGGCTTCTTTGCCTGGACTATGCTCTGATACGCCACAAAATGCTTGGCACTGGGCTGAACGATCAACCCATCGACCTGCTGAGAAAGCAAGCGATTGATCTGATCATGCTCCTGAGTCACGGAATTGTCGGCGTTCATCAGCATGACATCGTATCCCGCAGGCTGAAGCTGTCTATAAATGCCTTTGAACAGCAATGAGGAGAAGACGTTCGAAATGTCACCGACGATCAGACCGATCACGTGCGTCTCTTGCTGCCGCATTCTTCGTGCCGACGCACTGGGATGGTATTCCAGACGCTTCACCGACTCTGCGATAAGCGTTCGGGTCCTGGGACTCATTTTCTGATAGTTGCCATTAATGTACCGAGAGACCGTGGTGACCGAGACCCCAGCCTCACGGGCGACATCAGAAATCGTTGCTCTGCCCATGCTTCCATTCTCCTGTTCTGGAACAGTCTTTCAGTCAGCTTCGACCGAAACCTCCCGCATACTCATGGTACTGCCCCGCCATGCGCCGTTTGACAGTCCGATGCTCAGGTTCTATATTAGGTGTATCGATAAACCAAATCAATGGTGATTGCTTGTATTCAGTAGGGAAAACGATATTACTATTGAGATTCATCGACGCGAGCGCATCACATGGCTCCCCCAAGAACGGACACGAGCAAGGCTGCTCTTGAGAGACGATTCAGGATAAGGAAGTGCAGTATGTCAGATTTTTCAATCGATAGTTTCAGCCTGCGAGGACGTGTGGTCGTCATCACCGGGGGCGCAAGCGGCTTGGGACAGTTCTACACCCAAGCAGTCAGCAAGGTGGGAGCAGACGTCGTTGTCGTATCATCAACGCACCATGGCTGGGACGAGACCCGCGAAGCCGTCGAATCGCACGGCGGGAAGGTGCTGTTCATCCAGCGCGACATCACCGAAGCATCCGCAGCCGAAGCGATTGTTCGGCAGACGCTCGACGAATTCGGGCATATCGACGTGCTCATCAACAACGCCGGGATGCAGCGCAGGCATGAACTTGTCGACTTCCCCGATGAGGACTGGAACAAGGTCATCGACCTCAATCTCAATGCTCTCTACCATCTCTCGCATGAAGCCGCGAAGGTGATGATCGAACAGGGCCACGGCAAGATAGTCAACATCGGTTCCATGCAGTCATACCGAGCCGGAAAATTCATCTTCCCGTATACGGCAAGCAAGCACGGAGTCATCGGCCTGACCAAGGCATATGCCGATGCCCTGGCACCTCATAACATACAGGTCAATGCACTGGCACCTGGCTACATCAACACTCCGATGACAAAGGCGCTGCAGGAAGACCCTGTTCGAAGCGTAGAGATTCATGACCACATCCCCGCTGGTCACTGGGGCGAACCGAGCGAATTGATGGGCGCCATGGTGTTTCTCTGCTCTGCAGCCTCTGACTATGTCACCGGGGTGACCCTTCCCGTAGATGGCGGCTATCTGCTGCGCTGATCATGCAGGGAACGATTCCTCGGGTTAATCGCACTTCACCAATCACCACACATCGCATGAACTCAAAGGAGAGTCATGAGTAGTATCACCAAAAACCTTGAAGCCGTCCAGAAGCAAAACAAGATTGGACACTTCCGCTATGTCATTGGCCTGACGCTGTTTGGCATGCAACTGGTCAATTATTTTGACCGCGTCAACCTCTCCACAGCCGGCCCGTCAATGATGAGTTATTTCCATATGACGTCGACCGAATTCGGCATCGTGTCTTCGGCCTTCACCTGGACATACATGATCATGCAGATTCCATCAGGACTGATTCTCGATAAGATCGGCGTGAAATGGGTTGCCCGAGTGACCTCTGCAATCTGGGCGATCCCCACCTTCCTGACAGCCTTTGTCAGTGGGCTGGGCCCACTCATCCTGATTCGCGTTATTCTCGGCGTCGTTGAAGCGCCAAACACGCCCGCCGGCTCAAAGGCCGCTGGCTACTGGTTCCCATTGCGCGAGCGCGGTGTGGCAACTGCCCTGTATGATTCAGGAACGAAGTTCGCCAATGTGATCGGCGTTCCCGCATGCGCCTTCCTTGTGCTGCACTATGGCTGGCAGTCGGCATTCTACTTCACGGCGGCCATGAGCGTCATTTTCAGCATCTGGTACTGGATCATCTATCGCAATCCACGCGAGTCGACCCATCTTTCCAAGGCAGAGCTCGACTACATCGAGCAGGGTGGCGCTCAGGAGGATGCGCAGCCGGAACCTGGCGTCAATCTGTGGTTCGTGCTTCGTCAGCGCAAGATGTGGGGACTCATGCTTGGCAACTTCGCATACAATTATGCGACCTTCATGTTTCTTACCTGGCTGCCGAGCTTCTTCGTCAAGACCCTGAAGCTCAACATTCAGCAGTCGGGCTTCATGACGGCGATTCCCTGGCTGTTCGGGTTCGTGGCAGAAATCATCGTGGGAGGCATCTTCGTCGATCATCTCATCAAAAAGGGAATGGACGCCTCCAAGGTTCGCAAGACAATCATCGTCGTTGGCCTGAGCATGGGCATCGCACTGGTTGGTGCCGCGTATTCGCCCTCCGTGTGGGTTGCCGTCATGTGGTTCACGATAGCGCTGACCGGGGTCTGCGTCTCAGCCGCAGGCTTCTGGGCAATTCCCTCCATCATTGCGCCGACCGGCTTGGTCGGCGTGGTGAGCTCCACGATGAACGTTTCCGGAATGGTTGCCGCAATCATCACGCCAATCATCACCGGAGCGGCCGTGGATGCGACGGGATCGTTCGCAACCGCGTTCATCCTCATCGGGGTGGTTCTGGCAATTGGCATCTTCGGCATTCTCGTTCTTATGGGACCAATTGAACAGATGAAGACTGACAGCAACGCCGCTCGCACGATAGAAGCACACTGATTGCAACCGTCAATCTCCCGAGAAAGTCAGCGATAACCGCATTGAGCCTATGACGTTTCTATCTGCAGGTGGACTCGTCACCAATGGGCTTCACTGTTGGCTCACTGTGGACTCTCTGTGGACTCTCTTGGGAGATTGACGCAATTCCCTCGTTTCATGCATGTTCATGCGCTACTGTCAGAGCACAATGAATCAGTGCTCAATGAACGGTGCTGAATGAACGGTTTGATTAATCGTTGAACCGGCATTCGAAAGCTGTTCTGGCCGATCCGAGACGCGGGAAACGAGGAATCAATGTCTAGGAATGCACGCTCGACGCAAGATGGCGACACTAGGCAGATTCCGATTATCCAAACGAATCCCGAGGCTGGGGAACAATACGTTTCCTACGCTCCCACGAATCAAGGCAGCAGTGGTTACGCAGATTTTGCAGGACAGCGTGGCTCCTATGGCAACAGGCGTGCAGACGAATATGATTCTGGTTCACGCTCTGTCAGGCCCCGCAAGAATCGACGTCGTGCGAGACACGGGTTTCTAAGCCTGTGTCTGTGGGTGATCTCTGCATTCATCATGGGCATCATGAGCATACGAATGTTACCTGCTGACCTTGCGAACACCGGCTTCATGCCGCTGATTGTCTCGTTTGTACCGTGGCTTGCCATTGCCTCGCTGATCATTCTGCTATTCGCACTGCTATGGCGCAGAAGGCTGCTTGCCCTGGTGAGCGTGGTGTGCATTGTGTTCCAGATCGTCTGGCATATCGGCTATCTCAAACCGACGACCACGATTTCTCAGGCTGCCAAGACCGCCGTCGCGAGCGCAACGATCAACACAACTGACAGGTATGCGCGCATCATGACCTTCAACACCCATGCAGGGACCGCCAACGTAAACGAAATCGTCCAGACCGTGAAGGATCAGCATGTCGAGGTGCTTGCCCTGCAAGAGATGACGCAGGGATTCATTCAGCGTCTCGAAGCGGCGGGAATTTCAAGCGTGCTCCCCTACTCTGTGATTGCCAGTACCAAGCATGGCGACAATGGCGGAGTCAATGGCCTGTGGACGGCAGAGGCGCAGTCTGATGTGAACTCGAATCTGATTCCGACCGAGGCTTCGAGCATTCCCGCGGCATCGATCACACTCGGGACGACCATCGTCAGGTTCGGATCGGTGCACCCTAACTCCCCGACCCGTGGACAGCAGAGCGTATGGAGCGCAGGATTGGGAACCATCAGCTCTCTCAAGAACTATGACCACACATACGTGCTCATGGGAGACTTCAACTCGACCTGGGATCACCCCAGCTTCAGATCGCTTCTTGGATCGACATTCGTCGATTCATCGGAGCAGGCAGGGGAAGGCTTCCATATGACGTACCCTGCAAATTCGAAGATCCCTCCGCTCATTGAAATTGACCATATCGTGCATACCAGCGGCGTCAAGGTCGGTGACATAGAGACGGTTCAAATCTCCAAAAGCGACCATCGTGCGCTTGTGGCCACGCTTGAGGCCTCTTCCTGACCGCTCAATACGGAGCACATTCAAGATGCGTCACGTCATTTCCAATCGAGTTTTCAAGTTTTGAGGACTCCTGAAAGTAGCAAAGCTTCAAAATGGTTGCATGACATCCACCGTTTCAACGATTTCTGTCTTCTATACTTTCAGGAGTCCTCAAAACTTGAAAACTCGGAATGATTCACCAAAATCGTCGCATTCAGAGCACGCCAGAATGATACAGACTCAAAAAGCACAGACGAAATCGATGGCGAAGGCCCGATCTTGGCCGAGAAGGCGATTCTTGTGGCACGTTCGCAGAATAATCAAGGTTCAAAGGGTGAGAAGGGCTTCATTTCAACGAGAGGAAATGACGATACTCGCGGCCATCGCAAAACCGGCCATAAAAATCACCATTCCGTTTTGCAATGACCTCCGTCTGCGACTGCATGGTCCTTCGCGCACGCCGCGATGCTGGCAGGGACGGGAGAAAAGCCGCGATGGCGAGGGTGTTCGCCGGCACCTTACCGCATTCTTTGCCGCGCCAATCGATTGGGTTAGACTGTTGAGGGAACTGGTGTTTGCGACCCTGGACGCGGAACTTGCATTGACCGGACTTCACCAACCGTGAAGCGCGATGCACAATACGGTGTTGGAATCAAGGAACGATGAGCTGCATTTACAAGATCACTGAGGACATGTCGAACTACACTGTCACGGAAAAGAAGCTGGCAGACTACATTCTCGACCATCGCAGGGAGACCACGCTCAGTTCCACGAAAGAGCTCGCGGAGCGTTCAGGAGTGTCTCCATCTGCCGTGGTCCGATTCACGCAACGCCTTGGATACAGTGGCTTCGTTGCCTTCAAGGTCGATCTGGCAAGCGACGGCGACGATGAGATTGCCAATTTTGACGATATCCTTCTCGAACAGGACTCGATCAGCGACGTCGTCAGAAAGTCGAAGGCGCTCAACACTCGACTGCAGGAAGAATCATATCGATTGCTGAACATCAACAGTCTGGCGAAGGCAGTGGATGCGATGCAGAGCAGCCAGCGTATCTTTCTGTTTGGAATCGGCGCCTCTGGAATAGTGTGCATGGATCTGATGGAGAAGCTGTCAAGAATCAATCGCCTGACAATCTTCCACCATGACTTTCACGACCAGCTTGCCGCCACGACCCATATCGGCAGTCAAGACGTCGCCCTGGCAGTGAGCTATAGCGGGAAAACACATGAAGTCAACACTGCGATGCGCTATGCGAAGGAGCAGGGTGCCACTACGGTCGCCATCACCCAGTTCGAGAAAAGCCCACTGACAAGATACTCAGACATCCTTCTGCGCATTCCTTCGAACGAACGCGAAATCAGATTAGGGGCGATCGCTTCGAGGAACGCCTCGCTTATCGTCACCGACCTTATATATATGTGCCTTGCCAAGAATGACCTTGAACAGACCAAGGAATATCTGGTCAAGACGAAGGAAGCGATTCTGCGCCTGCACTGACAGTTCCACCCTTTGCCCTTTCAACCGAGATTCGAAGGAATGAAGACCGTGAACATAAAAATGATAGCGATGGATCTTGATGGCACCCTTCTGAGAAACGACCATCGGAGCGTCTCGCCATCATCGCTTAGAGCCATCGGTTCGGCGCACTCAAAGGATATCGTATGCGTCGTCGCCACAGGAAGAATCCTCTCGATCATTCCCGAGCAGGTTCAGGCCATATCTCACATCGACTGGTCGGTCACATCCAATGGCGCAGTGCTGAATGACGATGTGAACGCCATGCTGGCGGATGGAACCTATGTCGACCTTCAAGGGACCGCCCATCTGCTGAACAGTCTCTCAGAACATGTATGGGTGGAACTGTGGAGCTGCGGAAAGATCTATGTCAGCCGCAGGCAGTGGGAAAGCATGGACGCGTACGGACTGCGGCCCCTGCATATCCAGGCGTTGCGGAAGATTGGCAAGGCCGTCAACGACCTGCAGCAGCTGATCGACGACGGGATGCCGATTGAGAAGATCAACTTTCCATCAATCGATCGGGCGACTCAGGCCGTGGTGATGGAGGGGCTTCTCGACAGCCGTCTCTACTCCTTCATACCTATGCAGGAAGGTCTGGAAGTCATGGGCGCAGGCGTGTCCAAAGAGTATGGCATTCGACGCCTCTGCGCGATTTTGGGCATAGGACTTGACGATGTGATGGCCATTGGTGACAGCGAGAACGATATCGAGATGCTGCAGGCCTGCGGCAAGGGAATCGCAATGGGCAACGCCTTGGATGAGGTGAAGGATGCGGCTGACGATGTCACCCTGAGCAATGAAGCGGACGGCGTTGCCCAGGCAATCGAACGCTACGCGCTCAGGAATTGAAGGCGCGGGAGTCGCCCTCTGCCATCGAAGGTTACTCCCGCGTTGCATGTCAGCGTTCCTGGTCAAGCGCGCGGCCCGGCTTACGCAAGCTCGCACGCCTGACGCGATCTGCAGCCAATCCTACCGGTCAGAGATTGTCCCTGAAGAAGCTCTCTATCTGCCGAGCCGCCTCGTCCTCATCATTTCCTGCAATGGTTACGGTCAATTCGTCCCCCTTGCCGACGCCCAGGGACATGACAGCCAGAATGTGCTTGGCATCCGCCGTCTTCCCGGAAAGATCCAGCGTGACGTCAGAATCATACTGCTGCGTCAGCTTCACTAGCTGTCCTGCCGGTCTGGCGTGGATCCCCACGGAATCGGTGATCGTATATGTGAATTGCTTGCTCATGCGCATCTCCCTACTGTTATTTGTTGGTCACCGAAAGAACCTTGGATCCCACCTCGGCATGCTGGTTCGCGTAGCTACCGAAGGATGAGACCACGTCCATATTGGTGACGACGGTTATGACCGTGTCCTTCTTGCCTGCTTCATGAATCTTCTTCAGATCCATCAAGCCAAGCTGCTGGCCCGCCTTCACATGCTGGCCCGCCTCGACGTTGAAGCTGAATGGTCCCCCATCGAGTTCAACGGTGTCAATGCCCAGATGGACAAGGATTTCAAGTCCGGAGTCACTGACCATGGTGAATGCATGTCTGGTGTCCGAGATCGTGAAGATCTTTCCGTCGACCGGTGCCACCACTGTCTGCATCTCAGGTTCGATTGCGTATCCTTCGCCAAGTATCTTCTGCGAGAAGGTCTCGTCATCGACTTCGTTGAGTTGGATCAGCTTGCCTGCAACAGGTGCGACCAAGTCGGTGGTGACGGTGACATGCGTGTCAGTCGATGTGCCCAGACCTGCAAGGGTGTGCTCCTGCTCGTATTCAAGCTCATCTGCGTTGGAGGTATCCTGGGCGTTCGTGCCTGCGGCAGGCCCTTCGAGAATGGTGCCATCCTCTGCAGTGGCCAAGGTTGCGCTCTTCGGGGTGCCAAAGAAGTAGGTTGCCACGAACCCGCCAAGGTAGGCAGCGAGCAGGCCGATGATGTATCCTAGCGCATTGCCGAATCCGCCAGAGATCAGCGGTATGAGAGCAACGCCGGATGGACCGATGGACGTTGCGCCGATGCCACCGATCGCGCCGATGACCGCACCGCCGACGCCTCCACCGATGCATGCGGTGATGAACGGTCTGCCAAGCGGCAGTGAAACGCCATAGATCAGAGGCTCGCCGACACCGAGAATCCCGACGGGCAAGGCACCCTTTATCATGCGAGTCAGCTGCTTGTTCTTGCGGCAACGAATCCACAGGGCGATTGCAGCGCCGACCTGACCGGCTCCTGCCATCGCGAGGATTGGGAGCAGAGGCGTCATGCCAAGATTCTTGATCATCTCAAGATGAATCGGCGTAAGGATCTGATGCAGTCCAAGCATGACCATCGGAAGGAAGACCAGGCCAAGAACGAAGCCGGAGAACGCTCCTCCAACGTTCAAGACCCAGTTGATGGCGCCGACCAGCGAGTCCGACACCCATCCTGCGGCAGGCATGACGAGGAAGATCGTGAACATACCCATGACGAGCAGCGTCAGGAACGGAACTATGATGATGTCGAGCGAGTCAATGACATGTTTATGGAGCCACCGTTCCACATAGCTCATGATCCACACTGCGAACAGCACTCCCAGCACACCTCCTGAACCGGCGACAAGATCCTTGCCGGTGAATATGTTGGGAAGGGCAAGTGGCGCCACAACGCCGGGCAGATAGATCAGGCCGGCAATGATGCCGCCAAGTCCCTGCGTCGCACCGAATTCCTTTGCCGCATTGATGCCGATGTACACGTTCAGGAAGGCGAACAGGCCTTGGTTTATCACCTTCATGGTGAGGATGAACGTCCCCCAATCGGCTCCGATGACCCCGACCGTCTGAAGGTTGCCCAGCACACCGGCGATGCCGGAGATCAGGCCGGCGCCGACAAACGCCGGAATCAATGGAATGAAGATCGAGCTGATGTGTTTGAGTGCGGCACGCCACCACGTTTGCTTCAGCGCGGCCTTGTGCGCGGAGTGCACCTGTTCGGCCTTGGCCTCGACCTCCTCCTTTGCAGACTTGTAGTCGTCGTGCGACTTCGCCGAATGAGCCTTCGCACCCTCAGGGAACGGCGCTCCAAGCTCGACACCGGCCTCATCGACCATGCTCTGCGCAACCTTGCTCACGACCCCAGGCCCGAGAACGACCTGCAGCGTGTCTTCCTGCACGACCCCAAGCACGCCCGGAATCTTTCTGAGCCCATCGATGTCGACCTTGTCCTCGTCGCGAATCGTCATGCGAACGCGTGTCATGCAATTGATGAGCTTTTCGACATTCTGCATGCCTCCCACATGGTCATATATGCTCTCACCTATTGTTCTGTATTTGTCTTCCCCAGCCATTGGAAACCCTTTCACCCTTGCTTCGTGCTGTCATTGCCGTTCTTCGAATATGGAAAACCTTGAATCCTGACGAAGGCAGATGCGCTGGCAGTTGCCAGACATCAATCTTCGCTGCTGACCAATCTGGATATGAATCCACCTGCCTTTCTCAACTGAACCGATGCGTCCTGCCTTGAAAGTCCCGTCAGTATCATGACTATCGAGAGTTTCACGTCGTGATCGGAGGCTTCAAAGGCGGCTTCCGCAGCCTCCTCATCGCAGTGAGTCGCCTCTTGGATTATGCGTTTGGCACGTTCGACAAGCTTCTCGTTGGTCGGCCTCACATCGACCATAAGATTCTCATACACTTTGCCGATGCCTATCATTGCGCCCGTGGAAAGCATGTTCAGTACAAGCTTCTGTGCGGTTCCCGCCTTCAGACGAGTCGAGCCGGAAAGCACCTCGGGGCCGACAGGCACTTCAATCGAAATGCCAGCATGCCTTGATATCTCGGCGTTCTCATTGCATGCCAGGCTGATGGTGGCCGCTCCCACCTGTCTTGCATAGTCAAGTCCCCCTATGACATACGGTGTGCGTCCCGAAGCTGCTATGCCCACGACTGTGTCCGTACCACTCAATCCTCGTGCCTTCAGATCTTCTGCACCGAGCTGAACGTCGTCTTCCGCACCTTCGACGGCGACGGTCATGGCCTTCAGACCTCCCGCGATCAGTCCCTGCACCATCTCAGGATCGATGCCGAAGGTCGGCACGCATTCAGCCGCATCAAGCACTCCTAAGCGGCCGCTTGTTCCTGCTCCGATGTAGAACAGTCGTCCGCCCTGATCAAAGCAGCGGATGATCGTCGAAATCGCAGCTTCTATGTCTTGCAGTGCAAGAGATACGCTCGCCGCGACGCTCTGGTCCTCCCTGTTCATCACCGTCGCGAATTCATGGACGGACATGGAATCCAATGTCATGGTCTTCGCGTTCCGTGCCTCTGTGGTCAATCTGGAAATATCCATGCTTCATTCCCCTTGAATAAGCGTGATGCCTGTTCCGGCACCGATGAAAGGTAGCAACGAACGATCTGCCTCGATGAGTCTGCCAAGCACATGGACTCGAGAATCGGCTGGCAAGTCTCGTCTGGCAATCTGCACTTCCCCTGCATATCGGCCGTAGTCAGCATTGTCGAGCGTGAGCGTACCGGTCGGACGGGGCTTGACCATGGCGGCATCTGGTATGACTGGCAATGTCTGCATGCGTCTGCTCTCCATGAATCGAACGACATCACGCGCCACGTCGGGACGATTGTGCCAGACCATGTCAGCGACTTCGCCTGGGACCGAAGGCAGTCTCAGCTCAATGACGTCCGTCTCGAGATATAGCGTAAAGGCGTGCATCGAGGATGCCGCGAAGGTGCTGTCCCCTATGTAGACCCGATCGGTCTGCGCCTTCTCCAAATCCAGCGCCGCCGCCAGCGGAGCCCACTCACGATGCATTTCAAGCGTGGGCAGGTGTTGAAAAAGGGGACCTCGCAGTTGGCCGTCGCCTGGAACGAAGCCCATGGTCTTCAATCCAAGGCTATGGAACCATTCGTTCTTCTCAAGGTACCATTCACGGTCAAGTCCGGTTTCAGGGCGGGGATAATAGTTATGCCATGCCTCAAGGCGTTCGAAGTCAGCATGGTTTCTTCCGAGGACTTCGATATCGTGCTGCGAAATGGTGCTTGCGTTCAGTGCCGCCGGCATCGCATGGCTCAGGCTTGCGACCTCGGCAAGGTCGATGCCGTCATCGATGCGCAATCCCGTGACACCCGTTTCCAGAATCTGGGTCGGCTCGTTCAATGACCAGCCCATGCGACGAAGTCCCAGGTCAGAGACATCCGCCACAAGTTCAAGATCGTTCTCTCTGCACCAGCCAGCGACTTGAGTCAGCCGTGAACGAAGAAGCCTTGGGTCATCTTCGGGAATGTGCAGCGAGGTGAACGCACCGGTGAACCCCGCGCGCGCCATGCGAGCGATGTATTCGTGAGTGCTGTCGTCTATCGCGTTGCTCAGATATATTGAAAATCCCCACATATCAACTCCTTCATTGGAGCGAAATAGTAACATAAGAAAATTTTGTTTCAGTATATCGTTAATATCCATGAAACGCTATTTCATATAACACTCGACGGAATTTACAGAATGCTTACACAAGATGCACTCAGCCGCGACGCGGACCTCTGCGCTTTCGTCACGAGTGCCTGCCACCGACCATCGGTGAATTCCCACTCCCTTTGCCACTTCAGCCGTGCGGCGTTCGAATTCCCTGCCGATGAAGTCACCACGTCCGCTATGACTTCGGTGAAAGTATCGGCACTTGGCACATGAACAACTCTATTCACCACAGATGCTCGAAGTGCGTGACGCCTGAGCGGCGGGCATCGAGATCACCCGATGTGCTGAGCGGAATGAGCGTGCTCAAGTTCGCAGAAGTCGTTCTTACCGCGCGTGCATTACATGTGACTATGGAAGATCTGCTGGATGAAACATATCTCAAGCAGGACGAAGAGTTGATTGGCGAGATGCAGAGTTGATTGGCAAGATGCAGACAAAGCAGTCCGCACAGCACGCCAACCGCCGACACCCGGCCACGCTACCTGGTGATGCCATCGAACAACGAACTGTGCCCCGGATGCGATTCGAACGCACGACACCTTCTTTAGGAGAGAAGTGCTCTATCCCCTGAGCTACCGGGGCAACGATGTTCTATCCTACACGCTTTAGCGCGCGAAACGACACGTCGGCGAGAATATGTATGACAAAAGGTTGCAGTCTTGACTCAAATCAGGAGACACATGCATACTTTGCCCCAGAAAAGGGAGAACCCGGCGATGGGAATCGCCGGGTGAAGAAGAAAGAGAGAAGAAATTCAATTATAGGATTTTGGGGAAATCCATCGCCTTGCGACGACAACTCCTATATAACCAGCCATTGCTTTGAGGAACGATACGTTTCTCTGAAAGTTTTCTGGGAATTATTCCCTCTCGGTTTCTGTCACCCTGTTGGATGCATCATTCGCTCATCCGTGGCAGGGTGGCAGTGCGGTAGGGCAGCGGTGTGGCTCAGTCAAGATGCAGGTGCAGCGGATCCAAGAGATCGCGGCTGTTGCCACCGACGCTGACCAGGAAGTCACCTGGATCGCTTCGCATCGTGCAATCCAGATGAACGTAGCGCACGTCTTCCTCAGTGAGGCTGAACTCAATCCTGCGAGACTCACCGGCAGCGAGCGCCACTCGCTTGAATCCCTTGAGCTGCTTGACCGGTCGCACGACTTCACCGACGAGATCACGGATGTACAGCTGCACGATTTCGGTTCCGTCCACATTGGAATCGTTGGTGACGTTCACGCTGACGGTGACGGGTTCGGTCGCGCTGAATGAGTTACTGGAAGACACGAGAGAATCATAGGTGAAATGGCTGAAGCTCAGGCCGAAACCAAATGGGAATGCCGCATAGTTCGAGACATCGAGATATTTGGAGACGTACTTTTCGTTTGGCGCCACTTCGTATGGCCTGCCCGTATTGTCCTCGTCGTAATAGATGGGAATCTGGCCTACCGATTCGGGGAAGGACATCGTGATCTTCGCCGATGGATTCACCGCTCCAAACAGGACATCGGCAATCGCCGCCCCGCCCTCGGTGCCTGGATACCACGCTTCCAGGATCGCCTCTGCGCCGTCAATGTCGTGCAAGTCGAGCGGCCGTCCGTTGAACAGGACGACGACAATGTGCGGGTTTACCTCATGAATCGCCTCAAACAGTTCGACCTGTCCCTTTGGCAGACGAATGTTCGAACGGCTCGATGCCTCGCCACTCATCGTGGAAAGCTCTCCAAGAGCGAGGACGACGACATCGGACTGCTTCGCAAGCTCGATGGATTCCGAGACCACGGACTTCGTGGGCACGAAGTAGTCGCAACGTTCCTGAGTGGTGACGACCGATGGCCTGCGACCCTCATCCTCGCCATCCGCAGCCAGCTCCTGCAGTCCCTGCAGCAAGGTCACCGCCGCATCGGTGCGACCGCGCCATGACCATGCTCCGAGCACATCGGGCGACTGTGCGCCCGGACCCAGAACTGCGATGCTTCGCTCCGCATCCAGTGGCAGCAACGAATCATCATTGCGCAGCATCACGATTGACTCTGCTGCGGTCCTGCGCGCGATTTCACGATGCTCCGCGCTGAACACGACTGTCTTCTCACGATCTTCATCCGCACCGCGGAATGGATGTTCGAACAGACCGAGCTCGTTTTTCAGCTCGAGTATGCGAAGCACGGATTCATCGACGATGCTTTCGCTGACTGTGCCCGATGAAATCAGCCCTACGAGCGTGTGCATATAGCACAGCGTCATCATCTCGATGTCGACGCCGGCATGAATGGAAAGATCGGCGGCCTGGGTCTCGTCCTCCGCGACACCATGCGCGATCAGTTCCTTCACTGCGCCAAAATCGGAGATCAGAACGCCATCGAATCCGAATTCACTTCGTAGGATATCCTGCATCAGATGCAGGTTGCCGGTTGCCGGAACGCCTCCGATGGAATTGAAAGAGGTCATCACCAGTCGAGCGCCTGCCTCGATTGCAGCCTCATACCCACGCAGATACACGTCGCGCAGTCTCTGCTCGGACATGTCGACCGTATTGTAGTCACGACCGCCCGTCGCAGCACCGTATGCCGCGAAATGCTTGACGCACGCGGCGACCTTGTTGAATTGCGTGGACAGGTCGCCTGGCTCACCCTGATAGCCCTTCACCATGGCTGAGGCGAGCCTGCCATTGAGATATGGGTCTTCGCCGGTTGACTCCATGACGCGACCCCAGCGAGGGTCCCGCACCAGGTCGACCATTGGCGAGAACACCACTGAAAGTCCAGAGACGGATGCCTCCTCGGCAGATACCTCCGCCATGCGCCTGAATGCCTCGGTATCCCAGGAACTGGCAAGTCCGAGCGGTATGGGAAATATCGTCTCGTAGCCGTGAATCACATCGCCCATGAACAGGGTGGGAATGTGGAGGCGGTTATGCTCCATGTAATTCTTCTGGATGCGTTTGCACTCGGAAGCGCCCACGACGCCGAGAACCGTTCCCACATTCATGATTTGGTCATCGTTGAGTCCCAGCTGACTCATCGGACCGGTGCGTTCCTCTGCCTTGTCGGAATAGAAGTCACCGGTTATCTGCGTAAGCTGGCCGATCTTCTCTTCCAGAGTCATCTGTTCCACAAGATTGACGAGTTGTGATTGTTCCATAAGTTCCCCTTGAATCCACGCGGCGCCAAGCCGCGTCATCGCCTGATTGTCGCATTCCATCCGCACCATGCAGGGATGCCCTGCCGTGGGCGGATGGAAGTTCGGCTGCCGCCGGTCGAACCGTGGTCAGCGTCCGATCGTGCTGCGCTTCGCGCCAACGGTGACGTCTATTTCCTTGGCATCACCGAGTTGTGCCGCGTCAAGCACCAATCCGCCCTGACGGTATGGAAGCTGCTGATAGTTGCCGGACAACGCCTTGCCATCGGCGAGAACGATCACGGGAGTGTCATCGTTGCGCACGTGATAGCGGATGCTGCGCTCAGCGCCAAACAGCCTGACGCCAATGGATGTCCCGTCATCCTCGACCGCGAGCACCGGGTCGATGACGATTCGCGCGGCCTCGATCTGCAGGCCGAAAACATGCTGGACCAGCTGACGAAGGTATATGCCAGGCCCTGATGAATAGACACGCCATCCGCCTCGGACCCCGACTGGACGTTCGGTGTCACCACGCAACCGATCCCAATCCCTTGCAGCTTCATAGCGATCAGGGAAATCAGCGTCCGATGATGCGAAGTAGCAGTTACGCTGACGAATCTCGCTCGTTCCCAGCCGCGAGAACTGACCGACCGGACTGATTCTCAGCAGCTCGTCGACAAGCGAATCCTTGCCGAGCGTGGCGAGAGCCTCTGAATAGCGGATATGCGCATGGGTATACATCAATCCAATCTCACGCCCAACATTCGCCGCCTGCTCGGCTCGCTTGAAGTAGAGTGGCACGCCATCCGCGAAGCGAGCCGGCTTATTCATCAGCCGCACGCCATCGGGATAATGCAGATTATCCTGAATCAGACGCAGGTGGCCCTCTACCTGAGCAGGTGTGAGAAGTCCTGAAATGATTGAACGCGTCATTGGAATCAACCGATATTGCAAGCCTGTGCGCTTGTCCGTCGGATGGATGATCGGCTGAGGTCCCTGCTCGGTGAAGTTCACATAGCCGGCTATGACATCGTCGAGTATGAAGTCCTTCGGGAAGGCTGCCTCGATGGTTTCCGCCTCTGCGACGAATCTCGCGGCCAACTCCGCAAGACCGGCGCTCTTCAGCTGGGAGGCGAGCATCAACGAGGCCTGGTGCAGCAACGCAATGGTCCAGCTGGAAGCCATGTTCTTCTTCATGGATTCCTGAGCAGGCTGAAGCGTGTCATCCCAATCCCCATTGCCATAGGAGAACAGCTTGGTTCCGGGGACTCTGTGATTCTCAATATATGAGAGAATGCGTTCCAGATGCTGGATGACGGTGGCCTTCCCAGCATCATCGAGGAATGGCTGCTCCTGCGAAAGGATGTCATAGTCTCCACTCGCACTCAGATACTCTCCCATTGCCATGAGCGGCCATACGGGAATGTCTCCGTGAGCGTCCTTCTGATACATGGATGAATATGCGTCGAACATGAACCACTGCGGCAGCGAGCCATCGCTGTTCTGATGGGCGAAGACCTTGAGGAGTATTTCGCGCGCACCCGAGAAATGTCCGAAGGCCAATTCCATTTCCAGCGGCCCCTGAAGCACGTCACGAGTGCCCCACGCAGCACCTGAATACTGTTCAAGTCCATGTGGCGAAAGGAAATGCACCAAGGCATTCTGAACGAACCAAGGAATCAGAATGTTGAATTCGCTCAGTCTGCCAGTCCCATCGACATGAAGTTCATCGTCGAAGCCTGCAATCCGCCTGTTGTGCTCCTGCAGCACCCGTGCGATGTCGATTGGCTGCTGAATCATCCTGTCAGCGAGATCCTGAGCTTCCTGGGCTCCGCTAACGCTCGCCGTGACTGCGAGATGCAGCTCGCGGCGATCGATCATCGTGAATGTGAACACTCCCCCGTGCTGGGGCAAGCCGGAAGAAGCCTTCCTGACGTCGGCATGCGCATCCGCGAACAGCGCATCATCGGAACCGCACTGCGCATGCTCGGCCTCGAATGCATAGCTCAGGCCCGGGTACTGCTTGAACGCTGCCGAATCCCAAGCCGGAGCGAATATGACGCCATGCTCGGTGCTGCGTGCATACCACTGCGTCGGTTCCTCGATGTCTACGGTAAGCATGGCCTCGACAGGCTGGCTCGCCGTGAAGCGGATATCCAGACCGTTGTCTCCGACGTTCGCCGTGGTCATTACGTCCAGAACCAACTCACCTATGCGATACACCCATCGGGAACCTCCCAGATGCATGATGAACGCTGAAGGTACCTGAAGAACGCGCCATTCGCCATCCAGCCTGACCAGGATTCGGATGCCCTGCGATCGCAGAAGGTTCAGCGCATTGCGCTGCACCGAAACGAGCCTGTTCATGTTGGTGTTGCCCAGAACTATGTGCGAGGCGAACACGCCGGGTGCATAGGTCGTCGCCGCCAGGACAGGGAGTTCAGGATCGAATTCCCCACCGGAGAGGAGAACCTGACCGTGGGAGCGTGCCACGGCAAGTTCCTTGGCTCCCGATACGACATGGGTCGCATCCTCGGCAAAGTATGACAGCAGCCGGGAATGGTCTCCGTATTCCGGCGAGATGATGGAGCCGCCTACGAGCGAACGAAGCTGTTCATCGCTGAGCACATCGGCGTTTATGCCGCGAGCGGTGGCAAGCAGCGAGGCAGGATGACCGGCATCCGGATGAGTCTCATGCGAGGAATGCGCGACGTGCGATGCGTGGGTCGGCGACGCAGTGCCTGCGCTTCGGGCGATTTCCTCAGTGTCTGGCTCAGGCTCGGAGACGCAGGATCGCAAGACGTCCTCAAGCGTATCGACCTCGGCGAATGCATTGCTGGCATCTGCCATCTCGCCACGGTAATCAGGGTTGAACACGAATATCTGGTTCCATTCAGCACCCGCTTTGTCTATCCGCTTCGCCTGGGAGAGCAGAGCGATCATCGCGAATTCATATTGGTTGATATGGCCGCCACTCCAATCGGCATCGCGAAGAGCCTGGGGCTCGCTGCCAAGGCGTGCCTGGTTGCCATAGAAATCAAAGCCATCGGTGAGATAGGCCGCAGTCCCCTCTGCGATCGTGGATACCAGCAGGGGCAGCTGAGGTGCGCAGCTCATGGTCTGGCGGGCCGACACCACGCTGCCTGAAGTGTCGTTGCGCTCCTCGTGGAAGGCAACGTACTGCGAAATGTATGGTTCGCTGGTGAGAGCCTGCTCGACTGGGGCAAGCGCGACATCCTGGGCACTGACCAGATCCCAGTCGTCGTCGGGATCGACGGATGAGCCGTCAATGGGCTTGATGCGCGCATTCCATACCCATGAACATCCCTTTCCAGAGAGGTCGGCAATGCCCTGAGGAACATTCATGATCGGCCTGAGGGTGACTTCCCACCTCACGCCGAGGCCTTGGCCGCTCCATCGCGCACAATGCTCCGAACAGACGAACTGCGCCGCGGATTCCCCGGACTGACCCGCATGAGTTCCTGTCAGCGGTATGACGGCAAGATCCGAGCCATGCCGGCGACGAAGCCACATTCCTGAGATCGCAGAATCATGGACGCTCGGCTGATATTGCGAAATCTGGATGTCACCTACCCTGATGGATCGGATGTCACCGAAGGGGTTGAAGGCAAGATGCAGCTCACCCTCATCGATGTGAAAATCGTGTTCGACTGTTTTTCCCCATGAGGTCCAGGGTGTCTGGCTGTCCATAGCGTTGTCCGTATCCGTGTGTTCTGAGTTGGTGTTCACTGCGTCGTTCATGTTCATTGCGTCGTTCATGCTCACTGCACCGTCCTTTCGCCGTCGGCCTTCGACCAGAAGTCGTTCAGCAGCGTTGCCGTCAATCTCGGGTTCTCACTCTGTGGGCCGTGAGCCGCATCCGGGATTATCTCGTAGCGCGCGCCCACGATCGCAGCCATTCGGCGCTGCCATTCCTGTGGCCAGGCCCAGTTGTCGTTCTCGCCGTGGAATACGAGGACCGGCAGGCCCGTGTCACGCACCTCGAAGCTGGTGTCATGCACATCCGCCAGCTCGTCTATGGTCTGCAGAAGCTGATCTCGACTTGTCAGGCGAGAACGTTCGCGAAGGAAGGATTGCAGGGTGTCAAGCTCATCATCGGGAACATCCACAAGGTCGGGGTTGTTCAAGGCCCAAAGATCGCTCTCGGGATTGTCGAGCAGGATCCTCTTGTCGATGTCGTGTCTTCCAGCCCAGCCATGCGGACCGGAGGACATCAGTGTGAGGCTGAGGAATCGTTCCGGATGGGCTATGGCCGCAGCCTGGGCGACAAGGCCTCCGAAGCTGTGTCCAAGCAGATGGATGCGGTTCGTTCCGACTGCCGTTGAGATTATCTTGGCAAGCGCGACCGCATCCGCCGCATCGCACTTCCGGGTGTAGTTCTCCTGACCTTGCGGCGCGAATGAATCCGCCTGGCCACGCTGCGAATACACCCACACATCCCATCCCAGCTTGGCCAGACGCGGAAGGATCGGATAGAAATCCTCCTTGGAACCGGTGAAACCTGGCACGCAGAGAACGCTTCCCTTGACCGATGAACCGATTTCCGGCGATGCATGGGCGACGGTGAGCGTCCCATCCACTGTCTTGATGGCAAGAATGTCAACGGATTGTGGAACAGGAAGCGCTCCGAAGGCTTGCGCTGGTGCAATCCTCGAATCGTGAATAGTCTGTGCAGTGAACATCTGACTTCCCTTGTCTGTGTCATATTCTGATGGCGTACTGTGATCGGATTCCAGCTACGAAGCATGCTCGGCTGGGCACTGGAACGGAAGGCCCTCCCCGCCATGGAGCTGAGGGAGGGATGCTCGACCCTTCCGACAGCCCATGGCGGAGCTTGACGCGTCTACCTTAGATGAATTCCGAGCGAGCATTCGAGACCGCGGTAACGATCCGGCCCGCGGTAACGATCAGGCCTGCGGCCCTACCTGCAGTTTCGGTATCGCGTTCAGGAGCGAAATCGTGTATGCGTCCTGTGGATGCTGCAGAACTTTCGACGTCTCTCCCCGCTCGACGACGGTGCCATGGTTGAGGACCATGATGTTGTCGGTGATCAGACGGGCGCTGAGCAGATCGTGGGTGATGTAGAGCATGCTGACGTTGAGTCGCACGCGCAGGTCATCAAGCAGAGCCAGAATTCCGGCTCGCAGGGTCATGTCGAGCATGGAGACCGGTTCGTCCGCGATGAGCATCTTCGGGTTGCTGGCCAGGGCTCGCGCAATGACGACGCGCTGCCTCTGACCGCCGGAGAGCTGGTGAGGCAGTTTGGCGGCGAATTGCTCGACAGGCGTCAAACCGACGAATTCAAGCAATTCCAGCATGCGATGACGGGCCTGGCTGCCTCGCAGCTTCGTGTAGTTCAGGATTGGACGAGTCAGAATATATTCCACGTTGTGCAATGGATTCAGCGCGGCATATGGATCCTGGAAGACCATCTGGATGTCGGAGCGCAAGGCTCGCAGATCGCGGCCACGACGCATTTTTTCGATATGCTTCGAACCTAGCGTGATGACGCCTGAAGTCGGATTCTCCACGGCGGTGATCATCTTCGCAATCGTCGACTTCCCCGAACCAGAAGCTCCCACCAAAGCCAGGGATTGCCCAGGATCGAGAGTGAACGAGACATCGTTGACGGCTAGGACCTCAGCCTCACCACGCTTTCTTGCCGGATACGTCTTCGTGATGTGCGAAACCGTCAGCGATGTGCTTTCATCCTCCGTATGGGCGTTTTCCTTGTATGCCTCATTGGCATGCTCGCGGGTACGCAGCCCCGGAACGGAAACATGCTCCGCCCGTGGGTCGCCATAATGGCTGAGCAGCATCTTGGTGTATTCGTCGTGAGGATGTTCGAGGATCTCTCGATTCGGTGCGTCCTCCACGATGCGGCCATTGTGCATCACCAGCACGCGTTGGGTGGATTCCAGAACGATGCCCAGATCGTGGCTGATGAGGATCGCGGTGAATCCCTCGGACTTCTGCAGCTCCCGGATCGTGTTCATCACTTCATGCTGGACCAGCACGTCAAGGGCGGTCGTCGGTTCGTCGAAGACCATGAGCTTGGGATCGAGGCTGAGTGCGAGTGCGATGGAGACGCGCTGCCTCATGCCTCCCGAGAGCTCGCCTGGGTATCGGCTCAGCGTGTTCTTTGGCAATCCCACCTTCGAGATGAGTTCCGCGGCGCGGGCCTCGCGCATCTCCTTCGCAACGTGCTCGTGCGCCTTGAAGATGTCCATGAAATGATTGCGTATGGTACGCACAGGGTTCAATGCATTCATGCCCGACTGAAGAACCATGGCGAAGCCACCGCGGCGCTGCTTGCGCAGTTCCTCGGCAGAGAGCGTCGAGACATCGACGCCGTTGAAGATGACCTTGCCTTCGCTCACCCTTGCAGGCGGTCGGGAAAGCGCGGTGATCGCAAAGCCAAGGGTTGACTTGCCGGAGCCGGATTCGCCTACCAGACCTACGAATTCGCCCTGTTCCAAGTTGACGTTCACGTCGTGAACGGCCTTCACGGGTTCGGTTCCAGGCGTGTCGTATTCAATGGACAGATGCTCTATTTGCAGCAGACTCATCGTGAGCTCCCTTCACGCAAACGCGGATTGCTGAGTCGGTCGACACCGAAATTGATGAATGTCATTGAGACGGCAAGCAGGGCGATCATCAGACCCGGAGCGAGCAGAAGCGCCCACTGACCGGTGAGGATCACGCCGTTGTTCTGTGCCCAATAGATCATCGTGCCCCAGCTGATCGTCGTGGAATCTCCCAGACCGAGGAATTCCAGACCGGCTTCCGCAAGGGCCGCGGCAGTCGCAGCGCCGAAGAAGTTGTTGATGATGAGCGACAGCATGTTAGGAAAGATCTCATGGAAGATGATTCTCGCGGCACTGTCGCCACTGAACGCGGCAGCGGTGACGAAGTCACGTGAACGCAGTGACTGCGTCTGGCTTCGAAGCACTCGTGAGCCCCACGCCCATCCGGTGAACACGATGACCAGGATGATGACCTTCATGCCGCCATTCTGCAGATACGATGCGATGACGATCATCAATGGAAGCTGTGGAATCACAAGGAAGAGGTTGACGATGAATCCGACGAACTCACCTGCGAAGGACTTGACGTATCCCCAGCTCAAGCCGATGACCACCGCGAGCGCGGTAGAAAGAATGCCTGCCACCATCGCGACCATGACGGAGATTCGTCCGCCCCATATCAGCTGAGAGAACACGTCCTGGCCACTTGAGGTCGTGCCAAGGATATGGCTCAGCGATGGCTGCGCATTGGTTTCGAAGCCTGTCTGCTTGGGATCGTATGGACTGATGACCGGAGCGAATATCGCAACGAGAATTATCAGGCTGAACAGGATGATGCCGAATCGAGCCTTGGGAACTGACCAGACGGTCGCGAAGCTGCGGCCCGCGACTCTCATGCCCCGAACGAAGGCGTTGTCGTCAGACGCATCGTGCTGACGCGGGCTAGGCGAATGATCTCCCCTGCCTGCATGTGATGAAGCGATCTGAGTGTCATCCTTAGGATTGTTGGGAACGGTTCCCGTGACGTTTGCATTCTGTGCTTCTGTCATTCCACTCACCTCCGAGTCCTTGGATCGAGAATGCCATAAAGAATATCGACGATGAAGTTCGCTACCAGCACGCTGACCGTGATCATCAGGAACAATGCCTGCATCAGTGGATAGTCCTGGTTCGTGACTGCCTGGAACAGCAGCATGCCTATTCCTGGATAGCTGAAGACCTGCTCGACCAGCAGCGAGCCGCCGACCACGCCGCCAAGCACCAGACCGAACGAGGTCAGGTTGGGAAGCAGAGCGTTTCGCGCGGCGTACCTCAGCATGACGGTGCGCTGATGCAGACCGTTCGCCTCGGCGAAGGTCACATAGTCGTCGCCAAGCGTGTTGATCATGTTGTTTCTCATGCCCATGACCCATCCGCCAAGTGAGGTGATCAGAATGGTGAGGGCCGGAAGTATCGAATGATAGAGGGCGTCGAGGATGAATGCGCCTGAGAATGTGGGGACAGCCGTCGCCGAATACGCGCCCGACGTCGGGAAGGCCTTGGCCACGTAACCAAGGAAGAACAGCAGCAGCAAGGCAAGCCAGAACGGTGGGAATGCGGAGAAGAACGAGCTCCCGACGCTGCCGGTCGCATCGACGAGCGAACCGCGCTTCCATGCCATTGCGGCACCGAGCATGGTTCCGATGATGAAGGAGAGGATGGTGACGGTGCCGACCAGAACGAGTGTCCATGGCAAGGCGGTCGAGACAAGCGACGAAACCGATTGTGGGAAGTTGCTGTAGGAGATTCCGAAATTCAGATGGACGACGTCATTGAGATACTTGACATACTGCTGGAATGGGTTGCCTGTGGGTATTCCAAGCTGCGCTTCTATCGAGGCACGCATTTCCGGCGTCACAGGACCATTTTGGGAGAGCTTTGCTATGGCTGCGTCGGCAGGAGAACCGGGCATCATACGAGGTAACAGGAAGTTCACGGTTATAGCCGCCCACAGGGTGAGCAGGAAAAGACCGATTTTCCCGAGATAGTAGCGCACGAGATGACCTTTCACTGGTGATTGATTATTGGTTATGAAAAGTTTGAGATGCCGAGGCCTTTGCAGTGTCTGAGAGACTCGCAGGTCTTCGGCTGTTCGAAAGATGCGGACCGGACGCACGGGGCTTGCGTGGGTTCATGACTGTGGACTGTATGAACCGCAGCAAGCCCGACATGCGCATCCGTTGCGAAGCTGTCTCAGTTGCAGACACTGCAATGAATCTCGGCAACTCCGCGAACGGCATGATGCTCTGGTCCTCCATGGCCTGACGGCGCAAAGGCAGTCAGGCCGGGAATGGCTCAGGCCTTCTTGAGGTGAGTCACCACCATCAGCACCTGCGACGTCCAGGTGGTCGGCGAAGCGTATGGATTCTCCTCCGTTGGCCAACCGGTGAAGTTCTTGGTGCTGTAGAGGCTCCACAGACCGCCATAGAACATTCCGACGACGGGGACCTGCTCATATACCACTTCCTGCAGCTGGTCCACGATCTTCTTCTGATCCGTGGTCGACGACGTTGACTTGAGCTGTGCAAGCAGCGAATCGGTCGTGCTGTTCTTGTAACGCTCGAAGTTGGCCGATGCCGCGGTTCCTACCGGCTGATAGAAGTCACCATTGAGCAGGTTGTTGTAATCCGTATAGACATCACCGGTTCCACCGAAGGAGGAAACGATGAGATCATAGTCGCCGTTGTTCAGCGCCTGTGTGTAGGCGGCTGGCTGAGGCTGGTTGAGCTTGACCGTGATGCCGATTGCGCTGAGCTGGCTTTGCAGTGTTTCCACGCCTCGCAGCCAGTCACTGTAACCACTGGGAACGGTGACGGTCAGGGTGAGCTGGGTGCCTGAGCTGTCGACGAGCTTGCCGTTCTTCTCGGTGTATCCCGCCTTCGCGAAGTACTTCAGCGCAGTGGCCTTGCTCTGCTTGACGACGCCACTGTTCGGAATGCTGGAGTTGACCCAGGACTTCTGGTTGGGAAGCAGCAGACCCGTCTGCGTCGAGGCATCGACGTATCCCTCTTCGGCGTTCTTGGCGATCGCCGTGCGATCGATGGCGCTGCTCAGGCCAAGACGGAAGTTGACGTTGTTATATGGAGCCTTGGTGAGATTCGGGAAGAGAGAGACCGTGCCACCCGGAGGGAACCAATAATGATTGTGCTGCTTGTCGGCGCCAACCCATGTCTTCTGGACATCGTTCATGTACATATAGCCCCAGTCATAGCCCTTGTTGACCATGTCGAGCGCCTTGTTCGATGCAGGAACCACAATGGAAGCCGCGGCGACCTTGCTCGCTTGCCAATAGCTCGCGTTCTTCGTCAGGGTGTATTGGTTCGGCGTGTAGCTGCCGAGCTTGTATGGTCCGGTTCCCACTGGGGTCGCGTTGGTGTCCTTGACGGGATCCTTGATGCTCTTCCAGATGTGCTGGGGAACGATGAGCTGCTGATCGATGATCTTCACTGCAGGGATGTCCGCATCCTTGAGATTGAAGGTGACCGTATCTCCGCTGGTGCTGATCGAAGCGATGTGCTGCCAGACGCCCAAGGTGTCAAGCGCGCTGTTTTGCTTCAGCAGGTTGAAGGTGTATGCGACGTCGCTTGCCGAGAATGCCTTGCCATCTGACCATTTAACGCCCGAGCGGATGGTGTATTCGATCGTCTTTGTATCGACGATCTTGTGCGAAGTGGCCAGGAACGGCGTCTCCTTGCCGTTGATGCTGTTCACGACCATCAATGGTTCGTATATGAAGTTGATTCCGGTTCGCTTGCTGCTTGAGAATGGGTTGAAATTCTTGGTGAATGTAGGGCTGCCGTTATCTCCTCCGAAGAGAATCTGGGTCGATGAGCTCCCCCCTGACGACTGAGCGTCGGAATTGCCGCATGCAGCAAGACCAATGGTCATGGTCGCGGCAGCTAGGGCAGCGACTGCGCGTACCACTAGGTGTTTAGTATTCATTTCCGCTTCTTCCTGTCCACGTTGACAAATGACGTGCTCAACATCTTGACGCGCACGCCACCGCTGTAATCTGAACGAATCCATGTGCTGGACGATCGTGAAGCGTCATTGAGAAACATCACGGTCTCAGGGCACGGAGGAATCGCTTGATTCAACTGGCAGAAACAATTGTATGCGCTTACAACATCTTTTGCAAAATACTGGGCAATTTTTTTCTTTCATAGTTACAAACGGCTTAGTTCCAATGTTCTTAAGTTTGAAATTCTCGACACGCCGGATTGTTAGCGCTATCAAGAAAGTGTTTTTTGTGTGTACACTGTGATTCAGATGTAAGAAATGTATGTAAATGGATTTCGTTCATTCACCGATGCGTTTCTTCATGATTCAATTCATTTCGAGTCTCCTGGGGGCAATGGTGTCATCCAAAAAACCGACCGTATACGATGTCGCAAGGGAGGCGGGCGTTTCGATTGCAAGCGTCTCGCGCTCACTGCGAAAGCCAGACAGCGTCAGGCCCGCCACGCGCGAACTCATCGACCAGGCAATCGAACGTCTGGGATACGTACCCAGTGGGAGCGCACAAAGCCTTGCGGCACGAAGGACGGGCGTCATCGGCCTGTTCATGTCAAACCTTGATGAACTTGACGACCTGAGCGACTTCACCCTCAGCAGCGTCGACGAGGCGAATGTCGAATTCGATCCGCCGCGACGAGACAACCATCATAATGACTCCCTGTATTTCGATCAGGTGCTTCGAGGCTGCGAGCTTGAGACCTGGCGGCGCGGACTGTCACTGATGGTCAATCTGGGATTGAACCGCAATGAGAAGGGACTGACCCAACTGGCGAGCGACATGGCTGGCAAGGTGGATGGCCTGATAGTGATGGCACGCAGCGTTCCCGATTCGACTCTGGAATTTCTCAGACGCCGGGTGCCCGTCGTGATGGTCGCAGACGCCCCCTCTGACAACGAGAGCGGATATGACCTTGTGAGAGTCAGCAATCGCAAGGGCATGAGAACGCTGGTTCAGCATCTCATCGACAGACACCATATCGATGATTTTGCCTATATCGCAGGCCCAGACGACTCCCCCGACAACCACAAGCGCTATGTCGGATTCTGCGAGGGGCTTCGAAGCCGGAACATGAATCCCGAGACCGTGCCGATCTATAGGGCGGAATTTTCATGGACGATTGCCCGCACGATCACCCAGGACATGATTTCACGACATAAGATTCCACGCGCATTGGTCTGCGCGAACGACCAGATGGCTCTTGGCGTGTGCAGGGCGCTGATGGATAACGACATTCGCATCCCGCAGGATGTGATCGTCACCGGATTCGATGGCATCAAGGAATCCGAGACCAACGAGCCCAGAATCACGACGGTTCGCCAGCCCATGCGCAATCTTGGACGCGCGGCCGTGAGCACAATGGTCCAGAGACTCGAGAACCCGGACGCGGAACCCTTCTCGACAGAACTTCCGGTCACCCTGCTGCTGCGGGAGAGCTCGGAAGGCAGGATACCAGCTCGAGGTGGTGACTGACCTCGCTCAGTCACCACTCCATCATCACGCTCAGTCACCACTCAACCATCACTCATTACTCGCCTATTGCGATTCATACGCGCCCTTCACAGACGTCCAGGCGTGAGCGGCAATGGCAAAGCGGCATCTCAGCCCTATTCACAGGCCGAGATGCCGCTTATGGTTCAAAAGGTTCGCAGCGCGCGATTGTCTTGAGACTACAGGCTCGTCACTTCAGAACCGGCAACGTCATTCTCATAATCCATGTCCTTCGTTTCCCTGGTGAATATGAGGGAGATCAAGGTCAGGACGGCAGCTGCCGAGAGATACGCACCGACAAGCCAGGTACTTCCGTGCGCGGCGCTCCACAATGCCGTCGCAATCAGTGGGGCGAGCGCGGCGCCAAGGATGGAACTGACGTTGTACGCGATCGCCGACCCCGTGTATCTCACATTCGTCGGGAAGAGTTCAGGAAGAAGGGCTCCCATGGGTCCAAAGGTAAAGCCCATCAGAGTGAAGCCCACGATCAGGAAGGATTCCGCGAACCATGTGGTCGAGGATTGCCCGCCACGGCCATCGAGGAAGAACGGGAACAGCAGACCGAATGCAATGATCACGCCCGTAACGATCAGCAGCAGCTTGCGGCGCCCCATCCTGTCAGCCAATGGTCCTGACACAAGCGTGAAGATCCCGAAGAACACGACGCCGACGATCTGCATCAGCACGAAGTCGGTATAGGTGATTCCCAGTCCTGCGGGGCTGCCGTCGCTCGCGGCGGTTCCATAGGTGAGGCTGAATGTCGTCATGAAATAGAACAGCACGTATGTTGCGAGCATCGCAAACGTTCCGAGAACGACGGCCTTGAAATGATGCCGAAGTGTGTCCGCAAGTGGCATCTTCACGATGGCGCCCTGCTTCTGCGCCTTCTTGAAGGCCTCCGATTCGACGAGCTTCAATCGAACCCACAGACCGATGGCGACCATGACCGCCGAGAACACGAACGGGATTCTCCAACCCCAGCTCAGGAACGCCTCGGACTGCAGAAGCGAGCTCTGCGGATGAGGAAGCGCATAGTTGATGATGAGGAACAGACCGTTCGCCACAATGAAGCCAAGCGGTGCGCCCAGTTGCGGGAAGGTTCCGTACCATGCACGCTTGTTCGCAGGAGCGTTCTCAGTAGCCACAAGAGCGGCCCCGGACCATTCGCCTCCAAGCGCAAATCCTTGGGTCAGACGGAGCAGCAGCAGGAAGATCGGCGCAATCACGCCAATATGGTTATAGGTGGGCAGGAACCCGATAATGAATGTGGCAATGCCCATGGTGAGCAGCGAAGTCACCAGAGTCGTCTTGCGGCCATATTTATCCCCCATATGGCCGAAGAAAACAGCTCCGATCGGGCGCGCGACCATGGCTGCGCCGAATACGGCGAACGAGGCCATCAGCGATGCCGTGTTGTTGGTGACCGGGAAGAACAGCTTGGGAAAGACCAGAACGGCGGCAGTTGCATAGACATAGAAGTCATAGAACTCAATGGTCGTTCCAACCAGGCTTGCCGCAATGACTCTTGCCGGAGAGTTCAGTGGCTTGGCAGATTCCTGGATCGTTGCCGTGGACTGTGATGTTGCTGTTGTCGATTCTTGGATCGACGAGGACAAAGATGACACGATTACCCTTCTCGTTTTCGTGCAAAAAAGTCTTCTCGATGGCGAATTCGCTACTTGTAGTGGTCGAAGCCGTGACAAAGTGTAGATGACTGGATGACTGTGGTCCTTGTGGGAGCCGTGAGACAGAATCGTAACATGCATGGCGCTCAGAACAAGGAAAATATCACTACTTGAACCCCGGTTGTGGCTATAAGCTGAGTTTGCACGCGGTACGTGCCATATTTCAGGTCGAGGGACGGCAATGTCTCTATGGGGCGAAGCCGGAGAATATATGAGATTTTCATAGCTGCCGCATGAGCCGCATCGGGGCGGCCTGTCAACGACGAGCCGCCCCGCATGGGAGTGCCGAAATCGGACGCTGGCCTCAGCCCTCTCGATGCAGCTTGGTGTAGGAGCCCTCGGCGCGAGGTCGAATGACGATCGAATCGACGTCGACCGTGTCTGGAAGGTCCAGAGCCCAACGAATCGATTCGGCAATGTCATCGGCATGAAGCGGATCTGGAACACCCTCATAGACGCTGTCGGCCTTGGAATGGTCTCCACCGAAACGCTTGAGCGAGAATTCCTCGGTCTGCACCAGGCCCGGCGAGACGTCGATGATGCGAATCGGTTCACCAACCTGCTCCAACCGCAGCACACGCGCCATGACTCGCTCCGCGAACTTTGACGCGCAATATCCCGATCCACCTTCATAGGGCTCTATCCCGGCGGTGGAGGAGACGATGAGCACCGTCCCTTCCGACTGCTTGAGCGTCGGCAGCAGCTTTTGAATGATTCTCAGCGTTCCCAGAACGTTGAGCTCATACATTCCACGCCAATCCTCCAACCGCGCCGTTGCTACCGGGTCCTTGCCGAATGCGGCTCCGGCACAGTTCACGAGCGCCTTCACCGGCCCTTCTGCCACTATCTCACTGACCACCCTGTCAGTCGATTCCTCGTCGGTGACATCGCAGACCTTGTATTCGCACGCGCCACCATCGGCCTTGATGGCATCGGCCACCGCCTTCAACCTATCCTCTCGCCTTGCAAGCGCCACGACGCTCCAGCCATCGGCTGCAAGCCTTGTGGCCGTCTGAGCACCGATGCCGCTTGAAGCTCCGGTCACGACGACGCGCCTGACGGAATTTGTCGGCGAAGACTCCGCGCCTATTCTGAAGCTTTGCTCTTGATTCACTGAATCAGCCATATGCACTCCCTATCGTCTGTCATATCTGCCATATCTGTCACGCTTTGAAACACCATGCATGCGTCCGCGCATCCTGCGAATCCCACATGTCCGGCGAACGCATCGCCAGCCACCGGCGACGAGCGTCCGTGGCAACGACTGCGTTCAAGGACACTACTGTGCCTGCCCTCAGACACCAGTGTGACCTATCCATGAACCTTTGCGATAACGTTCTTTGCTTTGGGCGAATCAAGGCGGTAGGTGAGCAAGGTGAGAACGACACCGATGAACGCCAGGACGGTGAGCATGAGGAAGTCAAGCTGAGATCCCGACGCAACCGCCTCGCCCGCATTCGCAGCGCCCATCCGACCTTGATATCCGGTGATCGCAGCGGCCAGGACGGAAGTTCCAAGAGAGCCGGCATATTGCTGGAAAGTGTTGAACATCGTGTTCACATCGCCCTTTTCAGCGGGATCGACACGTTTGGTTGCATCTGACATGGTGCTTCCAAAGCCAAGATTGAAGCCGACGCGAATGAAGACATAGATCAAGGTCAGAGTGAGCACTGTCACTGACCGGGTGAACACCCAGAGCAGGGCCGCGCCGAGCATCATGGAGACATTGCCCAGGGTGATCGTTATGCGCGGGCCATGCTTGTCATAGGTCTTGCCGGCAAAGGGAGATATGAAAGCCCCTGCGATCGAACCGGGGAGCATGATCAGCCCTGCGATGAGCGCACTCGTGCCCATATATTTCTGCGCAAGCATCGGCAGGACGAATGCGATGCCGATGTTGGTGAACTGAAATATGAAGTAGTTGCTCGCACGGAGCCTCACGACGGTGTTCGTGAGAAGTTTGAAGTTGATGATCTGCCGCTTGCCATTCATGGCGTGGAGCACGAGCAGCACCAAGGCCACCACAGTGATTGCGGCGCGGATGGCGAAGCCCCAGTTCGCAACCCCCTCACGGCCAATCTGATTGACCACCTCGATCATTCCCAGCATGCTGACCGCAAGAAGAGCCAGACCAATGGCGTCGAAGCGGCGCGGCTTCTCGGATGCCGGCAGAGCGACGGCCTTGAACCCGACAACCGCCAGAACCGCGATGAGCGGCACAAGAATCCAGAAAATCATTCGCCACGACAGGAAGTTGGTAAGCACGCCGCCATAGACCGGACCAAGAGCGGGTGCGAGAGAAACGACCATCGCTGCCAGACCGACATAGAAGCCAAGACGGTGCAATGGGATCAGTTCAAAGATAAGGTGATACATCAACGGCGTTGCGATGCCCGTCGCCATGGCCTGCAGCAGACGGCCAGTCATCAGTAGGGCGAGATTAGGAGCCACCGCGCAGAGCAGGGAGCCAAGAAAGCACGACACGACCGCGAACCGGAACATGGCCTGTGCGGGAAACCGCTCGTTGAGATAGGCGGTGGAACACATGACAACGGTGACCATGAGCAGATATCCCGAAGTCAGCCACTGCACGCTGTCCAGACTGGCGTTGAATTCCTTCATCAATATCGGGAATGCCACGGTCAGGGAGGTCTCGGTCAGGATTCCCAAAAACGTGAGCAATCCTACGGAGAAGATTGCTGTTTTGGACCGTAGGCTAACCTCACGCATAGATGTTTCCCCCTTGACCCGCCGGTTCTCGCGGCAGACCACACAAATCAGACAGCTGCATACTACAGTTCATGGCAGATAAGGCATGCCCGCAGCATAACCGCTGCACACATATCGCATCAGTGTGCTCCTATCGGCCGGACAAAGTCAGAGTTCGAAGCCGAGCTCTTTCGCGGCGGTGTTCGGTGTGGCCTCGAAAGCCCAGTATTCGTCAAGGTTCTCTCCCGTGCTCAAGCTACGGATCTCGGCCTTGTCAATGTAGAGTTCGCCATGAAGATGGTCGGTCTCATGCTGGAAGATGCGGGCCGGCCACCCATGAAGCTTTTCATGGTGCTCGTTGCCTGATTCGTCAAGCCACGTCGCGTCGATGTCAAGCCAGCGCCTGCGGACAGCCTGGAAGCCGTCAACCGAAAGGCAGCCCTCATAGAAGCTGCGCGTCTGCGTCCCAATTGGCTCATAGCGTGGGTTGATGATGGCATGGAACGGGAATTCTGCTATTTCCCGAGGATCGGTCTCATCATCGCGAACATGGTCCTCGACCACGGCGAGGGTCAGCGGGATGCCGACCTGCGGTGCCGCAAGTCCCACGCCGGGAGCGTCAAGCATGGTGACGCGCATGGCTTCGACAAGCCGGTGAAAGGTTCTTCTGCCGAGCTGACCCGTGTATGCCATGCTTCGCTGACGCAGGACGGGATCCCCGGCCTCGACGATGCCGAGCAGCTGTTCCTTGCCCGCCTCCTTCAGCATCGCATCGATTGCAGTGTTCAGATTGGCGTCTATCTTGCTATGACCGGGGAACACCTTGCCTCCATGATATAAGTGATTGTATGGGCAGCAGCGGAGTCTGCCCGCATGCAGCAATATGACTGCATGCGTTCGTACGGATTAGAGGGACAGCTCGTCCTTGACGACCTGGGCCAATCGTTCGCAGGTCGCATCGGCCTGCTCCTGAGTCTCGGCCTCGGCCATGACCCTGACAAGCGGCTCAGTTCCACTTGGACGAAGCAGCACACGGCCGGTCTCTCCGAGCAGACTCTCCTCATGCTCGACCGCATCCTGCACCTTGGCATTCGTCGTGGCGGCGAGCTTGTCGACATTGCGAACGTTGATCAGCTGCTGTGGAAGCTGCGGGAAATCTGCGGCGAGCTGCTTGAGCGACTTGCCGCTACGGACGACTTCATTCGCCAAGGTCAGGGCCGTGAGCGTGCCATCGCCGGTCGTCGCAAATTCACGGTTGATGACATGGCCGGACTGTTCGCCGCCAAGCGTGAACCCGCCGCGCAGCATCTCCTCGAGAACGTAGCGATCGCCGACTGCCGTCTGAACCGTGGCGATGCCCATGTCCCTGAGGGCAAGCTTCAAGCCCAGGTTGCTCATGACTGTGACGACGAGAGTGTTGTTGGCAAGCTTGCCGTCTCGCTGCTTGGCTCGTGCCAGAATGCCCATGATCTGGTCGCCGTTGACCATGTTCCCGTCTTCGTCCACGGCGAGGCACCGGTCGGCATCACCATCGAAGGCCACTCCCATAACGGCCTTCGATGCCGTCACCATCGCCTGCAGCTGCTCGGGATGGGTCGATCCCGCATGCTTGTTGATGTTGTATCCATCCGGCGACGCGTTGATGACGACCACATCCGCACCAGCCTGGCGCAGATCTTCAGGAGCCACCACGGAGGTTGCGCCGTTTGCGCAATCGGCTACGATGCGCAGACCAGCAAGCGGCTTCGGACGGGTCTTATCGGCTCCCATCGGAGCGACCGCATCCACAAGATGCTCGATGTAGCTGTTCGTGGCAGTGACGGTGTCATGCGACACTCTGCCCACGTCCTTGCCTGTGGGTCTGTCCCAGTCCTGCCCGAGAACCTTCTCTATATCGTCCTCCTTCGAGTCGGGCAACTTGAAGCCGCCACGCGCGAAGAACTTGATGCCATTGTCTGGCATCGGATTATGGGATGCCGATATCACAGCGCCCATCTCAACGTTGAGCACGGAGGTGAGATATGCGATGCCAGGAGTCGGGATGATGCCGACATCGATCACATCGAAGCCGCCGGCACTCATGCCGGCTGCCAGCGCCGAAGCGAGAAAGTCTCCAGAGACGCGCGTATCACGCCCGATCAGTGCACGGCGCCTTCCGCCCGTCTGATCGCGGCTGCCCAGGACCCGAACTGCCGCATCTCCCAAGTCGAGTGCAAGCCTTGCTGTCAAATCTCGATTGGCCAGTCCCCGCACGCCATCAGTTCCGAAAAGTCTTGGCATCTTGCCCTTCTTTATGCTCGCGATTCATTGAATCCAAAGTAACAACCATAACAATTGTTGTCCATCTTCGGACAAAAAAGCGGATGGCGCGCCTTTTCGCACACCACCCGCACAGCACAGCATCGGAAAACCCAGGAATCAGGCATCGGCAATAGCCGAGGCAGCCGATTTCCCGGTTCTAAAGCTTCGAATTGTAGGTCTGAACCTTCAGGACTCGACGTGAATCGTCAAGGTTCTTCATGATCATGCCCCGAAGTGCACGGTCCGCGTCACTGTTCTCTGCCAGCCAGCGTTCCCCGGATTCGACAAGCCTGTTCGCATCTGCAAAGCGAGGATACAATCCCCGGCTGCTCAGCGGGCATATCAACGTTTCCGCGATGTGGAACGATTTGTCTCGCCAAATGGAATTAACGGCTTCAAAAAAGTCATCGACATATTTCGAGTAGAGCTCCTGATCGGTGTTCTGCGAGAAGCCCATGGCCACTGCCTCGATCTGCGAGTTGGTCAGATTCTCATCGTTCAGGGCCTCGTTCCATGCCCATTCCTTGGTCTGGGCATTGGGCCGCGCAGCCTTCGCAGCATATGCCTTCTCCCTGTTTTCAGTCGTCTCCCGTCTGCTGAGTTCGGCATCTATCGCCGCGTCATCTATCAGATCGTTGGACGAGAGTGCGTAGATTATCGACCAGCGCAGACTGTTGTCCACGGTCAGACCATCGAGCTTGAGATCGCCGCTCAGCAGGCCATGTGCATTGTCCTCGAAGTCGTCGTCGACGCCATAGCCCAAATAGGCCTGGAGCAGTTGGAACTGCTCATCGGAGCCAGCCTCTGCGTCGAGCACCAATTTCCATAGGCTCTGCGCGACAAGGTTCATCATCGATGCCCTGCGGTTCGGCGCCACGAAGTAATGCACGGCACTCGAGATCTGCGACAGGGCATATCGGAATGTCGTCGACTGACGCTCCGTGGAAATGGCCTTCAACGAAAGCGCGACAAAGCGTTCCGCCGGGAATTCGGCATCGCGTGTCATGTCCCACAGGCATTGCCAGACCAGGGCTCGTGACAGGGAGTCATCGAAGGCATAGAGGTTGGCCTCCGCGAAGTCCAGAGATTCCCGATCGAAGCGCAGCTTGGTATAGGTAAGGTCGTCGTCGTTCACCAGAATGAATTTCGGACGCGGCAAACCGATGATCTCGCTGACCTCTGTGCTTTCACCGTCTATGTCAAGTTCGAATCGGTCGGTTCGGACGATCTTGCCGCTGTCATCGGGATTGTAGAACCCCACGCCGATGCGATGAGGCCTCAGTACCGGGAATTCCTCAGGAGCGGTCTGCAGCAGGTTCGCAGTGACGATCCTGCCTTCGCGATCGCTTTCGATATCAGCGGTGATCGTGTTGATGCCTGACTGCTCGAGCCACAGCTTCGACCAGGAATCAAGATCCCTGCCGGAAGCGTCTGAAAGCTCCGCAAGCAGGTCACCAAGAGTGGCGTTCCCATATGCATGCTTCTTCAGATAGCTATGGATGCCTTCGAAGAACTTCTTTCGTCCGACATATGCCACAAGCTGCTTCAGGACCGAGGCTCCCTTGGCATAGGTGATGCCGTCGAAATTGACATAGGTGTCGTTCAGGTCGCGAATCGGAGCGACGATGGGATGCGTGGTCGGCATCTGGTCCTCCGCCAAGGCCCAGCTCTTCTCGCCCGAGCAGAAGGTCGCCCAGTCGTCGGTGTGCTCGGTCGCCTCCGAGGTGGCGAGCGTCGACATGAATTCGGCGAAGGACTCGTTGAGCCAAAGATCGTTCCACCACTTCATGGTCACGTAGTCGCCGAACCACATGTGCGCGAGTTCATGCAGGACGGTTTCGACACGGCGGTTGACGATGGCGCCACTGACCTTGGATTCGAAGATGTATGAATCGCGAAGGGTGACCAGAGCGATGTTCTCCATCGCACCTGCGTTGTATTCAGGAACGAATACCTGGTCATACTTGGCATACGGATAGGGGACGCCCCATGTCTTCGCATAGAAGGCAAAGCCCTTCTTGGTCACATCGAACAGCGATTCGGTGTCAGCTTCGAATGCGTCCTTCAACGACTGGCGGCAATACAGCCCCATCGGAACGGTGCGGCCATCCTCATTGGCATATTCCGAAGTCCACTTGGCATATGGCCCAGCCACGAAGGCGGTGAGGTAGGAGCTCATCGTCGGGGTCTGTTCGAAGATCCAGCGCCTGATGCCCTCGGATGGATCCTCTCCAAGCGTCCCATCGGCGGTCTTTCCTGCCAAAGGCTCGACGGATGCGGCAGGGGAATTCGACAGCACCGTCCATGATTGCGGAGCCACCACGGTGAAGTCGAAGGTCGCCTTCAGATCCGGCTGGTCGAAGACCGCGTACACGCGGCGTGCGTCAGGAACCTCGAACTGGCTATAGAGATAGATCTTTCCATCGGAAGGATCCACGCTGCGGTGCAGCCCCTCGCCGGTGTGCGAATACGCGCACGTTGCCGTCACATCCACCTGATTGCGTTCCTTCAGGTCTTCGAGGACGATTCTGTCATCCTTGAACGCGACGCTCGGATCCAGTCTCTTCCCGTTGAGCACGATGCCGTCGACCGCAGGCGCGATCAAGTCAAGAAAGGTGCTTTCCCCCGGCTTCGCATCAAATGTGAGCGTCGTGGACGATGTGAAGGTCTCTGCCCCCTGCGTCAAATCAAGCGAAACCACATATGCGGGATTCGCGACGATGCCCTTGCGTTCCTCTGCCTCGATCTGCGTGAGATTCGATCCTGGCATTCCCCACTCCTTAACTACCATCAAACGATGATTTCCATGCTGCTGTTGCAATGAATGCTGCTCAGGTTTCGATGCCTCTCGCACCGAACTAACTTCCAAGCTGCATCTCAGCTTACCCCCACGCATGATTGTGGCTCTGAAGCGCGGCACGATCATGCCGCGCTTCAGAGCCACGGTTTCTGTGCGTGACGCACAGATGTGCACCCTTGTGCGGAGTGTGAGAGATATGCTCCTGGGTTACTTCTCCACATCCTGCGCTATGTCTGCCACGACAGGCACGATCATAGGGCTGCGATGAAGCTTGCGTGCAATCCAGCCACCGAGCGTTCGACGCATGATCTGCTGAAGCTGATGCGTGTTGTGCGTGCCCTGCATCATCGCATCCTGCAGCTGCTCGACTATCTGCGCCCGGACGCGTTCGAATTCGCTGGCATCCTCGGCAACCGCGTTGAGGAATATCTTCGGACCGTTCACGACATCGTTCGTTTCCGTATCGACCACGACGAATGCGGACACGAAGCCTTCGGATCCCAGAATCCTGCGCTTCTCAAGCTCCTCGTCGGTAAGCTCTCCGACCGAGTCTCCGTCGACGTACACGTAGCCGCATGGGACGCTGCCGACGACAGCTGCCTGACCGTGATAGAGATCGACGACATCGCCGTCCTCGGCAAGCACGACGTTCTTCGGATCCACTCCCGTCTTGACGGCAATCAGTCCGTTGGCGACCAGATGACGGTTCTCGCCGTGGATTGGCATGGCGCAGCGAGGCTGAACGATGTTGTAGAAGTAGAGCAGCTCACCTTCGTCAGCATGGCCTGAAACGTGGATCGCCGCATTGTCCTTGTTGATTACCCTTGCGCCCAGCCTGGTGAGCTTGTTGATGACCTTGTAGACTCCGTGCTCGTTGCCTGGGATCAGGGAGCTGGCCAGAATCACCGTGTCGAACTCGTTGATCGTGATGTCGCGATGGGTTCCATCGGCGATGCGGCCAAGGGCCGCCATCGGCTCACCCTGTGAACCGGTGACCATGTATACGATCTTGTTGTCCTGTATGTCATGCGCCTGCTTCAGATCCACGACCGTGTCTTCGGGCAGATGCAGGTATCCCAGGTCGGAGGCGATGGCCATGTTGCGGACCATTGAACGGCCGGCGAAGACGACCTTGCGGCCTACCTTGTGAGCCGCATCCACAACCTGCTGCACACGGTGCACATGGCTGGAGAAGCTCGCGACGATGATCTTTCTCGTGGCATCGGCGAAGGCCTTGTCCAAAGCAGGTCCGATCGAGGTTTCCGGCTTGACGAAGCCAGGAACCTCGGCGTTGGTGGAATCGACCATCAGCATGTCGACTCCCTGCTCGCCCAATCTGCCGAACTCGCGCAAATCAGTGATCTTGTGGTCCAGAGGCAGCTGGTCAAGCTTCATGTCACCGGTGTCGATGATATGGCCCGCTGGCGTCTTGACAGAGACGCCGAGTGCGTCTGGAATCGAATGGGTGACGGTTATGAATTCAAGGTTGAATGGACCGACCTTGAGCTTGTCGCGACCCTCGACCTCCACCTTGGTCGGTTCGAGATGGTGTTCCTTGCACTTCGCATCGACGAAGGCAAGCGTCAGCTTCGAGCCGATGAGCGGAATGTCAGGACGCAGCTTCAGGAGATACGGCACCGCCCCGATATGGTCCTCATGACCGTGGGTGAGCACGAGTGCCTCGATGTCGTCGAGACGATTGCGGATGTAGTTGAAGTCAGGAAGAATCAGATCGACGCCAGGCTGTTCCTCTTCTGGGAAGAGAACGCCGCAATCGATAAGGAGCAGGTGTCCGTTATATTCGATGACGTTCATGTTGCGGCCGATTTCACCCAGACCGCCCAGGGCTACGATTCGCATTGAGCCCTTGTGATATTCCGGAGGTGCGATAAGGACCTTCTCTGGCTGTGTTCCCGTGGTCGAAGCCTTGCGGGAGTTGTTTCCCCTAGAGCCAGAATAGTTTCCGCGACGCTTGCCATTTCGGCTCTGCGAACGGCTGCCCGTGCTTCTGCTGCGTGAGGTGTTCCTATGTTGTTCTTGTGTCATTTCCACTTGGTTTTCTTTATTCAGTGCCTTCGCCTGATACGAAGGCGACGCTCATCTTATGCTGCGCGCGTAGCTCACAGCAGGCCTGCAAGGCGCATGCCTTCCTCGGCCCTGTCAAGTTCGCGCGCGCTCGGACCCACATTGGGTTCGCGCATCGTCGTTCCTGGGATATATCCCTTTATCTTCAACGCTGCCTTGGCCATGACAGCCTGATAGCCATCTGAGTTGAGGGCACTCACGACCGGCTCGATCTGTGCCGCCAGATCCTGAGCCTTGCGAATGTCCCCCGAGTCGAACGCATCCGCCAACTGTCGCATTGGCCGGGCGGCGACGTGTGCGGCGACGGAAATCACTCCTACCGCTCCCATTGCAAGGAATGGCAGGTAGAGAGAATCGTCTCCCGAGTACCAGACCAGATTGGTCAGTCTGCGCTTGACAAGGGCTTCGGCGATGTTGCCCGTCGCATCCTTCACGGCTGCCACATGCTCGAACTCGGCAAGCCTCTGATATGTGCTTGTCTTCACATGAAGCCCGGTCCTTCCAGGGACATCATAGACGATGATGGGCTTCTCGGCCACTGCGTTCACCGCCTTGTAATGCGCTACGATGCCGTTCTGCGAAGGACGGGAATAATAAGGCATCACGATAAGCAGCGCATCCGCTCCGGCATCCTGCGTCATTTCGGCCATGCGCACCGTGTGAGCAGTGTCGTTCGAACCCGCGCCCGATATGACCGGAACGTCCACTGCCTGCTTGACGATCTCGACAAGCCTGACCTTTTCCTCAAGATGGGTCACCGGGGATTCACCGGTGGTGCCGTTGACCAGCAGCCCATCCGCTCCATCGGAAACGAGACGCTGGGCCAAGGCGGCCGCAGCATCGTAATCAACCGCTCCGTCTGACTTCATGGGAGTGACCATCGCAGGTATGACACGGCCAAATGGGGCCGGATCAAGAAGATTGGCGTTCGAAGTGCTCATAAGCCCAAGGTACTGCGCGGCTGAGACCTAGTTTTTATCGAAATTTCAAGTTTTTGGGACTTAGCCAAGTGCAGACGTCGTCTGTGGGTTCGAATTCCTTCGTCGTTTCAACGATTTGAGGCATGCATACTTCCGCAAGTCCCAAAAACTTGAAGGCCCTCCCCTGGCGAAGCCTTCGCCGCAAGGGATTCCCAGGATTCAACGACCTGGAGGCGGGATCAGAGATCCAGGAACGAATCGAGGCCAACGATGAGTCCTGAGTGGGCTCCTGTCGCCATGTTTCTGATGGCGAGAAGGACTCCGGGCATGAACGAGCCCCGATCGAAGCTGTCTGCCCGAATGGTAAGCTGTTCGCCTGCATTTCCAAGAAGCACCTCTTCATGGGCGTTGAGCCCACGAAGTCGCACCGCGTGGACATGGATGCCGTCCACGACTTCGCCACGTGAATCCATTCCGCCTTGAGTCCCATCGGGGACGCTTCCCAGACCTGCCTCGCGTCGAGCGTCCGCAATGGTGTGTGCGGTATGGATCGCAGTTCCCGAGGGAGCATCGACCTTGTCAGGGTGATGCAGCTCGATGACTTCCGCCGACTCAAAGTAACGTGCAGCGACTCCTGCGAAGTGGTCGGCAAGAACTGCGGAAATGGCGAAGTTCGGAGCTATGAATACACCGACTCCGGGATTCTCGGCAAGCGCCTTGCGGACTTCCTCGAATCTCTCATCCGTCCAGCCGGTCGTCCCGACGACGACGCTGATGCCCCGCCTTACCAGTTCGAGAACGTTGTTGAGCGTCACCGATGGGACGGTGAAATCAACCGCTATGTCCGTGTTGCCAGAGTTGACAAGGTCGAAGGAATCGCTTGCATCGAGTTGTTGGGAAAGCTCCATGTCATCGGCGGAATCGACTGCACCGACAACGGTTCGGCCCATGCGTCCATGCGCCCCAATAACAGAAACCTTGATCATAAGCCTTGCCTTTCATCTCGCTTAGGTCATGATAACCGTCGTCGTGTACCTCGAACGCCCGGCAGGGAGAAGGTGAATTCCAGGCCACAGCGATCGAAATCGTGCAGACGCCTTCAGTCCTCGTCCGAAAGTGGAGGCAGTCCTGCATCCAAGTCGCGCAGTATCTCATCATGGCTGCGAGCCTCGGCAGGTATCTCACGGTCCTCTGGCTTGGGCTCGCTGACATAGTACAGACATGCGTCGATGCCGCTGATATCGACGGATTCCATCATCGACAGCAGCACCCTGTACATATCCAGTTGCAGAAGCCTGACACGGATCTCTTCCGCCGACCGGGGGCGTCGACCTGTCTTCCAATCCACGATCGTGTATCTGCGAGCACGATCCGAAGCGTCGCGGCCATCGACGGGCCGGATGCCTAAGTCATCCTCGAGAAGGCCGCCATCAAAGACTGCATCGAGCTTGCCTTTCAGGATGCGGCCCTCTATTGCAGCCACGATCGGCCGCTCGACCCACGCGACGCTTCTGCGAGCCCAACGCGAATCAGCCAGATGCCGCTTCCAACCCATCAGACGACGCTGATCTTCGCCTTGCGGCAGCTCACTTTGCTCATCCAACTGAAGCAACATCGCACGACGCGTCGCCTCACCTGCGATGCTGGCGAATCCATCGAAGCCGTCAAGCTGCTGGGCGGTGGAATCATCCTGTGCGCTGAGAAACGCACTCGCCCATTCATGGAATTGAGTCCCTGCCTGTGCGGCGGCAGAAGGCATGCGCGGAATGGGACGAACGATTCCACGCCAATACCTGCGTTCCCCCTCGTCGTTGCGATCGCCTGCAAGCGCCTGAAGCGCGGTCACATTCTGGCCTCCTGCGGAAAGCACCTGCAGACCACTCCTACGCAGTGCCCCAAGATCTTCGGCATTGCCATGGAGCTTCCCCAAACGGCCCGAGCGCTCTGCCATCACCTGCATGGCCTGTGCGGCAAGCGTGCCTTCAAGCGGTTGATCAAGCTCTGCACCCTCGAACTCCGCATCACCGGACTCGGCCGAGCTCGCATGCGTCTGGTTGCGAGCGCCCGGATTCGCAAGCACCAGTCGTGCAGAGCCGAGAAGCGCAGACTTCACCGCCGGGTCCAAGTCCATAGGCCAAAGCAAGGCATCGGAAGCGGATCTGCCCGAGGACTGCGAAGATTCGGAATTTGTGGCGGACGGTTCATCTGGCTGCTGGTCCCCTTGCATGGCCTGTCCCCGATCGAAGTGCTGGCTCGAGAATCCGGTCAACAGAGCGGCGCGGTAATCCTCGGCATGATCTCCGATGAAATACCCGGTGAATTCAGGACATTCGAAACCGTTGGTCTGGGCAGTCCCCCCGGTTTCAGCCCCTGTAATATCGACCTCTGTGACATCTACCCCTGTGACGGCACTCGCCCCATCAGAGCCGCCTTCAGCCGATGCGGGACTTGCGGCCACGTGCTGTCCTTCGGAAAGATCCGCATCGTTGAAATGACATGCAGCGACATCTCCTGCGAAGCCCTGATAGCTTTCAATCCAGAAATTCGAAGCCCCGGAGCCTGCAGACAAATCGACCTTGGAGCCATTCGCCTTGGCGTTTTTCGACGCGCTGTAGCTGAGCAAAGCGTCATGCCGCGCACGCGTGAGAGCGACATACGCCAGCCGTCTTTCATCGGCATGAAACCGCGAACCATATTCCTGCTGCTGGGAAAGCCAAGTGACGGTGTCGTCATCGCGGCATTGCCCATACACTTCGTCCTCCAGACCTGCCAGTGTGATACCGGCGAGGTTGTCGAGCGGGTTCGAATATGGCTCCGCATCGTGAGGAAAGCGCGGCAGGATGTCTGCATCCGCTCGAATGGGCGCCGGAACGGCCGTGGCATCATCCATCCAGCTCCTCGCCGTGGAGACATACTCCGCTGGCCGCGCGATGTCACCGAACTTATCGATGACGGCAGGCCTGGTCTCTGTTATCTTCAGTCCATCTCCCTGATTGCTTGGGAATGTGCCGGATTTCATGCCGACGATTGCGACGGCATCCCATTCCAAGCCTTTTGCCTGATGCACCGTCATGAGCGCGACATCTGGATGACCGGTGACATTGCTGCCCGGCTCCTCGGGACTCTTTCCCATCGAATCGATCCATGCCACGAACCCGCGGAGCGTGGAAGGCGTGCCATCCTGCAATTCCGCCTCGAAGGTATCGACCAGGCCTTCGAAGGCATCGATGCTTGCCTGGGCGGAGCTGCGGTCGGGCTTGCCGCCCGCTCCATGCAGCGATTGCGAAAGAATGACATCAATATCAAGCTGGAGTGCATGGATGGCGGAACGGATGACCGCCCGAAGCCCCATCCCTGCCTGGGACTGAAGCTTTCTGAGAACCTCAGCGAACTGCAGCAGCAGATAGCGGCCGCGCTCGCCTATGCGAGAACCCTTGCGGCGCAGCATTGACTCCAGCTGATCGTCCATCAGCACGTCGATGGCAAAGACGCTGTTGGGCAGACTGTCACGATGCTCGCTCACATAGTCCCCAATCATGTCGCGCCTCGCATTGGCAGGAGCCTTTCCCGCTTCAACGAGCCCGCGATATTGGCTCTCGAGGTTGATTCCCTTGACCATCTGCGCAAAGGCGTTCAAATCTGCGGGATTCACATTGAAGCGTGGCGTCGCGAGCAGACGCATCAATGACTCGATATCGGTATGGTCGCACAGCACATCGAGCAATGCACGCAGATCGCGGATTTCCGGACGCTCCAGCAACGCGGAGTAACCGACCACCTCATAGCTCAGACCTGCATCATAAAGCGCATCGCAGTACTGTGGCATATTCGTCTTAGACCTGAACAGAATCGCAGCATGCGGCGCATGCATGTCAATGTCACTGCCACTGCCAACACGACCTGAGCTGTCGGTGCCCACGGAGTCGGATCCATAGCGACGCCTGGCTTCCTTCACGAAATCGATGACTCCACGTATCTCCTCGTCCAAAGTCTGCGTTGCCAGAAGACCCAGGGTGCCCCTATCCGCTCCATCCCTCGCTCGAAGGTGCTTCACATCGACCTCGTGCAGCATTGCGCTTGACGCGATGCCGCCTTCCCTGCGTAATGGCAGGGTGAGGTTGTTCGCGGCTTCCAGAATCAATGCCCCATTGCGAAATGTCTGCGACAGCGAATATTCATGCATCGCTGTGCCCTGGTCAGACCCGTGTGCGGCGGCACTCGAGTCATGCCGGTCGAACTCCCTGAGGAATGTTCTGAATGCCCCTGGGCTGGCTCCGCGCCAGGCATAGATCGACTGGAAGGGATCGCCGACAGCGCTCACCGCCGAACTATCGATGACATGGCTTGCGGCAATGGCATCATCTGATGGATTGCGTGGCGCATCGTCGTCAGGATGGAACAGCGCTGCGATGAGCAGCGCCTGAGTCGTTGACGTGTCCTGATATTCGTCAAGGAAGACATGCGAGAATCTTCTGCGATATTGTGCCCCGATCGAGGGGAATCTCGTGACCAGCTGATATGCCGCCAGTGTGAAATCGCTGAATTCCGCCATGTTCGCGTGCCGTTTCGCCTGCTGATACTGCTCGGCGAGTGCGAGCAGTATCTCACGGTTCCTGGCAATCGTACGCAGCCGGTCCGCCTGGAATGCACATCGCAGTTCACGGTTGTGCCGTATCTGCTCGAGTTTCTTCAGCCGAGTCTTCTCGCTCATCTTCTTCTCGGCATCGAGCGGCGACACCTTGGCATCGCTGATCTGGGAATCAGGGATTTCGACGCCTTCAAGCTGCGAATCCAGCTGTTCGATGAATGCGGAATCCCACTCGTGGATTTTCCGCGCAGCCTGCTCAAAGGTGGTGCATGCCCCGCCGATCATCGAATTGGAACAGGCATGGGCGATGGCAAGCACATTGTCTACGGTCTCTTTGAAACCCTTCGATGCGACATCGCCGTCGGAGGGAGTGGCCGCGGCAAGTCTGCGTATCAGCCTCTCATCCGAAAATCCTTCAGCAGCCCAGTCCTCGTCATGCTCCCGTGCTTCATCATGCGCGAAGAGCCCATGGATGTTCGCGCCGACGACCTCTGCCGCAAGCTGGTATGCACCGGCATCGCTCAATGGCTGCGTTGATTGGTTGAATCCTACAAGCAGCCCATACTGCCTTACGATGCCTTGGAAAAACGCATCATAGGTAAGCACCTCGGGCTTGAGGAACGCGTCCGCACCGCTGCTGGAATGCCCCACGACCGCTGCAGACACACGCGTGAGCAGCTCCGAAGCTGCCTTGCGCGTAAATGTCAGGCCAAGTACCCGTTCCGGTGAGACGCCGGACTCGATGAGCCTGACTATGCGCATGGTCATCGTCATCGTCTTTCCCGAACCCGCGCCCGCGACGATGAGCTGACTTGCATCGATGTTGGCCTCGATGATGGCCTGCTGCTCAGCTGTGCTGCGGAATTCGCGCTCCTCGGACTTTTTCTGCGTCATCGCCGTTCCTCCATCACATTCGCATGCAGAAGCTCCCATGCCCTGCACATGCCCGAACCACTCGTAGAGCCATTGGTCTTGTGACATCTTCCGGCATCGAGCCGAAGCCTTTCGTCCGAACTGGACATCCTCACGCTTGCCGCGAAGAAGACCCTTGAGATCATGCTGAGAGCCCATATGCCCTGGCTGCGTTGATTCTGCACGACGAATTCCCACAGTCCGGGATCCATGGATTCCCGGCCGTCATCGAGGTTGTACTGATAATCGATGAACTTGTCGATGGACGGAAAGGACTTTCGCGCTTCGAAAACCGAATCAAACTTGCCATTCACAATCAAGCCGGGCTGGTATGAGGCCTCGGGGGCACCGCTGAAACAGGCAGGAGCGTCATGAAGCGCCACTTCGAACAGGTCAGCCTGCGACACCCGTCCGAGCTTGGCCCGGTGACCGAGAAGGGAATGGTCAAAGGACATGGCAAGCTGATAGCAGACCAACTGCAGATCGTTGAACATTGCCTTGGCTGAATGCCTTCTGCCGGTCTTGTAGTCCACGATGCGCACGACCTCGGCACCGTCTCGTTCCCTGCCTTCGATTCTGTCGATGCGGCCGGTAATCCGGACCGTCGCCGATTCCGGCATGCTCGGCATGAAACCGCCGCTGAGCGAACTCATCAAAGCGAAGAGTCCGTGCGCGTCCAGCGCATGGTCAGGGTAGGTGGCGTTCCATATCGGAACGATGTCATCGATGCCGATGCGCATATCGAATGGCTGCTCGGCCATGGAATCCTTGAATTCACCCACCTGCACGGGAGACTTGCCCTCAGACGCATAATCGGAACGAGTGCCATCGACGAAATACGAAGCGAGGTTATGCAGAATCGTCGGCACCAGCCTCCGCTTCGAAGCACTCTCGAACATGTCTTCGGGGCTGGATTGCTCAACGTCACCCTTCACCAGGTCGGCATATATCTCTTCCAGACGCTCTGTCAGTGTGGCCTTCAATGCCTCATGACCCTCAGCCGGAGCATGCGATGCCAGGCGGTCCAATCCCTCTTCCGTCGCAATCTGAGCGACCTTGTGAATGAGCGTTCCAAACTGCATATTCACATTGCTGGGCATCGGGCCCGTGAGCTGCGAGCTCAGCACCCACTCAAGCGGACACTGCCAAATCGCATCCACGGCTGAGGGAGTCAGCACCACCGTGGAATCTCCATGCGGCTCGCGATCGTCAGGCGCTGCATGATCATCGGTACCAACGGTAGCAACTGTGTTAACGGTAGCAACTGTGCCAACAGTGGCAACAGCGCTAACAGTACGAGGAACATCACCTCTCTGCGCCGTATCAGGCTGCGTCTTATGAGACCCTGCCATATCAGGCTGTGTCGTATCGGGATCTGCCTTATCGGGATCTGCCGAAACCCGCCCAGCCTCGAGTACCATATCCGTCTCTCGCATATAGACGAAGGGCCAGGACCGAGGATCGGCCTCCGCATATCCCCTCCGGGATAGCATCCGCAGGGTGGCGATCGAATCAAGAGTCCTCTCACCGCCAGGGATGCCCGATTCCGGAGATTCACGCATGACTGCGCCTGCCAGCTGTGACCTCGCCAGGGTGACGATGCCTCGCACGCTGGTTTCCAATCCCGCCCATTGCCCGCGTGATTCCGTGCCATCCAGGATCTGGCTCGATTCGAACTGGTCGCCCACTTCGCTGTATGGGACTTCAGCAAGATCGCTCAGACGTTGAAAATACTCGGGAAGCATGCCAAAGAGCAGGTCAGAGGGCACGGTATCGGCGTTCCAGACCGCGCTGATCCTGAGCTGCTCCTTCGCACGGGTCAGCGAAACCAGGAAGCTTCTCTTCTCTGCATTGAGGGTCGTGATGAGCCTTGCGGTCGAGGAGGCCGCCCGCGCGACACCGATGTCGCCAGCCTCACCGGAAGTCCAGACGCCATAGACGCTTCCATGCAGAACGACGTTCGCCAACTCCTCAGTGCCAAAAAGTGTGTCACGCTCCGCAAGATTCGGCCATATGCCTTGCTGCAGAACAGGCATCCATACGATCTTCCAGCGCTTTGCCTGAGCAAGCGCGCCAGCGGGCGTGGTAAGCGTGACGGCATGCTCGATCGGACCTATGTGTGCCAGCGAATCGGCCTCGATCTGCATGCCACGAACCTGTCTCATGAAATCGTCGACGTTGGCATAGCTCTGCGACCCTCCAGCCAATTGGAACAGTCTCATCAGCGCATCGAGCCGGTCGTTCGCACTCTCGCCCACGCTTCCGGGCTGAAGCGACTCTTCCTGCCATGACTGTGCGAGCTTGCATGCGTCCCAAGCCAGCCATAGCATCACATCTGCCGGCATCTGATCCACCGATGCGATTGAATGGCTCCGCATGTAGTTATCGACGCCGTCTGTGCATGAGCTCAGCACCGCCATGGCACGAGCGAACGCAATCATGTCGGGATCCTTGCCATGCCCGGCCGCAATCGCATTCAGCACCGACACGATCTCTTCCCGTGAGGATTCATCGCCGACGACAAGTCTGGTGAGCAGCAGCTGCCGCGTCATGCGTGGAGCTTGCGAGATATCATGCGCGGCGTCATCAATCGTGATGCCGCTTGATTGCTGTTCAATCTCGACACGACGATTCACATCCTCGGCCCAGGCAAGGGTCTGCCTGCGAATCGCATCGATCAGCGATTCATTGATGTCGGCCTTTGATTGGGCTGCGTCGCGAGCGTCGACAGGAGGCTCCTCGCCGTGATCGTCATCGGCGTCTATCGTGCAGAGCGCGCAGCAGGTATCCAGAAGGGATTCGAGACGCTGGATGCGAATCGGTCTGCTTTCCTTCGTCGCCGCATTGCGTGCTGGCATCAGCGGACTTGACAGCAGCGTTCGCATCCGATTGGCGAACCACATGGACTGGGTTCGTGCGTTGCCCGACGGCTTGGGATTGATGCGACGCTCGACAAGCTCGATGAACGCAAACAGTCCACCGACGACTGACTCATCCTTCAAGGGTCGGGTGATGGCGGAATATCTGACTGCGATGCCCTGTTCCCTGAGGCGCTCGCCAAACGCCCGCACCGTGGAATTGTCATGGGCTATTACTGCCATGTCGTTCCAGTCGCGCCCTGCCGCAAGGGTCTCATGCTTGATCTGCCAGAGAATGTCGTCCATCTCCGCTTCGGCAGTACGCATCATCCGAACGTGGACCGTGCCATCATGGACGATCGAGCGCGACCGCTCTGAGCGTCCCGACTCTGCCCCATATGATCGAGCGGAGCGTCCGGAAGCCCCCGACCCGTCCGAAGCCGAGTCCATGGCGGGGCCCTGCGCGGCAGAATCCGGCAAAGCCGTTATCGGCAGACTTCCTTCCCATTGAGGCAGCTTGCCTGGGCGCTGCGCCAATGGGATGTCACCCTCCACCTCGCCGGCAATGCTCAGCGACACCCGCGACCCAAGCACATCCAGATAAGTGTGCGGACTCTCCTTCCCTTCCGGCGAATCTCCTGTCCGATGCAGTTCGACGATTGGCAGCCATGTGAGATCTCTGCGCGCAGCACCAAGTCGCCCAAGGTTTTGAGATACCAACGCCCGATTTTCTTCCCTGTCGTCTTGAAGAGTCTCGCACGCCACTCTCGACGCGAGAAACTCGGGGTATGCGCCACGGAAAGTCTGCACGGACTCATCTCCGTTGCCAATCAGCACCAGACGGCTCCCACGAGATTCCAGTGCCTGGATGAACGACATTCCAGCAAGCGTCAGATCCTGCCAATCGTCGATGACGATGAATCTGGGTATGTGCCTATCCGCGCTGCCATCGACCATGCGCGTGGCCTCGACCAACAGTCGCGATGCATCAAGCCTGAATTCTGCGCCATACTGTCTTTCGATCTCTTCGGCATACTCATGCCATAGGTGAAAAGCCAAGCTCCACTGGGTATTCAAACGATCCTGCTGTGGAAAGTCGAGACCTTGGGAGGACAGCGATTGCAATACCCGCCCCTCGTCGTTGAGTGAAAGTCCGAGCTCATTCATCCTTGCGAGCATGTCACGAAGCTGCGAAGCGAAGTCATCGTTGATCAATGCCATGATGTCAGTGATTTCAGGAATCTTCGAATCTGCGAGACTGAGCTTTCCGACCCCGGGAGCCAGCACTTCCCACCAAGGCATGTCAGTCGTCTGGGATGTGATGCCATTGTGCGTCATTGCTGACGGTGAACCGCCACGGGTCGCATCGATTGGATCCTCCGCATGCGAGAGCCGAGAGGAAGTCTCGTCTGCGTTGCCAAAATAACCTGCCAGCAGCATACAGCTTTCACAGCTGTCGCCACGAAGCATTTCCTGGACATGCCCTGCAAGAACCCTTCGCAGCAAGGAATCCTGCTCCGCTCCATTCAGCAGCTTCGGCATGGGCTGCGACTGCGATGCCCTGGCCTGTGCCAGTATTCTAAAAGCCAGCGCCGCAAGCGTGCCAACCGGCCGGGTCTGGTCACTGACACCCGTCCTCCGAATTATCGCATTGCTGAGTTCCGCTGCGGCCTTGCGCTGCGAAACCACCATGACCGTGGCTTCGTTGCCGAACGCTCGAAGACCTTCCAGCATGCTTTCCAAGGCGAACTCTGTCTTGCCGCTGCATGGCGGCCCTGAGACCACAAGCGCGTGCGTCGGATTCCCCTGTCGATTCCTCAATTCATCACGAATGAGCAGATCGACCGCTTCAGTTGCATCGGACTTCCGTCTTGCGCCCCGACTCCCTAAATCCTGCATACATACAAGCTATTGCAAGCCCTCCACAAATGAAGACGCCCGCCATTTTCAAAGAATGGCGGGCGTCTTCACGACTGGGCTTGGGCTATCGCTCAGGCCTGATCGCTCGAGGATGAGGCTGACGGAGCCGTGCCTGCCGTCTTGCCGTCATCCGGATTGGCTGTGTCGCTGTCACCGTCCTGCGAGTTCACGCCGGTCTGACCTCCCTGATCGTTGAGGAAGTCATCGGGGTTGAAGTCATCACCGAGCTTGAGATCGCCGAAGTCGATGTTCGAGAAATCGACATCATTCAGATCGGCATCGCTCAGGTCCATGTTGCCGCCGTCGCCACCGAGACCGAAGTTCGGATAGATGGTGTCGCGAATGGCCTTGTCCGGTTCGACGACCGCGTTGTGGTAACGCGCCAGACCAGTGCCGGCTGGGATGAGCTTGCCGATGATGACGTTCTCCTTGAGTCCCTTGAGATCGTCGACCTTCTGGCTCAGCGAAGCCTCGGTAAGCACACGAGTCGTCTCCTGGAACGAAGCCGCAGACAGCCAGGAATCGGTCGCCAGAGAGGCCTTCGTGATGCCCATGAGCTCGGGTCGTCCAGCGGCGGGCTTGCCACCCTTCTTTACTGCGGCGATGTTAGCAGTCTTGAACTTGGCCTGGTCGGCAAGTTCGCCCGGCAGCAGATCCGTGTCACCGGAGTCGATGACCGTCACGCGGCGAAGCATCTGATGCACGATGACCTCAATATGCTTGTCATGGATATCCACACCCTGTGAGCGATACACGTCGTGCACCTCGTTCACGATGTTGACCTGCGCTGCGCGTGGACCGAGGATTCGGAGAATCTTCTTCGGATCGACGGATCCTTCGATGAGCTGTGTGCCGACATCGACGTGATCGCCATCCTTGACCAACAGCGGAGCCCTTCGCGTCACTGGGTACGAGATGGCTTCGATGCTCGAATCGTCTGGGGTCAGTGTGACCTGACGACCACGATCGGTGTCTTCGACCTTGATGTTGCCCGGGAACTCGACGATCGGAGCCTCGCCCTTTGGCGTGCGGGCCTCAAAAAGCTCGGTCACACGAGGAAGACCCTGGGTGATGTCGGATGCCGAAGCGACACCGCCGGAGTGGAAGGAACGCAGCGTCAGCTGAGTTCCAGGCTCACCGATGGACTGCGCCGCGACGATGCCGACAGCCTCGCCGACGTCGACCAGGGTATTGGTGGCCAATGACCAGCCGTAGCACTTCGAGCACACACCGCGCTTCGATTCGCAGGTGAGCACCGAACGGGCCTTGACCTCTTCGATGCCATGCGCGACCATATCGCGCAGAACATCCATGGACATGGCCTGATCGCGCTTGTACAGCACGGTCTTGCCATCCTTGGGATCCACGACGTCGGCGGCGAGCAGACGTGAATACGGTCCGCCATCGGCATTCTTGACGAGCACGAGCTTGCCGTTCTCATCGCGTTCCGCAACCTTCATGGTCAGGCCACGGACCGTGCCGCAATCCTGTTCACGAACGATGACGTCCTGCGAGACATCGACCAGACGACGGGTGAGGTAGCCGGATTCTGCGGTTCGCAGTGCCGTATCCGCCAGACCCTTGCGGGCACCGTGCTGTGAGATGAAGTACTCCAGGACGGACAGACCATCGCGGTAGTTCGACTTGACAGGACGAGGAATGATCTCGCCCTTCGGGTTTGCCACCAGACCACGCATACCGGCGATCTGACGAATCTGCATCCAGTTTCCACGGGCTCCGGACTGCACCATGATGTTCACGTTGTTGTCTGCGGTGAAGTGCTCGCGCATGGCAGCCGCGACCTTGTCGGTGCATTCGGTCCACAGGTTGATGAGCTCCTGACGACGCTCCTCATCGGTCAGCAGACCCATGTCGTATTGGGAGTTGACCTTGTCTGCCTGCTTCTCATATCCCTGAACCATCTCGTTGCGCTCTGGCGGGGCAACGATGTCGGAGAACGCCATCGTCACGCCGGACCAAGGCGCACGGGTGAATCCAAGATCCTTCAAGGCATCCAGTGTGGCCGCAACCTGAGCCGTTGAATAGCGGGTTGCAATGTCATCGACGATGCCCGCAAGCTTGCCCTTGGGAACCTGCTCGTTGATGTATGGATAATCGATTGGCAGAGTCTCGTTGACGAGCATGCGGCCATATGAGGTCGCGAACAGGAACGAACCGTCCTTGAAGCGCTCCTCCTTGGCCACATCCGGCTCGCCTGGCTCTGGATCGACCACCTTGATGTCCTGTGGCTCCCAGTTCTTCGGAAGCACAAAGTCAGAAGGCACGCGGAGCAGAATCTTCGACTGCATGTCGATCTCGCCACGGTCCAAGGCCATGCGAGCCTCGGCAAGCGAAGAAAGAATGTGTCCCTGACCCTTGGCACCCTCACGCACGGTTGACAGATAGTACAGACCCAGGATCATGTCCTGGGAAGGCATGGTCACGGTATGTCCGTCGGCTGGCTTCAGGATATTATCCGAAGCGAGCATCAGCGAACGTGCCTCCGCCTGTGCCTCCGCGCTCAATGGAAGGTGGACAGCCATCTGATCGCCGTCGAAGTCTGCGTTGAACGCGGCGCAGGCCAGCGGTGGAAGATGGATTGCCTTGCCCTCGACCAGGATTGGCTCGAAGGCCTGAATTCCCAGACGATGCAGCGTAGGTGCACGGTTCAGCAGCACTGGATGCTCGGAGATGACCTCTTCGAGAACGCCCCAGACCTCGGCATCGCCGCGGTCGACAAGACGCTTCGCAGACTTCATGTTCTGCGCATAGTTCAAGTCAACCAAACGCTTGATGACGAAGGGCTTGAAGAGTTCCAAGGCCATCGGCTTCGGCAGACCGCACTGGTGCATGCGCAGGCTTGGTCCGACGACGATCACGGAACGACCGGAATAATCCACGCGCTTTCCGAGAAGGTTCTGACGGAAACGACCCTGCTTGCCCTTGAGCATGTCGGACAGGGACTTGAGCGGACGGTTCGAGGCACCGGTGACCGGACGGCCACGGCGACCGTTGTCGAAGAGCGAATCCACAGCCTCCTGTAGCATGCGCTTTTCATTGTTCAGCATGATCTCTGGCGCGCCGAGCTCGATGAGTCGCTTCAGGCGGTTGTTGCGGTTGATCACGCGACGATACAGATCATTCAGATCCGACGTGGCAAAACGGCCACCGTCGAGCTGAACCATGGGGCGAAGATCGGGGGGAATGACTGGGACTACGTCCAGAACCATGGCCTCTGGCTTGTTGCCGGTGGTCAGGAACGCGTTCACGACCTTCAGACGCTTCAGTGCTCGCGCCTTGCGCTGGCCGGAACCGGTTTCGATCTCGTCGCGCAGTTCCTTCTCGCAGGCTTCGAGGTCAAAGTCCTGCAGACGCTTCTTTATCGCCTCGGCGCCCATGCATCCTTCGAAGTAATCACCGTAGCGATCCTCCATCTCCCGCCAGAGGTCGACATCGCCTTCCATGTCGCCAGGCTGAAGACCCTTGAAACGGTCGAACACGGCGCTCAGACGCTGGATCTGATCGTCATAGCGCTGACGGATGCCCGCCATGTCGCGCTCGGCGCCATTGCGAACCTTGGACTTCATGGAGCCCTTCGCCTCTGCCGAGGATTCGAGTTCCGCCAAATCCTCTTCGAGCTTCTTCGCACGCTTCTCAATCTCGTTGTCGCGAGCCTTTTCAAGACGCGTTATCTCGGTGTCGAATTCATCCTGAAGATCAGGCAAATCCTGATGACGCTGATCCTCGTCCACCTTCGTGACCATGTAGGCCGCGAAATAGATGACCTTCTCGAGGTCCTTGGGGGCGATGTCAAGCAGATATCCAAGCCTCGAAGGCACACCCTTGAAGAACCAGATATGCGTGACCGGAGCGGCAAGTTCGATATGTCCCATGCGTTCACGACGCACGCGAGACTTGGTGACCTCGACGCCGCAGCGTTCGCACACGATTCCCTTGAAACGCACGCGCTTGTATTTGCCGCATGCGCATTCCCAGTCACGAGTGGGGCCGAAGATCTGTTCGCCGAACAGACCGTCCTTCTCGGGCTTCAGGGTTCTATAGTTGATGGTTTCAGGCTTCTTCACTTCTCCATAGCTCCAACCACGAATATCCTCCGCGGTGGCCAAGCCGATTCTCAGTTTGTCAAATGCGTTGACGTCCAGCACTATGTGTCCTGTCTTTTCTTATTGGCATTTTTGCTCTTGAAAGTTCAAATTATTCAGGGACTGCGAAGATCAGTTCATCCCGACCTTCGCAGTCATGGAGCCGTTTCGTGCATCTGCATCAGACTGCGCGAGACGACTCAATGCTCAGCGGTACTGTGGCTCCGCATCGTCGTGAGAAACAGGCGACGAGGATGCGTCGGGTCTCGCACCGATATTGAAACCGAGATCATCCGAGGCCGATGAAGGATCGTCGTCTTCATCCTTCATGTCAATGGCCACGCCATCGGCATTCAGTACCTCGACGTTCAGCGAGAGCGACTGCATTTCCTTGAGCAGCACCTTGAACGATTCAGGGATGCCTGCCGGTGGCAGGTTGTCGCCTTTCACGATCGCACCATAGACGCGGACACGGCCGTCGACGTCATCGGACTTGGTGGTCATCATCTCGTGCAGCGTGTAAGCAGCACCATAGGCCTCGAGAGCCCAGACTTCCATCTCTCCGAAACGCTGCCCGCCGAACTGCGCCTTGCCTCCCAGAGGCTGCTGCGTGATCATCGAGTATGGGCCGGTCGAACGAGCGTGAATCTTGTCGTCGACGAGGTGGTGGAGCTTGAGCATGTACATGTAGCCAACCGAAATCGGCTTGGTGAAAGGCTCGCCGGTGCGGCCGTCATAGAGCACGGCCTTGCCGTGATCCCCGACCAGCTTGTTGCCATCGCGGTCAGGAAGGGTCGTCTTGAGCAAGCCGTTCAGGGCGTCCTGCTGCACACCGTCGAACACTGGCGTTGCGACTGGAGTGTCTGGATCGGCCTTCTCTGCGCCCGCAGGAATATGCTTCTTCCATTCGGCCTCAAGTTCAGGATCGATGTTGATGTCCCAGCCTGAGTGCGCAATCCATCCAAGATGAAGCTCAAGCACCTGTCCGAGGTTCATTCGGCTTGGCACGCCCAAGGGGTTGAGCATGATGTCGATAGGCGTTCCATCTGGCAGGAACGGCATGTCCTCTTCGGGAAGAATGCGCGAGATGACACCCTTGTTGCCGTGACGGCCCGAGAGCTTATCACCCTGGGTGATCTTGCGATGCTGGGCGATGTAGACGCGAATCATCTGGTTCACACCGTTGGGCAGCTCGTCACCGTCCTCCTCGGCGTCTTCGCGAGTGATTTCCTTGACGGAGATGACCGTTCCGGTCTCGCCGTGAGGAACCCTGAGCGAGGTGTCGCGAACCTCACGGCTCTTCTCACCGAAGATCGCGCGAAGCAGACGCTCCTCTGGCGTGAGCTCGGTCTCGCCCTTCGGCGTGACCTTGCCCACGAGGATGTCACCAGCCTCGACTTCGGCGCCAATGCGGATGATGCCGCGCTCATCGAGGTTGGAGATTGCATCCTCTCCGACATTCGGAAGGTCACGGGTGATCTCTTCCGAGCCGAGCTTGGTCTCGCGGGCATCGATTTCGTATTCCTCGATATGGATGGAGCTCAGCGTGTCGTCCTGGACGAGGCGCTGTGAGATGATCACGGCATCTTCGTAGTTGTAGCCGTTCCAAGGCATGAAGGCCACGAGGACGTTCTTGCCCAGTGCCATTTCGCCACCCTGGGTCGCAGGGCCGTCGGCCAGCACCGAACCCTCCTCGACGCGCTCGCCGTCCTTGATGACGGGAACCTGGTTGTAGCAGGTGGTCTGGTTGGAACGCTGGAACTTCGACAGCTTGTAGCTTGACTGCGTGCCATCGTCGTTCATCGTGCGAATGATATCGGCCGAAACGTAGGTGACGACACCCGCCTTCTCGGCAAGAATCACATCACCCGAATCGACTGCGGAACGCCATTCCGAACCGGTGCCGACAAGCGGGCGCTCGGACTTGATGAGCGGCACGGCCTGACGCTGCATGTTGGTGCCCATCAGTGCTCGGTGGCCCTCATCGTGTTCCAGGAATGGAATCAGGGAAGCACCGACGGAAACCATCTGACGTGGGGAGACATCCATGTAGTCGACCTGCTCGACAGGGACATCTTCTGCCTCGCCTTCAGCATCTCGCACAAGAGCCGTCTTCTCGACCAAGTGGCCGTCATTGCCGATGACCTGATTGGCCTGGGCGATGACGTGCTCAGCCTCCTGGTCAGCGGTCATGTAGACGACGTCATCGGTGACGAGACCGTCATTGACCTTGCGGTACGGAGTCTCGATGAATCCGAACGGGTTGATGCGTCCGAAGGTCGCCAACGAACCGATAAGACCGATGTTCGGTCCTTCAGGGGATTCGATCGGGCACATGCGGCCAAAGTGGCTGGGATGCACGTCTCGAACTTCCATCGACGCACGATCGCGGGAAAGGCCGCCAGGTCCCAATGCGGAGAGACGACGCTTGTTCGTGACACCTGCAAGTGGATTGTTCTGATCCATGAACTGTGAAAGCTGCGACGTTCCGAAGAATTCCTTGATCGTCGCATTCACAGGGCGAATGTTGATCAGGGACTGAGGCGTGATCGCCTCTGCATCCTGGGTGGTCATGCGCTCACGCACGACACGCTCCATACGGCTCAGGCCCGTGCGCAGCTGGTTCTGAATCAGCTCGCCGACCTGGCGGATGCGGCGGTTGCCGAAGTGATCGATGTCATCGACGTCGACGCGAAGGTCGACGTCATCGCCGTTGCGCTTGCCCTTGAAAGTCTGCTCGCCAGCGTGAAGGGTGACCAGATACTTGATGGTCGAGATGATGTCTTCACGCTGCAGGCTGCGATCGTTGAAATCCGCTTCGAGTCCGAGCTTGCGGTTGATCTTGTAGCGGCCCACGCGTGCGAGGTCATAACGCTTGTTGTTGAAGTAGAAGGATTCGAGAAGGTTGCGCCCAGCTTCTGGAGTTGCGGTATCAGAGGGGCGAATCTTGCGATACAGGTCGGTCAGCGCCGTGTTCTGGTCGTTGATCGGCTCCTTCTCAAGAGCGTCGAGCACCAGAGGGTAGCCTTCGAAGGCCTTGCGAATCTCTTCCTTGGTCATGCCAATGGCCTCAAGGAAGACGATCGCCGATTGCTTGCGCTTGCGGTCAACGCGAACGCCAAGCACGTCGCGCTTGTCGATCTCGAACTCCAGCCATGCACCACGGCTAGGAATGATCTTTGCGCCGTATACTTCCTTGTCGGACGTGCGGTCGCGGTTACGATCGAAGTAGACGCCTGGAGAACGCACGAGCTGGGAGACGATGACTCGCTCGGTTCCACCGATGATGAAGGTACCGTGAGGGGTCTGCAATGGGAAGTCGCCCATGAAGACGGTCTGTGACTTGATTTCGCCGGTGTCACCGTTCTCGAACTCTGCATTGACGTAGAGCGGTGCGGAATAGGTGTAGTCCTTTTCCTTGCACTCCTGAACGGTGTGACGCGGCTCCTCGAAGTATGGGTCCGAGAAGGTCAGGCTCATGGTCTGTGCGAAGTTCTCAATGGGAGAAATCTCCTGGAACACCTCGTCAAGACCGGAGACATGAGCCACGTTGTGCGTTCCGTTGGCTTCGTCTTCCTCAGCCTTGGCCTGCCAACGCTCATTGCCGACCAGCCAGTCGAAGCTGTCGGTCTGAACGCCGAGAAGGTATGGGACATCGATGGGTTCACGGATCGATCCGAAATTCACACGGTTTGGAGCCTTATGCAGTTTGATGTCGGCTTCATCGTTGCGTGCGTATGTTGTAGTGGTACTCGTTGCAGCTTTATTGGCAGCCAAAATGGACTTTCCTTATCGCTCGCTGTATTCCGATGGTTCATTGTTCATGAGGGACCCGGGGCGCACGAAACAGCACAACAATCGATTGCATTCTTGTGTCTCTGTACGCGGGCGCTTCCCCAATGAGGCATGCCCGCTATATGACACACTTCACACTGGTGTCTAAGATATCACTCTTCACCACCTCTGGCAAGGGGTTACGCATGTTTCTCCGCTGTTCAGCCATCAGGGAAGAAGCAGCCTCCGCCACCCATGCTCTTCATAACATACACAATACCTACACAAAAGATGCCGTGCCATGCCCCACCCCAGCGAGTCGCCTTGATGCTCTTACCCGGGGAGACACTGACACTGACACTGACACTGACTCAGACACCGACACTTACTCAGACACAGCCTTTGACACAGCCTCCGTTCAATTCCCCGCTTCGAATCCAGAGCACGGTGGCGCCCTAAGACGGGCTTGGCCCCTGCCGCAAGGACCCGGCCAATGAAGGTCATCAGACGAAATGCAGTCAGTCGAAGCGCTGCTCATGTCGGCGAGCGCGCAGAAGGCGTGCCGAGTTGAGTATGAACGCCGATTCGCTCCCCACATGCACGAGGGCTGCAAGCAAAGGCGTGAGAAAGCCGAATCCAGCCAGAACCATGCCTGCCACATCGATGACGATCGTTCCGATGAAATTGAATGCGATGACACGTCTTCCTTGCTGGGCGACAGAGAACAGGCGAGCCAGATCGTTCATGTCAGATGAAATCAGCACCGCATCAGACGATTCCTGCGCAATGTCAGTTCCGGAACCCATTGCAATGCCGACATCCGCCTTGGTCAAGGCGGGGGCATCATTGACTCCGTCGCCTATCATCGCGACCTGACGACCCTGAGACTGCATCTCCTCGATCCGGTCGAGCTTCTGTTCGGGCTTGAGATTGCAATGATATTCGTCAATTCCAGTGAGCTGGGCGATATGCCGGGCCACTTCCTCCCTGTCGCCGGAGAGCATGACGGTTCGCTTGCCCATGGATTTGAGCCGCGCAATCGCAGACTCGGCTGAGGAACGCACTGCATCCTCGATTTCAATCGAGCCGACATAGCTTCCCTTGACCGTCACATAGACCATGGTGGTCGCCTGGCCATTGAAAGCAGCGGCCACGGAATGTCGATCAGTCGCATCCAACGTATCGATGCTCCCGACCGATACGGGTTCTTTCATTACGACTGCCTCGATGCCGTATCCGGGTCTGTAGCTGAACGATTCGACAGGGGCGATGTCAAGACTGCGCTGCCGGGCGGCATCGACTATCGCCCTGCCAAGAATGTGCTCGGAGTTGACCTCGGCACTTGCAGCCACTGCGAGCAGGTCATGCTCACTCATGCCCGCCGTCGCATGAACCGCGACGACGCTTGGCATGCCTTTCGTTATCGTGCCCGTCTTGTCAAATATCACCGTATCGATCGTGGACAGCCTCTGCATATGCATGCCATCCTTGACATATGCACCCGAACGCGCCGATCTGGCTATGCATGCCAGCATCGCCAGCGGAGTTCCGGCAGCGATGCCGCACGCACCGGCCACGATGATGACATCGATGGCACTCGTCAGGTCTCTTGTAAGCAGCCATGTGACGAATGCGCCTACCACGGCAAGGCTGACCAGGGCGGTGGCCATACGATCGGCCAGCTTCTGCACGGGCGCCTGAGAATTCTGCGCCTCCCTGACCGTTTCGATGATTCTGCCGTATGAGGAATCTTCGCCGACGCCCGTCACCCTGACTTCCAGTGCGCCCTGCTGATTCACCGAACCGGCGTATACCTCGCTCCCCTTGCGAGCGGCAACGAGTGCGGACTCCCCGGTGATTCGAGACTGATCGAGCTCGGAAACCCCAGAAATGACGAGACCGTCGACAGGAATCCTGTCTCCCGGGGTGATGCGCACCACCATGCCCTTCAGAACATCGTCAAGGGCAAGCGCCTTCGTCGTGCCGTCATGCGACACCACCGTAACCGTGTTGGGCAGGAACGCCATCAAGGACGAGAGCGCATCCCGTCCTGAATCCATGCAGAGGTCCTCAAGTATTTCAGCTGCAAGTACGAACACGGCTATCAGGAGCGAGGTCGTCCACTGTCCGATCGCGGCAGCAGCGGCAATGGCTATCAGCATCGACAGGTCCATGCTCATGTGGCGATTGCGGATGTCATGCCACGCCTCGATGATAATGGGCCAGCATCCATATACGAGACCTGCAGCAGTCACAGCCGCAATCATCCAGATGGCCGTGGGTACGAGGACTTCCATCAGTAGCACGATGATTGCGATTCCCGCAGTTCCAACGGCGCGAAGCAGCATCGGCTTGTCCGTCCTGTCCCACAGCTTCAGCGCAATTGCAGGCGACTGCGCGGATCCATGCTGAGCGTTATCAAGCCGATTGTTCCCAGACTGAGCGTTAACAGACCGATCGTTACCAGACCGAGCATTCAATGTGCACTCCAAGATTGTTGTCCGAATCCTTGATTCATCTCGACCATAGCAATTCAGGGAGTAAAACGGAATGGCGTGGCATCACTGTCACGGACAATGCACCCTTGCCAGTGCCGACATGCAGGCATTTTCGCGATCGTTGCGCCAGTCGCCACGTTTTCATCTACGAAACCGCCAGTTTCGCGCCCGGGTTGCAAGTTTTGGGGACTTGGCGAAGTACAAACCGGTGAAATCGTTGCAGTGACGGTGAATATCATGCAGCTTTCGGACCGTTCCAGCGAATGAAGTGCCAAAAACTTGCCATTCAGAGCCGAAGCGGAGATTGACACGGAGCGGAGATGACCACCACAGGTGAGATGCCGAACGTGAAATGCCAAACTTGAGATGCCGAACGGCTCGAAGATTTGAGCAACTCCTGCTGATTCATCTATTCCACAGTCACGGTTATTCCACGGTTACTCCACGGTCACGGTCACGGCATCGGATTTGATGTCGGCATTCCCCTTCATAGAGAGCTGAGCCCGATACGTGCCTGCATTGACATTGAGCAGGCTTGAATCGGATTGGCATGAAGCTCCGGTCGCATTGGTGTTCCACGTTATGTTCTGCACGTCCGAATCCGATCCTGACAGTAGGAGCATACGCGACGATGCCGTGCAGACGTTCGATTTCCATATGGTCTGGCTGCCCGAGGTTATCGTGAGAATCCTTGAATCATTCGATGCATCGACGAGACAGTTGTCGGAGCCACTGTGAGCTATCGTCGCGGTGAACTGCACCGAACCGCCAACGCTCACCGTGCTGGGGGAAGCCTTCAACTGCAAGGAAATGTCATCTGCAGTGCAATCGGACACACCGCTCACCTCACGGGGCGACGGCGCTGCCTGACGGCTGATCGCATTGATGTCATCCCGATGCAGCCATCGATTGATGCCCTCGACGCCTTGGGCAATCCCCCACAGCAGCCCTACGACAGTCCCCAGAAAGGCGGCGAGCGCAACAAGCGCAACGATGCGGCGGACCAGAAACACCCGTCGCTGCCGCTTGCTGATTGCACGCCTCTTTCTCAATCCCTGTCGCCACCTTTGAAGCCGAGTTGCCGCCATGCCTCATAGACCGCTATCGAAGCACAGTTTGTCAGGTTAAGACTACGCAAGGATGGACGCATCGGCAATCTTACCTGTTCGGCGACATCCGGGCCGCCCATGATGTCCATCGGGTCTGGAATGTTCCCGGGTTCGGGACCGAACATCAGAATGTCAGTGGGACGGTACTGCACGTCGGTATAGAGTTTGGTCGCGTTGGCGGTGAAGGCGATGATGCGCGAATTCGGCATTGCCTTGACGAGGCTTTCGAAATTCGGGTGCAGGACGACATGCGCCATGTCGTGGTAGTCGAGTCCTGCCCTGCGCAGTTTCGTATCCTGAAGGTTGAATCCCAGAGGTTCGACGAGATGCAGTATCGTTCCCGTCACGGCGCAGAGTCGAATGGCAGATCCGGTGTTTCCTGGAATCCTCGGCGAGTAGAAGCATAGATGCGGCGTCACCGTTTCCTGCTTGCTGGCATCCTCAGCCTTCATCATTGCATCCACGACGCTTATGGGATTGCCATGCGCGTCGGTCACCAGCTCGTCAGGACCATAGTTCGACTTGCGATAACCGTATTCGTACATGGTTTCCACTGCTAAGTCTGGTTGTCCTGCCTGTGCGTTCAAAGTTTGCCCTTCCACTGTCATAGACGCCACCATAACACCGCCGTTTGGCATCAGCGCGTGCCCATCCTCACCGAGATTGCGAGTTTTGCGGCAATTGCGAAGTATAAGCACTCAGAATCGTTGAAGTGACGTATGCAAACAAGGGGATTTCAATGATTACTGCTTCGCAGTTGCCGCAAAACTCGCAATCTCGGTGCGATTTGATTGTAAAGATCGTTTCCTGTCAGAACTGTTGAATGAAATTGTTTGCTTTTGTTCGATTTATTGATAAGAATGAAGCCGATAGATACAAAGGTCGGCACAATGCGTTGAGTGACTGGCAATATGGCATGATGGCATATGCTGACGCGTGAAAAGGGGAAGTGTGCATGGCTGATTTGCCTTTGGATTCGCCACGGGTAGTTGCATTGAAGAGCAGACTCTTCCCCTGGTGGGATGACAATGCTCGAGATTTGCCCTGGCGCTTCGGCAGAGCAACGCCTTGGGGCATTCTCGTGTCTGAAGTGATGAGTCAGCAAACCCAGATGAGCAGAGTCGCTCCGTATTGGATCACTTGGATGAATGCATGGCCGGATGCGCGGGCACTCGCAAAGGCATCGACCGCCGAGGTTATCACCGCATGGGGTCACCTTGGGTATCCCCGTCGAGCCCTGCGGCTGCAGGAATGCGCTCGCGTCGTGGCTGAACAATACGACAACCGGCTGCCACAACGCTATGAGGAACTGATTGCCCTTCCCGGAGTTGGCGATTATACGGCGAGTGCAGTGCTCTCCTTCGCATTCGGCACTCGAATTGCCGTGATTGACACGAACATTCGTCGAGTACTCTCCCGTGCCGCACTGGGGGTCGAATCCTTGGGCGGTGCCGCAACCGTTGCCGATCGAAAGCTTGCCAATGACTTGCTCCCACGTGATTCCAAGGAAAGCAATGTGTGGAATCAAGCCACCATGGAACTCGGCGCAACGGTGTGCACAGCAAAGAACCCACAATGTGAGATCTGCCCGCTCTACGAAAAATGCAATTTCGTTGCCGCCGGAAAACCTGGACTCGCAGAAGGGCGGACTCGTCCCCGGCAGCATTTCAAGGGAACGAACCGTCAGGTCAGGGGTCTCATACTTCACGCGTTACGCAGCAAGACCGATATGGAACCTGTGCGCTATCAGGAACTCGTCAAGCTGTGGCCGAAAAGCGCGCAACTCGATGAATGTCTGATGTCGCTTGACGCTGACGGTCTGATCGAACTCTTGCCTGACAAGGCGATTCGATTCCCAAAATAACATGGCATCCCATGATAATTGGAAAACAGCACAGCACCCGAAGGCAATCAGTTCTTGAAGCTGTGTATCGGGGCGGGAATCCTGCCCCCGCGGGCCACGAATTCCTCGCAGCTATGCTGGTTGACCGGCATGATCGGCGCGCGGCCAAGCAGCCCCCCGAATTCAGCCATCTCTCCAACACCCTTGCCGATCACCGGGATGACGCGAACTGCCGTGGTCTTCTGGTTGATCATGCCGATGGCAGCCTCGTCGGCGATGATGCCAGCTATCGTCGCCGGTGTCGTCTCGCCAGGAATCGCGATCATATCAAGTCCGACACTGCATACGCAGGTCATCGCCTCAAGCTTTTCGATCGTAAGACAGCCCGACTGCGCGGCATCTATCATGTTCTTGTCTTCGGAGACTGGGATGAATGCGCCGGAAAGGCCGCCGACATAGCTTGAAGCCATGATGCCGCCCTTCTTCACCTGATCGTTCAGCATCGCGAGAGCCGCCGTCGTCCCTGGAGCGCCGACCTGCTCAAGTCCTATCTTTTCGAGGATCTCTCCGACGGAATCCCCCACTGCCGGCGTCGGCGCAAGGGAGAGATCGATTATGCCAAAGGGCACATCGAGTCTACGGCTGGCCTCCTGCGCGACCAGTTGCCCTACGCGTGTGATCTTGAATGCCGTGCGCTTGATCGTCTCGCACAGGAATTCGAAATCCTTCCCACGTGCCTCGTCAAGAGCCTTGCTCACCACACCGGGTCCTGAAACGCCGACGTTGATGACCGCATCACCTTCGGTCACGCCATGGAAGGCTCCGGCCATGAATGGGTTATCGTCAGGCGCGTTGCAGAAGATGACAAGCTTGCTGTTGCCTGAGCTGTCGCTGTCAGCGGTGGCTTCGGAGACCTGCCTGACGATGCGGCCCATCAGAGCCACCGCATTCATGTCGATGCCCGTTTTGGTGGAACCAACATTCACGCTGGCGCAGACTCTATCGGTTTCCGCCAACGCCTGTGGCAGAGATTCGATCAGCATGCGTTCCGCCGGAGTCATCGCCTTGCTTACCAGCGCCGAGAAACCTCCGAGGAAGTTCACGCCGACCTTGTGGGCGACATCGTCAAGGGTATGCGCGATCTGAACAAAGTCCTCGGGCGTCTTGCAGGCGCTTGCTGCAACCAGTGATATCGGAGTGATGGAGATTCTCTTGTTGACGATGGGTATGCCGAATTCGCGTTCAATCTGCTTGCCGGTCGCGACCAGATCCTTGGCACGCCCATAGATCTTGTCGTAGATGCGTCTGCACAGGGCATCGAGGTCATCGGTTGCGCAATCAAGCAGGCTTATCCCCATCGTGATCGTTCGGACATCGAGCTTCTCCTGCTCGATCATCTGGTTCGTTTCATGAACTTCCATGATGTTCAACATGTGCCGCTCCTCATCGCTGCAACGTGCATCTCTGTGCTATGTGAATGCTTTGGGGCTGTCGTGAAAGGCCTGAGCCGTGGATCGTCAAGAACCAGGCACAAGGTCACCGTCGCCTGTCTCAGATTCTGTGCATCTTCGTAAAGATTTCCTCGCGCTGGCAACGTATGCGCACGCCTATTCCCTGGCCAAGGGAGTCAAGGGCGTTGGTGATCTCGTCGAATTCCTGGGTGGACCCCTTGATGTCGACGATCATCATCATGTTGAAGAAGCCCTCGATTATGGTCTGCGAGATGTCAAGCACGTTGACATTGTGTTCAGCGAGGTAGGTGCAGACCTTGGCGATGATGCCGACCGTGTCTTTCCCGACGACTGTGATTACCGCCTTTTGGCTGGGGACTGCCTGATTCATGGAAAAGCTCCTCTGATGACGATGCCGAACGTACCCAAGTATAAATCAAGGCGCATACCCCGCGTGTGTGGGTATGCGCCTTGATTGCCCGTTCAGCCCTGCAATCCGGAATCCCAGTTCAATCGTCGTTCAGGATTCACGATGTGCGCTTGCACTTGCGACTGCGGCGAGCGCACGTGGCTCATGCAGTCCTTCGGCAGCGAATCTGTCGGCTATCTTCTGCGCGATGGTCCTGCCGGCTCCCTGCTTGACGAGTGCGATTATCGATCCGCCGAAGCCGCCGCCTGTCATTCGAGCGCCATACGCTCCGTTCTGACGAGCCACGTCGACGGCGATATCGAGTTCGGGAACGGTTACCTCATAATCGGATTTCAACGAATCATGCGAAGCATTGAACAGACGTCCTGCCTCGACGATGTCCTTGTTGTTGAAGGCCTTGACGAATGTCCGGACGCGTGCGATCTCCGTCACGACGTGGCGCACACGCTTCTTCATCGTTTCATCGGAAAGCGCGTCAAGCGTCTCCTTGAGCGCCTGGAACGGATCGTCGGACTTCTGGATCTGATCGGCGCATACGCGTAGGTTGGCGACCCCAAGTATGTTCGCAGCCTTCTCGCATGTGGTGCGTCGCTGTGCATATTGCCCGTCGTTGAGCTGGTGTGGCGCCTGGGTGTCCACAACCAGCAGCTCCAAGCCCTGCGCGACGAGATTGAATGGGACTTGCCTGACGCTTTCGAGTGCGCTGAGTTCGGGACGGCAGTCAAGCAGCAATGCATGCCCGGGCTTGCATCTCATGGAGGCATTCTGATCAAGCCCGCCAGTGCTCGCCTCTGCCATGTCATTCTCTGACTTCATGGCAGCCTGGATCAGGGTGATCCTGCCTTCGTCGGAATCGCCAAAGCCGAGTCTGAACACATCGTCGATGGCGAGCGCGGTCGAGCATGTCATCGCTGCAGAGGAACTCAGACCAGACCCCAAGGGAACGCATGAGGAGACCGCAGCGTCAAATCCGGTCACACGATCGAAACCCATCTTGCGCAGCGCCCAGGCGACGCCGATTGGGTATGCGCCCCAACCTTTGACGCCACCGCCTTGAAGCCCGTCAAGATTTGCCTGCGAAACCTCGTCGGGCTTCAACTCAGAAACCACTCTGACGATGTTGTCGTGCCGTGGCTTGAGAGCGATGTACGTCCGTTGCGGAAGAGCGATTGGCAGACACAGACCGGCGTTGTAATCGGTATGCTCCCCGATGAGGTTCACTCTGCCGGGAGCGCTCCATACACCCGTTTCATGCCCGTCGAAAGTCTTGCGGAACAGGGAACGGGAACGAAGCACGCCCTGCTCCGGCGACAGCGGTTCGACGAATTCTATAGCTGACATTGCATTCAGCTCCTCTCGGCTTCAAGGTCCATTGGTCCAAGTTCATGGAAACGGGCGGCGATCTTCTCCGGTGTCGTGTCGGAGATCCATGCGGCCATTCCCGATTCGGATCCTGCAAGATACTTGATCTTGTTCGCGGCCCTTCTGAATGAGAAGAACTGCAGGTTCAGGCGGTAATGATCACGACGCCCGTCATGGATAGGAGCCTGATGCCACGCGGAGATGTATGGCAGATCCATGCCCTTGCCATCGCCCTTGTCGAAGAATGCATTTCCACGCCTGAGCAGTGTGGAATACATCTGCGCAAGACCCCAACGCTCATCGTCGTTCAGTTGGTCGATGGTGAGGATGCCGTCACGGACAGGTGCGACATGGACTTCCAAAGGCCAGCGAGCGGCAGCGGGAACGTATGCGACCCAGGTGCGATTGCGGAAGATGATGCGTTCCTTGGCTTCCAGCTCGGCGTCAAGCATGTCCTTGAGCAGGTTGGAGCCATTCTTTTCGAAGTATGCCTCGGTATGCTTCAGCTCCTGCTCCATCTTTGGAGCGATGAAGGGATAGCAATAGATCTGTCCGTGCGGGTGGGCAAGCGATACGCCTATCTCCTGGCCATGATTCTCGAACGGGAATATCTGCTGGATGCCATCGATGGCCGAAATCTCGGCTGTCCGGAACGCCCATGCCTCGACTATCGTGCGAATTCTTGAGATCGGCAGGTCAGCGGGGAGCGCCTGCTCGTTAGGATCGAAGCAGACCACCTCACAGCGGCCGTTCGCGGTGCTTTTCGCCCAAAGCGGGTTGTCGTCGACATACGTCACTCTGTCAGGCTCACCGGGAACCTGCATCATTGACGGGAAGCGGTTCTCAAATACCACGACGTCGTAATCGGTGTCGGGAATCTCGCCATCCTGGTACGGATCTCCTGGCTTCCTGGCCGCAAGGGGGTTGCCGGATGCAACCGCACCTGGCCCTGCGGTGATGGGACGGTTCATCCGGGCAGTGGCCATTGGAATCCAGTCACCCGTGAGAGGGTCGCGGCGCATCTGCGGGGCCTGAATCGGAACAAGATTGCCGTCCGCATCCTTCTGCGGCTCAAAGCGGTCTGTCAGAGGGCGAGGATCGTGGAGTTCACGAGTCTTCGCACCGGAAACGTATTCCGGATCGTCGTCCATGTAGAAGAAGTCACGGCCATCGGCAAGAGTCGTCGGTGTTATGCGAATGTGCTCCGAGGCATATTCGCCCTGCCTGTATACCTTATATCGGTTCAATTCTGACTGAGCGTCACTCATCGACATTATCCCTTTCCTCGCTGTTGTCTTCAGCTGAATTCTGATGGGCAAGAACCAGCGTCTTGACCAATTCCTTTGTTCTCTGTGAGTCTTCAGGATCAAGCTCGTCATCGGTGATCACAGCCTCGACATCGCTGAATCCCGCAAACAGGGATAGCGAGGTGCTGCTCCATTTGGTGTGGTCGGTCAGGATGATCGTCTTGTCCGCAATCTGCATCATTGCCATGTCCGTCGCAGCCTCCAGCGAATTGGGCATCAGGAAGCCCCGTGGAATCGACACCGAGTGGGTCCCAAGAAATACCGTGTTGACCCTGAGCGAGGCAACGACCTTGTCCGCGATCGGACCGACCAAGGAATTTGAGCGGCTGATCACCCCACCCGTGACGATCACTTCGACATCCTTGCTTTCGAGAGCCTGCACGAGCTCCGCAACCGGCAACGAGTTGGTAAGAATGGTGATTCCCGACGAACGCCGACTTTCAAGCAGATGCTGGGCAAAGACATAGGCGGTCGTGCCGCCGCCAATAGCGATCACGTCTCCGGGAGAGACATAGTTGACAGCCTCGCGGGCTATGGCATCCTTCAGACCGATGTCCATCTGCGACTTGACTGAAAACAGCGGCTCTGCAAGAAGAGAGCTTGTCGTGACCGCCCCACCATGAACGCGCTTGAGCAATCCCTTGTCCGCCAGGTCAGCGATATCTCTGCGAATCGTCATCGCTGATACACCGAGCTCCTCCGAGAGGGCGGTGATGCGCACCGCTCCCCTGGTACGCAATCTGCTGAGGATGAGATGTTGACGCTGTGAGGATATCATTCGAACATTATCGCACACATTCGCGCAAAATGACAACTTAACTTGAGCGTTTCATGAGCAATTGGATGTAATCAATCGGCAGCCAAACGCTGACCGAAAGACCTTGACCCATGATCGCAACGCAACCCCATGCACAGAAGCGAGGTGTCAGCGGCTGCCTTTCCCGAAGCGCTGCAGACCCCAGAGCGTGACCTTCGCCATTGCCTCGATGACGATGGAGCGAGTCATCTTCGATTCGCCTCTGGTGCGCTCGACGAATGCGATCGGGACCTCCCGGATCACGCCGCCGGCAGCTGCGACTCGTCGAGTCATGTCAATCTGGAAGACGTAGCCGTTCGCGTTGATCTCGTCAAGGTCGATGGTGCGCAATATGTCCGCCTTGTACGCACGAAAGCCGGCAGTCATGTCTCGCACCGGAAGACCGAGCATAAGCCTTGCATAGCATGAGCCGAGACGCGAAATCGCGTTTCGTGTCCCTGACCAGTTGATTGTCTGACCGCCTTCCACGCGGCGAGAGCCGATGACCAGGTCAACGCCAGGATTTCGATTCAGCACAGCCAGCATGCGCGCCAGATCCTCGGCACGGTGAGACCCATCCATGTCCATCTCGCAGATCACGTCGTATCCGTGAGACAATCCCCAATGGAACCCATCGATGTATGCCGGTCCAAGCCCCTGCTTGCTCTGGCGGTGAAGCACATGGATGCGTCCGTCGCCCTGCGCGAGAAAGTCGGCCACCCGCCCCGTCCCATCCGGAGAATCGTCATCGACGACCAGCACGTCGACGTTTGGATTGAGGGCAAAGACATTTGCCAGGGTCGGCCCAAGATTTTCCGCCTCGTCGTATGTAGGCATGACCACCAGGACTTCGACCGCATGCACTTCGGACCGAGAGCCCGCTTGCTCACTGCCAGCATCATCGGAGGAGGCGCCCTCAATGTTGAAATCCCGCACAGTCACTCCTTTCATGACTTCTGACAACTCTAACGCCTATCAGGAGCTGAAACGAGAGAACCCACCGAATTTCAGCACAATTCCAATGCAACTCACAGAACTGCCGAAACATTCAGCAAAAATTCGCGGCAACCGTGCGACAATAGAGGTCATGGCCTACGTATCCCAATCTTTTGCACATGACAAACTCAACAAGCTCAGCACTGACATGTTCACCTTTGCATACAAGCATGCCTTCAAACCGTTCATTTTCAACGAGACGCCGGATGTCGCGCACGATCAGATGATTTCCTTCTGCCGCGTGGCCGGCAAGGTCCCACCGCTGATGTGGGCGCTCGGCGAGATGATCGACTACACAGATCCGATGCTCGAATCGGAGGTCATGGGAATTCACTTCGACAACCCATTCGGACTCTCCGCGGGCCTGGACAAGAACTGCGACCTCTCGACCGTCCTCGATGCGGCAGGATTCGGCTTTGAAACGGTGGGATCCACGACTTCCCGCCCATGCCCGGGAAACGCGCGCCCATGGTTCCACCGTCTTCCAGAATATGATTCCATGCTGGTTCATGTCGGATTGGCCAATGACGGCTCCGAATACGTCATTCCCCGCGTCGAAAGGGCGCACACGCAGGCGAAGAGCATGAAGATGTCGATTTCCATCGCTCGCACCAATGACGACCACACAGGTGACATCGACGAGGGAATAGAGGATTACCGCATTTCCCTGGAACGCGCAGCCAACAGATCCTCAATCGTCGAAATCAATATTTCCTGCCCCAATACCCGCGCAGGCGAACCATTCAACGAAAATCCCGATAACCTCGACCGTCTCTTCTCCGAACTCGACAAGGTTGAGCACTCCCAGCCCCTGTTGGTCAAGATGCCTCTGAACAAGACCTGGGAGGAATTCCAAGGGCTGCTCGACGTCCTTGTCAGCCACGACGTTCAAGGCGTGACTTTGGCTAATCTGCAGAAGGATCGGACTGGGCTCAATGTGCCACAAAGCTGGCTCGGAGGCCTTTCCGGAGGGCCCTGCTACGTTGCCAGCAATGACACCATAGGCAAGGTGTATCAGCAGTATGGCGACAAACTTACCATCGCCGGAGTCGGTGGCGTGTTCACGCCGCAGCAGGCATATGCCAAGATCCGCAACGGTTCAAGCCTTGTCATGTTCGTTTCTTCCTTGATGTACCGGGGACCGCAGCAAATCACGACATTGAAGCGCGGCCTGGTCGACCTGCTGCGCAAGGACGGCTTTGCGAACGTATCAGAGGCAGTCGGAGCCAACTTTCGCTGACCGGCCTCGATTCGCTGACCGACTTCGAAGGCAATGAATTCAATCGTGCGCCCCGCAGGCTCATCCTGCGGGGCGCACGTCTCAGGCACCAATGCGTTTCATCCTCGGGGAACGCGTCGTATCAGCGACTTGTTCCGAACGCACCTCGAACGTATTGATCGGGATATGGCGCTTCGCGCTTGGATATTCCAAGCTTGTGCGCCGCTCGCAAAGGCCAGTACGGATCTCTGAGCGCGGCCCTTCCTATCTCGACTGCATCCGCCTGACCCTTATGGATGATCCTTTCGGCCTGCTTCGGCTTGGTTATGAGACCGACCGCAGTGGTTGGAACCTTGATTTCAGTCCTGATCGCAGCTGAGAACGGGACCTGGTAGTTTGGCTTCGCCGGAATGCTGACGCCAGAGACAATCCCACCGGTCGAGACATCGATGAGATCGACGCCATGTGACTTGACTTCCTTCGCAAACTGCAGCGTCTGACTCAAGTCCCAGCCACCCGCAGCCCAGTCCGTCGCCGAGACACGGATCAGAAGAGGCATGGTCTGCGGTATGGCACTCCGGATCGCGTCGATTACCTCAATGGCGAAACGCATCCGATTCTCAAGCGAACCGCCATACTCATCCTGACGAGTGTTCACCAGCGGGTCAAGAAATTGAGTGATGAGATATCCGTGGGCTCCGTGGATTTCGATGGCTTCGAATCCCGCCCTCACAGCCCTTTCAGCAGCCGAGCGGAAGTCGTCCACGATTCTGTGGATGTCGTCGACTCCCAATGCCAACGGAACGTCGCACTTGCCATAGGCCAGGGCGCTCGGGCCCAAGGGCTGCCATCCGCCTTCGTCCTGCGGAACGTTGCGCCCGATATGCCCCAGGGAGAACGAACCTGTCGAGGCCTTTCGCCCAGCATGATTGAGCTGAACTGCAACCTTCGCGCCCGTCTTCTTGATATCGTCCACGATCCATTGCCACGCGAGTATCTGATCGTCATTCCACAGGCCGACGTCGCATGGCGAAATGCGTCCTTCGGGGCTCACCGCGGTCGCCTCGGTTATGATCAGGCCAAAGCCCCCAAGAGCGCGTGATACATAGTGCTGGTAGTGGAATGGCGTTGGCTTGCCATCCTGCCGATACACCGAATAGGTATCCATGGGAGGAAGCCATATGCGGTTTCGCGTTGTCATGCCGCGCAAGGTCATTGGAGAAAACAATGTTGGAATCTCGGACATCATGCCCCTCTTCTCGGTCGTCCGACGCGGAACGGCAACTCCAGGAACCCCATTCCCACGCCGCGTGCGATGCTGCCGACGAGTGGTCGGCAGACCTTTGGTAACCGCTTCCATTGTATGCTCACATGCCAACGGAGCATAGGCAGATGCGCCTTGCATCCGAGCAGTCGGGCCACAGGGCGCATCGCCACGGCATCACTGCGTCGAACTTGACGTTGCGGTCGCCGTGGTACCTGTATATGCGGCATCAGGAGTTCCGTAGCTGTTGTTGGCAGGAATCTTCGCAGCCGCCAGATAGGTATTCATGAACGCCTTCCATGCCGGTGTCGCTATGTACATGCCATACCAAGTGCTGTGATACACGCCGTTGATGGTCTTGTTATTGAAGGACTGGACGCTTTCGGCATTGCCGACCGCGACATACGCTGCGACCTGCGGAACGAAGCCGCCGGTCAGCATATAGGTCGACTCGTTGGTTCCCGTCTTGGCGAAGGTCTTGCGATTGTTGTCAAGCTGAGTCGTGGCAGCCTCACCACCGGACTGCACGACACCTTGGTTCAAGGCATACGCGACGGTCTGCGCAATCCCCGAAGAGATTGCCTGATGGCAGTTCGCGCTGGGCACCTTAAGGCTGTCGCCATCCTTGTTGACGACCTTCTTCAATGCGATGGGCGTGCATTCCACACCGTTGGCAGCGATGGTCGCATATACGTTGGCCATCGTCAATGGCGACGCCTGCACGCTCCCGATAACCATTGGAGGGTTGTAGGAGTTGGATGAATATATGTCCGTCTGCCCGCTTGGCGAGTTGTGATAGCCCATCAGCTTTGCAGTGTCGGCGATCGAATTAATTCCGATGATCTGCGCCATGGAGGCCTGGGTGGTGTTGTGGGACTTCACCAAGCCTTCCAACGGAGTCTCTGGCGACGTGGTGCCACCCCCGGAATTCTGCACCGACCATGTTCCCGTGCCGCTGTACCCAGGGAATGAGCTCAACGAATAGCTGGTGTATGTCTTGAGCGACTGATTGATCGATTTACCTGCACGCATCCAGGCTGCAAGGTTTATCGGCTTCCATGTCGAACCGACCTGGAAACCCCATCCTCCGCCATCGACCTGGTCGACGGCATAGTTCAGCGCGGTCTTGGTTCCTCCCCCTGAACTCTGTGAGGCATCATAGGTTCGGTTGATGCCAAAGCCAAGCACCTCGCCGGTTCCGGGCCTGATCGCCGCTATCGCGACCTCGAAGCCCGTCGGATCGTCCACCGGAATGGTTTCGCGTGCAGCCTTCATGGCAGCGCTGTTCGCATTGACATCCATGGTCGTATATATCTTCAGACCACCCTGCTCGAGCAGCTTCTCGCGCGCGGCCTCGGTCTTGCCGAATTCCTTCGAGTTGAGAATCTGCTTGGTCGCGTATTCGCAGAAGAACGCGGCATCTCCCGCTGCCTGGCACCCGGCGTTCACATTCTGCACGTGGAGCGTGTCCTTGACGGGCGTCGCCTTGGCCTTGTCGCGCTCGGCCTTCGTGATGTATCCCTGCTGATACATCAGATCGAGCACGATGTTGCGCTGGGTCTGGGATTCCTTCAGATTCTCCGTCGGGTCATACTTGGCGGGGTTCTTGGTTATCGCCGCTATGGTCGCGGCCTCGACGATCGTCAGATCCTTAGCCGATTTATTGAAGAACCGCTGCGCCGCGGTCTCGACTCCATAGATGCCGTTGCCGAACTGGGCAATGTTCAGATACCCCTGCAGAATCTCGGCCTTGGTATATTTCTTCTCCATCTGCACGGCGATGAGCATCTCTCGAAGCTTTCGGGCGACCGTCTCCTCTGAAGCGTGGTAGACGGCGATCGGATCGTTGTCTTCCTCAGCCTGACTCATAAGCACGTTCTTGACGTATTGCTGCGTGAGCGATGAGCCGCCCTGCGTATCGCCCTTCTTGATGTAGGTCTGGACGAAGGCGCGCATGACTCCCTGCACATCGACGCCGGCATGTTCGAAGAAGCGCTGATCCTCTCGCGCCACCACAGCCTTCTGCATATAGCTGGAGACCTGGTTCAGTGGAACCACGATTCGGTTCTGCGTATAGTACTGTGCGATGACGGTTTTGCCATCCGAGGCATAGATCGTCGATTTCTGTGGAAGATCGGTGACATCGAAATTGATGCCTTCAGTCTTCAAACTTGGTATGAGAGCCTTCACGGCTGTGTTGGCACCAAATACGGCAGGCAGCAGGAACCCTGAGGCCACCACCCCACCTGTTACGCAAAACATCGCGTAGGCCAGTAATAGCGTAAAAAAGCGGCGAACGGTTATAGACTTCTTCTTCGGCATGCTGCTCATTCTAAAGCCATCCCCTGAATATGGGACTCAGGATGCATGGTCTATATGCAATTTCCACATTACCTGCGCGAGCGGCGTATCAGCATTCCCGGTTCGAAGATGATTATGGAGCGGCCCTTGCGGGCTATCCAGCCCCTGTTCGCGAAGTCCATGAGAGCCTTGTTCACCGTCTCTCTCGATGCTCCCACCAGCTGGGCCATCTCCTCCTGAGTCAGGTCGTGAGGAACCATGAGTCCTGCCTCCATCGGCTCGCCGAAACGTTGGCCGAGTGAGATCAGTGTCTTCGCCAGACGTGCCGGAACATCCATGAACACCAGGTCGGAAATATGCTCATTATTGCGCCTCATGCGGTTTGCAAGAACCTGAAGCATGTCGACCGCGACACGTGGATGCTCGTCAAGCCAGTCGAAAAGAGCCCTGTGCTCAAGCGACACGACGTGCGTGTGATTCGTCATGACAACGGCGGAAGCGGTTCTTGGTCCGCCCTTCGGATCGAACACCGGGATCTCGCCAAGCACCTCTCCACGGCCATGGATGCTGAGGAGCTGCACACGGCTGTCAGAGGATCGACGCGTGAGCTTGACCCTTCCATAGTCCAGCAGATACATGCGCTGATCTTCGTCGCCCTCACGGAACACGAAATCACCCTTGTTGAGTATCCGCGAATCAAGATAAGGAATCAATTGGTCAGCCTCTTGCGGCGAAACCTGTTTGAAGAGAGCGGTCTGCAGAAGGGTGTTGCCCTGCTTGGGCAGTTCATTTGGCTTGCGAACGCTCATGCCTTCCTTTCTTGAAGCACTCATGACTCCAGCATCAATCGACGTTGATTGCGTAGCTTGCTGTGTCGATTGTAACCCAGCATTCAGACGATGCATGATAGCCACGCATCCTTAGAATAGCGCTGTTTTGCAAGCTCACTGGACTCGTTCAGACACGCAGGGGAAATCGTCGAGACGACTGCCTGACTGACGTTTCTCAGCAAGAAGTCCTGAAGATGGGAGATGATGTCACTTCGGGCCATTCCAGTTTGCGAACGCATTGGATCCACCCGTTTCACCACTGATCTGACTGCCTTGTCTGACATCTTTTCCTTGGAGATGCGCAAGACGCGTGCCATTTTTTCCGCATCAATGTCGTAAGCAAGCGTGACATGATGAAGCACAGCTCCAGGACCTCCGTCCCTACGCGCGAAACGGCGCTGGGCCGCGCCCCCGATCTTCCCCTGTTCGGATGCCAAATCATTCATCGAAGAGAAGCTTACCTTCATTCCCAGTTCTCTCAAGGCAGCGACAAGCCATTCATCGCAGAGTCGATAGGATTGAGCGACATCCATGCCCTCTACGAAGCTCAGAGGCGCATAGAGCGAATAGGTGATCGTGTTGCTGGGCTCAACGAACATCGCACCGCCACCCGTCACCCTGCGGACGACCGATATGTTCTCTCTTCTGGCCTGTTCGAGATCGACCTCGTTGCTCAAGGATTGGAATCGCCCGATAATCACAGCCGATGACTTCCATTCCCATATGCGAAACGTTGCGGGAATGGTGCCATCGGCCACCTTCTCGGAGAGCACCTCATCGAGAGCCATCTGCATTGCCGGATCTCTCGGACTGTCATGGATGACAAGAGGGTGCAGGGAACTCCAACGTTCGGAAAGCCGCATCTCCGCAACATGGTCCGCGTTCGACCGGCCATCCGAACTGGATGGCAGGTGATTGGCATGAATCTGAAGGCTCTGCTCCGGATGCCCTGCAGGAATGGAAGGAATGGGGGTCTGACCGGCTTGATACGGCATGGCGTTCTCTTTGACCTGCCTGGATCCGCGTTCTATCGCTGTTGCAATCGATGCCGAAGTCGCACCGATCAGCTGCGCCTCCGGATGTGACTTCAGAGCCATGTCGATTCTATTGGCAAGCGAATGGACGTCAATGGGAAGCTCCGCCCCATTGACGCTGTGTTCGATCGCCCTGACGAGCGAGATATCGTCGCTGTTCGTGGAGATGAAGAAATCTCCGTCAAGCCGACTGTCCACAATCCGACCATCATCGACAGTCAGAGTGACTCCAACCAGCTTCCCACCATGCAGCTTGCATTCACCACGAGTCGTAGACATGTTTGCGCCCTTCACTTTCCGCCACAACTATACCGTCTCCGCTGATTCGGTGAGAAAACGAGCCTTCGATCGATGCAGTCGCGGGTCCTGCCGCAATGACATGGCACAAGTCTGACAGGCCGTTGCCGTGAAGACGGGAATCCAATGAAGACGTCACTTGCGCCTTACGACTGCAGGATGCTTCGCAGCTACAGGGCACCTCTGCGACTGCAAGATACCTCTGAAGCTGCAAGACGTCTCTGCAACTGCAGGAAATGTCGAATCTCAATGTCCTCAGCGACATGTCGGGGGTCATGAGCCGATTCGACCCATGACCCCCGATCTTCATGCAATGGCTCAGGACTCCTTGGACTGACGCCTTTCGTGGGCCTCCTGCTGCGAGATGCCGTAATATGCCGCAATCGCGATGTCCTTCATGTCCTCGATCTGAGGGATGCGAGGATTCGCAGGTGCACACTGGTCCTCGTAGGCGCGCATGCCGATATGGTCGAGCACGCTCCAGAAGTAGTCCTCATCGACTCCGGCGGCCTGGAATGACGCGTCCATGCCCAGCTTCCTGTCGCGATAATCCTCGAGCGCACTTGCCAGACTCTCGACTCCCTGCTCAGGAGTATCTGCCGCAAGTCCAAGATTCTTGGCGATGTCCTGATAGCGCTGCGGAGCTATGTACTTGCTGTACTTTGGCCAGCTCGTGGGTTCATCAGGGACCGCTGCGTTGTATCGAACGACATATGGCAGAAGAATCGAGTTGGTGCGTCCGTGCGCGATATGGCACAGCGCACCGATCGTGTGCGCCATCGCATGGCACATTCCCAGGAATGCTGACCCAAATGCCATGCCAGCCATGGTGGCGGCGTTATGCATCTTCTCCTGAGCGAGCTTCTTCGCCTCCGGATCCTCTTCATTCACCGACGCAGCGAGATTGTCCCACACAAGCTTTGCCGCATGAAGAGACATGCCATCCGTGAAATCATTGGCATAGACGGACACATACGATTCGATGCTGTGTGTCAGCGCATCGAATCCCGCATCGCAGGCCAGGCGCCGAGGCTGGGTCCTGGCAAGCACCGGATCCACGATTGCGACGGTCGGTGTGAGTGCATAGTCAGTGATTGGATACTTATAGCCGGTCTTGTGATCGGTGATGACCGCAAACGGAGTGACTTCCGATCCGGTTCCCGAAGAGGTTGGGATGCAGACAAGACGAGCCTTCTTCCCGAGTGGTGGAATCTTGAAGGCACGCTTGCGGATGTCGAAGAACTTCTCACGCACGTCAGAGAACGAAATCTCCGGGTGTTCGTAGAGGAGCCACATGATCTTCGCGGCGTCCATCGGGCTTCCGCCGCCGACAGCGATGATCGTATCAGGTTCGAATTCCTCACGCATCATCTTCGCGCCGCGCTCCACGGTCTCGACGCTTGGTTCCGGCTCGACGTAATCGATTATGCGGAATGTGACGAGCTCCTGACGCGCCCGAAGCTGATCTATGACCTTGTCGACGATGCCAAGCTGCTGCATCACCTTGTCGCAGACGATGACCGCCTTTTTGATGCCGAACATATCGCGAAGATACTGAATGGCATTGGGCTCGAAGTACGTTCGTGAAGGGATCTTGAACCACTGCATGTTGTTGTTCCTTCGGGCTATTCGCTTGACATTGATGAGATTCACCGCCTGGACGTTGCCTGATACGGAATTCCCACCATATGACCCGCATCCAAGGGTAAGTGACGGCGCAATCGCGTTGTAGATGTCACCGATGCCGCCGAGAGAGCTTGGCTGGTTCCAGATGATGCGGCATGCATGCATGCGCGCCCCATATTCGCGAACAAGCGATTCATCGTTCGTGTGAATGGCAGCGGTATGGCCAGCACCATGCTTGAGCATCTCCTCGCACATCCTGAACCCCTGCTCCTTGTCATCGAACCTAAGCACAGCCTGGACAGGACCAAGCTTCTCCATAGTCAGAGGCTCCATCGCACCGACCTCACGGCATTCCGCAGCAATGATGGTCGCGTCCTGGGGTATGGTGAACCCGGCGGCCTTCGCGATGAATTGCGGAGACTTTCCCGGAACCACGCTGTTGAGCTTCGGCTTCGGAGCGCCTTCGCCCGCATAGGCGGTGACGCCGAACATGTATCGCTCAAGCTTCGCCTTCTCATCCGCATTCACGAAATACGCCTTGCGGCGCTTCAGCTCTGTCACGAGACGGTCATAGACGTCCCTATGCGCGATGATCGCCTGCTCAGTCGCACAGATCATGCCATAGTCGAAGTGCTTCGAAAGAATCAGGTCATTCGCGGCGCGCTCGACATCGACGTCCGCATCGACGTACGCAGGTGCATTTCCTGCGCCCACGCCCAGTGCAGGCTTCCCGGAAGAATAGGCGGCCTTCACCATTCCGGGACCACCGGTCGCAAGAATGGTGGCGATGCCGGGATGCTTCATCAGTTCGCCTGTGGCTTCGATCGATGGGTGCTCGATCCACTGGATGCAGTTGGCAGGAGCACCGGCCTCGATGGCCGCGTCGCGAACGATTCTGGCAGCTTCGACAGAACATTTCTGAGCGAATGGGTGGAATCCGAAGACAATCGGGCAGCGCGTCTTCAGCGCGATAAGCGATTTGAAGATCGTCGTCGAGGTTGGGTTGGTGACAGGCGTCACACCGGCCACGACGCCAACAGGCTCGGCAATCTCTACGATCCCGCCGATCTCGTCATCGTTGATGACGCCGACGGTGCGTTGCTTCGCCAAATAGTTGGTTACATGCTCGCATGCGAAGATGTTCTTGGTGGCCTTGTCCTCAACCAGGCCACGCCCGGTCTCATCGACTGCCATCTTGGCAAGGACAAGATGCTTGTTGAGTGCGGCGATCGAAGCCTTTGCCACGATTCTGTTGACCTTGATCTGATCAAGATCCTCGAATTCCTTGAGCGCCACCAACCCTCGCCGAACCAGCGCATCGACCTCCGCCGCTGCCGTGCTCTCCTGCGGCTCCTGCCGCACGGACTGCGCTGCCTCTGCCACGACCGTCGAGGACTTCTCTTCTGAAGTCCGTTCCATTTCCGCATTCTTTTTCACAGCTCCCACAGTTCCTCCCATGGATGTGTTGCGAATCATCTATATTCGTCAAGCGTTTATATGTACATGCAGTTATTCGCATATCGGATTGGTCTGATTCTTCTTCAAATCAATTCTTCAAATCAATACCCGATCGTCACCAAAATGTGACCTGCATCACAATCTAGCCTAGCTCTGAGCCACTGGCAATTCTGAACGCGAATATAAGAAACTGAGCGTGTTGTGTACGTTTGCACAAATCTTTTTGGTAAGTTTTTGTTACGTTTTGATTGATTATATGTTCAGATTCCAGCTGTAAATGCAAGCGCTTTCATAGACATTCGGTTCATCGACCGCTGCCTTGCCGCAGCGCAGGCCACGGTAAGGCAGCGGTAAGGCAGCGGTAAGGCAGCGGTCTGTGAGTCGGAACCGAACGAGGCTCACGGGCCAGGGGAAATAAAAAATCCCCAAGCCGCTGCGGCTTGGGGATAGATGAAGCGAAATATCTCGAAAGGACTAACGCTTTGAGAACTGAGGTGCGCGACGGGCCTTGTGCAGACCTGCCTTCTTGCGCTCGACAGCACGGGCATCACGGGTGAGGAAGCCAGCCTTCTTCAAGGCTGCACGGTTCACATCGGTGTCGATCGCGTTGAGGGCGCGGGCAACGCCGAGACGGATTGCTCCGGCCTGGCCGGTCGTGCCGCCACCATCGACGAGAACCTGGACATCGAACTTACCTTCGAGCTTGAGCAGAACGATCGGGGAATTCACCTCACGCTGCTGCAGACGGCTTGGGAAGTATTCCTCAAGCTTGCGGCCATTGACCGTCCATGAACCGGTTCCCGGAACAAGACGGACGCGTGCCACGGCTTCCTTGCGACGACCGGTACCGTATCCCGGAGCGATCGTCGAAGCGCCGGTGCCTGCACCGGCATTGGTCTCGGACGTGTATGAAGTGAGTTCTTCCTCAGTCTCCTGGACCGCGGAATCATTGGTATTTTCAGCCATGTTGATAATCTCCTTTGGTCCTACTTGGCCTGTTGCGAGACCTGTGAGATCTCGAAGGTTTGTGGTTTCTGAGGGGTGTGGGGATGCTCTGCACCAGCGAAGATACGCAGACGATCCATCTGGGTCTTTGAAAGCTTGTTCTTGGGAAGCATTCCCTTGACCGCTTCGCGAATGATGCGATCCGGGTTCTTCTCAAGCAGCTCCGCATACGTATCTGCACGAAGTCCGCCTGGGCGGCCAGAGTGCATGTAGAGTTCCTTGGACAGCTTGTTGCCCGTGATTGCAACCTTGGCGGCGTTAATCACGATGACGTGATTGCCTGAATCCGCGTGCGGCGCAAAAGTGGGCTTGTTCTTGCCGCGCAGCAAAGTCGCGACCTGGGTGGCCAGACGGCCAAGTACCACGTCGGCTGCATCGACGATATACCAGTCATGAGTCAAATCAGCTGGTTTAGGCGTGAAAGTCTTCACAGTTCAACCTTTTCCTTGCATTGTGTTCCGGGCTCATCCGCATGCGAAAATGCATACAAATCAACCTCTTTATCCGTGGGCTCCCTGAAAGTCCTATACGGCGAGTGGGAACAGCGCTTCGAGGACCCCGTAGGGAAACACAACAATCCTCTAGTATACCGCTATGCAAGACAACGTCAAACTGCAGATTCTCAGACCTGGGCGAGAACCAGGCACGAAGCCACGAACGGCCCGAAGCCATCACGCAAAGGTTCAGCAGTGTCGATGCATGACATGGGTAAGGGATTGCAGACGCTGATGAATGAAAAGCTCCTCGACCGGAACGACATCGCCGTTGGAATCGGCAAGGGGAATGCGCCAGTTGGGATACTCGTTGTTCGTGCCGGGCTGGTTCTGCGTCCTGCCCTCGCCGACGCCGTCTGCGATGGATACCGCCAGCAGCTTGCATGGCGATGCGCAGAGTGCCTTGTATTGACCTTCCACGATGTCCTGCTCATGCCCGCGGATGTCCGTGAGCCATTCACGCTTGATCCAACCACCCTCAACGAGAACATTCATCAGTGAACGCTGTTCGATCCTTGCGGCAGCCATGACCTGATCGAGTGGCTCGGTAAGCAGATGCAGCGAATCGCGGAGCCGCACATGCTCGAAGCGCAGATATCCCGCCGCCGGCGGCATGTCGTGCGTGTTGAGGGAGGCGACAGCCGATGCAGTCCAGTCCTTTGGCTCGACGAATGTGCCGTCGCGCTGCTCAAACCACTCCACTACGCAACCCAGTATCCCGTGTGATTTCAAGGATTCCCTCACATAGTCAGGGACGATGCCAAGATCCTCCCCCACGACGACGCCATTCGCCCGCTGGGCCTCAATGGCGAGAATGCCAAGCATGACTGCTGGGTCATAGTTCACATATGCGCCATCCTGGGACCCTCTTCCGGAAGGTATCCACCACAGCCTGAAGAGTCCGAGAATATGGTCGATTCTCAGTGCACCGGCATGCGCGAACATGCTATGGATCATCTCTCGATAGACCTTATATCCAGTTTCAGCAAGGTTATGGGGCTCGAAAGGTGGCTGGCTCCAGTTCTGACCCTGCTGGTTGAAATAATCCGGGGGTGCGCCCACGGTTGCCCCTCGTGCATAGCGCTCGGGATTGCCCCACACATCCGATCCGAGGGAATGGACTCCGACTGCCAGATCGGCCATGATGCCGATGCGCATCCCGGCGGCCTTCGCATTGCGCTGAGCAGCTTCGAATTGCTCATCGGCAATCCATTCAAGCCACTCATAAAAGCTCAGTGTGTCTGGATACTGCGAGCAGAGCTTGTGCACCTCTGGCGAATCAATGTCAAAGGCATGTATCCATGAGGAATTGTCATGGGTGGGCTCGCCCCACTTATCGTATGCGAGGCACCATGTTGCGTACGCGGTCAGTTCCGCACCCCGACGCGTTCTGAAAGCGTCGAACTGCTGCTGACGTTCGAACGTGCGCCCAGCCTTGAACACGGTCCACAACGCGGGCATCTTGGCATGCCACATGGCATCGCGGTCAAGCAGCTCCGAGTTGGCGTTGAGTTCCTTGACGGAGTCATGGAGCTTCGAGATCTTATCGACCGATTCCTGGCCAAGCAGGGAATACTCCTCGATCGTTTCGGGATGAATGTAGGTGAAGTTCAGGAAGTTGCGCGACGAAGGCAGATAGGGGGAAGGCGTGAGCGGTGTCACTGGCTCCGAGGCATGAAGCGGATTGATCATCATGAAGTCAGCCCCGGTCTTGCGCTTGGCATCCACGAGAAGCCGCGAGAGATCCGCGAAGTCCCCTATGCCCCATGACTCACCGGATCTGATGGAATAGAGCTGGGCCATCCACCCCCAGGGTCGCGTGAGTTCAAGGTCCCTGTCGAGGGGAATCCTCTTCGGCGCGCATATGAGCGTCGCCTCGCTGCTGCTCTTGCCTGCCTTGACCGTAAGCCTGTGATATCCCACAGGGATGTCGACTGGCAGCACGAGGGATGTCTTGGTTATGAAGGTGTTCTGAAATGGGACGGCGGCAGACCCATCTCCAGCCTCGACACGCAGTCGGCCCCCAAAAGTCCGTCCATCTTCCAAGGTTATGGTCCCGGTCGGCGATTCGAGCATCGTGGTGTTCACCTGAACGGTACTTTCGGCGCCCTGAACGTGCAGGACCGTATGCGGGATCAGTCGTGAATACTCCTGCGCACGAATCCGACGCGAGGACTCCCGGATTTTCTCGTCGCTTGAGGCATCATAGCCCATAGAGCCAATGACCGATATCAGAACCTCATCGGATATTTCATGATAGTCATGGGATTGACCGACATAGGAACTGGAAATGCCCAGACTCTTGGCAAGCCGGATCAAGGGGCGAGACTGCCGAAAGTCGCTCTCTGTTTTGTGCACCATGCCAACAAGTCTAAAACGATATTCTTACAGTCATCTACAAACATCATGAAATGTGCGCAAATCCATGAAGTTCTCTGCATCGCGATGGCTTTCGACTCATTCTTCCGGCTTCTCCGCATCCTTGGACAGGCCTTGCAGCGAGTGTCTGGCCGCACCGGCCACCTCGGCCTGTGAGTCTTCCGAGAGAGTCCGCAGGGTGCGCTCGTCCGTTCCAGAATTCTGGGCGACCGCCTGCCGCACCATCGTTGCAAGTATGACGGGAGCGTCACCTTCATTCTCGGTTCCCAAGGTTGCCAGATACGCGAGCGTCTGTGCATCAAGATCCTGGGTCTGAGCACCCTCGAGACGAATGCGCCACGAGGCCTGAGGATTCTGCAGCGCGGCGGAACGGACCCTCGCGTCCGCATCCTTGGCCAGTCTTCCAACCAGCCAGTTCTTGTCCGAGGCGTTGCCTGCGACTGCGGCGCGCACGTCAGCCTCCGAATCGGTCGATAGCTTCACCAAGACATTGGGGAACGGCATCCTCTCTGCCAGAAACACCCTGTCCTCGACCGGAGTGTTCGGATTGCCTGCCACGGCTTCCAGCAATGCCGTCGAACGTGAGAACGCCGCCTGGTCAGAACTGTCCGGAAGAGGGGCATGGGCCATGTCACTCAGCTCTGTGCTGTCCGTTGAGTGTCGGAGACGTTCATACGAGACATTCAGCGTCTCCTGCGCCTCGACGTCGGATTGTTCAGCGGTCGAAAGAACGGCCTGCGGATCCGTTCCATCGCAACTGGATTCGGCGTCCGCCTCATCGACCGTGTCAGATGCATTCATACTTGGTTCTTCCTCCGTCATGTCAACCAGCTTAATGAGACAGCATGATTTCGGCCTATGGTCCTGCATCCCACGTCGGCCGATGGGCTGCGGATCACAGGCGCGGCACGCAGGCTGCAGCGACTCGTGGAACGCACGGAGATGCCTAGCCCCGCTGGAAGTCCTTCGCAACGGCCACGACGCTTCGCTGGATTCCCATCTCGGATATCCTCATATCACCTTTGAGCTGGTCGATGATGCGCCTGCGGAAGGTCGAGGCATTCACGGCAGGAACATCCGCCACAAGGACGACGGCCTGCGTGTATTGCGCCTCCACGACCTTGCCCGCACTCAAGGCAATCGCATGCCTGCAGGCATCGAGCTGGGGATAGGAAATATCGATCCTGAAACGCTCGAAGGGCACGGTTTTCCCATAATCGGCACAGTCCAAGGCTGCCGAAGCCGCATTGGCATATGCACGGGTCAGACCACCTGCACCGAGCAGGATGCCGCCAAAGTAACGCGTGACGGAAATCACGCAGTCCCCCACGCAACGGTTACGCAGAAGTTCTAGAATCGGCTTCCCCGCAGTGCCGGCAGGCTCGCCATCATCGCTCATGCGTTCGGCAGGAACGCCATGTGCATCGAAGCACAGCGCGGCGAAGGCGACATGACGGGCCTTGGGATGAAGCGACCTCATCCGATCGACGAAGTCTGCCGCGTCGCCGAGGCCACCGACATGGCATGCATTAGCAATGAAGCGTGAGCGTCTTTCCTCGAAGAGACCCTGGGCGCTTGCGTCAGGAGTGTTCAGAACCGTGAGTGAATCATGCATCACACCACAACATTAGTTGCTTCTCCCGTATAGAAGCCACGGACCGAATCGATGCACTGGCGCACCGCGTTCCTGACGGCCGTATCCGTGCACCATGCGGCATGAGGCGTGAGTATGGTGCCGGGAACCACACGGAGCGGATCCACCTCGGGCATCGGTTCCCTGTCGAACACGTCAAGTCCGGCATAGATGTCACCCTTTTCGAGGCGCTTGGCAAGCGAACCGGCTTCGATAAGCTCCGCGCGTGCGGTATTGATGAGGATGCTGCCCGCGCGCAATGCGTCAAGATCATCTGCAGTGACTATCCCCCGTGTGTTCCTGTTGTATGCAAGATGCAGGCTCACCACATCCGAAGACGCGAACAGATCATGGATGCTTTCTGCCGAGGCGGCTTGCAGCTCTCGCATTGCCTCTTCGTGAGGGTGCCGTGACCAAACCTTGATGTTCATGCCGAATCCACGTGCGATTCGAGCGACCCATTGCCCTATGCCTCCAAATCCGACGATTCCCATCGTTTTCCCATAGAGCTCCATGCCATCGAGTGGATGCCACACGCCCTCATGCATGTCGGCATTCATCTCACCGACCCGACGAGTGATTTCCATGAGCAATGCGATCGCATGTTCGGCGACTGCCGCATCACCGTAATGGACGATGTTGCAAATGCGTATCCCATATTCCTTCGCCTGTTCAAGGTTGACGTAATTGTCAACGCCAGTGCCCCCAAATGCAATGCATCTGACGGTTTGACTCATGGTTCTCAGCAGATCATCGCCAACGTGGAAGCCCACGACGATCACCGCGTCCGCACCCTTCATCCTTCGTGCAAGAACCTCTTCGTCGAGCATGGTGTCCGTGAAGAGACGGACTCTGCAAATCCCATCAAATTCGGGAAGAAACTCTCTGAAGGCCTTTACCATGACCGGAACGCAGTTGGGAATGACGAGCAGCGGCAGACCTTCTCGTGAAGGCGTAGTTTCGATAACACTCATACGGTAAAGCCTAGGACCGGAGCATTACAGGCTGGGGTCGATCACAGCGGCTCACGCTTTGAGAGAAAAATGGTCTTGCGAAAACGGACGTCGGACTTTCGCATGTCTCGCGGACTGCATGACGCTTCCGAAAGGCTGGCCGATTGTGCGAGACGACATATCGATCCGTGAGTCCGCGCCCCATGGGGCCATGGGGGCCATGATGACTCCGATCACTCGCCTGACAGATTCCACTCCCTGACGACATTCCTGTCTGCACCCATGGCATAGATGACATCGGATATGCGCTGACGAATCCGGGCATCATTCGACGGATCCGTGCAGGTGTTGCCTTGGGTGATTGGACACCATTGGTATTGGCCGCCCTTCATGTTCGATGTGGCGACCCAATCGATGCGACTGACACCCCATGAACCGGGAATGCCCTTCTTCCCTGCGAACTGTATTCGGGCGGTCACTCCCTGATTGTTGACGATGCGATCCGCGGAGGCGCTGACGGCGATGGCATTGCCCAATCCATAGATGATCCACGTGCCGTGGTAGTTCTCGATGGGCTGAGCGCAATGACAGCCCGCCCCATAGATCACATCGAATTTGCCGGTTTCTGCGAGCGCGTGGGCCTCCGCCTTCTGCCATGAATCCGCATAGTCCAGATACTCCTGAACCGAATGCATCGCGAGAGCCACGATATCGGCTCCCTGTCTGCGAGCCTCGTCAGCCTTGGCGACGGCCCTGTCGATGTCTGCCTGATGCTGTGGGTCTCCAAAGTCGCGGAGCCGGTCGACTCTCCAGTCATAATCAGGAACCATCGCATTGAGGGAAACGGTGCCAGTCACCAGGCCGAGCTTGCCCCCGCCAGTGGGTGAATCGATGACCAGCGGCCGTTCGGAATCGGACTGTCTGACATATGAACCTGTCTGGGCTATTCCATGGGCCGCCAGCTCATTGCTGAGACGCGCGATGCCTTCCGCCCCTTGGTCCCATGAGTGGTTCGTCGCATGCGTGCACGCCTTATAGCCGACTTTCGAGACCGCATCAACGACCTCTGAAGGTATCGCAAAGACGGGGTAGCCGGCATAGGGACCGCCTCTTTTGGCGATCGGTGTTTCAAATTCGCAGACGGCAATGTCTGATGATCGAATGTAGTCGGCCATCGGAGAGAACAATGATGTGAAGTCGAACGCCGAACCGTCGCTGGACGTCGTATCCGGGCCTTGGAAATGCTGCCACAGGGTCGGATGAAACAGCAGATCGCCATTGACGAGGACCGAGATGCAGTCCTGGTCGCTGCAGCCAGGCGCATTGCCCGGATGCGTGACTGCAGGAGCCGGAGCTTCCATGGACTTCGACACTGCCCCATGCTTGCCTTCGCTGCCCATGTCAATGACGCCAGTGTCTCTCTCCAAAATGTGGAATGAAACAATCCATATAATGGACACTACAATGGTGGCCAGCAGGAGTCCCATCAGCATCGCAATCATGCGACGAGATCTGCTGCCACGCTGCTCTGCCTTGAGATGTTGCGGCTTGGAGCCGTTACGCATGGTGGATGACCGCCCGTCTGTTCGTCAGGTTGATTCACAGCTCTCTTTCAGCTATATACCAGACATTCTTGCATATTTCCAAGGCTGCGGTGTCGATTCACACCAATGTGCCGCAGCGAGCGCCCTCGTTCGCCCTGACCGGCATGAGCGAGAAAGTTATCCACGGATTCTGACTGAATTGCGAAAACCGATGAATTCATGAAGAGCAATGGGGTAGATTTGCCTCAGGGAACGGAAGGACAATGGCGTACCTTTCGCGCCCGCTAATTTCGCTCCATGGTCCGACCCCTATGCGGGTCGGACCATGGTTTGCATCATCCCAGGAGCCTGCCGCTTGCAACGCCGACCTTTCCACCCCCGAGGATGAAACGCTTCATCGAGCGCTGCAGGGAGGTCCGCTCAGGAAGCTGCTCGACGGGAGAGGGATCTTCATTGAAGACCCACTCGCGCCAATCCTGAGAATCCTCATCGAACTCGATGAGTTCAAAGCGTCGCTGAAAGGCGAGGATGTTACTGGATTCCGGCAAAAGCCGCTCGAGCGCAGGACTGAGCATCCAGCTCGTACAGTACTTCGGAAGCGAGCTCCACCGAGGGAAGCATTCGGCGGAGAACCGATCCCATAGCCGTATGGACTCTTCGACGTTTTTCGGCTGCAGACGGGCATCGGAGGGAATATGCACGTTGATCGTGGGACCCTGCACACCGATCTCAATGTCTTCAGGGTCCTGCGCGAACTCGTATTCGAGGCTTCCAACCCGAAACAGCGTCAGACTCAGCTGTCGGAATGTCCAGAAATCCCTGTCGAAACAGTAATGGTGATGGCGAGGGATGCTTTCTTCCACGAATCGGGTGAACGCCCGCATCGTGTCGAGAAATATCGCATCGGGAATGTGCAGCTGACGATACTTGGGCAGGGAGTATTTTCCAGCCGCTTCCAGCATGCAATGCAGCATGACGAAACCATCGGGATCCGCATTCGCCTGCGCTCCTGCACGAATTACGGATTGCAGCCGCTTCCAAGCCTCACGCCGATGCGCATGCTCGGTCAGAGATCGCAATATCCCTTGCATGTCAGCGTCATTGGACCAATCAGCGCCTTCCGCCTGACCAATCGCGTCAAGTGCGTTCAACACCTCCCGAGGCATGTCGAGCATGCGGGCAAGCTCGACAGCCGTCAACGATTGGGTCAGGATGTGGTTTTCTGCAGAATCCCCAGCGCGATTCATGCAATCACCGTCCTTCAGCGATGCGATGTCATTATGGAATCAGAGGGCACACCCTCTGAGGGCACACACTTTGACCTCCGCATTGGAGGAGCAGACCTCCCACGCGCAGACACACCGAATCGTCGGGCGGAGGGAACATATGGCGGAGACGAAGAGATTCGAACTCTTGGATCGCTTGCGCAATCAACACCTTAGCAGGGTGCCCCTTTCGGCCACTCAGGCACGTCTCCATCACGCCGATGGTATCCGATCGAAGCCATAAGACGCAACAGCATAATATCGTACCATGCCTTCAGGAAACGGCACAACAGACACTCCGCGAGGTGTGGCCTAAGTTCAGCGTTTGACGGAGCAAGGCCTCTCATGACCCATCACACGATAGGATGGCAGCATGAGCACATCACCGAGACTCGCGGCCGCAAAGCGGGACTGGGGTCACGATGAATCCGGCTGCACCATTCTTCACATTGACATGGATGCGTTCTATGCATCATGTGAAGTGGCGAGGCACCCGGAGCTTCGCGGCAGGCCGGTGATTATCGGCACCGGCATCCGCTCAGTGGTGAGCGCTGCGAGCTACGAGGCAAGGCCATTTGGCGTGAATTCCGCAATGCCAGTGTCACGAGCACGGAGACTATGCCCGCAAGGCGTGTTCCTTCCAGTCGACATGCCCTACTACAGGCATATATCGCAAAGGATATTCGACGAGGTCTTCAGCAAGGTAACCGATCGCGTCGAACGCGTCTCGGTCGATGAAGGGTACATGGACGTCGGGCCTGCACTGCTCCGTTGGAAAAGTCCCTCCGCCATAGCGCATTGGATTCGGACTCGGGTACGTCAACTGTTCTCACTCACCTGTTCCGTTGGCATCGCATCCAATAAACTGGTCGCGAAAATGGCCTCCACGAACGCCAAGCCTGATGGAATCCTTCTCATTCCGCAAAGCCGACAGGCTGAGTTCGTGCAAATGATGCCACTGCGCGCAATTCCCGGCATAGGTCCATCGCTTGAGAAAAAGCTCAATTCCTGGGGAATCAGCAGCGTGGAGGCCTTGTCCCGACTCGACGAGACGCAACTGGCAGGCATGGTCTCATCACCCGGAATGGCGCATACCCTGCATCTGGTTTCGCATGGAAACGATGAGCGCGTCATCGTGATGCACGCACCAGAGAAATCGATCGGATCCGAACGCACCTTCGCCAACGATGCGAGACTCGCGCATCCGGTGCTTGCACTGCTGCGCAGCTGCTCCGACGAGGTGGCATCCAATCTGCGATCGCACCACCTCCTCGCCCGCACCATCACGGTGAAGCTGCGGTTCGATGATTTGAGCTATCGAACCAAGGCACAGACCGTCGAGCGACCGTGCGACACCGCTCAAACCATATATCCGCTCGTCCGCGAGCTGTTCCAAGACATGCTGGGGATTGGCGATCCTCATGGTCAGTCCGCTTCCAAACTTCGGGAAGACACCCCCCTCCCCAGAGCGATCCGCCTTGCCGGAGTGAGCGCTTCCAATCTGTCCACAACGCACAGCACACCAATTCAGGCGACTATAGACGACATTCTTGATGAGCAGGACTCCAGCCGTGAGAGGAAACATGGCGAAACGGAACGAGCCGTCGACTCGATTCGCCAACGCTATGGCAAACGGGCCATTCATATCGGACTGTGAGGTCCCGCCATGAATTCCACTCTGCGGAAAACGCGGAATTCCAGCATGCTCATCACACGATGGTCATCACCCGATGCCCGCCACCCGATGCCCGTCACACCATGGATATCACACCATGGATATCAAGAGATGCGTCCGCATGTCATCATGCCATTCTCTCGCCCGTAAGCAGGGAACAACTCGGAAGTAGAGCGATTTGGGAAGCAAAGCGCAACTTGGAAGCAGCGACCAATGGCTACAGGTCAGTCGACTGCATCGAGGAAACGTCCAGACTTGCTGCTTTGAGAGCCGCGCCGATGTCTATGTCCTCCCGCATGATCGTGAAGTCACGCACTATGCCGCTTTCCCCGCGATCAGACGCGCGGATGCGGTTTCTATCGCCTCGTCCGAGGCGGTTATCGAGAATCTGAGATATTCCGGAGCCCCATAGAATTCTCCGGGGCTCGGAACGATTCCAAGCGTCGAAAGCCTCTTCATGTCTTCCCAGCAGTCGTGCCCGAGCGCATGCACCCATACGTAGAGAGCCCCCTGCGGCATATGGGCGTCATAGCCATATTCCTGCAGAGCATGCACCAACGTATCAAGACGTGCATGATATCTGGCCTTCTGTTCCTGAACCGCCTCGATGTCACGCAATGCGGCAGACATGGCATGCTGCACAGGGCCAGGAATGATCAGTCCGATCTGCTTGCGATAGCGGATCATGTCTTCGATGATGTCGTCGTCACCGGCGATGAACGCGGTCCTATAGCCGGCCATGTTTGATTGCTTGCTCAATGAATACAGGCTCAGGATCCCGTGCGCGGAACCCGCGCAGACCTGAGGATTGAGCATGCAGGGAGCCGAGTTGAAGACTGCGGACATATCGATGGCTTCGGGAACGTCCGCATACGGACGCTCGCCAGTGTCGGTGCGATGCTCAGACAGCGAGTAGTCACGAGCACCTCGCCAGTCAAGGAATGCGTAGCATTCGTCAGAGAGGACAATGGCGCCTATCGCACGAGCCGCAGCGACGATCGCAGCCAAACGCCGCGAATCAATGATGTCACCCGTCGGATTGCTCGGAGAATTTACCCACACGGCCCTGACGTTATCAAGGTTCTGCCATGATGAGACATCGGTCACATCATCGACCTTGACCACTGTCGCACCCGCCATCTGCGTGCCAATCTCATAGGTTGGATAGGCCACGCGAGGCTGGACGACAACGTCATCCGGACCAAGATGCAGCAGACTGACCATCAATGCGACTGCCTCCTTCGAACCCACCGAAGGAACGACTGAGGCATGGAGCATGGTCAGGTCAACGCCACGCTGCCGCAGGAACCAATCATGAATCGCATTTCTCAGCTCGCCCGAACCTATCGTCTGCGGATATCCGTGGGCGTCAGGAGCGTCGCAGGCCTGCGCCAAGGCAGCGCGAACGGATTCTGGGACCGGATCCACCGGCGAACCCACCGAAAGATCGACAGATCCCCCCTCATGGCAGCGGGCAAGCTGACGGAACTTCGCGACGCGCGACCAATCATACGGTGAATCGAAATTTTGCAATCCCACAAGCACTCAACTCCAAGATAGTAGAAAACATAGGCTGTCTGACCCTATATCCAGTCTAGCCCAGGCCATTTCGCGTCGAAGGTCATGCACGGCATCGAGAGCTGCAGCCGTCGGTGCGAAGCTGGAATCGAACGATTCCCTCCGAACTCATACGCTGACTGATCTGTGCCAAGAATTACTTCGATAGCGTTCCGGCGCGCGCATCGTCCTCAAGACTCGCGCTTCCCAGGCGCGAATGTCCGTAGGAATAGCCGAAATAAATGACGAAGCCAATGATGAGCCAGACTACGAATCGGATCCATGTGAGCACGGAAAGATTCAGCATCAGCCAGAAGCAGGCGATTGCGACGAGAATCGGAATCCAGGGACTGCCCGGCACCGAGAACGAGCGCGGCACATCGGGACGCTTGCGACGCATGATGGGCACCGATATCGCGACCAGGGTAAAGGCAGAAAGCGTACCGATGTTGACCATGTCGGAGAGAATGCCGATGTCGAAGCAAGACGCGATCACTGCGACCACGACGCCACCGATGATCTGAATGGAAGCAGGAGTGCCGTGACGTCCGGTCTTCGACAACCCTCGAGGCAGCAATCCATCGCGGCTCATCGCGAATACGACGCGCGTGAGTCCAAGAAGAAGCACCATCACCACCGTGGTAAGGCCGATGACGATGCCGAAGGAAATTATCTTGGCGGCCCAAGTCGCACCAACCAACTCAAAACCAGTGGCCAGAGAGGGTTCGTCGGCCTTCGCCAAATCCTTGTATGACACCATTCCAGTCGTCACGATGGCGACCAATATATACAGCACGGTGACGATGGAAAGCCCCAGAATGATTCCTCGAGGCACTGTTCTGTGAGGATCCTTCGCCTCCTCCGACGTCGTGGCGACCACGTCGAATCCGATGAATGCGAAGAAGACCAAGGCCGCGCCGGAGATGATGCCCGGCACCCCATAGATTGATGGGGCCATGCCGGTCACCCACTGCCACAATGGTTCGGTCATCGTTCCGGTGACGGTTGCGCCCTTCACAGCCCCGGCCGGAAGCGAGGATGGTATGAAGGGCGAATAGTTGGACGCCTTGACATAGAAGAATCCGACGACGATGACGAATACGACTATGCCGATTTTCAGAATCGTCAGGGCACCGTCGACGCGGGCGGAAAGCTTGGTTCCCAGAACCAGCAGAATCGTGAAGAAGGTCACGATGATGATCGGGGCGATGTCGAGCCGGAACCAGCCGACATAGACGTTGGTGTTGAAGTTCAAGCCCATCAATTGCATGAAGTCGTTGAGATACACGCCCCAGTACTTCGAGATGACCGAACCTGCCATCAGCATCTCAAGAATCAGGTCCCACCCGATCACCCAGGCAACGATCTCACCGATTGTGGTGTAGGTGAACGTGTATGCGGAACCTGCGACAGGAATCATCGAAGAAAATTCCGCATAGCACATGACTGCAGCGCCGCAGACGACCGCAGCAAGAATGAAGCTGAGGATCACGGCGGGGCCTGCATGATAGGCGGCGGCCTGCGCGCCGACGGAGAATATTCCCGCGCCGACCGCCACGGCGACTCCCATGACCGCAAGATCCCAAGCATTCAGCGTTCGCTTCAGCTTGCGATGCTCCTCGCCTGTTTCAGCGACTGTTTGTTCGACGGACTTCGTTCTGAATAGTTGCATTCCCTGATCCCCATATACGCCATCGTTGCGAGGACTGCATTGCACGGCCCTGTGGAATCAAAAGTATATGCCGATTCGTGCTTCGTGCAAGCCTTCTCATGTTTTGCCGTGCACGATGGGGAATGTGGCCGACCTTGCGTCAACCTTCGTGCCGCCCGCACATCGGCGACCGTCGGTCGCCAGACATGCCTGTGTGGTCAGAAATCCACACTCGGCGTTTCACTGGCATCGGTCATGACGTGATGTTGGCGCTTTCCGATGAAGAAGAGGAAGTCGAACCTGATCCTGATGAGTCGGAACCTGAGCTGGAACCCGAATCTGAAGAACCCGAGCCTGAGCTGGAACCCGAACCGGAATCAGAACCAGAACCAGAACCGGACATTCCGTTCATTCCTCCTCCGACCTGGCCGTAGCCCGTTCCAGGATATCCGGTCGTGGTCGAGCTCGATGACCCTGAAGTCGAGGCATACACGATCAACCCTCCACCAAGGCCCCCAAGAAGACCGCATAGCAGCGACATGCCGGCAACCAGACCTACTACGCTGCCCTTGATTCCAAAACGCTGCACGAAGGTCTTCTTCTGCGCACGCATGGGAACCTGGCTGCGGCCATCCGCGTGACCTCTGTTCCAATCCACCGGATTTGCATTTCGCTGGGGATTGAAGTTATTCCCCTGCGGTGCTCCGTTTGGATAGGCGCTGCGAGGGATTCCTGTCCGATTCGGCATCGGAGCGCGGTTTTGGCTGACAGGATTGGGACGCATGGATGAATTCACAGGATTCGAACCGTAAGCCTGATTTGAGCCATACGAGGCATTCGATCTGACATAGCCGTTCGGCATCTGACCAGATGCACCTTGCGGAGCATTCGCATACTCCGCATTACGGGCATCGGCCTGGTTCGCACCCAAGGAATTGCTGGGACTGCCAAGTCCATCCGCATTATCTGGATTGATGGGCTCAGAGGGGACATACCCATTGCTGCGCATCTGCTCGGGGCTGACGGGATACTCGCCGATTGGATGCGCCGGGCGCTGCTGTGGCTTCGAAGCTGGCTGGTTCACTTCGGGATTTGTGTTGTTGACGTCACTCATGATGGTGGCCTTTCTTTGCGACTGACTCCATTCAAGGACCTGAATCGTGTGAAAGGCTGTAGCGATACTGCGTATGAACATATGTGTTGCGCAATGTCTTCAGGAAAAAAGCTGAAAGAAAGCTGAATCCTACCGTCTTGTGGGTCGCTGCGCGAGGAATCGCTCCTTGGCTGCACCTTGAAGCAGATGCCATTCCTGGCAGCGCTTCATTCCTGGCAGCGCTTCATTCCGAGCACGACCGGTTCCGGAACGAGCGTGATGCCAAAGGTGTCTAGGACGCCTCTCTGAATTGCATTCGCGAGACCCCAGACTTCCTGTGCCGTGGCTCCTCCAAGATTGGTGAGCGCCAGCGTGTGGACTGAGGACAAGGCCGCACGGCTTGACCTGCCGACGCTGTATCCCCTATGGAACCCTGCATGATCGATAAGCCAGGCGGCCGAAGTCTTCATGCCTAGCTGTCCGTCAGGAAGAGTCACCTCGAATCGTGGCGCATCGTCTGGAAGGGATCTCGCATCGTCAACGTGCATCTGGGGATTGACGAAAAAGCTGCCGCAACTATGTCTGTCGGTGACCTTCGCCTCGATGCCCGTCATCTCCTGGACCGCCTTGCGAGCCTGCGCGACGCTCTCGTCCCGTCTGGTGCCGGACATCCATGCATTGTCGTAGCGAGCAGGATCCTCGAGCATGCCCTTGGCAGCCCGAACTCTCAGCACGGCATCGCGAATGAGCTCCGTGTCCATGAGATCACCGATGTTGGAGTCCAGCGCCCTGGCGAGCTGCGCATATGAGATCTCGCCCATGGCGCGGTGCCTGAGGGCGAAGGTGACGGAAAGCACGACGAACCGTGGAGTCGGGAAGAACCTCGCACCACGCTTCGTGAGCATTGAACGTTTCAGCGCGGAAGTGCGGTAGCCGAATTCCATGTGGCTTCTGTCCATGAAGCGGACGACCTTGTCTTCGCGGTCCCAGACCTCGACCGAGTCGACGCTTGTCGCGACTTCCTGCCCATAGGCACCAATGTTCTGAACTACCGAGGCCCCAACGGTCCCAGGTATGCCAGACAGCCCCTCCACGCCTTCCAACCCGAGCGAAATCGCGAATTCAACGAAATCATCCCAGTTGCTTCCGGCGCTGGCAGTGAGATGGACGGTCGTGTCAGATCCCTCTGCCGGAGCGGCCTCATCGGGAACCACAATATCCCGTCTCGCATCCCTGATGACCACGCCTGCGAAGGCCTCGTCACCGGCCAACATATTCGATCCTCCCCCGAGAACGCAGAGGGGCATGCCATCATGGTCAGCATCTTCGATCGCTTCGATGAATCCGACTCTCGTCGTCGGTTCGATGAAGCGTGAGATCTCTCCTCCCACTCCGATCGTGGTCAGGTCTGCGAAAGTTGGTAATGCATTCATGGACATCAGCCTATCTCACCCGAACCAGTTCTTCGGTTGAATCGTTCATTGAAGTCATCGCGCACTCTCTGAATTGGCACGGCCTGCCTCCAGTCCGCCAGCAAAGCCTTGGCGACGAAGTGATGGGTGCATCGTTCACAGGCCTGCGAACTCCAATGACAGGGCTCGAATTAACCGAGCCAGAAAAAGGAAGGCCCGACCTTACGGTCGGGCCTTGCAAAACACACGTGAAGAATTCAGCGGGTCTCGCGGTGAATGGTCTGCTTTCCACAACGTGGGCAGAATTTTTTCAGTTCGAGACGATCCGGAGTGTTGCGACGATTCTTCGTCGTGATGTAGTTACGTTCCTTGCACTCGGTGCACGCCAGCGTAATGCCTGGACGAATATCTGCGGCCTTTGCCATAGTTCACCTCTATTAGTCTTTCCCACTGGATGTTACCAGTGATTGTAGCGAGGGAGAGACTCGAACTCTCGACCTTACGATTATGAGTCGTACGCTCTAGCCAGCTGAGCTACCCCGCCATGGAGCCTCGAGTGAGAATCGGACTCACGACCTCTTCCTTACCAAGGAAGTGCTCTACCACTGAGCTATCGAGGCGTGGCGGATAGTGGATTCGAACCACTGAAGCATTACGCGGCTGATTTACAGTCAGCTCCCTTTGACCGCTTGGGAAATCCGCCATGTCACCGAAAACGGCAACTTTGTTATCTTGCCACGCTTTCTGAAAACATGCAAGTCACAGAGTCGCCGTGTCGCACTTAATTGCCTTCCGTTTCACAACCCGATCTCATGAGACCCATCGATCCGATGATATGCGCCCACTCAGGCACGAATGAGACGCCTGCTCAGAAGTCCCAGTCGTCGTCATCGGTCTCGACTGCCTTGCCCATGACATAGCTTGAGCCTGAACCCGAGAAGAAGTCGTGGTTTTCGTCGGCGTTGGGACTCAGGGAGGCGATGATCGCAGGGTTGACATTGGTGGAGTCAGATGAGAACAGGGCCGGGTATCCGAGGTTCATGAGAGCCTTGTTGCCGTTGTAGCGCAGGAACTTCTCGACGTCCTCGACCAATCCGACGCTTTCGTAGAGACTGCGAGTGTAATCGACCTCGTTGTCATAGAGGTCGTTCAGCAGCTCATAGGTGTAATCGCTCAAATCCTGACGCTCCGAATCCGAGACCTTCTCAAGGCCCTTCTGATACTTGTAACCGATGTAGTAGCCATGCACGGCCTCGTCACGGATGATCAGGCGAATCACGTCAGCCGTGTTCGTCAGCTTCGCATGGCTTGAGAAATACATCGGCAGATAGAAGCCGGAATAGAACAGGAAGGACTCAAGCAGCGTCGAGGCGACCTTGCGCTTCAGAGGACTGTCGCCCTCATAATAGTCGAGGACGATCTGCGCCTTCTTCTGCAGGTATTCGTTCTCCTCACTCCAGCTGAATGCGTCGTCGATCTCAGGAGTCGAGGCAAGCGTCGAGAAAATCGAGGAATACGACTTCGCGTGCACCGATTCCATGAACGAAATGTTGGTGTAGACCGCCTCTTCATGGGGCGTGAGCGCATCAGGAATCAGCGAGACCGCGCCAACGGTGCCCTGAATCGTATCAAGCAAGGTCAGGCCGGTAAACACATGCATCGTCAGCGTGCGCTCGGCGTCAGTGAGCTTCTGCCAGCTGGGGATGTCGTTGCTGATCGGGACCTTTTCCGGAAGCCAGAAGTTACCGGTCAGACGATCCCATACCTCCAGATCCTTGTCGTCCTCAAGACGATTCCAATTGATTGCCGAGACGCGATCAATCAGTTTCAGTGGCTGTCTCGGTACGGAAATAGGTACCATGTGTTGTTCCTTTCAATTAATCCTTATGCAAGATACGTCTGAATGCGCTCAGAGCTGGCAGCTGACGCAGCCCTCGACTTCCGTTCCTTCAAGGGCCTGCTGACGAATGCGGATGTAATAGAGCGTCTTGATTCCCTTGCGCCATGCATAGATCTGCGCCTTGTTGATGTCACGGGTCGTTGCGGTGTCAGGGAAGAAGAGAGTCAGGGACAGTCCCTGGTCGACATGCTGCGTTGCCACGGCATACGTGTCGACGATGGCCTTCCAACCGATTTCGTAGGCATCGTCATAGTATTGCAGGTTGTCGTTGGTCATGTATGGTGCCGGGTAATATACACGTCCGATCTTGCCTTCCTTGCGAATCTCGATCTTCGACGCGATGGGGTGAATCGAGCTCGTGGAGTGGTTGATATAGCTGATCGAACCGGTGGGTGGCACTGCCTGAAGATTCTGGTTGTAGATGCCGTCCTTCAAGATGGCGGCCTGCAGTTCCTTCCAGTCATCGACCGTTGGAATCTCGATCTTGAACTTGGCGAAGAGATCGCGCACGAACTGGGTCTGCGGTTCAAGCGAACGGCGACCGTCGGTGTATTTGTCGAAGTAGTTGCCTTGTCCGGCCGGCTTTGCATACGCCGACTTCTCGAAACGCGCGAATGCCGTACCGCGTTCGACAGCGATGCGGTGTGACGCCCGATAGGCATGGTATGCGACGGTCATGAAATACATGTCGGTGAAGTCAAGCGCCTCCGGCGAACCATAATGCATGCCCTCGCGAGCGAGGAAGCCGTGGAGGTTCATCTCGCCGAGACCGATGGCATGGCCTTCGTCGTTGGCACGACGGATCGATGGAACCGCATCGATATGCGTGTGTTCCGCCACCGACGTCAATGCACGAATCGATGTCTCCACCGTGTCGGCAAGACCGCCGTCGATGGCCTTCGCGATGTTGAGCGAGCCCAGGTTGCACGAAATGTCGCGGCCGACATGCTTGAAGGTCAGGTCCTCGTTGAACTCGTTTGGTTCCTGCACCTGCAAAATCTCGGAGCAGAGGTTGCTCATCGTGATGCGGCCGTCGATCGGGTTGGCACGGTTCACGGTGTCTTCGAAGACTATGTATGGGTAGCCGGACTCGAACTGAATCTCGGCTATGGTCATGAAGAATTCACGGGCATCGATGTATTTCTTGGAGATGCGGTCGTCGGCAACCATCTTGTCGTAGTTTTCGGTGATGGAAATGTCGGAAAGCGGCTTGCCATACACGCGCTGCACATCGTATGGGCTGAACAGTGCCATGGGCTTGCGCTGCTTGGCAAGTTCAAAGGTGATGTCGGGGATCACCACGCCAAGCGAGAGCGACTTGATGCGGATCTTCTCGTCCGCGTTCTCTCGCTTGGTGTCGAGGAATCGAAGGATGTCAGGGTGATGTGCCGACAGATAGACTGCACCGGCTCCCTGCCGAGCGCCGAGCTGGTTGGCATACGAGAAGGAGTCCTCAAGCAGCTTCATGACTGGAATGACGCCGCTGGACTGGTTTTCGATATGCTTGATCGGTGCGCCGAGCTCACGCAGATTGCTGAGCAGGAGTGCCACGCCGCCGCCACGCTTCGACAGCTGGAGCGCCGCGTTGATGCCACGCGAAATGGATTCCATATTGTCTTCGATGCGAACCAGGAAGCAGCTGACCGGCTCTCCACGCTGAGCCTTGCCCAGATTCAGGAATGTCGGGGTTGCGGGCTGGAAGCGACCGCGAATGATCTCTTCCGCGTATTTGATGGCCAGATCCTCATCTCCCGATGCCAGTTCAAGAGCCACTGCAACGCAGCGCTCAGGGAAGTCCTCAAGGTATTGCTTGCCATCGAAAGACTTCAATGCATATGAGGAATAGAACTTGAAGGCACCGAGGAATGTCTCGAACTCAAATCCCAGAGACTCGGCATGGGCATAGATGCTGTCGAGGAATTCCGGTGTGTATTCGTCGAATACGCGCTTGTCGTAGTACTGATTGTTGAGCAGATAGCTCAGACGCTCATGCGTTGAGTCGAACTGTCTTGTGTTGTCCGCAACATGCGAGGTAACGAATTCGCGTGCTGCCTGCCTGTCCTTGTCGAACTGAATCTTTCCGTTGCTGTCATAGAGATTCAGCATCGCGTTCAGTGAGTGATAGTCATGCGCCGAATCGTAGCCTTCATCGCTTGTCTGGTCCATTTCGAGCGCGGTGTCTTCCTGAGCTGCCATTGATTTCCCTTCGCAGTGTGTGTGTTCGTGTGTTGCTGTATCTAAGTTGTTCGAACCTAAGCTTGTTGTTGTTTCTTGATGTTCGCGAAGAATTCAGGAACTCCCTTGCGTACCTTTTCCTCGTCTTCCTTCGTTCCCATGAGCTCGAAATAGTAGAGGAACGGCACCTTGCACTTCTTGGACACGAGATCGCCCGCCATGCAGAAGGCCTCGCCAAAGTTAGTGTTGCCGGATGCTATCACTCCACGAATTCCATTGCGGTTTGCACGGTCGTTCAGGAAGAGCCTGACCTGCGTCGGAACTGCCTTATCCGGGCTTCCGCCGCCATAGGTCGGCACGACGAGAATGTATGGCTCACGAATGTTCAGCGAACCGCCTCGACGGTGCAGAGGGATCCGATAGACGTTGATGCCTTCATGCTCAAGATGGCAGTTCCTGATGAATCGTGCGGTATTCTCCGAAGCCGACGAGAAAAACACCACAGCTCCCCTGACTTCACCTTCCGCAGGAATGTCCGGCGTGCTGATTGCAACCGAATCGACTCCGGCTGTCTCGTCTTGCCGCTCTGTTCCGCAGGCCTGCACGCCCTCATCTCCATGATTGATGTCGCTCATTGCATTGGCCGTTTTCTCAAGTGTTGCACCCATGAATCCCCCTCATCGACGGGTGCGACTCACATGACGGCATCCGCAGACTCTCTTATCTCAAACCATTGCGAAAAACTACTATATCTAGGTATCACCATAAATGCTAACACTAGATATAGTGTTTCGTGTGGTTAATATCACATTGGTGTAATTTGACTTGATTCGCCCTCTACGAACTGCTTTGTTCGCGAGATTCCGAGTTTTGCGGCAATTCTCAGGTATAACTGCTGCATTCCCGCTAGTTCTAGAGATCATTTCAACGAAAATCAGTCGCTATACCTGAGAATTGCCGCAAAACTCGGAATCTCGAACTTTCTTGGCTCTTGTCAGACCAAAAGCCCCACGGTCTTCAACTTAGAGCATGTCTGGATGACCAGATCATTGGCGGCAGCCTCGCCCACGGTGAAGCGGATTCCTTCACCGGCGAAGACTCGAGTCGAAAGACCAGCCTTGATGAAGTATTGCTCCGCTTCTTCGGTCTTCTCACCAAATTGAATCCAGAAGAAGTTCGCCTCGGCATCGGGAATGGTCCAGCCCTGAGAACGCAACGCCCTGAGAACGCGCTCACGTTCGGAAATGATGACCTGGACGCGGTCGTTGAGCTCGTCATAGGCATCCAGGCTGGCCAGCGCCGCTGTCTGAGCGACGCGAGAGACCCCGAAAGGCAAGGCAACCTTGCGCATGCCGTCAATCACATCCTCGGGGGCCACTGCATATCCGATGCGCAGCCCCGCCAAGCCATATGCCTTCGAGAAGGTCTGCGCGACGACTACATTGGGATACTCCTGGAACAGTTCCATGGCAACGGCCGTGTTGGGATCGGTATTGAATTGGAAATACGCCTCATCGAAGAGCACGATGACGTCGTCGGGAACCGCATCCAGCAATGTGCGGGCATCGGCATCGCTGACCGGCACGGCAGTTGGATTATTCGGGTTGTTCACGATGATCAGCCGGGTTCTTTCGGTTATCGCGGCAATCATTGCCTCGATATCGTGATGGCCGTCGGATGTAAGCGGAACCTGGACGCTCCTTGCGCCTGCGGTGGCGACTATGATCGGATATGCCTCAAAGCTTCTCCAAGGATAGACGACCTCATCTCCCGTCCCTGCGAGCAATTGCACCAACTGGGTGATGACCTCGGTCGAACCGCATCCAAGGCAAATGTTCTCGGGTGCCACGCCCGTCTCCTTGGCAAGTCGCTCAACGACCCCCCAGCCGCGCATGTCAGGATATCTGTTGATGTGGCTGAGCGCGTCATCGACGATCGCGGCCTTCACACTCGCAAGGGGTTCAAAAGGATTCTCATTGCTCGATATCTTATATGTGTGGCGATTGGATTTCGGAGCCGGCTTCCCCTGCTTGTAAGAAGGAAGAAGATCGATATCCGTGCGATGTTTGAAAGCCATAGCCCTATCCTATGCCGTGGCCTGACATACAACGCCTGAATGGCGGCGCACATGCATGAGCGGATTATGCGAGGATTCGCAGGGCGCTGACTCCTGCAGCCATCGAATTTCGCTCGCATCCTTCAGAATTCGTATAAGTTTTTTCTTATACATGGTAGAAGATGCCCGGCTTTGCAATCGTCGTCGCCATAATGAGCACGGTGCGCCACCGGCGATTACGTGCTATTGATGAATCATGACATCAGATTTGATACATGAGGGCATATCATTCGATGAGCAGCCGTTGGGGTTCTCAACGCGTGCGATCCATCTGGGCAATGGAACAGACGCGGAAACCGGAGCGATTCGAAGACCCATCACCCTTGCGAATGCATATGAGCTTCCCTATGACGCCTCCACGCTGAACTGGTCAAGCTCGGATCTCAACCTGTATGCGCGCAACGGGCATCCGAACCAGCGCTATCTGGAACGCAAGATCGCCAATCTCGAGGATGCGGAGGATGCGGTGGTCCTTGCATCAGGGGTCGCCGCACTTTCGGCAACCTTCACGACGGTCCTTTCACGTGGGGATCATGCCATCTTCTCGGATACCACCTATATTGCCGCATACCGTCTGCTCAACGAGATCCTGCCCAATAAATACGGCATCGAGACCAGCATCGTGGACACATCGGACGCAGACAAGGTCAAGCGCGCCATTCGTCCCAACACCAGACTCATCCATATCGAGACGCCAGCGAATCCGACGTTGAAGGTTAGCGATATCGCAAGAATCTCACGAATCGGGCATGAAGCGAACCCAGACATTCTGATAAGCGTCGACAACACCTTCAACACCCCATACAACGTCCAGCCGATACGCCTCGGTGCGGATATCGCAATCGAGAGCCTCACCAAATACATCAACGGCCACGGGGACGCACTCGGCGGCTCGATCGCAACGAGCAAGAAGCTCACCGACGAGATACGCTTCACTGCCCAGGTCAACTACGGAGGAGTCATCAGCCCCTTCAATGCATGGCTGATCAACCGAGGTTCGGTGACGCTGCCTCTCAGGATGAGACAGCACAATGCGTCAGGGCTGCGCATAGCCAATCATCTTTGCAGACACCCGAAGGTGAGCTTCGTGGCATACCCGGGACTCACGTCACATCCGGGCCATGAGATTGCCCGCAGCCAACTGGCACATGCTGATTCCGGATATTCCGGTGTCATGAGCTTCGGACTGCATACCGACCACGACGGATACAACCGGTTCATCGCAGCGCTCAACATCGTGACCTCAGCGGTTTCGCTTGGACACGACGAAAGCCTGATCGTCTTTCTCGGGGAGGATGACGAGCGCCAATTCCTGTACCCCAAGGAGTTTCACCACGGCTTTGTCAGATTTGCAGTCGGACTCGAAGACGCCGACGATCTGATTCGTGACCTTGACCAGGCATTGTCGGTCATCTAATCCTGTGGACCGCACGGGTCCACAGGTCATAGCAAGCCACACACTGCAACCCCATCAGCCTCGTGGATGCAGAAGCGACCTCGGAAAGATCCATCCTGCCGCAATCCTGCATCTGGCGAGCAGACCCGTCTCACGCTTCCTCACCTCGAGCACGGCCTGAATCATCTTTCGAAGATCAAGATCGTTCAGCGTCGGAGGAGTGCCATCGGGTGTCTTCCCGCCATACGCTGCAGCAGCTGCCAGACCATAAAGCTCGCGTATGTCGGCTGCGGCGCCATCGTCCTGTCTCGAGACCGCATCGGCCACTGTCTCGGCGATGTCAAGGTCGGTGGCTTGCGCTGTCCATCGCAGACCGGCATCGATCGCAGTCGCCACAAGCTCCTGCCACATGACCATCGCAGTGGCCGGCGTATCTGGCAGCGGATGGGTCTGAATGCTTCTGAATCGTCTCCGCCGTTGCAGATGGCGAAGGGTGGAAGGGCCTATGGCAGCAATCACAGCCGCCAGAACGAGCGTGGAAATCAGCCATGCCCGAGAAGAAATTCCTGCATCGCTCCGCTTGCCCGCATTCCTGCCGTCGTCCCGGACACCCGATGACGATTCAGAGGGGCTTGCCGACTGTGCCGACGACGTCGACGATGCCGTGGGAGTGGCAGCGACAGAGGATGTCGAGGACGAGGAACTCGAAGCCTCGGCAGGTGTCGTCTCCTCAGCCGCCGAGGAAGCATCAGACGCCGGTGTGACATCGAAGGGAACCCAGCCGATGCCATCGATGTATGTTTCCACCCAGGCGTGCAGCTGATCCGCAGTGACCGTATGGGTCCCACGCTTCTCCGTTCCTGCGTTGTATCCCAAGACCATGCGTGTGGAAAGTCCCATTGCGCGACCAAGCACGGCCAGAGCGGATGCATAGTGAATGCAGTATCCGGACTTCGTCTTCAGGAAATCGCCGATGATCTGCATGTTGCCCCGGCCATTGCCGTCAGGGGCGTCCAAGGAGTAGGTGAAGCCACTGGTATTGAAATAGCCCACAAGATATCGCATTGCTTCTATCTCCTGCTCGGCGTTCGCGCCGTCGGTGGATACCCCCTGGCTGCGTGCCCTGTCCACCACAGCCTGTGCATCCTTCGGGAGAGACTCGGGCAGGGACCCATAATATTGGCGCAGACGCCTGCCCTCACCGGTGTCATCTGCAGACAGCGTCCTCAGACGCGAACGGAACAGATTCAGAGTCGATGAAGCGCTGGAGCTCTGCGAGGAATCACCACCGCCACCGTTCGACCCCTCACCCATCTCGTTCACATCCTGGGTCAGCTCTGCCAGAACCTGCTTCATCTCTTCCTGAACGTCACCGATCTCGAAAAAATCGGACGTCTTCTGAATCGGTCGAAGGTACACACTGCTTACGCCATAACGAGTGCCATCCTTGGAGCCTGAATCATTGGTGAACAACGAGCCGTCATATCTGGTCAGCCAAGACGAGGAATCGGCGGCACCCGTGAACCTCAACCCAATTCCAGGAACAGGCAGAAAACTGGACGAAAGGGATTTGATGTCAATCGAGCTGCTCTGCAGATCGTCTTCCAGATAATCACCGCCGAACACGCTCAGCGATGCCATGCGGGCGAGCAGCGTGAGTCTGTCTGACGAGGTGGAGAAGGGAGAGGAGGAAGCGTCTCGCTGCGAGCCGTAGATGCCCCCACCAGCCGCAGTCTGACCACTCGAACCGTAGTCATCGTTGCCGGAAGCGTTGAGGTTGAACGACCATGTGTCTCCGTTGAAATTGCCCAAGGTAGACATGCGCATGTAGAGGGCGCGGTCGGAAGTGTAGGTGAAGACGGTGGCAGCGGAACCACCTTGGAGATTTCTCTTGAGGTCGATGAGTGGGCTGATCGTCTGGCTCGAGAACAACCCCGGAGCATCACCGTATCCGATGGAAACACGCTGTGCCAGCGCGAGAGACAGAGGCGTGGTCATGATGGCGATGGCAGCCATGCATGCACATACTGCCGTTGGGACTGGTGCGAACACATCGATTCCACCAGCGCCCAGCCATTCAGAGGGACGCGAGGCACGATGATGCTGCGTTTGCTTTCCTGGCGGTGGAACGATGGGACGTTTTGTCGTCCACAGCAGGGTCAGTCCCGAAAGAAGCACTGCGAAAAGAACCCACCATTGAGGACTTGCCCCTACGACAAGATAGCTGAAGCTCATTGCAACGATGGGGAACACAGCCAACAGCGGCGATGCCTGGACCTGCGTCATCAGGCATCGCAGCAGCATCAGCGTCAGGGTCGCGATCATGATTATCAGCGCATCGGCGTCAGCGTCGACGCGCACCGGAGGATATTGCTCATACATGCCGTTGAAGCCGTCTGCGAGCGCAGTCCAGGCAGTCGAAAGGCCGGAAGGCATCTCCACGCTGTGACGCACCCCATCAGCCGCGGTCTCGGTCACGGTCTGTGCCTGCTCGAAGAGCCAGACACCATGGGCCTGATAGATGCGCATATCGGCGACCAGCACTCCGGAGACGAGAAAGAGCGCACAGTCAACGCCTGTCCTCAGCAACGACCTCGAAAGGCTGCTCGGCGCGATAGCGATCTCGATCGACAGGACGGAGAAAGCTGCTGCGACATACCATCTCCAGGCTCCCTGGGCTTCGATGACGGCGGTGACAGACTGCAGAGTCGCCAGGAATACACACCACAGGGCAAGTACCGTCATGAGCTGGACGATTCGTGCATTGAGGGCCGAGCTTCTGGCCTGCCCACGCAAGGCACGCATCGAACGACCGCCATTCGAAACTTGACGATCTCCAGACTCTCCCGACCTGGGCAATGCAGCGGCTGGGGATTCGTCATGGGAGAGATCTCGCGAAGGTTCCTGCGGGCTGGCGCTGAAAGTTCCATTGCGCCGTCCAGAATTCAAAGCATCATGCCGATGCGCGACGACACCCATGAACGGTTCGGCACGAAGAGAGGATCTGCGCCCCGATGCCGCGACTTCGCTGTCGATCTTCGCGGCATCGCTGCGGCGGGGCCCACCACCCGCATCTTTTCCACCCCCTCCTGCATGGATCAGGCGCAATTGCGGATCATGCTCGACCTTGTCGTCTGGCTGCACATGAATGACTTCGTAACGGTCGGAAAAAACGGAACGTCGCAGTCCTGTCTCCAACCGGCTCCTTTCAGAAGAGGATGTCAGCACGATCAAGCGGTTGAAATCACGGAGAGCGGGATTCGATTCATCGAATATCGGGGGCTCCCCCTGCCCAGGGTCTTCATCGCCATGGAACCTTCGCACGGAATCAGTCACGCCATGTGCAACGATGTCATCTGTTCCACGGCCCGAAGCGTTCGCGTCGCCCAATCCTGCAGCCTGCAGAGAAGCCAGGAAACGGTTGGCTGCCTCACCCGCCTCAGCGATGATCCGCCCGTCAGAGACACCTATGCGGGCATCGGATGGCATGCTGCGATTGCAGAGCATCAAAGCCTGAACGATGCATGATTCAAGATGATCGTCGCCCATATCAAGCAGCACAAGCACCGTGGCGGGAATTTCCCTGCTGGATTCGCGAGTCATCAATTCGCCACGATGGGCCGTGTATTTCCAGGCGATCGTGCGTGGGGAATCGCCTTGCATATATGCCCGGACGCCGTTGAAGGACTCTGCCTGCGAATTCCCTGATGCAAATCCGCTCAGCACCCTCGTCCGCTGCATGCTCCGAGTGCGCACATCAGGCAGTACCAGAAATTCATCGTGCACATCCCTGAGGATGGCCCGCATCCTCCAGATTCCGAATGGGTCAAGCCAGACGACCACCGAGGAATTCAGTCGATAGAGCCCACGAATCGGCGGTATCGGACCTACGATGCGTTCAACCGTGGCACCATGCTGGTCGAGGCTCTCCCACTGACTTCCAGCCATCACGGCGCGCGGCAGCACCAATCGACGCATCCTCGATGAGACATTCAGGACAATCATCCGGGAAACGCCATCTACATCCGGCATCGCAGCCGCAGGATCACGGATGCATGACGATGTCAGCAGCTTCCTCTGCATGCCTACCAAGGCAAGGGATGCAATGACTATCAGCCACGCGGCAACCGACGAAGCCATCAATGACCTGTCGTCAAGCATGAGTCCGAAGAAAGTGAGTGCAGCGGCGACAGCCGCCACGAGCGCTCCGCCTGCCGTCGGCCTGACGCTGCCATGCGCATGCCAGCGATGAATCACCTTGGAGCGCCAGGAACGGCAAGCCGAGCGAATGACGTTCATCATGTCAACGCATCGCTGGTTTCGGCAGTGCGAAGCTTCGTGGAACCATCCGATGCCGACATCGCATGCAATCTTTCTGTGATGCGAGGAACCGGAATGTCGTTCACGACCTCGTCAAGAATGTCCCTGCGGCGTTCGTCTCCACCGTCCCCATGCGCATTCACCAGAACCAGGCGGTGTGCGAGCACCGGAACTACAAGTGTCCGAACGTCGTCGGCAATGACGAAGTCCCGATTGCGCATGAGCGCATGGGCGCGCGCCATGGCAGCAAGCGCCAGGGCTGCCCGAGGCGAAGCCCCGAAGCGAATCTCGCCGTCGACGCGCGTCGCATTGACTATCGCGACGATGTAGCGAGCGACGTCCTCGCTGACATGCACCTGTGAAGCCTGCCCACGCAGCCTGACCATGTCGTCGAGACTGCATATCTGCCGCAATGATTCGAGAGGATCGTCCTGCCCGGTCCCTGCAATGGTCCTGACCTCCGCCTGCTCCTGCGGATACCCGATGCTTGTGCAAGTCATGAATCTATCCAGCTGAGCCTCTGGCAGCGGAAAGGTGCCTTCCAGCTCGATGGGATTCTGCGTTGCGACCACAAAGAACGGATCGGGGAGCACATGGGTCTCCCCGTCTGCGCTGACCTGTCTTTCGGCCATCGCCTCAAGCATGGCTGATTGGGTCTTGGGGTTGGCGCGGTTGACCTCATCGGCAATCACGATGTTCGCGAACAGGGGCCCGGGGCGAAATACGAAATTCTCAGAACGTCGGTCGTAGATGCTCACACCCGTGAGATCGCTCGGCAGCATGTCAGGAGTAAATTGAACGCGATGCACGGTTCCTGCCATGACCTTGGCCATCGCCCTGGCCAGCGTCGTCTTTCCAACCCCTGGAATGTCTTCGAGAAGCAGATGGCCGCCGGCCGCAACCGTCATCACGGCCAGTTCAATGACGTCGCGCGGGCAATTCAGCACGGCGTCAAGCGCATCGACTATCTCGTTCGAGGCATTCCGATCGACCATATCTCCCCCAAGCCAGCTGGACACATCCCATTGTACGTAAAAACCCCGCAGAGCATATCTCTATGCCCTACGGGGTGAACCATCAGCTATGGCGTTACTTCAGGATAGCCAAGATGTCATGCGCCGAAACGATGAGCAAATCCTCACCGTCATAGTGGACTTCGGTGCCGCCATACTTTGAGTAAAGAACCCTGTCTCCGGTCTTCACGTCAACAGGAATGCGCTCGCCTTTGTCGTCCAGGCGACCTGGTCCGACAGCAAGGACTTCGCCCTGCTGAGGCTTTTCCTTGGCGGTATCTGGAATCACAAGACCAGAGGCTGTTGTTGTTTCAGCCGCTGCCTGCTTGATGACAATTTTGTCTTCCAACGGTGTGAGTGAGATCGACACTGTGGACCTCCTCTTTCTTATAAGAGAATCGATAATGTTCGCGCCATGACAATGTCGAGCGGCTGACGGGACACTCCACACGAGTCATTCGCGCTACACGACATCGTAGCGCGAAATTAGCACTCTGCCAACTCGAGTGCTAAGTCAAAATGAAAAACCGCTGTGAGCGAAACGGCAGCGTCACTTGCTGCCACGCCGGGAAAGAATGGCATCCAGGCCGATACTGAGCGATTCCGAGCTCTGTGCCGGAGGCTCCACACTTGCGTGAATCTCGGCATCGTGGAACGCATGGGAATCGCTGCCCGACTCCTCGGAAGACCCATTGGCCGTATCTGAGGAATCCTCAGCAACGGCATCCTCGCCCTGCGCATCGATCGCACTGTCCGCCAGCGCTGACTGCAGTTCAGCCTTGCCGACCACCCCTGCGACGGAGATTTCACTGGTCTCATCCTCGACCTTGGGCCTAGGAATGGCGACGGATACCTGCCTGCTGGACTTTATCTCAAGGCTCTCGGGCCCATCTCCATCCTGCTCGGGCGATTTGCGAACCGTTCCCAGCGAGAAGGATATCAGATCCTGAGAGGCTGCCTGCTGCTGTGAGTTCTGTTCAAGCTTTGGCATGTCAACGTTTGGCAAGGCCGCCTTGCCCGATGTGGCCTTAGCCTGCTGTGGAGCAGCGTTGCGGGCTTCCTGTGGAGCCATGGACCGCGCGGTCTTCCCGGCGGTCTTCTCCACGTCCGCGGAAGCCCGTTCGGTCGGGGATGCGTCAGCGACGATCACCGATGCTTCGGCTTCGCCAGTGCCTTCCGTGCGGTTGCGCCCTGAATCAAGCGGAGCCTTTTCTGCATTCGATTTCGCTGCATTCGATTTCGCCGCATGCCGCTGCTCCTGCCTTGCAAGTTGAAGAATGCGCTGAATCTCGGCCTTATTCAAAACATCGGTTGCCGTCGCAGGGGCAGCCTCGGATTGCCGCAGCGAACTATGTGGCTGCTGATTCTTGCGGATCTGACGCTGTGCCGACCTTGATGGATGGGCAGATCCTGATGTCTGAACCGACTGTGGTGCACGGGTCGACTGAACGGTCGGATTCTTGGAGGAGCCGACCTCCGGCTGTCGCTCAGCCTGCATCCGAGCCCGTCCGTCGGATGCACCCCTGTTGACCGGACGTCTGCCGGCGGCATCCTGTCCGCCACGGTCCGCGGCGGCGATGCGCCGTTCCCATTCGCGCGCGGCACTCGAAGCGCGGGCTCCCAGCGCCAACACGACTGCAAGCAATGCAACGGGAATCAGGCAGTACCAGAAGGAAATAAGCTTTGTCGCGGATATGGCGACAAGAACGATGGCAATGACGGCGAGCGTGGCGACAATGAGCTGGCGCCTTCGAATCGCCGCACGCCTCATCTGGCGAATCCGTTCAATATGCTCTTGTTTGTGCGCAGCATTTCTTTGCGTCCTATCAGAGTCCATGAACGAACCTTTCACTCTTTGCATGTCGCCAGCATGCGACCTGGCATCACCGACGCGCGCGGCATCATCCTGCGTCACCACATGCAACGATGAGGAGTATCTGTCTTCGCGATGCTCCGATGCACGTCTCATCCCCATTATGGTCTTCCCCGGCAACCAACCGCAAATGAGAAGCGCAGCAATCACTAAGAGCACGAGACTGCTTAGTGATTCATAGTTCATAACGCCTACGATAGAGTAAGAATGGTGTTTATGTAATAAACGCCATGGCGTGTCGGACAAATTTAGCGAGCGCGACTCACTTTTCGATCATCGAAGACCGACCGTCCAAGCCTTTCGGTGACTGTCGTCTCCACGTCGGTCGAAAGGAGCGCATATGAATCATGGTCCCTCCACCTGCCGTTGATATACATGTATTCCCTATGCAGTCCCTCTCTGGGAATGCCCAGTTTCTCCACGATACGTTTCGAACGTTGGTTGGAAGGAAGAATATCGATTTCGAGACGGTGCAGACGGGGACCGTCGACAGCAGCGAAGGCCCAGTCTGCAAGCATCGCAAGCGCGAGAGGTGCGAATCCAAGACCTGCATGGCCGCGGTCCATCCAGTATCCCACGGTCCCGGTCCGCATCGAGCCGTAGCAGATTGCTCCAAGAGATATCTGACCGACGATCCTGCCTTCGTATTCCACCATGAACACTATTTCCGAACCTGACTCTGCAAGTTCCCGCTCTCGGCGAACCCACTGCAGGAACGATATCCCGCTTCCGTGCATGGGGTCTCCAGACTCCCATGGCTCAAGCCACTCGCGATTCCTGCTTCGCAGGGTGTTCCATTCGACATCATCCTCCTCTCGGACCGGACGAAGTCGAATTGCAGGCATGCCTTCGGGAGCATCGATTTCAATCGGGGTGCGGAAATGGCTGTTGTCGAAATGCGGCCTGAATGCATCCCTTAATGATTGGAAAACGGACATGCCGCCATTATCGCACTTGTGGGCGGGAAACTGGCATATCACGCATAAGCGAGTCATACTGTGTGTCATGGATGGCATATCAGATCAGAAGGCGAAGCTACGCAGGGCGGTGCTGCATCGACGCCATGGGACTTCCCAGGAAATTCGTGATGCGTCCGGCAAGCGACTTGCCGACGCAGCCATCGATGCGGGGATCGTGCAGGCCAATGCGACAATCGCCTGCTTTGTCTCGATGGGCAGCGAGGTTCCCACCTCTGCGCTGCTCGACCACTTCCTTGACATCCACGCGCAGATACTCGTGCCTCGGTTGGGCAGCGGACTTGATATGGGATGGAGCCGTTACTCAGGTGCCGCAGGTCTGGTGGACATGGGCGGGCATCGCCCGGCGGAACCCACCGATAGGACACTCCCTGCGGATGCCCTCGCACAGGCATCCACCATCTTCGTTGCCGCCCTTGCCGTCGACCGGCTTGGCAATCGTCTGGGACGCGGAGCTGGCTGGTATGACAAGGCTCTGCGATACCGCAATCAGGAATCCCGAATCATCGCGATTTGCTGGCCCTGGGAATTTTCGGACAGGCCTGTCCCCCATTCATCATTCGATGTCAGGGTCGATGGCGTTCTCACTCCCAGGTCCTTCACGCCGATAGACAAGCTTCAAGACGCAAGACCGTACGCAGTGCAATAATACGGTCTGGAGCATTCGGAAGGGATCATGCGTCCGGATGCAGTCGTCTATTATTGGTGCCTAGTCGTCGATGTCATGAGAATCAGTGGAGGAAGACCTTGCCTACCTATCATTACCGTTGCAGGAACTGTCAATACGATTTCACGGAGCAGCAGTCGTTCAACGACGATCCGATCACCGTCTGCCCTCGTTGCGGTGAGGCTCAGGTTAGAAAGATCTTCTCGGCAGTGCCCATCGAATTCAAGGGCCATGGCTTCTATCGGACCGATTCCTCGTCGCATTCAGGATCTTCCTCCAAGTGATCTGCGTGCGATCTCGGTCCGCTCGCCGTTTCCAAGGCGACAGGGGACGGAATCCGAGATCGCGCCGACTCCATGCCGTGAGGCGGCGGTCCCCTGTGAAAGGCGCATGACAGGCGCTGGATCATTGCTGCCGGTCCATTCTTGTTGAATCATTGCTACGCGCATATGTTTCGACAATGCACGGCCACATTCGACCACATTCTCGGAAAAAGCGTGCGCAGTGCCATACCAGTGTCCACAATGATGGCATGTTCGATTTATTCCGCTCACATTCATATGGCTCCCGATGGCAATCTCGCTCTTCATACGATTCGCTCCAGCGAAGGCGTCTGCAGGCTCATCTCAGACATCTTCTGATAGTCCTGCTTTCAGGGCTGACCGTGTTCGCGGTCTGCCAGTCAATCGTCCAAGGCTTGCAACGTCAGATTCAGGTCGTCGTCGCGGCACGCAACGTCGCACGTGGGGCGACTCTTCGTGCAGAGGATCTCGGTATCGTGAAGGTCCCGGACTCTGCGATGACGCCTCACTTCATTCTCAGCATCGGGGCGGCGGAAGGCAGACAGTCGCAGACGGAATTGAAGACGGGGCAGCCACTCGTTGACGGTTCGATTAAGGATTCACCTGGCATCGCGTCCGGACGCACCTCGATTCAGATCAGACTCGCCAGCGTCCCCGCTCAGATCGCCACCGGCGATTCGGTAAGGCTTGTGTCCTCAGGCACATGTTCAAGCCGGTCTACAACCGAGGATGCACAGCATGAAGGCAACGATCTGAATGGGCTGGACGAATCCTCATCAAATGACGAGTCTAACTCGGTTTTAGAGCCACTCTGCGTATTGGCCGACGAAGCTCAGGTGCTTCAGATTGCAGAGAAATCAAATGAAACCTTGCTTAACTCAATAACATCGAATCGCGAGGAAGAGACGGCTGTAATATTTTGTGTATCTCCTGAGGAAGCAATGGCAATTCTTCGCCAGCAGGAGCAGGCTCCTATCCTTGCAGTAAGCGACTGATGTAGACTCGGATGCGGAGCGAGAGGCCGGATAAGGCCGAACTTCGAAGAGATTAGTTAAGGAGCAGGAATGTCATCACTTTCAGAGAACGGGAAAAGAATGAGCTCAAAGACCATGCAGGCCACGCATCAGCTGGCCGCGCTCACCGACAAAGGGCCGATAGGTGGCTTCAAGAAATTCATCTCTCGCGGCTCGATGATAGACATGGCAGTCGGTGTCGTCATGGGCGGCGCTGTCACCGCAGTCGTGAATGCAATCGTCAAATCGTTCATCACGCCTCTTATCGGCATGATCTTCGGCAAGCCGGATCTATCCAACCTTCTGACGATCACCTATAACAACGCGACGATCTCCTTCGGAGCCATCATCGGTGAAATCATCAACTTCCTGATTGTGGCCATGGCAGTCTACTTCTGCATCATCCTGCCAATCAACAAGCTTCGCGACATGACCAGGGCCGTCGCAGGCGTTGAAGAGGCGAAGCCCGCCGAACCATCGCCGGAAGAGCAGTCGGTCGCATTGCTCCAGGAGATCCGCGATCAGCTCAGGCAGCAGAATGCCGATATGAAGTAATCATTCCTTCTCGGCGCTGAAGACTCCCCAGTGGGGAGGCAATTCGCCAAGGATGCGCGCATCATCATCCGCATCCTTGGCTTTTTTTGTCTGCATGTCTCCAGCCTCCAGCTTGACGCCATCTGCATCAAAGCGCTCGGTGCCCCTCAGCACGACCCGACGATGACGTCGCTTGGAACGTCCTGCAGCTTGGTCTCCCTCTGACTCATCGTTCATTCGCTGTCTCCATACACTTCTGCCAACTGGCTGACGATACGGTCGACTTCCTTATCGGGATTCACGAATGCGGCAACGCTCCATATGGTTATCACCGACCACCCAAGCATCTGCAGATTCTCATGTATGAAGCGATGACGCTGCCTCGTCGAACGGATCCGCATGTAATCCGCATTGTCCGTCAAAACTGCGAGCGCGAAAGGCTTGCCCTTCACTCCGACGACAAGCGGAATGCGAGCGCCCTGATCGTGACCATAGTATTGGGCTACTTCAAGGCCACGCTTGCGAATTCGCTCTGCCAGGTCGTCGAGCAGCATGTCCTGCGCCGAGGCTTCATGCTCGCCCGGCTCATGGGTCTCGGCCCCAAGATGCTCCGCCCATTGCAGCACCACCTTCAGGAAGCGCGGACCAGGCTGATGAATTCGTTCATCTTCCATGTCTTCGGAGCCGAACGCAGAGATGATGTCAAGGTTTCTTGACGAGAGCGCCAGTGCATCAAGCAGCATGCCCTTGCCCGCCTCGCCTTCGAGTTCGCCGAATTGCTGCAGCAATCTTCCATGTGCGGTTTTCGCGAAACCGAATGAGATGATCACGTCGCCAGATTGAGCTCCTGCGATTTCGTCAATCCCAATGATGCGAACATGACGAAGGAACTTGGCAAAGTTGGGATCCTTGATCGCGCAGGACTTCAGCTCAGCTCCCAGACGTGCACGGTGGGTGGGTGAGAGAGTCACGACCGTAAGCACATACGAAGCCGGAACGATCGTGAACGAACGCGCCCTGTGACGAAGTTCCGAAACGACGGCGTCAATCTCCTGCTGACTTGACTCCACCAGCCCAGTTGCCATGACCGGGACGCCCGTGGCCTCGATGCGTGTGTATCTGACGGAACCCTGTGCCGTTGGGCACACGCCATCGGGAGTCGACGAACCGTATCCCTGCGCCCTGAGGAAGATCGACACGTCTTGCGGTCTGCGATCCGGAGTGCTTGCAATGTTGACGCATGGGAGCACAGAGATCAGCCGTCTGACGGAATTCGACGTGACCGTCTCGCGGTGGGCAAGCACGACGATCTGTCTTGCACGCTTCGCAATGCTGAGCAACTCGATCGACGGCATATGCGCCGCGGCATCGACGATTGCGATGTCGGCAAGCTGGTCGGTGCCGGTCAATGCGGCCAAGGTCGCCGGTGTGGCGACGAAGACAGGCTTTGCGGCAGCGATCAGCCGCGGGAAGTCTCTATGCAGAAGGTCTATGCCGACGCGCTGATGGCCAGAAAGCCTTGTATGAAGCTGATTGGCCTCTTGTGTATGAGCAAAGAGCAGTTCTGAAAGTCGTTTGGTGAGCTCCTGATTCAGCATCGCTCCCACGCTGCGAACATGCTCGGTGTCAATCTGCACAAAACGATCGGAAGCGTTTGACAGCGCCGATCCATCTTGATTCGAAATCATCTCCGAAGATCGAACGATATCCTCGAACACCGTTGTCCACCATGCCAGCTGCAGTTCAGCCCGGACAGCCTTCGAGGCAATGCGCCTTGCGTGCAGGTCGTGCACCAGTCCTCCCAGACCGACCTTGTCGAAGTCCTCTTCAAGGCGGAAGCGTTCCGGCAGCGTCTCCAGGGCAAGATGGTCGTTGAACAGTGCCTTCAGTCGTTCCTCAAGATTATTCAAGGTCACCGATTCAAGCTCGGCACCCTGGGGCGTGGTGGCAAGAACCGTATTCAGTGCGGTCAGATCGTTCGAAAGCGAATCCTGCGTCTCCACGATTTGGTCAAGCCGCGAAGGCAATACGGGCCAGCCGCCATGAGGGACAAAGATGCGCCACTGCTCTGACTGCCTTGCGACGACCAACAGTGCGTCATGGAGGTTGTCCACCTGAGCTCCCACGCGAAGCAGGCCCTTGGCCTCCTTTGCATGTCTTCTGCGTTCCCAGAAGCCCATCGAGGTTCCGTTCGACTTGCGCTCCGCCTTTGACTTGGTGGCCTCGATCATGGAGGCGATGTCCCGTTCGAAGATCTCGGGCTGGAAGATGTCGAGAACCCTGCGAAGATTCTTGAGAACGGTGACCTGACTCTCCCAGTCATGAGCCGTCGCAGGAACGGGGAATCCACAGGTCTGCACGGTGTTGGCCACCTGCTGGCGAATTGCAGGCAACGTTCTTTCAAGGAGTCTGACCACTCGCTGATACGCATCCACCGCATCGTTCTCAGAACTGATGGAAGCCTTGTACCACACCGTATCGTCAGGGCCGATGGTGAATTCACCGATGTCTGCGGCACGCTCGAGAAGAGACGCCCACTTGTCGATATGAGGACCGATTGCACGCGCCGCGTTGATGTCAAGACGCACTCGGGTTGTCGGATGCGTCGGCAACGCTGCAATATGCGCAAGGTTCTGAATCGTCTGATAGGCGGAAACGCCCCAACGCTCATTCACGCCATGCAAATCGCCCAGATAGCGCGTCAGACGCGAACGCACGCCGACCAGCTCGTCGGCGAGCTGGTTGAAATGCGATCCAGCCGTGCCCTGCTGATACCCGACTGCGTCGATGAGCTGCCGATCGATCTGCGTGTTGGTGGAGCCATCGGCAACGTCGAGCATCACATCTTCCATGTCGTTGGCTCGCATGACCTGCGAGAATCTGCGCTTCTGCTCGGCAACGCTGGGGACATAGAGCACCGTACGGCCATTCATGATGCAGCGGGAGGCGACCGCTGCGGCGTGCAGGGCGGTGTTCTTGTCGGAGCTTTCATTCATGAAGATGGAGCGTCCAGATGCCACCATGTGCGCCGCGAAGCGGACATGGTTGTCGACATCAGCGATTTCAAGCTCGTCATGAGGATCCGCATCGAACGGACTGAAATCAGCCATCGGCTGATTCTTCAGCAATTCGACGGCATCGTGGTCACCTGCGATCGCATCGAGAATGGCATTCCCCGAAGCCCCGCGGGACAGCTCGTCGATTATATTCTGGCTTTCGTTCAGCAGAAGCGTGGAAGGCTCCACAAGACATCCAAGAATGATCTCATGGTCAATCGTGAAATCGGCGATCTCACCATTGGTTTCCGTTTCGATCAGGTTGAACAAGGCGCTGGTCTCTGCGGTTCCACCTTGGAAATTTGCCTCGCTGAACAACCGTTTGGCATTGAGGTCGACGCCATGGTCTCTCAGTGCCGAAATCAATGCGGCATTCATCTCGACCGGACCGGTGAGTCGGATCGTCATTTTCGGACGAGCGCCCTGTGGGGCTTCGATCGTGACCGGATACAGCAGAACCGGCATGGAGCTTCCAAGCCATGTGGCGACGCCCACTACCATGGAGAGCTCGGCACACCCACTCAGCCGATTCTTCGCAGTCTGGTCTTCGATCACCCGGCCCATGCGCTTAATTGCAGCACGAAGCACCCCATTGTCGCGGAAGAGCGAGTCCAGATGCGTCTGCCCGCCAGCGAAGAGCTGTGCGATGCCGGATGGATGAGCATGCGTAAGCTCCAACCGCGCTGCCAACTGGGTGATGTCCTCCAGAGGCGTCTGTCCGACCTTGCTCTGATACTCCCGTCTCCACGCGCGAAGCGAATCGAGAACATTCGTCTCTCTTCCACGCGTTTCATGTTCGGATACATTGGCCGATTCTTCACTCATTGTTGCTCACTTCCGCGTTGCCTCGAGATACTCCTGATAGCCTGTGTTGGATTGGAGCGCGACATCTACATCATGGTTGCCCTGCGCGGCCAGCCATGTATAGAGATCGTCATACAAAGACGTATTCATGGCGAGGAAGGGCAGCAATTCGGAATGCCTCGCCATGTCGAACTGCTTCGTGAAATCATGGCTCGTGCGCGCATCGTCCGATGTGAAGCCGTCTACCTCTACGATGTGCTGCTTCTTCGAAAATTCTCCCTTGGAGACCTTTTCGAACACAGAACCAGGCTCGAATACCGGTTTGAACGCACCTTCGTTTGATTCTGGCTGGCCGTCCCGTGCGGTCCCATCAGTCTGGGAGACCCGCTGCGCGTCGTCATCGAGTTGCGCCGAAGCCAAGGGGGTGAACACGGTCTGCGACGATGCGTCCCCAGACGATGCACCCTCTCCGTGGCTGACAGACGAAGCACCCGTGGCAATATGCCCCGTATCGCCTTCAGGGTTCCTCTGCATCTCTTCGCCAGGACTTTTCTGAGCGTCATCCTCGATATGCAGAGCATCGGAAAGCGCATCCTCGAACAGATCGCGCTGTCCGGATTCATCGCTCTCTCCCGGAGCGACCGATGCCGGGTCCTTGGCGGATTGCCGTGCTTCGACAGCCTTCTCAGTCTTTTCGGCACTTTCAGCATTCGCGGAATCCACGGCGCTGCGATCGACTTGCGATGCGTCAGTTCCAGATGCGTCAGTCACAGATGCGTCCGCAACCTTCGATTCACGACGCTCGGGTTCGGCACCGTCGCGGTCGTGGGCATTCGCCTCGCCAAGCACCGCGTCATGCAATTGGGTTATTCTGCTGCGAACGGAACTCGCGTCGAACGCGCTCGTCGGCTCACCAGCGCGCAAGTCAAGAATGTCATCAACCGACATGTCTGCGGCATCCGGTTCCACCGGTCCGTTATCACTGGCATATGAGAAAAGATCCGAGACATCGCCGGACCTTCGGCCCTTGGGATCGTGCTGTGGCTGAATGTCCTGACGCTTGAACGTTGCAGGGACATCGCCGAACTGGAGCGTCATCTCATTTCGTGGAAGCGGAAAGTCCTGATCGAGCGGAACGCGGACGAGTCCTCCGTCAGCTCGAACGATATATGTGCCGTTCGTTGAATGCAGGTCCCTGATGGTGGCGGAGCCTGAAGCGGCCACGACAAAGACGGCATGCCTCTTTGACATGGAACGGGTCTCGTCGGGAACATCAAGGCGGGTCTTCCCCTCATCTGGAAGAGGTCGTAGCGGTTTGCGGCCAATTTCAATGCTTTCGCCCGAGTTCACAATCACGTCAGCCATATTCTTGACGCTGACGATCCATTGATGAGTCGGTCGCTGTTCAACACTCACGACTGTCGTCCTCCTTACGATAAAGCCCGTATCACATGCCCATAAGCCATGGTTACCCATCCATTGTGTCATGAATGGGCAATAAAAACTTACAAACTACCGCGATTCTCTCACAATCAGTGAATTCGTATGGCTGAATCGCCCTTCAGCCGGTGCAGAATGAAGCGTTGGAACGGCATGGTAACCAAGAATGAGAGGACATCGGAGACGGATTGGGCCATCTGTACGCCCAACACGCCAAATACATGCGGCAGAATCAGCACCGTCGGTGCCAGAAACAGCCCAAGACGGCACAGTGCGAGAAACGAAGCGATGCCTGTCATTCCCATGGTCTGCTGCATCATATTAGACATCATGTTGAATCCGTTCAAGGCGCAGGTGAAGCATTGGATGCGCAACGCGAATGCGCCCACCGCGATAACGGCGGGATCGGATCGGAACACTGCGATGAGATGCGGCGCCGCGATGAACAGCGCCACGGCAAATACGGCCAGCAAGGCCGTGGAAATGCGTATGCAGAACCAATACCCCCGCCGTACCCGAGCGAACAGACCCGCACCGTAATTGTATCCGCAGACTGGCTGGAACCCTTGGCCGAGACCCACAATCACCGAGTTGATGAACAGCATGATTCTCATCACAATCGCCATTGCGGCGATCGCCGCATCCCCAAAGGGATTCGCGGCAAGATTGACGCATGTCACTGCAATCGAACTCGCTCCCTGACGGACGAGGGAGGGCAGCCCGCCTCCAAGAATCTCTCTGATCAGCAGCACGCTGGGCTTGAAACTATGAAACGAGAGACGGATGACCGAATGTCTGCGGCTCATATATAGAAGAATGCAGAAGCTCACAGTCTGGCAGATCGCCGTTGCAAGCCCCGCCCCAAGAATGCCCATCTTTAGGACGAAAATCAGATATGGAGCCAACGCCAGGTTGAGCAGTGCCCCAGATACCAGGCCGACCATGGCGAACGCGGATTGGCCCTGATACCGAAGCAGGCCGTTCATGGTAAACGAAGCGCATACGAACGGTGCGGCACACAGCAATGGTGTGAGATATTCGATTGCGTAGGGTGCGATGGTCTCGGTCGAGCCAAGCATCACGACCAGCGGCCGCAACGTCGCAAGTCCAAGAACTGCGATGAGAGCACCGCTGAACACCGAGCCGAAGAAGCCGATGGAAAGAAGCTTCGACGCTCGCTCCTCATTGTGCTTTCCAAGCTCTCTCGCAAGGGTGTTGCCTGAACCATTGCCGAAGAAGAAACCGACTGCCTGCAGGATCGTCATGACGGAGAAGGCAATGCCAATCGCCCCTGACTGTGCGGTTCCAAGCCTTCCGATGAAGAAAGTGTCGACGAGGTTGTAAGCCATGGTGACGAGATTCGAAATGACCGCCGGAAGGCTGAGTCTCAGGATCAGTCCCTCCACCGGCCGCTGCGTCATCTGACGATACTTGGCGTCGGCTCTCGCATGGCTGACCTGTTCCTGATGCATGTTCCTCATGTGCGAGACGCTCACCATCGCTCATTCCCTAGATTCATACCATTTCCCGAAACATGCTATCGCACAGCCTGAAAATCAAGAAGAACCTTGCTCTCTCAACATCTGCGGCAGAAGCTGGCATTGAAGCCTGCACACGGATGCATCCTATGGAAGGCGTGTTTCAGAGAAGCGATCTGCCACCCATGAGTATGACAAAGCCTGCCAGCGGAGCTGGCAGGCTTTGTGCAATGAGAAATGCGCGAGAACTACTTGAGTTCCACGGTTGCGCCAGCCTCTTCGAGAGCTGCCTTCGCCTTCTCGGCATCTTCCTTCTTGGCCTTCTCGAGAACAGCCTTGGGAGCTGAATCGACAAGTCCCTTTGCATCGGCGAGACCGAGGCTGGTCAGGGCGCGGACGGCCTTGATGACCTGGATCTTCTTGTCGCCAACGGCGGAGAGGACGACATCGAACTCAGTCTGCTCTTCTTCTGCAGGTGCAGCGGCACCGGCAGCAGGAGCAGCAGCAGCTGCGACTGGAGCAGCGGCTTCGACATCGAACTCGTCCTCGAACTTCTTGACGAAGTCAGAGAGTTCAACGAGGGTCATTTCCTTGAAAGCTTCAAGGAGCTCATCGGATGAGAGCTTAGCCATAATGGCTTCCTTTCATTTGCGGTGGTCACTATGTGAGTCTGCTTGTGCAGACAACCCACCAAACATCTTGTTTTTTCCTTGCATTGATCGAGCGGCATGAGCCACAGGATCAGGCGGCCTTTTCCTGCTTTTCGCGAAGCGCGTCGATCGTGCGAACAGCCTTGGTAGGCAGTGCGACAAACGCGAATGCGGCCTTGGCCATCGTGCCCTTCAGCGCGCCAGCCATCTTGGAAAGCAGAACCTCGCGGGATTCGAGATCCGCAAGCTTCTGGACGCCCTCATCGTCATAGACAGTTCCATCTGCGAAACCGCCCTTGACAACGAGCTGCTTGTTTGCCTTGGTGAAGTCGCGAAGTGTCTTCGCAGCCTGGACGTAATCGCCCGAGACGAAAGTGATGGCGGTCGGGCCTGAGATATAATCATCCAGTCCTTCGATGCCAGCTTCCTTAGCTGCAATGCGAGCCAACGTATTCTTCGCCACGGTATAGGAAGTATCGCGGCCTAGTTTGTCGCGCAGGTCTGCGATCTGCGGGACACTGAGCCCGCGGTACTCGGTGAGAAGAATCGCGTCGGAATTACGGAATTTACCCGTAAGCTCCGCGACCACCTCTTCCTTTTCGGGCCTTTTCATGGCGTTCCTTCCTATGCGGCCACTGGAAGGTGAATGTGAATGCCGAGTCATCAAGAGCAATAAAAAAGCTCTGCGCGCAGGCAGAGCATCAACTTCTGAAAGATGCCTTGAACGATTCCGTTCTCGGCAGGCCCTTCAGGCTTCAATCTCAACCTACGCTGGCTTGGCAGCCATATTTCACGCAATCTTACGATCACGACCAGCGGTCTGTGGTTTTACAACTTTTCCAGACTACACCCAAGATATCCAATTCGACAAATCAGATGTTCCGGCGTGTATCACCTGCCACATGACTCTGAAGTGGCCGGGCAGACTCACATTCTCTGGATTATACGAATGACCTGGGTGGCGGCGGTATCCGCAAATTCAGAGATGTCAAAGTCCTTGAATGACTCATATTCAGTGTCGGCATTGTCACTCAACGCTCGAATGACCAGTGCGGGGACATGGTTGCGGGCGGCCACATGGCAGACCGCCGCGCCTTCCATCTCTACGGCGTCGGCGCCTGTGGCGCGTGAGATCTGCTGGATCTTCTCAGCCGTGTCCACGAAGTAGTTGCCTGAGGCGATGATGCCGGTGATGTGCTTCGTGCCCATCTGCGAAAGCACCTCGTCGGCTATGGCAAGCAGCGCCGCATCAGAGTGAAATTCATGCTGCTTCGGAGCGAACTGGGCGATGAGGCGCATATCGGAATCGATGTATCGCAGTGTGCCACCCAGGACCACGTCATTGATATGGAGCGCAGGATTGAGATTGCCCGCTATGCCAGAGAAAATAACCGCGTCCGGCTGATACGCGTCCAGCAGATACTGGGTCGTCGAAGCGGCGTTCACCGTTCCCATGCCGCCAACGGTTGCCGCCACGCGAATCTTCTCGCCGGATTCCGATGCGATGCTGCCTTCGACAACATCCAGGCTTGCTCGTTGGGATTCGACATTGTGGGAGGCATCCGACAGCGAACGCGCGATAAGACTGACCTCTTCGTTCAATGCTCCGATGACGGCTATCGTTCTCATATATGCTCCTTGTCTGACTTTACGAATCGGAGTTTAACACCTCACATATAATTGCCGCCCCAATCAGGAGCGGCAAGGCGTCTGCGACGACGAGGCCTGAGGTCACATACGATACGTCAGACTGGAGTGGAGGCGACCTTTCGAGGCTGCACGTGCATCGTGCGCCTCAATCGCTTCAATCGCTTCACGAAGACGTCCATCGGTTCCGACAGGCATCGCTCAATAGAGCGAAGGCTGATAGTCAAAGATTCCCATCAGAAGATTCATGACGATGACGAGGATCGAAACGATGACGCCCACCACTGCGAAGACGTATGTCGCCCTTGACCTCTCCTCGCCCTTGTCCTGAATCAGGATTCCGACCACGGAAAGCACCAGTCCGACAGTGCCGAACGGACTGACGAATCTGCTGTATTGCCAGACGACGACGAACAGACCGATCAGTGCAAGGATGAATCCGGCAATCGCGAATCCCTTCGCGGCACTTTTGCCTTGGTTGAGATTCACGTTCTGTGGGTATGGATAGCCAGCGGCATTCATCGGCGCCATGTTGGGCTGACGGTTGTATGGCTGTGCGTTCGGCTGATTCATCATCGGCGATGGAGCACCTGTCCGGTTGAAGTTCGGACCTGGTGCATTGAACTGCTGGCCATTGGGCTGAGGCGTCGCATCCTTCGGCCGTTCGTTGGGGGTATCCATCGATGCCGCATGCATGCTGACCGGCCGATCCGGGGCGTCGCCGTTCTCGTATGGTGAATTCTGCTGTGTCATGATTCTCCTTCCAACACTGTTTTCGGCTCACCGCACAGTCACGTATGATGAGGTGCGCCGTACTCTGCCATGGTTATGGCTGCGACACGGAATTCCTTGGTCCGCTCTCATGCGATCAACGACGGAGGGCGGAACCTCCCAACGGATTCCATATTCACCGACCATGTCTGCACCTTCAATCCCGGGCGTCTGTCGGATGCCGTCGGAAACGAGTTCCGTGCCTGCTCTGAATTGTCCCTTCGCAGTCCATTCTATCGGAAAATCGATGGTTTATCTTGAACCTGGAGTCGCCTCGCCCATGATGGCAGCCCTTTCCATGGAAGGAGGCACGGAATGAGCAAGATTCATGATTCACATGAATTTTTCAGTCTATGCCATGCAAGCGCGAAGATGCAGGCTGCATCATAGTTATCAGGCCCCGCTGGTTTTCTTCCATTTCTCTCTCCATTGCGGGGCCTTCCCCTTGATATTGCGGGGCCTTCCCCTTGATTGACTGATTGTCAGAAGCACAGGTCCGATTCGATGCCTCCGACGTAGGTCTGCGAACGTATCGTGCACGGTCTGCGAATGGCGTCGTCGTTGGCTTCCGCTCGAACGACAGCCCAGCTATCATTGCTGGGAACAGGGATCAATCCTTGATGAAAGGACAGTACATGACTGTGCGCGAAGATCATCCACCGGTTATTCTTCATGCCTCCGACAACCCTCTCGACGTCGGACGGGGTCTGCGCCTGTGCCGACAGATACTCGAAGATCCGAAGTGTTCGAATCGTGTGCTTCTCGTGATAAACCATCACGCCATAACGGCGGCACCCGATCTGAGCAATGAGGACATCCCCAGTGGCGTAAGCGTCTATGCATGTGAGACGGCCTTGAAGCATCATTCGATATCCCCTGAGTCGCTTGCATCGGCGATTCGGACCGTGCCTTCAGGCATTGTCTTCCTTGCCGAGCAGCAGCGCTCCAAGGCATGGTACATTCGGCTCTAGAATTGCCGCAGGTCACATCCGTTGAAACCCGCCCGGGCGGTTCGTCAGGCTCTGCGAGAGTTCATCCAACATGCGGGAGGGGAATCTCGATATGCGATGGATTCCGAATGCACTTACACTGCTGAGATGTCTCTGTGCGGCATTGCTTCCATTGCTTGGCGTGGAGTCAATCGCCTTCATCGTGGTTTATGTCACCGCAGGCGTCACCGATGCGCTTGATGGGTTCCTGGCACGCAGGTGGCGAACGGCGACGAGATTCGGATCATCGTTCGACAGCCTTGCTGACATGCTTTTTACTCTGACGCTTCTCTACGTGCTCATGACTTTCCTCCATTGGCCAAGCTGGTTGACGATCTGGATAGTCATCCTTGCGATGCTGAAAGTCATGACGCTCATCATTGGATGGCTGCGCTACCGTCAGGTCGCCTTCCTGCACACGGTGCTGAACAAGCTCTCGGGCCTTGTCATATTCGTTGCTCCGATGTTCATAATCCAGACAAGGGCTGCAACGACAGGCATCGTGGCAGGCATCGTTGCATGCGTCGTTGCATGCACCATCGCCTCAATCGCCTCGCTTGAAGAGCTGACAATCACCATCGCCTCACCCAAGCTTCATCCTGACATTCGCTCTCTGGTAAGCCTTGGATCCGTCTCGGGAAAGGAATCCGACAGCAAACCCCTACCTCGCGAGTGAAGCGAGCGCCATACGAGCTGCCATGCAGGAATCGGAGGTGCCCCGACCTCGATAGCCGCGTCGATATCCATCACCGTCTCCGCCGATTCTGCGACTTGATGCTGTCGTCGATACGCTCACGTACTTGCCGCAGCTGTTCCGCCAGCATGTCGAGCGTGTGCTCTGTCAGCGCTCCGTTCGCGTCCGCAGTGCGAAGGTCACTGCGGATGTCCTGTCTGAAGGATTGCAGCAGCTCCTCGGCTTTGCGAATCCGTTCGTCCGATGTCGCATGCATGAATTTCGAACTCTCACGAGCCCTTGCAAAACCTGCCCTTGATGCGAAAGGACCTGTGGAAGTACCGTCTGCACGTGGATTGGTCGTCGAATTCATCGCAGCGTCCAGATCATCACGAAGGGAGCTCATGGATCGACGCATGTCGCTGCGCAGCTCGTCTGCGAGACGACGAACCGAAGATTCTATGTCACATTCCAATTCGGCAGTGTCATCCTTGCGCCTGGCCAGTTCAGCACGGCCAGCATCGGTGATGGAGTATACGGTCTTTCGTCCTTCCTCGGTTCTGGCGATCAGACCCTCCTCGGTCAGCTTTGCCAGACGGGGATAGACTGTTCCAGTGCTCGGGACGTAGGCTCCAGCGAAGCGCTGCTCTATCGCCTGAATCAGTTCATAACCGTGTTTAGGAGACTCATCCAGCAATGTCAGGAGATAGAGTCTCATCTGGCCATGGGCAAAAACCGGCCCGTTCACTGATGCTCACCAACTTTCTCTCCGCGCACCGGTTCATCGTCTTCCCGTCTGACAACTCTCAGCTTGCCCGAAACGGAACCCATGCCCACGCTCAGCGGAGAACCATCGTATGGCCCGTCTTCGTATTTGAATCCTTTGCTCATGGAAGTCTTGTATGTCTGACCACCGACCTGGACTCTTCCGCTGATCGAGTTCACGTCGCACCGGAGTCTGACCTGCGAAGCCAGACGTATCGATGCATTGCCTGATACTGAGTTGAAATCGATGGATGTCGGTGCTCCGAATGCGTCGAGATACAGGTCACCGCTGACGCTGTCCACCTTGACTCGTTCGCAGTCAGCGCTGAGCACGACGTCTCCGCTGACCGTGTTCGCGTCCACGCTGCCGTGATGATTGCGCGCCTCGACCTTTCCGCTGACATTGTCAAGGTGCAGATGCCCCGAGAGCCCGTCAGAGAGCACCGTGCCGCTCACCGTTTCGATCTTTGCGCCATGGGACAGTCCGCTGACCAGAGTGTCGCCACGCACGGCTGCAAGACGAAGCGCCACCTTTCTCGGAACGAGCAGACTGACGTCAGCGTTGATGTGTCCGTATTCCCTGAACCAGCTCTTGCCAAAGAGATGGACGTTCCATCGTCCTCTCACACTGGGATGGCTGATGCTGAGCTTCCCGCCGTCGAGCCGTATGTCGACCGATTCGGAACGGACGTTGGCGATCTCAAGCCTTGCACGGGGACTGTCATTGCCAATGACGTCCACACGACCGCAGACCAGTTCAATGATTACCGAATCAAGATCCTCGAAATCAAATGTCTTGCTCTGACCAGGCTCTACGACCCATTGCTCACGCTGCGAATCATCCATATCCATCATCGTCGTCCTTTCACGATATATCGCGTTTATGAACAGCGTAACACGATATATCGCGTTTGGCCACTCGGCGCCTCGTGTGTTTGGCACTGCGCATGCCCAGGCTGTGCTCCACCGCCGTGGGCATCACGCCAAGCTAAGTTTGGAACAATCCATCATCACGATTCAAAGGAACGCATGGCAGCGCTGGATGGTCCTGCTCATAATCAACTTCAAGACTCGAGCGCCGAAACCCCACCATCGACATGGATGATCTGTCCGGTGAGAAATCCACATTCCATGGCAAAAACATAGGCGCTGGCAACCTCAGTCACCGTGGCCACTCGTTTCAGCGGTACGCTCATGGCCACTCTTCTCTCTGTCTGCGCCAAATCCTCGGCATCCATACCCCGCCATAGTCCAGTTGGCGTCCAAGATGGTGCGATGGCGTTGACCCTCAAGCCAGGCGCCAGTTCAACTGCCAGCCCCCGCACCAGTAGATCGACCGACATGTTGCCGACTATCGCGCCCGAAGCATCGTAAGGATGTCCACCCGATCCCGATGTCAAGGTGATGCTGCCTCCCTGAGACATATGAGGAGCAAGCGCCTTGGATATGATGAGGGAGGCGAGGAACTTATCGTTCACGGCCTTGACGATGTCATCGACCGGATTGTCGATGAAGCCTCCGCCCATCGCCCCACCCAGCATGGAAACGGCATGATCGAACGGTCCATGCGATTGAAGAAACGACTCGAACTGCGTTGAGTCTGTGGCATCAAGCGTGGTGACGGACGCATGGACACCGTCGGGGAATGACTCTCTCATCTGAACGACATGGGATTCGGTCTTTCCTATCACGCATGGCTTGGCGCCGCATCTCGCAACCTGGAGGGCAACTTCCTTGCCGAAGCCCGAAGTGCCGCCGATTATCAGAATTCTCGAACCGCTCAAGGTGGATGTTTTCCCCGTCATCAGACGCCCGCTTTCATCGCAATCATATATGGAATATCGTAAATCACGAGGATCATGGTATCTCGAAAGGAATGATATCCGATCAAAGCCCTGGATGGAACCGTCTGCTCCGATATCATCACCGACACCGATGGCACCAACACACACGGATGGTGATCTGCCACAGAGTCATGCAAAGAATGCACCTCTTTCCCCAGCACAAATATCGCACAGACTGCCATTGACCATGAGGAAAGTGAATGGCATGGGCATGGGCAGATACATGCCTGCGATATGTCAGACCTGAGAAACGCCTTGGCCTGGAACAAACCCATATTCAATCAGAAGTATTCCATGAGTTATTGGAATTTCGGCGATGCGCTTCACAGAATTTACTCAGTCAGCGTTAATATTTCTCCCAGGCATTGAAATCTGCAGCGGAGACCGCCAAGGCGATCACTGCCGGATGCCACGGGGACATGACGGAACTTCAGCAAGTGAAGAAAAATAGAGAATAGAGAAGAGGGGCGTCGCATGCAGCGTATGCGAGGAGCATTATTATCGTTCATAACGATCGTGACCATGATTGCAGCCACCTTGGCGCCAACGCCGGGTTCGCAATTCGGTGTGAGTCAGGCGCAGGCGACGCAGACCCAGAAGGCTTCGTCAGCATTGGCAGGCCTCAAGGTCAGTCCCGCTGCTTCAATGAACGGATATTCGCGAAGCCAGTTTGGGCCAGCCTGGGAAGACATCGACGGCAATGGCTGCGACACACGAAACGACATTCTCAAGCGCGACTTGAAGAACGTCACATATCTGGATGCCGGGAAGTGCAAAGTCGGGACAGGGATGCTGAACGACCCATACACGGGGAAGACCATCGACTTCGTAAGCGGCGCCACAACATCGTCGGACGTGCAGATCGACCACGTAGTCGCACTTGGCGATGCATGGACGACTGGAGCGCAAGGCTTAGGAGAGCAGGAAAGGGAGGATCTGGCCAATGATCCCCTCAATCTGCTCGCAGTCGATGGATCAGCGAACCAGTCGAAGGGCGATAGAGATGCATCGCAGTGGTTGCCGTCCTATGCGAAATCTGACTGCTCATACGTAGCCAGGCAGATAACCGTAAAACAGAGATACGGACTTTGGATCACCAACAGCGAGAAGCAGTCCATGGCTCAGGTGCTCGCCTCATGCCCGAACGAACCGACTGCGACTGCAGGCAGTCTGAGCATCTCCACGTCAGCGCCTACCCCGTCTCTTACATACCGCACGCATGTGCAGACATACGGATGGCAGGGATGGGTCAAGGACGGACAGATCTCAGGAACCACAGGCAAGTCCAAACGACTTGAGGCCATCAACATCAAGGTTTCAGATAGAGTTCCAGCCACCTCCGGTGAAATACAATACCGTACTCACGTCCAGACTTACGGATGGCAGGGATGGGTAAGCACCGGCGCAATGTCCGGGACATCCGGAAAGGCCAAGCGTCTCGAAGCCATCAGCATCCGGCTCACCGGCAATCTCGCCTCTGCATACGACGTGTATTACCACGTTCACGCGCAGCATTTCGGATGGCTGGGCTGGGCAAGAGACGGTGCCGACGCAGGAACCACAGGATACTCATACAGGCTCGAAGCCATTCAGATAGAGCTGATTCCCAAAGGGAGCGCCGCACCGGGAAGCACGGCAGACTCTTTCAGACAGGCGCCGAAGAAAGCCACTCCTGCCAAGACCACGAAACCAACGCAAGCTTCCAAGCCCGCTAAACCAAGGCAACCTTCCAAACCCGCCGCATCGCTGCCAATCAAAAAGTCAGGGGCCTTCTGCAAAGCAGCCGAAAAAGGAACCAAGGCGCAGACAAGCACTGGTGTCAAACTCACCTGCACCACGATCTCAACGGACAACAGACTGCGATGGAGGCACTAGCTGAGATCTTGTAACCGTGCAATCCGGATGGCCACGCCAAGAGGTGAGGTCGCCCGCATTGCACGGTTACGTTTCTGATTCCGTAGATTCCGTAGATTCCGTAGATTCTGATGAATGCGCATCGATTTCCACGGGTGCATCGAATCGCCGTGCTCAATATAATCGTTCTGTTCGTTGCGCTTGTTGGCTTGAATCGTTGGAATGCCTTCGATTCCGACTCTTGCGGCTTCTGTACTCACTGCCCGGTTGATCCAAGTGGAGGTTTCATCAAGACTCATTATTTGAACCCTTTGCAAACTTAAAACGGTACTCATTTGATAATGTCCGAAAAATAGGCATTGATGTAGACGGATTCCACCACGAGTGGCATTGACGCGACTGTGAACGCTCTCGAGATGGGTCCGTTCCCTATCCTCCGAAAGTATCGGGCGATACCGAAAAAGACTACTACCCTGATACCGAAGCGTGACTTTCACATCGACTGCTCGATGACCTATGGTGACATGCGACGCTACACGGATGCGCTCGATGTCACCATATGCAGCGATATCCTCCCAGGAGATCAAGGAAATCTAGGGTGAATACTGCGAACGATCACCATCGATCGCAGCTATATCCAGAAGCGCTGCATGCTGGTTCATAAGCTATTCCACTGGGCGTATTTCGATAGCTCATGCTCACCGCTCGCCCCTGCAAGGGCAGAGAACCGAGCCAGATGGTTCACCACGTAGTTGCTCATGCCATCGAAACGACTGGACCCCGTTGATATGGGGTATCAAGGCGACGCAACCTCATCGCCAATGAAGTGAACGTCACGCTTCAAGTGCTCAGAGACTACAAGAAACTGATACTTGATCGCAGGCAATACATCTGACTGTTTGTATGAGGTCACTGTCGTGGGACTTCTGTGTCATCTAGTTTATGCTCGATGCGTTCCAGCTGTCGCTTAACTTCCTCGAGCTCCTCACGCGTAATATTTACGTCTGTCTTCTCTTCTGCGCTGACCTCGTCAACGATCCAGGAAGCCAGGGTGGCGGTCACAACACCTATTAGCGCTATGCCACCGAGCATCAGCACAAAAGCTATCAACCGCCCAGTCGATGTCACCGGAGAGTAATCGCCATAACCAACTGTGGTGATTGTAACGAATGCCCACCATAATGCCTGCCCGAACGTCTTGATTGACGCCCCTGGAGCATAACGCTCAGCATCCAGCACAGCCAACGCACCAATGAATACAGTCAATGTCACAGATGCCCCCACATACATGGTGATCCGCCCCCGCAGCGCCATGCCGCTCGTTCGGTGCAAAGCACTCAATGCCGTTAACACTCGGAGCACACGCAGCGGACGCACCATCGGCAGCAACACAATCAAGAGATCAAACAAATGATGTTTGAACCACTCCCACTTCTTCTCCGCCAGCCAGAGAGACACTAGGTAATCCAACCCAAACACGACCCACAGTATGTTCATGGAAAGCTCCGCAGCACCATTCCATGCACCAGTGGGCTGCACGAGAATCTGCCACGCATACACAATTAGAAATACTATCGAGAGAAAAGTCAGTGGCCACTCGGTGGCGGCATTCCACTTCTTTAAAGTCATACTGAGCACCTTGGTCACGTACACGGACAAAAACCTTGACCGCCGGCAATCCGCCTGAGAAATAAGGTATTTCACATAATTTACACAGCCAGAGTTATTATTCCTCTCAGGCATTGATGCCTTCTGGGGGATGGAAAAGGGGAAATCATGGGCTGGCGTTTTCGAAAGAGCATTGGCGGGAAGTATTTCAGAGTCAATCTGGGCAAGCACGGGGTGACCAGCGCCACATTTGGCAAGCGTGGCATGCCCCATGTAACAGTAGGTAAGGGTGGCACAAGAGTGGGTGCAAGCGTTCCCGGAACCGGTCTCTACTATTCTCAACGAATCGACAACGCAACAACTACGCAGCTCCCAATCATCACCCCGCCTCAGCAAACGCCAGTACAAACAGCTGTATTGCCCCCCAACGTTCCACCAACCCAGCCATCTACGTCACCTGATGGTCATAAGTCTCCATGGTCGAAGCTGGTGATTGCATCATTCATCCTGGGCCTAATAGGGTTGGCGTTCTCATTCACACCGGCCGCGGCAGTCGGAGCGCTGGCCGGTGTCATAGGATTCTTCCTAGGCCTCGCAGGCCTAGTCGTTATAGCCATCAGAAAAAGGCGAAGAAGTCTCCTTACGGCGAGCCTCTCCATCCTCCTCTCTCTCATCACTTTCATCGCCGGAGCAGCTAATACACCAGAAACCACACCAACTGCAAGTCCTTCCGTCTCCACCAGCAGTGACACTGCTTCGCAATCAGCCAAAACGGCAGCGTCGGCCACAGCATCGGCATCGAGGGCAGCCGAAGCGAAGAAACAAGCAGATGAAGCTGCGGCAAAGCTCGCCGATGCCAAAGCCAAGCTGACCGACAAGATCAATGATGCTCGCACGCTGCTTGACTCATCGAACAACAACGTAGCCGACCTTCAAACCCGTGTCGCCCTAACAGATGCCATCGATGCAGCGAGCGCCATCAACTCTGCGGATCCCCAAATATATACGGATGCAGTCACTCCATTGGAACAAACAATGGATGCAGTGAACGCCAGCGTCGAACAGAAAAAACAGGACGACGCAGCAGCCGCAGCACAAAAAGCCGCAGAGCAACAGGCCGCAGCCAAGAAAGCGGCCGACGCTGCCGCCGCTAAACAGGCCGCCGACGCTGCCGCGGCAAAGAAAGCCTCAGAGCAGAAAGCGGCAGCAGATGCCGCAGCAGCACAGAAAGCCCAGCAGCAACAGCAACAGAATCAAAACTCTATGGGTACCGCACACGGTGGCGCATTCTGCTCTCCTGAAGGAGCACAGGCCAGATCGGATCGAAGCTCCAATATCCTCACTTGTCGAGTTGCGGCCGATGGAAGACTTCGCTGGAAGCTATGACGCACGGCACATCCCACTTCGACGAAGCTTGTTTACTCGACAACCTGTACACTCAACACCGACTTTCCTGTGATATCCGCAAACACCTTCGTGTTTCAGAGGGTGTATCCGGCTGTGGCGTTGATGTCGACGTGGCCGATGGGGTTTTGTAGAGTCTTCGGATGCTCCGGCTATGGCGCTTGGGTAGCGAAGTAGTGTCTGACACTTCGGATGGCAACCTTCACCTGTTTCGCCTTTTTCAATGCCCTTTACAAACGTCGGAGTTCCAGGGTTTTGGTGATTGGCTGACCCTTGCGAATGAACATAAGATCCTTATCAAGAATCTCATGATCGGTCACTCGCTTTGGTAGGTGATTCCATAGGGCTTTGCTGGTGGGCTCGATGGGCTCGCTCCTCTTAGCGACTTGCTTAAGTAGTCGTCGATATGCCCTTGGTGATGGGGCCTGCCAAGGTTATGGCCGCATGACCCTGATCTTGGCACAGCGCTGGGATTGTGGCACACATGGATTGCAGGCGTTTCTTCGGCCTCGACCAGGTCGGAAGGAGTAAGGATGAAACGCCCCAAAGCCTCATGCCGTCAACTTCTCTGGTGGCGGCATCGATCTCGGATCCGTAGGTTTCACTGACCTGTGACTTGACGTTGTTGCCTAACTGCTTGAGTCATCGCTACTTTCGTGTTACAGGTGTGGGAATCTGCGTGGAGAACAGGGTGACCTCGGTCTGCTGGATGATGAACCTGGCTCCGAGGTTCTTGAGTGCGGCTGTCTTAGTACTGCTATAGAAGGGGTTGGGGATGATTAATTTGCATGTGTACCGAGTGCAGTCCTGAGCGAGCCATCCACTTCCCTATCCTCGTGATCGGGATGGTTTCGTGATTGTGCCAGTCATGACGATGCTCCTTCCGTGGCAGTCAGAGGTAACTCGGTAGGTCACTCTAAGGTGTCCCAGATAGAGAGGCGGCGTACAGAATCTTGCATCGGCATGGTTGCCCCGGCTATAAAAGAAAAAACTAGAAGCCTTGCGCACATTGAGTTCTTAGCATTTGGAACTGTGGAGCGGGCGACGGGAATCGAACCCGCGTAATCAGTTTGGAAGACTGATTACAACACCACACCGATAACTCTAAAATATACTCAAATCTTCACAGGTAGGGACTAAGTAGGGACTGTGTTCTCCAATGTCACACCGACAACACCGAACGCCTCAAAGCAATGGAAACCCTCGACTCATCGTTGAATCTCGCACAAATCGAATGGAGGAAGTGAACGTACCTGTTTATTCAATTAATTAGTTCAATGAGCTCTAGCAGAACCAAGGTTCTGGCTCTCTAGACTTATATGCAGTTTGATCCGGTGGATGTATCACAACCATAGGAATATGATGTTGTCACGTTTGACTTCCTCGACATTGTTCATTGAATCAATGCCGAAATCGAGAACGAAAGTTATTAGTCTCAAAACGCAAAGGAGCATGAGAAATGGGCAGAAGCAAACCGGTTGACCTGGGCGAAAAACACTTCGCGACAACAACAGAAGCAAAAACTTTTTTTAGTGAAATAGTGAATGAGGCCAAGAGTCAAGGAACACTACCAAAGGTAATTGCAGATGAAGAACAAAACAGAATTCTGGAAGCTCTACTTGATACAAAAGCAGACGCTCTAAATAAAATTGGTGAAGGCTTGGACTATTTTTTTGTCGATTACGTAATAAAGCATCCAGATCCCATTGCCAAACATCCAACACGTAAGGATGCCGTCGCTATTTTCATTAAGCGCACAGATGGAGACGTCATGGACTTCGGCATACCCGGAGCACTTGATAATTACGGCAAAAATCCGCAGCTTATCCAAAAAGCCGAAGTGAAAGCAGCCTTGCGCAACGCAATTGAACCAGATCGCCAAAAGCTCAGACAGGAAGCATTCGAAGATGCTGAAGAAGTAATATGCCCCAGAACTGGATTTAGAATGACCAATTTCCATCAAGCAAGGGTTATTAATGTATCTCCTTCATGGGGGGATCTCACTAGCGATTTTGTTGCAACTGTCGGAGGTTGGGATGCAATTGAGCTATCTGTTGACTCTGATAGTATCCAGCACGGCAAAAGACTCAGCGATACCAGCATTGAGCTGAAATGGATTGAATATTGGAAGAAAAACAGTAACCCAATAATCTGTGCACGTATTGAGTGACCACAGCTGTACTCACAAGATCCAGGAGTAACTACCGCCATTTCCGGTCGAGCGCTCGCAGGACGTGTATGGGTGCCCGTATTTGATGGTGTGGATATCAGACTTGATCTCCTGACATCAGGGGGGGCGACACGCTGATTGAATTGCTGCCATTATGCGGAAAGCCTGAATCCCTGGTATTGAGTTTTGTCTTCCCACCACATACAATTTAGGTACAGGCAAATTTGCGCTGTATATCAGAGGGTCCGAATTAACGTTTAAGCGTCATGTGATGGCGTCGGCCTCTGAGGAATGAGCCGCCACGATAGGCGGCTCATTTGCGTTACAAGGAGACCGGTTGAATATTTTTGCTTACGCTGACGAAAGCGGAGTGTTTGATCACGTGCACAACGACTATTTCGTGTTTGGTGGTCTCCTATTTATCAGCAAAGAACAAAAGGACGTGGCCGGGCGTAGATACATATCCGCCGAACGAGACCTCAGAAAGGCCGGTGCCGCTGCAGGCCATCAAGAGATGAAGGCCATCTACCTGTCCAACGGCCACAAAGCCTCGTTGTTCAGAGCAATGAACCCCTACGTCCGATTTGGGGTTGTGGTGAGGCAAGCTTATGTGCTCGAAGCAATCTTTGACAACAAGAAGAGCAAACAACGCTATCTTGATTATGTCTTCAAGATAGGCATGAAACGAACCATGCAACACATGATGGCCGATGGCCTGTTCCAAGCCGAGGATGTTGATTCTATTTACGTGTCAATGGATGAGCACTCCACTGCGACCGATGGTCTATACGAAATGAGACAAGGCCTAGAGGCAGAATTCAAATACGGTACTTTCAATTCCACTTATCAGAAACACTTTCCCCCGCTTTTCCCGCAAATGAAAAACGTCGAGTTCGTTCTTCGTGATTCATGCCAGGACCCCCTGATAAGGGCAGCCGATATAACAGCAAATCGCCTGTATTATTCCGTAGTGCATAAACGACCGGAGATGGCAAAACATATATTTATCGTCAACCAGCCATAGACACTTCATTTGAACGCAAAAATAGCCCCGCCCCCGGCGTGATGCCGGGAGCGGGGCTGAGTGGCACCGGCCGAAGCCGGGGTGTGGTTCATTTGGATGTATCCAAGAAGCGACTAGTCGTCCATCGTTAACTCTCCCTGTACTGCCCCATGTTTCGGGTATGCACGGTCGAGGAGTCGGGTAAATTCAGACCATGAGCCCGAAGCTCTCATAAGAGTGATAACGGAACCGATCATCTTTTCAAGATGCTTGTTACCAATATCTTCGGTGAGGAACTGATGGTGATGATGTTTTCTGTGCCCATCAGCACCGGAAGGGTTCTTTTTCTTAAGACTTTCAAGTACTCCACTCGGGAGCCTGTCGTAGACGATATCATTCGCGATTTTCCCGACAACCCTGGGTTTCTTCCCTCCTGCGCCCAGATTTATGTAATCCCAGCCCTTGAGCTTAAACATCTGGGAATAGAACTCGTCGGGGAATCGCTTCGCCCATGGCTGGAGCTCTTCGGAGATATATTTACTCAGCAAAAGCTCAAGCTCGTTGTGCTGTCTTACCGACTGATACCCGGTAGCCTCATCCACCAGAGCCACCACGCCAATCTTAGCCAAGGCAGCCATCAGTATCTCAGCCTGTAGAGCGATATGCTCCTGTGAAGGCAGGAGCGCGTGGTCCCTTCGCGCTTTCAGAAACACATCGCATATTTCAGGAAGGGATGTCGCGTCGATACCGTAGGCTCCGAATCCCCCCTGGCCCTTTGCTCTCCATATGCGGCGGTCAACAAGCTTGCGTTCTAATGCCGCGGAAATGTATGGCTTCAGATTCCCCGCCGAAACATAGACGGGTAGCTTGTTGCCCTCTTTCTGCCGAATCCAGTGCGATCCGCCTCTTTTGTTTCCCAGCGCTGCACTGACCTGCCGCTCGGACAACAGCCGTGTGCCGTCCTTCATGACGCCGCACGGTATATCAATCCCCTCCGCAAGGTGCAACTCGCCACCGTATTCGGCCGTTTCGCCTTTTTCTCTCTCTGCCATATATCCTCATTTCTTTATCAAAATTGATTCATTTATATCATGAAAGAGGAGATTAAGCTAGGCACCATATAGAAACGTTGAAACAGCAATGAATAATCAACACCAACCCTTGCAAAATCGATATATCGGCACCTTATGATTTGTTGATATTACAGTGTTTTGGAAATCATATGTGAAGAAAATGAGTAGCAACTGCTTTATCAAAGATACATACGTATTGGCCAATTTATCCACAAGCAGCCTAACACAAAACAAGCCCCGCCCTCGGCGTGATGCCGGGAGCGGGGCTATGAGTAAATGTGTACGAATTCGTACATATTTAATGTCAGGCTGTAGTGGCTGCCTGGGTTGCGTCGATTGACTTTTCGTCAGCAGTCACAGGTGTTTCCTTTGTGACTGTCACTGCCGGTTGTTGTGTGGCAGTGACGGTAACTGGCATGGTGTCGAGATCCACGTAGGCCTTGGCGATGAGCGCGTAGATGGTCTGGGCCACGCCCATGACCGCAGCCGTGACCACCGTCGCGTTGAGCGGGGACTGGAAGCTGCCGGTCAGCCAGAGCGCGAGCAGCGCGATCACACCGCTCAGCAGGAGCGAAAACGGGAGCCGCCAGTCCGAGGGAACGTACCTCTTCACCAGTTGCACGATGACGCTGGAGGTGACGCCGCCCGCGAGCACGGTCGCCAGTTGCATTGCCGTAGTTGTATCCATGATTATTCTTCTCCTTAGAATTTTCCTGTGTTGAGTCTGGTCTGCAAGGCGCGCACGGTGGCGGGCCCGAAGCTGCCATCGGCAGTGACACCGAGGTGACGTTGGATGGCGCGAATCGTGTTGGGACCGAGGAAACCGTCCTGTGCGAGCCCGAGTCTTGCCTGGACCTTGCGGATGAGGTTCGAACCGGTCGAACCGTAGGCGACGGAGTACAGGCCGGTGCGCGAATAGCCGCGTGGGATGACCTGGCCGGAGACCACGCCGTCCACGCTCGTGCCCATGGTCTTCTGCCACAGCGCTATCGTCGCCGAGCCCGCCGAACCGTCCACACCTGTCTTCGAGGTTGAGTGCGTCCCTGCCAATGCCGCCTGGGTTGCTGGGCCTGCATACCCGTCCACGGTGAGACCGTGGGTCTTCTGGAAGTTGGCGACGGCGGCACGTGTGGCTGGACCATAGGAGCCGTCGACGGTCAGCCTGTAGCCGTACACGTTGAGCAGACGCTGCGTCTGGGATATGGAGTAGCCCAGATACGTGCCGGTCGGCACCGAGGATGCGGACGCGACCGTGGCCGTTGTGGCGGTGCTGGTGGTCTGTCCATTGCTCCACGCTCCGGACTTGGCGAGGTTCATGTCAAGGCTGCCCGAATAGCCGGAGACCCGTCCCACGCTCGTGTACTGGTGGATGTAGTACGTGCTCCAATACGAGACCGACGGCGCGCCATGATAGGCTCCGTTGTTGCTGCCGTAGTTGGCCACCCACAGCTTCACGCCGCTTGCGGCCACGCTCGACCAGTTGTAGGCGCGGGTCACCGACGAGCTCATATACACATACACGTTCGCATCCGCGCCAAGACGGGCACGCACCTGGGCAACCCAGGCGGCCACCGCAGCCGGGGACACGAAGCTGCTGCCCTCCGCGTCGTAGACGAGCGGATCGCCCTTCTGATACTCGACGAGATTGCTCACGAAATAGTTGGCCGCACTAGTGGGGTTCGCGTACCCGTTGAAGTAGTAGTGGCCGAGCCCCTTGCCGGCCGCACGGACCGCCTTCGCGTTGCGGGCGTACATGGAATCCTTGTAAAGGTAGCCGATATCAGAACCGGATTGCTTCACGATGACGAACGAGCCGAGCGCACCGATGCTGATGGATCCCTGCCATCTGCTGATGTCCTGACCGACCGTGTCGGCGGATGCAACCTGCGTGATGCCTGCCGATGCCGCCAATGGAATGGCAACCCCAGCGGTCGCCGCAGCCGGAACGATGCCAGCCGAGAGGGCAAGGGTGAGCGCTCCGGCGAGGAAACGCCTGCCGACGACACCCAGCATCCGTGACTTCTTGTGTCTTGCGTGACTCATCTACTTCACCTCCGGTGACGTGATCGAGGCGGCCGCGTTCACACCCGTGGCCGAGTTGGAAACGGTCTTGCCATCAAGTGTCACGGTCGACCTGATGGAGCTGGCTGAGGTGCCGTTCTGCGCGCTGACGGTCACCTTCTGACCGGTCGTGACCTGCAGGGTGGTCGAATATGGCAGCGCCACGTTCTCAGCGGACTTGGTGGCGGCCTTCGAGTCGCCCACCCTGCCGGTCGAATCGGTGGGACTGGCCGACTGCGCGTCCAGGCCAGAGGCCGCATCCGACGGCTTCAATCCTGTGTCAGGGTCGATGACCGTGATGGTCACGTCCGTGGCCACGCCCTCGCCTTGCACCGTAATGGTGGCAATGCTTGTCGTGGAATGTTTGGATTGCTGCGATGTGCTCGTTGACGTTGACACTGGTTCAGGCTGCGCGTTGCCGCACGCTCCCACGCTCATTAGGAACAGGACTGCTCCCAATGCTGCGCATAATCGTCTCCGCATGGATTTCCTCCTCATTTGGGGTATAAAAAAGCCTCCGGATGTTCGGAGGCTACAAATTTCAAATCTCATTATTCTGGCATGACTTCATGCTTAGGGTTCCAATCATCAAGTCGATCGCGGATCTCATACTCGCGTTTCAACTGGTCGAGCCGGATATGCCCGACACCATTGCCACCCATGCGCAAGTATTCTTCACCGGACTCTAGAGCGCTGGTGAAGGCATTCTGATCACGCGGGCGAGCGAACAGACACTGTCTGAGCACAATGAGCTTAATGTCGCGCATCTGCTCGTCAAGCGCGTGGAAATGCTCAAAGTCACGGTCAAGCTTCCCCTCGATGGGTTTCAAGTCTTCACGGGTAATCGCTGTCCTGCGTCGAGCGAGATGCTGACTGAACCAGCCAGTCAAACCACCCAGCCCACCAGAACCGATAACGGCGGTCACAATGGCCACGATTGAATCATCAGACAACATAAGCATCTCCAAAAACTGCCAGCTCGCCCACGCTCTGATGCAGGGCGAGCCAGTCAACGCGTGAATCAGGCATGATCGTCAAACCTCGCTTACAAGGGCCACTACGAGCGATGCGGTTGCAGACGAATGCGTCATTGATGATATTGTCAGCATACTTTCCTTAAAGTTCATATGTTTTCAACAACGATGGTGCGGTCACGAATGCTCCCCGCCATGTTGCCAGTGCCAATGCAGTATGCGCGCAAGGCCCAGCATGGGTAGATGAGCGTGCCAATTGGGAGACCACTGACAAGCTGAATCGAACACCCCGGAATCAAACCGGAATTACTGGGGCCAGTTCGCACATAGATGGGGACTGCGCCTACCTGATTGCTCAATGAGGTCACTATGTCATGCGTCGAGGTGGTAAAGAATATTGCAACATCCAAATAATTGATAGTGCCATTATCGGTTGTCGTATTGTTGGAGTAGCTGAAGCTTACCTTTATCTTCCCCGTCGTCGAATAGAAGCCTGACTCATTCGCGTCATACTGCCATCCCGTAACGCCCGTGGACGTTCTGATCGGCGACATTATCCGGTCACTGGACTGATACTGCGTCGAACCGAATATCGTCGAGCTCAAGTCAACCATTGAACTGTTCACGGGATTCCATGCCTGTATGCCATATGTCGCGTCCGAACCCATGTGAGCGTAGGCTGTCCCACCCTTATAGACGGTCATTCCAGTGTTGTTCATTTCTGTTCTTGAACTGGAGGAACCGGTGCGCACGGTAGCCCCGGTTATCGTTCCCTTGTTCGCAGTGAAGGAACCGTCACTTGCCGATATGGACAGCGTGACATTGCCGTTCGCATCGTAGGCGGTGATGCCAGCACTGTTGATGGCGACCCGAGCGCCGCTGGACGCGGTCTGGAACAGGCCGGACGTGATTATCCCCGCCGAGAGCATGCCGATGACCGCACTGTCGGCCTGGATGTCGCGCACGGCAAGCTGGTCGAGATACATGGCTATCGGTATCGCCTGCCATACTGTCCCATCCCACCACCATTCGGCACTGAGAGCCGACTGGAAGGTGCTGTCGCCGGAGAACCAGTCAAGGCCAAGGGACTGCAATGCGTTGTAATCGTCTTGCGAGAGCAATGACTGCTGCTTCAGGAACAATGTCCCACCAACAGTCACAGGAAGATGCCATGCGACTAATACGTCGGTCTGACTGGTCAGGGAAAACGGTATGGATACTATTCTCCCTTGAGTCATGTCAAGGTTTGAATCATAGGCAATGTTCACGCCACTGGTGCTTGTCTCGTATTGAACTGCGGCAGACATTGGAGTTCGAACCACGTCAGAACTCTTTGCATAGCATGAATATACATAGTCACCGGCGGGCAAAGTGATTGTCTCGCAGGTTCTTGCATAGGCATTCGTCGTGAAGCCTGAAAGAACGGTTGCGGTCACTCCAACGCCATTGGACGACGCAGACGCACCATATAGAGTGGTGAAACTGGTTACCTTGGGGTCGGTTGCAAGGTTCGTCGCCACCAGTGCACCGTCCTTCGTCAGCGTGCTTGAGGAAGCGTCAGTCGTTCCTGACCATGCGGCGGTCATGGAATCCCCGTACTTGAGCCACAGGTCGCCCTTGTGCACGCCATCGCCGACAGGGTCGGTGGTCGACTTGGTGACCGTGATGCCCAATATGTCAGGGTCGATGTCCGACGATTCGACGGTGACGCTGACATCATCGCTCGCGGCGGAGGCGTTGGGCGCGCTCGTACCATCCTGCAGATGCGCGTCGTCGTAGGCGATCGCGGAGACCGTGTGCACCGAACCGGTCTCGTACGCGCCAAACGCCCTGCTGCCCGCAGCGTACATGCTTTCGACGGCCACGCCATCGATCTGGATCGCGACATGGTCGAAGTCGGGGGGCACGCCGCCGTCGAGCGTGCCATCCCATGAGACGATGATCATGCCATTGCCTGATGTGACGGTGATGCCCGTCGGCGTTCCCGGAGCCGTCGTGTCCCCCACCCACTGGGCGACGCCGGTGTCCCCGGCACCGACACCCATGATGCTGCTGGTGCCGTCCGCGTTAGGGATTTCCACCGTTCCCGCGTTCCCTGTCATCTGTTTCGCGGCGATGCGGACTGCACTGTTCGCCGTATCGAGCGCCAGCGTGATGGTGTCCTTGCGTGTGATGTCTGGATGATAGACCATCCGTAACCTCCTAGAAAAGAGCGTCCATGACGTCGAACTGAAGCTTGATCTTGCTGGAATGGTCGCCGCTCATTCCCATGAGACGTGTCCTATATTGGCCGTCAGGCAATGTTGGGAAACCGGTGACATTGAGGATGAACGTCTCGCCCGGCCAGAACGAGCCAAGCGGGTGGAGCAGCGTGCCATTGGAATCGGTGTCGTCCACGTCGATGCTGCCGGTCAGCTGCATGAGAGGCAGCCTGTTGGCCTTCAGGTACGCCTGCGCCTGCTGCTTGAGCAGGCTGACGGTCAGCGTGTCCGAATTGGAATACACGCTCTCCTGCAGCATGGGAGGATCCATGGAACCCGTCAGCTGCGACAGGTCCTCGGCGATCGCCGTCACCACGCTCGCATCGGTGCCCGCGCCGGTGGCGAAGATGCGCTGCACGGGCGTCTTGTAGTCGACGGTCAGATCCTCCAGCGTGCCGCCGCCACGGAAGCAGTTCAATACGACCGGCGCATGGTCCATGTCGAGATAGATGTCCGCGTCGGAGCCGGCGAGCAGGTTCACGCGCACATGCCTGTCGTCAGACCAGTAGGGACGGAACGTGATGTCCGGGCCGCCGTCGGCGTTCGCCAGATCGGTGAGCAGCGTCTTCACGTTCAGATTCTGCACGTTCCACGCCGGATACGAGCCGGACGAGTGACCGGACTCTCCCAGGTATGGCAGGTCGAACGGCAGCGTGCCGCCATTCTTCATGTTCACCGCGACGTTCACCAGCGCCGAGGCGAGACCGCGCTGCGACAGGTTCGAGAACGTCAGCGCACTCCGTGAGTTCGTGTTCGCGCCCACCGGCCCCGGACCGCCATTCGCACCCGAAAGGCCAGCCGAGGCCTCGCTCTTGAACCACTGGTACGACTTGTAGCTGTCGGAGTTGGCCTGCGTGTAGTCCGTGTACGTGCCGTAATAGGCCTTCCCCTTGGAGACGATCGTGCTGAAGCCCTGAGCGCCGGTGACGCTGTCCGCGTACGCGGTATGCAGGTACGGCTGCTGGCCGTTCAACTTGGTTTTACTGGGATACCCGTCCGCCGCGTTCCCATCGCTCCAGGCCGCCCACCCGTATTTGGACGCGCTGGACGAGTCGGCCAATGTGGCATCCGTGTACGAGCCGACATATTTCTTCCCCGCCGAAACCGTGGTGCTGAAGTTCGTCTTGCCATCAGCGCTGTCGGCCCAGGCCCTGTGCAGGTACAGCTGATGCCCGGACGAGTCCGTGCCATTAGGCTCGCCGTCCGAACTGTCCACGCCCTTCAGATGCGACCACCGGTAGTCGGACGCCTTCGCGCTCGACGCCTTCAGCGCGTCCACATACACGCCGATGTACAGGCTTCCCGATCTTGCGGTGGCGAACCCGGAGCCCGCGGCATCGTCCGCATACGCCACATGCGTGTAATAGGTGACCCCATCCTGGAAGTCGCCGTCACGGATCGCATAGCGTCCATCCATGAGCGTCATCGGGGAATAGACGGGGAACGTGGTATCCAGCCACGTGTCCTCGCGCTCCCCCAACGCTCCCCACATGATGGGAGTGCCACGCCGATCGGCAACACCCTCGTATACCCATGCGGAGCAGAGTGCGCGCCGGCCCATGGAGAGCAGGTGGCTGCGTTCGGCGGGCGTGTCCGCGTTCAGCGCGCTCCACGGGATGGTGAGGTTCGACTCGTCGGCGTCCCCCAGGTTCTTTTCGGTCGTGGTGAAGCCGAAGTCGCTGACCGTCATCTGCCAGGAGAACGAGGGAATGTCGATCGGCGCGACGATCTGGCCCGTGCGCGCGTCGGTCAGCCAATGCTTCCAGCTCACTGGGACACCCCGCGGTCCCACACCTGAACCGCACGGCCGATATATGATGCGCTCGACCCGACATACTTGACCTGCTCGCCGGTCTTCTTCGCCGCCATGATCCTGCACGTATGAGATCCCGCAGCAACCACCCCGTCGTAGAACAGGTACTTCATGTCAGCGATGTTGTTGCACCATATCTCCGCCTGCTTCACCGTCTGCTCGTCGATCATGATGCGTGAGATGACCGAGCCGCCATCACCAAGGGCATACGGCGAACACTGGTAATCGACATGAATCATGCGGTCGGTCGGAACGGAGAACGTGCACAGCAGCATGTTATGGAACGCCGTGTCGGTCCAGACTGAAGAATAGTCGGAATTATCCACACTCCTGCCGACCTGCCCCAGCGAGCCGCCATACGGGATGGCATAGTTCTGACTGCCGTTCACGCTGGCCGATGAGGTCTTCGACGCTCCGGCAGGCACGAGCATCTGCTGCAGCGGCAGCGCGCCCGCAGGCAGCGTGGGAGCCGCGGGAGAAGCCGATGGCGTCCCCTGCACTACCATGCAGTGCACCACGTTATCCGGGGTGCCCGTGTTCGCCAGCAGATAGATCGAGTCGATGCGCGAATAGGTCCCATCCCCAGCGCTCACCGCATTCTCCGTGGTGCCGCCCGCGAAGTACGCTTCCGTATAGCCATCCGCAGAGCCCATCGAGCAGACCGCCACGCCCGCCGACACCGCATAGTACAGGTCGGAACGGCCGGAAACGGTGAGGCCGCCCATGATGCCCGTATTGTTCCAATGCCGCATGATGATGTTGCGATGCGTCAGCGGGTCCACCCCATTGCCGTCGGTGTCAACATCCACACCCAAAGCCGTAGTCATAGAGCCTCCAAAGAAAAAGCCCCGCACAAGGCGAGACATGAATTGTTAAAAAATTGAAAGTCAGATGTAGGTGTCACGGCATACTGCCGTCACCCATCCAGTGCCCGCACTCATGAGACGCAGCGACACCGAACCGGCGGCAGGAACCACAGGGAAATCACGACGCGACAGGCTGCGGCTCACGTCCACGCCACCCATGGAGGCCGTCTGCGAGCGCGAGTCCAAGGTGAGTGGGACAGCGCCGATAGCGCCGTCGTACTGCAGGGCGTTGCCGCCCCATTGGATCTGCACGCCGTTTGGGAAGCTTCCGGTCACCGTGAGCACCGGATAGGCCTTCGAGCTGCCCTGATTCAGGAGCAGCGCCACGTTCGACGCGGAGCCAGCGGTGCCATACGTGAGCGGATACTTCAAGCCCTTGCCGCCGTTATACTGCAGGCCGCCCTGCATGACCGACACAGGGAAGATCTGCGTCTGCAACGGACTCCAGGCAAGCCGCTCGGGACGCGGACAGACGATCGTCAGCGTACCGGTCTGATAGCGCTCGTTCCATGTCGCACCAAACTCGGGACGGATATAACCTGACACGAACGTATCCGAAATGTCATCCACCACACGGAACCTGACCGGCAAACCGTTCGCCTGCGACACTCTAGTGACAGCATTAAGAACCTCGCTGCGAACATTGCCGATCGCATCGAAGTTCACCGTCACCGTACGCGTCGCATAGAGTATAGAATCCGCCGCCACGTCATGCGCACCATTGCCAGATGCACGCTCAGTCACGTCAGTCTTCAGATCGGGAGCGCTCCACCAGCCTTCGATGCCTTGACTGGTTAGGACAAGTCCATCGGGAAAGCTGGCGTGCGCTCCCTCGAAACGGATTTGATTGTCTCCGTAGTAAAGGACTGCATACAGAGGATCCATGATCAGGCTCCCATCAATGAAGATCGCGCAGATGAGGCAGCAGTTCTGCCAAGAATGTTGCCATTCACGTATGGGTTGACAACGCCCTTATTGGTGATGCTGAAGTTCTGCACAACATTCGCCGCACCCACGCCTGCGACGAGTCCGGCTGCCGGACCCGTTGAATAGCTTTTGGCATTTGCGCTCATCTGTGCATTAACGCCGGTGCTTCCGACCATGGCTGCCAATTGACCATTCACACCGGATACGAATGGTGCGACATTGGCCCTGAAGCTTTTCTCCAGAGAACTGCCAAAACCCTGCATGATGACGTTTCCTGCCGGTATCAGCAGCTTCGCATCATAGGACAGCGGACCCTTATGCTCCTTGATCCAGTCACCGATGCCGCCAATGAAACTGGTGACATCCTTCCACGCATTCTTTAACCCTCCAAGAAGGCCTGAAAGGATTGCTTTGCCCGCGCCAGTGAGCCAACTTCCGGCACCTGAGAAGAATCCGGTTATTCTCCCTTTTATCCCAGAAATGGTGCCTATGACATTGCTGATTCCAGTGACGGCCGCATTCTTGATCCCATTCCAAATTGAGGAGAAGAATGTCTTGATCCCGTTCCATGCGCTGCTCCAAATCGTGCGGATCACGTTCAATCCACCACCGATGGCAGCGGTGAGCGCGTTCCAGACACCCGTGAACAGGCTGGATATCGCCTTCCATACACCCGAGAATATCTGCTGAATGCCCTGCCATGCCTGTGACCAGTTGCCAGTAAATGCGCCAACAATGTAGTTAATCACACCCTGAAGCACCGTGAGAACGCCTTGAATAATCCCAACTATCGCCGTGATGATTGGAGTCAATACAGCGAAGATCGCAGTAATCACCGAGGTTACTATCGGCAGCAAAGCCGTAACCACATTCACTATCGCCGTGATCACAGGTATCAGCATGCCAATGAGCATGGTTATAAACGGTGCGATTGCCGCTATCAATCCAACTACGACACCTATGATCTGCCCCACTATCGGCAGAAGGTCAGATATGAGCACTGCAATCAACGGTGCAACCACTCCAATGATTGCGGCTATCGCCGTAACAACCGTCGCTATCACCGGAGCCAAGGCCGTCACGATCTCACCTATAGCAGTGCCCACCGTTGATGCCAGTTGCGCAAACACTGGCATCAATTGAGTGAACAGGCTTGACATAGTGGAAACGAACTGGGAGAACACAGGCAGCAACGCTTGGACCACCTGCATGAACGCCTTGCCAAGCTGGCCAAAAGCGCTTTCCAATGCCGGAAGATTCGCCGTAATCGGAGCCATCAACTGCGAAAACATTGGCCCCAAGGCACCCAACGCCGCCGAAACCACGGGCATGACCGCAGTAGCGATACTCTGCAACGTGCTACCAAACGACGACACAAGCCCCTCAAGTGACGGAAGAATCGAATTCCACACACCCTGCACCTGCGTCCACAAGCCCGAAAGCACCTTAGCAAACGACTGCCAAGCCTTCTGACCGGTCTTCGTCTGCGTGAAAAAGTAAGTCAGGCCAGCCACGAGAGCAGCGATAAGACCTATGACCAAACCGACAGGGCCACCAAATGCCCCCAATACATTTCCAAAAGCCTTTGTTAGAGCTGGAGCAATTTTAAATGCAGCATTATATATCGTTTGCGCGGTTGTCCATAACTTCACCGCTCCAGTTGCCGCTGTTATTCCTGCTATAAGTGGTTGTATCCATTGTGAATTATCTTTAACAAATGTTGACACTTGTTGGAGAGCAGAACTTGCTCTATCGAGCACACCCGAGAATGCTGCCGCCGCACCCTGAGAGGTAACCATCTGGCTATTAAACCCAAGTAAATTAGCGAGTGCCTGCCCAATGGGTTGTATCACACCAATTGCAGCCTTGCCAACCGACGCGAGAGCATTGGCGAACGTCTGCACAGCACCTGTCGCCATGGTCTGCTTGACGAAATCAGACACCCAATTGCTTGCTGCGGTAATGCGAGCGCCGAATCCATTGATAGCGCCTGCTATGGTGCTGGCACCGAAAGCGTTAATGACGTTGGCAACGCCTCTGGTGATGGCGGTGTTCACGTTGGTCATGGCGGTGCCTATGCCTTGCGTGGCATCCTTCGCCTGCTGCGAGAACGATGCGAAACCAGCATATCCGCTCTTGTCTAGCTTGAGCACTGCGGCGTTGAACTGATCAAAGGTGACCGTTCCATCCTTCATCGCCTCATACAGATCAAGGCTCTTCGCCTTGGTGCCCAGTATGGATTTCGCCAACTGGTCCATCTGTCCGGGCATCGCGTTGGACACGGAACGCCACGCGGTCAGATCCACCTTGTTCAGGCTGAGCATCTGCGAGTACTGCTCCATCGCGTCAGACTGCATCTGCGTGCTCTTGCCGCCCGCAAGCAAAGCGTCGTTGAACGCAAGAGAAATGTCCGTTGCGGATTTCAAATTCTTCGTCAGCGGTGCGAGTTTCTGAACCATGCCAACCATGGAATCCAATGATGTCGGCAAGCCAATCAGCTTATCGCTCATGCGTTGAATCTGCTTGGCTGAATCCGATGCGGAATATCCGAGATTCTTCATGACCTTCGGGAAATTATTGATCGTGTCCACACGGCTGATAGCACCACTCAGGCTGCTAGACACCACACTCGCCGCTTTGGAAACGGCAGAAGACACCAGCCCGCTGATAGCACCCATTTTCGTGGCAAAGCCGGTTGAAAAGCCTTTGCCGGACACTGCGCCACCATTTGCGCCAGCCTTGGCGGAAGCATCGCCGAAAGCCTTAGATATGGCCTTGCCAACACCGGCCATTGACGGAACTATCGCCACATAGGCTTGAGCCAACTCATAAGCCATGAGACCCCCTTTAGAGGCGTAAAATCAAAAATATGAAAAGAAGTGTTCGAGAAGATGTTGTTGATGCTCTAAAACCACATAAGGTGAATTGGTCAAATAAGCAGACTTTATTGAATCTGTCCGAAAGCCTCTCGAGCAACGAAACGGTTACTGCTCTCGAATATGTCCGTTGCCACAAAGATGGCGGCTATCTGTCACTAAGCAACCAAAGAATTCTTTTCACGGGTATGGCGATATCTATTTCACTGTCTGCAATGCGTATAAGCATCCCTATATCAACAATTACGAGTGTCGATATAAGAGGAAGGCTTCTACGCTCGTTATACATATCAACGGCCGGGCAGTCCTATGAATTCACTTCTTTAAGCGAATCTTTCGCACAATGTATTGTGAACGCTGTTAGTGAACATGTTCCACAGACTTCAAGTGGCCCAATCGACTCAGCTGATCGTCTTTTGAAGCTTAAGCAGTTGCTTGATGCTGGGGTGCTCACGCAGGGCGAGTATGAGGCGAAGGCTTCGGTGTTGAAGTCAGCGCTGTGACACTACCCTGCGAGGCATGCTGAGGAATCGATCCAACAGTTCCGGTGACATTGATGTCGTATCGGTGCCTTGATGCTTCTTCTTGTCTCCCGGGCGGGGAATCGGCTTGGGTCTGGGCCCGCGACGTTTTCTGTCTGCCATGCCCCATTGGAACATGTTGAACGAATCCCACAGTCCAGCCGTGAGATATGCATCGATATCCCACGCGGCGGGACTGTCGAGAGCGATCCAAACCGCACTGCCGGAAGGCAGCCATGCTGCAAGGTCGGCAGCCCGCATGATGTCGAGCGTGCCGCCGAGATTGTCGAGATTGAGTTGATACACCCGCTGGAAGTCCGCCCTGAGCGCGTCCGGGCATTCATCCAGCAGCCATACCAACGTCAGGAGTTTGGGGCCAGCTCCGTCATCACCTTCGTGAGGAAATCAAAGAACCGTTCAACGTCTGCCCGGCCAGTCTCCTTGTCGGTGAGAGCGTCAAAAACGGTATCGGCTTCATTCCCGTACACCTTCTCTGCCACGTCAACCATGAGCAGCGGATCGCCTTTCTGGGCGTGGCGCATGTCACGCAGCAGGTTCGCATCATTGAACACGTCAGGGTCAACATGCACGGTAATGCCGTCAACGGTGGCAGTCCGCACACCCTTTTTAGGCTTATGACCCTGTGGCTGTTTTGTTGCTGCCATCTACTCACTCCCCTCCTGTAGTGGTTGCAACCTTCGCAATGTATTCGCGGCTGGTGCCACCGTCGTAGGCGTCATAGGCGTTGGCTGCGAGAGTCACGTCATACCCCATCGCATCAGTACCCACGAACGTACGATCGCCGAACTCGCTGCGTGTGATGTTTGGAATGACGATTCGGTCAACCTTTCCGCCATTGATTGCCAGTTCGATCACCCCGCTGAAATTCCCGTCTGGAAGATTATGGGTGATGCTCAGCCCGCCGTTCGCATCGGTCGTTACGTTGTCGTCGCCATATCGGGTCTTCGCTGCATCGGCGTTGAGAATCTCGATGAGCGTCATCTGGTACGACTCGGCGTAGCTGGTGATTTCGGTGAGTACAGTCTTGCCGCCCATCTCCACGATGGTGGAATTGTCGGTATCGGTCGAGTTGGTGATGCCGTCGTCGCTCACATATCCGTTGTTCTTCCATGCTTCTGGAAGAGTCGTGGTTGCGTCTGTGGGCAGTGCCGTGCCATATGGTGCCGTGTAGAACACTCCAGCGACGTTCGGTTTGCCAAAACTTACATTCTCGGCATTATTCGCCATGTTTCACTCCTTAAAAAATTGAATCAGGCTCTTACGGAAACCTGAATGCTTAACTGATATCTCGATTGTTTTGATTCGGGATCGGGATTATTGATGATGGACAGCAAATCAACCGCTCCAATTTCGTCATGCTCAACAAGATTGAGCAGCGAAGGCTTAACCAAGCGTGTGGCCGCGTCCGATGCGTTCCAACGTGACGAGTCCCAAACTTGAACGGACAGCAGTGGCGTGGCAAACAGGAGTCCATCACTACCGCCCACTCGTTCCACGGTGATGAACTGTTGAGGCCGTTCGTCGGGTATAGAGAAGGACGCTGGATAATCCCCCAGCGTCCCGTCATTGTTGAGATGGTCAATGACCAGTTTCTCGATGTTCACCGCCATCAGCCACCACCCAAAGCCTTGAGCAGCGTGTTATGCGCAGCCTGATCAACGCGAGCCTTCGTATTGCCGGTAGATACAAGAGACGTAGAACCCTTCGTGCTCGCACGAGCGGGCGTGGCATCATATTCGGCACCTGCCGTCACATGCATTGCGTTCGCACGGCCCGCAAGCTTCTCAGCTTCACTGACTATTGCAGCCTGAGTTTTGCCATCCTGTCGAAATGCCGTGAATGCTGCAAAATTCAGCTTAACCACATTCGTCATAGGCTATCCCCTCGTATCCTCAACTTGAACCTTGAGATTCCACTGTGTGGGTTTCATGCCGCCATCGTACGGTCTAGGATCACCGATCACCTTGTAATCCACCGTGTCGATCCTGATGGATGCACCACGAATCGAGTGGTAAGCCCATGCGCGGGGGAAATACAGGGTCTTGGCAACTGTGATCCCGTCAGGGCGAATCGATCCAGTGAGATTATCCTGGTCACCATCGGCAACCAAGACGTTACTCACCGGTGTTTCCGTTGTCGCCCAGACAGCATCACCACCCGGGTCAACACCGGACTTGACTCGCTCCACCAGCGTGACCGTCTCACCCCTCATGCGGCCACGCTCCCATCGGACATGTCAATCGAGAACGCATGCTGCACACCCCTACCCAACCGTTGCTTCTCGGCCTTGGTCAGATACAGGTCGCCGAGCGGGTTCGCATAGTTGTACGACTCGTTGAACGGACCCGCCGTCTGCTGGGTGGAACTCACACCAACATTGTCGGCACCGATCATGGCACGCTTGACCATCGCACACACAACGCCCGTCAATGTCAACGTGGAAGCGTCAGCATAGTACGGGCAGGTGTCCACGATGATCTGGCTGGCATCGGCTATCAGCGTCTCGGCCTGTGTTTTCTCGGCATCGGTCAGAGCATGCCAGCGTGCCTCAAGGTCGGCTGTGGCGGCAAACGGTTGTGTTGGAATGTCAGCCATGCTCGCCGCCTCTCAATCAGCCTTGGGTAGCGGGTGCGAGGACGGAAGCGGGATAGCGCTTCGTCTTGTCGGGCTGCACGTCGTTTATCGGGTTGGCGATCTGGAAGCCGACACGGAAGGTGACGCGCATGGCGACCGAATCCTGCTGCGCGAGATTGAGGATCACCTTGCCGTCGTCATCTGTGATGACCGCCTGGTCGAGCAGCTTGTAGGTGATGTCCTGGCGGATGCCAACCACGAAGTTCGTCCAGTCGGCGGCAAGCAGGGAGGCGACGGATGAATCCCATGCTCCGTTGGTGACCTCGTTCAGGCCGTAGCCGTAGAGAGTCGCTGGATTGCCTTCGGCGAGGGATGGCGCGTAGATGGGCGATCCGTTCGCGTTGCGGAGTCCGACAAGACGCCAGTTGAAACCTGGGGAGGATGCGAAGCCGTTGGCCGCATAGCCTTCCTCGGCGAGCTGCTGTCCCATCTCAGCGACATTCTTCGCGAGATCCTTCGCGGTGGATTCGGTGACCACGTTGCCTGCTGCGATGGCTCCGGGGATGATGGCGGTCGGGAAGCTCGCTGGCTTGTCCACGCCGAACAGTCCCGCCTGGTCGACCTTGTAGCCGATGGCAGCAGCCAGACGCGGCATGACCTCAGGCCAGAGCGGAATCGCCGAATCGTCGATAACCGCCTCTGGGATGGGGACGATTGCCGCCAGTTCCTCGGCGGTGATGGTCAGCCCGCTCCAAGCCTGCTTGGTGGTCTGCTTGAGACCGGTGTCACCGCCGACCCAGTAGGCCATGGGCTTGGAATCCAGCACCGGCTGGGTTCTTGTGCGCGTGGACATGGGGATCTGGCGTGCGCGTGTGAGCAGCACGGAAGACTTGGGTGCGTCCTGGATGATCTGCGTGGCGTACTCGGTTGGGATGAGTCCCCCGCCTAGGTCGCCGCTGGAAATGATGTCGTTTACTTCAGATGCCATGAGGGTATCTCACTTTCTTTTGAAAGATTCACGCAGCCAGTCGCCTTGACCGGCCGCAGGGTTTTGGGGTTGCCTATCGACTCCGAAGGCTATGGGAGCCTGAGGTTTCTTGGAGAGGAATGTCTTGAGGGATTCGGCGTGCGCCTGGATCTCCTCGAGCGTTGAGCCTCGCAGCACGTCGGTCGGAACGCCGGTGTCCTTTGAGACCTGCGCCTTCCATTGGGACTGCCGTTCCTTCGCCTTGTAGGAGCCGAGTTCGCGTTCCAGCTTCTCGGAACGGGCCTGCAGCTTCTCCTGCTCGCTCATGCGGGACTGCTTCAACGATTCAAGCTCGTCGGCCGCAGCCTTGTTCTCCTTGGCACGCTGCTCCCATTTGCGAGATTCGGCCTTCCAGTCTGGCTCTGCCTTGCCTTCGTCGCCGTGCGGCGGTGCAGGCTTGGGAGTCTCAACTCCGGTCTTGTCTTCCACAGATGCGTCATCTGCCATTTGCTCTCCATTCTGTTGAACGCCGTGCGGCATTAAAAAACCGCCCCGTGCGGAGCGGCCAAAAAATTGATAAGGATCATGCAGTATGAACGGTGTCACCGTCAGTGAAACTGTGCGGGAACAGGATGCGCATGTTCGAAAGGATCTGTTCCTGCTGGGGATGCTCGCCCAGACCTTCTCGGGCCTGAAGATACTGTGAATACATGCCTTCGGGGTCATAGCCCTCGATGTGGGCGGTTTCCCGATCCCATTCGGGCACTATCTGGCAGTGGCAGTCGTTATGCCATTCACTGAACTCGCCTGCGGACTTCTCGGAATGGTAGACGAATCCTCGCGATGCGAGCATCGAGCAGAACGCGCACGTCCGCATTCCGCTTGGCACGCGCGCATATCGCGGCTTCGCCGAATCAAGTCTGACGTTCTGTGCGATGGTCTCGCGTCCGGAATACTGGATCCAACGGTTCAGCGCACCATCCATAAACTGCGCCATGTCGCTGGCATTGCCGTCGAAAAGCTTTCCTGCCTGCCAGCGAACGGTTTTACCCACCGCGTCCGCACTGTAAGGGTCGCTGGAAATCGGATCGAAGCTGCCATCGACCTGCTGCGAGCGAACCTGCTCGTACCATTCGGCTGCCGCCGCTGCCGCAACATTCCCATACTTGCTCACCAATGCTGGAATAGCGTCAAGCAGCAGGTCGCGCTGCCACTCCGGACTCATTCCCTGCAGAGACTGGAATAGCGTCTGCATCTCCCGCTGCGCCAGTCTGACCGCCTGGAGCTGCGCCTGGTTGAGTCGATTCACGTCCGCTCTCGTCGTCATGTGCCGCCCCCAGCAGCTTGTCCAAGGTCGAGGACGCCTGATTCCTGCGAACCGTGGAAAGAATGGAATCGATGTCCTTCTGGTCAAAACCTGCGTAGCGCCATCCAACCTCGGACTGTGCGAACTCAGGAGAGACGCCAGCTATTTTGCTGAACGCGTCCGCACGGGCGGCGTCCGATATCTCTCGCGTCGGCGACCAGATGGGACGTATTGCCTTCAGGTCGTCCGGCACCTGTTGCAGTCCTTCGCGAAGGCACACTGCCATGGTGACGGCATCCTTGACGGAGCGGCCGAACCTGATGTTCTGCCGGTCAGCCTCGCGCGTGAGCTTTCGCTCGGCGACCGACATGGCTTCGGCGGATGTCGGATTCTGCGTGATGATGCCCAGATCACTCACGGGAATGTTCGTCTCCGAGGAAACCATGAGCGCTATCGTCTTCAGCATGTCGCTGTGTGGCTGCATGGAGGCCTGCTGGATCTGCTGCAGATCCGGCTTGTCGCCATCCTCGTCCTTGCTTATCGAATTGATGGCGCTGATCAGCGAAGACCAGGTGTCCTTGCTGAACGCATCCTTGGAAGCACCAAGGAACCAGAGCTTGGGAACCGCATAGAATTCTGCGGACGCCTCCATGCGCACGATCGTCCGGAATCCGATATCGGTGAGTGACATGAGTGGTCGGCTCACGCGCGAGCGCCCGAACGGGCGATTCAGCTGAGCGTCATAGCACAAAGGCACGATGGTAGGCCTGCCGAAGTTCGACTGCGACTTCACCGCAGACCATCCAGAACCATTCCTGACGCATGTGTAGAGGCAGTCAGGCAGCCACACGTTGAATCCCGTGATCGACCCATACTCGTCGTCACTCGTGATCGTCAGCGCAGAGGAAATCCGATTATGCCTGCGATCCCAGATAGCCGCCGACCAGTCCGCAGAACGCGGGATGATGACCATGCGGCTTGGATCGTCCTCGTCGGCGGAAACGGTCAGGAACGCACAGGAATGCGTGTATGCACTCGAAATGGCTTCAGGAATGACCGCATCAAGCGCATTGTCGTCACACAGATCGCCAACGCCATGACCGTCCGAACCATCGCCAAACGAGAAACCCTCGAATACACTCAGGTCAGCCAGCGAGCGCACGGCCTTGGCAGGCCATCCAATCATCGCGTCAACATTGCTCTTAATTCTGTCGGGTATGGAAATGCCAAAATCCTTGAACCGATAGTGCGCGTCTACATACTGAGAACGAATCAGATTGTGCGGATACTTGTCCGCCCAGACCTTCAGCAAGGCCTGAATGACCGGCAGGTCCTCGGAATCCACGCCACTGATGGAATTCAATGACACGGATTCGATGGCAAGGAACGACTTACCGGTGGACGTTGTCATATTCGCTGCCATCAGACCATCACCTGCTGCTTTCTTCCCGGATGCCGTCTGCTCGTGAACGCTCCATGCAGGGCAAGCGTGCATGCCACCAGTGGGGAAATGTCCACGTCACTGCCTTTCTTGTTCCAGCCGAACGCGCCGCTGTTGCCGATGTTTCGAATCGTTGCACCCTGCACCGCAAGTGCCAGGGGTTTCTGCTCGTCGTCAGAGAAATGGTGGAGACTGCCTTGGGCGAGCATGTCCTGGAATCGACCGCACGCCTGTCCCATGTCCGACGCGCTCGCAATCGTGACGCGCACATGACGCGATTTGAGTTCGGGAAGCAGCACCATCGCCGGAGACTGCCCGTCGATGACCACTGCCGCGGCTTTCATCCATCGGCTTGCCACCCATTCGGCAGCCCAGGCCGTGCCCGCATGAGCGGGATCCTTGAATTCGGCAAGTTCGATGTGTGCCGACCCATCCGAATACTTGACGCATGCTCCAATAGCTAGGGACGAACGGTCGGGCGACATGTCCAGCGCGAACGAGGGAATCCCGCCATTCGCACGATCCTTCACCGCTCCATGCGCCCAGGCTTCGGCGTCGATGGCCGACGAAGAGACGTTCTCATCCCAGATGCCGAGTCCCTCGCGACGGAACGAATCATCACCAAGCTGCTTCTTCATGCGAAGCATGGACGATTCGCTCGTGCGGGAAGGATAGGAAGGATTGGCCTTGCGCCACTGGCTGCGATCCTCGGAATCAGCATCCCTATCAGCGCCAAACTCCACATAGAGCATGTCGTCGGCACCCTTGAGAGCCTCCTGGCGACGCGACTGGAACACCTCGCTCGGATCGCTCGGCTTCGGTGGCGTCCCCATCATGATTATCAGTGAATTCGCAGCCGTGTTCGTCGCAGGGATCATGTCATCCAACGCCTTCTCGGTAAGGATCTGGCCTTCGTCGAAGACCTCGATGTCCACATCGTCAAAACCACGTCCAAAACCCGATTCGCGAGCGCCGAACAGGATGCGCGAGCCGTTCATGAACTCGATCTCCTGCTGGCCGTTAGCCTGCCGGACCACGCGAACATATTTGGCTATCGTCTTGCGGCGAGCCAATCCCTGCATGCTCTTGAACGTCTCATCCGATGTGCGAGTGCGATGGGCGGTCCACAGTGTCTTCAATCCGGGGAAAAGAATCGAAAGCATGAAGATCATCGTGCCGATGGTGAACGTTTTGCCCACCTGACGGCAGATGGAGATGATCACGCCCCCGATGCCAGCCGCATACAGGCCGTTCGAACGCTTGCCCAGAAGACATGCACCGAGCCCGTTCTGCCAGTCATCGTATTCGATGCCGCAGGAGGCGGCAAGCTTTCGCACGGCAGGCCAACCAGTGGAGACGATGCCCTTGGGAAGGATCAGATGCTTGGCAAGCTCAGATATTCTCCGCGTCGAACTCGCCATCGGCACTCCCGTCCAAATCGTCCAGAGGCTCCTTCTCCGCATCCTCAAGCTGGTTGATTTCCTTCGCCACGTCAGAAAGACGCTTCGTCAGAGCAGCCAGGTCACGCGGGGAAGTCTTCTCGTCGAACACGGCAAGCTCCAGACGATGCTTCATGCGCTTCAGAAGTTCAACATAGGAGCCTTCAGCGGCTTCGGAATCTGCCACCGTGGAACTCCTAACTCATGAAAGCCTCCCTAGGGCCGTGTGGAAAAATGTGGGGAGATTTTGGCTCTATGCACTGTGGGGGGCCAGCCGCGTGGGGGCAGGTGGGCCTCCCCTGGGTCACCATTCGCTCGTTCGGAACGGGATCGAGGTTGGCCTTATGCCATTGCCTTTGATCGCGTTCTGTGCCCATTGCTGACTCTTGTTGCTCTTCATCTGATTGCAGCATCTGTGCGTCAGCTGCACGTTGTGCCAGTCCGTTGGCGATCCACCTCGTGATACTGGTATGATCTCGTCCACTTCTGCGCTCCATGGATTTGGAGTTCGCAACGTTTTATCTACTGGTTTGCCGCATATGGCGCACACATCGTATGCTGCCATGACTCTTGCCCGTATTGCTCTGCGTCTCGCGCCGTTGGCGGTACGGGGGTTGCGCTTGGCAGGGGTCACTGCTCGGGGGCTTTTTCGCTGACGTATTCCCACGTGCCCTTGGGATAGGCTGCGATGGTCTGGAAGTGCCGACCCCATACTGTTAGGAGGCCGGTCTCCTTGTTGACCCGGTATCCTTTCGCGTCGTGGAGGATAGTTGGTTCTGAATCGGAGTGCATGACGATGAACATGAGGGGCCTCTTTTATAATCGGTTGTAAAAGTAATGATGCTCTGCTCATGTCTGCCACTGTGTGGCGTGCTGGGATGTGGCATGGCAGAGCAAGTGTTATTGCGGATGTATCCTTGTTCCTTGAGAGATTGGAAGGCTGCATCATGTGGGATCAGATACTGGGAACATATTTAATAGCGACGATTATCGGGATACTGTTGTTCGTACTTTGGTGGGTATTCCTGTATTTCTTCTTAAGTGCCGTGATAAGACGCGGCATTGATAAATCGGTTCTACGGGATCAGACCGATGAGCTTGAGGAATATCATCGCAACATGCTCTCGCTTGAGTCGCAGAAGGTTGAGCTCCTGAAATATCAGCGCCAGCAAGATCGGTCTGCTCCACAAGAAACCATGTCATATCCACCAATCCAGCAGACGAACTAAGTATGTTGCCTGATGGTGAAAGGTTGTAAAGGCCACCAGGCAAGTATTGTGCAGGCAGAGGCTTGGATACTCTCAGGGAGTATCGCATTTCAGCTTGCCTGCCTATACCGTTCCGCACTGCTGTGTCAATGCTTCGCGGCGACATGCGTCCCAGCGCACCGGAACGTGTCTACGTTGGCAGCACATCACAGTCGTGTTGCCCAGTTCCCAGACAAGGATTCGAACCTCGATTTGATGATTCAGAGTCACCCATGCTGCCATTGCATCATCTGGGAATGTTTGCCGCCCGCTATGTGACGGCAAGAATAAGCCCCGCCGCGCTTTGCGTGATGAGGTGAGTATATGTAAATCGAAATGTGTTAATAGTTCTGCGGTTGTGTTTTCCGGCGCTGTTCTCTAAGCTCGCGTCGCTTCTGAATAGCGATGGGCTGCTGATACACATAATCAAGTAGAGTGTCCAGGAATCCGAGGATGTCGGATGCGTCGTTCTCATCCACGGGGGTTCCGAGATCGCCGTGAGCCATGTCATTGCCCAAGAATCGAATCTCATGCGCCTCGTCTTTGAGCTGGCTCGTAATGATGTTGTCATCAGCCATCTTCTCGATGTCGCCATAGAGATTGTTGGTATGAATGCCCTTGTCTTTGGCTATTGCTTGGACTGTTGTCCTGGCAAGAAGGACAGCAGCACGGTTGGCATTGATGGAGAAACATGCATACGCCTCGGAAGCAGCAGAAGCAATGTTGTTTGGCACGTCTTCGTACTCCTTCCATTTCGATTTCTCCGGAAGCCAAGACTCATTTTTAGAGTACTTGGAGTATCTGGTGAACGCTTCTTCATTGCTGGTGAGAGAACCTGTCTGATTGTTCACTCGGTCTGCGAGGATTACGTTAGGGTAACCACATGAATCACACTCGCAGAATGCGTAGATCCGGTTGTCGTCCGCTTTTTTAGCCTCGCGAATTTGTGTCATGTGTGCGTCGTGTTGGCAGTGCCAGCAAATTCTATTAGCCATAGAGCAATATTACATCCGGATATGCGAAAGGCCCGGCGTTAACCGAGCCCCTGCATACAAATTCATCAACCATATCAATAATGATGGCCACACTTGAGTTTGTCAAATTTTGGCCACAGTCAGCGATTTAGCACTAGCCATATGTCCCACAGTCGATACACCGGCCTTTCGTTCTGCATCCCCACCGGTTTCAGTAGACCGCGTCTATGCCACTCGTTGATTGTCTTACGCTTGACTTCCAGCCCGCAGTCCTTGAACGTCCGGCTCAATGCCGCTGCGGTGCCTTGTGCGTCGCTGAGTGCGAGTCTGAACATGCGCTGCTCCTGTATCTGCCTGATGTTGACGGTTGCGCCGCATGTGCATGGCTGCCATCCTGCGGCCAAATCTTCCTCGCTTGACCAGATGTCTGCGCCGCACCGGTCGCACTGGCCGATCAGGACTCGTTCGGCGGGTGGCTCGAGCTGCCGGTCGAGTCGGTGCACGGCTGTCTCGGCGAGTTTGTAGATCCGCACCGCGTCATTTCTGCTCATGAGCCTCTGAGAACGTCTTGCGGCAACCTCTAGCAGGCTTTCAGCGTTCACCCTGACAATGTGCAGTCCCAAAGCCTTTCCGAGCCGTACGGCGTATTCTATGATGCTCTGCTGCAACTGCCATGCGCCGACGTTGACCGGGACTGGCGCGACGGTGCGTGAGCCACGGCTGCTCTCGCGTACCATCACGCTTGCCTTCTTCGCTGCGATCTGACGAAGGTCAGGCAGCCGCACGGCCAGATGGTGCAGCATGTGCGACAGCTCCACCACGCACTTGCCGCACACGAGCGTTCCGGCGGTCTCAGCGCCACAGAGCGCGCACCCTACGATTGTCGCTACCATTCCGGTCCCTTCTCTCCCGCGATCTTCCTCAGCGAGTCGATAAGAAACTGGTTGTAACCGAACTCGCGTCGTATCTGCTCATCGGTCGCCCCATCCTTGAGCATCTGGATTGCACGACGCTGCTGCGATTCACGAGTCATTGCTTTGCTCCTATCACGTTGTTTAATGGCAGATTGGTGAGTCGTCCTGCGAAATGGTATTGCTTCGGCTTGCGTGGTTTGGATGGGGCTTGCTCGATCTGGTATCCGCGTGATTGTTTCACTGCCTTTTGCACCGCCTTTTCTTCGGATAGTCCTTCACGAAGGTTGGCCAATAGTTTGCGTCGAGCAAGCCATGATTCATCCGCATTGAGGTTGAAAGGTTCAAGAAGTTGCTGCATCTGACTTTCGTCGACGCTCCTGGTTTCACGGATGCGCTTTACCCGAGCATTGATGTCGGCCGGCATGATCCAGGGGCGGCGGTTGGATTCCGCCCATTTCGGGTCGCCGTAAAACTCCACAACAGCCTGTTTCGCATCCTCCACGGTCACATAGTCTCTCAGTGCCTCGCACCACGAGTCGACCATCGTCTGCGTCAGGTTGCGCCCATCGAAGTCAGATGCCTTCTGCAACAGCATTCCGGTCTGGGTCGGATTCATCATCGCGCACCTCCCAGCTGCAACTGCCGAGAGTCCGGGTGGTCGCGCCGGTATATCTGTTTGACCACGTCCAGATTGCGGTCAAACTTCTTCTCCGCCGGATTCTGTCCACCTCGCTGCTCCGCCTTCAACCGCAACGTGTCGTACTTCTCGCGGAACTTGGGCATGCTTTGGATGTTGGGGCTCCAGAACGAATCTTGTTGGCACCAGTCGATGAGCGCATGAGCCTGCTGCAATGGACGACGATCCGTCTCGATGAGAAGCCGAGCCTCGGTCAGCCACCGCTTGGTTACTTTCGGCGGCTTCGAACCGTTATCGATGATGCGCTGGCGTAGATGATCGCACAGAGCGACAGCATCTGGATTCTCCTCATCGGATTTCGCGTCAGCGATTTCCGACGAAGAAGTAATACCTTCCTTATTCCCTTCCTTATTCCTTATTCCAGACGGTAATTTTCCGGAGTCTTCCGGTAATTTTCCGGAGTCATTCGGAAACAATCCCCCATCCCTTGGAATTTCAACGTTTTCCTGCACTTCTTCAGGCCGAAGAAACTCACTCTTCGCAGGGTGGCTGATCTTCTGGTGTTTATCCCAGTTGACTAGGTAAAAAACATGATGTTTTCCATCCCAATAACGCTCCAGGAACACCTTCCGTAATTTTCCGGAGTCTTCCGGTAATTTTCCGGAGAGTTGCAGAAGCGCATTGTGAACCTGCTGACGCACCTCATTCGGATGCTCATAGAAATCATGAGGGAACAACTGTGTACAGATCAGCGCCTCATCATCCAAACCCACACCATTGTCATCGCAATAACAGAACAGGCCAACGAAAAGATATCGAGTAAACAGTCCCATCGAGGACAGATCGGCGTCCGTAAACAGCTGCGGCTTAATCGTTCGAATCCGCATCCTCACCTCCTCCTTTCCAATGCTTGTATTGCGCCCTGTACTGCGCATGAAGCCGGAGCCAGCCGATATGATGCCAACTGCTGTAACAGCAGTCAAAACACGATGATCCATGCCACCGCTCACGCCACCACTGGCCACAATCAGGGCACCTGGCCACATGGCCACCCCAGCGTGAATTCTTGGGTAAAAAACAAGCCCTATTCATTCCGACACCGCCCTGCGAGCAGCTTCCAAGGCATCTTTAGCGAGTTCTTCACTCAAACCAAGCTCGCCAACTTCAACTGCAATAACACTGGCAGCCGCTTCTATCTCCGCTTCGGTAGGCTCGGCAGTACGACCAGCAACATACGCTTCTCTCGATTCCGTTGCACTGAGTGCGCCCGGTTGTGGAATTCTATAAAAATCAGTATCAGTAAGGTACGGGTATTTATCCTCCGCCTCGTCTGTTGCGATGGTCATGATTCCTCGCAGTCCACGAACTTCACACGAGTGTAAGGAGCAAACACATTAGGAAGTATCGGATAGAAATTCGGCCTGATTGGGTTTACAAAAGTAAGTAAGAAGAATTCTCCACCTTGAGTGGTCCCCCACAAATCGCCGTCCTTGTCCTTGTAGAACCCCGGCTCAGTCGGAATATTCGTCGGCACATCGTTAGGTGAATCGTAATAATGGGTGTTAAAAACATAATGCGAGGTCAATGACCATAAATCATCACCATCAGTGTCGGAATGCCATTCACATGCATCCTTATATCGCAGACACTTGTTGCCATTGATTACACTAACCCAACCAGAATAATTCCCGTCAACACTTTCTTGCCAAGTGTTGGCCACATCAAACTCAACCCACTGACGTTTTGGCTTCGGCTTGTATGAGTCATCAACCACACGACTGACCACAGCTTTGCGGAATTTTGCAAAGTCACCTTTATAGAAAAATCCTGAAGTCTCAATTTCCATTTCGTTAGCATGAAGATGTGTGACCTCAGTAACCTGCTCATGGTGGTGCACCTCTGGAGTGTCCCAGTCAATCCAGTCCCCAACTTGAATATCGTCAAAACTGATAGGATAGATAATCTTCATTACTTCTGCTCCTTACGATATGGGTTGGAATGATTATTCAAGACTGCACCTGTTGACTGTCTGCCTTCGTCCCATGCGTCTGCTCGTATCTGAGCATCATGAGCAACAAGCCAGCGGTCAAATACAGCACCTCGGCGTTCATCGACCACGCCTTCGCTATCGGGGTCGTTGGCATATTGAGCGCGAATCTCACTATCTGTCGGCGTGTATTCCTGTGTCATGATTCCTCCTCGATGATGCCGTGACCGGCGATGCGTGCCAGGGTATGTAGGTCGGTGAGCACGAAATAGTCGGCAGGGTTAGTGACTCGAACCGGTTTGAACGCGACCACATAGTAGGGAGCGTCGGCATTGCCCGCTTCTACGCGTGCCTCTGCCAACCATTCCTTGAGCGCATACTGTTTACGGTTCTTCACTTCGATAACCACGAATTCGCCATGAATTTTCAAACCGGATATGTCGCCAATATCGCGTGTACCGTGCAATGTTTCCCGATGGATCGTATGCTCGGTATCATCGAGTGCTTGCCGTAGATAGTTCACCACTGCTGTCTCAGCAGCAGTTCCTTTTTGCTTGGCCTTGCTCATATCAGCTCCGGTTTCTCGTAGACGTCGGCCATCCAGCCGCCGCAATGGTTCATGCACTCATGCCACGCGTTCAACACACCACCGCAGTACGGGCAGGAATCATGCTCGGGAGGCGTCTCATCGAAATAAAGATGATTCATTCGTAGACCCTTATCCGCTGGATTATGTACTTCTGGTTAGAGTCGGCTTTCTTGTTGTATTCAGCCTTGTTGAGTTCAGCCTTTGCCTCGTCCTCGAAACCGATGATTGGAGTAATGATGCTGCCGTGGGCGCGATATGAGCAGATGGCGAAAAGTTCAGAAGGCTGGCTCATCTTCACCACCCCCGAAGTCGCTTGCAGGGGAATTGCCGTTCGACCACGGGTCGGATATTCCCAAGAAACCGTCATTGTGCGATGGTGCGGTCTGCTTCTGTACGAGGTCGACGTGAGACTTCTTCTCAATACGCGCACCAGAGTTCAGATTCACGTCACGATATTCCTTCTGACGATCCTTATCCCACTTCACACTCAGATCACCGGTTACTTGCAGCACATCACCGGGTTGGAAATTGGCAGAAAGATTCACCAAGGTCTCGTCCCAGATGGTCGTATGCCAGAATGTTCCGAACCAGTTCGAACCATCCTTTTTCTTCCCAATCTCACGCAGATCGATGCGAGCGTAGGATTTGCCTTGATTGGTTTGCCGAACGTCCACCGCTGGACTGCCATTCCTGCCCGCTTGCAGCTGACCATAAAATTGTATTTTTGCCATTATCTGTTCCTTTGAGAGTGTGAATGATTCGTATACGGATTGTTGCCCTTGACTCTTACCGGCTTCGCCTCGGGGCAGGGATAGCGCGGGTCTATTGCATGAGGGCAGCGGAGCGGTCCGATGTCGGGACGGCCACAGACTTCACATGTGCGGACGCTGCCGTTGAGAAACTCGGTGCGACTCATAGCCTCAGCCTCCAAGCCGCCCAGAAAGTGATTCCAAGCGATATGGGGAGGATTGCCAGCCATGGCATGAGACCGATTCCGCGCAGTGCGCCGGCAACAAGCCAGACGAAGCTCAGGAAAGCGGCAGCACCAGAGATGGCGAAGAGCAGAATGTAGGAGAGAAGCCAGATGAAAGCCCTACGCATTGCTACCATCCTTGCCAGTATCCTGCATCTCATGAGGTGGCTCGATGTCTGGATGCGCGGCATTCCAGAGCGCATCCTTCACACGACCTGCAACGATGTCGGGCGAGAACAGCAATTGTTCCGCCTCGACGACAGTCAGCTGCTCCGTGCTATGGATGTCACGGCCGGTCAGAGACTTCAGTGCGATGGCTGCCTTCTCCTTGCTGTCCACGCCGCCATCCGCAAGAAGCTTGGAGATTCTTCGGCAATCCTCCCTGGACGGCGACGGCTCTACCGGCTTGGATTCCGGCCGCTCCTTCACGGTTTCCGGCTTCTCTTCCGGCTGCACTTCGGCATGAACCTCGTCGGAGATGTCCTGAATCTCGTCAGGCGTGTATCCTGCGCCATACAGCGCTTCGGGGCAAGCTTCACGAGCAACCGCGGTGATGCTTCTCCATGTCAACATCGTGATAGGCATCTTGATGTAGTTGCTTGGATTGCCTTTCCTGTCCGGCTTGTCCAGTCCCATGCGATGTGCCCATGCCTGGTCTCGCGTCACGGAAAATTCAAACTCTGGATCGTCTGCCCTTACAATCGTCGCCCTGACGCTGACGGCCTTCTCGTCCTTGTAGATTCTCAGCCTATGGCCTGCCTTGCGCACCTGCGATGCGACCAGTTCGGCGCTCATGGTGGGTTTGCCCTTGATGACCGAGATGCGGTAGAGACTTTCCGCCGGACTCAGCCCCATCGAGGCACCGAAGCCGACCGCGACCAGAATGTTCGCCGGCTTGCCTCTGTACGAGTCGGGCACTATGTCGGCGCTCTTGGCGAGCTGCGACCACTTTATCTGCGACTGAAGGCTGTTGCCTCCGACTGTTTCTAGATCCTGTCCCATGAGTATTCCTCCACCTCTTCTTCGCTTTCCTTCTCTTCGCCGCTCTCGATGCCGAGCAGCTCCTTCGCCTGTCCGAGCACATTCTCGTCCTTGAGCGTCTCCTGCCAATCCTTCGTGACCTTGATGGCAACGGAAGGCTTCGCGCCGCCCTTGAAGTCGATGCCTGGAATCGCCTCGCCGCCATGCGACTCGATGAGAGCAGCCAGCGCGTCCGGCTTGAACATGTATTCCTTCGGCACGAGCACCTGCTCCACGCTGTCCTCCTCGCCGTTGTCGTAGAGCCATGAGGCCAATTCCTTCTCGTCCTTGACATACGGCTTGTCCTCATGTCCGTCGCGGTATGAGACTTCGCCGATAATCCCGGTGAGCTTGTCCTTCGAGACCATCCTGCTTGCTAGAAAACTTCTGCAAACCTGGCTGTCCTGCTTCAGGAACTTGATAAACGCCTCTGCTACCGTGAGACGGTTTGCAATCTCGTACGAGTTGATGTCGCCGTCGGCGATCTGTTCCGCTATGTCCTTCATTTCAACTTCTCCAAATTCCTATCAAATGTCCGAATTAATCTTTTGTGTCTGCGCCATTCGCGGCGGCTCATGACCGAGCCGCGCATGTGCCAGATGAGATGTCTAAGCCCGCTCATGCTCTAACCTCCACTCCTGAATCAGCCGCCTGCACACGTCAGGGCTGAACCGTTCGAAATCAACCGGATAAGCAGACTTATTCACGCCACTCACCACCAGGCTTGAGCGGAGCATTCCTGGCCCAACTGCGCAACTCTTCAGCACTTGCTTTAGCTCGAGATGATCCCGGATATATAACAACTACTGAGTTGTTGTTGAACGCATCGCGAACACATTTGTAATCGATGTTGAGAACACGGCTTGCATCCATAGCTGTCCAATACTCAACGCTCTTCAGCTCTTCAATAGATTTCATACTCACGCTGCTTTCTCATATTCTGCGAGCGCGTATCTGGCGCATCGGTGTCCCGTGCTGCTTTGACCGTCACGGTCGGCAACGACTGCGAGTCCCTTGTCGACGAGCTCGTTGAGACGCGTGCGTATGGTGCTGCCGGAGATGGGATGCTGCAGGTGGGCTTCGACCTCGCGCTGTATCGCCCATGCCTCGGCGGGTTCGGGGTGATATTCGAGCATGCGGTGCATCGCCACGAGCACCAGTTGCTGCATGCGGCTCACATTCACCGAATCGGCGGCCTCATATGAGGTTTCAGGCGAACCATTCCTCGTGGGAGGCTGGGGAGGATCAAGCAATGTTGACATGGAGCACCTCCGAAAATGTTGGTAGGATGAATGAAGACATGTGATTACCTTTCTATGTCGTAGCCCCGTAGCCGCGGGGCTTTATTTATTTGTGGAAGTAGTTACCGTGCGAGTTAGGAGTTCCGCACGGCCGCTCATACTGTTATTGAGACAACTAGCCAGATCAGGAGCATGTCAATCAGTACGGCGCAATTTGCGTCTATTAAGACCGGTTGACGTGATCTATCAAGCGGGAATCCATAGAACGATCGAAGACAGGAGTTGCGATAGGCAGCAGCAAATTCTCTGCCAACAACCTCACCACTCACATATTTGCAGGAAACGTGATGCTCAGTAACCTTCTTGCTGTCAGCTCCTGAGATGCATGGAATTGTACAGGCAAAAGATCCATTGGCGAATGGTGAGTAGCTTCCGCAATTCGGAGCAAATCATCCAGTGAGAATGGTGAGCGTCCGTGGATTTTTGAATTGAGAGTCGAATATGGGATCCCGGTCTTTTCTGATACAGACGCCTTCGTCATTCCAGCATCGGCTATAACAGAATCAACCTTGGGACCGACCCATGTATTGATGTTTTGTGTAATCATGGGATTAACAATAGTAATAAATTCATTACTTGTCAATCTTGATTCTTATTGATTTCATTACTTGACGTAACATTTATTAGTGATATAGTCATAATATGATTACAGAACAACAGGAATTGGCTAAACGTGCCGCCACTTTTGTCAAATATGTAAGTAGCGAGTTAAAGGGTGCGATCAGTTCTCGCGGCTATAACATGTCAGACATCGCCGATGCGCTTGACCGCCCACGTCCAACAATGACTAACTGGCTGAACGGTAAGGCACAGATACGGCTTGATGTAGCACAAGAAATCTGCGAGTACATCGGCATGGAAATCCAGGAAATCACAGCACGCGCATATACAAGAGTTATAAATGAGCTAGGCCCATGGCCTCCTATCGAGGTCAATCCCGATCAGTTGTCCGAGGATGAGAAGAAGCGTCTGATAATGGAGAAGGTTCGCAGAGGGGACATGAGCTTAGCCGCGAATTATGATCCTGACAAGGAAGCGGAAAGAGACTACTACCCTGATGCAGGAGCGTGATTTTCATATCGACAGCTCTATGACATATGGTGACATGCGACGCTACGCAGACAGGTTGAATGTCACCATAAGCAGCGAACTGCTTCCCGCTGGAGTCAATGGCATATACGACGAGAACCTCAGAATGATTATCATCGACCGCTCACTCGACTACACTCAAAAACGCTGCACACTGGTACACGAACTATTCCACTGGACATACTTCGACAATTCCTGCGATCCAATACTGCATGCCAAAGCAGAGAAGAGGACAAGACGTCTTACCGCTGAGCTCCTGGTTCCCGCTAAGAGATTCGACTGCGTGGATCCAGAATACGAGGGTTATGCAGCACTGATCGCTAACGATATGAACGTAACCATGCAAGTACTACGCGATTACAAGGAACTCGTTCTTGATCGCAGGCAATACGCCTGATCTATCGTCACATTTTTTACATAGTTAGCGTTACCATATTTTCAGGCGAAGCAGCCTAGGGAAAAGAAGAAAGAACAAGAGAAATGTCAGATCCTAATCAACCACTAAATCAAATACCACAGCCTACACAGAGGCCTCAGTCACCTCTCAATAATGGCATATCACCAGTAAATAAAGGAACAAGTGGTATGGCAGTGACCTCTCTTGTACTCGGAATCATTGGTCTAATTCTTTCCTGGATACCTATAGTAAATAATTTTGCAGCAATCCTCGCTGTCATCTCATTGATATTTGGCATTATTGCAATAATCAAAACCGGAACGAAGGGAAAGAAGAAGGGACGCGGTCTTGCAATAGCTGGATCGGCGTTGAGTATCGTCGCTTTAATTATCACTTTTTCCATACAACAGAGTGCGTCAAAAGCATTAGACTCAATCGGCTCAGGATCGACCACTTCGCAAAGTTCAAAATCCGACAGCAACGCTGCCGCCTCTGCAAAGGTTGAATTAGAGGCAACCGCAACCGGGACTGGCACTGCAACCTGGGGCGAGGCAGGATCCACCAGCCAAAACAACTTTGATAAAAACTGGAATAAAACAATAACAGGATCAGACGCGCAAAAAGGTTATATACTCACCGTCATGGGGGACCTCACCGGTACTGATAGCCAGAAGGTTTCTTGCACTGTACTAGTCAATGGTCAGCAAAAAAGCCATAAGGAGGCAACTGGTACAGCAGGCACAGTGACATGCGATACATCCGGATTATTTAACTAGGCATCGCCTATTTAGCCCCGCTTCGGCGGGGCTTTTTCATCTGAACTCGTCCTCGATCGCAGACAATACGCCTGAGCATTGTAGGGGATATCATTCAGATAGCATCGATTCCGAAGGAGACAGGATTTCAATATGGTCAGCAAGCTAAACGATAGTGATGCTTCCACGCTTATATCTCTCCTGAAGGACTGCGTAGAGAAGAAGTTCGTCATGCCGCAAGGTGGCGAGCATAACAAGGGATTCTCTGTAAAATCACGAACAACAGATGATGAATTTCGGATAGAGATGTACCGGGGAAAAATAGATTTTGATAAACATTCCATCATTGCGATGACCGTTCCTGGGAAGGTTACACTCTTCAGACTCTGTGTTCACTATCATCCTCACAGGAATCCAGATGGAACGGTAATAAAAGGTGCACATCTTCACTTATATTCAGAGGAATTTGGTTCACACCTCGCGATACCAGTGGACATTTCCTCCCCGAATTTCATTGATGACACTATCATGGTATTAGATAAATTCAACGTGATAGACAAGCCTAAACTAATAGACGGGATGATGCCATGACCAACGGTTTTGACACCAAAACTCTCGTTGACGGCTATGCCGATTGGCTGAAAAGCAGCGCCACTACACGAGTTGTTGACCGGTGGACCGAGATCACAGTGCCCTTCTTGGACCACGCGAACGATCACTTCCAGTTTTACGTGAGATTGTACGATGACAGAATGTCTTTCAACGATGACGGTTATACGCTTAATGGACTCATCACATCAGGGTTCAACATGAAGAGTTCAAGAGCCGACAGACTTGGGGAGATCGTCAAACAATTTGGGGCGACACTGGAAAATGGTTCAATAGCCATGTCAGCGCCATCCGATAAATCAGCCGATGCCATGAACAGATATGTTCAAGCTCTCATTCACGTTGATTCGATGATTGAAACAATAACCCATAGAATTATCGGATACTTCGCAGAAGATGTTGCCCAAGCCTTACTGCAACAAGACCTTTTCTTTACTCAAAATGTGAGCATAACGGGAAAGTCCAAATTCCAGCATATTTTTGATTTTCTTTTCCAACAGACCAAATCTACACCTACAAGATTCGGTCAGGCTCCTGCCACGCTAGACAAGAACAGTATGGCCACAATCCTATTTAACTGGGATGATGCAAGAGGATCTGAGAAAAGAAAAAACGCAGAGCTTATCGTATTCGGCAACGACAAGGATAAGCCGATAAATTCTGATGTCTTGGCTGGTTTCGACGAATACAATGTACCAGTATTAAAGTATTCTGAAATCCCTGATAAGGCACAAATGATGCTATCTGCTTAGCCGGCATAAACAACAAAATCATTTTTCTACTGGTTCTACTGTCATTGCCGTTTTCCCGGTAATGTCTGCGAGCGCTTTTACGTTCCAGTGGGTGTATCCGGCTGTGGTGTTGATGTCTACGTGTCCCATGATGCTTTTGCGGGCGTCTTCGGATGCTCCGGCTATGGCGAGTTGGGTGGCGAAGTAGTGGCGTGCGCTGCGTATGGTTACGCTGGGTAATCCTGCTGATTCTAATGCTCGTTGCCAGCGTCGTCGTTCGACCGTATTGGTCAATGGCTGTCCCTTGCGAGTGAAGATGAGATCGCCTGACTTCAGGTCATGGTCGGATGCCCAAGCGGAGAGGTCATTCCAGAGGGTTTTGCTGACGGGCACGATGCGCTCACCCTTCTTCGATTTCGGAGGCACCATCCATATACCCCCGGCAACCGGTTCCGCCTTGAGCCATGAGGGTATGACCGCACCCTTGGCATAGCGTTGCAGTTCGTGGCATACGTGGATTGCTGGAGTATCGTCCACTTTCACAAGATCCGCTGGGGTGAGCGCGAACCGCTCCCCCTGGCGCATGCCGGTCTCGAACGCGAGCCGCCACATGAGACCCCACATCGCGTCATCCTCTGGACTGTCCGGCCACTTGTTCTGACCCCTCTTGCGCTTCACCTCGCCAGAAGCGCTGGAAGCGGCCTCAATGAGCTTTATGGGCTGGCCAACATCAAGTATCACTGTCGGGTTCGCCTCGACCCTGGGCGGGTCACAGCGAGCGCACACGTTGTTTTCTATCAACCCCTCGCCCACGGCATCGTCGAGCGCGTTGGAGAGTCGACGGTAGGCGTTGAGCGCGGTTTTGCTGCTGCGAGTTGAGGTGATGTCCCGTTCGAGTTTTCGGATGTGGGCGGTGGTGATGTCTGCAAGTCTGACGGCTCCGATGCTGTTCGTGATGTTCCTGCAATCTGAGCGGTAGGATTCCCATACTCTGGGTTTGACGTTGGGGCGTTTGAATTCCTCGAGCCAACGGGTGAGCCAGTCCTTCAACGCGGGGGTGTGGGAGGATTCGATGACTCCGGTGGCGATGTACTTTCTCTTGGCTTCGAGGTACTTGGTCCTTGCCTTGATCGGATCCTTGGCGGTGAAGGTCTTATGCCGTCGCTTGCCGGTCACTGGGTCGGGTGGGAGTTCTAGCCGATATACGGTGTATCCGCGCGTGTCGGTGCTGACGCTCCCTGAGCCTTTAGTCCTGCGATGGTCCTTTTTCTTCGCCATGTTCGTTCCTCTCCTGCCACTAGTTTAGTAGGGACTATGGTAGGGACTATAACCACCGTAAACCACCGTAATTCACCGTAATCGGGTTTCAGTCGGGAAAAAGCGAGCGCATGGAATCGTTGAGGTGATTGGTAATAATCGTTGGAATGCCGCCACTGTGCGGCTCCGTGTGTGGAGCGGGCGACGGGAATCGAACCCGCGTAATCAGTTTGGAAGACTGAGGCTCTACCATTGAGCTACGCCCGCATTGGTGCGAAAGCGGCTTCGCCACTCTCACAGACAACCTGAGTAATTATACATGCACCCCGAACATTGCGCGACACGCAGCGCAATCAACCCAGCGCAATCACCGCAGCGCCAGGTGCGCAGCGATGAAGATCATCATGATGCCGATGATGATGTCGAGCACCAGCCATGCGTATTCGTTCTTGAAGAGCTTCGACATCTTCGATGACAGGAAGCCAAGAGAGATGAACCAGACCACGCTGCAGAGCATCGCTCCGGCTGCGAACGACCATTTCAGACCGGCACCGTACGAGGCGGCGATGCCGCCGAGCAACACGAGCGAATCGAGGTAGACGCCGGGGTTCAGGAATGTGAAGCCGAGGCAGGCGAGCAGGCTTTTCCTGAGGGTCGTCTGAGCGCCTTGCTGAAACTCGTTGCCGGAAGATTCGACGCTGCCAGCAATTGAGGCTGAGGCAGAGCCTCTGAGCGATGATGCCGATTGCACAGTCATGGAATCGGCGACGTTACGCTGACTGCCATCCCCTCCGTCATCGTTCGAGCCGCGCAGTTCGCGGTCATCGAGACTTCCACCGCCAGCGAGTGCCATCGCGCGAGCCTTCCGCATCCTCAGACGGTTTTTAAGTCTCATCAAAGTTTCAAACACACGCTTGAACGCCGAGAAGCCATATATGAGCAGCACGAAGGCACCAACCAAGGTAAGCGCCTTGAGAACCTCTGGATGTGCTGAGACCATGCTTCCCATACCGGCAGTGCCAAGACTGATCAATACGATATCCGCGCCAATGCAGATGGTAAGTATCTGCGGCACGTATGCTCGCGCAATGCCTTGACGAATGATGAAGGCATTCTGCGCACCAACGGCGACGATGATTCCAGCCTGGCTGGTGAAACCTGCGATAAGAATCGATAACACTATTGAACTCACAATTGAGCATCGTATGTGACAGAGAATAATAAGTCCAAGTGTTTTTATTTATATATTATTAGTATTACTTATGTTAGTATTAATGGAGAATACTTGACGCCACAGCAGACGTTGCTTCGACAACGACCGCTGCATGGAAGTCGGTCAACAAGGCCGAAGATACAAGGGTTTATCAAGAGTTAAGAGCCACTAGATGATACGGAAATCGCAGGCACGCCACCCGGCGAACGCCACACAGAACAGGCAAGCCAGCACACGGCACGCACCGTCTGATACGAAGCTCACAGCGAATGAATTCAACGCAATCAAGAAACTCCAGGACACCAGCCAGACCCTCGGCGACACCTCAGCAACGAGAATCGCCGAGCAGATTCGCACGCTCCCCCTTGAGCAGTTCAACGCCTTGCAGACCATACTCGAAACCGGCAGCTTCGACGCCGCTGCAGACGAGCTTCACATCTCGCAGTCTGCCATCAGCCAGCGCATCAAGAATCTTGAATCGCAGCTTGGCCATATCGTGCTGCAACGCAGCAAGCCGGTCAAGCCCACGCAGGTCGGGCAGCTTCTGGTACGTCTCGCGCGTCAGATCGAACTCGCGCAGGATGAAGCCATTTCCATGCTCAAATCCGAGCGGACCGCGAGCGCGGTCAACATCCGCATCGTGGTCAACGCCGACGCACTCGAAAGTTGGGTGCTGCCCGCGTTGGCTCCTGTCGTGCACCAGTCGATATCCATCGACATTCGTCGGCAGGACGAGCATGTTTCAGCCGGGCTGCTACGCTCCGGCGAGGTCATGGCCGCCATCACCGCCGAAGGCCGTGCAGTGCAGGGCTGCTCGATCACCAAACTTGGCTCAATGCCCTATTACGCGGTTTCGACCGCCGAATTCGCCGAGCGCTGGTTTCCGAGCGGCATGACCCTGGACGCGGTCGAGCATGCACCGCTGATTCAATACGACCGTGAGGATCGAATGCAATACCTGTTCATCCGCCGCATCACGCGCATCAAGGTTCATCCGCCGACACATTACATTCCGACTTCGGTCGGATACAACAACGCGATTTCGCTGGGCTATGGCTGGGGGCTTATTCCCAAAGCGTTCCTAGATACCTACCCCAAGGATGGTCTGGCGTTGCTCTCGCCTGAACCGCTGCTTCTGCCCTTGTTCTGGCAGCAATGGAAACTCTCCTCGCCCGCGCTCGATGCGGTCGCCGAAGCCATCATCTCAGCAGGTCGCACAGTTCTAGTCTGATTCAAGCCCTCGGATTGCCCACAAATTAGCCACAGATTACCCACAAGCTACCCACAGACTACCTACAGACTACGTTTTAGAAGAATACTGTGTTTACAGAATTACTATGCAGGCAGGATGTGCTTTGAGAGTCGTTTTCGCCGTTGCTTCGATGCAAGCGACTTACAAGGCACAACCTGTGTCTGCGCCTTAGTGGTCAGATGAATGCACCAATATCGCGACGGCGGATGCGATGGAGCCATCATGCGAAAGGGAGATATGCCAGGTCGCAGGACTCCGAGCCGCAATTGAGCGCGTGAGGGACTGAGCAAGCGATTCGCCGAGAATCACCTGTGGGCGGCCGCGTGAATCGTCAAGGATTTCGATTTCGTTCCACGGGACTGAGTCAATGGTGAATGGGACTGTGCCATCGGCGATGGCCTCTGACCAAGCCTTGATAACCGATTCCTTGCCAGCCCATCGAGCCGCGGCATGCAAAGCCTCTTCATCGTGCTTGAGCGCCGCACGCATGGTGCACTGCCGCAACTCTCGTACAGAGAAAAGCTTGCGCATGGTCGAGGATGGCTCATGCCACTGCTGCGAAAATGCATCAACATCTACCACATCATGCCCCAGACCAAGAATTTCACTCATGTATTCACTCTAGCCTTTAAGATTCATTCAACTTTTCTCTCGTTCTGCGATGGATTTACTCCCATTACCGACGAGATTGCGAGTTTTGCGGCAATTGCGAAGTATAAACACGAAAAATCGTTGAAACATCGGTTGATCTAAGCCAAAAATCACCACTTATACTTCGCAATTGCCGCAAAACTCACAATCTCGATTCAAAAGCACTGTCAGACACATATCAGACACGCGAAAAGGTCAGAAAATGATCACATACTGTGCCCAGCTCATCACAAAAGGGTGATGGTGGCATGTTCTCGCACGATTGATGAGAACATGCCACCACCAGAAACCCATGCACAGAGACATTGCAGCAAACCATGCTGCCCAGCCAAGCCTTGAATCAGGTCGGACTGGGCAGCATGGAGGCTTACATCCCCAGTACTGGCAATGTCAGCGCTCGTAGTAGCCGGAGGCGCCGAGACGGGCTTCGGGATCGAGCAGCATGGCCTTTTCGATCTCATGGCCGTCATAACCATGGCCGTCCTCATGGAAGCGACGGTTGTCCATCGGCTCGTAGAGGGCCGCGCGGCCCATCATGCCTTCGATGCGGTGACGCTGTCCGGCTGCAAGACGCGCGTTGGCCTTTTCACGCCATTCCTCAAGCGCCTTCTTGCCTGCATTCTTGGCAACGGCAGCTTCGAATGCACCAGGGCTGATGATGGCACCGATACCGGAAACGTGTCCAAAGCCAAGCGACGTGACCAAACCAGCCTTCACCGTTCCAATGTGCAGATGCCTGGTAAGCCACACCATGTGGTCATCGCGGCGCAGCTTCGGATCGACGCAGTCGAGCGAGGCATTCGCCGGAATCACGCCGGAATCGAAGAGCTGGGTCAGGCCATTGATCTGGAAGATGCAGGCACCGCCCTTCGCGTGGCCGGTCAGCGACTTCTGCGAGATGACGAACAACGGATTCCCGTCTGCACGACCGATTGCGTGAGCGAGCGTGTTGTGCAGCTCGGACTCGTTCGGATCGTTGGCATTCGTGGAGGTATCATGCTTCGATACCACGGCGATGTCGTCAGGGGCGACGCCCAGCTTGGCCAATTCATGCACAAACTGGGAGTCCTTGCCACCCAGACCGGCGGCAAGCGCACCCAGACCTGGCGCTGGAATCGAGGTGTTGCCACCATCGGCGAAGGAGTGGATATATCCGACCACAGCTGCGACTGGCAATCCGATCTTCAAAGCAATATCACCGCGAGTCACGAGAATGGTGCCGCCACCCTGGGACTCGAGGAATCCTCCACGACGACGGTCATTCGCACGAGAGAAGAAGCGCGGTGCAATGCCCTTGTCGAGCATTTCCTGTGCATTCGCGGTCGCGTTCATGTTGCCAAAGCCGATAACCGATTCAACGCCGATATCATCGATCGCACCCGTCACCACGAAGTCCGCCTTGCCAAGAGCGATCTTGTCGACGCCCTCCTCAAGCGACACCGCAGCCGTCGCGCATGCAGAGACTGGCTGAATCATGTTGCCATAGCCACCGATGTATGCCTGCATGACGTGTGCCGCAACCACGTTCGGCAACGCTTCCTGCAGAATGTCGGTCGGGACTTCCTTGTTGAGGAAGCGGTCAAGATAGAGCTTTCTCATCGAGGACATGCCACCGAAACCGGTGCCCTGCGTGCTGGCGACCTTGGATGGATGAATCGACTGCAGAATCTCGACGGGCGAGAAGCCTGCAGAGATGTAAGCATCCACGGCGGTGACGATGTTCCACAGCGCAATCTGATCGACCGAGCCGACCATCGAGGCGGGAATGCCCCACTTGAGCGGATCGAAGCCCTTCGGGAACTGGCCTCCGACCGTGCGGCTCATCGTCGCGCGGCGAGGAACGCGAACGATCGAACCCTTGTGACGGGTGACGATCCATTCACCGGTCTCGTCGTCGGGACGAATCGAAGTGCGCGTCGCATCCAGCTTCATGTATTCGTCGGCGATTGCCTTGGTAGGAACGGAGAACTCGACGTCGTGATCGATGAAGACATCCTGCTCTTCTTCGTCAGTGCCATCAGAATAGTCATTGCCCATGCCCTCGTCGAAGGGACGAATGCCGGAGCGAGCCACGACCTCGTCGTGATAGCGCTCGGCGATGTCCTCCTCGGGAACGAGGTTGCCATCGGCGTCGTACCAACCCGGTTTCGGACTGTCCTGCCATGTCAGCAAGCCCATGTTCCATGCGAGTTCGAGCACACCGGCAGCGGTCAGATCCACCTGACCGTCGGAGTGAATGCCCAGCTCGGCCTCGAATCGCGTGCGGCCAGAGCCCCACGGGCCAAGTTCACCTACGGAGACGATGACGATCTCGTCTTCAGGCTTGGCGCTGACCTGCTTCCAGTCAGCCAGATCGACCTTCGGCTGGTGAGGAACATGCGGCGTTGGCAGCGCCTTGTTCACCGCGGAAGCCTTCTGTTCGTCAGCATTCTTGGCATCGGATTCGCCCGCGACATGAGCCGAAATCTCCTTTGCCTTGGCCTCAGCCCACAATTCGTTGATATCAAGCGGTTCGTTGCCGAGTCCGCCGGTAAGGTCAACGTTCAGAGGAGCTTCCACAGCATGTTCGCGTGATTCAGGAGAGCACAGCTCGATGAGCTTGCTTGCGATCTCAGTGGTCGAGTAGGTCTTTAAACCGTGGCTTTCGACAACATCGACCAGAGGATCGTTACCGCCCATAAGACCGGTTCCACGAACCCAGCCGATGCGGGGATGGGCGAAGGTGACGCGGTCAGACCAGTCAGACTCTGCATGAGAACGATTTACGATCGCATCGAATGCCGACTTCACCTCGCCATACGCTCCATCGCCGCCGAACATGCCACGGTTGGGAGAGCCTGGAAGCACCACATGCAGCCTGTGCTGCACATCGGTGTCGGCACCGATGGCCGAAAGACCAGTGATCGCACGCTCGACGCCCCATAGCATGAGTCTCGCCTGCGATTCGAAGAGCTGGCCGGAATCCGCCATGCTGCCATGAACCGGAGGGGCAGCGAAGGGGAAGAAGAGCGTCGGTTCATATTCGGATTTAAGAATCGTGGTGGTCGCGCCGCTCGTCTTCTTCTGCTCATTGCCGATCCACTTGACGAGTTCGTCAACGTCTCGGTAGCTCGAAAGATTGGCAGGAACCACCCACAGGCGAGCATTGCCAACAGCATGCGTGTGATAAGTGCGCTTTGCCCATTCGACGATGCTGTGCTTGAAGCTGTGCGAAGTGGCGACGACCGTCGCTCCCCCAGCAAGCAAGTCGGCAACGACCTGGGCGGCGATCGAGTTGGGAGCCACACCGGTGACGACTGCGATATCCTTGGCAAATTCGCCGGAACCGTTTTCGACAGGAGTCTGCAATGCTTCATCGGCAATCTGAGCGAAGCGGGCGCTCAGCTTCTCGTTGCCGGACTTCCTGGCCTTGTCTGCAAACCAGAGTGCCTGTTCGTGCACTTCCTGACCTGCTCCGACAAAGCTGAGAACGGTCGTTGCACCGTCTTCGAAAGTACTATTTTCGAAAGCACCGTCATAGTAGATATGAGCGAGATCCTCTCGCGCCGAAGCCCAGCGATCATCCAATAGGATCGCCTTGCGCGAATCGAAGCGAGGCTCAACCTGCTTTGGCCAATCCGCACCAAGTTCGGCCTCTACGGCGGCAACCACGGCCGCGTTGTCATCCTCGCCGGCCTGTGGCACGGCAGGGGTCGCACCAATCTGGTTGAGCACGAAACGAGCGGTCTGAGCAAGCACGCCATCTGAGCCGGTGACCTTCTGCGCGAATGCATCGAGCGCTGCGGAATCGACGACCGCACCACCCGCTGCGCCACCCGCGCTCGGCAGACTCACCGAGACACCGTGCTGCTGGGCGACCTTCTGCACTGCAGAATCGACGATCGCATTGGCGGCCGAAACGTTGGCAACGGCGTCGCTTGGCAGCGAAGCCAGGTCACCGCCACGAGCGGAAGCACCCTCGCGGGTTTCCAGCACGAGTGCCACGACCGTGGCATACGCCCAGCCTGCACCCAACTGCCATACATCGGTAACGCGCTTCTCGATCTGGGGAACCTTCACACCGGCAGCACCGAACATGGCACGCAGACGCTCGCGAACGATCTCGCCAAGTACCGGTCCGAATGGCTTGTAGTTTGGCGCAACCTTGTTTACCAAGGCGTTGAGTGCACCGATATTGGCATCGGCAGCGCCATCGACGCTGGCAACGCCAAGTTCGGAGCTGATGTCCATCAACAGCTGGTTACGTCGTGAAGACACACCATTCGTCAGGGTATCGGTCGTGTCGCTATCACCGATCTGATCTGGACGAAGCTTGCCTGAGTATGCAAGCAAGGCTGCAATCGCATCGGATGCCTTGAATTCGATGTCGGCCGGGCGCTCGCCCGAAGCCGCTGCAGGGACTGGAGCTGCAGGGACTGGAGCTGCGGCTGGCGCTGCCGGAACTGCTGCGGCTGGCGCAGCTGCCTGTGCAGGAGTCTGTACAGCCGCCTGTGCGCTTTCTACGGAATCCATCGGCTCATCGTCTGGTACGAGCGAGTCCGAATCGGTCATGTAGACACGACCCTCATCGCGGCCGACATTGTAGACGGTGACGTGACGGCCTGAGAATTCTGGAAGACGCAGCGTCTTGGTACCGAGATTCGCCAAGGTCGGAGCATTGCCCAAACCGACTTCGACGTATTCCTCGACACCGAGTCCGCCCTGAGCGCGCGATGCGAAGAGCAACGCCTGGGTTTCGATCCAACGCACAGGCGAAGCGAACTGCCACGACAGCAGTTCAGTCAGCAGCAGACGGCCGAGCTTCTGCTCGTCCTCGGCATAGGAATTCCATACGGCATCGTCATCAAGGGCTGCCTTGATGCGCTCCGAAGGCACGACTTCGAGGATCCTTGCGGCGAATTCCTTCGTCATCTCGAACGGTGCGGCCACGAGGTTAGGTATGTAGCGGTCGACCAGACGCTCGTAGTCAATATGCTGTGGCAGCAGTGCGTCAAGCTTGTCCCTGAATTCAGGCACACCCTTGCGCAGCAGTGTGGAGTGGAATGGCACATCGATGCCGGGAACCAGCATGAATGGCGGCTTGCCACCATATTCCTTGGCTCTGCGTGACGAGTCTGCCTGCAGATACTTCAGCCCTGCGATGGTTCCTGCTATCGCATACTGCTGACCGGCAAGGTTGTAATTCACGATCTCAAGGAATTCGCCGCACTGCTTGCTGACCTCTTCGATGTAAGACTTGACCTGAGAGTCACCGACACCGAACTGGTTCGGGCGAAGCGCGCCCATGCGATAGTTCGAACGCCCCTGAGCGTCGCGGTCGATCAGATGATGCATGGTCGAACCACGGTGGAACACCAGCTCCAGCACGGTCTCCAAAGGAATGATTCCTGCGAAGGAGCTCAGCGCATTGTATTCACCGAGCGAGTGACCGGCGAAGTACGCTGGCCAGATGTCGGATCCTGCCTCACGCAGGCGGGCCGTCTGAGCGAATGCGACCGTTGCGAGCGCAACCTGGGTGAACTGCGTCAGGTTGAGCAGACCTTCTGGGTGACGGTATGTCACGCCATTCGCAGTGAGCTGCTTCGGGTTATCGCGAACGACCGAGAGAATCGAGAAGCCGAGCTTACTGCGAGTCAGAGCGTCTGCACGCTCCCATGTGTCGCGGGCTGCGACCGACTTGGCGCGCTCGTCAAGCACCATGCCCTGCTTCTGAATGCCCTGACCCGGGTAGACGAAAGCGGAGCGAACGGCCCTGGTGATTGCGGTTCCACGTGATACCAGCTGACCATCGATGCGGCTGGTGACTTCGAGCACCATGCCACCATGGCTGACCTTGCCAACGCGTTCGACCGAAATCTCAACGGTGTCATTCAGCTGGACCATGCCATACATGTTGTAAGTCCAACCGACGATCTCGCAGTGCAGGCCGTTGTCGTCAAAGGCCTGGGCGACGTGCTGGGCCGTGGCCGAAAGCCACATGCCGTGCACGAGCGGTGCCTTCAGACCGGACACTGCGGCACCTCGCGCCGAAGTGTGGATCGGGTTGAAGTCGCCCGAAGTGCGTGCGAATGCCGTCATGTTCGACGGTGCGACGACCTTGACTCTGCGCAGCAGACGGCGAGGCGTGTCGAGCACCTCATCGCAGATGCCGCCGAAGTCAGGTGCCTCGACAGGAAGCTCTGCGCTGTATGCACGTCCTCGGATGGCGAAGCGCTCGGTTTCGTGCGCCAGAACCGTGCCATCCTGCGCCGTGTGGACGACATGGATGGTCACCACACGTCCGGACACCGATTCCCTGTATTGTTCGGCCCAGCTCGTGAGCGAAACCGTCTCTCCGGTGTGTGCGAGCAGTTCCTGCTCGTTGACGTCCATGCGAATGAGATGATCGAGGTGAACCGCGTTCAGCAGGCCTTCGATGATGGGGAATCCGTCAATGTACACGGAACCCAGGGCCGCATATATTGCAGGCCATGCTGGGCCGACCAAGGCATCAGGTGTGATCTTCGACGCGACAAGGCCGTTTGGCAAGGTGCCTGCCGTGGCGGATTCGTGGTCGAAGCCGAGGTTTTCGGCGAAGGTATAGCTCGTGTGAGCGATGCCGAATGGATATGCCGACTTATCGCTCTGCTGCTCGATTTCGGGCATGGCGGTGAGCCTGTCACCGGTGATGCTGGTGTTGCCGATGCCAGCGGTCGCCGCAAGCATCTGATAGACGTGCTTCGGCAGACGGTCACGATCGACCACTGGGAATAGCCCTGACTGGGCGCCATCGACGACCAATGGAATCACGATGTGGCGAACCGCGTGCTTGCTGACTCCGCGGTCAGGATCGTTGTCCCAGAAGGTATCGAGATGAATGTCAAGGTCGAAGAGCTGACGGGTCGAATCAGCGGTCGCCTTGGTGTCTTCGACCGGCACGATCTCGTAATATGGATCGCCGATCTCTGTGCCGAATGCAGGGTTGTCCATCAGATGACCGACCCAGGAGATATGCGGGCTGCGACGGATGAACTCTTCGGGAGTTGCGGAACCTGCAAGTTCGGAGAAGGCCTTGACGGTCTTTTCGCCAGAGATCTGCTTCACTCGTTCAATCGAAGCGTCTTCGAAACGCTCAAGAATGTGCGCGACCGGCTCATCCTTGGTGGTGATGCCACCGACGGAGATCGGCCCAGGAATGATGCGGACCGAATCAGCGCTATAGCGCGAATCTTCGGATTGCCAGAGCTGATCCTGACCCCACCAGCGCAGCAGATCATTGTCTATGACCGGCACGAAGGGCATGGGCTTGGGATATTCACGGACGAGAATCGGGAACCATGCCACATCGGTCGGCGTTACGCGAATGTCGGCAACCTGCGGATATTCCTTCTTCAACCGCTCGATTGCCGCATGAGGGTCGGCAATGCTTGCGCGATCCGGGAAGAGCGAGACGAATTCGCCGCTCTCCTGCTCGCAGACGCGAGCCTCGATGCGCCTGAGCAAATGGAGGAAGCGATCGGCATAGGTGCCGTCCGCCCAAGGATAGGCGAGTTCGACAAAGCGCTGCGCCCACTGTTCATAGGTCATCGAATCGAGGTCACCGAAGTATGGCTTGGCTGTTTCATCCAAGGCCTCGATGATTTCTTCGCGCCGTGATTCCAGCTCTTCTGGATGCTTCATCACGCGAACGAGCAGACGGCCGCATCGTGCCGAGGAATTCTCAAGCTCATAGATGTCCGCATGCAGATGGCTCAGGCCTGAAGTGACGCCGCCCACAGCCTTGCCGCTGGGAACCCACTTCTCGCCGATTGGTGCGAATGGGTCTGCATCAGGCGTATTGTCAGTGATTCCTGGCGTATCCACCAGCATCTGCTTGACCTGTGGGCTGGTGTGTGCCTCTTTGGCAGTCATGGCAGCGGTGCCGACGAGTACGCCATCGACTGGCATGTCGCGCAGACCATAGGCACGTGCCCATTCACCGGAAATGTAATCGGCGGCGCGCTCAGGCGTGCCGATGCCGCCACCGGTGACGATGACGAGGTTGTCGCATGAACGAACCTCGGCATAGGTGTTGATGAGCAGATCATCGAGCGATTCCCATGAATGATGGCCTCCTGCGGCGCCCCCCTCGACCTGAATCAGAATCTTGGTGGGAGCCACGGCCTGGGCTATGCGAACGACCTGATGAATCTGGTCTACGGTGCCTGGCTTGAAACATACGAATGGGAAGCCGTCTGTCTGCAGCGACGCGATCAGATCCTTGGCTTCGTCAAGCTCAGGGATACCTGCGGAAATGACGACACCATCGAATGGCGTACCCGATGCACGCTTCTTGGGAACGATTTTCTGGGTGCCGAAGTGAAGATTCCACAGGTAGCGATCCATGAACATGGCGTTGAACTGAACCGTGCGGCCCTCCTGCAGCTCCTTCTCAAGCTTGGCAACGTGGCCATCGAATACTTCCGATGTGACCTGACCGCCACCGGCGAGCTCCGTCCAGTAGCCTGCATTCGCCGCGGCAGCGACGATTTCCGGCTCGACGGTCGTTGGCGTCATGCCTGCGAGCAACACCGGCGGCTTGCCGGTGAGCTCGCTGAACTTGGTGCGAATCTTGTCGCCCGCAGGAGTGCTGATGATGCTTGGCGCAAAGCGCTTCCAGTCCTGCGTTCGATCCGGCGACGTTTCCAAGGTCGAGAGCTTGGCGCGTCCTGCCGCCGTTGCGGCCTCGACGATTCCAGCTCCGCTGCCCTGCAGCAATGGCGTGGTGAGCTTGCCGAGCGTGGTTCCTGGGCCAAAGTCTACAATCCACAGCTTGCTTGGGTCGGTGTCCTTCAGCAAGGTCTCGATCTTCTCGACCCAGTCGACAGGATTGACGAGGACTTCCCGTGCGAGCGTGCGCGTGCGCGATGCGTCCAGACCGCATTCCTTCGCCCAATCGGCCGTCATGGCAACGGCGTCCTCCATCAATGGGGAATGGAATGGAAGCGTGACTTCAAGATATTCAAGTATGGGGTTGAAGACGGCACCGCCGCGAATCTTGTCTTCGCGAAGCTTCGCCTGATGACGATGCTCCTTGCCGACTTCGACCGCAAAGGCTTCGAGATCGCCAGGGTAGCCCGACAGCACCTGGTGTGTCGGAGCGTTCGACACTGCAATGACGATAGGGCCCCGTGGCTCGGCTACGCGGCCAATCAAGGTCTCAACCTGCTTGCGGGTCGCTCCCTTGATTGAGAGCATCGGCGTCGATTCACCGTGAGAAATCAGCGAGATCTGACGGGTCCTGCGCGTTCCCGCAGCGCCTATGAGCATGGCGATGGCCAGAATCTCGTCGATTCCCGCAGTCGCTGCCTTGATGGATCCCGCAGCGACGATTTGCTGCACCATATGGGCGGCAATCACACCCTGCGAATGGCCGAGAACCGCGGTTGCCTTGGCGGTGGCAATGTCATAGCCAAGGTTCGCCGAATCGAGCATGGTTCCCAGCTGAGTCAATGCGATGCCAGGAACGCTTGCTGAAGCTGCTGCCGCATCTCCAAGCTTCGCCATATTCGGCTTGAAATCGAAGATGTCGAGTGGACGACCGTTGGTTGCCATGAGTTCCGAATAGACGGGGAACAGCAGACGCTCTGCCGCCTTCACATGGTCTTTCAGAACAGCCTCGAGCGTCGGGTCGGTGGTCAATTCCGCCAACGCAGTCGTCCATGGCGTGGATTGGCCGCCGAATATCACAGCGTGCGGTTCGCTGCTCAGACGATTGAGGAAGAATGTACTGCTTGTCATAGTGTTCCTTTGCCTTCTTGCGCAGCGCACATATGCGAAACTAACCGTGTGCTGCCCATTGCGTTGTTCTTGTACGTTTGATTGTCTGGATTCGTTCAGTTCAAGGCCTACAACGGCTGATTCCCGTGATGCTTGTCGTTATGCGAAACGCGGCGCTTCGATGCCAGCATCGCCAGCGACTCCTCGATGACCTCTCTGGTCTGCTCGGGGTCGATCATCGCGTCTATCTCACCCATTTCGAGCGACAGGTTCGCGTTCACGGTGCTTGCCTCGTATTCGTCAGCCAACTTGCTTCGCAAGGCTTCCACATCCTGGCCAGCTTCCTTGGCCTTCTGCAGATCCTTGCGATGAATGATGTTCACGGCTCCGGTTGCTCCCAACACCGCAATCTGCGAGGTCGGCCATGCGAAGTTCATGTCGGCTCCGATGGATTTCGATCCCATGACGATGTACGCGCCGCCGAATGCCTTGCGAAGGATGACCGTGACCATCGGAACCTGAGCGTTCGCATAGGCATAGATGACCTTGGCACCTCTGCGGATGATGCCGGCATGCTCCTGATCGCTGCCGGGCTTATATCCAGGCACGTCAACGAGGGTGACTATCGGCAGATTGAAGGAATCGCACAGTCTCACGAAACGCGCAACCTTCTCCGATGCATCGACATCGAGAATGCCTGCCCGCACATTTGGCTGATTCGCCACGATGCCCACCGGCTTGCCAGAGATGCAGGCGAATCCGACGATTGCCGACTGCGCGAAAAGCTCCTGGACCTGAACGAACTCGCCATAGTCAACGATGGCGCGAACGACTTCGAGCACATCATATGGCTGACGGTCATTTGCAGGAACGATGGTCTTCAACCGTTTCGCCGCCTCGCGCTCGGTATGGCCGGATGCGTAGGCATAGGTCGGAGCCTTCTCGTCGCTGTTCGATGGCAGGTAGGCGAGCACGGTGCGCGTGTAATCGATGGCATCGGCCTCGTCTTCGCCCAGATAATGGGCAACGCCGGACTTGGCATTGTGCACATAGCCGCCGCCAAGCTCATCCATGCTGATTGTCTCGCCGGTCGCAGCCTTGACCACATCCGGCCCGGTGACGAACATGTTCGAGTTTTCCTTCGTCATGATGATCAGGTCGGTCAAGGCCGGGCAATACACAGCACCACCGGCGCATGGACCGAGAATGACGGAAATCTGTGGAATGAAGCCACTCGCCTGGCAGGTCTTGCGGAAGATATGTCCATATTGCGTCAGTGCCGCAACGCCCTCCTGAATGCGTGCGCCACCGGAATCGATGAGCGCGACGACCGGAACCTTCATCTGCATGGCCATGTCCATCAGGTGGCAGATCTTGAGTCCCTCAGCCTGCCCAAGAGTGCCTCCGCGGACCGAAAAGTCCTGCGCGTACACCCCTACCGTACGTCCATGCACCTTGCCAAAACCGGTCACTACGGCCGAGCCGGCCTTGCCCTTGTTGATGTCGCCTCCGGAGAAGCGGCCCATCTCTTCGAAGGTGTCGGCATCGAAGAGCAGATCGAGACGTTCGCGCGCCGTGTGCTTGCCCTTGCCATGCTGACGCTTGCGCGCGCTGGTTTCGGCTTCCCGTGCGAGCTGTGCCGCCTTGATGATGGCATCGCGAACGGGCTGCCTGATCTGGGACTGCGAGTCGCCGTTCGAAATCTGCTCGACGGCCGCCTGCGCGGTTTCGCGCTTGACGGCTTCGGCTTCGGCTGCAGCCGCTGCCTTGTCAGCCTTCTTCGCAGTCGTATCGCTCACTCTATCGCTCGAAACATCGCTCATTTCAGCGATTTTGCTCTTCGGCGTCCTGCGTAGGATGCGCTCTTCGATTGCGCTCACGATATCGGTCATGCCGCACCTCCCTGCTTGGCCACATCTTCATCGTCCGCCGCATGCAGCTTCGCTGCTGCAGCAGATCCGCCATGATCGCCATCCCCATCGCTGTCATTGCCGGACTTGCCCATATCAAGCTTGACAAGAGTCTCGCCTGGATCAACTCCATCGGCGACGCTGACCATAATCTTGGATACCACACCCTTTGCAGGAGCGTAGACATAGTTCTCCATCTTCATGGATTCGAGCACGACCATGAGATCGCCCTTGTCGACTTTCTGCCCCTCCGCCACGTTGATGCGGGTCACCACTGCCTGCATGGTGGCGACGATCACACCCGCCCCTTGCTGATTCTGGCGGGTGGCCTGCTTGGCCACATCGTGCAGACCCTGGCCACGCAATGGCTGAGTCGGTCTGCGAGCGCCCCGTGAGCTGGCCGCCCCGGCGCCCATGCCAGCAAACATATCCTCAGGAAGTGCGAGCTTGACACGCTTGTCGTCAATCTCGATGGTAAAGGTTTCGACGCTGGTCCGGTCTCTGCCTTCTGCCTCGTTCCCCTTCTGCGAGTCGCTCATCGATGCCGGCTGCCCGGTTGTCGTGGTCTTTGGCTCGACGTTGAGATAGTTGCGTTCAAGCCATTTGGTCGTCACATCGAAGCTGTGGTCCTCAGCCGTGAATTCAGGATTGGTGAATATCTTCTGGAACAGCGTGGCGGGCGTGGGAACGCCTTCGATGCTCATTTCACGCAATGCTCGTCGCACGCGTGCAACGGCGCTCAGACGATCCTGGGCCGAAATGATGACCTTGCCCATCATCGAATCGTCCTTCGGCGAAACCGTATCGCCGACCTCGACGCCTGAGTCGATGCGAATTCCAGGACCCGTCGGCCATGTGATCGCTTCGAGCGTTCCAGCGCTTGGCGTCAGGTTGGTGGCGGGATCCTCGCTGGTGATGCGCAGCTCGAAACTGTGGCCTCGCGGCTCAGGTGCGGTGGTAAGGGCGCCGCCGTCGGCGATGTCGAGCTGCTCACGAACCAGATCGAGGCCGCACACCTGTTCGCTTACGGTGTGTTCGACCTGAAGTCGAGGATTCACCTCCATGAAATAGACCTTGCCCTTGCTCACGAGAAACTCGCACGTCCCCAGACCTACATAGCCTGCGGTTGCAAAGAGCCGATGCGAGAAGCCTTCGAGCTGGGCGATCACATCATCGCTGAGGAAGGGCGCGGGAGCCTCCTCTACGAGCTTCTGATTTCGGCGTTGAACCGAGCAGTCACGGGTCGAATAGACAGTGAAGTTGCCATGGGAGTCACGGCCGGACTGAGTCTCGACATGACGGGCCTTGTCGACGAACTTCTCGATGAAGTAATCGCCAAGGTCGCCGCCTTGGAGGGCATCATGGTTCATATAGAATGCGCGGAGTTCATCATCGTTGTTGATGGGCGTTATGCCGCGGCCACCACCGCCATCGGCCTTCTTCATCATGACCGGATACCCATTATGGTTCGCAAAGTCCAGCAGCACCCTCATGTCGCTCACCGGCTCTGCGATGCCTGGGACGACCGGAACCTTGGCGCGCTCCGCAACCTTGCATGCCGTTATCTTGTCTCCGAGTTCCTCAAGCACGTGCGGTGAAGGACCGACCCATGTGATTCCGGCATCGATGACCTTGCGTGCGAATGTCGGGAATTCCGAAAGGAACCCATACCCCGGATGCAAGGCATCGGCGCCTGCACGCCTGGCTACATCAACTATGAGATCCTCGTTCAGATAGGTCTGCAGATTGGTGTCGCCGGGCAGCAGATACGCCTCGTCCGCCATCTGCGTATACGGCGCATTCCTGTCCTGCTCCGCATAGACTGCAACCGTCTCTATCCCCATCTCCTGCGCGGTTCGCACAACCCGAAGGGCAATCTCACCGCGATTCGCGATCAACAGCTTCTTCATGGCATCCTTTCTTCGCTGCTCAAGCAACTTTCACAACTTCACACATCAATAACTCGTCATAATCAATGACTCGTAAGAACCAAATGACTCGCATCGCTCAACGCGCGACGGCGGATCGCATCATTCCACCGCATCGCCGATCTCAGGAAGCACCCCGACATCGGCTACCGTCACCTTCTGCCTGCATCCGTCATGGCGAAGGATCGTAAGCGAGGCATCGTCATTGATCGAAAGCGCCCTGCCGATCAGACTCCGATCATCGGCGAGATGTGCACGAACCTGCTTGCCGAGTGTCCAGCTCAATCGCTCGACCCTGTCGCGCAAGTCAGGAATGACAACGTCGGGATGCTTCATGAATGCGCTCAATTCCCGGCGAAGATGCTGCGTCGTGACGCATACCAGCTCGTCACGAAGCTCCGCATACGGAGGCAGCGGACCGAATTGCAGCTGCAATGACGTAGACATGTCGATTGGCAGATTCTCCTGTGGAACGAAGAGATTCATGCCGATGCCGATTATCAGCACGGCCGAGCTCTCGTCGGTTGGAACCATCTCGCAGAGAATCCCAGCCAGCTTGCGACCCTGGCAGAAGACATCGTTCGGCCATTTGAGCTCTAGCTGCACGTCGGGATTCAAGGCCCGAACATCATGCCTTGTCATCACCTCGCCGATTGCATCTATCAGTGCGATTCCACAGATCGTGGTGAACCATCCTGAATGGCGCGAATCCAGAACGTCGATTCGGACGGGCACGGCCCATGAACTCAGCAAGGACTCGCCGGGGCTGTTGAACCAGGTACGGCCCTGACGACCTCGACATTTCGTCTGCACATCGGATACGGCGATGCTGATCGGCAGTCTCTCCGATCTCTCCGACGAGCTCTCGCTCCCATGATCCGAGGACGCTGGTGTCTGGATGCCCACGACACGGCGATCCGTGTCTGTACCTTCACCTTCACCTTCACCTTCGCCGATGTCTTCGGGTGACTCGAACAGGTGTGCAACGCAGTTCACGGCATCTGAGAATCCGCTTGCCGCAACCGCACGCGCGATCAGGGAATTGGTCGAATCAACGGTATCGAGCATCTTCACGGTTGATGCCACTTCTTCCGTCTCAGGGACCGATGACGACCAGATGCAGTCTTGATAGGGCATGCTTTCCAACGTATCAATAGATTTCAGCTTCCAACAGCCTCGGGCCTACAAATCGAGAGATGGGATTTTGTATGATTCCACAAAAACATCGGACGAGCGGAAATCTAGGATGATGATCACTCAGGTACGGTTTTTGCATTCCAACATCTGACAGGCTGCGCCAGGCCAGAAATAACCGATGTCCGTTGGACCAGGGCTTCAACGGGCTTCCCGTAGCTTCGGGAGCGAGAGAACGAGGAATTTTGAGTAGATCGACAACAGACCATATCCACGGCTTCGATAACCGCAGCCTCGCAAGAATGGCGGTGTTCGCCGCCTTGATCTCCGCGTTCAGCTTCATCAGGGTCGCGGTGGGGCCAGTGCCCATCACGATGGAGAATCTTGCAGTGATGCTTGCCGGCGTGGTGCTTGGACCCTGGCTTGCAGCATGTTCGGTCCTTCTGCTGCTCGCATTGACTGCGCTGGGACTGCCCCTGCTCGGTGGCAATGGCGGTCTGGCAGTGTTCGTTGGACCGACGGCAGGGTATCTGCTTGGCTTCGTGGTCGGCGCATTCCTTATTGGTTTAATATCAAATAGTGGGAATCGTCTCAATATATGGAAAACTGCATGTGCCTGCCTCATCGGCGGCATGCTCGTCCCCTATGGTTTCGGCATTCCAGTGACGGCACTTGTCGTCGGACAGCCAGTCGCAACCGCAGCCTACAGCGCTCTCATATTCATTCCTGGCGATGCCATCAAGATCGTGGTCGCGACCATCATCTCATCTGCCCTTTGGAAGGCATATCCTGCAGCCTTTTCCCGACACATGTGGCAACGATGAGGCAGCTTTCGGAAGCGCATGGAAATCTCCAGGAGGCGAGCGAATCCATGATGCCCAAACCCGACATTGGACGGCAGGCGGCATACTTGCGAGCTCGCGGACTGAGTTATCGCATCGGTGGACGAACGATTCTCAATTCCGTCTCCTGCGAACTCCACTCAGCGAGCATTGCGGTTCTGGGCACGAACGGTTCAGGAAAGTCGACGTTTCTACGCCTGATCGACGGCCTCGAGCGCAGGACATCAGGCGAACTGGCTGTGATGGGACTGGACCCGTCCCGAAATGCGAAGGAACTCCATCGAAGCATCGGCTTTGTGTTCACCAACCCGGACACACAGATAATAATGCCCACCGTGAGGGAAGACGTCGCGTTTTCCTTGCATGGCGCACCGCTTTCGAAAGAGGAGAAAGCCGAAAGAGTCACCGAGCAGCTCGCGCACTGCAACCTGCTGCATTGCGCGGACCAGCCGGCACATTCCCTTTCCGGCGGTCAGAAGCAAATGCTCGCACTGGCGGCGATTCTGATACGGGAACCGCGTCTATTGCTCGCCGATGAGCCGACCACAATGCTTGACCTTCCCAACGCGGCACGCATCTCACAGGCCCTTCTCGCCGATCCCAATCGTCCGGCGATAATCGCCACGCACGACCTCGCGCTGGCCGCCCGTTGCGAGACTGCCATGCTTTTCCACGATGGGCAGGTTGTCGAGATTGGAGAGAGCGGCATGGTCATCGAACGCTATCGGGCACACTGTTCGACAATCTGTCAGGAGAGCCAGCAGCATCAGCATCAGCATCAGCATCAGCATCAATCCGATCCGGACCTTCCGCACGGCATCGCCAGTTCGCGCGGGGCAGAACGCAGTGCATCAGTCGATCAGTTGCCGGAAGGCATGGGTGACGCCCGATGATGGCCATGTATGTTCCCGGTCACAGCCTTGTCCATCGCTGCCCTGGAAGCTGGAAGCTGCTGGCGCTGTTCATCGTCGGCGCCCTGCTGGCCTGCCCGACGCTGCCAGTATGGGCATTGTGCATGCTCACCGGACTGTGCCTGATTCTGTACGGCATAAGCGGACTCGGCCTGGCCAGGTTCATCAGGCAGGTGTGGGATGCAAGATGGGTGATCGCATTCACCGTCCTGGCTCAGATATGGTTCAGGCCAATCACAACAACGGCTCTGACTACAATGCGGATAACGGTGATGGTGCTCCTTGCCTCGCTGGTGACGCTGACTACGCAGCTGTCGGAGATATTCGCCGTGGTCGCACGCCTATTGATGCCATTCGAAGGTTTTGGGCTCAATACATATCGCGTTGGAGTGGCCGTTTCCCTGGGAATCAGCGTTATTCCCATCATCAGCGCATCGATGAGAACCGTGCGTGAAGCCAGTCAGGCACGTGGGATACGAAGCGGGCCTTTGCTGAGAATTCGGACATGGGCCGTTCCACTGATGGTTGTGGTGCTCAAGCAGGCCGACGAGCTGGCTGACTCGTTGGATGCCAGAGGAATGTAGCCAACGCAGCCGGAGGGCATCGATGCAGTTAGCCGCTGGGACTACAATCGTGCACGATGAGTAGCTCACAGCATGATATGAATCCACGTTCTCAATCCATTCTTGCAGGTCTTCGCTGGGCTTGCGTGGCCTTGGCGTGCCTATGGATCGCCTTCTGCACCTCTGTGGGGCCGATTTATCGTGCAGACGCTTCAATTGCATCGTATTCGTGGGGCAACGCCCTGATTCTGATCGTCACGTTCACCATTGACATGGTCATCGTCCTGGCAGTGGTTCGATGGGCAAAAGGTCGAAGGAATGGGCTCGTCCCGAATGACGGGGCTGCAACGACGAACCCCTCCGACGCCTTCCATGGATCTTCGAAGAAGCAGTCAAGACTCCGGTCTCGCCTGCACTCCGCCTTGCTCAGCCATCGTTCGACCCGCTCGATCGCACGATTCACGACACGGCGATGGTCCGCAATCTCACCATGGATAATGCGTCTCACCGCCACCCGCAGCAGTCTGTTCCTCGTATTCGCAATCGGCTGGCTATGGGCATTCGCAACACTTCTCGCGGCATACGGCGCAGACATCCATTCACAGATCAACGAGTTCAATCTGTGGTGGGCCAATCTGCAGGGCGTGAGGCTGCCATACCTGCATGGCTTCACACAGATGGACATCTACCCGACCGGTCACTATCTCTGGCCGCACAAGCCCACCTATCTCACGGACCAGCACAACTACCTGCTGACTCTCTTCTATGGTGGGGTCGTTGCCGTGTTCCGCAAGCTGAGCGGCTCCGACGATGCCGGCATCGTCGTCCTGACAGGCCTGCAGATGCTGTTCGCGGCATTCTGCTGTGCCTCCACGGCTGACCGCTTCTTCAATGCAGGCAAGCCCCGAATCAACGGGAAACCTGCTTCGGCAGGCGCCCGCCTTGCGATCCTTGCACTCTTTCTCCTGACTCCGCTCAGCGCCTTCAGCACGATCTCACTGACGAAGTCCCCTGCATTCGCATACTCGTTCGTCTGGTGGATCGGCATCCTCTATGTGCTCTATCGCACGGCAGGGCGTGGCGAAGTCTCGACGTCAGCCACCAGGTGGCCACCCAAGCGCCTCTGCGCCGAGCTTGCCATCAGTTCATTGCTGATGATAGGCACCGCAAAGTATGGCATCTATGTCGTGGCGGTGCAGATCATCCTCTCGGTGCTTGCCGACCGGAGACGCTGGAAGACATATGCGCTGTGCCTGCTCGTGCCGACGGTCGCATTCGAGGCGCTGCTCATGAGCCTGATTTCAGCCGGAGCCGTGATACAGGGCGATCCGATCGAGGCCAAGGGCATACAGCTGCAGCAGATCGCAAGGGTCGCCGAGCGCGATCCGGAAAACATACCGGCCTCTGCACGAAGGCAGCTCGAACCCATTCTCGATCTGCAGGCCATGGCCTTGAAATATAACCCCAATGATGCGGATCCCGTAAAATCATCCGGCGGCGAAACCAAGGTCACCGTCTACAAGTGGCGAACCGTGACCGCCGATGACATGAAGCACTTCAACAGCGCCTGGCTTTCCATCGGCCTGAGAAATCCTGTATTGTACATCGACGCATTCATGGCGGAATGCTACGGGTATTTCGACGTCACCGACGTCCCCTACGTTTCGATGAACTATTATGTGAACAACGGCTATGTACAGGATTCCAGCGCATGGATCAAGAATTGGATGCACGGCTGGCGTGACAGGGTCGCCGGCTTCGCCTTTGCATGGGGCAGGACTCCCGTTATCGGATGGCTCACCAATGCGAACTTCTGGCTGGTGCTGTCTTTGCTGCTGCTATGCATCGAATTCGCACTCGGCCGCTTCCGTGCACTCTCATATCAAACCACCTTGCTCGTTCTGATGGGTGTGATGATCTTCGCACCGGCAAATAACTATGACCGTCACATCCTGCCCTTGGTGTTCGTCTTTGGATTCCTTACCCTGGCGTTCGTCCGGGACACCGACGAACTGCCAACGACCCGGGCACCAGAACTCGGTGAAGGTGGAGTGGACGCGTCCGAGAAAAGTGCCGACATCACTCAGACTCGCTAAGCTGGATGCCATGAGTAGGTCGAAATCATCACATTCAAGCGCCAACGCCCTTGCCAAGGTCGCTCGGGATGCCGCCGCTCTCTTCAACCCCGAACTACGCAAGGTCGGCCAGCGCAGCGATGAGGAGCATCCATCCAAGCCCGGTAAATTCGAGAAGTCCCCGCAGCCTCAGCCAAAGGGCAAGCATGGCGGCGACAAGACATCGGATGAGCATCTCCCCGACGTGGACCTGGCCACCATTGCAGAGGATGCCCAGAAGGCCGAGGATGCCGCAAGCGACCTTCGGCTCAAGACAAGGCATGATGCGAAGCCCCAGCTGCCCAAGGCAGTTGAGATTGCCTTGGGCAAGGCTCTCGGACATCTCGATCATGACCTGGACTGGTACAAGAATCTCAGTGCCACGGACAGGAACCTTCTCATCCTCATCATTCGCACCGCAGTTGCGGACTTCATTGCATGGATGAAGGAATATCGCAAATCGCCCGATTCGACGACGGGGCCAAGGCCCTCCACCGACCATATCTTCTTCGTGGCGCCGCTTGAATTCACCAAGGCAATCAGCCTGCATCAGGCGTTGGAGGTCACCCGCTTCATCGTTGACATTCTGGAACGCAACGTCGAAGGCTTTGCCGAGAATGGCGACGAGCAGGAGATTCGAAATGGCATGCTCTACTATGCCCGGGAGGTCGCCTTTTCGGCGGCATCAGTCTATGCCACATCTGCAGAGGCGCGTGGCGATTGGGATGCCCGCATCGAGACGCTGACCATTGAGGATCTCATCGATGGGGTGATTGACCACCAGGTCGTCGCACGAATGAGCATGCTGGGGTGGCCCGTTGACTATCACTGCTTCGCTGTGATCGGAAAGCTTGCGGATACCACTGAAATGGGTTCAGGAATCGCACAGCGGCGCATGCGCAGTCTGATACGAGGCCGTGGAGCGGAATGCATGATGTCGAGTCATGACGACATGCTCATCACACTCATCGACCCCCGAGGCCACGGCACCCCTGAGGAACTATGCGAAGCCATTCTGCGTTACTTCAACGACGAGCCGGTCTGTCTGGGCCCGCTCCGCACGCATATCGAAGGTGCCTCACAGACCATACGCGCTGCAATGCGCACCGTCGCAGCCACCCCGGCACTCGTCGGGATGAATATGACCCACGGATTCCCACGACCTCTGCGCGCCGACGACGCCCTTCCGGAACGCGCGCTCTTCGGAGATGACGAGGCGCGCAGTGAACTCTACGAGTCGATCTACATGACATTGCGTGGCGAGGATGGTGACAATCCTCTTCTCACCACACTGCAGACTTTCCTGCTGTCGGGCAGCTCACTCGAAACAACCGCGCGTGAGCTCAACGTACATCCAAACACCGTTCGATACCGTCTCAAGCGCTCGATCGAGGTCACTGGCTGGGATCCCATGAATCCGCGCGAAGCATACGTGCTTCTCACAGCGGTGAAAATCGGTCTGATCATGGATGCACGCAAGTCATAAGCCTGGGTTGGGGTGATTCTCGCCATTTGCAGCATTGCAGTATTGCAGTATTTGCAACATGGAAAGACCGGTCTTGGAACGGCCGTCGAGAATCGGCTACTGCAACCACACCATGACTGCAACTGCACCAATGGTCATACTCATTTCACCTGGTGGAGGCGAATGCGTCTCGGTGCTGGAAAAACGGCCATGCCCAGCGAATTGACGCTGGGCATGGCCGTTGAAAATGAACGCTGACGCGTTACGACAGAATCGCTGGATCCAGAGGAATCCCTGGGCCCATCGTCGAGGTAATCGTGGCCTTGGTGATGTAGCGACCCTTGACGGTGCTCGGCTTCAAACGCTTGACTTCATCGGCGACTGCCTTGAAGTTCTCGTCCAGATCGCCTTCCGCGAAGGAAAGCTTGCCAATCAGGAAGCTCAGGTTACCGTGCTTGTCGACGCGGAACTCAATCTTTCCACCCTTGATGTCGGAAACTGCCTTGGCGACATCCATGGTGACGGTACCGGTCTTGGGGTTTGGCATCAGACCACGAGGTCCGAGCACACGGCCGAGACGACCGACCTTGCCCATCATGTCTGGGGTCGCAACGACGGCATCGAAGTCAAGGTATCCATCAGAAACCTTGGCGATCAGCTCGTCATCGCCAACCTCGTCAGCTCCGGCCTCAGTCGCGGCCGTGGCCTGCGGGCCACGAGCGAAGACGATGACCTTGGCGGTCTTGCCGGTTCCATGAGGAAGGTTGACGGTGCCACGGACCAACTGGTCAGCCTTGCGGGGATCGACGCTGAGACGATACACGGCCTCGACGGTCTCATCGAAGCCACGCTTCGGCAGGCTCTTGAGCAGAGCGATTGCCTCGTTCGCGGTATAGAGATTGTTGCGATCGACCTTTTCGGCCGCCTCGCGATATTTTTTGGAACGCTTTGCCATCTGCTTCTCCTATTCAGCAGTCGCGGTGCGGGCTAGCGCGGCCCTACCGCTTAAACGAATGTTTCAGTCGGTGACCGTGATGCCCATTGAGCGTGCGGAACCTTCGATGATCTTCATTCCGGCTTCTACGTCACGAGCCGAAAGGTCAGCCATCTTGGTCTCCGCGATCTCGCGAACCTGTGCCTTGGTCACTGAGCCGACCTTGGTCGTCAGAGGATTTGCAGCACCCTTGGCGATGCCCGCAGCCTTGCGGAGCAAGTCAGCGGCCGGTGGGGTCTTGAGCACGAAGGTGAAGGTACGATCCTCAAAGACAGTGATCTCGACAGGAACGACCTGACCCATCTTGTCCTTGGTGGCATCGTTGTATGCCTTGCAGAAGTCCATGATGTTCACGCCGTGTGAACCCAAAGCTGGGCCCAGCGGTGGAGCAGGATTGGCCTTGCCGGCTTGAATCTCGAGCTTGATAAGCGCAGAGACTTTCTTCTTAGGAGCCATATTCCGGTTCTTCTTTCTGTAAAGCGGTTCTGACGGAACGGTTGGGTTCCTCCCGCAACTTACCTTTATTTCTTGCTGAGCCGATAGGGCTCAGAGCAACTTTCTTATTATGCATGCAGTCGCGGACAACGCTCGCCCATCCGCACGGATTGGTCGAAAGTGCAAGTTTTTGGCACTTGTCTGAGTATATGAGCCGCAATTCCTTGAAATGGCGAACGCAATGGAGCCCAAAATGGGCATTCATACTCAGACAAGTGCCAAAAACTTGGCATCTGGGACTCTTTCGCGAAAAAATGGGCCCGAGCATGGCGTCGGAGTGTCTCTGAAACCCTCATGCCTTGCCGGTTTGGGTCTTGAATCCGATTGGGGCGCAGACCTGATGGTCTGCGCCCCAATCGGCAGCGTGCAAGCTGAAAGCGTGGATGCTCCGACTCAGGAAATCTTCTCGACCTGTTCGAAGCTGAGCTCGACCGGCGTATCCCTGCCGAAGATGGAAACCAGCACGGTGAGTTTCTGCGTTGCCGGTTCGACCTCGGAAACGACCGCAGGCATCGTTGCGAAAGGACCCTCGGTAACGGTGACCTGATCGCCGGCCTTGAAGGAAACCTCCACCTTGCGCTTCTTGGCAGCGGCAGGCTTGTCGCCAGATTCCTTCAACGCCTCGGACGCGATCATCGGAGCCATCATGTTGACGACTTCCTTCCGAGATAGCGGCGCAGGTTCACGGGACGGACCGACGAAGCCTGTGACGGCTTCGGTCTCACGCACGATGCGACGCGCATCCTCGTCCGGCCACATGCGAATGAGGACATAGCCAGGAATCCGGACTCGGGTGATGATCTTCTTGCCCTTGTCCGTGTGCTTCTCGACCTCTTCCATGGGAATCTCGACCTGGAAGATCCTGTCTTCGAGACCGAATGAGGTCACACGGGACTCTATGTTGGCCTTCACACGCTTCTCGTAGCCCGAATAGGTATGCAGGACGTACCATTTGCCTTCAAGCGTGCGCAGTTGCTTGGAGAATGCCTTTACCGCCCGTTCGCCAGCATCATCTGAACTCTCAGCATCCGCCGAATCTTCAGCAGTTTCGGAAGCATCAGCATTGTCGGAAGCAACGTCATCGTCTGAAACATCGGTGTCGCCAGAAACATCAGCATCTCCGGAAACATCGTCGATCGCAGCATCCGACGATGCATCTGCAACAGCCTCGGCATGTGGGTCCGAAGAAAGCTCTGCAGTCGTTCCCGTCGCGGTCTCGTCAGCCGGTTCTTCACCATCCGCTGCCTTGTCCAGCTCATGTACCTGCTCTTGAGGCTGATCGGTGGAAACCGCCGGATCCCCTTCCAACGGTTCTGTGTCGGCAGCCAGACCATTCTCGAATTGCTGAGCATCGTTCAATGCTTCATCGGCAACCGGAGCCTCGTTATCGATGTTTTCTTGTTCATCAGTCATTCAAATATCACCTTTATGAGATTTATCTCAGCCGAACACCAGAAGGACGAGCTTACCAAGCCCTATATCCATCACTGTCACGAATACCATAAGAATCAGGACGAACACGAACACCGCTACGGACCACAGCAACAAACCCTTGCGCGTCGGCGTGACCACCTTGCGCAACTCATCAATAATCTGCTTGATGAACAAACCTATGCGCATGAAGAAGTTGGGCTTTGGGTCCTTGTCTCCAGACCGCTTTGACTTCGCCATATCCGTCCTTTTGTTCGCGATTATCGATTCTCTTTGCAGGGAAGGCGGGACTCGAACCCACAACCTACGGTTTTGGAGACCGTTGCGCTACCAATTGCGCCACTTCCCTAAGTGAACTTTGCCCATACTACTCACCTCGTTGGAGATTTTCGTCTCACCGGGCAAAACCGCCAAATCGACAGTTTAGCGTTCAAAATGCAATTCGTCCACCTGACAGCGCGCTCAATGCCGAAGAATCTTCTCCTCATCGTCATCGAATCGTTGGAAGAAGCAGAAATTCAGGCTTCTGCCCACTTCCTGAAACGCTGCATTCCCTCTATCAGATCATTGTCTTCAAGTGCATACGAGAAGCGAAGATATCCTTCTGCTCCGAACGCCTCACCGGGCACAGCAGCGATATGGGCCTCCTCCAGCAACGCAGCAGCCAACTCAGCAGACGAATGCGAAACCGTTCCATGAGGACCATGCGGCTGACCGAGCAAGGCGCTGACATCGCAGAACGCATAGAAGGCGCCGGTCGGTTTTGGGCAGAAGACTCCTGGAATCTCGTTCAGCATCCTTTCGATGCGCTGACGACGAATGTCGAAGGCCTCTCGCATCTGCGACACGGCACTCAGGTCTCCTGAAACGGCAGCCAAGGCTGCACGCTGGCTGACGTCAGACACATTCGAGCTCAGATGCCCCTGCAGCTTTGATACCGCCTGCGCGAAGAACCGCGGTGCTATCAGCCAGCCGACCCTCCATCCTGTCATTGCGAATGTCTTGGCGACTCCATTGAGCACGATGAGCTGTTCGCGGCATTCCGGAACTTCGGCTCCTATGTAGCTGGTCTTCTTCCCATCGTATGTCAGATGCTCATAGATCTCGTCAGACAGAATCCAGACATGGTGTTCGAGGGCCCAATGAGCGATTTCGCGGATCGTCTGAGCATCCCAGACAGAACCACACGGATTTGACGGCGAATTCACGACTATCGCCTTAGTCCTGTCGGTCCGAACCGCTTCCAGCTGATCGACGGTCGGCACGAAACCATGCTTCACCGAGGACAGCACCGATATCGGCACGCCTCCGGCAAGCTTCACCATTTCCGGATAGCTGGTCCAATATGGCGCGGGAACGATGACCTCATCACCAGGATCGACCAGAACCTGCAAGGTCTCGTATACGGCCTGCTTGCCTCCATTGGTCACGACGACCTGGGACGCATCAACCGAATACCCCGAATCGCGCTTTGTTTTTTCGGCAATGGCGGCCTTGAGCTCGGGCAGTCCGGCCGTGGGAGTGTAGCGGTGGTTTCTTGGATCCCGGCAAGCCTCAACGGCCGCTTCAACGATGTATCCAGGCGTTGGAAAATTTGGCTCTCCCGCGCCGAAACCGATGATGTCGATCCCCTCGGCCTTCATCGCCTTTGCCTTGGTGTCAACGGCCAGAGTCGCGCTGGGGGCGACGTTCTGAATGCGATTGCTCAAAGTCTGCCATGCTTGTGCGGTCATGCCTCACACTGTAGCCCTTCGACTAGAAATCATGACAAGGATGGAGGTCAGGTCTGCGAGATTGCAAGAAGGTCACACGAGGACCAAATTATCGCGGTGCACGAGTGGATGGGCATATTCGACGCCGAATTCACGTCTGAGTTCCGACGTGTTCTTTCCAAGCATCTGCGCCACCTCTTCAGAATCGAACGAGGACAGCCCCTTCGCAAGATGGTTGCCTTCCTCGTCGCAGATCCATACGGGGTCTCCTGCGGAGAACTCCCTGTCGACGGCAACGACACCTGCAGCCAGCAGGCTTGCGCGTCCTCCTCGTATGGCCTTTGCGGCTCCCTCGTCGACGATGAGCTCTCCACGAGGCGCCGCCGCGTATCCTATCCACAGCCGACGGGAACTGCCACGCTGGCGGATCGGGGCAAAGGCCGTTCCCACAGGGTCTCCAAGCAAGGCAGGACCGGCATTCTCGGCGCGTGTGAGCACCGATGGGATCCCAGAAGCAGCGGCAACATGGACCGCCTCGAGCTTGGTGATCATGCCGCCAGTCCCCACTTCGGAGTCCGATCCGGAGACCTTGACCGTATCCAGGATCTGAGCGACGTTCGGGACGTATCCCAGACGTCTTGCACCTGCCTCTGACGGTGGAGCGGTATAGAGGCCGTCGACGTCGGTGAGCAGGACCAGGGCATCGGCACGAACGAGGTTGGCGACGAGCGCGGAAAGGCGGTCGTTGTCGCCGAATCTGATTTCATTGCTGGCCAGGGCATCGTTTTCGTTCACGATCGGAACCACGCCAAGCTGGAGGAGACGTTTCAGGGTACGCTGGGCATTTCGGTACTGAACCGAACGAATGGTGTCTTCGGCGGTGATCAGAATCTGTCCGACACGAATTCCATATCTGCCGAATGCCGCTTCGTAATGCGCCATAAGCAATCCCTGACCAACCGAGGCCGTCGCCTGCTGCGTGGTGACGTCAGTCGGCCTTGAATCGAATCCCAGAGGTCCGAAGCCAGCGGCGATGGCACCCGATGAGACAAGGACCACGCTCGCATCCATCCGGCGGACCTCGGCAAGAGCTGCCACCAGACCGCTGAGACGTGCGACGTCAAGATGCCCGGTGGAGGACGTCAGTGAACTCGATCCGACCTTCACGACAATCGTCTTGGCCTGAGCCACGCTCGAACGCACCTGCGCCTGGGATGGTGTGGTCATGTCCGAAAGCCTCCTTGGACTCTATCCGAACCCCCGTGCATTCAGGAGGAACCTGCCTCAGACGCATGCATGACGGGCAACAATGCATGGCATCAGTTCGTGCAGTAACCACAGTATGCCCGACCCAGGTCAGCCTTGCCACATTTGGCGGCCCTGCGGCAACCGAATGGCGACCAAGTGGCAGCCCTGCACACACTGCGATCATCGTCTCGAGCCCTCGCGCGCCCGAGTGATCCATCGGGCGCAAGCTCGCATCAGTCGCGTTCGGTGGCGTCGCCGTTGGAACCGGAAACCATGCCATCCTCGTCGTGAGGATCGTCCTGCACCGCAGGATCGGCCCAGTGACCGGCCTTTCGCTCTGCCATCATTGCATCGCGGACTGCCTGCTTTGCATCCATCATCTCGTGATATTGCTCGCGACGCTCGGAGTTCGTTCTTCTACGATTACGACCGGATTGGTCTTCCAGACGCAAATCCTTGCCTCGCGATGCCATTGGTTCGCCATCGAGCATCTCAGCACCGGCCGCAATCGTCGGATCCCAGTCAAACGCAACGGAATTCCTGCCTATCCCGATATGGACTTCATCGCCAGGACGTGCCCCGAGGCGTCGCAACGACTCCTCGACGCCAAGCTTCGCCAGACGATCGGCGAGGTAGCCGACAGCCTCGTCATTGTCAAAGTTGGTCTGCATGACCCATCGTTCGGGCTTCACGCCAGTAACGGTGAACCAGTGATTGCCATCGCGATCATGCTCGCGCTTGATGTCAAAGTCAGTGGAGTATCCGCCTTCGTCCGACCTTCTGCTACGCCGCCCGGTTTCCAGTGGATTGATCAGCACGCGTTCCGCCTGCTCATCCTTCTCCCTGGTCTGAAGCGTCTTTCGCAGATCCTCCACCAGCTCCGCGAGGGCAAACTTCAGCTCCTTCAGGCCCTCATGCGATGCTGTGGAGATAATGAAGGTGCGAAGCCCCATCCCTTCGAATTCTCCGTGCACGAATCCTGCAAGTTCCTTGGCGTCGGGCACATCTGACTTGTTGAGGATGATCACTCGGGGGCGGTCCGCTATGGGAATCGCTCCAAGGGGAAGCTCGAGACTGCGGGCATACTTCGACAGCTCGAGTTCGATCGTCCTATAGTCGCTGACCGGATCGCGATCAGGCTCCATGGTCGCACAATCAATCACGTGAGCGATGATTTCCGTGCGCTCGATGTGGCGGAGGAACTCAAGACCGAGTCCCTTGCCTTCTGAGGCACCGGGTATCAGTCCCGGCACATCCGCGATGGTGAAGCGTTGATCGCCCGCCTCGACGACACCGAGATTCGGCACCAAGGTCGTGAACGGGTAGTCGGCGATCTTAGGCTTCGCAGAGCTCAAAGCCGCTATCAGACTTGATTTGCCCGAACTCGGGTATCCCACCAACGCAACGTCGGCTATGGATTTCAGCTCAAGAACGATGTCACGTTCCTCGCCCGGTTCGCCAAGAAGAGCGAAACCAGGGGCGCGGCGCGTCCTGTTCGCAAGTGCGCGGTTGCCGAGACCGCCATTGCCGCCTCGTGCGGCGACGAAGCTGTCTCCCAGATGGCGAAGGTCTGCCAGTATGCTTCCGGGACGCTTCTGTTCACCCGAACCGCCCTTTGCCGTGAATACGACAGTTCCGACAGGCACCGGCAGGATAACGTCGCCTCCGTCGCTGCCGTCCTTGTCATCGCCGAGTCCCATCGTGCCGGATCCGGCCGTTCGATGAGGCATGAAGCGATAGTCAAGCAAGCTCGTGGCATTCGAATCGGCTTGGAAGACAACCGAACCGCCCTGGCCTCCATTGCCTCCATTCGGGCCCGCGAGTGGCTTGTATTTCTCGCGTCTGATCGATGAGGCGCCATTGCCTCCATCTCCACCTTTGACATGAACCGTCACACGGTCTACGAATGAGCTCATACGTTATTACCTTAATCAAGAGAGCGAACGATGCGGAAATGCGCGCACACGCGCGCGCACATACGCAAAAGGCCGCGCCCTCGCCGGGCGCGGCCTGAAAAATCAACTGTGGTCAGTCTGCAACCACATCGACGGTCTTGCGATCGCGGCGAACGCCGAACTGAACGTTGCCGTCAGCCAATGCGAACAGCGTGTGATCCTTGCCGACACCGACGTTGTGGCCCGGATGGAAGTTGGTGCCGCGCTGACGAACGATGATGTTCCCAGCAACGACGGCTTCTCCACCGAACTTCTTCACGCCGAGGTACTGTGCGTTTGAATCGCGCCCGTTGCGAGAAGCGGAAGCGCCCTTCTTATGTGCCATCGTGTTTCCTTTCTAAGAAAAGACCGAATGCGTCGTATCAGGCGATCGCGGTGATTTTGACGGAAGTAAGCTTCTGACGATGGCCCTGCTTGCGTGCCACGCCCGTCTTGTTCTTGAACTTCTGGATGTGGATCTTGGGGCCCTTGGCCTCATCGTCCACAACCTCGCCCGTTGCGGAAAGCTTGGCGAGATCCTTGGCGGCAACGGTCACCTTGGTTCCGTCGACAACCAAGGCCACGGGAAACTCAACGGTCTCACCGTTTGCCTTGTTAAGACGGTTGACGGTGATGATATCCCCGACCTCAACCTTTTCCTGATGGCCACCGGCCTTCACAATCGCGTACATTACCCTACCTTGCCTGTTCCGAAAGCTGTTATCCTGTCTAGCAATCAACCATCACAGACCAACAGTCAATGACAGGCATGGCTAGACACCGACTACCAAACATACACGCTCCCCCATACTTAAGTCAAGTTGAAGCGGGAGCATTGACGGCATCCGCGTTTATTCCTCCGAATCGTCCGCTTCCTGTGGCTCCGTGGATGCGGCCTGAGCCGCTGCCGCGATTTTCGCAAGCTTCTCCTTGACATCGGGAGACGAGACTCCCGATCCTCCCTGCTCCTGGGCTTCGTGATGCCCATGTTTTGTCTTGACGAAGGGATCGCCGCCCTTCAAGGCATAGGGATCGTCATATGATGCCGAAACGGTTGGCTCATCATGGAGTATGAAGCCACGGCCCTTGCAGGTCGGGCACTCTTCGGAGAATGCCTCGACGAGCCCCTGTCCGACACGCTTTCTCGTCATCTGCACAAGGCCGAGCGAAGTCACCTCGGCGACCTGATGCTTCGTTCTATCCCGTGCGAGGCACTCCAGCAGACGCTTCAGCACCAGATCGCGATTCGCGGGCATGACCATATCCACGAAATCGATCATGACCATGCCACCGATATCGCGCAGTCTGAGCTGACGCGCTATCTCTTCGGCCGCCTCGAGGTTGCAGCGTGTCACCGTCTCCTCGAGTGACTTCCCCTTGCCGATGTAGCGCCCTGTGTTCACATCGATCGTCGTCATGGCCTCGGTGCGGTCTATGACCAGCGAACCGCCCGAAGGCAGGTATACCTGGCGCTCCATGCCCTTGCGGAGCTGACCGTCGATATGCCATGTGTCAAAGACATCCATGCCCTGATGGTCGGCGGGATTCCATTTGCTCAGCCTGTCCCTCAGATCCGGGGCCATGGAATCGAGGTATTCCTCGATCCTCCCGTAGACCTTGTCGCCCTGAACGATCAAGGATTGGAACTCATCGTTGAAAATATCGCGAACGACCCGAATCGCAACGTCAGGCTCGCCCTGAAGCAACTTCGGCTTCTTGAGAATGACCGTCGTGCTGCGCTTGCGTTCGATGGCTTCCCACTGATGGGTAAGGCTCTCGAGGTCTTTGGTGATGGCCTCCTCAGAGGCGTTCTCGGCCGCAGTGCGGATGATGACGCCCATATCCTTCGGTGCGATCTTGGCAACGATGGACTTCAGCCGAGTGCGTTCGCGCTCGGTGAGCTTGCGGCTGACGCCCGTCATTCCCCCTGAGGGGACGAGCACGAGGAAGCGCCCTGCCAGCGTGACCTGGGAGGTCAGACGTGCACCCTTGTGGCCGATGGGATCCTTCGTGACCTGAACGAGCACCGGATCGCCCGACTTGAAGGCGAGTTCGATCCTTCGTGGCTGGCCGTCGAGCCTGGTGGTGTCCCAGTTCACCTCTCCCGCATACAGCACTCCGTTTCTCGCCTGACCGATGTCGACGAACGCGGCTTCCATGCTTGGCAGCACGTTCTGCACACGGCCAAGATAGATGTTGCCTACCGTCGCGACTTCCTGAATGTCGGATACATAATGCTCGACGAGGATGTCATCCTCGATTACCGATATCTGAGTGTGACGTTCCTTCTCGCGAACGACCATCTCTCGCTTGACGTTCTCCCGGCGGGCAAGGAAGTCCTGCTCGACGAGCTGCATCTGGCGCGAACGGTCCCGCCTGTTGTCCCTTCGACGCTGACGCTTGGCCTCAAGCCTTGTGGAGCCTTGTATGTCGGTTATCTCGTCAATGTATTGCTGCTTCCGGGAACGCCTCGACGCAGAGGAGGAATTCTCCTCGGAACGGGAAGACTCGGAGACCTTGGCCGAGCGCCTTCTGCGGCGGCGTCGGGTTCCGGTCGTCTCATATCCCGAGTCTTCGTCAGCATCGTTCTCATGGGTGCGACGACGCCGACGGCGAACGCCGCTGAGCTGCTCATCGTCCCTGCCATCGCTTTCGCTGCCCTCATCGCGATGGTGACGATTCTCGCTGAAGTCCTCATCCTGATCGTAGTCGTTGGAGACCTCATCGCTGCCGCCACTGCGTCCATTGCCGTTGTGGTCTGCCTCGTGACGATTGTCGTCATCCTTGCGCGAACCGCGGCTGCGACGGCGCTTCGTCGCCTTGGACAGTCTGAATTCATCCTCGTCGATAGGCGCATAGCGGATCTCGTCGAATTCGAGATCTCCTTCTATCTGTTCGACCTCAGCCGCGGCTCTGCGTTCCTGTGCATTCAGACGTTGCGCACGCCTTGCACGAGGTTCACGCTGGACCTCCTCCTGAGAACGACGCGACCGGCGGGTCTTGTGCCTGGATTCGGAAGATTCGTCGCCTTGGGAGTCCGTTCGCGCAGCATCCTCGGAATCCTGTTCGGCCCTGGAGCCTTCACCGGCACGCCTGGTACTGGTGGCACTGGCTGAACGTCTCTGATGCCTCGCCTTGCCGTCGGAATCGTCATCATCCTCATCGGCATTCCATGCGTTCGTCCAGGTCTTTTCGGTCGGTATGACCGGTTCCTGGAACAAAAGCGAGGTCATCGGCCGCGCTGCCTTGGTCGCATGATGCTCCAACGTCGTTGGCAGCGACTCCACTGCCTTCTGAGCGCGAGACCTTCTGTCTCCATGCTCCTCTTCGGTGCGAGATGCATCTCTTGCCTCGATGTCCGAGGCTTCCTTGAATTCGATGCTCCTGGACTTTCTCGAGCTTCTGCGGCCCGAACGTCGTCCAGCTGATTCCTTCTTGGAATCATCCTTGGAATCCTCAGGGGAGGCAGTCGTGGATGCCCCTGTCGATTCCTTGCTCTCTTTCACGACAGGCGCTTCAAATTCGACCTTGTCCACTCCAGACGAGCGATTCTGATTCCGCGAAGTCCCCAATGCCGACTCGCCTCTGGCTCCGCGACGGGTCCTGCCTGCCTTGGGTCCTTCATCCGACTTGCCGGTCGCCTTGCTCGGCCTGCCACCAACACTGCGTGAGGAACTGGCGCCGTCTTCCCTGACCTGCTCGCCTTCGGGTGACTGCATGACTTCCGCCCGGCTCTCGACGCGAACCGGCACATCGGCATTGGCGGCTCCGGCGACACGAACGACGCGTCTTCCACCTCTGCGACGATGTGGGCGTTCGGTCTGTTCGGACTGTTCGGTTGTATTCTTCGAGGTCTTGTTCTCGACAAGACCCTCTTCTTGCGAATTGGGCACGATACTCCTCGCGGCACGCTGCATCGCGCCGCTCTCCATGTCTTCAGGGTGCTCACTCTACGCTCTCACCGTAGCTGCGTAATCTACGCTCCCTGAAAACTCCATTACAAAGTCTTCCTAAACAAAGGCGGACACCGTCGCCTGCTTCATGCTCCACAATCTGCGTTTCACAGAGATTGCAGGGGGATCAACGCCTTGCTAGTTTGGTGATGTGCAGAATCACCATCTTTAAGTATTGCACACAGTTGCATTCTGCGAGTCATAAAGGCGCAAGTTCCATGCATCAATGCCAAAAAACGCGACTTTCGCCGTGCCCTTGACCGCTGTTCCGAATTGGAATCACTGAGGGAAACGACATATCAGGAAAGCCATTCCTTGAGAATGTCAGCCATGACATAGAGATCATCGACCGGCACCTGCTCATCATGCTTATGCGCCAACAGCGGATTTCCAGCGCCGAGATTCACTGCAGGAGTCCCGATCTGGGAGAATCTCGCCACATCGGTCCATCCCATCTTCGCCCGTGGCTCCTGGCCGGTCCGCCGTTCCACCAACTCAGACAGGGACTGACTGAGCGGAGAGTCCATTCCAGGTCTGGCGGCAGGCGATTCGTCACACATCAGGATACCATAGCCAGCAAAGATGCCGCCCGGAGCCCTTGTCTCGTCCGACCCCAGCACTATGCCGCTCTCTTCGCCGAACATCAGGCTTTTGGCTTCCTCCACGGTTTTATCAGGGGCAAATCGATAATTGACATGCACCCTGCACTCCTCCGGAATCACATTGGTGCCGCTGCCTCCGGAAATCATCGTCGCGTTGAGCCCCTCCTGATATTCGAGCCCGTCTACAATGAACTTCCTCGCTTCGAAGGCATTGAGCCTGTTCAGGATATCGCCAGCCTCATGAATTGCGTTTCTCCCCATCCAGGCACGGGCGGAGTGCGCCGCAATGCCATGCGTGATCACATCGAAACGCATGGTGCCGTTGCAGCCACCCTCTATGGCGCATGATGTCGGCTCGCCGATTATCGCGAAATCGGCCCGGATCCAATCCGGATGCTTTTCGGCGACCTTGCGCAGGCCATTGTGCTCGGCCGCCACCTCCTCATGGTCGTAGAAGACAAAGGTCAAGTCATGCCTGGTATCCGTAAGGCTTGCGGCAAGATACAGCATGACGGCGTCCGACGCCTTCATGTCTGCGGATCCTCTCCCCCACATCACCGCAGAGGCAGGGTGTGCCTCTGCGATTTCCTTGCGGATAAGAGGATCACCCGGATGAAGCCATCGAGGAGGGAAATTGTCGATGACCGGAACCGTGTCAAGATGGCCGGCAAGAACAACGCGAGACGCACGATTCAGATGCGTCGAGGCAACGAGCGTGTCGCCAAGCCGATGTACCTCGAGGTGGGCCAATCCTCGTAGAAAGCGCTCAACGGCGTCTGCAAGCGCATGTTCGCTGCCACTGACCGAATACATGCCCATGATGCTCTCGAACAATTCATCGAGCTGTTCATGTTCGGATGCATGCATATGGCATTCGATGCTGTCCGTCGGCATCTCTGATGGAGTGTTCATGTACACATACTAACGCGTCGCCAGGGTGGCGTATCTCTGCAACCTGGTCACCTGCGAGAAGACTTCCGCCATTCTTTGAGACGAGGCAGAACTGATGCGGCGTTTGCAGCTATAGTTGGTCATGTTCGCAATCCGGGAGATTCATCAATGCTAGGTCTGTTAAGCGCAATGCAGGGCTTTTGCATAATCGGAATCGTTATATTCGTGGGCTATGTCGCTTCTCGCTACCGCATTGGCGGACCGACGGCGCAGATGGTGCTCAACCGATACAGCTTCTTCGTCACCAGCCCCTGCCTGATGTTCGCGGTGATGGCAAAGCAGCCGCTCAAGGACATCTTCCACCCGAGCATCATCATCGCATTCTTCTCGGCACTCGTCGTGGGCGGACTGTTCATTGTCCTCAACCGTATGTTCTTCCACATGAATGCGGCCGATACGACCATCGGCGCGTTGAACTCACTCTATCTGAACTCAAACAACATCGGGCTTCCGGTGGCCACCTACATTCTTGGGAATCCTGCCCTGGTCGCACCAATCCTGGTGATGCAGCAAGCCTTGTTCACGCCGATAGGTCTGACCGCACTCGACGTCACCACCAAGGGCAAGTTCTCGATGAGAGGGGTTCTTCGGCAGCCTTTGCATCAGCCGCTGCTGATAGGTTCGCTCAGCGGCATACTGATTTCTGCGATCAACGCATACAGCGGCCATTTCATCATCCCTGACTTTCTCTTCAAGCCAATCGACATGATCGGCGACTCGGCGGTGCCGATGATCCTGATGGCATTCGGCATGTCGCTGCGAGGCAGTCAGCCAATGAGGAAGGGCACCAACAGAAGGGCGACCGTCACGGTCGTTCTTCTCAAGAACGTAGTCATGCCCATCATCGCCTTCGTCATCGCGTATTTCTGCATGGGCTTCAGAGGTATGGAGCTCTATGGCTGCGTCGTGCTCGCCGCATTGCCGACAGGACAGAATGTCTATAACTATGCCGCCAGATACAACGTCGGGCTGACCTTCGCCCGCGACGGCATTCTCGTCAGCACGATTACCTCACCGCTCATCATCGCGGTCATCGCCGCCGTGCTGAGCTGAGCTGAGCTGATGCCATCGTCGTTCTCGCATGCAGCAATCGGACCTTATCCTGGCCAGTTGGCGCATGGATCGCCTGGAATCCGATCCGATCTGATCTCTGAATGCGCAGGCGGACGAAACTGCCGCCACCCCCCTACGATTAGAGCTGATCGTTGAGCTTTCTGCGAGAGATCTCCTGCAGACGCTTGACGAATTCATCCCAGTCCTGCTGCAGCGGCGAAATCAGCGTGCGATTCTTCACCTCTGACAGCGGAACCCATTCCACCTCAAGGCTCTCGTCATCATTAGCCTTCGGAACGACCGTATGTCCGGGCTTTTCAAAGGCGAACACCGTCGTGTAGCCCCATGGTCCGTGATCTTCAAGATATGAGCCCTCGACCTCGATGTCATCGGGATGGATGTTCGCCTCTTCGAAGCTTTCCCGCAGTGCTCCCTCCAAGGGGCTCTCACCGTCCGAGGTCGCTCCACCCGGCGCTCCCCAAGTGCCGCCTTCGGCGCTCCACAGAGCGCGATGCTGAAGGAGAACATCGGTCACCTCGCCGGTATCGGCGTCACGACGCGCAAGAAGCACGCCCGAGGCGCCATTGAGACCCCAGTGCCTGTGGCCACACAGACATTCGATCCAGCCGTCTCCAGGCTGGTGCACGTTGTCCTTGGGAGCGACGGGGTTGTCAGGATTCGACGGGCTCTTTTCGTCACGTGTAAGGTTCCACAGCTGCGTCCACCGGATTCCAAGGCTCTCGACCATATCTCGCAAGGTCGGCACGCTCAGACCGATGATGCCGCTCGGATCGCCTTGGATCCCAGAGATGAATGCGCTGCCGAAGCCTTCAAGCGTGAACGAACCGGCAACCTCAAGCGGCTCTCCTGTGGCGACGTAGCTCTCGATGTCGTCCGCGCTCAATTCTGAAAATGTGACCTGAGCCGAGCTGACGGCATGGAGTTCCCTTCCGCTGGCAAGGTCTATGAGGCAATGACCGGTCCAGAGCGTTCCCGTGGCACCGCTCATCAGCCGCAGGCGTTCCTTCGCCCGTTCCTCGGTGTGCGGCTTGCCATATGTCACACCGTCAAGAGTGAACATCGAGTCGCATCCGACGATCAGAGGTCCCTCCTGCATCGTTCCCATCGCCCGCTGCGACTTGATGGCCTCCTGCATGGATTCGACTGCACTTATGGTTCCATGACCATCCTTGAGTGGGGTGCTGATCTGACGATATCCACGCGCATTCCTCGCCGCTTCCCTCACTTCCTTGAACGATGACGCGACGGTCTGCGCCTTTGCCCGCGACAGTGCGGCGACGCGCTCCTGCGCTGGAATCTGATCCGGATTGACGTTCTGCCTCTTTGCCATGTCGAGTATCACAGCACGCTCATCAACGTGCGATTCTCGAATCATGGGGCATATGCCTGCGCTATAGAGCAAGTCACGCCTTGGACGCGAATGTGATGCCAAAATCAGCGGTAATGCCATTGTTCTCCTCTTACGCGCATACGTTACTCGGCCTGGCCGCGGCACACAGCCGCCCCATCGTCCATCCATGTCATTCAATGCATGGTGACAGTCGCATCGCGGCATGCAATACGACGCATCCGTAACTTCTGCTTCCCTTAACTTCCGTACTCCGCAAACTTCCCGTTTCCCATTACCCTAGTCTCTGGTAACGCGCACGCCCTGCGAATCAATCGGCAGATTGAGCAAGACCCAGTGCCCAGATTCCAATTGTTCCCCAGCGAGCTGCTTCAACTCCTGACCTATTTCGCCATAATGCAGCACGATCACGCAAGGACCTGCACCAGAAATCATAGCCGCTAAGCCGTGAGCTCGTAGCGAATGCATCAAACCCGAGGACTGAGGCATCAGATCTGCCCTGTATGACTGATGCAAACGATCCTGGGTCGCGTAGAACAGCAGCTCATTCGAATTGTCTCCTCCAGCCGATTCCATTGCGGCTGGCAGCAGGCCGGCGCGTGAGATGTTGAAGACGGCATCCGCATATGGGATGCTGTCGGGCAGACTCTTTCTTGCCTTGCTGGTGGAAAGCGAAAAGTCCGGGACGAAGACATATGCAGATATCTCCGGGGACACGAGATAGTTGACCGTGTGGAATCCCTCGACAATCCTGGACATGCCTGCGCCCGATCCAGATGCACGCAAATCCGCGACGGCGGGGTCGATACGCCTCCCATCCGAAGCCGCGGCATCGGATATGCGCCCATCCTGACGATACTGCCATGAGACAGTCAATCCTCCATAGACCGCAGGTGCAACGTTATCCGGATGTCCCTCAATCCGAGCCGCACGCGCAAACACGAACTCACGGTCAAGGCTGCTGGCACGATCCTGGGCGAATGCCTTCGCTGCGGCTGTCGCCGTGACGATTGCCTCCGCGCTCGATCCCATGCCGCGAGCCTGCGGAATCCTATTATTGGCAACCATCTTCAAAGACCTGCGTGGAAGTCCCAACTCCTCGGATATGTCAAGGAATGTCCGAACGATAAGATTGCGTTCGTCCCGCGGCAGGCTTCGATCGCCCTCGCCGCTAATCTCAACCTCGATGCTGCTGTCTCCGACATCGCCAAGCGTGAAGGTCACATGATCGCGTCTGTCCAGGGCCAGGCCGAAGGAGTCGAAGCCAGAGCCAAGATTGGCGCTTGTCGCTGGAACGGACACATGAATCGTGTCTGTATCGCCATCAACCGTCGTCGGCATATTTGATTCGCTCATCATCAGGTCTCCAGTCTGCGGATCGCCGCCGTGCGGCGGCACCCGCGCGAAACGTCGCAGGGCTTCGAAATAAAGTGTCGAAAGTGAATTTGCCGGTTTCAATCCAAGACGCGGATTATCGATGCATCTCCTGTCACTGCATCAAGGCGGGATACCGCATCGACGGCCTGCCTCAAGGTGATCTCGTCGCACAGATGGGTCACTATCCGCAGCTGCTGGACCTCTCCGCTATAGCCTGGATCATGCTGAGTCGGCTTGATGTCTTGGTTCACGCCGTTGATCGAAATCTCACGGTCCGAGAACTCCTTGGCAATCGCAGTGAGCACACCCGGCCTGTCATGAATCAGAAAGCGTACGGCGAAAGCCGCCTTCGAAGCGTCAAGAGGTGCCTTGGGAAGGTTGGCATAGATCGGGATCACGGGTCCAAGCGATTTCTGTGCGATATGACGCGCCTCGGTGACCACGTCGCCGACCACAGCCGAGGCCGTCGGCGCTCCACCGGCACCGCGTCCATAGAACATCAGGTCGTCCGCCGCCTCAGCCTTGACGAACACGGCATTGAAACTGCCATGAACGGTTGCCAACGGGTGCTGTTCGTCCAGCAACGCCGGATACACACGAGCCGAAATGCCGGCATCGGTCTGTTGGACGACCGCCAGAAGCTTGATTATCTTATGTTCGGCAGTTGCAGCGGCAATGTCACCGGCCGTGACATGCGTGATGCCCTCGACTGGCACATCGTCTATCCGCACGTCGGTGTGGAATGCCAGCAGGGCGATGATCGCGGCCTTCGCCGCAGCGTCCTGCCCCTCTATGTCGGCGGTCGGGTCAGCCTCGGCAAACCCCTTGGCCTGGGCATCCTTCAGAGCCTCGTCGAAATCGATGCCCTTGGTCGTCATCTCGTCAAGAATGTAATTCGTCGTGCCGTTGACGATGCCCATGACGCTCAAGACCTTGTCTCCCACCAGAGATTCACGCAGCGGGCGAACGATCGGAATGGCCCCTCCGACGGCTGCCTCGAAATAGATGTCAACGCCATGCCTGGCAGCGGCCTCATAGAGCTCAGGACCATGCTTGGCAAGCAACGCCTTGTTGGCAGTGACGACGCTTGCTCCCGATTCAATCGCCTTCAGCAGGAATGAGCGTGCAGGCTCTATTCCGCCTATCAGTTCGATGACGATGTCCGCGCGGGTGACGAGTTCGGCGGCATCTGTCGTCAGCAGCGACTTGTCTATCCATGGGTCAGTGACCGCACCCGGATCGAGCACTGCGATGCCGACCAACTCCATCGGCCTTCCGATGCGGCTTGCCAATTCCTTGCTCTGCTCGACCAGGAGCCTTGCCGTCTGAGAGCCAACGGTTCCCGCTCCTAGCAGCGCGACACGGATTGGCATGTTGTTGTTTTCTGACACTGGTATGTCCTCCCACAAGAGAAAAGCATGATGGATCTGGTTTCATCCTACGAAATCAGCCTGACTAGAGCATGAAAGCGTCAATCCTGATCCAGCGCGAGAAGATCCTCGATGGTCATCGCCTTGATAAGCACATGTGCCTTTCCTTCGCTGATGCCAATGACCGCAGGCGTGGGAAGCTGATTGTAGTTGCTTGCCATGGTACGGCAATAGGCTCCCGTGACGGGCACGGCCAAAATGTCGCCACGCTGAACGTCTTCCGGCAGCTGGGCATCATGCACGACCACATCACCCGATTCGCAATGCTTGCCAACCACACGGACGAGCATCGTGCTGTCGCTTCCGCACCGGTTCGCCAAGCGAACCGCGTAATCGGCACCATAGAGCGCGGGTCGTATGTTGTCGCTCATGCCGCCATCGACCGACACATAGGTCCTGACCGTACCGTCCGAAAGCCGAACAGGCTTGACGGTGCCCACCCGATAGAGCGTGACGCCTGAAGGTCCCGCGATCCAACGCCCCGGTTCGAAGGAAAGCACGGGGGCCGGCAATCCAAGGCGCTGCGTCGTGGCCGAGATGGCATCGGACAGCACTGCCATCGTGGACTCAATGTCCATCGAAGTATCGGAATCGGTATACGCGATCGAGAATCCACCACCCAGATCGACCTCAGGCAGCATGAACCCATCGGTCGCCCAGAAGGTGCGTCTCAGCAGCATCAGACGCTTCGCAGACTCGGCGTATGCCGCCGCATCATGTATCTGTGAACCGATATGGGCATGAATGCCGACGAGTTCCAGATCCTCGCTCCGACTGTGAATGTCCTTCAGCACTCCAAGCGCAGGTCCATCGGCAATCGCATCCATGGCCCTTGCAAGTTCGTCGTCGCTGTTCTCCCTTGCCTCTTGCGGCGTATGCGCATAGAGCGACGAAAGCCGCCGCGATGCGGTGCTCCCATCAGCAGAACGGCTGCCTGTCGACCGAGATGGCCCGCCTGCCCCAGCGGAGAAGTCAATCTCCAACATCGTCGGATCGCTGCCGCCTTTCAGCAGCGGAACGCCAAATTTCTGATCCTCATGCGCCGTTGAGATATATTCATGCCCGCCGGCATGTATGCCGACGGTGACTCGCAGCATCACTCGAGCCACCTTGCCGAGACGGTGGGCAATGGCGGCGATCCGTGCAGGCTCGTCCGGTTCGTCGACAACGATCTTCGCGAAACCCTGCTCGATCGCGAGCGCTATCTCATCGTCCGACTTGTTGTTGCCATGAAGCACCATTCGACGGCCAGGAGCGCCGGCAGCTAGGGCTATCCGCATCTCACCCATGCTGCAGGTATCTATGAACAGTCCCTGCCTCAGCAGCAGACGTACGACTTCCTTGCTGATGAAAGCCTTCGTGGAATAGCTGACATGCGTCGTCACGTTGGGGAAGGCGGTGACGGCAACATCGCGGAACCACTGCGCCCTGCCGACCATGGTGTCCAAGTCCATCAGATACACCGGAGTCCCGAAGCGCTCGACGAGCTCGGCGACCCCGATTCCGCCAAAGCGCATCTGCCCCTTGCACACGTTGGTGCCTGATGGCCAAATTGGTGTGATGCCTGGTGCTGCATTCATGGTTCACATCTTTTCCGGCGCCTCGACGCCCAATAATTCCAATCCATTTTCAAGAACTCGCTGCACCGCATCGTTGAGTTTGAGACGCGCTGCGGCGCGGGCCGGTTCAGGATTCTTCGCAGTGGCCAATTCCTGGCGCCGCTGAGAATCAAGTCGTTCCTCGGAGTCCGTCAGGGGCATGGGAACCACACGCTCGCTGTTATACCAACGATGGTACGCTCCTGCCAGCTGCTCGAGATAGTGAGCCACACGATGCGGGGCACGCTGTTCACCAGCGGTGAGCACCACGGAGGGGTACAAGGCAAGAACCGCCAGGACATCCTCGTCGGCCGATGTATCGAGCAGACCCAGATCCGCCTGCGACGCATCGACGCCTGCGGCCTGGGCGTTGCGATCCACGTTCCATGAGCGAGCATGGGCGTATTGCACGTAGTACACAGGATTGTCGTTCGAATGCGATGCGAGAAGGTTCAGGTCAATGTCGACGCTCTGATTGTAATCGGTACGCGCGAGCGAATATCGGGATGCGTCGACGCCTATGGCTCCGACCAGGTCATCTATCGTCACTACGTTTCCGGCACGCTTGCTCATACGCACCGCCTTGCCATCCTTGATGACATTCACCATCTGACCGATGAGTATCTGCATGTTCTTCCCTGGCTCGTCGCCGAAGGCGGCGCATACGGCCATCATGCGGCCGATATAGCCATGATGGTCCGCGCCGAGCATATAGATCGCAACATCGCAAGGGTGTTCAGGTCGTCTGCGCTTATCGAGGTAATACGCGATATCGCCGGCAATATAGGCAGCGTTGCCGTCCGACTTGATGATCACGCGATCCTTGTCGTCACCATATCTGGTCGACGCGAACCATGTGGCGCCATCCTTCTCATAGATGTCGCCCTGGTCGCGAAGCTCATCGATCGCCTTGCGCACTGCACCGGACTGATAGAGGCTGTTTTCGTGGAACCACACGTCGAAATGAACCCTGAAGTTCTTCATCGAATCTTGAATCTCCGCGAACATCATGGGCACGGCACGGCTACGGAATTCCTCGCGCTGCTCGCTGTCTCCCTCATTGCCCTCGTCGTCCCTGACTCGCGGCAAGGCGAGCGCGTCGACGCCATCTGACTTCGCCTCTGCTATGACCCGTTCGGCAATCTCATTGATGTAGGTGCCCTTGTAGCCATCGGATGGCGTCGGCTCGCCATGCGCAGCCGCCACAAGCGACTTGGCGAAGCGATCTATCTGCTCGCCGTGGTCATTGAAGTAGTATTCGCTGACGACCTTCGCTCCGTTTGCAGCGAGTATCCTCGCCATCGAGTCTCCGATCGCCGCCCATCGAGTGCCTCCGATGTGGATCGGGCCGGTCGGGTTGGCCGAGACGAACTCGAGATTAAGCGTCTGCCCAGCGAATTCCTTGCTGGTGCCGAAACCATCCTTCTCTTCAAGCACCGTCTCTATGACCTGAGCGGCCGAGGATGCTTCGAGCACTATATTGATGAATCCCGGTCCAGCAACCTCGACGGACGCGATCCCATCCGAAGCCATAAGCGATTCAGCCAGCGGCTGAGCGAAATCACGAGGCTTCAAACCGGCTTTCCTCGCAAGCTGAAGAGCGATGTTCGTCGCCCAATCGCCATGGGCACGGTCCTTTGGCCGCATGACGGATATCTTGCTCGCAGCTGGAATGTCCGACTCTGTCAGACTTCCAGTCTTGCGTGCAGCGAACAGTTGTTCAATAAGGGAGGCGATCAATGCGCCAAGTGCTTCAGGACTCATTTAACCCAGTCTAGCCAAGACTGAGACACACTGACTTCCCAGCGAACGCCACTCGGTCACTCTGCGGCGATGGCATCGATTTCGACGAGGGCGCCCTTGGGAATGAAGTTGTTTCCGAAGGCGACCCGTGCAGGCTTCACGGATCCGATGAAGGCGGCGGCGTATTGCTCGTCGACCTCCTTGAAATCCTCGACGTTCTTGAGATAGATCGTTGCCTTGACGATTCCCTCAATGCCCGTTCCAGCCGTGTCAAGTATGTTCTTGATGTTCTTCAAGGCCTGCAGTGCCTGCTCGCCTGCCGAATCGCCGACAAGCTCGCCGGTTGTGGGATCGATGCCAAGCTGGCCCGAGACGAACACGAAGCCATTGGCCTTCACGGCCTGGCTGTATGCTCCCAGGGCAGCTGGAGCATATGCTGTTGAAACCTCTTTGATGTTGTCTGGCATGTCGTCTCCTCAATAGTCGGGTGAATGTCGCGAAACTGTCTGCATGCCCCAGATTTGGAAACGATCGTGATGGGGCACAGATAGACGTGGGCTCGAAGGGATTCGAACCCTCGACCTTCTGTTCCGGAGACAGACGCTCTATCCACTGAGCTACGAACCCGTGTGCGACGACGCGCAACCCACCATACTATTACACCTGCCCAACGGTGTCATCCCGAATTTCGCGCATGCGAGGCGTCTCCCCATTCTTTCGCGTCCGAAAGCGAAAATCACCTTTCCGTGTGGCTTTTTCGGCAATCCCCATACAATTGTCATATGCGCGAAGATATGAATGATTTCGAATATGAGCGGAGATTCTTCTGCCGGGAGTTCCCCGACTACCTCAACGATGGGGACGCCCCTATCCTGATCATTCAAAGCTATTACGTGCATGCGGATAATTTTGCGCTCAGGGTTCGGCTCCAGGCTCACGGTCTGCATGTCGAGATGAATGAGGCCACCGATCCGCTGGCAGTGATGGCAAGATACCGGGATGCCTTCACTGAGGCCTTCGTGACAGTCAAGGGCCCAGCGGTCGGTGGAACGCGATACGAGGCAGAGCGCGACATCGATGCCGGAATCGCGGCCGAGCTCGTTGCGAGAGGTGGAATTCCCATCATCAAGAATCGATACAGTGCATGGATCGCCGAGGATGGCTGGGATGTCGACATCTTTGGAGCGAAGAACCACCCATTGGTCGTTGCGGAGGCCGAGCGCAGCGGACCTGTGACGAATCTCGTCATTCCACGCTTCTGCATTTCCGAAATCACGGATGATGCGAGATTCTCCAATGATGGTCTCGCCGGACATCCATATACACAGTGGAAAGACGAATTTGAAATGGAATTGGCCACAGAGGGACCGAAATTCATGCAGAATTTCGGGAAGAACACTTCTTTTGAACACTGAACCAGGCATGAACATCGTGCCACCTGCGGAAATCGGCGTAGATCCCTGGCATCCAGCCATTCATTCGCTTGTCTGACGCACCATGCCAGGCATTCGGTTGCCTGGCGGCCAAGGGACCGTCAGGCAACCGAATAAGGTCTTTGAAGCTCTCAGACGCAGGCAGGAATGTCGACGCGCCACTTGCAGATCATGTCAGTAGATCAATGTGGCAAGACGGCGACGTGCATGGGCCAATCTGGGATCCGAGGGATCGGGAATCGCGAAGTATTCAAGCAATCGCTCACGTATCTCCTGCGAATCGGCACGATGCGCCTGCAGAAAGTCCAGAAGTCGCTCGAAGGCATCCTGTATCTGGCCGCCTATCATGTCAATGTCGGCGACCGCAAGCTGAGCAGCCAGATCATCCGGGGTGTCGGCGGCAGTCCTGCGGACATCGTTGACGTCGGCATTGCCGGAGCGTGCAAGGAGCAGCGACTTGGCGCGTTCTCGTTGTGCGACTTTGTCGGAGGGATCTGACTGCAGGACCTTCCCGTATTCTTCCGCAGCGCCCGAGTAATCTCCCTGCTGTGCCAGGGCATATGCGTGCTCATGCTCGGGTGGAATGGCATGCTCCTCGGAATCGGATCCTTCACTATTCTGATTGGCGGCGTCCTCGTCGTCTCCTTGATATGGTGCCGTCCCCGTGATTCCCGACTGCTGAGCGAGCTGAATCACCTGAGGAATCAATTCCTCGGTGACCTGGCCAAGCTCTTCATCCGAAGGCATTCCCTGCATGATGGGCATCGGTCTTCCACCGACCAGCGCAAAGAGGGCAGGCGCCTCCTGAACGCGGAACGCCTGTGCGATCTGAGTCTGCGTCGAGATATCGACCCTGGCGAGCTGCACCTTGCCCCCCTGCCCATTCACGGCATCGGAAAGCGTCTTGACCATCGGGAACAGGCGGCTGTCCGAGGGGACCCAGAGCAGCATGAGAATCGGGAAGGTTCCCGATGTCTGCATAACCGCCTGAAAACTCGAAGTCGTCACATCGATGACATATCCACCCGCAGAGGGCGCACCTCCCTGCTCTCCTGGCTTGGCCTTGACCTGGTGGGCCAAAGCCTCCAGATCGACCGCCCCCGCCAACGAAACTCCAGGTTGGAACTGCTTGTTGCTATCGGCCATATCTACTTCCCTTCACACACTCTTGTGACAATAACGCTTGATGTCCACGACCCACTGCCAACAGTCGAATCACCTTGCCATGCTCATACCCCATGCTCATACCCCCGTCCCCAAGCCCCATGCCACTGAGCCTGCTGCGAAGCCTGCGACATGGGAACTACAGCGCCTCTACCTTGATTGCCTGCCGCTCCGCGCCAACGGCGCTTATCTTCGCATCCGCCCCTGCAGGTGGCACATACATCGCAATGACGTTGACATACGTCACCCTGATGGTGCTCGTCGCCGTCGTCTTGCCGAAAAGCGCCTTCTCATCGTCCGAGGCGGGCAACGATTCACGACCCTGGCCGGCGGTTCGAGTCCAGATGGAATCAATCTGTGCAACCACCAGGTCGCCGCCATCCGACGATCTCATGATCTTGATCGCGCCAGGGACCGCGCTGAAAGTCTGCTTCTGTGTGCCGTTGTTGGCTTCAATGCCTTCCTGCACGGTCTGCTGAAGCTTGCTGAGGTCCTGCTGGAAGTAATCCGATGTGAAGTCGCTGGCATATTTGCTTGAGGTACCATTCTGCAGGACATCGGCATAGCGGCTGACCGCATTCGATGGTGTGAGCACCAGGCCGGTATCGTCTGCGTCTCCCATCTGGGAGCCGATTGTCGGCACCGCGAACTTTGGCAACTGCGCACCTTGGAATAGACGGGCGACGCCCCAGAGCTTGTAGTTCGAACCAGCCGAGTCCTGTGACATTACCAGCAGACGCTTGGATTGCTGGTCGGCGGTCGTGGTGGTGATCGTAAAGATGGAGCGTGGCCATCCCGAATCGGTCGGAATCACGGTCTGGGTGATTTGCTTCGGAATCGTCGTCTTGTTGTCCAAATCACCCGAAGCCTTGGCGATGTTGAGCTCACTGGTCCGAATCTGGAGCTGGGGACCACCGACATATTCGCTGATTCCCTTCGGATTCTTTGCCTCGTTCGCCTTCTCCAGAGCATCGAGGATTCGCAGCCTGATGCGCTTTTCCTGATCCTGTGTCAAATCTGGCGATGCGGATGCGGATGTTGACGGCGCGCTCACCACAGGAACCTGACCCTCGCAGGCAGCCAAGGAAATGCAGAGTCCAGCTGCCAGAATGCAGGCACCTATCTTCCCTATATGCTTTCTCATGCGAATCTCACTCACCTCCATGCTCTGCCGCATCGCGGCCGTCGTCGTGACTGTCTTCTTCATCCCTGTTTTCTGTATCCTTGTCGTCGGCATTGGCCGTTTCATCGTCACCATTGCCTTGTGCACCGTGGCCAACATCCTTCACGGCCGGATCGTGGTCGGACTTCGCCCCATCCTTCAGTGCTGCAATCTCGCCTGTGGTCTCCGCGGTGAAACGCGCAAAGTACGATTGCAGTTCCTCAGGGCTGATCACTGCGGTTTCCTCTGAGCTTGAGGAAGATTGGCCAGAACCCTTCAGCAGCGAAGAAAGCCTGTCATGGTTCTTGGAAGCGACCGATGGAACTGGCGCCTCATTCCTCTGTGCATGTCCCTGTGCCTGAGTCTCCGTCTGCTGTGCGGCGACCATGTTCTTGGAGCCGACATCGATGACTCGCGGCGTCGCTGGAAGCTGCGAGTCGTCACTTGGCCGCACGGCATGCGCACGGCCCTTATGATTCAATGAACGTTTCTGAACACGTTTCCTCGTGCGTTTCGAAGAGCTGCCATGGGCATGGCGCTTGTGGCTCTCAGGGGTCTTCCTGAACGTCGAACGGATTTCACCGGCCAGAGGGCGCATTGCGCCAGCGACCGCTTCCATGACGCTCATTTCCGTCTCTTCGATCTTCTTGAGCTCAGACTCATTCTGCTGCTTGCGCCGTCTGCTCGGATCAATGGCAAAGACGCTCGCTGCCAGGATCGCAGCGGCAATCAGCAGTCCTGCGACGAAATAGAACGGCATCGCATAGTCAGGAAGATTCTGACGCGTCCAGTCCATCGAGATGGTGGCTCGGTTTGTCTGCTGACCGGCAGTCTCACCGCTTGATGACGAGGAAGCATCCGACGAGGCCGTGTCTGCGTTGATGAGCAGAACCTGTCCTGCCGTTCCCTCCGATGTCGTGATCTCGGCCTCACCATCGCCGCAGACGACCCTTGACCAGAGATCCGAATCACTGAAGCTGACCGCATCGCTTGTCGAGTCGGCGCTGGAAGCGACGTTGCGATGGCTCAGAGCGGTCCAGCTGGAAAGGCCGGTGAGGCGCGTATACGACTCATCGCCGAGCCATCCGGTGACATCCTGTGGTGAACCGAGTGCAAGACATACGCGTGCATCGTCGTTCCTTGCGACGACCTTGACCTTGACCTTCGAATCGACGACCTGCAGGACACCGGGGTCAGTGACCACATATTGCGAATTCGTCGAGGCCTTGGCAACAACCCGCCGTGTGGGCTGCCATATCGTTGCGTTCAGAACCCCCAGAATAATGAATGCAACTGCGATTATTCCAAGGGCAGGCGTGACCACGCCACGCATGACCTTGCTATGGCGGGATGGTTGCTCACCTGCCGAGTTTCGGCGCTTTGTCTGTTCATCTACATTCATAACACCGCCATTCTACAGTCTCCCCCTATCAATGCTTGCAGTCGGCGGCATAATCGGTGGCACGAGGGAAAATCAGTGTCGAGCATTAGAGTGACTCATATGCATCAACATATCAAGATCACTCCTCTGCTGAGACTGTTCGCGACGGTCTGCTCGCTCACACTCGCCGTTTCGCTCGCCGCGTGCGGCAGCAGCTCCAGCTCCTCCCCCGAATCCTCCTCCAGCTCAAGCGCCTCACCGACCACCACCAGCACGGCCACGGGCAGCACGTCCACGGCAAAGTTGACGGGAGTGACCGCAAAGGGCACTCTTGGCAAGAAGCCGACCATCTCCTTCAAGACTCCCCTGAAGGCAACCGACGGAGCCTCTGCGATCCTTCAAGAGGGAAATGGAGCCACCATCAAGAAGGGAGATCGCGTCTGCTATCAAGGCATCGCGTTGAGCGCCGAAACGGGAAAGCAGGTTCAATCGACTTGGGAAGCCAACACGCCGCAATGCGACGTCGTCGTGAATTCAGCCTCGCTTGGCTCAACACGGTACGACCTGTTCGCGGGGCAGAAAATCAATACGACGATTGCAATCGCCTCGACTGACACTTCGCAGACGACATCTTCATCCGGCTCATACATCATGGCCCTCACCTTCGTTTCAAGGTCCAAGGCAATCACACGTGCCGAAGGCACAAAGGTAACGGACATTCCTTCGAATCTTCCCAAGGTCACTCTCGCTTCCAATGGCAAGCCGTCCATCGATCTGAATGGATATAAGCCCGGCAAGTCATTGGTCGTGCAAACCCTCATCAAGGGCAACGGCGCCAAGGTCAAGAGCACGAACACCATCAGCGCGAATTACACGGGCTGGCTCGCAAGCAATGCCAAGCAATTCGATTCCTCATGGGATAACGGCACGGCAAGCGACTTCAGCCTGAGCGAAGTCGTCACAGGCTGGAAGAAAGGTCTCGCCGGACAGACCGTCGGATCTCAGGTCCTGCTGATAGTTCCCCCCGACGAAGGCTACGGGTCGACGGCTCAGGGCAGCATTCCGGCGAATTCAACGCTTATCTTCGTCGTGGACATTCTCGCAGCGTACTGATCGACTGCGAATCAATATTGGGGCAACGTGCAATGGACGCTGCCCCATACGAATGCGACTCACATATGGGAATGCCGCACGGAAAACAATTCCGTGCGGCATTCCCATATGAAAGAGGAAGAACGGTTCAGGCGTTGATCAATTCGGAAACCTTGCTCAGCAAGTCTGGGCGATAGCCACTCCAGGTATCGTCACCAGCAACGACTATAGGCGCCTGCTGGAATCCCTGAGATACGAATCGTGAGAGATCGTCAGGGCTCTGGGTAAGGTCAACAACGGAATAGTCAGCACCCATTCTGTCCAGCTGCCTCTTCGTGGCGTTGCATTGTGGGCAATGTGGCTTGGCATAGACGGTGATTGACATGTTCTCCCCCAAAAAACTTGATCCGGAACTTCGCTTTCGTCCCCATGCACGTCCTTGAAGCCAAGAACATCCTGGACGAAACTTCATCCGTGTAATTTCATCAGTGATATTGAAGACTACACGCATGTCATTAGAAAGAAAAGCACTACCCATAGTGGCGTGTCGCGATGGCAATCACTAGATGTAGTGTTTTCAACGATTGGCGCAGACCCGGAATTCCCCCGGAATATCGCCAGAACTGGCTGTTCAGAACAATGTCAGGGCATCGCTTTCGGTCTGCTTCATCGATTCATAGTCAAGAATCAGACAGTTGAATCCCCTGTCCTCCGCCAGAACCTTTGCTTGGGGCGTAATGGTCTGCGCAGCAAAGATGCCTCGCACAGGAGCAAGCAGAGGATCTCGATTGAGCAGCGTGCAATACCTGGTAAGCTGCTCAACTCCATCGATGCCACCATGCCGCTTGATCTCGATCGCCACATGTCTGCCATTGCCATCTATGGCCATGATGTCAACTGGACCGATCGCAGTCGGATACTCTCTGCGAACCAGCCGGGCACCCTCACCGATCCTCTCGATCTGCTCGGATAGATAGCGTTGCAGGTGATCCTCCACGCCATCCTTGACGAGGCCGGGATCGACTCCCAATTCATACGCCTGGTCGCTGTACACATGCCACAGATCAATGGTGAGGACATCATCCGACTTATCGGCGCAGACCCGAATGGTTCTCTCCGGGGCATCTGCCTGCCCATCTCCCTCTGCGTCCGCGCAGATATTCCGGCAGTCACTCTCTTGGTCGCCGTCACTAGTGCTGCGAGGGTCGGCATCCGTTTCGCCAGGCATGCAAGCTGGTGCAGTCGAGGCGTTGACCAGGGAATCGGCAGTCTTCTCGCGCACTGTCTCGTGGACCGTCTCGTGCATTGTGCACGGGGCCGTCATCCAATTCACTGGCTTGTATGAACCGAGTTCTGAGAAAATGAGGCAGCTCGAATCCGCCTTGATGAGCAGCACCCGCCTTGCACGTGCGAGGGACGCATGCAAGCGCCCGGCATAGCGAGCGGAACAGTCAGCTACGATAATGCGCATAGTGAATCAGCCTAGCCGATGGGCGGAACACCCCGTCAAACAAAGAAATGCGCCCATGCCGCATTACGACATGGGCGCCAACCAATCACTCAGGAGAAGCGTTGCAAACGACCGTCAGACCAGGCGATCCGAAGATGCGTGGCCTGCTGTGCCGATACGTCGTGTCACTTCGCAGCCTTCATCGCTGCGACGGCCTTCTGAGCCGCGACATTGATGACGTTCCATGGACGATCGAATCCTGGCTGGAAGAAGAAGTCAGCATATGCGAGGTCTTCGACCGTCGCATGAAGCTGCACAGCGAGCGAAATCGCATTGATGTTCGCGGTGGCGTTCTCGGTGCTCATTATCTGAGCTCCCAGCACACGGCCATCCGAAGGATCATAGCTGAGCTTGAAGCGTACGGGGGCATTGCCTGCCTCACTGGGAACGAACGGAGGACGGTATGTGTCCTCGACGAACACGGAGTCCATCGTGACGCCGTACTTCTCTGCAGTTCCCTCCTTCATGCCCGTGGATGCGAACTTGTAGTCGAAGACGGAAAGCGCCGACGATCCGGAGACCGGAGTGACGGCAATGCTCTCTCCGAGCGCATTGCGCGCAGCTACTCGTCCCTGACGGCGAGCATTCGTCGCAAGGGCGATGCGTGCCTCGCCACCGGTCGGTGCGAACTTGATCTGCGTCGCGTCGCCTACGGCATAGATATCCTCCGCGCTGGTGGCCTGATGCTCATCGATCTTGATGAGACCATGCGCATCGATGTCAACGACATCCTTGAGCCATGCGGTGTTTGCCTTGATTCCAGCGGTCTCGATGACCAGATCGGCATCGAAGCTGCCTTTGTCGGTGTGCACCTTCGTGACCTTGCCATCCTTGCCTTCGAAGCTCTGCACCGTGTAGCCCATCGCGGGTGTTATGCCATGCTTGCTCACCACATCCTCGAGAGTCTCGGTAAATTCGGAATCAAGATAGAGTTGGAGCATGCGCGGCAGGATGTCGATCAGGGTAACCTTCTTGCCGGCCTTTGCGAAGACCTCCGCAGCCTCGACGCCAATGTAGCCGGCCCCGATCACGACGATGTTCCTGAGGTCCGGATCGACCGTCGCAGCCTTGAGCCGAATCGCCCAGTTACGACCACGCATGGCATAGATGTTGTCAAGGTCTCTGCCTTCGACAGGAAGCGCCGCAGGAACTGCACCGGGGCTAAGAATGAGCTTGTCATATGACTCATCGCGTTCCTCGCCAGACTTCAGATCCTTGACATGAACGCTGTGAGCCGCGGAATCGACCGAAGTCACTTCCTGCTCGGTGAAGACATGTGCCCCCTTCGCGGTCTCACCTTCCGGAGTCGCATATCTTACGGAATTCACATCCTTCACGACACCCTCCAGATACAGCTGCATGCCGCAGGAAAGGAAGGACAGGAAGTCACCCTTCTCATACCACTGGATATTGGTGTCAGGGGCATCCATCAACAGCTGCTGAACCGCCTCATACCCACCATGCGAGGAACCTACGACTATTACCTTCTTAGCTGCACTCATATGCAACCCAACCTTTCCGACCCTATTCGGGCTCAATCTTGTTCGTTTTTCGTGTGGACAAGTCTTCTAGTCGCGCAACCGCAACGCCTGATTCGCAACTATCGGCATCGAGCGAGGATTCACGTTGCGATGTCGCTCAGCTCCTCTTGCAACAGATATGGCAAATCGTCCTTTCGGATTTCTCCGCTGCCGATTCTGGCCTTGCAGGACTTGCACAGACCCCTGAAAACAACCTGCGCCTCGAAGATCTCCATGTCGTGCGTATCCGATGGCGTCAGGCATGGAGCATGGCCAACGACGCAGTCGACGTCTTCGACACGGCCGCACACAACGCACTGCACATGGTGGTGGTTATCGGCAACCCTGGTCTCCCAACGCACGCTCGAAGAATCCGGAAGGCTCACGCGTCGGACCAGACCATATTGCTCCAACTGCTGCAGAATCACATAGGCGCCCTGTGTCGTGAGGTTTTCTCGGTCCCCGGCATTGACTGAGGCGATGATCTCTCCGGCAGAACTATGCGGGTGTGACTCTAGGATCGAGAGCACCGCGAGACGTTGCGAGGTTACTCGGATATGGGCTGCACGAAGATGCGAACGCCAATCCGTTGAAGGTTTCGCCACCGTTGAAACCTGTGGAGCATGGTCTGATGTGACCTTCATGACCGTTTGCACGCCCGGCAGAGAGCGTTTCCGCGCCAGTGACCCGTGCCCTGAGTTGTTCTCGCCTATGTTGCTCACATAATCAGACTATATCATTGTTTTGGATAATTCAAATCTAAGAATACTTCGTCTCTTCAGACGCTCAAGGTGCTGAAAAACTCATGTTGAGGCGGTTCCCTCCGCATATGACACCGAGATTCCGAGTTTTGCGGCAATCTCGAAGTATCAGGAGACAAAATCGGCTATATCGCGCACGCATATCAACGAAAAAATGCGTATGTATTTCGGAATTGCCGCAAAACTCGGAATCTCAATTCAGAATCAATGATATTGGGCGCACACAGTCAAGCATCCAGCCAAACAGGCAAGAGTGGGATGCAGAAAAACATGCTGTTGCCACACGACAGCAAAAACAAGTGGGGTGGGTCACGAACGAAAGTTCGTGACCCACCCCACTGTCAAGGCGAATCGCTGCTCACCAGCGCTCAGCCGGCAAGAACATCCGAATCCTCGGAACCTTCGGCAACGACCGATCCACGATCGACCGCAACGGTCAGTCTGTTGGAGTCGAAAGCTATGAAGCCATTGTCGACCTTGAAGGATTGACGGGCGCCCTCCGGATCGACGACCGTGACCGTGCCGCTTTTAATGACGGTAAGCACAGGCTCGTGATTCGGAAGGATGCCCATGCCGCCCTCGGAGGCCGGTATGGTGACGGATCGTGCCTTCCCCGACCACACCGGACGATCGGCTGCAACGATGTTGACTGCCATCGTCGATTTTTCAACGCCTGCCATGATCAGTCGTTGCCCTTCTCCATGTCGTGCCACTTCTTCTCCAGGTCATCGATGCCACCTACACCGGTGAATGCCTGGACTGGCACGTCATCGTAGATGCCATCGCAGATTCTGGTGAATGCCTCGATGGTTTCGTCGGCTGGCACGTATGAACCCGGGCGACCGGTGAACTTTTCGGCGACATAGAAGTTCTGGCCGAGGTACTGCTCGATGCGACGTGCACGATTGACCGTGGTCTTGTCTTCCTCGGAGAGTTCGTCGATGCCGATCAGGGCGATGATGTCCTGCAGCTCCTTGTTCCTCTGCAGGATGGCCTTCACGCGGTTGGCGCAGTCATAGTGTGACTGGCCGACGTAGCGAGGATCCAAGATACGCGAACTGGAACCGAGCGGGTCGACAGCGGGATAGATGCCCTTGGAAGCGATGTCACGAGAAAGCTCGGTGGTCGCATCCAAGTGGGCGAATGTCGTTGCCGGGGCCGGGTCAGTGTAATCATCCGCAGGCACGTATATGGCCTGAAGCGAGGTGATCGAATGACCACGGGTAGAGGTGATGCGCTCCTGAAGCGCGCCCATCTCGTCAGCCAGATTTGGCTGATATCCCACGGCAGAAGGCATGCGGCCAAGCAGCGTGGAAACTTCCATGCCAGCCTGGGTGAACCGGAAGATGTTGTCGATGAAGAGCAGCACATCCTGGTTCTGAACGTCACGGAAGTATTCTGCCATCGTCAGTGCGGTGAGCGGAACACGGAGACGGGTCCCCGGTGGTTCGTCCATCTGTCCGAAGACGAGCGCGGTCTTCTCGAGCACGCCAGCCTCGGCCATCTCGCCGATCAGATCGTTACCCTCACGGGTACGCTCACCGACTCCGGCGAACACCGAAACACCGCCGTGGTTCTGAGCCACGCGCTGAATCATTTCCTGGATCAGCACGGTCTTGCCGACACCGGCACCACCGAACAGACCGATCTTGCCGCCCTGCACATATGGGGTCAGCAGATCGATGACCTTGATGCCCGTCTCGAACATCTCGGTCTTTGGCTCGAGCTGGTCGAATGGCGGCGGATCGCGGTGTATCGGCCAACGCTCCTTGATGCTTATCGTCTCGTCATCGGTCTTGTTCAGGATATGACCGGCAACGTCGAACACGTGCCCCTTGGTCACGTCTCCGACAGGGACCTCGATGGGGCCGCCGGTGTCCGTGACCTTCGAGCCACGCACGATGCCATCAGTCGGCTTGAGGGCCACCGCACGAACGATCGAATCCCCGAGATGCTGTTCGACTTCCAGCGTGATCTCGTGAACGCTTTCGCCCTCTGTTTCTCCCGTCGAGGCAATCTCTACGGTTAAGGCGTTGTATATATCCGGCAGATGTCCCACCGGAAATTCGATGTCGATAACCGAGCCTTGGACGCGAGTCACGCGACCCTTCGACAAGTAATCCATGTCGTCGGGAGCCGTTTTGGTCTGAGTATTTTGCTCCGTAACCATTGGCGTTCCTACTCTTCCTCTGTGTTCAGCGCATCAGCGCTGCCAATTATTTCAGTAAGTTCCTGCGTAATAGAAGCCTGCCTGGACTGATTGAGCTGCCTGGTCAGGTCGTCGATGAGATTGCGCGCATTGTCGGTCGCCGTATGCATGGCATTCTGACGGCTGGCAGTCTCCGAAGCCGCAGACGTAAGCAAGCATTCATGGATTCTGGACTGAATGTATTTTGGAAGAATCGCATCCAGCACCTCGTCCACGCTTGGCTCAAATGAATACAGAGGCGACGCACCCTTCCCGTCTTCCCTGCCTTCAGCCTTCTGCGCATCACCATGCTCGTCGGAAAGCACGCTCTCGTCGTCGGGACTGTCCGAAGCCGCAATGAGCTCTACCGGAAGCATCCTCAGGACACGCACCTTCTGCACGACCATGTTGACGAATTCGGTGAACACGACATACAGCTCACTGACGCCGCCCTCATCGGCCGGTGCCATGTAGGCCTTCATCAATTCATCCGAAATCCTCTCAGCGATCTCCACACCTGGCTGATCGCTGTCACCTTCCCAGGTATTGGCAATCTCGCGATTGCGATACTTGTAATAGGTGACGCCGCGACGGCCATAGACGAACAGCTCTGGCTTCTTGCCCTGACCGTCGAGATTCGACAGCAGCGCCTCAGTCTCACGAATGATTGATGACGTGAATGCACCAGCCATGCCACGATCCGAAGTCAGAGCGAGAACGGCGACCCTAGGGTTGTCCTCCCGCTTCTGAACTATCGGATGCTTGATGTGCGTGTGCGCAGCAAGTGCCTGAACGGCATCGAAAATCGCATCAGTGTATGGCTTCGCGTCCAAGGCTACCTTGCGTGCCTTGGCAATGTGCGAAGACGCAATCATCTCCTGGGCGTTGAAAATCTTCTCCAACGAACCAGTCGAAGCAATCCTTGACTTGAATGCGAGTTGCGATCCCATAGATTACTTCGCCCCCGCAACGAGCTTTTCCTGCTCAACATTGGCTGGCTTCACACCGTCGTCCTTGTTTCCGTCAAGCGTCTTGCCGGCCTTCGTGACGAAGCTCCCACGGAAGTCCTCGACGGCCTTGTCCAAGGCCTTCTCGGTATCCCCGGTGAAGTCCTCGGTGTCGTGAATCGTCTTGAGAATCTCAGTGTTGTGAGCCAGATAATCCAACAGGCCGTGCTCGAATGGAAGCACGTCGGCGAGATCGAGGTCATCGAGCTTGCCGTGTGTTCCGATCCATACCGAAACAACCTCCTGCTCCATGGAATATGGAGAGAATTGCGGCTGCTTGAGCAGTTCGGTCAGGCGCGCACCACGTGTGAGCTGAGCCTTCGATGCCGCATCCAGATCCGACGCGAACATGGCGAAGGACTCGAGCGAACGGTACTGAGCCAACGAGATCTTCAGTGTTCCTGAGACCTTCTTCAGGGCCTTCGTCTGCGCCGCGCCACCGACACGGGAGACGGAAATGCCTACATCGACCGCAGGTCGCTGGTTGGCGTTGAACAGATCGGACTGCAGGAAGATCTGACCATCGGTGATGGAAATCACGTTGGTCGGAATGTATGCAGAGACGTCATTCGCCTTCGTCTCGATGATCGGAAGCCCTGTCATCGAGCCACCGCCAAGATTGTCCGAAAGCTTCGCGCAGCGTTCGAGCAGACGAGAGTGCAGATAGAACACATCGCCTGGATACGCCTCGCGCCCCGGCGGACGACGCAGCAGCAGCGAAATCGAACGATAGGCTTCGGCCTGCTTGCTCAGGTCGTCGAAGACGATCAGAACATGCTTGCCGCTATACATCCAGTGCTGGCCGATTGCTGAACCGGTATATGGTGCGATGTACTTGAAACCTGCGGAATCGGAGGCGGGCGACGCGACGATGGTCGTGTATTCCATGGCACCGGCATCTTCGAGTGAAGAGCGCACGGATGCGATGGTCGAACCCTTCTGTCCGATGGCGACGTAGATGCAGCGGACCTGCTTCTTCGGATCGCCGGTCTTCCAATTGGCCTTCTGATTGATGATCGTGTCGATGGCCAGAGCCGTCTTTCCGGTCTGACGATCGCCGATGATGAGCTGACGCTGACCACGGCCAACCGGAGTCATCGCGTCGATGGCCTTGATGCCTGTCGACAGCGGCTCATCGACCGGGTGACGATGCATTACATCCGGGGCCTGTGCCTCAAGAATTCGACGACCCTCGCTCTTGATCTCCCCAAGACCGTCTATCGGCTTGCCCAAGGGATCCACCGTACGACCGAGATATCCGTCTCCAACTGGGACGGAGAGCACATCTCCCGTGCGATGAACTTCCTGGCCCTCTTCGATACCTGCGAAATCACCGAGGATAACCACACCGATTTCGCGAGCGTCGAGGTTGAATGCCAGACCGAGCGTGCCGTTTTCAAAGGTCAGCAGCTCGTTGGCCATACAACCAGGCAGACCCTCCACGTGCGCAATGCCATCGCCAGCCGTCTTGACGTATCCGACTTCCTGAGCCGGATTGTCCGATGGCTTGTACGACTCGACGAAATCATCGAGCGCCTTGCGTATCGTGGCGGGATCAATGGTAAGTTCTGCCATGATCACTCCTTACATTATTTTCTGGTTGATAAGTATGTTCCGTGTCTGCGTCTACGTATCTAGGCGGGGACTGAGACCATCTGTTTCAGACGCTGCAATTGAGCGACGACCGTGCTGTCATGCACCTCTGCGCCATATTGGATTCGCATCCCACCAAGAACCCTTGGATCCACCACCGAATTGACATGGACGGGATGTCCGAGCTTCGAGGAATAAGCGGCAATTATCTTGCTGAATTGTTCCTTTCTCAGGGGTATCGCCGAAGTAACGGTGACGACGGACTCGCCCATATGATGGGAAATCTCATCGATGAGCCATTGCAGGGTCGAAAGGAAGCGACGATTGCGCAAATCACGCGTGGCGTGCTGGGCCAGCCGCACCGTCAATGGATTCAGACGCTGATTCGTCAACAGTTCATTGAGGAATGCAACGCGGCTGTCCGCTGACATGCGGGTGTCGGAAAGTCTTGCACGCACCGCAGCGATGTTGATGAATGCGGAATGTATCTTCGCAAGTTCAATCGCCACCGTCGACGTCACACCTTTCACGTCCGCGTAGTATAAGGTCGCATCGACCGCCAAATCCTCGACGGCGTTTGCGATATGGTCGACGCGACTCCATTTTCTTGACACGAGATCTTCAAGAATCTCACGAGTCAGTGCAGTGGCCTGATCCCCGATCAGGGTATCGGTCAATGCGATCTTGTCCTGAGCGGGACGTGAAGGATCGGTCAATGCACGTTCCACCGCCGCATTGTCGTCGAGCATATTGGCAAAGTCAAAGAGCTCTGTCGCGACCACGCCGGACTGAACGCCGGAATCGCGCAGCTTGGAAGCGAATTTCTGTCGGGCTACCTTGTCGGAAGCCAGTGAAGTTTCACCGCGCATGGCACATCCCCTTCCCGATGCCTGTCGTATTCAAGCTCAAGCCGCCTTGTCCTTGTCCTGGCCAAGCTCGTCGATCATGGAATCCAGCATCGAGGACTGAACCGAATCATCCTGAAGTCTGGTTCCCAGAATCTTGCCCGCGAGCGAAGTCGCCAATGCGCCGACCTCACCTTTGAGACTCACAAGAGCCTGCTGCTGCTGGGATTCAATGGAACGCTGGGCATTGGCAGTGATCTGCGAGGCTTCCGTCTCAGCGCGGCTGCGAGCATCGGCGATGATATGCGATGCCTCTGCACGAGCGTCATCGCGAATCTTCGAAGCGTCTATCCGAGCTGAACTCAGCTGGTCCTCGAACTTCTTCTTCGCCGCGTCCGCCTCTTCCTGAGCGATCTGTGCCTTGTTGATTCCGCCTTCGATCTTGCTTGCGCGTTCATCGAAGATCGTTTGGAATCTGGGCAAGAAGAACCTATAGAAGAACAAGGCTATGACCACGAGAATAATCAGTGACCAAACGATGTCATATATCTTAGGCAGAAAGAGCTGAATACCGCTTGTCTGAGCTAACGTCACCATGCCATCCTCCTTTCCTTAACTCTTGCAACTACTTGTTTCGAAGCTTCGAAATTCAAGGTAATCAGCTGAACAAGAAGCCGCAGACGATGCCGAGCAGTGCGAGGAACTCGATCAGACCGAAACCGATCCACATGATGGTCTGAATGCGACCGCCGAGTTCAGGCTGACGGGCGATGGCCTCGATTGCCTTTCCAAAAACGATACCCACGCCAATGCCAGGTCCAATGGCTGCCAGGCCGTAGCCAATAGCGCTCAGGTTGCCGGACACTTCTGCAAGTGTGATGAGATCCATTGTTGTTTCCTTTCTATGGGCTCTTTATGCCAAGCCGTGATTATTGGAAAAAATAAGTTGTTGCATCATGCTTCCTCGGGATAGCTCAGATTGATGTAGACCGTCGTGAGGGTTGCAAAAATGAATGCCTGAAGTGCGGCGACGAATGATTCGAAGAGTGTCATGACGAATGCCGCGATGAGCATGAATCCACCCATCGGAGTCATGAGCTTGTTCGTCACATCCACCAGGAAATACTGGGTCGCTGCCAGGCACAGTTCCAGGATGAAGTATCCGGCCAGCATGTTGGCGAAGAGTCGAACCATCAGGGACACCGGGCGAACTATCAGCACATCGAGGAGCTGCATGGGCAGGACGATGATGAGCACGGGAATCGGCACGCCCTGTGGTATCAGTTCGTGGTGAAGGTACTTCAGGAGACCCTGCTCGCGTGCCGCAGCGATCCAATACTGGAAGAAGGTCCACACGGCGAACACCAGAGGCATGGCAATCGTCGCCGTTGCAGCGATGTTTGCCCCTGGAATGACCTCGCACACATTGAACAGGAAAATGGTGAGGAACATCGTGGTGATCATCGGCACGTAGCGCCTTCCACGGCGTTCACCCATGACCTCGTATACGATCTTGTTCCGGATGAAGTCAAGCATCCACTCGACTGCACCCTGCCATCTGCCGGGAATCAGCTTCGATCGCAGCGCAGTGATGCCAAGCACAAGAAGAATGACCAGGGTCATCACGATACGGACCAGCATGATCCTATTGATTGCGAATGGCGTGCCCTGGAACAGTATCTCTGGAGGAAGGAAGTCATTAATCGTCGGAAAGTCTGGACCTGATGCCAAAACCATCTGTGCACTTACCAATCCCGCCATCAAGCGCCTCCTAAATCTCTCAAACAAGCATTCAATATAACACCATTTATTGATTCTGTTGTGACAATCATGTTTCTGAGAACAAGCCAAGGAATGCAGCCGTCCCATCCGACTGCAAGCTCTTCAGTCTTTTGATGGGATGCGGCATCCGGCTCCTTTTCAGGGGAACAGTAATCGGTCTACTTGCAAGCTTGGATAAACGATGGCACTGTGCATCGATTGCCGTCCATGAGTTTCTGATTCCTTGACGTGAGTGAGGGTCCTGATCACTGGCTGTCACCATCGTAGAATCACGCTAATCCTTGGAATCACAGTGGTGGAAGCGACCCTGCATCGATGGGCATTCCGGTGTGTGAAGGAACGGTGAATTTTATGAATATTTCGGTCATCTCAACGTCATTCCGTCGGCCGTGACACACTTCACCGGCCCATCTTCCTCCACCAAGGATCTGCCGCATCTTTCCACGCCGTGACGAATGCCTCAGTCTGATGCCCCATGCCGAGTCCAGAGGAGCAATGGTTGGCCTGTCACGGATCTGTCATTGGCCCGTCCCTGCATCCGGGCGACGAATTCCATGCACCCAGAGTCGCGTGAGGACGCACGGTCCACCAAGTCGGACATCGCCTGGGCGACATCATCCGGACATCCGAATCGCAACTCTCAGCTGCGCAGAGGATGAAATCCTTGACGCTGAGCTGCTCGGCAGGTCGATGACTGTGGCATGAATCGCCGTGAAACATTGCCACGAAGATCCTGCAGCATGTGCCGACAGCTATGTGTGCCTGCAGCTATGTGAATGGCAGATAGCCATCTTTTCTTGGGCTCTCCGGACTATGACGAATCGAGCGGTCGGTGCCCAGTCTCTTCTCTGCACGCAGCTGCGGAATCTCGCTCAGATCGTAAGGCGTTGTCTGATACACCCAGTTAAGCCAGTTGCGCCAGAGCAGGTTGGCGTGCGCGCGCCATGAAAAGAGGGGTTCCAGCGTGGGATCGTCATGAGGGAAGTAGTTATGTGGAAATGGCACATTGCTCATGCCCCGCCGCATGTCCCGTTCATATTCTTCCTTGAGGGTGTATTTGCCATATTCCCAGTGCCCGATTGCGAATACCTCCGAAAAATCCTTGGTCGCAAGCAGACCCGGACCTGAGTCAGGCCCCCAGGTAAGCACCTGAAGATCGGGGTGCTTGGCTATGTCGCCTTCGTCCATCGATGCCAGTCTCGAGTGCGGCTGCAACGCGATCTCATCGAATCCATTGGTGATGAAGCAGTACTCATCCTGCAAGAATTGCGGAAAGACTCCAAAGATTTTCTTGTCCAGCACATGCTTGCGAATGCCATATCTATAGCTCAGCGCACCCATGGCACCCCAGCAAAGATACATGGTTGAAAATACGTGCGAACTGGCCCAATCGAGGATGGTCTTGAATTCGTCCCAGTAATCGACATCCTCGAAAGGAAGGTGCTCGACCGGAGCGCCGGTTACGACGAGACCGTCATAGCAATTGTCTTCAAGCACATCGAGCGTTTCATAGAACTTCACGAGATGGTCATGGCTCGTGTGAGTCGCCTCGTGAGTCGAGGTCTTCATGAAGTCAACGTCCACCTGAAGCGGCGACTTTGAGATCAGGCGAAGAAGCTGGGTTTCCGTTTCGATCTTCTTGGGCATCAGATTCAGGACGACAAGACGTAGAGGACGGACGTTCTGTGCTTCCGCCTCTGGTTTTTCAAGCGCAAAGATGCGCTCTGAATCTAAGATCGCCCTTGCAGGAAGACCACTCGGAATATTAATCGGCATATCCCCTATTATTGCAACCCTTTTGCGATGTGGAAAGCGCTGAGAGCCGAAGTGGCGCGTCGCCCTTGAACGGCCGCTCCTCGACACCCTCATTTTCCTTATTGCCATGAAAGGACAACCCACCCATTTGACAAAAATCAATTAATGAATAAGATTGATAAACGCTGCTGTAAGGCAGCCGTCGCGGGGTGGAGCAGTTCGGTAGCTCGCTGGGCTCATAACCCAGAGGTCTCAGGTTCAAATCCTGACCCCGCTACTGATAAGCCCGGAATCTCAATGGTTCCGGGCTTTTGTTTTCTCTTTGATTCGAGCAGAGTAACCTAGAAGTCCACTATAGAATAAACCTCGGCTGCCACTGGCGCTATTTTGGGATACCAATTTCGTGGGTCATCTGCCAAAGTGCGCCCGACTGTTAGTTGGTGCGCGATCTGGACCTGGGGTGTTGGTGTGGAAATTCGTGGATTATTAGGCACGGAAGATGCTTCGGACTGTTTTCTGGTTGGTATGTCGTGTCAGTCGCCTGTTAGGGGAATGGCTCGTTGTGGACGATATGGCCCTGTTGTCACAGCAGTCAATTATCGGGCTCAGATACACTTTCCCGTTGCCAGTCGCGGGCCCGCACGCGCGTCCGGGCGAGCCAGCGATGCCTTCGCATGCGATCCATGCCGACGATACGTGGCAATCGCCACCCTCTTCCTCTCGGCCGCATAAATGACCTTCGTCTGATTCTCCAAAATAGACCAGAAGACGGTCCGAAGCATCTTCTGCCCATCAGCTCATTCCTCGTTCAAGGCGTGTATTCCTTGACCACCATCGAGCAGGCAATTGATTGCTGTCAGCGTGCCTGTGGACCAGATTCCGATAGGCCTCTCAAAACATGAACCGCTGGTTTGACTTGGAGGTATACGATCAGTCCCACACCGCATAATGCAAGAAGAAACAATCCACTGGTGAACCAGCGCAAGCTGAGATACACGACGAGGCAGAAGACGATCGGCATGGCAATGAGCATCAGTGTATATTGCAATTTGCCAAAGCCGACGATAAGGGCGTTCCACAGGGTTTTCGAGACCGTATTGTCATAGCACGACAGTAGCGGCCACACCCAAATGAAAGCCGTCAACCAGACAACGACGAAGACAATCTGAAATGGGATCAATGCAGAGATTCGAAGCAGTATGGAGAAAGGGAATACGAACGCTCCGATAAGTGCAAGCACAAGCCATGCGACAGTGGATTTTCGAAAGTTAGAGCGGAAGGCGGCAAGAAAATTCCTGGTCAGATGCCCTTGCTGCATGATGTCCTTGCGTGCCGCGTAGAAGCCTGCGGTCAGTGACGCTCCCAAGGTAACTAGGGGAATGCTGCAGACAACAATCAGAACATTGAGGATGACGATATTCACAAAATATGTCATTGCCTGCGAGAACAACGAGTCTTGTGAGAAGAGATTTTTCACTGTTGATTCCTGAACCTTCTATGCCTTCCACTTCTTCGGTCACGCTTGCAGAACCGAGCCTACCGCAATTGCAGTCGCTGCCGACCACCCCTGCGGATGGCATGACTCCGGATAAGGAATCGGGGTTCCTCTCTTCGGCTCGCCTGAATACAGTTCGGGAACTCTTCCGTGAAATGCCGTTGCAGCCGAAAGCAGCTGACGGGCGATGACCTTTGCCTCGTGCAAGTATCCCTCCTGGACCATTCCAAGCATGATAATTGCACTATCGTGAGGCCACACAGATCCGCAATGGTAGCTCAGAGGCCAATACCCCCCATTCCCGGCACTCAACGTTCGAACGCCATATCCAGAGAGAAGATCATCAGACATGATTCTGTCTACGATGAGCTTCACACCTTGCCCATCGACTATGCCAGTCCCCAACAGATGACCTATGTTACTCGTCAGCGAATCCACCTGGCGCTTGTCCTTATCCAACGCGACAGCCGGATAATCACCATTGGGGTCTGAAATCCAGAATTTCTCGTTGAATGCAGCCTTGAGATTGCCCGCCCAGTGTCTGATTGCCTCCGAACCCTGCAGACCGTACTCATCAAGCAGCTCCGCCCCGAGCGTTGCAGCCTGGTAGGCATATCCTTGAACCTCGCACAACGCCAAAGGTCCGGATGCCAGACGACCATCCTTCCATCGTATGGATTCCCGAGAGTCCTTCCATCCTTGGTTGTTCAGACCCTTTCCCGAATAATCGAAGTATTCGACGAATCCATCGCCATCCGCATCGCCGTAATCAGTGAGCCACCGCAACGCTCGTTTCAACGATCCAAGCAATGGACGTACGGCATCATCCGAAAGACCGCTTTCTTTTGCCTTTGCAAGCAGAATTATCCACAGCGAGGTGGAATCGATGCTTCCGTAATAGATGGGTGGCAACTGCACAGCATGGGACGGCTTTTCATTGTCGATCAACGAGGGCGTTCTGAGTTCGTGAAGAATCTTCCCTGGTTGACAGTTCGTGAGAACGTCAGTGCTCTCACCTTGATACTCTGCCAGAATCCTGAGTGTTCCACCCGCCAATTCTTGTGTCAGTGGCAGAAGGAATCTCGCCGCCCATAGACTGTCTCTACCGAATAAGGTGAAATACCACGGTGCTCCGGCAGCAATGAACGCATCGTCGGGATGCCCTTCAACACTCATTCGCAGACTTCGCAAATCATCGAGCGCAGTCTTCACCCAGCTTTGCAGAGGAGTGTCCGATTCCTCATGCTTTTGACATTCCCACTCGCAGGGCTTTTCAGCAGCTTCGACGATGGAGGGCACGTCCTCGAAGGTGAGCTTCCACGAAGCAACGTTGACAGACGACTGTTCACATGGCAGAGTCCAAGTAATCAAAACGGTATCATCACGAACCGAGATGATTCCACTCGGAGCATCTATTCTGAACCTCACCCCTGAGCATGTGATGGAACACTGTGAGTCATCCGTTCCTTGTATGGACTCGACGTTCGGCGAATGCCTCAACCTTGCAGAGCTGCCGCTACGAATGGTCTGCATCGTAGAAAGATCGATGCTCAGACTGACCGAGAATTCCACCATGCGGGGCTGCACATAACTGCTGGTTTGCACATACCGAACGCCTAACGATTGCGTACCGATCGTACGAGTCTCATCGATTCTGATGTTTGGCTCTTCCTGCGGCATCGCAACTGATGCGTCGAGATACACATGATGGGAATTGGTTGAACCATCAATCGAGTTTGCAATGGGTATCACGCGCCGACCGTCAAGCGAGCAGTCGGCCTGGGACAGAATTCGCATGTCCCCATAGAACAGGCCGCATGGCACAGTCCCATCAATCGTCCCGTCGTTGTTCATCCACAGTTGCAGCGGCGCAGAAAGGATAACGGATTTGTCATGAATCCAAGGTTCATGCTGCCTTTCAAGATTAGCCATCGATGTTTTCCACTCCAGACAAGAAACAGATAATATGCTTTCCCCTCATTCAAGGAGTCCGAGGTTCCTCGAATGAGGGGAAAGCCACTTGTAATTATTCATTGTAAGTTTGAGACCCAGCCATCAACCCTTGACAGCTCCCGCCGCAATGCCTTGAATGATGTATTTCTGGCATACGGCAAAGAAGATGACTATCGGGATGATCGCCAAGACCAGGCACGCCATCATGGCTCCCATATCGACCGTTCCATAGCCACCCCTGAGATACTGGATAGCAATGGAAATGGTCTTGAAGCGTTGCATGTCGAGCGTGAGATACGGCAAGAGATAGTCGTTCCATATCCACATCGTCTCCAGAATCGCAATCGATATGATCGAAGAACGCATCATGGGCACAACGATGGTGAAGAAGATGCGGAAAGTGTTGGCACCATCAATCATGGCAGCCTCTTCGATCTCATCAGGTATCGACTTGATGACTCCGGTGAAGATGAACACCGGAAGCCCAGCACCGAAACCAAGATACACGAGCCATAATCCCCATGGAGTGTTCAGCCCACTCAAGTCTGCAAGTCTGGAGAGTGGGAACATCACCATTTGGAATGGAACGATCATGTTGAGAAGGAACAGCAGATAGATCGCAACGGAGAACTTGTTGTTCACCCGGACAATCCACCATGCGCACATCGACGTGCACAGCAAGATGATGACCACTGCGCCAACGGTGATGATGAAGGTCCACAGGAAACTCATGAAGAAATCGGTTTTCTGAATGCCATCAACATAGTTTTCGAAACCGGCACTTGTTTTGGCATTTGGAATGCTGAAGGTACTCGTCGATATGAATGCCTTCTGCTTGAAGGAATTCACCAAAACTAGAACGATGGGGAATATCCATGCAATCGACAGAATCGAAAAGACGATCGTCCAGACCTTTGCATGAGAGATTTTGTTAATCATGCCTGAACTTCCTTCCTTGTCGTGATTCTGTTCTGAATGATTGCGATGACTGCAACGACAAGAAGGAAGATCACTGCCTTTGCCTGTCCGACCCCTTCGAATCCTGCGCGCCCATAGAATGTGTTGTAGATATTCAGGGCAAGCATTTCCGATGAATTCGACGGCTCACCGTTCGTGAGTGCAAGATTCTGATCGAACATCTTGAATCCATTGGTAACCGTAAGGAATGAGCAGACCGTTATGCTTGGCATCATCATAGGAATGGTGATCTTGTACAGGATCTGCTTCGAGGATGCACCATCGACCGCTGCCGCCTCGATCAGATCATTGGGAACATTCTGAAGGCCGGCTATGTAGATGACCATCATATAGCCAATCTGCTGCCAGCACACCAGTATGACCATGCCCCAGAAACCATACGTGGCGCTATATGTCAATGAGATGTTCCAGTGGGCCAGTACACCGTTGAGCAAGAGCTGCCAGATGTAGCCCAGGATGATTCCACCAATGAGATTCGGCATGAAGAATACCGAGCGGAAGATCTTCGCGCCCTTCATGGCCTTGGTGAACATATACGCCACGAAGAATGCGAGGATGTTCACCAATATCGTGGTGACGATGGTGAATAGTAGCGTAAACCAGAATGCGTGCAGAAATTCTGGATCCTGCAGCGCCCTTCGATAATTCTTCAGCCCAACCCACACGGCATCGGAAACCGTGGTGAAGCTGGTGAAGCTCAAATACATTCCCTGAATCAAGGGAGTGATGAAACCAAGCAGAAAAGATATTAATGTTGGCAATACAAACAGTGGCCACCACCGACGTATCGCCTTTCCTTTCATGGTAAGCATGATGTCCTTACTATAAATCTCAAAACAATGAACAAATTACAAGTGAAAGATGGAGGATGTCATGAGCAGACACCCTCCAGAGATGAATCAGTTATCGTAGGTCAACTTATATTCGCTGGCCCAGTTGTCGGTATATACTTTCTTGACTGAGCTCCAGCTTCCTTTTCCTTGTGCATAGCTCAGAAGAGCAGAACCGAGATCCTCTTCCCACTGATGTGACGGGTCAGGGATGAGTGTGACGGACTTCTTTCCGGCCTTCTCGTATTCACGATTCGCTGCAACCAGTGGGTTGCTGACCTGATATTCGGATGAATCGAATGTCTTGAATGGCGTTACCAGACCCATCGTCTGTGAGATTGTCTTGCGCGAATCCTTCGAGTTCACCAACCAAGCCAAGAACTTCTCAGTCGCCTTCTGATCTGCTGTGGATGCCTTGGAATTCACAACCCAATAGTTGCTGATCACCTGATTCAAGCCTTGGTCTTCCTCATTGGGAACGCCCATGTACATGGGGAGGACTCCAAGATCGCTGTCAGATACTGACTGATCCTTGATATCGTTGTAGCTCCATGTCCCATCCTGGAAGAAGACAGCCTGTCCGGTGGAGAATTCAGCAGCGGAATCATCCATGGTCTTTCCTGAGATCGCACTCGGTACAACCGTCGAATCCTTCAGATAAAGATCCCAAAGATTCTTCATATACTTCACATAGGTTCCCTTCAAAGACTTGGGAACCTTCGTGACGCTTTCATTCTTGCTCTTGACCTCAAAGTACACAGGATTCGTTGCCATGTGGTAGTTGTAGCGGAAGAGAGAGGACGTGTCCATGCCAGCGGACGAGAAGGCTCCCTTGACTCCGAGATCAGACTTGTGTGCCTGAATCTCATCGGCGACCTTCTTCAACGCCTTGAAATTGTTCAGATCGGAAATCGATTTGACGCTCGACCAAGAAGAATCAAAATATTTCTTCAACAGAGCCTTGTTATAGATGATTCCATAGCTTTCAACTGCATACGGAACGGCAATCGGTTTTCCAGAGTCATTCGTCAGGGAGCTGTCCTTGTATTCCGATGAAAGAGACTTGTAGAGCGTGGTGCCAGACAGGTCAGCGGCATAGCTGGTCCAGCTCTTCATGAAGCTTGGACCATCAGCCTGAAACATCGTTGGGGCCTTCTGCTTAGCCATTTCCGATCTCAACGTCGCATCGTAATCATTACCACCAGTCTGGATTTGGACGGGGATGCCCGTTTCCTTCTGAAATTGCTGACCCAGCTTTACCCAAGTGCTCTGTTCCTCCGCTTTCTTGTTGAGATAGTAGACCCTGCCTGTCCCACTATCCGCAGAAGAGCTGCCGCATGCTCCAAACATTGCGACGCTTAAAGCTGCAACTGAAATAATTCCAAGCACTCTTTTGCAGGTTCTTAAAGATCCAAGCATTTCAACCCCCTGATTGTTGACTATGGCTCAGCAACGTTGTTGTCGCCATCGATGTTCCGCAGCCTTTCATTGCCCTTTCAATGAAATCAGCAGCTACATTAGAAATGATAGCGCTTGCATTTTCTTTGTCAAATTATCGTGTCGTGCATGATTGGCCTGAAAAACATGTCTACGATAGTGAGGAACGGAGCGGACGGCATACGCATTACGTACTCGCTCAGACACGAAGAATGTTGAAAACAGCCTTTACTTTTGTGTTGTCCAATGGGAGAAGATGATATGACAACCCTGCATGATGTGGCACAACTCGCCAATGTCTCCGACTCGACGGCATCGCGTGCCCTACGCGGATTGGACATAGTCAGGCCTAAGACACGGGCGAAAATCAAAAGTGCAGCGGACAGCTTGCATTTCGAGCTTTCGCGCAGCGCTTCGGCTCTGGCCTCGGGCAGAACCATGAGAGTCATCATGCTGTTTGGTTCTCCACTGAACACATGGTTCAGCGCCGCATGCATGCAAGGCGCCTATGAGGTGCTCGCTGAAAGCGGCTACGACATCGTTCCCGTCATATTGAAGGATGCCACCAACGCCAATGAATTTTTCAATACCCTGCTGAAGAACAAGCACAACATCGACGGGATAATTCTGCCTTCGATTCGTCTTGATTCTCATTCGTCTGAGGATTTGAGTTCTCTGAAAATCCCGACTGTCGGCCTGGATGCATCCTTCTCTCCCGTTCTGAACGCTTCGGTCGCACTCGACAATAAATCCGCGATGAGATCCGCTGTTTATTATCTTCAAGAACTCGGTCACGAAAGAATTGGGTACGTTCAATATCCAAATCGGAACATCTTTTTCTCGAGCGCAGAAGAACGCGGGACCTTCTTCCTGCAGGCGGCAAAGGAATATGATTTCTCACAGGCAAGCGTCCATGTTTACCCCGCGAAAGATTACGAAGTCAACAGCTCTCTAGAGGAACCCCTCTCACAGCTTGCACGGCGCATCGCATCCTCAGATGCTGCCCCAACTGCCTTGTGCGTTGAAAATGATGAGGCTGCGATAATACTGATGAGGCAACTCAGGCTCCTCGGTGTGAAAATTCCAGAAGACATCTCAATCATTGGATTTGACGACAATGACAATGCAGAGTTAATGGGTCTCACGACTTTGAAACAAGATCCAGTTCACATGGCAAAAATTGCCGCTCAATTGTTGAAGGATCTGATGGCGGGAAACCCGATCGAACGCAAACAGACATGGATACAGACCTCGCTGGTCAAGAGGGAGAGCACAAGTTCACCACGAAGTGAACGCACCGCATCCGCGTGAATTGCACAGGGTTGTTTCCTATTGGGTTTCGTGACTGTGGGTTGCCGTCACAAGGTCTTGGTTGTTTGATTGAATTCGGTCTCGATTTCGACCGGGGTGCGGTAGCTGAGTTCCGAGTGCAGACGCTGGGTGCTCCACCAGGACACCCATTGCAGTGTTGCCAGTTCGATGACTCGGTCCGTGTATTGCACGCTCAGATAGTTCGACCCGTGGTCCGAGTGATGAATCAAACCGGACAAGCCCCCCAACGGCCTAGGTCGCGACGTAGGTAATGTCGACAACCCGGCTGAGACTCGAGAATGCCATTGCATCAAGTCCCTGGGCGTGGCCAAGGCCTGGTCTTTTCTGGTGGTGGGAGGGGTCCGCCGCACACCAGCCAGAGCCCGGGCCCACATCAACCTGCCGACCTGATTGCGACCGGCCTGCCAGTCTGCCCGGCGCATCACATGATGCATTTTCCGCACCCCATAGACCCCGTAGTTCGCTGCGTGCAACTGGTTGATTTCCTAGCACAGGATCTCATCGCGAATCGCACGAGCGGATTTGGGGTTGCTTGTGGCAGCGCGATATACACGCGCAGTGATGAACCCACAATCTGTCTGGGCAAGCACTCCGCAGATGGACTTGACTCCGAGACGATCGAGTTCCGCGGCAAAAAGCCGACGCGGCCCGCAGGATTCCGTTTGCCCGGCGTAGCTCAGCGCTGTCGTGTTTAGGGCGTTTGGCCTCGGCATGCTCTTCTCTGGTCATGCAAGGAGAGTCACTGGCATCGATCTCGGCACAACGCTGCCACTTGCCCAACGTCTCCGGACTCATGCCAAGCTTCGAAGCGACATGACGAATCGCCTTGAACTCAGTCTCATGGTTCTGCCTGGCATCACCAAGCATTCGGAAAGCCCTATGCCGAAACTCAGGCTGATACGCACGTGGCATAATCCCATACTCCTAAATAACGGGACAAAACCCAGTGCAATCCATCCTGGCCCCACTACCAATTAAGGCTAGGAACCGTAATGGTTTCTAGCCCTTGTGTTGTCCATCCATACCTTAGGCTGCGACTTCGGGAATCAGGGCATGGAAGACCATGCTCCCGCGCAACATCAGAGCCCACAGTAAGGACGTTGACTGCTCAAAATATTCAGATTCCGGTGCAGAAACCTAAATTGTCGATATAGCAGTACGCCCAATGCCTGATTGCCGTGTGTGACTTATATCGTTGCCCACTTTAGTATATTTCAGAATCACAAGAGTTCACGAACATCGGTATACGACCAACTTATGATGACACCCAAGAAAAACCTAATACTCTGAATTTCAGATTCCCAAACTCCTCAACTTAGGATGGAGAGGCTTCGCCAGGACCTATTCGGCAAGCACAATCAACGTTTGAAGAAGAGGAAATATGAAGAAAAGAATCGTTGCTGCAATAGCCTCCGTGCTTGTGATCGGATCGCTTTCAGCATGTGGGAGTGGATCGGCTCAGGGGAACACGAATTCAGGTGGCGTGAAGACGATAAAAATCGCATTGGAAAGCCAAGACCCTCCATATTCATATGCCGACAACAATGGCAAGCCAGCAGGATTCGATCTTGCAGTGTTGAAGGAACTCGACAAGAAGCTGCCACAGTACTCATTTGAATACAGTGTCCAGGATTATGAAACAGCACTGGTCGGTGTCAAGCAGGGGAAATATGACGCGTTGATCGGAGCATTCTTCAAGACCAAGGCACGCGCTGAACAGTACTTGCTTTCCACACCATACAACTATTACTTCATGAATCTGATCGTTCCCGAAGGCAGCCCCATCAACAGTCTCAAGGACATGAACGGCAAGACCCTCGATCCGATCGTTCCCACAGACGGACGGTACCTTGCGATACATGACTGGCTCAAGCGAAACCCAAAGGTGAAAATAACGGTACCCGAAGTGTCCAATCAATCCACGTTCCAAGATATGTTCAACTCCGTTCACGATGGGACCTATGACGCAGTGTATCTTTCGAAGGCGCAGTATGAAGGAGTTGCCAGCACTCTCGGCTACAAGATGAAGGTCACTGGCATCGTCGATGGCGCAGGCACGGTCGTTCTCTATAACAAGGAGCAGAAGGACCTGCAAGGCGCAATCGACAAACAGATTGACTCACTGATCTCTGATGGCACGCTCCCCAAGCTTACCCAGAAGTGGTTCAAGCAAGACAATTTCGCTCTTGCAAAGAAACTTGATGTCTTCCAAAGCTGACTGTGCCGAACCCATGGCCCATATTTGGGGGTTCGCTCAGACAACGGCCATGGGTTTGGACACATCGTTGCATCAATCATCAACCGCAAAGAATTGATATGCCAACAGATTTATTGCAATCGGTGCTTCCTGGGTTACTCCGGCAAGTCCCGACGACCCTTCTATATTGGTTCGCGCCATCGGCAATCGCGCTGCTGCTTGGCACGCTCCTGTGCATCGTGCGTGTCGGGAAGCACAGAGCCCTGTATTGGGCATGCACCGTCTTCATATCCTTCTTCAGAGGCACACCAGGAATAGTCCAGATCTACATTATCTTCTTCGGACTGCCAAAACTGCTCTGGATCGTTCATGTCGACATCGATGGCTGGCCAGCAGGTGCATATTTCATAATCGCCACATCGCTCAACCTTTCCTGCTTCGTTTGCGAAGTTCTGAAAGGCGGCTACCTCGGTGTAGACCACGGACAGATCGAAGCAGGGAAGAGCATCGGCTTCGGTAGATTCCAAAACTTCTTCCGCGTCATCGCCCCACAGACCCTTCAGGTTTCCATACTCAACCTCAAGAATCTCGAAATTGACGTCCTCAAGGACACCTCGGTGGCATATACGATCGGTGCGATGGAAATACTTGGTTACGCGAATCGAGTGATCTCCAACCAATTTGGGGTAGGGCAGCTTTGGATTCTAGGTTTAGCCGCAATCATCTATTTCATATTGTGCGCGCTGCTTGAACTGGGATTCACGGCAGCTTCGCATCATATGGAGCGTCATGGAAGGAGATCATGATGGATCTGGATTATGACTTTATGATTTCAGACCTGCCAACCGTCGTTGCAGGTCTGCCAAAGACGCTCATGCTTACTTTCTGGTCCATGCTGTTCGCAATGGCCATGGCAGTTGTGTTTGGCGGGCTCATCCTGTCACGGATAGCTATTCTCAGACAATCGGTGATCATCATCAACACCTTCATCAAAGGCGTTCCACTCACCGTGCAGCTGCTGTTCTGTTATTATGCCGTTCCATATATCGCAAAAAGCTTCAACGGATTCCTTGGCTATCAGTACGACCCTCGGCACATCCCATATTTCGCCGCCGCCGTCTTCGCCTTGGCAGCGAATTTCGGAGCATACATCACCGACGTCGTTGTCTCGTCAATGCACGCAGTAGACCGTGGGCAGTACGAGGCGGCAGATGCCATCGGAATGACCAAATTCCAAGGCATAACGCACCTTATCATTCCTCAGGCTGCGGTGATCTCGATCCCAAGCATGACGAACTATTTCATTTGGCTGCTCAAGGGCACCGCGCTCGCGTCGATCGTAAACGTGGTCGAGATGCTCACGACCGCTAAGATCAGCGCAGCCGATGGGTATCAATATCTTGAAGCATATATCGATGCCGCGGTAATCTATTGGGCCGTCTGCGCAGGCATCGAATTCGCGATGGGACGTTTTGAGCATCGCATCGGGTTCTTCATGCGTCAATCAGAAAGAACGATCACGCCCATCTCTTCCTGAGCAGGCGCAATCCATACAAATCCGCTCAAATTCTCACGAAAGAAGGAAACATGCCATTCGAAAACAATGTTCCACATTTGAGGAACGCCACCGTCGATGCAACCCGAGAAATATCCGAGCGCCGTGCGGCAACCATCAGCAGAATGGTTGACGAGGCTGCAAAACATGGTCTTGACGATCAGTTCGCATACGATGCCGTATACGACTACGGCCAGGACAACGCCAAGGAATTCCGTAAAACGATGAGAAAGCCTGACTCCTTCAAGGAATTCCAAGAAAGCTTCGGCACTGACCACAACAGGGATATCTATGAAATGGAGACCGTCGTCAAGAATGATGACGAACTCGAAATCGATTTCCATTATTGCCCATATGTGACGCAGTGGGTTCGCCAAGGCAAGACCGACGCTCAGATTGCACGGCTGTGCGAAATCGCCATGGCCGGCGACCACGCATTCGCAGCGGAATTCCCAGGACTGACATTCAAGCTTGAAGGCACGATAGCGGACGGCATGCCACGCTGCGTGCTTCGCTTCAACAGAAGAAGGAGCGAGGCATCAGAGCAATGAGCACACAGAGATCCTCTACGAATGACATCGTTATCACCCTGCAAGATATTCATAAGACCTTTGGGAAGAACGAAATCCTTAAAGGAATCAGTCTGGAGGTGCATCAGGGAGAGGTATTGGCCATACTTGGATCGTCGGGCTCAGGGAAAACCACCTTGCTCCGATGCATCAATGCGTTGGAAATACCGGCGAGTGGGATTGTGAGCATCGATGGGAAGAAGATTGACTATTCCCAGAAGCATTCGAGACAGGATGTGCTGCATCTTCGGAGAAAAACCGCGATGGTGTTCCAAAACTATAACCTCTTCCGGAACAAGACAGCGCTTCAGAATGTGATGGAGGGGTTGCGCGTCGTACAGAAGAAGTCACACGACGAAGCTCGGCAGGAGGCAAGGAAGGCATTGGCCGATGTCGGTCTATCGGAATTCGAGGATCGTTACCCAGTCCAGCTGTCGGGCGGGCAACAGCAACGCGTTTCCATCGCACGTGCTCTTGCCCTCAATCCTTCGGTGATACTGTTCGATGAACCCACCTCAGCCCTTGATCCGGAGCTGGTGAGCGATGTTAACGAAGTGATCACTGCAGTCGCAAAGACTGGTGTGACGATGATCATTGTCACGCACGAAATTGGCTTCGCGCGCAGAGTTGCATCGCAAGTCGTGTTCGTCGACCAAGGCAGAATATTGGAGAAGGGAACCCCGGAAGAAGTCATCGATCATCCGAAAGAACCTCGGGTTCAAGCCTTCATCGGCAAGTTGTCCTTCAAATGAGAGCGGACTCATGTTCAATTCTTCGGACAATCCGACAGGGAGCGGATCAACATGGCATATAGGCGCATCGGAATTATCGGGGCGGGAAACACTGGCCTGGCACTTGCCGCCCATCTTGTGTCCAAGGGATTTACGCCGTTAGTGATGACCAGACATGCTCGCATCGTAAACATGCTGGAAGAAGGATTGAAGGTACAAGGTGCAATTCAGGGTGTCCTACCCATCCACGCAACCACCGATATGCATAAGCTCGTCAGTTCATGCGACCTGCTCATCGTCTCGACATGGGCTAATGCACACAGCGAAATATTGAGACAGATCGCACGATACTCAGATGAGAGCTCTTGCAGAAGCATCATGGTATTGAACGGGAATTGGGGAGCATATCAGGTCACCAACTTTGCCGATCGTCTTGGAATTCATCTTGGAATCGCGGAAAGTGCTGGCATGCCCTATGTGAGCAGACGCAACCTTTCAGAGAAAGATATCAATCTGTCAATATCCGGGATCAAGGACTCGATAACAGTTTCCCAGGAAAGCACTGCCGACAGCGAGCTTGAATCACTGCTGGCTCTTCTCTTCCATGATATCCAGTATGAGGATTCTTTCTTTGCGACCTCCCTTTCTGCGCCCAATCCTGTAATTCATGCTCCATTGTGTCTGCTCAACCTTGCGCGAATCCAAGAGCGAGAGCACTTCCACATACTCGTGGACGGCTTCAGCCCGGAAGCGGAGGATATCATACAAGGTCTTGATGCCGAACGCGCAGCAATCGCCAGATGCCTGCATGTGGGTTACACGCCGATTCTGGAACAACTCAACGGATTTTGGAACGTGCATCACTCTTCGCTACAAGATTTTTTCCTCAAGCAGGCTTTGTATGCCAATCTTGAGGGACCACGCTCAATCCGTCATCGATTCATTCAGGAGGATGTGCCATTCGGGATTGTCCCTCTCGTTGACTTAGGCAGGACGGTCGGATCAAGCACTCCCATCAGCAAAGCCCTTTCGGAACTCTACCGCCCGTATCTACAACCTTATGACCGCATCGAATTCAGTGCCGATTCGCTTGCTGCCATGTCCAAACGATGAAGAGGAACCATGGGTTGTCTCCTCCATGGAAAGCTGCGTTGGACCGTTCAAACTTGCCAAGAATCAGCACTAGCAACGGATCCATGGAGCGCAATCCCCCACTTACCAGCCTATTGCACTCGGTGAATGCATTGGCGATCATTGACCTTCCTTTTCCAGACAGTCTGGGTTTCGAGCGGAAAGACGGCAAGGTCTTCACAGCAGAGCTACGGGGAATCAACGTCGCATGCCCTTGCCGACAGAACTGTGCTGGTCTGAGCCCAGTCCAAGCGCACGGTACACGTCACACACAGCCAGCCAAAGAAAGCAAGCATGGGAACAGGCAATGAGGCTTGGAAAAAGCTTAGGAAATGTCGCCGCAGAAAGGACCCGGCAAGGATAGGCAACGGTTGCAAATAAATCAGCGCCTCGCTTTCACTTGGCCGAGACCCGAACTGTCGTTGACCCGAGTCCCGCGGCACGCACAAGACTGATCAGTGAAGCTTGTCGATGTCATGCTCTCGGTTTACTCCGTCCAGCCTGTCCTGCCGATCCTCATGCGCGCGGGACATATCGTCTGAAGAGCCATTTACCAAGCGCTGGGATAATCGATGAGCTCGCGAACCGATGACGCATGCAACCTGAGCCGTCGATCACTGCATGGACAGCCTTCCATCTTCCATCCGATAGACCACATCACTGGCTTCGGTCATGCGCACATCGTGGGTCACCATCACGGTGGCCTTGTTATAGGTGCGAGTTTGCTCTGCAAGCATCCTGACCACGTCATAGGCATGGTCCGTATCCAGGCTGGCAGTCGGTTCATCCGCAAGGATCAGGCTCGGGTCGCCATACAGCGCTCGTGCGATCGCAGCGCGTTGGCGCTCTCCGCCCGAAAGATCTCTGGGATGCTTGTCGGCAAGGTTACGTATGTCCAAGGATTCCAGCACTTCGCGAATCTTCTGCCTGCGCGTTGCCCGCTTGGCAACCTTGTCAACCAAGGCGAGCTGCTGGTAGACGGTGAGATATGGGATGAGATTCGACCGCTGCAGAACGAAGCCGATTTGCGTAAACCGCATGGCGGTCAACTGACCGTTCCTGAGATTGCCGAGTTCGATACCGTTGATGCTCACCTCCCCTGACGTCGGGCGCTGCAAGCCTGCGGATATTGTCAGCAGGCTGCTTTTGCCTGAGCCGGAAGGCCCCACGATACTCACGAATTGCCCTCGGGAAACCGTCAGACTGGCATCGTCAATCGCCGTCAGAGCCGTATGCCCATGTCCGAAGGTCTTCGTGACATGTTCCATGACCAGAATCTCGTCAACCATGTTCTACTCCTCACCCATCGCAGTTATCGGGTCGACCTTCGAAACTGTTCTCACCGAGAACAGGCCTCCGACCACCGTCACCAGCACCAACGCGGCTCCAACCACAGTCCATTGCCCCACATCGGCGCTGAACGGCATCGCCGAAGGCAGCGCAAGGCTCGATAGCCAGGCCAGCGCGAAGGCCAGCACAACCGAAGCCAGTCCCAGAATGGCCGCCTGCGCCACGATGGATCGCGCTATGAAGCGGGTAGGTATCCCTTGGGCTTTCATCACGCCGAACACTGCCGTCTTCTGCAGAGTGATGACATACATGAACATGCCTACGATTGCCGCAGTGATGACGATGAGCAGCCCTATCATGCCCTTGAACGTGAGCTGCTCTGCAGAGACCCCGGGAATGTTGTCGATGAAGGTGGCCATGTCAAGCCTCTGAAGCTTCGTCTTGCCGGTGGGATTGCTCAGGGAGCGAATCGTTCCTCTTACCGCGATGGCATTGATTGGCTTGTCCGATTCGGACGCGAAGGGCTGACCACCGTATTTGAGCTCAGTCCAGGTGTCAAGCGAGGTATAGATTACCGGCACGATGCTGTATGTGGTGGCTGGAACGATGCCCGTCACCGTCAGGGTGTGAGCGAGATTGCTGACTGTGATGCGATCGCCTATGGCAAAACCATCGTCGGCAAGATTCTGCGAAATGGTGACCTGATACTTCTTGGAATAGTTGCTGCCCCGAATCACGGAAGGGGTGGTGAAGGATCCCGCAGCCGATCCGAAGACAGACACATTCTGCTTGTCGTTCGACGCATTCGCCCGACTCGCAGAGCCCTGATACAGACCGATCGCAGACTTGCTGCCCGCTGATACGCGCTGAAGATCGCCCTGCGTCATCTGCGAGGCGCCAAAGACTTCGTTCGCATCCTGCGTGAGCACCACGCTATCGGCATGCCAGTCCCGTATCGCCTTGGTATGCCCTGTCTGCAGGCCTGAGGCCAGGCCAGACAGCATAAAGACCATATAGGCGACGAGAAGTATGATTCCCCCAACCAAGGCATAGCGCCATTTGGAAAACCGAATCTCCTGCATTGCAAGGAACATTCCTAAGCCCTCTCTTTGAAAATGTGAATCATGGTTGTAAAACAAGGTTGTGAATCATGGTCGTGAATCACAGTGAATTCCTGAACCATCTGAACCATGCGAATCGAGCGAAGAGACCAGCCGGATCCGCATGCTCCCGTCATACGGCCTACCTCATTGCTACAGCACGCTTTTCAATCCATCGTCGAGCACCTTTGGCTTCGGTCCGAGCCTGTGCAGCACCACGAGGTTGTTCACCGCAAAGCAGGTGGCGACGACGCCCATGATGTAGAACCTCGTACCGCTCGAACTCAAAGACATCACGAAGCCACTCAGGGAGTAGCTCACCGGCAAAGTCGGATAGCAACCAAACAGTTTTCAGAGATGATGCGATGGCACCTTCCATTCCTTAGTTCATGCAAGAATTGAGTGATTAACTATTACTATACTAGTATAGTTCACAGCGAGCGCAAGTTTGTCTTCGCTCTATTTCTCGCTCAGGTGTCATCAAGTATCATGGAACACAGCAATGAAGGGGCGGCGATGAACGACAGCGGGCGGCACAGCGCGGCAAGTGTCACCAACCGAGACTCGACCATGCATCTTCGCAGGAACACGACTCGCGACACAATCTATGCCACCGCATTCAAGCTTTTCGCAGCCCAAGGCTATGGCAAAACGACGATGTCCAGCATTGCGCAGGCATGCAACACGACCAAGACCCTGGTCCAGTACCATGCCCCGAGGAAGGAGATGTTCATCGACGTCCTCGTGACATCACTTTTCGAACTCATCGAATCCGCCTTCGCCCATACCGAACTCTCACGAAGCATCGACTCACTGGAAAGGCTCTACATCACAGGGTTCCTGCATTTCAACCTGCTCACCCGGAATCAGCGCATGGAGCGGGTCACCAAGGACATCGTCGCCAGCCGTAGGCTTACCGAAAGCATGATCGACGCCGAAATCTCCTTGGTCACGCAGACGTCGACGCATGCCCGGCATCAGGTGCGTTCCGGAGCAATAAACGAGGCGTTCACGATGTGGTCATCGTTCGTGGACGATCACGATGTTCTTCAGCCACGAATCGAGCAGGCCGTAGTCGCCGGGCAGGGCGGGGCCTATGAACTCATGCATCACGAATATATGCATCATCGATCGCCTGACCCAGGTTCCCTGACCGACCTGTCCTATGGCATCTTCACGGGTCTTTCCGGTGAAAGTCACAGCGAATCGATGCACGCTCTTCCCACTCTCCATGAGCTGAGATCATCGAAGGCGCTTCGCGCGATCATCGACGAGACGCAACGCTCCCTCACCTCGCTACTGAGCGACTAAGAAACTGAGCGACTGAGAAACTGAGTCATGAAAGACTCACCGAGCATCACGCGTCACGTCCGGCTCAGACGGCAAAGCCGACTGCGTCGCTGAACACGTTTTCAGGATCCGTCTCGGATTTGATCGCTGCAAGTCGAGCGCGAGTGCGCTGAGGGTAGCATCGTTTCGATGCCGTATCGTCGGCCAATCCAATCCAATTGACATATGCACCCATTTCAAGACGCTGAATGCCTTGCCAATGCGCGATCTGCCGTTGAGCTGAGTCAGTGTCCGAAAGCAGCTGGGTGCCGACCACCATCACGGCAGCCTCTCTACCCGCATACGCAGTGGCCTGCGCGTCGATGTCACGGACCGCTCCCCCAAGTGCACGTATGGCCATCATCAACTGTCCGGTTTCAAAGGCATCGCAAACGGCACTCTGTTCCCTCTCGCCAAAGGCGGGCAGCAGGGAATTCTGCTGTGCTGCCCGAGGTGCAGGGAAGGGATCGTCCGTGACCAGAATCGATGCGTATGGACGGTAGCCGATATCCGAATCCATGACCGTACCCATCGCCTTGAAAGCATCGATGCTGGATTTCGCTTCATTTTCGGTCCCGACAAAGCACAGTTGCAGCATGGCCATCGCAGGGCTCTCCTGCATGGCAGGCATCAACGCAAGCACACTTGTCAGACGTCTATCGGCATCTGCCTGGGATTCGTTCCACGCGCGGACCAGTGAGCGTGCATCCTCGAGCCTGTCAAGCGCATACATGATGGTTCCAAACACGACATTGCTGACAGGATGCGCCTCGAACTCAAGATGGGTCAGGATTGCGAAATTGCCGCCGCCACCTCTCACGGCCCAGAACAAATCGGGGTTCTCGTCCTCAGAAAGTCTGAGAACCGTTCCCTCATAGGTCACCGCTTCAGCGGCTACGAGGCTGTCGATGGCAAGACCGTATTTGCGCACCATCCAGCCAATGCCTCCACCGAGCGTAAGTCCGGCAACACCGACATCAGCCGTATCGCCTGCAGTGAGCGCAAGCCCAGCAGGTTCCAGAACGCTTGCGACGTGTCCCCAGGTCGCTCCACCGCCGATGAGCACGTGTCGTGTCGCATCGTTGGTTTCTACACTGTCAAGTTGCCTCATGTCGATGAGCATGCCATCACGCGCCTGACTCAATCCTGCGAGACTATGCCCGCCGCTTCGCACGGTTATTGCAAGGTGCTGCTCCCGTGCGTACCTGATTGCACTTGCAACATCCTGCGTGCTCCGAGGTCGAACCACGAGTCGAGGACTTCCCACACCAGTGACGGTGGTAACCGAGTCTTCGTAATCCCCATCTCCTGGATGCAGAGCGGAACCAATGCAAGAATCTTGAGATGCCATAACAGTTTCCCCTTCTTTGAGATATTCTCTCTATTCTGATGTGTCCACGCTACTGCACATTCGCTGGAATCCATGGATTTCATGCGCTTCACGGCGACACAAGCCCGAGCCACGAAAACAATGGGCTGGCGGAACAGCTGTCAGAGCCACGAGCAGCGAATGGAGCAGGAACGTACTCGGCATCACTTCACGACGACGTTTCCTCTGTCAATCTCAAGGACATGCGATGCGGAACGAATGGCATTGTGCCTGTGCGCGATCATGACCACCGTCTTGTCCCTTGCATAGGCATGCAAGGTATCAAGGATCGCCTTCTCGTTCGTGTTGTCAAGCGCCGAGGTGATCTCGTCGAGAATCAGGATGGGCGAGTTCTTCAGCAAGGCACGGGCTATCGCCACTCTCTGGCGCTCCCCGCCAGAGAGCAAGGATCCGCGTTGCCCGACGGGGCTGTCCCATCCATGTGGAAGACGTTCGATGACATCATCGAGTCGCGCGGCATGAGCGGCCGCGACGATCTCGTCCCGTGTGGCATCTGGACGTCCGATCCGAATGTTCTCGATGATCGTCGTATCGAAAAGAAAGACGTTCTGGAAGACGAAGGAAATGCTTCGCATCACGTTTTCACTGCCTATGTCACGAACATCGATGCCGCCGATTGCGATCGATCCTTCATCGACATCCCAGAATCTGGCAATCAACTTGGCCAACGTGGATTTTCCAGCTCCAGAAGGCCCTATCAAGGCAGTGATGCCGCCTGGCTGAATGAGTGCATTGGCTCCTGAGAAGATAGGGGCATCCTTTCGATATCCGAAGCCCATGCCATCGATCCGTATGTCATATGACTCAGGCTTTGCAGATTGGTCTGGTTCCTTGAGCTCAGGCGCATCGAGGATCCGATGCACCGCATCGACCGCCTGGTTGTCGCGGTAGAGTTCATCCGAGTATTGGACCGCCAAGGTGAGCGGCTCCACGCAGCGAATCGCAAGAAGGCATAGGACCGCGAACACGGCAACATCAATCCCATGGAAGCATGCCGCCAAGGTTGCCGTTATCAAGGCACCGGCGAAGCAGAGCTGAGTCCCCATCTGGAAGAACATGCTTGGTCTTCCCTCAGCCTTAAGTCTGTCAATCCCCATTCTGGTGCTGTTGTCGACGGTGTCCCTCAGGTGGTCCCATCGCATGCCGGACTGTCCAGAGGAACGAAGCACAGGTTGCAGCGCGGCGTTCTCCAAAACGACTTCGGACAGTTCCAGATCGGCATCGCGCTCCAAGGGGTGGACGCGATGCAACACTTTCATCGACCAAAAGATGCACGCTCCCGCAAGCGGAACGACGATCAGCAGAAGGATTCCGACGATGGGCTGAATGAACAAGGCTGCGACAGCAACGGTAAGCGGCGTGACCATGCCTGATATCAATCCGGGCAATACGACTGGTCCCAGATGCGACAACGATTGCACATCATCGCTGATCGCTTCGGACACCCTTGCCGCACTCGTGGCATCAAACCATCCGAGTGCGATGCGAGTCACCTTGCTGCCTATTCTTTGGACGATGCGGTCGCATACTGCATAGACCGAGACTCTCGACGATTTGGTGAGACCAATGATGTGCGCTACGAAAGCAATGACAACGCATGCCGCAAACATGACTATCGCCCGTGGGTCAGCGGGCTCGCCTCCCAGCATGTGCCTCATTATGGGAATTGCCGATACGAATGCGATGCCCTGCGCGATCGCAGAGAGTCCATAGAGCAGTATCAGCGTGGAGACTCCGGTGCTGGTTCCCGCAGCCTGTTCAATGCCGTGCAAGAGATCGTGCCTTCGTGGCGTGCTCTTCATGTCATGCTGCATCGTTATTGCATCTCCTTCACGGTCTGTGCGTTCCACAACGACCGATATTCACCGTCTTGCGCCACAAGTGTCTGATGGGTCCCCTGCTGGGATATCCTTCCATCATGCAGGACGACGATCTTATCCGAGTGAGTGATGGTGGCAAGCCTATGAGCGACCGTCACCGTGGTACGTCCATGAGAGAATCGTTCGAAGGCGGCATCCAGGATTCCCTCGTTTTCTGCATCCAGGAATGCCGTTGGTTCATCCATGATGAGAATCGGGGCATCCTGGAGGAACACTCGTGCGATGGACAGGCGCTGACGTTCTCCGCCAGAGAGCTGCGCTTCCGCCGAGTTGACGATGGTGTCGTATCCGTGAGGCAGCGCCATGATGCATTCATGTATGTGAGCCATCTTTGCCGCTTCGATCACTTCGTCATCACTCGCGGTCGGACGGGCGAACCTGATGTTGTCACGTACCGAGACACTGGCCAGCATCATGTCCTGAAAGACGAATCCTATATGAGAGAGCAACTCCGCGCTGGAAATCGTCGTGACGTCTCTCGATCCAATGCGAATATGACCATCGTTGACCTCCCAGAATCTCGCGAGCAGTCGGGTGATTGTCGTCTTTCCGGAACCGGATGGCCCAACCAATGCAACGCTCGATCCTGCGGGAATGCGCATGCTCACATCGTGGAGCACTTCGTGACCATCGTCGTATCCGAAGCTTACATGATCGAAAGCGATGTCTGTCTGTGCATCTTCACGAGTGAATACCTTGGGATGGAGAGGTTCGCGAAGCTCGGGCTCATCGAGGAATGCACCGATTCGTCCAGCTGCTGCGAGACCCAGTTGAATGTTCTGTATCAGGCTCAGCGAACCAAAGAAGGTCTGAGGAACACCGAGACCGACAAAGAGGAAGAGCACGATGCCAAACATGGACGACCACTGCATGGTCTGCGAGAACCAGCACAGCAGCAGCATCGGTCCAAGAAGGATGCCAGGCATGACGAAGGTCGTGATGAAGGACATGGGTCTTGCAACAGCCACGGTGCCTTGATAGCTCGCTCGGGAGAATTCGCTCAGGCTGCGGTGGAAACGCTCCATGAAACCGCCAGTCATGCCATAGCTTTTCAGTTCGGCGATGCCCTCGGTCAATTCGACCGCATCGCCAGCCAACTGAGACTGAGCCTTGGCGTATTTTTCGCGAGCATCAGCATCAGTGCCCGATGCCAATATCCTTGCTATCGCAGCGACCAGGGCAAACAGCAGCGCATACCCCAAGGCAAGCTGCCAGCTCGCAACGAAAAGAATGACGATGCTAGCCGCGATTCCAGTGACAGCGCTCGAACCCTCAACCACGACGTGAGCGACGATCGTATGGATGGCGGCGGTGTCATCGACGATCAGATGTCGAAGCTCGCCGCTGTTTCGTGAGACGATGCTGCCCAGCGGCAGTCTCCCCATATGGTCGAGAATTCGACGACGAACGGACAGACGCAATCGTGCGTCGACGATATGCGCATAGCCCAGACTCCCCATGTATAGCAGTTGCCGCAACACCAGTGCAGCGACGATGCAGGAGACTGCGACCACGGTGAAATCGATATTCAACGAGGAGCGGAGCATCCGTTGTATGAAAATCGCGACCGTCACATACGGGACAAGTGCGATCAATGCGGAAACGACATTGATCAATCCCACGAGTGTCAGAGAGCCACGAACCGGATGTAGCAACGTGCCCAGTCTGTGTAATCCTCGATCCGATGGTTGCCGGGAATTATCCTTGCCGTTCATGCCTGAATCCAGATCGGTGTGGGGATTCGGTTTCGGCGAAGAAGAAGCTTCGCCATTGTTTCTCGCGCGCGAGAGTGCCATGTCAAATTGACTTTCCATAGTAATCGTTCATTGCCACATCCATACTTGAAAACCCCAACGCGAATGCGGCACATGAGTAATATCGTCCGAGCATCAATTTTATTGATACCAATTATCATTAATAACAACGCTACCCGTTCACGTTGACACACGCAATGGTCTGTCGGCATTGGATTGAAAAACCATAGAACGGTGCTTTGTCCATCATCGATCAGCCCCGGCTCGAAGGCGCCTTTGGCCTTCAACGAGCGGACCACTTGGCGCGCAGCATTCAATCCGTCGGCGTTCAGCAGCCCATCATGAATGCCGATCACACCTTTCGGATCAGGCAGGCGCAGAACGATCGGCGATGAGCGACGGTGGATGGACACGCTCGAGACGCTCGAGACGCCCGATTCGATCATCTGCAGATGGCGCCATCACTGGCAGAAGATCCGTGCTCGCTGCGTTCAGACGATTTGCCCTGATTTCGCAAGCATGGGCATATCGCATGCATTCGCATACGCCGCTGTCTCGGGGAATGCGATGGGCACCATCTGCGCAGGAATATGTCCGATTTTATGGCCAGTACCTCTCTCAGCATTGACTTGAGGTTCCATTCCACCATCCTCATACGAACACAAGGAGACCACGTCAATCATTCCATCGGACCATGTGCGTGCAAGCGAGTGACTTCGTCTTATCAGCGATCAACGATTCATTCACTCACAAAAGACTGCATTGCTCCAGGGGATCTGTCTCAGATTGACATGCTGCGCACCTATGGACTCCTCCGGCCAGGAACCAGGCGGAGATTCAGCAATGTGATTGACATGTGATTGACATGCAAGAAGGTGAGCATGTCAGGCGGAGCCAATCGGTCAAGTCTTCGACACATCCTCCACAGAGTCAATGATTGTCCCGATGTCAACACTTCGAAGCCCCGAGGAAGTTTGCATATGCCCAAGAAAACATATACGTTAACCTCTTGAAGGGAAACTTCTTCTACGCCGATTATCAATGATGAATCGGCAGAACTTATCTTATAGGGGACGATGGTGCCTCCTGACCGACATTGGCCAGCGACACTGTCGTATAGGCATAAGGAGCTGGAGTGCATCATACAAGAATGCTGCAGTCTCGAACGAGAACATTACTGGGGATGATCATGGGAACGGCAATGTGTGTTTCAGGTGGCGCAGTGGCTACATCAGCGGTAGGCGCTGACTCGGTGAGCGATACGGCACCATCACAATGGGAAATGTCCACGACAAACCCATTCAACGGGCAATATTATCCGACCTATACAGGAAACGGCTATTTTGCAGCGCGCGTACCCGCACAAGGTCAGGGTTTCAGCAGCGCCAATGTTCCAACATCGTTCCAAATACAAGGTTTCTACACCAGTCAGAGCGACACCAACCAGTGGCGTGTCGGCGGTCCTGCATGGACGGGATTGAATGTTGCCGACAGCTCAGGCTCATTCAACGATGCATTCAAATCATCGTGCGCATTCGGCGCATACTGCCAGTTGGAGGATGGGTTGCTCAGCGGTGGACTGTCGAGCGGGAACGATCATGGCGGCTATCAGGGCAGCGGCTTTGTGCAGGGATTCGGCAGCGGCTCAGCGAAGGCGACGCTCACCTTGAGCGGCGTGAGCGAAGCCGGCATATACGACCTTGTGGTGAGATATGCGGCAGGTGATCCAGGAGACGGCAGCTCGAATGCACGAACCGTTCTGGTTTCCGCAGGCGATGCACAGCACAGGCTCACTCTGGAACCTATCGAAGACGGCAGCTGGGATACGTGGAAAATTGCCACCATCGCCGTGTCCGTTCCAGCGACTGCAATTTCCGATGGAAAGGTTCAGCTCAGCATTGCCGGCGTTGGCAATGGCTCCGATCCTCAACAGGATAGCCGCGTCAACATCGATGCAGCTGCATTGGTCAAGGCAGGTGCTGCGCCCGAAGCCACGCCGAGTGGCTCAACGCCCGAAGAGCATAGGCTGAGCGATTACAAACAGACGCTGAATATGAAGACCGGTGCCATCACCACACATGCCAGATGGACATCCGTGTCAGGCAATGTCGCTGACGTGGCATACACGGTGCTGCCGAGCCGCGCCAACGACCAGCTGGGTCTGGTCAACGTGACAGTGACGCCAATCGTGTGGAAGCACGCCGACGAGCCGCTTGTCGTCACCGATTCGCTGGACACGCAGGCTGCCAGCAATGCGAGCTTCGACCGGTCATCTGACGCACAGGCCCATCGCATTGCCCTGACGACAACGCTTGACGGAACCGGTCAACGTGCAACGTATGTCTCCAAGCTTCAAGGTTCGGGCACATTGCAGCAGTCAGGGCTCGACGGCGACGGAGCCATCGAACAGACACTCAGTGCAAACGTTGAGACCGGCAAGAGCTACAGTTTCACCAAATTCGTAGGACTGGCAACCAATCAGGACACGAGTGAGAATACCGTTGCACAGACGACCGCCGCAGCGACTGCAGTGGCCGAGCAAGCAGCCTCGCAGGGATTGGACGCGGCCATAACGGCAAGCGATGCCGCATGGGCAGCCCTGTGGCAGGGTGACATTGAAATCACCGGAGACGACCAGCTGCAAAGTCAGGTCAGGGCGAGCAGGTTCTATCTGTTGGCCAGCGTCGGCGAGCGCGCATGGTCGCCGTCCCCTGCCGGTCTGTCTTCTGACAGCTATGCAGGGCACGTATTCTGGGATACCGAGACGTGGATGTGGCCGTCCATCGTCGCGCAGGATCCCAGCATCGCCAAGGCAATCCTGCAATACCGAGCCGACCGCCTAAGTTCGACCGATGGCGCCGCCTTCAACGCCTTGAACAATTATGAATGGGATGCAGCAACGAAAAGCTATGTGAAGAAAAGCTATGGCGATGGCTCGGCGCTGCGCTTCCCTTGGGAAGGCGGGCTCAATGGCAAGGAACAGACCAGCTCGTATTTCTTCGGCGGTCACGAAATCCACATTACAGCCGATGTCGCACTCGCCTTCTGGCAATACTATGAGGCAACGGGAGACGTCGCCTGGTTGAAGAGCACCGGCTACAAAGTCATTGCCGGAGCGGCCAACTTCTGGGTTGCGCGGTCATATAAGGGCACGGACGGCAAATATCACATCGATGATGTCACTCCCCCAGACGAGTGGTCCAGCAATGGCGAGACCGGACGTAACGATTCGGCATATACCAATGTCGCCGCGTCGAAAACCCTTGCCATCGCCACCCAGGCAGCTTCCATCGTTGGCAAGAATGCCAACGCCGCATGGCAGGAGCGAAGCGGGCACTTCGACATTCCTCAAGACACGCAGCGCAACATCACGAAGGAATATGCGAACTATGACGGCACGGGCATCAAGCAGGCCGATGCGGTGATGCTGAGCTATCCCTGGCAGAACGAACAGTCGGCGGAACGCACGGCGAACGATCTTGACTACTATTCGACGAAGGTCAACGAGGATGCGAGCCCGTCGATGACCGATGCCATTCACTCGATCGTTGCGGCCGAGCTTGGCCGATCCGATGAGGCGATGTGGTATACGCAGCGCAGCTCGACAGGCTTCATGCGAGGACCGTTCAACCAGTTCACCGAGGAACGCGGCGGCGGCAGCGCCTTCACCTTCCTCACCGGAGCCGGTGGGTTTCTGCAGGAGTTCTATTACGGATACACCGGACTTCGCTGGGGCACGAATGGCATAACGCTCAACCCCATTCTGCCAGGCAGCTTGAAGACCATCACCATCAAAGGCATGCATTATCAAGGCAGCACTTTTGATATCGCCATCACACCGCAACGCACCACGGTGAGTGTGACCGCAGGCAACGCTCTCAATGTCACGAATCGCGGAACTGCCGCGGTTGGCAAGCCATTGACCTTCGCCACACGCACGCCATCCGCACATGACGGGTATGGCACGCTGATCGGCTCGATTTCGACCCCTGCCGGTGGAGATAATGGCTCGGGAAGCTATGTGTATCCGACTGATTCGGTGTTCACCAAGAATTCCTTCGACCTCAACACCTTCAAGGTGTACAAGGATGGGAAGAACATCAGATTCGTGTCACAGGTAGACGGTCAGATCTTAAACCCGTGGGCGCTGGAGGGCATGAGTCTGCAACTCATGCACATCTATATCCGTACCGACGCACATGCCTCGACCAAGCCCACGAAAGCCGTTGCCGGCACGAACATCAACACTGACGGCGCGTGGCAATATGTCGCGATTGCCAATCCCCGAACGCAAACCGGCGCGATCGGCTCGACGGGACTCTTCGCTGCGGACGGCACGCGCATTGCGAACGCATCGCTCAGCGTTCGCGAGCAGAAGGACATCGTGCTCACGATTCCTGCGAGCGCCTTCAAGAACGTTGACCTGTCGAAGGCGGCGTTCCAGATCGATATGATGAGCGCTTCTGAAAGCACGGAAGGCGTCAACAACATTCGGCCGGTGGTCTCGTGCGACACGGCTGCCGATGCAGTCAAAGAATGGCGTTTCTGCGGTGGTCTGGGATCGGTCACGAACACGAGCCCCTATGACAGCGACACGACTGACCCGAATGTCATCAAGGCGATATTGCCGAAGAGCGTGAAGGCATCAGAGGTGTTGAAGCCAAAAGCTGGTGGTGCAGTGCTGCCGTTCGTCACCTTGGAAGCAGCTCACCAAGTGCAGCCAACGCCAACGCCCGACTCGTCGCCAAGCTCCGGTACAGCCGGCAACGCTGCAAGCAGTGGTGCCGGCACCGGAGCAGCCAACACGACAGCGAAGCCATCCGGCAACTCGCAGACACGCAGCAAGCCATCTGCATTGGCGAAAACCGGCCTGAACCTTGGGTCCATCAGCGCTGCGGTCATTGCCATGCTGGCCGCTGGAATCAGCGTGTTCGCCATCTCACGCATGCGGAAATCTCAGCGCTGATGTATTGATGCACCGCTGCGTTGAGAAGTGCCAGCGGGTGAACGTGTCAGCGGGTGAACGTGTCAGCACATCAGCGAAGCATTGGCCGATGTGCTGACATGTCATGCGATGGAGAAGGCTATTACCAACACCATACCGGCACATGCGGAGCTGACGACCATCAATGACTTGGTCAGCCGTGGCAACCTCAATACTGCAGTGATTGCTGCGGCAACTGCAAGACATGCGGACACTGGCACCCCCACCAGCGCAATCATTCTGATTATGTCCAGTGTCTGCTGGCTGGTGCAACTGTCAATCAGACCGCCGCTGGCGCTTGCGGAAAAAGCCGGACACAGCTTGATCATGGTGGTGTGCAACGTTGAATATTGCACACAGGACAGGAATGCAAGCAGCACGACGAAGAGCTGAGCAATCAGACCTTGGGGAATGCGGTCTTTCCACTTGGCATCTGCCGTTGGAACGGTGGCGTCTGTTGCAGCACCAGCACTTGTTGCAGCAATGTCACTTGCAATAGCACTGGCACCATTCACAGTCTCACTCGCGGCAAGCCAAACGTGGATACGCTGCAATGCAAACGTGGCCGCAGAACACATGATCGCCCCAAACAATCCTCCAGACACGGTGAATGAACCAACCAGGCTCACTTGCGTGAACAATACAGGCCCAAAACCGATCAGCAGAGCGGGAACGCAGGCGCTCACGATAGGGCCCATCAACGCCAACACCCGTAATGCCACAAACGCCATCAGCCACCACACCACGACCAACGCAGCCATGCCAAGCTCGCCCGAAATAATCACAAGAGCCGCGACGGCAACGCATGAGAGGACGATGCAGGCTGCATTGACCTTGTCGACATAGCGGAAATGGTCGCCGTGCCCATTCTCAACGTTCCCACGCTGATGCCAGCGCGACAATCGTTCAGCCGTGTGCGTGAACGCGATGGCGAACAGAACGGCACAGCACACGCAGCTCAAGGTCACCAACAGAAACCATGATGGCGCCGTGACGCACAGACCGTTCTCTCCCGTCTGTGCCGGTCGACTCCCAAGCGCAGGGCAATTCGGGTGCAACATCATACCGCCCCAAATATCAACATACAGCGGAGAAAACGACGTGCCCGCGCCGACAAGCGAAGAAATGGCGGCCATGAGACCCATGCCCACCACGGCCGCCTTGGCCTTAGTTGGCACCGAACCAAGCGCACTGGCTTCGTTGTATTGCACTCGTTTGCCATGTAAAGTCGTTGCTGCGGGATTGGTGGTCTGAGCTTCGTCCGGATGTACTGCCGATGGTGCCAATACCGATGGCTTGGATCTTGATGGTTTCATCGCCATGCATACCTTCTTCTCTCCACATGTCCGGCAGGGCAGCAACAGCCTAGTCTCTTGATCGCTTGACCACACCGATGCATCATGCCTTCTGCCATCTTATGCCGCTCCCGTAACTCTGCCTTGGCCAACGCACAATCACACTGCAAGACTCATTCCATCGTTCCAGCAGTTATAGCCAGCCGATACATGGTCTTCCCACTACAATCGAAGCCATGATAAGCGATGAAACGATTCAGGCCATTCGTGACTTCACGACGCAACGCGATTGGGATCAATACCACACCCCCGAAAATCTAGCGAAATCAATCTCGATCGAGGCCGCCGAGCTACTTGAATGTTTTCAATGGACAACCCATCGCGATCGGCATGAAGACGCTGTCAACGACACTCATGTGGCGGAAGAGCTGGCTGACGTGCTGACGTATTGCATCATGATGGCCGATCGCATGGGGTTCGATCTCGATGAGATCATCAATGCAAAGCTCGATATGACCAAGAAGAAGTATCCGGTGAACTCGGTTCGAGATAATTTCGAAGCATACCAAGCACTGCATCAATCGGCGCGGTCGCAGACAGAAAGCTGACACTCAGGCCATCGTGCTCGCCTGCAACGCTTGGTTTTCAAAATCGTTCCATGTGAGCTGGCGGCTGGCAGCATCCCAGAAATACCATTCGAACAGGCAGCTGCGGTGGAAGTTGTCGCGTGCGCGCTTGAGCTGGACTTCACTCGCAGACTCGGCCTCTCTGTCCATCACGGCAAAGAACCTTGCCGATATGCCGTCTGGCCCGGCCAAGGTTGGCTCCTGTACATCCACCACCCATTGATAGAAGCCATTGTCTGGTTTGACTTTACCGGTCGACGCTAGGTATCTGCCCAGTTCAACGTACATCCAGATTCCAGCTTGGAAGGGTGTCAGCATATCCAGAAGGTCACCGTCGCGAGTTTGCGACAGCAGATGTTCTCGGTAGAAACTTGTGACTGGTTGTATGGTCTGCTTGCGTTGCAGCGACCAATCGGCGTGCAAAGTTTTCGAGAGGCTTTCATATAGCTCATTCACAGTCTGTAAGTGCGATTGCAACTGGTCGGTGAACAGCCGCTGGTCCGCAATGCTCGCGCTCTTCGCGATCAGCTGCGTCTGCACATAGGTTTCCGCGTCCGTATAATGCAGATCCTGTTGAATGTAATAGTTCATCGCTTCCCTGGAAAGCCGGCCGTGAACCACATCCTGTATGAAACTGCACTGTTCGTTGGCTTGCAGCAATGGTTGCTCCTGCTGAATCAATGATTGCGAGAATGACATCGTTTCCCCTTTGCTTGCGGCATGTCGCCACAGTTTTGACGCAATCTGGCGTGAAGACAACTTGAAAGCAACCGCATGCCATTCCAAGATCGCCATGAACCGCACTCGAATCAACCCTCAATCGGTTTGCACTCGATTGGAAACCGACAGGAAAGCCTTGGGTAGGCGTTCGCTGATTCCAGACAAACAAAAAGTCCACTCTTCTCGCGATGAAAAGTGGACTTCAGCACGTTGACAACAACGTGATGCTGGAACGGTCTTCCTACGGCAGTGCTAACTGCGTCAGGTTCCATGGGTATATCTCAGCTTGTGCAAGCACCCCAGACCACAGACTATATGTAATTATCACGTTCATTGAAGGCTTGTGCACAGCAATTGTCAAATGAGACCCGTTTCCCGGCGCTTGCACGCGCATCTCGAGGATTGAGTCCGTGTACGATCGCGTCGTGAAAGTACTGTTTGGAATTCTGGTCACCAAGCAAGCAGTCTGACAATCAAGCAACTACGGTAATCCTTCTGCAAAATAAACCGTCATGTTTTCGTATATCATGATAGTTTTTGCGCAAGGATTTCATTGCGTTACACTATATATTAGGTCATTTCGCATCGTCGTGATATGGTCGAATTAGGTCATTTCGCTTCGTCGTGATATGGTCGAATTAGGTCATTTCGCTTCGTCGTGATATGGTCGAAACAGATTATGGGGATCAATATATTTGGAAGATAGAGGTTTTTATGTGCTTTCATGCGAAAACCACTCAAAGAAAAGCGAGCAGAATTCAGCATTATGCCACCGTTGGCGTTGCGCTCGGCGCTTCTTTGATCATGGCAATGGGTTTGGCAGCTCCCGCATCCGCAGCGACCGCCAGTTCGGAATCTCAACAGGCATCAACGACAGGGTCTGCAACCACACAGTCTGCAGCCACACAGACGACTGCATCGGACTCCGTCACCACTCCAGCAACGGCGAACGACGCCGACCTGCATACGTGGTGGCAGCAAAACGCCGAGAAAAACAGCACCGACAAGCTTGCCGATGGCGTGGTTCGTGAATCGCCATTCTATTCCACCAAGGTGGCGCTGTCTGAGAATAACGACGACAACACACAGCCACAGTATGATTCCTTTACCTACTTAAGCATTCCACGCAACGGCAATGGCAAGACCGACAACTCGGGCTACACCTATCCAGAGCAGGACGGCGCCGAGTTCTCGGCCAGTGCGAGGATGACCATGTCGTGGTCCTCCTTCGAATACAGCAAAGATACTGACGTGTATGTCAAACTCGATACGAATCAGCCCATCACCTCAGCGGATCAAGTGACGATTCGCCCGACGAGCGACAACTTCAAGAAGGAGCTCGTCGGCAACGACACCATCAAGATCACCGTTCCCTACAAGGATTCCGGCTACCGCTTCTCGGTCGAGTTCACCCCGCAGCTCATCACCGCATATAACGACAACTCTGGCGGTTCAGGCAATCTGACGACCGACTCCGCAAGCGGACAGGCGGTCGATACCGAACCACAGAATTCGATGATGATCTTCGCGCAGCCGATGGAAGCTAGCTCACAGACCAGTTCAGACATTCCCGACACCTCCGATGCAACCGTGCAGCAGATCACGCCAGGCGACATCAGCGACCTGGCCACCCATGTCGAGTCCACTGCCAACACGCTCTATTTCGGACCTGGCACCTATTGGATGGGCTCGAACTATCAGACTCAACTGCCGGCAAACATCACCTGGGTGTATCTCGCCCCCGGCGCCTATGTCAAAGGTTCCTTCCTCTTCAAGGCGACCGCAGCCCATATGAAAGTAACCGGATATGGCGTGCTCTCGGGCGAACAGTATATCTATGAGGCCGATGCCAACAACGGACTGAACCATATCAGCCCGAAAAGCTCCGACTGCAACGGATCATGTCTGAAGATGCTGCAGTTCGAGTCCACCGGTGCATCGCAGAGCCTCGACCTGCATGGTCTGACCGTCGCCAATCCGCCATTCAACTCATTCGTCATGTATGGCGAAGCGGATGGCCCGTTTGCGATGAACGTCAACAACTATCAGCAGGTCGGCGCTTGGTATTGGCAGACCGATGGTCTGGAGCTCTATCGGGGAACGACCATGAAGAACTCCTTCTTCCAGTCCAATGACGACACCATCAAGCTCTATCATTCCAACGTCACCGTGGATAACACCGTCATCTGGAAGGGCGAGAACGGTCCAGTGTTCCAATGGGGATGGAGTCCAAGAAACGTTGAGAACGTGAGTGTCTCAAACACCGACATCATTCACAATCGCATGTATTGGAACGATCAGAAGAGCAACACCTGCGTGTTCAATGAATCGCCCTCGTGGACCGACACCAGCGCCACGAATACCGCTGACTTGAGCGACACGGTTCAAAACTTCACCTTCACGAATACGAATGTGGAAGGCATGGTGAACTGTGCCATTCGCATGTATGCGGCACAGAACACGAAGAACATCAAGTTCGATGGATTGCACATCGATGCATGGAGCAAGATCGATCTCAGCGCGCAGGAAAACTTCTTCAAGGCGTTCACCGATTCGAACGGCAAGCAGGTCACGATCGGCAACCAGACCACCGATGGCGAGGGATTGCTCTTCCACAACTACACGGTCGGCGGCGTTGCAGTACTCAAGGCCAGCAACAACTGGGCATCCGATGAACTCGGTCGTTTGGATTTCGATGCCGATCTGTGGGACAACTGGGATGCCACAGCAGACACCCAGCCCACGGGAGAGGCTCCAAGTCTGAGTGTCACCGGACTGAGCGATGGCGAAACGGCTGAGAACAGAAGCATGCCAATCGTGGGCACCAGCAACGCCAAGACGGTCGAGATCTCGGTGAGCAACGGGACAGAAACCAAGGCAACGCTGGCCGATGGAAAATTTACCACATCGGTGAAGCTGCCCTCGGTGACCAACACCGTTCGCGTCACGGCCATTGCGGCCAACGGCGTGATGACCGTCAAGCGCTATACCATCTATGCCTTCGGCAGCATCAAGGGAAGCATGACAGACCCTGCAGGAGACGACAACGGCCCAGGCAGCTACGTCTATCCGAGCAGCAGCGCCTTCAACAAGGGAAGTTTCGACCTGCGTTCATTCGGCGTCTATGAGGACGGCGATACCGTGAACTTCGTCACCAGCGTCGAAGGCGGCATCACCAATCCTTGGGGTGGCAACGGCATGAGCACGCAGCGTCTGAACATCTATCTTGGCGATGCCACCACGTCTGCTTCCGCATCTGCCACCTCGTTCAAGACCGTCACATCGCACGCATCGCTCACATCGCTCACATCAAAGGCATCCTCGACGCCAGTCGTTGCCGAACTCCCAGGAACGAACAACTTCACGCTGGGTGCTTGGAAGAAAGCGATCGTCGTCGATGGTCGCTATGACGACGCGACATATGGCAGTGCCGTCTATAATCCAGATTCGACTGAGAAAGCGGGCACGGTGTCACTCAGCATCGTCAAAGGCAACACGATGGTTGCCTCGGTTCCTGCCAGCTCATTGAAAGGCATCGATCTGAGCAAGATCGGGTATCAGGTGTCGCTGTTCAGCGATGCCGAAGCTTCGGAAGGCATCGGAAACGTTCGCCCTGTCCTGAGCAAGGCCTGCTGGGATGGCACTGGGGCAACCTGCACGAGCGACGTGCATCAATATCGCTTTGGTGGCGGCCTCGGCGTTCCCAATGATTCCGATGCACATGACTCGGTCACCACAGACAGCAACGCCATCGACATCTTCTCAGGGGCAGAAAGCCAGGCCGCTCTGATGAGTCTGAAGAACACGAAGGTCGTACTGCCCTTCGTCACATTGCAGACCTCGGCTTCTGACAATTCGCATGCACCAGCTGCTTCCGGTTCGACGACTTCGACACCAGATGCAGCATTGGCGAAAACCGGCGTCAGCGTGGCCTCGATGCTTGCCATTGTGGTGCTGCTGCTGTGCGCAGGAGGCATCTCGTACAAGATCAGCCATAACAAGTGAGCCAGGCAGACGACTCCTGATTGCCTGAAACAATGCATATGCCCCCGGCATGACGTACAAGCCGGGGGCATATGCATGGCCATGACCATGCCTAAGAATCTGCTGAAAGACCACAGAAAGCCCTGGTCACAATCAACATGGAAAGCTTGACCCGCTCACTATCGGATGTCCAGGAAGGCGATAAAATGCCTGGCGTAGGTCTTGGTCTTTTCCACATTGCTGAAACCGATATAGATATTGTCAGGAAGACCGGCAGACTTCCACTTCCTTGCGTGCGACAGATCGAGACCGACGACCTTGGAAGCATCTGTGGTGTGCGCTCCCTTTGCATCGACCCAGGCACTGGCATACTTTTTCATGCCGGTCTTGCCAAGCACAGACTTGACGGATGACACCAGACCTCGCTTGTTGAGAGAGGCGAAGTTCGCCTTATTGCCGAACACGACATTGATCTGCCCCGCGCTTACCATTGCCAGGACTTTCGCGGAATCGTCGGATGAGGCATTCGTCAGGATGTCCATGTCTCCGGCAACGTCGACCAGACGCTTATCCTTCAACCCTTGCGAGGAGACAAACTCGTTGCGCAAGGTGTCGAATTGCCCGGAGTAATTCGACATGTCGAATCCCTGCACCGTCAATTCAGGGTCTGGCGCCTTGGTCACGTAGCTCACGATGAATGCAATGATGAGGGCAAGGGCTATGGCAATGGCGATGATCGCAGCAAGGAAATGCTCGACGAAGAAGCTCATGCGCTGCTTCAAGGGCAGTTCCTTCAACGTTTTCCACGAAGACTGCTTCGCATATCGGTTGTTCTTTGCCAGAGCCGCCACGGCATCCAACTGCTCAGGCGTGAGAGCAACGTTCGAATTCCTTGATAAGCGCTCGTTACGGGCTTGATCGTCATCTGCAGTCATGTGCATCTCCCTTATCAACCATCATCATCATCAGTCAGCGTCGACAATCGTCCATCGTAGTCGGATCAATGCGTCATCATTGCTGATCGTCGTCGTGTGCATGATGCCGCTTCTTCAAATCCTCCTCCAACGGCTCGATCTGATGGATGTCCATGCTCGGCAGCTTCCCCCAGGAATAGATGCACATCATCGTGGTGAAGATGGGAATCGAGATGCCGCATGCCATCATCAGACCTGGCCATTTGTAATAGGCAACGCCAACAAGGAGCGCAACCACGAGCACGAAGAAGGTGCACATCGGGCGCACAAGAAGCATCGTGAATGTGGTACGAATGATCCACCCGACGCGTTCGTTGAAATGCGAACGGATCGCCCAGCTTTCGAGAATAAACAGCATATAGATGATATTGATGAGCAGGAGAATTCCCGAAACGGCGAATCCCATGCGTCCAAGGTTATTATGCTGCACGAACCAATACTCCCAAAGCAATGCCGCCCAGATCAGGAATTGCACCCAGCCGAAGACGTTCGCCCCCACGAAATCTGATTTCCATTCCTGGAAGAATACCTTCCAGGTCTTGGAAATGGACCATGAACGGTCGTCAATCGACAGTATCCACCTGCGGTACGTCGAGTATGCTGCGGAAATCGATGGGAAGAATCCACCGATTACCAGGCCGAACAACGTATGAACGATGATCGCAATGTTCACCACCAGGATCATCAGAACGATACGCGCCAGATATTCATAGCCCAACGCAAATCTTCTCATACCACACTCTTTTCTGTTCCTGCCCGCTTCGCATCGGTGACCCTGGGACGCCGATCAGGAGCGAAACATGATCTCTTCGACTGCACTGATCACAGCATCCGATAGATGATACGTCTGCCGTTGCCCTTGCCTATCATGACCCACATATTCCATGGTCGCCAACGCCGGCAGGACCTTGATGCCATGCTCATGGAGCTCACGATATGCATTCTCCTTGAGTTCATAGGGGATCTGGGCATCCATGAAAAGCTTGAAGAGATCCTCTTCGAGTGGGTTGCCTGCAATCTCAATTCCTGCAGACGATGCTACCGTGATTGTCGAATCGCTCGATGTCGCTGGAATTTCAACGGTCAGGCTCAACGTCTGTGCGTCATAGCTGGCATGCGCTGCACGTTGACCGTTGACCGTGAGCTCGCTCGGCTGAACACCACGGAAGGTCACTTTCCAGCTGCGCTGTGCAGGAACGATGCCTTGCTCGCCCTGAACCTTGCCAATGGTCAACGTTCCCTGCGCGTGATCGAAGTGAATCGGCGTCTCTGCAACCTTCATCGCAGATGCATCACCATCTGCCGAATAGTGTCCGTCATCTTCGATCAACGTAAAGTCCCCATCTGCGCCAGGGAACACCAGGAGATCCATGGCAGCGGGGTTGTGCATATCGTTGGAGGACCGATCGCTCTGCATCGGTACGATGCCGCCGGCCTTTGCAAAGACCGGAATCTGATCTATGGTCCTCCACGCGAAGAAATTCATGCCATCGCTGGAATCGGTTGCATATGAACGACCGGTAAGGCAGTCGAACCACGTGCCCTGCGGAAGCCAGACCTTCGTCTTCGCCCGCATGACTTCGCGGTCGACGGGCTCTGTGATCGGGGCGACGATCAGTTCCGAACCAAAGGTATATTCGTTCCTCACATCGTATGCATGCCCGATTTCAGGATGCTCCCAATACATTGGCTCGATCAGTTCGATGCCATCCTGGGCATTATGCCAATTCATCGTGTAGAGATATGGAATCAAGGCCTGTCGCAATCTCAGCACGTCGATCATGGCGCTGCGCACTGGCTCATGGAAATTCCACGGTTCCTTGCCGTTGAACGGCGAATTGCTCGAATGCAGACGATTGATGGGACTGAATGCCCCCAGCTGATACCAGCGAGCCTCAAGCTCTTCGTCACGCAATCCTGAAAGATGCCCGCCAATGTCGTGGCTCCACCATCCAAAGCCGATATTCGATGCCGTTGCAGTGAAATATGGCTGGAATTTCAAGGAGTTCCAGCTCACCACGGTATCGCCTGAGAAACCTATCGGATAGCGGTGCGACCCCGGCCCCGCATAGCGCGAGAAGGTGAGTGGCCACCTGCCGTCACGCGCCGAGTCGAGATAGTGCAGGTGATTCAGCATCCACAGTGGGTCAAGACCGATCTGCTTGGTCACGCCACCCTGCTGCCAGTCGATCCACCAGAAATCGACGCCTTCCCTTTCCAGATCGTGATGCATGTCGAAATATGCATCGACGAATTTCGGATTCGTCAGATCGAATTCGACAGCCTCTCCGCTCTTGGGATCGATGCCGAGTGTTGTGGTCATTTTCTTATATGCGTCTTCGAAGGCCCGGACACCGTCTCTCGGGTGTACGTTCAGAGTCGTATGCAATCCGCGCTCGTGCAGCGCATGCAGGAAGCCTTGCGGATCTGGGAACAGCTCCTTGTTCCAGGTGTAACCGGTCCATCCGGATCCAAAGCGCGGCTCAACATCGGTGATGTGCCAATCCATGTCGATCACGGATGTCGTGAACGGGATGCCTTCGCTGCTGAATCGGTCCATCAGCGCAAGGTATTCGTCTGCGTCATAGCGGTAATAGCGGCTCCACCAGTTGCCCAGTGCGAAGCGCGGCAGCAGCGGCGTTGGGCCCGAAAGCTGATAGAAATCCTGAACAGCCTCGCGATAATGATGGCCATAGCCAAAGAAATAAAGGTCGAGTTCTGGTTCGGAACGCGTTTCGACACTGACATTGCCCTCTCCGACGCTCATGTCGGCATTGTCCTGTGAGTTGCCGCCACTCGGTTTCTTCACCAGAATGTTCGAGGCCGAATCATCGATGACAGCCCACCCATCGGTCGAATTCAGACCGATTTCAAGGTCAGTCGGACCGTCTGCTCCGTCAAGTGTACGCGCCGTGCCCATCAGATTCGCATGCTGGTCATCGCCATAATGCCAGGTGTCGCAAAAGCCGCTCATGCCCTTGGCCGTGATCTGCAACCCTTCCTTGGTGAAAGGCAGACGATCATAGCTCAGATGGATGGCAGGGGTGTCGATAATGAGTCTGCCATCCTGCTCATAGCGGCGCATATGAATGTCTTCGGGTTTCTTGAAGTCGCGGTTCAGCACCATCTGCGTGCAATGATCCTCGAAAACCCCTGTCTCCGACCACTCGACGCGAACCAAGGCATCGCTGAGCAGAGCGATGCGCCAGCGGTCTCCCTGCACCACGAATTCCGGTCGCATCAACGGATGAGCCCCACGTGGGAACACCTTGCGAGGATTATTGTGTGTTGCAGCAGTCATAGGAAGTGAATTCTCTTTCTGGTTTCGGTTAACCGATGGATCGAACTTGGTGGGGAATGCCCCTCATGGCATTTCCACATTGAAATGTAATACGACTCTCGTTTGGTGTGAATAATTGCGACACATATCAGCTCAATAAAAAATGGAAACTGTGTTTCATGCGATGAGACCCCAATCATACTCGGCATCACGAATGCCGATGAGCCACCGGAGAAGCACAGTTCCCATGCAAAGAATCAGCCCTTGACAGCGCCGATCATGACGCCCTTGTTGAAGTACTTCTGGAGGAACGGATACAGTACCAGCAACGGAAGGCTTGAGACGATGATGATGCCGAACTTGATCTGATCCGCAAAGTTCTGCGCCTGCGTAGCGGACATGCCGACATTGCCGGAACCCTGAGTGGTCTGGTTCGTGAGCAGAATCATCTGCAAGACGTTCTGCAATGGATACTTCCCCTCGTCTCGGATATAGATAAGACCTGTGAAGTAATCATTCCAATGACCAACGAAGAAGTAGAGACCTATGACGGCAAGGATCGCTCCTGACAATGGCAGCACGATCTTGAAGAAGAATCCAAAGTAGGACACGCCGTCGACCCGTGCGGAATCGCGCAACTCCTCAGGAATCGAAGTCTCGAAGAACGAACGGGCGATGATCATGTTGTAGACGCTGAAGGCGCCTGGAAGGATGAAGACCCACATGCTGTTGATCAGACCAAGCTGCTTCATCAGCAGGTAGCTTGGAATCAGTCCACCGCTGAAGAACATCGTGAAGGTGAAGAGAAACATGATGATGCGACGTGGCTTGAACTCTCTACGAGACAGAGCGTAGGCAGCGGGAATGGTGACGAGCAGATTCACCGCGGTGCCGACGATGCTGTAGAGGAGGGTATTGCGATAACCCATCCAGATTCGGGTATCCGTCAGAATCTTCGCATATCCGGTCAGACTCGTACCCTTTGGCCAGAAGGTCACGTCACCGATCGAAACTGCTGTTGGCGATGAGAACGATGCGATGATGATGAACCATAGCGGATAGATAATCGCGACGATCACAGCAATCACGATGATTGCAATGATCGAATCCACGATCCAATCAGAAACGGTCCTGTCCTGACGGCGATGGCGGTTCCACGCAATGATCTCACGCTTGTTGCTTGGATTGGCGACCGTCGTTGCCTGGGTAATCGGCTCATTGTTTTGCATTGAAGATGTCATTTTCGCTACCTTCCTAGAAGATGCTCGTATCGCTGGTGCGCTTGGCTATGAAGTTGGCCATGATCAGGAAGAAGAAGTTCACCAGAGAGTTGAATAGACCTATTGCAGTCGAATATGAGAACTGATTGTTCAACAGACCTATGCGGTAGGTATATGTTGAAATGACTTCAGAAGCGCCGATGTTCAAGGTGTTCTGCATCAGCCAGACCTTTTCGAATCCAACGCCGAGCACAGAACCCATGTTCAAGATCAACAGCACGCCAACGGTTGGCATGATCGTTGGAATATCAACGTAGCGGATAAGCTGAAGTCTGCCTGCACCATCGATGCGAGCAGCCTCATAGAGCGCGAGATCAACCGATGAAAGCGCGGCGAGATAGATGATGCAATTCCATCCCGCATGCTGCCAGACTTCAGAGATCCAGTAGATTGGAGTGAAGTCGTTCGGGTTGCCGAGAATGCTGGTGCGGCCAAGGAACCGGCCAAGCAGACCGGTTGACGGGGCGAGGAAGATCTGCAGGATCGAGACCATGACGACCGTGGAGATGAAGTGCGGCATGTAGGTGATGGTCTGTACGAAGCTCTTGACCTTTGGGCTGCCGATCTGGTTGATCAGCAGCGCAAGGATGATCGGGGCAATGAAGCCCATGACCAGCGTCCACATACTGATTCTGAAGGTGTTGGTGAGGATTTCAACGAACATTGGGTCACGGAAGAACTGTTCGAAGTACTGCATGCCCATCCATGTGCCGCCTGTCAGACCCTTCGTGAAGTCAAACTGACGGAATGCAAGCTGGACTCCGTACATCGGGACGTAGGCGAACAGCAGCACGAAGGCAATGGAAGGCAAGGTGAATGCCCAGAGCTGCCAATACAGATGGAAGTGCTCGACCAATCTTCTGTACATTGAAACGCGGTGCCGTGTCGGGGTCTTGGCCTGAGTCTTATTCTTTGCAGCGGGTTTGACGTTGCTCATGTTAGCATCCATGGATCCTCTCCTATCCTAGATTTGGTACACAAATGCGGACCATGGTGCTAATTGGCCCTCGTGCATGGTTTGACGTAGTTCATCAACATCTGAATTTGCAATGACAAGCCGCTCAGCTGCGAAATCGCCTCTGAGCAGACGAGCACTCTGGCTTGGAATCACGGCGTTATGCGATGAGACATTGATGATGCAGAGCAGAGTTCGATCTTCAAGCGAACGCGTGAAGGCATAGACCTGATCGTCGTCAATGTCCAACGGCGAGAAATCGCCGGCGGCTATCGCGTCATCGCCATGTCTGAGTTCGATAAGCCTGCGGTAGAAGTTGAAGACTGAATCCGGATCGGTTTTTTCAGCCTCCACATTGATATCGGAAGCATTTGGATTGACCGAAAGCCATGGCTTGGCTGATCCTTCCGGACTCGTGAATCCAGCGAAAGTGCTGCTGTCCCACTGCATCGGCGTACGAGCATTGTCTCTGCTGGCCTGCCCAAGCGACGCCATCATGGAATCGGCGTCCTGCAGCTTCGCCTCATCGACGCGCTGATGGAAGGCATTGATCGATTCAAGGTCCTGGTATTGATCGAGCTTGGTGAAGCCGGCATTGGTCATGCCGATTTCCTCGCCCTGATAGACATATGGAGTGCCACGATGCATATGCAGCAGCAGTCCAAGAGCCTTGGCTGACTTGACGCGCAACTGAGGCGTGGAGGTGTCTCCCCATCTGGACAGTGCACGAGGTTGATCGTGATTGTTGAAGTATAGGCTTGCCCAACCTTTGCTGTGGACTGCCTCCTGCTGCTCGATCATAGCCCGCTTGAGCCTTGGAAGTTCCAGCTTGGTCATGCCCCACTTCGAGCCATCCTGATCGACACCGACATGGTCGAAGAGGAAGATCATATCCAATTCCCTGTTGGCCGGATCGGTGATGGACTCGTTGCGCTTCGATGAAATGCCCTGGCCCTCGCCAACGGTGAGATACCCGGTTCTTCCCTCGAAGACTTCATGACGCATTTCCTTCAGGAATTCATCCAGTCGCGGACCGTCCATGCTGAACGGCCATGGGCTGGAATAGCCTTCCTCACCGACAGGAAGGTCTTGAATCGCACCATGGCTCTCTCCTGGTAGATGGCCTTCGTCATCGATGCGCTTGGATATCAAGGTAATGACATCCATGCGGAAACCGTCGATGCCCCGATCGAGCCACCAGTTCATCATGTCGTAGACAGCGTGGCGAACCTTGGGGTTCTCCCAGTTCAGATCAGGCTGTTTCTTCGAGAAGGTGTGGAGATAATATTCTCCACGCTCGGTGTCATATTTCCAGGCCGACCCACCGAAGCTACCGCCCCAGCGATTCGGTTCTGCACCAGGCGTGCCAGGTTCAAAGCCTTCACGTGCAGGTCTCCACCAATACCAGTCTGCATATGGTGAATTCTTGTCTCTGGAGGCTTGGAACCAGGCGTGTTCGTCAGAAGTGTGATTCACTACAAGGTCCATCACGATCTTGATGCCAAGCTCGTGGGCGCGTTCGATGAGCCTGTCCATATCCTCAAGCGTGCCGAACAGAGGATCGATATCGCGATAATCGGAAATGTCATACCCGTTGTCGTCCTGGGGGGAACGGTACACAGGGCTGAGCCATATCGCATCGATGCCAAGTTCTGCCAGATAATCCAAGCGAGAGATAATGCCTTGCAGATCTCCGTAACCGTCGCCGTTTCCATCTTGGAAGGATCGCGGATATATCTGATATACAACTGCATTGGCCCACCAGGGATTCATCGGAGCGCCATTGGTATGGATAGCATCAGGCACGTGATGACGTTGCCTTGTAGTCATAGTTTCACTTCATTCTCTGTAATATGCACGATTCACGCGAATTTGCGAATCGCCCGCGAACATGAAGCTGGGAGCGGCATCGGACCACTTGCGCTCCCAGTTTCATATCACTGTTTGGTTGTTGCTTGCCTTATGTCACTCGTTGAAGTTGTTGAGATTGACTCCCAGCTTCTTCATGCGCTTGACATAGGTGTTGTAGACCTGCTGTTCGATTTTCACGTTCTCGCTCAGATGGTTCTGGTTGAGCTTCGCAACGTAAGCGTCCCAGCCTGCGTCCACGCCGCCCTTGGTGACCCACTGGGAGAACTAGCTCATCGCATACTGTGCGTAATTGGTCGTGTTCGTGTCCATCGTGTCACTCTGGGTCTTGGTGGCAGGCATGTTCTGGTAGAGAATGTCCTTGTTGAAGTTGACGTTCTTGTAATCCTTGTCATACACGGCATCGACTGGCTTGACCTGTGCATCGAGAGTTGGAAGGTCGAGCTTCATGTCGGTGTTGATCCAGCCTGGAGCGGCATCGCCCAGTGCCTGATAGAACATCCAGTCGGATTCCTCATGACCCTTGGGTGCGTTGAGAATCTTGTAGTGGTTGGTTCCGAGCTTCTTGACGGCAGTTCCGAATGCGCCATAGCGTGCCTGAACGGACATGTCGGCCGAGTAGAAGGCATCGACGAACTTGAGAGCGGCTGTTTTCTGAGCGTCGGCCACCTTGGAAGACACCACGGCTGCATCGATCTTGTAGGCAAGGTCATCGCCGTTATACGACCACACTGGAGAGGTCTTCTGATTCGCACTCTGTTCAAGAGAAGGAATGGTCACGTATTGGTCGTAGTTGTCGGCTCCGAAAGTACCTGCAGGAGTCCACATCCATTCGAATCCGACTGTTGCGGTCTTGCCATTGCCCTTTGCGGTGCTGGTGAACTTTGACCAGTCATGCGTGAATGCCTCGGGAGAAATCACACCATCGTTCCACAGCTTGTTCATGTATTCGATCAAGGTCTTATAGCGAGTATCGGTCAGATAGTTCTTGACCTTGCCATTATCCACATACATGCCGAGAGGTCCGTTAGGAACGACGATTCCCATGCTCGAAAGCAGGACGTTCGGCTGGAAGAGCCAGAAATTATCGGTTCCTGGAGTATAGAAGTCCATAGGAATCTCATCGGCCTTGCCGTTGCCGTTAGGATCGTCGTTCTTGAAGGCGATCAGATCCTGCTCGAGCTCGGCCCATGTGGTCGGAACCTTGAGACCAAGCTTGTCGAGCCAGGTCTTGTTGATGAACATATGGTTGCTGGTCCTTGCCGTCACGGGACGCGCGACAACGGGGGTTCCATAGATCTTGCCGTCATAGGTCGTAGATACGACTTCTGAATAGGGGTCGGTCTTGAACATCTTCGATACATTCGGCATGCTCTTGAGCTCTGGCTTCAGGTCCATGAACAAGCTACCGTATGTGCTCATATCACCAGAGCCATAGCCGCCGATGGTAACGTCGGCGACATCACCTGAGGCGAGCGTCGCCTGCTTCTGGTTGGACCATGCGGCACTGCCGGTGTTGATCCAGTTGATATTGCAATCGCAGGCAGCCGCCAGTTGCTTCGTCCAACCCATTTTCTGCATTTTTTCTGCTCGTGCATCCAAAATGACCTGTACGTTGATGGTTGGCTTGCCGTTCTTTCCGGTCGCTGAACTGCCGCTGCCACCGCATGCGGACAGTGCAAACACCGCAACGCATGCCATGGCACCAAGTTTCAGAACCGCACTTTTTCTCTTCATGCGAAGTCTCCTCCTTGACCTTCGAATTCGCAACGCCATAGTTGCTGCCCATTCAGGCTCCCTACCCTCTTTAGGCTTGACTCAGTATAGGACTTGAGAAATTGTTTCGCAAGTTTTCCAGTTTCTTTCTGCGATTCTCCGTCAACATGCGGATTCTGCCCCATTTCAACTGAAGTCAGTTCAAAAAAATACGAGATATCGCAATCAAAGCGAAGTAAGAGTCAGCAAGTGTTTCTATTCTTTTCACGCCGTGCTGCATTCGAGAACAATGTCTGGCGAGAACAGTGTCCGGCGAGAACTGTGTCCGAACGGCGCCTCTTCATGTCATCGCAGGAGGTTGAAACGATAAGAGCCCAGCAGCATGCCTTCGAGGCGGAATCGCATATCGCAGTCGGTGCTTCGATGCACGCGATGTGACCATGTGCGCCATCGATCTGCATGGAGGCGCAGTCGCACGCCGCACCATCAGTTTTGAACCCTCTCCCCTGGATGAGGGATATTATGCCGAAGTCGACAGGGCGATAACCTCGTTCGCCCGTTCCATGGAATCAAGGAGCTATTCCGTTCCCATGCATGATGATCCATGATTCCGACGCGTCAGCGATGGCGGAGCTATGGCTCGACCACGTTGCCGCAGCCATGAAGAACATGAGCATGATGTTTGCCAGCGATGTGATTCTCGGAAGCGAGGCATCGCAATATCTCGATGACGCCATGTGAAGGAGCTAATACGGAGGGCACTCGCGAAGAGACCGTTCGTCGATGAATTCAACCTGAGATGCAGCCTTCGTCTGCGCGACCAAAGCATCGTCGCCGCTGCGCTGCGACTCGTATCGCCATACGTCGATCTGGTCTGCGGCACCCAGAGCGGCAAGTCACCTGCATGGCAGACTCAGGTGACTCGCAACCTTGGCCTCCCCATCGTCACATGATTCAGACGATCTGGCAGAACTCGATGATTTCCTTGTTCGGACCATGAATGTTGAAGTAACGAATGCCGTTGTCCCAGAACGATGGAATGCTTTGCACCTCTTTGTCGATCAGGTCCAGGCCAAGCGCCTTGGCATTTTCAAATGCAGCATCGATGTCCTTGCAGTCAAGGGCAAGATGGTTCCATGCTCCGTCCGCCATCTGCGATTCCTCGACCTCCCAGCTTTCCAAGGTGATATGCCCATATCGAAGGAACGCGCAGCGTGAATCGCCATTCCTGAACACTCCTGCGACTTCGAAGCCCATCACGTTCTTGTAGAATTCGATCGTCCCGTCCAGATCGGACGTTGGCAAGCCGACGTGCTGAACGTCGGTGGTGAATGTGGTCATTACTGTCATGATTCCTCACTTTTCCATTGCTGGATATGTTGATGCGGACGCTGGTTCCTTCGCCACAGGCCTAGGCCGCGATGGCACCACCGCAGCCGCATTCCAATGCCCTGACGAGCCCCATCGTATTCCCGATTGGAGATTCCTGCACGCCGCTTCGTCGGCATCAATCCTGAATCCTCACCACAACCTTCGAAACGCCGGAAATCTTTCCATCGAGAAAATCCTGCACCTGTTCGAGTCCAAGAACATGACCGATCAGCGGTTCAACGTCGGCCTTCCCCGAAGCGAGCAGAGCCATCGCATCCGAGAAGGAGAGCAGATCGATGAACGAACCCTGAATCGTCAGCTGCTTCCTATGGATGTCATAGGCATTCATGGCGAAGGAAGCATCCGGCGCATGGCGACAGATCGCCCCCCCCCCATCACACTTCAACACCCGGCCGCCTTGCCTTTGCATTGAGATGCTCATGCCAACTTATAGAAGACTATTTTACAAATGTATGTTGCGTAAGTTTACGCACTGTGGAATGTTCCTTCCGACGATGCCGACGAATGGATATACTGCGATTCAGGGAAACGCCATGCAATGGCAAAGGGGTCCGCAGATCGAGGAATCAGGGGGAAGCGCAGCAGAATGTCAGAGGAAAGCAGTCAGAAGGCGAAATCCGAGCAAACGGATTTTCTTCATCATCTTTTTGTGCCCGTATACATGCCTGCAATCCTCTTCGCGACCGGCGAAGGTTCGCTCATTCCAATAGTCCCCCTGACTGCCAAGGCCCTGGGGGCAAACCTGGCGACCGCCGGAATCATCTCGGGGCTGCTGATGATAGGCGTGGTGCTGGGTGACGTCCCCAGCGGCTTCATCGTCAACAAATGGGGCGAGACCGTGGCAATGCGCATAGCCGCGGTGCTTGCCATCGTTTCGGCCATCTTCTGCTGGCATGCACCCAATCTTGCGGTACTTGCGGCGGGAGTCCTGATCATAGGCATAGCTTCGGCAACCTTCAATCTTGCCCGACACGCATTTCTCACCGCATGGACCCCGCCATGGTATCGAGCACGGGCCATGTCACTGCTCGGCGGCACGACTCGCATCGGCTATTTCGTCGGGCCGTTCATCGCCTCCCCTCTGATAGCCCTGGCTGGATCGCGCAGCGTGTATTGGATTCACGTCGCCGCCTGCATTATCGTGCTGGTCGTGCTGCAGGTCACGCCAGATCCGGAGAAGCTGCTGGCGGCCAACAGGACTCGCGCCGAACGCAGAAGGGGCGGAAAGTCTATGAATGCGGCCGTCCCGTCATCCGCACGCCGCATAGGCATCTCTCACGTCACATCACAGGGGGTGATCGAGAGCGCGGGCGCCGAAGGCGGCATAAGCGAATCCTCCGCCTTCATGACCAGACTGCTGCGCTTCCCGCTCATCAGATACTTCACGGTTCTGTGCCGCATGGGAACCGCAGCGGGCATCCTGCAGATGATGCGAGCCTCACGACAGGTGATCCTTCCTCTGTGGGGCGTGCAGCTCAACATCTCAGCGCCTCATATCGCCCTGATCATGGGTGTCGCGGGAGCCGTCGACCTTTCGCTGTTCTACACTTCCGGACAGATCATGGATCGCTTCGGCAGGCGGTGGGCCGCGGTTCCCGTTCTCGTCGGCATCAGCATCGGCCATCTCCTGATGCCATTCGCACAGGCCGAATGGACCTATGTATGCATCGCGATACTGATCTCAGTGGCGAACGGGCTTGGCAGCGGAATCGTGATGACGCTCGGAGCAGATCTGGCTTCGCGCTACGCGCCGGATAACATGCCGGGCTTCCTCAGCGGCTGGAGGATGTCGACCGATTCGGGATCGGCGATAGGCCCGCTTGCGATTTCAGGCATGACAGCCCTCACCGGACTCTGGTCTGCGGCCGTGCTCATGGGTTCGATAGGTCTCGTCGGAGCCTTCATGATGCAACGCTTCATCCCCCGCTTCATAGGCAAGTGATGTCTCACGCATGCCGCGCACCCATCGGCATCGCCCTACCCGCGAAATGATTCTGTGGGAGAATGCTCCTATTCCAATGCCAAAGGCGAGTTGGGCGCTAGCATCGGACATGACCGCGTGAAGGAGTTTGGACTATGGGCACCTCATTGAATCCTCAATCACTGGTCACACTATGGCATATCGAGCAATACAACTCATTCTCGGCGACCGCGAAGGCGCTCGGCTGGTCTCAACCGGCCATCAGCCAGCAGATAAAGCGCTTGGAGGCTCAGACAAATGCGACGCTCGTCCGCAGAACGCCTCATGGAGTCGAACTGACCGCAACCGGCGCGATGTTGGCGCGCTATGGCGAGGCGATCTCCGAACGGCTGGAATCTGCAGCCCGCGAGGTCGATGACTATCGCAACAAGCGCTATGCTCACCTTCATCTTGTCGCTCCTCCGTCGATATGCTCAACCATCGCAGCACGTTCCGTTGCAAATCTCAGCCTGTTCACCGACATTCAGCTGAGCCTCAGCCAGCTCGAGCCTCCCGAGGCGCTTGGTCTCATCTCTCAGGGAAAGGTCGATGCTGCGGTCGTCTTCCGATATCGTGCGATACCCGATTTTCTTGACGTCACCGAAGACCTGGACTTCGATTCATTGGGATTCGACCCGATGCGGCTTCTGCTTCGACGAGAGAACCCGATTGCGAAGCGATTCGCGGGAACTCAGGAACCGATCGACCTCTCGCTCGCCCGCCAGGAACATTGGATAGCGGGATGCGAGACCTGCCGGGCAAATCTCGTCAAGCTGGCTGCACGCTCAGGATTCAAGCCGGACATCCGTCACGCCACGGACGACTATTGGGCGACCCAGAATCTTGTCGAAGTAGGGATGGGCGTTTCCCTCGTTCCCGAACTCGACATTCATATCAATCTTCAACCTGACCTGACAGCATGCCCGATCGCAGACGAATTCGCATATCGTGAAATCGGCATCGTGACGAGAAAGAGCGATGCTCGACCCGCCATGAAGTCGCTTATCGAGGAATTGCGCAGAACTGCCCTGAAATATCTCAGACCGGCACTCACGAGGAACTGACCGTGCTCGATGGGCATGTCCAGAAACAGACAGAGATGGACAGGAATGGAGAGAAACGGACAGGCATGAAGGATCCCGCCCGATAAGCAACTTGAGGAAGCTCATTATCATTTCGATGAGCCACGGCGTTGAGCTCGTTGCATCATGCGGCGACAATGGGCGGCATGACAACAGATACCCACACAACAGAAGCTCTCACAACAGACACCCTCAGAGGTGCCGCACTCAGGCACGGCGCTTCCTCAGACTTCGACGCAGCCAAGGTCGATGCCACGACGATCGAAGACCTGCAGGCCGTCGGCTCGGATAAATGGACCCGTTACGAAGGATGCATCGGTGCATTCATCGCCGAAATGGACTTTGGCCTTGCGCCATGCGTCGTCGATGCGATCAAGGAGGCCTCTGACCACCATCGCCTGGGATACATTCCCGACCCCTGGAAGAAGAGGGTCGCCACCTCGTGCGCCGACTGGCAGAAGCGCTATGGCTGGAAGGTCGATCCAGCGTGCATCCGTCCGGTCCCCGACGTGCTGGAGGCGTTCGAGATTTTCCTGAGAGAAATCGTCAGACCAGGCAATTCAGTCATCGTGCCCACTCCGGCATACATGCCCTTCCTGAGCGTCCCGCAACTGTATGACGTTGACCTCCTTGAGATTCCCATGCTTCGCAAGGCTTCCTCCGAAGTCACCGAGGGCGAATGGCTCTTCGACTTCGATGCGATAGAAAGGGCCTTCGCCAAAGGCTGCCATGCATTCGTGCTCTGCAACCCTCACAACCCGATCGGCAAGGTGCTCACACGCGAGGAGATGCTGAGGCTATCGGATCTGGCGCAGCGCTATGACGTTCGCATCTTCTCGGACGAGATTCATGCACCTTTCGCATACGGCAGGAACCGGCATATCCCCTTCGCCTCGATCAGCAGCCAGACCGCGATGCAGGCATTCACCTCGACATCGGCCTCGAAGTCATTCAACATTCCGGGGACAAAATGCGCACAGGTGATTCTCACCAATCCTAATGACTTGGAACTGTGGATGGAGCGTGCACAATGGTCCGAGCATCAGACCGCCACGATCGGTGCGATTGCGACGACATCGGCATATGAAGGCGGGGCTTCATGGTTCGAAGGCGCGTTCGACTATGTCCGACGAAACGCCGCCCTGGTGAACGAAGAGATGGGTGGCAGATTCTCGAAGGTCGGCTACATCAGGCCAGAAGGCACCTATATCGCATGGCTTGACTTCTCGCCCCTGCATCTTGACGATCCCGCAGACTACTTCCTGAAGAAGGCGAATGTCGCCCTGACCGATGGCCGCGAATGCGGTGCTGTCGGCGCCGGCTGCGTCCGCATGAACTTCGCGATGCCGCATCCCTTGCTGGAAGAATGCTTCGACCGCATGTTCACGGCGCTTCACGTAGACGGCCTGCTCTGAACATGTGCCGTACGCGGCACAATCCATAAGGAATCATAAGAAATGCAAAGATATATTTGCATATATTACTTTGCAGAGATATATTTGCATTCATGACATCAACATCAAGCAACAACGGAAGAACGCCCCAGCCCCAGGGGCTCATGCCAAACCCGGAACAGCTGCGCGCGCTTACGCACCCGATTCGTCTGCGGCTTCTGGGGATATTGAGACTCAACGGCTCCGCAACCGCCACGGATCTTGCAAGAATGACAGGACTCAACACCGGTTCGACAAGCTATCATCTGAGAATCCTTGCGAAATATGGCTTCATCGAGAAGGACACGAAGCTGTCCTCCGGGAGAAAGCTGTTCTGGAAGGCCAGGCAGCTGTATAACGTCATCGATGCACCCTCCGAGAAATCGCCGAATGCCGAGGACGAGCTGGATGCCGCGAGCGGGTTCATGCAGGTGGCGGCCTCTGAACTCTCCCGACAGATATTGCAGGCGGCAAGCACTTGGAAATCCATGGATTCGACCTGGCAGGACATATCGACCATGAGCGACTATGCCATGCTGCTGACACCCGAGGAGGCCGATTCGATCGCCAGCCAGGTTCAAGGCATTCTCTTCGATGCGATGAAGAGGCACCCGCTTGTCCACTGGAAGAACATCGACGGTGCAGACGATGGAACCGTGCGAGGCTCGGATGACTGCACTGCGGAGCAAGGCGGCGAATCCGGTCACACGCCAGCGTCCGCACCAGACAGCTCCATCGCAGGACAAGCCGAGGGACCGAATCGAAGCAGGGCCATCGCCATGCAGTTCCACCTGTTCCCAGTGGCTCAGGACCTGCTCCGATGATGGGCGCGCTGTCTTGGAGACGCATCCACGTTCGACGCACGCATATTGTTCTCGGCGCCTGGCTGTGTGCAGACATCGTTTCGCTGTTCGGCAGCACGCTAAGCAGTCTCGCCGTGCCCTGGATGGTCCTGAACCTGACGCATAACACCATCGCGACGGGAATCGTGAGCGCTGTCCAGCTCGGCATGCTCGTCGTCGCCAACATCCTCTGCGGCCCGCTGATCGACAAGGTCGGTCCCACCCGGATCTCGGTGACATGCGACTGCATCAGTGCGGCGTTCATCGCCCTGATTCCAGTGCTATGGTTCGCACACCTGTTCTCGATACCACTGCTGATAGGAATCGTCGCAATCGTGGGTGCCATGCGCGGGCCTTCCAACAATGCCAAGGACATCCTTTCTCCCAGCATCGCGGCATACGCCAGACAGCCGATGGAAAGGATCACCGGCCTCTCCAGCACCACAAGCCACCTTGCCGGTACCATCGGCTCCGCTCTCGGAGGGGTCATCGTCGGAATCGTCGGTGGACCGTACGCCCTTGCCTTCACCTCACTGGCATTGCTATTCGGCGCGTCCATGATCGGCCACGTGGTCCGCCCCGCATTGCTGGGCAACGAATCCGTCACCGAGATCATCAAGGACACGGCAGACCCTGATTCACTGCGCGCCGATGCCTCACCGACCCGGAACACAGACAGTCAGCAGGTGCCGGCACAGCAGACCGTCCAGGCTATGCAGGCAACGCAAGCCATGCAGACCACGCAAGCCACGGAGCAAAGGCGGTCACATCACAGGACGACACTCACCACGCAGCTTGGCTCCTACCTTCGCGCCTATGTCGGCAACATCGCTGAGGGATGGAAGGTCCTGCTCACGATTCCGGTAGTCCTGGGGTTCTCGTTCATACCGGCAGTCACCAATATGATTGACATCGCCTGGACCGACGTGCTTGCACCTGCATGGGTGATAGGCCAGCATCATGGCTCAGGCTCACTCGGCCTTCTGTTTGCGTGCCTCACCTTCCCCGCTCTGATCGGAAGCACCATAGCGACGGTAGTCGCCGATCGTCTGCCACGCTTCCCTATTCTGGTGATCGGATATCTGCTCGTTGGATTTCCTCGATACATCGTCATGGCCCTGAATGCTCCGCTACCGGTGATACTCACGGTGATCGCGATAGGCGGCTTCGGTTCGGGATTCCTGAATCCCATCTTCGGCGCGGTCATCTATGAGAGAATCCCCGCAGCATCACGCGGCAAGGTCATGTCCCTGACGAGCGCACTGACTTGGGGACTGATGCCTGTCGGCTCCCTTGTCGGCGGGTTCGCGTCGCATATGCTCGGTCTTGATGCCACCCTTGCCCTGCTCGGCAGCCTCTATCTCGTCGTGACTCTGCTTCCGGTCTTCATTCCGGCATTGCATCACATCGAGCGTCCCGCCAGGCAGCGCGACAGCGCCGAGGAGGCAGGCAGCGGCATATGAAAATCGGGCTGCCACGATATGGCAACCCGATGGTTCAACCGCAGATGCTGTCAGCAGTCAGTTTCCCTGCACAAAATCGATTATCTCCTGCGCATCGCCATAGGACGACTGCGCACCCCTGCCAAGCGTCGAATATGCGGAAACCGCGGAGGCGACGGTACACGAGGATGCCAGTGCATTGCCACTCGCAAGACCTGCAAGCACGGACCCCATGAAGGAGTCCCCCGCACCCGTCGTATCGACGGGCTTCACCTTGCATGCGGGAACATGGACCACGTCCGGCCCGTCGAGCACGACGGCGCCAGCCGAACCCAGCGTGACCACGACCCGATCCAGCCCCGTGGCATGCAGCCGGTCATTGATCGATTCCCAGTCGGATTCAAGGCCCGGTTCCGATTCCATTCGCAGCCACTGCGCGGTTTCGTGCTCGTTCATGATGACGATGTCTGCAGCATCGGCCAGCGCGTGCCTCAGTGCCTCGTTCAGGTCTTCGGGCATTGGCGATATGTTAAGGAGCACTGTGGTGTCGGCCGCATGCGCCACATGGGCCGCTTCGATCACTGCGGCAAGCGGCGCCTCAAGACAGAGCCCGAGGATATCGGATCGCTCTATGACGGCGGCATGCCTGTGAATGCACTCTGCATCGACCTTCGCATTCGCACCGGAAGACACTACGATGAAATTCTCTCCATGGGGATCGACCACGATGATCGTCGAACCAGATGGTCCGTTGACATGTTCGACGTGAGCCGTCGCGACACCGACCTTCTCGAGTTCGTGAAGCAGGAAATCAGCATTCGCATCCGAACCCACCGCCCCGATCATGTCGGTCTGGAGCTGGAGTCGCGCGCAGCTCGCCGCCTGGTTCGCAGACTTACCGCCTGCATGAATCGCCATCGGCCCACCGACGATGGTCTCGCCCGGCTTCGGCATCGCATCGACCTCGACCACATGATCGGCATTCATCGAGCCCACGATGGACACGTGGGCAGCCAGAGATGACGAAGCTATTCGATCCAGTTCATCCATGATCTCGTCTTTATTCAACTTCAGCTGTTTCACGCATCCACCCTTTCAAAGCTTCTCCCTATAGTTATACCGCCATCTCGGCCATCTCCGCCTCAGCGAATCACCTGGCGGGCCGAGCGGTTCACTGCTCCGTCTTCTCGACCGATGGAATGAAGAAGGAGCATACCAGAGCCAGAATGACCAGAATAAGGCCCGTGCCGACACTGAACACATACGAGGACACGCTTGTGCCTCCGCCGACCTGCGTCATCACGGCATAGAGGATCGCGAAGCTCAGACCGGCTCCAAGGTTGAATGCGCCAGCGTTCAGACCGGGAAGATAACCGGTGTTGTCAGCCGGAGAGAGCACGATTCCCAGACCGTTGAGCATGATGTTGACCGTTCCGGCATAGGTGATGCCCACGAAGATCGAAACGGCGACCAGAGCCCAGACGCTCACGGAAGTGGCAGTGAACATGATGGCGATGACGCCGATCGCCGTGGCGACCAAGCCGTAGCGCAACACCCTGTGATACCCATATCGGCTGGTGAGCCAGCCCGCGACGGGTCCGAACACCAATCCCGCAAGTGCGTATGGCGTAAGGGTTGCGAGAGATGCCACGTCCGCGCTCAATCCTGCGCCGAGCTTCGCATCCTGAGCGATGGCAGGAACGATGCCGTTCATGATTGCGAACACGCCGGTCATCGTGAGCAGCGTGGTGAGCAGCAGGCCCCATGTCCTGCGCTGCTTCAGATACACGGTCGTGACCATCGGTTCCCTCTTACGCTTCTCGACGTTCCAGAAGACGACGAAGGCGACCACAGCCACCACCAGCATGATGACGACATACAACCAATTCGCCGCGGCGAGCTTCTCTATCTCATCGACGGCAAGCAGCAGCGCTCCGATTGCGATGACCAGCAGAATCGCACCGATCCAATCCATCTTGGCCTTGGTATCCGCCCAGCTTTCGCGAGTATAGATCGCCGTCATGATCACGGCGATAAGAGCGATGCCCGCCATGGTCCAGAAGATCGAGCGGAATCCGTAATGGGCTGCAAGCCATCCGCCAAGCAGCGCATCGACGCCCGCGATACCGCCATTGACCGATGTGATGATGGCCATCAGACGAGCATAGCGCTTGTCGTCAGGTACTCGAACATGCAGCATTATGAGGCATAGAGGAACGATCGGACCGCACACACCCTGCAGAACACGACCAAGCATCAGCATGGGAATGTTGACTGCGAGAGCGGAAACCGCGCACCCTGCAATCGTGGCGATCAGCATGCCGATGAGCACCTTCTTGCGACCTGCGGAATCCGCGAGGCGTGGAAGGAAGAGCGAGAATAGGGCGGCTGCGGTAAAGAACACGGTCTGTGTCAGTCCGACTTCGGAAGCGGTCGTATTGAGTTCTCGCTGCATGGTCACCAAGGCAGGCGAGAGCATCGAAGTATTGAGCTGGAATGCGAAGACGGCAACCAGAAGAGCGATCATCAGGCCGATGATCGAGGAAGCCGATTCAGGCTTGTTCGCGGAAGCCTTCATGTCAGTGGTCATTTGTCAAGTCCTTCGCCAATGTTCGCGATCGCTTCGTGGATCAGCTGCCAGAAGCGGTCCACATCCAATGTTTCGCCATACTGCGTATGGCAGTCGGCAGGTGCGGGCGCGCGCAGGTCGGCGACCGTCATGCCCAAAGTCAGATCGCCCTTGGTCTCGATGTCGATCGGAGCCTTGCGTGTGGTGATGACCTCGGGGTCAAGAAGGTAGGCGACCGCGCACGGGTCATGCACCGGCGGGTCGACGAAGCCTTGGTTCTCGGCGTATGCCTTGCGGAAGAAGTCCATAAGGTGACTCACGAAGTCAGCGGTTGGGGTTCCTATCGATTCGATGTCGCGCTGACGCTCAGGAGTGCACAATGCCTGATGAGTCAGATTCAGTCCGATCATCGTGACCGGCCATGATGCGTTGAACACCACGTGAGCGGCTTCGGGATCGACCTTGATGTTGAACTCTGCGACGGCGCTCCAATTGCCGACGTTGATGCCGCCACCCATGAGAACGACCTCTTTCACACGCTCAACGATGCGCGGCTCCTTGCGCACGGCCATCGCGATATTCGTCAGCGGTCCTGTGGGAACAAGGGTCACCGTCTTCGGCTCGTTGCCCATGACCGTATCGATGATGAAATCGACGGCATGCCTGTCGATGACGCCGTGCGATGGCTTTGGCAGATCCACACCATCGAGACCAGTATCGCCATGCACTCCCGGTGCCGTTTCCAATTCACGTATCAGCGGCGATGCGCACCCTGCAGCGACTGGCACCTGATATGCGTGCGCCTGCTCCAAGACCGCGAGTGCGTTGTACGTGACCTTGTGCAGTGTCTGGTTTCCACCGATGGTTGTTATTCCCAGCAGGTCAATGTTGTCGTTTCCAAGCGCCAACAGAATAGCGACTGCGTCGTCATGCCCTGGATCACAATCAAGAATGATTTTTCGTCCCACTTCAACTCCTTCATTCCTTTGCCTATATCCGAATCAAGGGTTCATGCCGCAAAGCACGGCGTCGCACGGCGCATCACAATCGATTGCTCATTTCCATCGCAACGACATGAATGTACCATGCAACATTCCGCATCTTCCCAACTACGGCACTGTGTCTGGCTCCTTGTCATCAGATTTCGACGACGGGCCATTCCCCCAACCTAAAATCGTACAACCATAACCTTGACATGGCACACTGCGACACATGGCACACTGCGACACATCGCATCGTCATGTTCGCCTCATCACATGGTCCTCCGGGATTCCCGGGCATGCAAGTCGGAGCGCACGAATTCAACCGTCGCCTATCGGACGCAGGTCAGAGAAGCTTCTGTTCCTGCAGCCATTTCTTCGCGATCGCAGAGGCGGACTGCCTGTCGTTGACGCTTTCGCCGTTCATCGTCATCAGACTCTTCGTCGTGAGCTTGCCCTGCACTTCATTGAGAGTGGCGCTCACCTTGTCAGACTCGGCGGATTTCGCGATCAGAGGGACCACCCGCTGCGGCAGAATCATCTGCTTCGGATCCTTGAGCGTCACCAGATCGTCGGTCTTGATGCTCGGCGATGTCGTATTGATGTTCGCCATCTGCACCGTACCGTCGAGCAGGGCCTTGATCGTCGTTGCACCACCACCGTCGTTGATCGGGACCAAGGTCGCATCGACGCCATATTGCTGCTTCAGTCCCTTGATGCCATAGGGTCTCGTTGCGAATTCGGGAGCCGCAGCGATCTTGAGCCCGCTTATTCCGGCAAGGTCGGCAATGCTGGTGACATGGTGCTGCTCGCTGTATTCCCTTGTCACGTTGATTGAGTCGGAATCCTCTGCATCGGCCTGGTCCAGGACTGCGAATTGGCTTGGCAGCGCCTTCTTCGTTGCCGCATAGACGGCATCCGCGCCTTGCGCAGTCGAAGTCTTGTCAAAGTATTGCAGGAGGTTGCCGGTGTATTCGGGAACCAGATCGATAGAACCATCCTTGAGCGCCGCGATGTACACATCGCGCGCGCCTATGTCCGGCTTGAGAGCTGTGTTGATCCCCTTGGCCGCAAGAGCCTGGGCATAGATGTTCGCAAGTATCTCACTTTCGGCAAAGTTGGCAGAGCCTATGGTTATCGTCGATGAATCTCCCTGTGAGCTGGAAGCTGCGTCAAGCGGATTGGATGAACCACATCCGACAGCAGCCATCAGCATCACCCCGGTCAACGCTCCCCCAAGCAGCTTTCTTCCAAACGAATTCATGTTTCTCCCACCTTCCTCTTGTCTTTTCATCTCTTCCATACGGTTTCTCTCAGCTCCTCTTGAAACGCGACTATGCACGCTGAGCGATCTGCGAGTATCGCGAATGCCGGGCAATCACGCTCTGCAAGGTCAGCATGACGACATCGACCGCGATCGATAGCCCGATGACCAGAAAGGACGCGCCAAGCATCTGTGGATAGTCTCGAACTGCAAGTCCATCGATCAGGAAACGTCCGAGTCCGCCAACTGGCAGGAACGCGGCAACGGTCCATGTGGCAATGATCTGAGTGAATGCCGAGCGTACGCCTCCCAGAATCGGAGGGAACGCGGTCGGCAGCTCGACATTCCATAGAATCTGCCATTCGTTGAATCCTATGGCGCGCATCGCGTGCGTCGTAGTCTGACTCACGTTTGCGATTCCTGAATACGTCGCAGCCAGCACCGGAGGAATCGCAAACATCACCATCACGATCATCGGAGCCGATATCCCGAGGCCAAAAATCAATGCAAGCGCGCTGAGCATCCCCAGGGTCGGAAGCGCACGCATCGCATTCACGACCGAAATCACGGACAATGCCTTGCCGTAATGGCCGATGTAGCAAGCCAGGGGAATCGCAATGAGACACGTGATGGCAAGCGTTGCCAGGGAATATTCCAGGTGCTGCATCAGTCTCAGCGCAATGCCACCTTGCCCATCCCAATTCGAAGCCTCGCCCAGCCAGCGCAGCGTCTGTGAGAATACATTCATGCGACCGACCCCCTTCCTGCCGGACCGTGACGGTTCCATGGCATGAGAAGACGGCCCGAAACAGCCAGAATCTGGTCGAAGATCAGCGCGATCAAGGCGGTTCCTACGATGCCAACCCATATTTCGAACGGAAAGTCACGCTGATACCCTTCCAGAAAGAAGAAGCCGAGCGAATTCACCCCTATGAGGGAACCTACGGTGACGAGGCTTATCGTGCTTACGGAAACCACTCGAATGCCGGCCAGCAGCTGAGTGCCCGCCAGAGGAAGCTCGACCTGGAAGAACTTCTTCCAGACACCGAACCCCATTGCATCAGCCGCATGCATCGCATTCGAATCTATCGACAGGAAGGCATGAGAAGCCGATGTGAGCATGATTGCAACCGCATAGATCGTCAATGCGACTTCGATGTTGATCGGATCCAGTATCCGCGTTCCCAGCAATGCCGGAAGAAAGATGAGCAGCGGCAGGGATGGGATGGCATACAGCACGCTGGACGCGACGTAGAGGCTGACGCGCGTCAGCCTGGCTCCATTTGCCAGTCTTGCCAGAGGAACGGCGATGAGAGTGCCAATGATTATCGGCAATGCACTCAATACGATGTGCTGCAACGCATAATCCATGATCTGCGATGTGTTTTGAGTCAGCCAGTTCATCGCAGCTCGCTTCTGAGGCATCCCGCACTGATGAATGTCTCGACGAAGGAATCCGCTGGCTGGTCTATCAGTTCCCTGGCTGTGCCAAACTGTGCAAGCGTCCCACCTGGGCGCATCAAGGCGACATGGTCGCCAAGATAGAAGGCTTCGTCAATGTCATGGGTGACGAAGACTATAGTCTTGCCTATCTCCGACTGCAGCCTGAGCAGCTCGTCCTGCAGGCCACGTCGTACGATCGGATCCACTGCAGTGAACGGCTCGTCCATCAGCAGAATGTCTGGATTGGCGGCAAGCGCCCTGGCAACGCCGACTCTCTGCTGCTGGCCACCGGAAAGTTCGGACGGATAGCGGTCCTTGATGCTCTCTTCGAGACGCACTTCATCGAGGACTTCCAGAGCATGGGCCCGCGCTTCCTTGCGTTTCATCCCCAGAAGCATAGGAACAGTCGCGATGTTGTCAAGCACCGTTCTGTTCGGCAGCAATCCGCCATTCTGCAATACATAGCCGATGGATCGGCGCAAGGCGACCGGATTCATGCCGTGATTGTCCTTGCCGTGAATCACCACTCTGCCGGCATTGGGGGTGACCATGCGGTTCACCATCTGCAGCAGGGTGGTCTTCCCAGAGCCGGAAGACCCGACAAGGGCGAGGGTCCTATGCTCCTCGGCGACCAAGGAGACGTTGTCTACCGCGACCGTTCCATCGTCATATCGTTTTGAGACAGACTCCCAAGCAATCCCCAAATCATTCCCCATTCCATTCCGGCACCGCGCAGACGGCCCTTCCCATGTGTCATGTGTCATATGCCATGCGTCATCCGCAACCCCTTGCAACATAACCAACGCAACCGGCAATCCCCCGCGTCGCCCACGAATGCATGAGCCACGCATCCCGCAAGACTCCGACCGGCTTCCAAGTTACCATCATCATCGACGATTTCAGCTGAGGAACACATCGATTGATGCCATGGGCGAATCCCGATACGACAGAGCGGCAATGGCCGGCTAATCCGACCATTGCCGCTCTGCGGGCGAAGCATGAGACAGAACCGAAGAAGGTCCTTCGGGAGCGCGAAACCGCTGCTGACACTGCTTCGTGGCACACATGAGTCTTACGAAGTCCTAGAGGGTGAGATATCCCTTTCGCACAGCCGCGGCAAGATGCTGCGGGACCTGCACTTCATCGCCTTCTGGGGTGCGGACTGAAACCAGCTGTGCGCCCTGTGCCTTCCACTGCGCTCGGCGTGAATGCGTGTTTGCGCGCGAAGTCTTGTATTTTGGTAATGCCATCAGCCTTGCCTCGCCTTGAATTTCGGATTTTTCTTGTTTATCACATACACATGTCCGCGTCTGCGCACCACCGTCGATCCCGGTCTGCGCGCAAGCGAACGAATCGAAGACTTTACCTTCATGATTCTTCCTTTTCTGCCTGCCATCGAATGCCTCTGCGACCGGAAGGGCCTGCCGCCCAGGCGGACGGGCAGGAACGATCATCCGGTCAGCATCGCTGACCGACACGTCTGCTGGCTGCCGTCTATTCTGAAGTGCGCTGATAGCGCCTGTTGAATTTCTGCACCTGCCCTGCCGTGTCCAGCACCACGTTCTTGCCGGTATAGAAGGGATGGCTGCTCGACGAGACATCGACGTTGACCACTGGATACTCCTTGCCGTCCTCCCACCTCATCCTTGGCAGCGAATCAGCCTTCGCGGCCAGAGTCGAGCGCGTCAGCATCATCGTGCCGGCTGATCGATCATGGAATATCACGTAGTCATATGTTGGATGAATGCCTTGCTTCATGCTTCCTCTTTCTCACAGTATCTTTGGTTCATCGCATTGATGGCAGTCAAGAACGGACACGGCCTGCGACCAATGCCGAGTGCGTCCTGACTGATCGCGCAGTCACCAACTGGATTTGGTCACTCCCGGCAGTTCGCCGCGATGGGCGAGCTCGCGCATCGTTATGCGTGAGAGGCCAAACTTGCGAAGGTACCCGCGTGGACGGCCGTCCGTCGAATCTCGGTTGCGCAGACGAGTAGGACTCGCATCGCGAGGCAGGGCCTGCAGCCTGTTCATCGCAGCGTTGCGTTCCTCCTGGCTGAGATGCGGATTGACGCTGTCCTTCTTGTATTGCAGTCGACGCTCGGCAAAGCGTTCCACGATGTCCTCGCGCTTGCGCTGCTTCATTATCTTGCTTGTTTTTGCCATGTTCCCTATTCTTTCTTGCCTGGCCATGCCGTCCGCAGGCGCCTGAAGCACCTCAGCGTGTTTCGCGGAACTTGACCCTGCGCCTCAGCACTGGATCGAACTTCATCAGTTCAAGTCGATCAGGGGTATTTCTGCGGTTTTTCCGAGTCGTGTATGTGGAACCGGTACCTTCTGTGGATCGGAGAGTTATTATCGGACGGTTCACATTTGATTTGGATGCCACGTCGGTCCTTTCTATTCTGATCGAGTCTGTTCATGCTTCACATCTGGCATGCGTCCCATTCGCGCTTATCCGAGCTCGCCTCGAGCCCGCAGACCGGCGACGACAGCCTCGATCCCTCGCCTGTCGATGGTTTTGATGCCTTTCGCACTCACTTGAAGCACGATGAATCTGTTAAGAGACGGCACCCAATAGCGCTTGCGCTGCAGATTCGGTCGAAAACGCCTCCGCGTCTTTCTGTGCGAGTGCGAAACCGAGTTGCCGAAGCTGGCGTGCGTTCCCAATACCTGACATGTTTTACCCATGCGAGATACTATAACTAATGATTCTCATTATCGCAACTTGTTCATTCGGCGGTTCGCATAATCGTGGAGCATTCCACCATCAGGTCGACACTTCACATAGTCGACAGGACTATCCTTCTAGGATTGGTACAGTTGACTTCGCGGTCAGATGGGAACCAGCCGAAAGGGAGAACTTGAATGACGAATAACTGTGCTTCACAGCCGAAATCCGGTCAGCTCGCCAAAGGCGCGTCATCAGCCATCACAGGAAAGTCGACGACCAGGCCGGCCAAGGGCACCGAGCACGAGCGTTCGCTCCCAGACAGCCGGACCGACGCGTCCGGATCGGCGATTCCCACGAGAATCCAGGGTGGATGGCTCGGCATCGAGCAGACACCCGCCATCCGAGAGGCCATCACTCCCCATCCAGGGGAGATACACAATAAGTCCAACGAATCATCGAAGGCGTTGAACAGTCTCCGCGCCGCTGTGCTAGGAGCGAATGACGGCATAGTTTCCGTCGCTGGAACGATCCTCGGCGTCGCGGGAGCAGACAACAATCCCCATGCCCTGCTGATTGCGGGGGTCGCTGCAATCTCTGCCGGGGCATTCTCGATGGCTGGCGGCGAATATGTGTCCGTAAGCGCCCAACGAGATACCGAGAAGTCCATATTGGAGAAGGAACGATGGGAACTCATCAACCTTCCCGACGAGGAACTCGACGAGCTGACCCAGATCTATGAGACCAAGGGAATGACGCACCCGACCGCATACAAGGCCGCATACGAGGCAATGCACCACGATGCGTTGCGCGCGCACGCTCTCGAGGAATTGAACATCGATCCCAACGAGCTCACCAATCCCTGGCACGCAGGCATTTCCTCGTTCTTCGCGTTTCTCAGCGGAGGATTGATCCCCCTGCTTATCTCACAGATTCCCGCGACGTTCACCATAAGGGTCATGCTCATCGTCGCAGCCGTTGCATTCGCCCTGCTGCTCACCGGATTCGTCTCCGCTCAAATCGTGGGAACCAAGCGGCGAACGGCGATACTGCGCAATGTGATCATGGGTCTGTCAACCATGCTGTTCGCCTGGGTGATCGGCCATATCTTCGGGGTCACCGTCTGAATCCAGCCTTTGCCGAGAAAGCAAGCCGCTCCGAAGCATACGGATTCAGCGTCTCACATCCATACATCGCATGGATCCATCTCAGTCCATCGATGCCCACCGAGTGAAGGTGTCGCTCTGCTCCATCCAGCTCATCAATGGGCGTTGCGATTCCTCGTGCGTCACCAGCAGATTCTGGAATCGGTCCACGAACTCCTGCGCGGCGACGCTCTGACTGCCTTCCGAGATTCGTGCAACGACAAGGATCTCGGTCTGATACTGCGATTCGTCGACCATGGCGTGGTCGACGGTCTCGATGATCGAACCGTCTGGGTCACCTTCCCAGACGAAAGCCGAAAATGGTTTGTTGGGCACCGCAAAATGGCCATGGATATGCATGGGAACGCTTTTATCCGCAAGCAGATCCGAGAGTCGACTTGGATGCACCGGAGAATGGGAACGGATGCTCAGGCCCAATGAATCCTGTCCAAGGGACGCCCAAGCGATTTCAGCCGTCAGTGGCGTTTGAGGAGACTTCCCCATGCCATGCCGTTCGTCCGATGGCACGCCGGCATCCCCATCCAAGCGTTCGGAGACTCCTTCATCGGATCGATCCTGAGAACCTTCGGAACGGGCACATGGCGAATCCGCTCGCGTCCCAGCGTCAAGATCATCGATCGTGAGTCTCTCGACATCGAAATGCACCCTGCACCCTTCGGATCCCAGCGCCTCGACAAGACCCGTCAGTTCATCGACATCGCCCTGTGACTTCACGTCTGGAAGCAGAACGACGTGATTCGCATCGGCTATCACCTCGGCCAGCGCTCCCCCAACGCAGCGTTCATCGTAATCGCCGCTGCCTGCTGCATCCGACTCATCGCCGAGATCGGCCCCCTCGCACTGCATGAATGGCGAATCGTCGAATATCCGCGCCTTCGCAGTGGACGAATCAAGCATGGCGACGATGGACTGAACATGGATGCGAGGTCCGTCATGCTGGAACGCATCGTGAACGAGTTGCATCTCACGAAGATATTCAGCGGTCGGTGCTGCCTGCACCCCTTTGGGCAATATGACGGCTATGTTCGGGGCCATGGCATCCTGTGGGAGGCTCGAGAGCAGCGCCTGCAGGTCATGCTTAATCGTGCAGCTCAGGCAGCAATCATCCAGCGGCACGGCTTCGATGCGCACATTGCTTCCAAGCATCATGTCACAGCAGCCTGCGACGCTCCTTCGGACCGACAGCCGATTCCGGTCATCCATGCGAACCGTGTATGCGACTATCAGAGCGTCGTCCAGCCCTTCGGCAGTGCAAGTCCCGTCATTGCAATCGTTTCCGGGAAGCGCCGTCCGACCTGCTCTCGTCCCCCGCCAATCCATGGCGCAGACCCCCATAAGCTGGGTTGCATATTCCAGACCTGTGCACAGCAACACCTTGGACATATTGAACTTTCTACTATTGATAATAGTTATCAGTAGTAATCATTGCACCCTGCCATCGGCGTTGTCAAATCCTTCGCACGTGCATGGCTCCCATATCAGTATGGCCTCAGGCTCCAAGAACCGCATCGGTGGCGAATATCCCTGGCATCCTTGGCTGACAAGCCCCGAACGCTTGCTATCATGCCGTCATGCATCGGCTGGCGCGACCGAAGGCGTCGGCACAGCTCCTTTCCGACTCGGACCTCGTTCGCCATTGCGGCCCCTTCGGGATCCGTCGCTCGAATTCAGTTCCTGCTGCCGTTCGAATCCAACGCTGCTCATGCCCTTGCGGCGTGCGAAGACGAGGATCATCAGCACGTTGCAAGCCACGAGTATCAGACTCAGCACAAGCACCGGCATGGACAGCGACCCGCCTATCGAGATCGATTCCCTCAGCGCATCGATCGCATACGTCATCGGAATCCAAGGATGTATAGCCTGATAGAAGCCTCCCGAGAGCTCGATCGGATACGTTCCGGCAGATGCCCCCAGCTGGACCATAAGGAATATCATCATCAGGAATGCACCGACTTTTCCAAGCAGCACGTTGAAGAAGGTGACGAATGACATGTTCATCGCAGAGATCAGCAGCAGCACCCCCAGGAATTGCAGGTGATTCAGCGGTTGCAGACCGAGCATCCTGACGACCACAAAGTCAACGAGAAACGCCTGGACGACGGCGACCAATCCCAGTACGGACATCTTGCTCGCCCACCAAGCGATTCCGCTGCTTGGCTTCTTCTTCGCCAGCGTCGCATCGTACATCATATTGATGGCCAGCGTGCCCACATACAGGGCGACGGAAATCATGTAGGGGGCCATTCCCGTTCCGTTGTTCGCAACGCTGTCATGGTCCGTCCTCTTTGCCGAGACCGGCGCCGAAACGGCCTTCGCAGCATTCGACTTGGCGTTTACCTTGGAAATCGCCGTGGACCCCTTAGCAAGCTTGCCGGACAGAGTTCCCAGACCGCTGCTGACCTTTCCGGCTCCACTGCTGACCTTCCTTTGGGCGGCGGCAAGCTTCCCCGACCCCTCGGCAATCGTGGTCGAAGCGGCATCCAGCTTGCTCGTCGCAGCGGTCAATGTGGACCCCTTGCTGCTCAGCGTCTGCAATCCCCCGGCCAAGGTCGACGTTCCGGACTGCAATGAGGCAAGCCCGCCCGTCAGTTGCGGAACCTTGGAATTCAAGGCATTGAGCCCGCCAGCAAGTCCCTCGGCTCCAAGAGCGAGCGTCCCCGAATTCTGAGACAGCTTCTGGGCACCTGCATTCAGCCGATCCACTCCGGACACATAGCTTTCCACACCCGTACCGAGCTGGGCAATGCCACCATCGACTCCTTCGGTATAGCTCTTCACCCCGCTTTGCAATGCGACCGATCCAGGGACGATCTTGGCATCCAAGGCTGATCGTGCAGACTGAAGCCCACTCTCTGCACCGTTCAACGCCGTAGCCGCCGAAGGAAGCACCTTCTGGGAAGTGTCGGCGACCGCCTGCGACCGCTGCTTCAGCGCGGCAACGCTCTGGCTCGACTGCTCGAGCTTCGTCATCTCGGTCTGGTTCTCAGCCATGCTGTCCGTGACTGTCTGAAGCTCCACGACCAATGACCGCAGCAGAGCCGAATTCTCTGCGTCGCTGCCTGTCTGGCTTGAAGCGTCACCTTGCAGTCGCTCGATCTGCCCCGAGACATTCCGCAGCTGCTCCAGGTCACTGGCATTGCTTTTCTCCAAGGTCGTCATACTCGTGTCATCGGGAAGTTGCTGGACAGCCTTGTTCAGGTCGCTGACCGCCGAATTCGTGCTGGGCAAGGCACTCGCCAAAGCCGCAATGTCACTTTGCTGCTGCGATGTCTGTGCAAGCGCGGCATCGAGAGAACTGACTGCGGAAGTCAGACCTTCAGCGCCGGAATTGAGCGTGGCTGCGCCACTCGCCGCAGATCCGCTCAATTGCCCGGCACCCTGACTCAGCTTCCTGCCGCTTGCCGCAAGCTTCTGCGCCCCCGTTGCAATGGCGTTCACACCGGACGCATATGCATCCGTGCCTTCGCTCAGGCTGTTCGCTCCCGCCGCAAGCTTCGTGGTTCCCTGAGAAAGGCTTCCACCCGCCGATGCCAGCTTGCTCGCGCCAGAATCGAGCTTCTGTGCGCCTGCGTTCACCTTGGTCACCGCATCCACATACTGCTTCGCTCCCACAGAAAGCTGCTGCGTCCCATCCGAGAATTGCAATGCCCCATCGGAAAGCTTCACGAGGTTCTGAGCGATGAGAGAGCTGCCGGAGGCGATTTTCGCACTCCCCGTCTGCAAGGTGGCGGCACCATTCGAGGCCGTGCCAAGGGCGCTGCCAGTCGTTGCAAACCGCTGCAGGATCTGTGTCACATACAGCTGGGTTATCTGCTTCGACACCTTGTCTTTCAAAGCGTTCACCGCGCTTGCAGACAGTTTCGAAGCGGTGTAGCTCCGTCCCTGCGAGGTCTGATATCGCAATTGCAGTGTCTTTGGCTTGCTCGTCAGCAGGCTTGTGGCGTTCCTGGAGAAATTCGAAGGGAAGGTAAGAACCAGATAGTAACTTCCATCCTTGATGCCCGCCGAGGCTTGCCTGGCATTGACAAAGTGATAGTCCATGGACTTCGTTTTCTTGAGACCGTCACTCACCGTCGTTCCCAGGTGCAATGACTTTCCGGAGAAATCCACAGCCTTGTCATTGTTCACGACGGCAACCGGCAAATCGCTCACACGTCCATAGACATCCCACATCGAGTTGAGAAAGATGAGCTGATAGAGTCCTGGGACCAACGCCAGGGCAACCAGCACGACGATCATGAACTTATTCGACAACAGTGACTTCCACTCTGCCTTCAGCATTCCACTTCCCCCTCATTCCCAAAGCCCGCCGGGCTTTCTTCCTCGCCGTCGTCTGCATCCGTGTCGAAGCCGATCTGCCGTTCGCCAGGCAGGTCTTTCTCTGAGGCAGCATCATCCGCATCGGCCATGTGCCCCATCTTCGATTCCCACCGCATGACTCCATTGTGGTATTGGATGCCTTCCAACGCCTTGGAAAGCGGGTAGCCTTTGAGATGTGCGCGAAAGTCGTCCTCAGCGTCGGAGATGACCTGCAGGACCTCGTTCTCGCTTCTGAGCACCATTCGTCCCTTTACGAAGATTCTCCGAGCAAGGTGCGAGAGTTCAAAGAATGGCTGCGGACCTTCGACGGCATTGAACACGTCAAGCATGCTGATCTGGTCAATTGGCCTCGAAAGGGTATATCCACCGTCCTTGCTCGCATCGGATCTGACAAGTCCGGAATTGACCAGCCTTCGCATGACCTTGCGCAGATAGGCATCCGAAACTCCTAGAATCGTGCTGAGGACATGGCTCTTCACCGGCCTATGATCACGCTCCATCGCCAGCATCAGCAGCACGCAGACGCTCTGATCCATGCTATTTCTTATCTTCATGTCAATCCCAACTCATATGACGAACATCATTTCCTTAGACATGTTATATCTATAGATAGATTATGTCTATAGACAGAGCATGTCTATAGACTGACTGCTTCACATCAATTGCTTCACATCATGGCATATTCACATCAATGCCTTAGTATCAACGGCTTATCCACATCAGCCCTCTGACCGATCTGCCAGGGAATACTGGCGAATCGAATGCCGAACGCCAGAAAAATAGAAACCCGACGAAGGAATCTGGGTTTCGAAATCGCCGGTCCCATAATATGCTGCAAACAGACGCTCATATTCGGCGACGTCGATGCGTCGACGATCGTTCAGCATCCGTGCATGGGCCTGAACGCGAAGATGCCTCTGATACCCCGGCTGAACCCGCCCTGTGAAGAACTTTCCCATGGCGCCGGAACCATAGCTGAACAGGCCGATACGTTGCCCGGCAAGCGCCCGTACGCCATCATCGCCAACATCGCCATCATCGCCACGTGGATTCTCCAACCAGCTCAGCAGACTCAGATAGAGCGAGCCAGCATATAGATTCCCAACCTCACGGGAATATCGGGCGCTCATCGCGAAGTTGCCCTCCAACCGTTCCCGATTTCGGTCATCTGCCTGTTCGAGCGCGACGCGCAGCGCCTTGACGCCCATCTTGGTGAATGGCAGATGAAACAGCAGCGCGCCGAAATCATCCAGACCCAACGAGCGGCGATCGCAGTATGCGTCGAATGCATGCCGAAAGAAATCAAGATACACCCGCATGGAGTACTTTCCATCGACGAGAGCCTCGGTCCTGCCATTCGGCCGCCAAAAATCGTTGATGTCCTCGCTGTAATCCTCGGAGTCATCATCAAGCGCAATGATTCCAGGATTCGCGCTCACGAGCATCGCCACGGCACCAGCTCCCTGAGTCACCTCGCCAGAGGTCCCCAATCCATACCGGGCGACATCGCTCGCGACGACGAGAACGGTCCGATCCGGATGGGCCGCAACATAGTGATATGCGACGAACAGTCCGGCAGTGCCTCCGAAGCACGCCTCCTTTATCTCAAAACTCTCGATTCTGTTCGGCAATCCCAGCAGATGTTTGATGAAGAGCGAGCTGGACTTCGACTGATCGATGCCACTTTCAGTTCCGACGACCATCAATCCCAAACGATCGACGTCAATCTCAGGAAGGATGTCCGCGATGGCGTTCGCACCCATGCTCACAATGTCATCGCACTGGCGGGGCACGCTCATCCTCGACTGCCCGATCCCCACGGTGAACTTCGACGGTTCGACGCCCCGGGCCGTTGCCAGATCCGTCAAATCGAGATATTGATCGGGAACGAACATGCCGATGCGGTCAATCCCGATTGCCATTTCCCCCTCACCTGTGGAATCCTTGATATCTCGGCGTTCCTCAGCATCGTCCGATCGGCTCGTCACTCTGTCCATATCCAATCCCACCTATCTTCCATCCCTCATGTCTGCAAGCTGCTCGGCAGCCCAGCTCTCCGAATACTCGGAGGCAGCCACCATTCGGGACACTAGCTGCGGCGTCTCGTCCGCAGTCGCACCCACTGCGATGGCAGTTTGCGCTGCCTGCAGCCTCATGTGGCCATGCTGGATGCCTTCCCCAGCCAATGCATGCAACGCTGCCAGATTGTTGGCAAGCCCCGTTGCCGCGATGATTTCACCAAGGCGCTTCACATTCGGGCTGCCCATGAGTTCCATGTTGCGCATGATTGCAGAACGGGATGCGATGGCACCACCGACTGCGCCAATCGGAAGCGCCAGTCGCATCGTACCTACAAGATGCTGGGCATCATCGTCCACGCTCCAATGCGAAAGCGGCATATACCGGCCTGACAAGGCGGCAAGCTGATGACATGCCGCCTCGACCGCACGCGTATCGTTGCCGCAGGCGGCGACGACCGCATCAACCCCATTCATGATGCCCTTGTTGTTGGTCACCGCGCGATATGGACTTCGTTCGGCAAAATCTGCCATGCGCGCGATGTTGTGGGCGATCAGGGCGTTCCTCTCCCTGTCCTTTCCCAGCTGCGCGAAAGGCACTCTGGTCTCGACATCGACCAGCTGGCTGGGATAGTTGCTTACGATCGCCATGACCGCATTCAATTGGGGGAAGACGCTCTCGATATCGTGGACCATGCATTCAAGAATCGAATTGACGATGTTGGCACCCATCGCCTCCGCCGTGCCGACCTTGACCAGCAACTCGCAGGTCAAGCCGTCCTCGTGCATGTCGATGTTCGTCAGGCCGCCGCCACGCATCGAAAGACTGGCAAATTGTCTGGCGACAAGTCGAATGAGTTCTGGAACATGCGCCGTGAGCCGTCGCCAATCGAAGCGATCGTTCGAATCAAGCAGTATCTGGCCATAGATGCCGTCCCTATGACTTGCTGCAGCGAACCCTCCTGTGGCCATTCTCGCCCCATGATTCGCCGCGGCCACGACCGACGGCTCCTCTGTGGTCATCGGCACCAGGCAATGCTCCCCATTGACCAGCAGATCCGTCACCACTGCGAGCGGGGAGACCAATTCACCTATCACGTTCTCTGACATCCTCGCAGCCGCATCGTCAACGATGCTTGCGCGATATGCGTCGGCCGATTCCTTCGAAAGCGAGCCCTGATCGACCAGATATCGCAAACGCTCATCTACGCTCATCTGATAGATCTTCCTTGGCACGTTCAACGCTGGCTGCTGAGCTGTCATTGGTCTAGTCCTCCTCCCGTGACACTTCCATCGCGATGCCTTGCCCACCGCCGATGCACAGCGAGGCGACTCCGGTGTGGGCATTGCACGATCTGAGATTGTTCAGCAAAGCCATGACCAGCCGCGCCCCGCTCGCACCGAGAGGGTGTCCAAGAGCCAACGACCCGCCATTGACGTTGAGCCGATCGCCGTCTATATGCAGCGAGTCACGAACGGCAATGACCTGTGCCGCGAAGGCTTCGGTGATCTCATACAGGTCATAGTCCTCCACGTCCGTTCCATAACGTTGAAAGAGATTGGTCATCGCCATCGTAGGCGCAAAGCCCATGTAGGCTGGGTCATATCCGATCTCGGCGTAGCCGCCGAGATACCCCAGGGGTTTCACGCCGAGCGACTCTGCCTTGCTTTCGGTTGTGATGATAAGCATTGCGGCACCATCGCTTAACGGCGCCGCATTGCCAGCGGTGACGCTGCCATGCTCACGATAGACAGGGGGAAGCGCTGCAAGTCTTTCGAGTGAAGTATCAGGACGAATGGTCTCATCATGGTCCAGACCTGCCAAGGGGATGATCTCGTCGTCAAAATGATGCCTCGAAAGCGCCCTCAATGCCTTCTGATGCGATTCGTATGCGAACGCGTCCTGCGTTTCACGTGAAACCGCGTATCTATCGGCAATGTTTTCCGCGGTCAAGCCCATTATCGAACCGGAAGAGCTGTCAATGAGGCCATCATTGAATATTGCCTTGATGGGCCTTGCCGAATCCCGCAAATCGTGGGGGCCATCTGAATCATCCGTACCGGAGCTGCCTGCACCAGCCGCATAGGGAATGATCCGCGGCGCACGCGTCATGCTTTCGACACCACCAACCGCAAGCACGTCGGCGTCTCCTGCCACGAGACTCAACTGTGCCATGCGCAGTGCCTTAAGGCTTGATCCGCACACCTCATTGACGGTGACGGCATGCGACTCGATTGGCATGCCCGCAGCAACTGCGACCGTCCGGGCGACGTTTGGCCCCAATCCAGCCGCAACTGCGACGCCAAGATACAACCCGCCGATCCGATCCGATGGCACACCCGATCTCTTCACGGCGGCGGAGAGCGCCTTCTGCGCCAGTTCTGCCGCAGAATACCGTTCCAGTGCGCCCTTGTACTTTCCGAATGGAGTGCGCGCAGCGGCGACGACCACGACTCTGTCCACAGGTATTCCCAATCCTCTTTCGCTTCCAATGTGTCAAGGAAACTCTAACGATTCCGACAGGCGAATACACGACTTTTCTGAAACTTCGATGATTTGAACACATATTTGCTTCGGATCCATGCGACATCGTTCCTGATGCCATAGGACTCTGCGGCAACCTTTCAGGGGGCAACGTTTCAGACGGCACCGTTGTAGACGGCACCGTTGTAGACAACACCGTTGTATAAAACACCGTTGGATTGCCTGCATCGGATCAATCCAGTTCGCAACCCAAGTGCATACAGACACAAATCATTTGCATATCGCGTCGCGCTCCGGACGGAATCGAACCTTACAATGGGATGCGGCCAGCGATTGGGGGAATGGTTGTGGGCAGACTGAAATGGAACAAGGACGGCGGCGATCCAACCCCGGACGCGAACAGCCCAAAGATGCCCGAGGCACAGGCCTCACAGGGAAGCACCGAACATGGCGAACCCTCAAGGGTGACTGCATCCCTTCGACCTCCACGTCCGCCACAGCCCGCCTCGACGCATCCAGCACCGCGCAAGGCTGGAGCCGCGCAGGAGCGACCAAGATCGATGTCGGATGACGAGACGGGCCGACAGGCCGGTGTTGCTGGGCATCAAGGCAATCGGCACGCTTTCATGGCTGCGGTTCTTCTTCTGTTTGTCTGTCTCATAGCCTCGGCAGTTGGTGGCACTTGGTATTGGTGGAATAATTTCCGACAATTCACCGTTTCCATCAATAACGAGACTTTGCATGTGACGGGACGCGATTCTCTGTCCTCGATTCTGGAAGGCCACCATTACTTTGGAAAGAGACCGGGGGCACTGCTGTCGATAAGTGGCAAGCATCTCAAGGCCGAGGGAGGGCAAGCAGTTCGGATAACATGCAATGGCTCACCGCTGTCGTCCGCCGAATCGAAGTCGACGCGCCTCGCAAGCGATGATGTGGTGACCGTCAGCGATGGTGGTAACAGGACCGAAGGTCATGCCGTCAAAGAGAGGACAATCCCCTATTCCGCATCGATGAAGCTCGGAGGAGCCGTGCAGTTCGTCTCGCAGCAGGGCAGCGATGGCGAGATGGAGTATTGGGTCGGAAGCATTTCGCACGAGTCCGTCGACAAGAGAGTCATCAGACAGCCCAGGAATCTTGAGATCGACTCGATCAACCCCAAACCTCCGGCAGGCAAGAAGGTCATCGCATTGACCTTTGACGATGGGCCAAGCGAATACAGCTCCCAGATCCTTCAGATTCTGAAAGGCAAGGGCGCCAAGGCCACCTTCATGGACATCGGCGATCAGTCCGTGGCCATGCCACAGGTCGAGAGACAGATGATATCCGATGGCAATCAGGTGGTGAGCCACAGCGACTCGCATCCCGATTTGACGACTCTCAACCACGATGAGCTGCGGAAGGAACTCACTTCGGGATTCGACGCCCTCAGGAAAGCCTCCGGCAGCACGACCCGCATGCTGCGTGCTCCTTATGGCTCATTCAACGAAAAGACCTGGCTGCAGACTTCCGACATCGTGGGCTCGAACGTGTTATGGACGATTGACACGCAGGATTGGAAACAGCCCGGCGAGGACGCAATCAGACAACAGGTCCTGAGCAATGCATATTCAGGAGCGATCGTGCTGATGCACGATGGCGGCGGCAACCGCACTCAGGACGTCCACGTGCTTCCTGGGATCATCGACGCTCTCAAGTCGCAGGGCTATCAATTCGTCACGGTCAATGAGCTCATTTCCATGGACAGTCGTTTCCCCAGCTGGGTGCAGAAGGACGAAGTCGCTCCCTCAGACGCTCACTGAGGGTCCATCAGACAACGACGTGCGTCTCTCACCGCGCTTGCGCTCACCCCCCCCAATCTCAAGACATGGCTTCGATGGGTGGCACATGCATCGCAGCTCTCGCCTGCGTAGATTCACGAATGAACGCCGACATACATACACCGATGCCTCGGGTCTCACTGGTGTGGGAACCGAGGCATCGAAATGCGGACGCAGCTCACAGGTCTGCGGGCCCGCGAGCGCGTGAATCACCTTCTGCCGCTCAACGCTCCGTATATGAAGAGCACGAGGACCGAACCAAGGATTGCGATGATCCAGGTCTGCAGGCTCCAGAAGTTCTGGAGCCCGACATGAAATACCGCACTTCCAATCCAGCCACCTACCGCAGCACCGATGATGCCGACAATCAAGGAGCCAATCCAACCTCCTGCGGCCTTGTCACCGAGAATCGCCTTCGCAATCGCCCCAGCAATCAGACCCAGAACGATCCAACCAAGAAATCCCATGATCTTCCCCTTTCCTCTATGGCCACCGACTATAAGGCGCAGTCCAGAAGCCCTGCATGACAGTCGCTGCAATCACAATCCATGCAATCCATGCAATCAATGCACATGCCAGCATCGATCATGGATCTCACACGCATTCCCCTGCACCGAAACCATTCACCCTGTCCGCAATCTTGCCTCTTGAAACCGAAGCCACGCCTTCCATGCAGACATCGGATCTGCATAAGCGGTTCACCGTTCATCAGGATACGCGAGATTGCGCTGATTTCTGGGATTTAACGCGCCTGCCCGCCACTTTCCTCTCTGAGCGCGTGGGATTGACATCATGAGCATTCCACTCAACAGCGCGATCGACGCGGGGATTGCCAATGCCGGAATGGCTGTCGTACCCGTCCTGGCCAGTTCATCCGCTTGGCTGGATCGAGCCTCATCGACCGTCTCATTGGTGCTTTTGCTGGACTTTCCTGGATTTGCATGTGCGATGATTTTCGTGGTTTCCTCTGGCAGTCCCAGCTCATGCGAATCAAGGATCTCTCCTTCGGAGGACCATAGGGTCGCCTTCCATTGCAGCAGTCCGACATGGCCTGCAACGACGCTATCGCTTCGTACGGTCTGCTCTGCCACATCGGCGGTCAGATCCACCCTCAGCTCATCGAGAATCGGGTCTTCCACGTTCAGCGTGTCATTCTGTGAATCGGTAGAGAACGCACTGAAGGTTATGTACGAACCTTCGGGAACCGCTCCGGAAATCGTCGCGGAGTCGTATGAGCTTTCGCCGAGCTCGACCGTGGCAGGCTCCGCATGCGTCTGGATCGAAGCGGATTCGGGCCGTGACTCAACGAAGCCCTGCACCCTGACGCATTCCCATGCATCGTCGTATGCACTCCGCACGGGAGCTGCCCGGGCATCCCCGGCGAACGAATAGACGAACACGTAGTATCCCGGTGTCTCGGCGATTATGTTCACGGGCTTGCCGGACATGTCAGGAGCGCCGCCACCTACCTTGATCGTGCGATTCGCCGCTGCATATCTCCATGCACCCACCAATCTGTGGTGCCGATCCTCTTCCGGCGACTCGTTCGCAGCGGGCTTGTATGGCGTGTCGTCACTGCCATCGCCGCTGCCTGACCAGAAGACCTTCACCTCTGCGACCGAATCGTCCGCCTGAAAGCCGTATTCCGCATTGCCCTTGAAAGAACCGGCATCTCCAGGCAATCCGGTCACCACGATCACGTCGCTTAGTTCGGAGCCTACCGTCGCAGAATGCTCGGTCACGCTCGAATCGACGGACGGCACCTTGCGAATGGATAGGGTTTCTGGAATCTCAAGGAAATCGCTGAGCACGTCCTTGACAACGTATTCCTGCGTGAGCGCTTTCTGCTTCGTGTGGTCGATCACCCAGACCCATGTGCCAAATCCAGAATCCGCCGAAGCGAGGTACGGCTCGTTTCCATTGGCTGTGCTGACAGCGCTTACCTGCACGCTGCGCTTGGGAGCGTCGAACATGGCGCTGGCGTATCCAGAGGGCTCATGACCCAGACCCCTCAGACGTTCAAGGTATCCGGAGGCGCTCTCATTGTCATGCGGATGCACGGTCTTCCCCAAATCCGCGTGCTCCAATGAATCGAAGTAGTAGCCAAGGGCGTTGACCTCTACTCCTTCCTCCCAGGAATCCCCCGCGGCCACATCCGATGTGACCGTGTCCAGCACGTGGTCTCCCTCATTGACGATTCGACGGGCAACTGCCGTGCTGATGAGTGGGGCGAATTCCTTTCGAACCGGAAAGCTCAGAGTCTGCCCTGCTGCTGCCTTCATCGTCGCGAATCGAACATAATCCTGGCTGCTTACGAGCTGCTCGACGGTGCCATGGTCATAGGCGACCGAGACGCTCACATCCCCCGTACCTGTCGCGGTCCAATATATTCGCCGCGCATCCGATCCGCTCGTCCCTCTGAAGGTGGATTTCCCATCTGAGGAAAAGACCGCCGGTCCACTCAGATTCAGTGTGAATTCGACGTCCGGCACATTGACTCCATCAGGACCGCCTACCAGCACGTCAACATAGCCGCTGCGTCTGCCCACCTCGTACTGCGACCTCAGCGTCGCATTGATCGGCACATGATTTCTGGCCTCCTGAAGCAGCCTTTCAGCCTCGACAAAGGCGTCTGCGTTATTTACCTTGATCTCTGGCTGCGCATTTTCCCAATTCTGCCTATTCAGATCGTAGGCATCATGGACGAGGATGCCGATGCCAGCATGTATCAGCGGGTTCTTGGTATCCTGATAGCGCCGAATCAGCCAGGCAATCGATCTGGACATCTCAGAGTCGGCAATCGCCTGGGCACTCTCGAAATCCAACGTTGACGGGGCGCCGCTTTCCATGCAATACACCTTCCTGCCATCCTGACTCTGAGCCAGCACTCCGATCCTTCGGTTTCCCAGATGCGACGAATAGGCGACATACCATTCTGAGCCCACATCGCTCAGACTGCCCGAAGCCCTTGCAGGAATGCTTGATGCAAGTGTCATCAGCATGAGCAAGGCAAATGTCACGCATATCCATCGACCATGTCGATGCGTTTTCTGACGGTGCATATCGAATCCTCCTCTACGTTGCTCGCAAAACTCCCGAGCTGTTCGACTGATGATGAATTGCCATGGCAGCTTGGGAAAGGATTCGAAACCACATGTCAGAGCCTGTATCTCATGGCATGCCCTGCATTGACCAATGAATAGTCTCCCCCTTGTCCATAGTCATACGCAATGTAAATCATCGATGTGGTCGAATGTGGATGCATGGCTTTGGCCAATTCCTACATACAATGGATGCATGGCTTCACATACAGCATCACATGCGAGCGCAGGCACAAGGAACGGTGCCGACTCCGTCGCTCAGCCCTCTTCCAAGCTCAGGTCCAGCTCCCCTTCATCCTCATCGACGTCAACTCCCGAATCCAGTGGCATATCCCAATCCACCTCCGCATCAAAATCCGTGTCGGCATCTGCAAGCACATCGCACAGAACGGCATCCAAGTCAGCTTCCAGGGTGGCCTCCAAGGCATCAAGAGGCTCCGCAGCCGGCAAGGCCTCCAAATCCCCAAGAACCAAGGCAAAAGCTTCGCCGAAGCATGGCAGCGCACCCCAATCATCCGTTGCCCAGAACCCCGAAAGTCCGCTCTTCGGACGAATCGTAATCATGAACGCCACACCAAGCGTCGAAGACGACCTATTCCCCGCTCGAGTGGAGCTGGGCGAGGCATTCCAGGTATCCGCGCAGATTTTCGTCGAGGGGCGCGCCAAGGTCGGCGCCACGGCAGTGCTGCGCAACCCCCGTGGCAAGGTCATGATGCAGGTTCCGATGAAATGCGTCAATCCTGGGCTGGATCATTGGCAGGTGAACCTCAAGGCCGGCATCCACAGTGACCTCCGCCCGTGGGACCCAGACTTCCCTTCCATCCACAGACAGTTGGGCATATGGACCGTATCGATCGAGGGATGGGAGGATTCCTACGCGTCATGGCTTCACGACGCAGGCATCAAGATCGGCGTCAACGATGACGTGGAGAATACTCTGCAGGAGGGGGGTGCCCTGCTTTCCCGCTGGGCGCTGATCGACAGCAAGGGCCTGTCGGCAAAGGACCGGCGGATTCTTGCGCAGGCCGCGCAGCATGTGCTCGACGTGAATGCGGATGTCTCCGAACGATTCACTGCGGCGACGGACGCCGACATCGCAAGACTCCACCGGCAATGCCCTCTGCGCGACCATCTCTCCGTCTCTCGCGAGAGGCGGATTCTGGTGCAGCGTCCAGCATCGAGCTTTGCAGCATGGTATCAGTTCTTCACGCGCTCGGAAGGTGCGACCGTCGACCCCCGCACCCACGAGATCGTCTCCGGCACCTTCCTGACATCGATATCCGGATTGGAACGGGCCAAGGCCGAAGGTTTCGACATCGTCTATCTTCCGCCCATCTTCCCGATAGGGACCACCAACAGAAAGGGACGCAACAATTCCCTCGTCGCCGGCCCCAACGACCCCGGTTCGCCCTTCGGCATCGGTTCCTCGGAAGGCGGTCATGACACCGTCAATCCGGAGTTGGGAACAATCGAAGATTTCAAGACCTTTGTGTCCAAGGCACACGAACTTGGGCTCGAAATCGCGTTGGACTTCGCCCTGCAATGCTCGCCGGACCATCCATGGGTGCGAAGCCATCCGGAATGGTTCAGACACAGGCCCGATGGCTCGATCGCATTCGCAGAGAACCCTCCCAAGAAATATCAGGACATCTACCCGATCGATTTCGACGAGGACATGCCCGGCATCGAACAGGAAGTCGAACGCATACTGAGACTGTGGATCGATGCTGGGGTCACGATCTTTCGAATCGACAATCCACATACCAAGCCGGTGAGGTTCTGGCAGGATGTGATTGCGAACATCACCAGGAAAAACCCCGAGATTCTCTTCCTGGCAGAGGCCTTCACCCGTCCCGGGATGATGCGGGCACTGAGCTATGTGGGATTCACGCAGTCACACTGCTACTTCCCATGGCGCAACAGCAAGGAGGATCTGCAGGACTATCTGCAGGAGACCAACGGAGATGCCGGATACTATCAGCACAACACTTTCTGGCCGACGACGCCTGACATCCTCACCGATTACATACGAGACAACGGCATTGCCGGCCATGCAATCCGCGCGGTCATCGCTGCGACCGGCAGTCCCAGCTGGGGAATATATAACGGATATGAGCTGATTGAGAACCGGCAGCGCCCAGGGTTCGAAGAACAGCTCGACAACGAGAAATATGAGATCGCAATACGCGACTGGAGCCGCGCCGAGCGGTTTGGCATCGGCGAACTGCTCACCCGTCTCAACCAGATCCGTCGGATGCATCCTGCGCTCATGAGCTATCACGACTTGCGTGTTCTTGAGTCGTCAGACCCTAGCGTCCTTGCCTTTGCACGCCACATTGACGGCTCGCTCACATCCGATGGAACCGGGGACACGGTTATCGTCGTAGTGAACCTTGACGGGCACAATGCTCATTCCTCAAGCATTGTCAGCGATCCCACGACCTTCGGCATCGAGCCAGGCCACGAATTCACAGTCCATGACGAGCTCACCGGGCGTGAATTCACATGGAATGGCAATGATTTCGTGTCGCTCGCGCCATGGGCGGATGTCGCGCACATCCTGACCGTTCGACGCCCAGGCTGAGCGCCGGATGAAGGACCGCGTCCACGACCACGTCACCGCTTTCGTGGGCAGAGGGTAGTGTGGTGGCGTCAGAGCATTGCGCTCAAGGGTGGTAAACGTCACATAGCACGTCAGACAAGGAGACGACATGGCATCAACATTTGAAGTGGTTGTCGAAATCCCACGCGGATCACGCAACAAGTATGAAGTCGATCACGAGACGGGTCGCATCAAGCTGGATCGTACCCTCTTCACATCCATGGGGTATCCGGATGACTACGGCTATATCGATGGCACGCTCGGCGAGGATGGGGATCCACTTGACGCATTGGTTATGATTCCTGACTCAGTGTTCCCAGGCTGCGTCGTGGAATGCCGCGCAGTCGGTCTGTATCACATGGTCGATGAGGCTGGCGGCGACGACAAGGTCCTCTGCGTCCCCGCTGACGTTCGCTTCGACGACATCAAGGACATCGACGACGTCTCGGAATTCCACAAGGCTGAGATCAAGCATTTCTTCGAACAGTACAAGGCCCTCGAGCCGAACAAGGAAGTGCAGCCAGGGGACTTCTGGACCAATGCGGAAGAGGCTGAAAAGCAGATCGCAGCATCCGTGAAGCGTCTCGCAGATTCAGAAGAGTAGGTTCCTCTCGCAATCAGCATCATTGACTCATGTGGCTTCCGAAATGATCTTTTCGGAAGCCGCATCTGTTTTCTGTGTGGCGCTTCGACATGTGCACTGATTGGGAATGGCATTGCTGCGAATCGTCCACTTCGATTCCAAGCATGGACGGTTCAGGACTGCCGCTGAATCGCCCAGCATCCATGGCACAAGTTTGACGGGTAAAACTTTCAAGTTCTCAGGGGTAGTCATTTTTGGCCTTGTAGTAGGGCTGAGCGGCTATTACTCTGTCGTTCACAACGAAGACATCGTTATCGTCAATGTGAATGGACCAATCGTGTTTTTTGAAGTGTTTGCTATTTCGCTGGGCGTCTCCATGGACGCCTTTGCCGTATCGATAAGCAAGGGTCTGAGCATACGGCGCACCACAGCCCGCCAATGCGCCTCCGTGGCACTGTGGTTCGGTGGATTCCAGGCACTGTTTCCGCTCATAGGCTATTTTGCGGCAGCAGGACTTCGATCATACATAACATCAGTCGATCACTGGATCATATTCGGCCTGCTCTCAGCCATCGGAGCAAACATGATCCGCGAAGGCATCGCCGAGCAGAGTGACGAAGAGCATCGGATGGAGTCCTCCTTTGGGTGGCATGCGATGCTTCCGCTTGCTGTCGCGACAAGCATCGATGCCTTTGCAGTGGGCATTGGAATCTCGGTGGTCTCAGAGGGAATCTGGCCAATAATCATCACGATTGGCATCATGACAGCTGCCCTGTCCATCGCAGGCCTGCGAATCGGCAACGTATTCGGCTCACGTTGGCGCAAACCTGCCCAAATCTGCGGTGGCAGCGTGCTCATTCTGCTGGGTCTGGAAATATTGCTCGATCACCTGGGCTTCTTCGAGGCCGTTCGCGCAATGCTGTTCTAGCCGCGTTCCATTGCCATCGAAAGCATCCAAGGCTCAGATGATGGGGTGGGCTGACCCTGATCAGATCAGCACAAAGAAGACGGAGATGGCCACGAGGTAGGCGACCACTCCGGCAAACATGACCGGAAGAATGGCGATGCCGATCCAGGTGTGCTGATCACCATCCTTGATGTCTCGCCACCACAGTGTGGATGCCACACCAACCGAAAGCAGTGCAAGCATGGCAACCAGGCCCACTATGACGAGCGCCATCGCAAGCCTTTGCTGATAGGAATCCGCAAGGGTCACGACCATGAATGCCAGGAACGGCCATGCACCGGCTGACACGCATGCGATCGCACCGAATATGCTCTCGGACAGGGAACGGATCAGGTGAGAGCGTTCCTTTCTCGCCATCTGCAACGCAAAGTCTATGACGATGAGCAGTGCCGCAAGTATCACGAATACGGCTGCCCACGGAAGCAGGTTCTTCGCCCGGCCTCCAATGACAGCAGGTTCAAGAAGCGCCTTGAGTTCCATAATCGAGAATGCCAGCGAGAACAGTCCCGCGATCGCAGCGACGATGCGACCGAACCATTCGATCACAAGATTCGTGCCTTGCGCATCCGAAGTCTTGAATGGCCAGAAGACAACGAACGCTCCCAGAAGAACCAGACCAATCACCGTGCTCCAGACAAGCGTGGGAACGCCAGAGGAGAACAGGGCAAATGTGCAGGTGCCAAGGATCATGACGGCATAGAGGCAGACCTGGACCGTGACGACCCTGCCGACCGACCCGACCGACCTTGCGGACATGGTTGATCCCTTTGCGCGTCTCTCCAGCTGCAGACTGTCATCACCCATAGTGTCAAACCTCAGCATTCCTTGCAATCAAGGGATAGCGCTCACCGGCGCAATGCCTTCGGAGCCACGCACCCTTCCCTGTGTAACAATGTAGCGTGAACTGTCCACAAGGGCTTGTACAAATACAAGAAACCTTATGAAAACCCCAGACGACGAGAAAATGAACGCATCGTGAACGGGGCATCTTCCACAGGCTTCTCAAGACTGTACAATTGAACTGCCTGAATGAGAATGGCAATTCTTACATACTAGGGGGATTCAACGTGACCGACTTGACGCTGATGACGTTTGCAGCAGATCCTGCGTCAGTGCTTCCCTCCCTCGCGCTGCTGTCCCATCGTGTTCGCGTCCTGCCCATGGATGCGGCATCGCTGGTGAAGATGCCAGAGAACACGATACTGTTCCTCGATGCCCGGGATGACCTTGCAACCGCCAAGACGCTGTGCAACCTCATCAGGGCGTCCGGATTGTCGACTCCTGTGCTTCTGATCCTCACCGAAGGCGGTTTCACCGTCGTGAACTCGTCCTGGGGCATCGCCGATGTAATCGTGAATTCGGCATCCCCTGCCGAGGTCGAAGTCCGCCTGCGCATCATCTCGGAGCACAGCAACGGATATGATCCGGTAAGAACCAAGTCGCAGCATGTCAGTTCTCACGACGACGACGGTCAGATCCGGTCTGGAGAACTGATCGTTGACACGAATGGCTATACGGCAAGCCTGTTTGGCCGTCCCATCGACCTTGCCTACAAGGAATTCGAACTTCTCAAATATCTTGTGCAGCATCCGGGCAGGGTGTTCACACGCGCCCAGCTGCTTCAGGAAGTGTGGGGATACGATTACTACGGCGGCACGCGCACCGTCGATGTCCATATCAGAAGGCTGCGCGCAAAACTCGGTGGCGAATACGAACATCTTATCGGCACGGTACGAAACGTCGGCTATCGTTTCGACCCCCCGGAGGGCAGCGAGCGCGAAGCTCAGGCCCAGGAGCAGGCGAAACAGTCCAGCCACTCAGATCAATGAAGCGTTCTTCGGCAAGGATGGCATAAGGTTTGGCAAGGGAAACCCGTCAGCAGCGCAGCGAGCGCATTCATTCCGACTATGAGATTCTCAAGAGGCTCTATCCCGACGCACACTGCAGCCTGAATTTCGAATCTCCCTTTCAGCTTGTCGTTGCGACGGTTCTGAGCGCTCAGACCACCGACGTTGGCGTGAACAAGGTCACGCCAAGGCTGTTCGACCGGTATCCCACTCCCGAGGCATTGGCCGCCGCCAATCCAGAGGAATTGGAAGACATCATTCATCCGCTCGGCTTCTATCATGCCAAGGCCAGGCATCTCATCGGTCTTGGCAGCACGCTCACAAGGCAATTCAACGGCGAGGTGCCCCCGGCAATGAATAAGCTTGTGACACTTCCAGGTGTGGGCAGAAAGACGGCCAACGTCGTGCTGGGCAATGCCTTTGGAATCCCTGGATTTCCAGTGGACACCCACGTGATGCGCGTCACTGGCCGATTGCGCTGGAGAACTGACTGGCGTTCCAGGCATCCGGATCCGGTGCACGTGGAGAGGGAGATAACCTCATATTTCCCTCCTGAGGAGTGGACGGTGCTGTCCCATCGGCTGATATATTTCGGACGAGAATATTGCACGGCAAGAAGCAAGGATTGCCGTGAATGCCTGATGCGGGCGGCTGCAGATGCCGCGGCTGGTATACACTCGGCGGTATGAGCAGTCATCGAGCGGACCATGCACGCATGCAAGGCAAGGCGCAGCCGACAGATTCCGGCAATGGCAGCTCTCACGGAAGACCTTCCGGACGCGCAGGTCTTGCATCGTTCATGGTCTTCGTGCTTATTGTGGCGATCCTGGGTGGAGTCTGCTGGGGTGGCTGGCTGCTCTACAGCAGCAAGGATGAGATTCTAGATCATGGCATTTCCATGCCTGGCAAATCCATCTCGATTGGAACCACATCCGCTCCCTCATCGTTAGACATTCGCAAAGCTTCGGGCGACGCCATCGAGCAGGCGCTCATAGGCAACGTATATGAGACGCTCGTCAGTCAGGACGCCTCAGGCTCTCCAACCGCAGGACTTGCGAAGTCATGGAAGATCTCCGACGACGGACTCAGCTATACGTTCCACCTCAATTCGGGAATGCATTTCTCGAATGGTGATGCACTCGATGCAAGCGATGTCGTCTGGTCCCTGCGACAGGTCGTGACAGGCGGCTTCGTTGGGTCCAGCAGCCTTTCCACCTTGTCTTCGGTATCCAATCCCAACGCCACGACCGTGGTGCTGCGCCTGGCAAGCCCCAACCCATTGCTGCTGCGCGAGCTGTACGGACGCGTTGGGATTGTCTATGACAAGGATGCGAAGCTTGACTACGCATCCCAGGCTCTTGGCTCAGGGCCATATACCCTGAATTCATGGCAGGCCGGGAAGACGCTTGTCCTCCAGCTCAACACCAAGTATTGGGGAAGACAGCCAACTGCCGTCACCAAGGCCACCTTCCGCTACTACTCCGATTCTGCCGCCATGCTCAGCGCCCTGCAAAACAAGAAGATAGACATTGCGACGCCGCTTGCGGCGAGCTCGATGACGCAGGCGAATCAGGATGCCAAGGATTCGAAGATCTCGCTTGTCACCGGCAAAGGCGACGAAACCCTGGCCCTGGTGTTCAATGCACGAAGCGATTCCGTGCTTTCGGACCAAAGATTCCGCGAAGCGGTGAGATACATGCTCGACCATGCGAGCTTCGTCGCGGCCCAGAAGGGTACGGCAAGCACCATCGGCGGCCCTCTGTCGCCTCTTGACGAAGGGTATGAGGACTTGACCGGGCTGCATCCGCACGACACCGCCAAGGGCACGCAACTGGCCTACTACTTCCCTCCGAGCTACTACAACGGAAGCCTTCGCTTCGTGTATCCCCAGTCATATGGATCTGCAGTAGGCGATCTGATAAAGAGCCAGCTCGCCGCTGGTGGCGTCCCTGTGACCGTGACGATGGTCAGCGACGCTGACTGGAAGAGCACAGTCGAGTCCAGGCACGACTTCGACATGACCCTGACCACGATGTCAGGAGCCTCTGATGCGGCCTCATTCGCCGACCCGGACTCACTTTCAGGATATGACAGTCCAAATGCGCAGAGCGAGTGGAAGACCGTCGAGGCTTCACGCAACGACGCCTCGTATAGAACGAACATAGCTGCGTATGCAAGGACCGTCTCAACCGAATCACCTGTTGACTGGCTCTATGTCTCGACCCCGGTAACCGCCTTCAACCACACGGTGACGAATGTGCCGTCCAATTCAGTCACCCGCTATTTCCCCCTTCGGGCGATCAGCTCGGCGCAATGATCGTTCGGCGTAGACATTTCGATGCTTGAATGTGCTGGTTCGTGCAGTCCTGAACGCTGCTTCTTCCCCTATTTGAGCCGAGATTGCAAGTTTTTGGCACTTCGTCGAGCATACAGACACAAAAATGGCATGATATCGGTCCATATTGCAACGATTTCGACGATTCATACTTCACCAAGTGCCAAAAACTTGCAATCCGAGCGCAAAGCTGCCCAGCAGTGGCCCTCACAACCCATCTTTGTCACGCTAAATTCATACACTTGCGAGTATGACTGAGAAGCAAGGACCAATATCCGCTCGACTGACCCCACTCCCCGACCGCGTTGCCGTCGATGGTCTGGAATCCAAGTGGCAGAATCAATGGGAAACATCTGGAATCTATCAATTCAAGCACAATCGCGACCGCTCACAGGTGTACTCGATCGATACCCCTCCGCCAACGGTTTCCGGGCATCTGCACGTCGGCCATGTGTTCTCATACACGCACACCGACATCATCGCCCGATACAAGCGCATGCGTGGCTTCGATGTCTTCTATCCGATGGGTTGGGACGACAACGGCCTGCCGACCGAACGCCGCGTGCAGAACTACTATGGAGTGCGCGTCGACACCTCACTGCCCTATGACCCCGACTTCAAGCCACCATTCGAAGGCACGGAAGGCAAGAAGCTCGAGGCGCGCGACCAGGTTCGCATCTCGCGTCAGAACTTCATCGAACTGTGCGAAAAACTGACCGCTCAGGACGAGAAGCTGTTCGAGGATCTTTGGCGTTCGCTTGGTCTTTCCATCGATTGGTCGCAGACCTATCACACGATCGGTGAACATCCACGCCGTGTGGCGCAGAAGGCATTCCTGCGCAACCTGGCGCGAGGCGAAGCATATCAGCAGGATGCGCCTGGTTTGTGGGACGTCACCTTCCAAACGGCAGTCGCTCAGGCCGAGCTTGAGTCACGCGAATATCCTGGCTTCTATCACAAGATCGCATTCCGCTTCGAAGATGGCACGCCACTCTACATCGAAACGACCCGACCTGAGTTGCTGGCTGCCTGCGGCGCACTGATCGCCCACCCAGACGACGAGCGCTACAAGAAGTACTTCGGTCAGAAGGTCTATTCTCCACTGTTCAAGGTTCCCGTGCCGATTCTCGCGCATCCGGCCGCCGAAATGGACAAGGGGGCCGGCATCGCGATGTGCTGTACCTTCGGCGATGTGACCGACGTCGAGTGGTGGCGCGACCTGAAGCTGCCGACCCGCTCGATCCTGCAGCGCAATGGCCGCATCGTCGGCGATGTTCCTGGCTGGATCACCGACGAGCATGGCCGTGAAGTCTTCGAGGAGACCTCGGGCAAGACCGTGTTCTCCGCACGTAAGATCGTCGTTGACGAGCTGCAGAAGAGCGGTGACCTGGACGGCGAGCCGACGCCGACCAAGCGCATGACGAACTTCTATGAGAAGGGTGACAAGCCGCTTGAGATCGTGACCTCGCGTCAGTGGTATCTGCGCAATGGCGGCACCGATGCGGCCCTGAACGCAGAGCTGATCGAACGTGGCAAGCAGCTCAGCTTCCACCCCGACTTCATGCGCGTGCGCTACGACAACTGGGTGCACGGGCTGAACGGCGACTGGCTGATTTCTCGCCAGCGCTTCTTCGGCGTGCCGTTCCCGCTGTGGTATCCGGTCAAGGCCGATGGTGAGACCGATTACGCTCACCCGATCACGCCGAACGAAGCGGATCTGCCGATCGATCCGACAAGCGACGTTCCGCAAGGCTTCGACGCCTCGCAGCGCAATGTTCCCGGTGGATTCACCGCTGAGAGCGACATCATGGACACCTGGGCAACCAGCTCACTGACACCCCAGATCGTGACCCATTGGGCAGAGCCTGGCGAAGAGAACGAGCAGCTGTTCAAGTCCACCTTCCCGATGGATTTGCGCCCGCAGGGGCAGGACATCATTCGTACCTGGCTGTTCAGCTCCATTGACCGCGCTCACCTTGAGAATCATTGCCTGCCGTGGTCGAATACCACACTTTCAGGCTGGATTCTCGACCCCGATCACAAGAAGATGAGCAAGTCCAAGGGCAACGTGGTCGTGCCGAATGAGCCGATCGAGAAGTTCGGCGCCGACGCGGTGCGCTATTGGGCCGCATCGGCCCGTTTGGGACTCGATGCTACATACGACGTCGGTCAGATGAAGATCGGCCGTCGACTGGCCATCAAGCTGCTCAACGCCACGAAGTTCGCCTTGGCGATTGGCCGCGAAGACGAGAATCATCATGTCGCCTCCGCCGCGAGCGTGACCTGGAACCCGGACGATGTGACCGAAACCATCGATCGCGCAGTCCTGAGCCGTTTTGGCCAAGTCATCGCAGCCGCGACAGATTCCCTCGAAGCATATGAACACTCGAAGGCTCTCGAAGTCATTGAAAGCTTCTTCTGGGACTTCTGCGACGATTACATCGAACTGGTGAAGAACCGCGCCTATGGCACTGCAGACGCCACTGGCAAGATTCCTTCTGAAGCTGCCATACAGTCCGCACGCACCACGCTTGGTCTTGGACTCGATGCCTTCGCCCGTCTGCTTGCCCCGTATCTGCCATTCTCCACCGAACAGGTATGGAGCTGGATGCATGATGGAGCCGGTTCCGTACACACTGCTGGATGGCCTGACGCTGCACTCTATGCCGATGCAGGCAAGGGTGTGAACATGGACGTGCTGACTTGGTCGGGCAGCACTCTTGCCGAACTGCGCAAGATCAAGTCTGAAGCCAAGGTTTCCATGCGTACGCCAATCACCAGCGTTTCGCTGAGCGTTCCTGCAGAGGCTGTGGATGCGGTGCGCTCCTCACTGATCGATATTGCTGAAGCCGGTCGAGTCACCGGCGATATCGACATTGAGACCGCTGCAGTTCCAGATTCCGATGCGCAGGATACCGAAGCGCCGTCGATCAGGGTCATCTCAAGCACCTTGGGCGAACCACCGGCAAAGAAACCCAGAAAGTAGCCGACTTCTTCTATCTTCATTCTGAAGTTAGGGCTGCAAGTGCATGGAGATGACAGTTTCATGACTGTCTTCTCCATGCACTTTCCCATATTCAAGACGAAATAACCGCATATCCATCTTCGCTGACGCGGGGCTTGCAAGTTTTTGGCACTTGGCAAAGTATCAGACCCTCAGAAGCCGCATAGCTGCGACCAGATCAAGCCAAAAATCAGCGTTTATACTTCGCCAAGTGCCAAAAACTTGAAGGCCCACTGAAATCATGCGAAGACGTCAAGGACACCGGGATTGCCGCCTGACTCTGCGATGCGTCTGTGACGCTTCTTGGCCTCGGTGACCACGAACTCCCTGTACTTTTCGGCTATTTCGGGATCGAGCCCGGCATCTATGGCTATCCGGTTCAGGCGTGCCATCTGACGGTCCTCGCGCTGATAGTCGGCGGGTGCAAAGCCTGCCTTTGCCTTGACGACGCCTACCATCGACGTGTATTTGAAACGTTCCGCAAGCAGGGAGACGATGGCGGCATCCACATTGTCGATGGACTGTCTCAGTTCTCTTATCTGCTCGACTGCCTTGGCATTCTGAGGGTTCTCGGCAGCCATGTTCCTGTCTATCGTGGTCGAATTCTCATCTTCAGGTTCAGCATCGCTCATAGCCTCAAGAATAGCCGGGAGCTATAACCAATCAGCTGACCGAAAACGCATCGGCATCCGATGCATCTCAACGAAGAATCGCTTGTGGCCAGTGGAGTCGTGCATGATGCGATCGTTTTCCGAATGCTCCTGTTTGCTCTTGCTCTATGTGACAGTTTCGCATCCTTATGGCAAGTTTTGGGCACTCGTCTGAGTACAGACCGATGCAACCGGCCTCATGAGCCGCGTGTTCCACCAGTATCATGCCCTTTTCGCGCCTTTATACTCTGATGAGTGCCAAAAACTTGCAATCCCGGCCTGTGAAGCAGTACCCATGAATGTCCGTCAGCCGCAGCCGGATGCAGAGAACGCCCTGCATGCCACCACCATGCGGTCATGTATCGTCGCATGCTCCAAGCAGAAGAACAGCCAAGCTTGTCAGAGCTTGACAAGCCATCGGCGCTCATGCAAATGCCCTCAATGTCAGAAATGACATTGAGGGCATTGTCGCATTGCTGCGGACTGAGCTGAATCAGGCCTGAGGGATGTTCTGGGTCAACGCTGCAAGGAAGTCCTTGTTCGTCATGGTCTTCTTCAAGCGTGGCACCAGTGTCTGATATGCCTGCTCCGGCTCCATGCCACCGAATGCACGGCGCAGACGATAGACGACCGCCAACTCGTTCGGAGGGGTGATGAGCTCTTCGCGGCGGGTGCCGGAGGCATTGATGTCGATGGCGGGGAACATGCGCTTCTCGGACAGTTCGCGGGACAGGCGCAACTCCATGTTGCCAGTTCCCTTGAACTCCTCGAAGATGACCTCGTCCATCTTGGAACCGGTTTCGACCAAGGCTGACGAGATGATGGTCAGGGAACCACCGTTCTCGATGTTTCGTGCCGCTCCGAAGAACTTCTTCGGAGGATACAGCGCCTGCGCGTCCACACCGCCGGAAAGGATTCGCCCAGATGCAGGTGCGGCGATGTTGTATGCGCGGGCAAGACGGGTCATCGAATCGAGCAGCACGACGACATCCTGGCCAAGCTCGACCAGACGCTTCGCCCGCTCAATCGCGAGTTCGGCTACGGTCGTGTGGTCCGATGCGGGGCGGTCGAAGGTCGAGGAAATGACCTCGCCCTGAACGGTGCGCTCCATGTCGGTGACCTCTTCAGGACGTTCGTCGACCAGCACGACCATCAGATGCACCTCGGGATTGTTGGTCGTGATCGAATTGGCGATGTTCTGCAAGGTTATCGTCTTGCCTGCCTTTGGAGGCGAGACGATGAGTCCACGCTGCCCCTTGCCGATTGGCGAGACGATGTCGATCAGACGCCCGGTGATCTTGTTGGGCTGCGTCTCCATGCGAAGGCGTTCCTGCGGATAGAGCGGCGTGAGCTTGCTGAAATGGGGACGTGCCGAAGCATCTTCGACGCTCATGCCATTGATCGTGTCGATGGACTGCAGAGGAACGAACTTCTGGCGCTGGTTGCGGCGCTCCCCCTCATGCGGAGGACGAATCGAGCCATGGACGGCGTCGCCCTTGCGCAGGCTGTACTTCTTGACCTGCCCCATCGAGACATAGACGTCGTTCGGTCCTGGAAGGTAGCCTGAGGTTCTGATGAAGGCATAGGAATCGAGCACATCGACGATGCCTGCGACGGGAACCAGCTCCTCCTGCCGTGCATCCTCGCGCTTCTCCTCCTCGCGGGATTCGAAATCATGGTTGCGGTCACGTCTGTTGCGGCCCCTCCGGTCATTGCCTCGCTCATTGCGCTCCGACACATCATTGCGCTCGCTGCGATCCGAACGCTCGCCGCGATCGTTGCGTGTGCCGCGGTCGCGACGGTCGCGTGTACGCCGACCGCCGTCCTGGCTCTCGCCACGCTCATCATTCTGACGCCGTGACGAACGCTCGCTGCGATTGGGAAGCGCTGCAAGGATATCGTCAAGATCGCGGACCTTCTCATGATCCTGCTCCGCATTGTCCTCTGACGAATCATGCTTGCGGCTTCTTCTTCTCAGAGGAAGCGGAAGGGCGTTGGAGCCATGAGATTCATCCTTGCCTTCACGACGTTCGTCACGCGCCTCACCGCGCTGTTCACCCGCTTCCGTCCGTGACTCGTCGATGCCAAGCGCATCGAAGAGATCGTTCGAGCGACCCTGCCCGCTGGTCTTGCTCCGCGGACGCTGAGCACCGCGCTGACCGGCATCCGAGGATGACGAAGGCTGGGCGGCATCTTCAGATGCTGCGGCCTCCTTGACCGGAGCACTCTTGCGATTGCGGCGCCGAATCAAAGAACGTTCTTCGGGAATTGTCGGAGAGATCCCGGAATTGTGCTGTTCCTCAGCCGATTCGGCTGAAGCATTGACCGAAGGCGTCTGCTTCGGAGACCTGACGGTCACGCCCTCAGGCGCGGCGCCACCAGTACGTGCTGCCTGTATGGTCTCAACAAGTTTTGGCTTACGCATCGTGGATGTTCCACGCAGACCCATCTGCTTGGCGAGCTCTTTAAGCTCAGGCAGTTTCATATCATCAAGATTTTGGCTTGTTGCCACTGTATAATGCCTTTCCTACCGCTCGCTGACACAATGTCAGGCGTGGCTTGAAAATGATTGCAGATTCATCTGCATATGAATATCCGAGGCTGTCCCAGCAATCGGACTCCACATACCTTACAACGCCCCATGGATTCTTGCAAAATAAAACGCCATGACTATCCCGAAATGCAAGAATCCGGCAAGGTGGTTCATCCACCCTGCCGGATTCAGTCGCTACTCCTGCCTCACAAATCCAAGTTTCACACCCATGCTGAAGGTTGTGAAGATTTGTGCGAGGTGCAGTTGGAGCGCTGCCTCACTTTTCCTCGTGATAGCTTTTCTCCGTATTCACGTTCCATACGTTTCGTTTGGACGTTCGGCCGTTCTCGATATTGCTCACAGCCTCCATGGCGGTCGCCATGGAATGATCCTGATTATTGTAGTGGTGCTGACCATTGCGACCCACGCAATACAGATTACCGAAGGAATCCAGCCACTCGACAAGCTCTGGCATCTGAGGATAGGTGTCGAAGTATGCAGGGTATGCCTTGGGCACCTCTTCGCGATGAGAATCAATGACATCCTGAGGGCCGTTGATGATGCCCATGCGCGTGAGCTCGCTGATCGCAAACTTTCTGGCGTCATCTTCTGAGAGATTCCAGAAGTCATCGCCTTCATCGCAGAAGTATTCCAGGCCGATCCACACCGTGTTCTCGACATCCTTCACGAGATATGGACTCCAATTGTTAAAGACCTGAAGGCGTCCGACCTTGTAGCCGGGGTCTTGCACATAGATCCAGCAGTCTGGAACGATAGGCGGATGCCCAAGGGTCGGAATGCTTGTGGTGTTGCGAATCCTTAGCTTCTTGACAAGAAGCCCGATCGTGACGAAGTCGCGGTATGGCAGGCCATTGGCAATGTGCTGCATGTCCTTCGGCGCTGACTTCGGAGACTCCGCGATGGCATGCACCAGATCCTTCACAGGCATCGAAGAGATGACCTGGTCGGCCTTCAGCTCGACTCGTTCGCCCTTTGCATTGGAATACACGACACCGGATATTCTGCCTTCGCTCTGATCTATCTCGACGACCCTGGCATCCGTAAGCACCTTGACACCGGCATCGGTGCAACGCTTTTCCACGGTTTCCCAGAGTTGACCTGGACCGAGCTTGGGATACCAGAATTCCTCGATAAGGCTCGTCTCCACCTCGCGGGAGTCACGCTTCTTCGGCATCAGCTTCATCACGGCATTCTTGAGCACACCGATGATGCTCAGGCCCTTGACGCGCTGCGCGCCCCAATCGGCGCTGATCTGGCTTGGCGAACGACCCCAGAGCTTCTCGGTGTATCCCTCGAAGAACATCGAGTAGAGCTTGCGCCCAAAGCGGTTGATATAGAAGTTCTCGAGATTGTCCTCAGGCAGCTTGTGGACGCAGGATTTCAGATAGCTGAATCCAGCCTCCATCGTCAGCTTGAAGCCCAAGGCCTTCAAGGTATTCGCGGAAAGCGAGATGGGATAGTCGAAGAAATGGTGGTTCCAGAAGATACGCGACACACGGTGGCGCTTGAGCATCACCTTGTCTGTCTTCTCTGGGTCCGGACCTCCGGGCTCCAGATCGTGGTGGCGTCCCAGCTTCCTGTCATCGTACGAGGGAGCGCCCTGCAGTGGAAGCATCGTCTTCCACCATTCCATGATTCTGTCGTCCTTGGAGAAGAATCTGTGGCCTCCAATGTCCATTCGGTTGCCGTTATGCTTCACGGTCCTTGATATGCCGCCGAATTCCTTTGTCGCTTCAAGAACGGTGACATCATAGTCGGTATTGCCATTCTTGACGAATTCCCAAGCTGCGGTGAGACCAGCGGGGCCTCCACCGACAATCACTATTGATTGCCTTTTCCCTGAATCCTTGTCTGTGGATTCTTGTTCAGTCACAGATGCCTCCTCTTTCTCTACATCAATTCCAAAACACATACAGATGCCGTCACTGCCTGCAATCCTGAATAAGACTACATATTGTTGAGAAGCTATGGCATCTCTTCAGGAATGTCGATGTCAGATTTCTGCACTTCTTCCACATTCACGTCCTTGAATGTGACGATGCGGACATTTTTCACAAACCTGCTTGAACGATACACGTCCCAAACCCAGGCATCGGTCAATTGCACATCGAAGTACACATCGTTGCCCGCCGAGCGGACATTGAAGTCAACCTTGTTCGCCAAATAGAAGCGTCGCTCGGTTTCGACGACATAGGTGAAGAGCTTGATGACATCCCTGTATTCACGATACAGGGCAAGCTCCGCCTTGGTTTCGTAATTATCGAGATCCTCAGCACTCATATGTCAGTCTTTCCCGTCTTCTGGTGTCTGCCTATGCTTCGTACCCAGACTACGCCACCATGCACGCTTCGACGGCTTTCGGGTGGTTTGGTTATAAGGCCATTCGACCTGATCCGAAGCTTCGTCCGAGTCCTGTCTGCGACTGCCGAAATGCCAGTTCGATGACGGATTCTCCTCATAGGCCGCGCGCTGGGCGTCCTGTCCAATGGCATCAGGGGAACGTCGGTTCATGGAATCATCAGACGCTGATTCCATGCCCTTCGGAGCCTGCTGATTGGTTGGTGCCGAATCCGCAGCGACATTCCCTGCCGTCTGGGCATCCGTCGTCGAAGGCACCTTCGGCGCATCGCCGGTGACGGCGCCGCGACTCACCGCATTGATAGGCCCCTTGCCGATTCTGTCGGCAACGATGCCACGCTTGCTTTCGATGTGGTGCGGCTCAGGAGCGATGTGCTGCACCTGCATCGCCTCCTTGACGCCTGGATTTTCCTCAAAGACATGCATGCCGAACGCGTCGAGCGAACGAATGGGATCATACTCGTCGACGAGCGTGTCCATCACGATGAGATCCTGATACTTCCCAGCCTGATCGTCCCACAGGGCATCGCGTGAGACGCCAAGTGGAAGGAATCCCAATGACTGATACACAGAAATGGAGCGAGTGTTCTTCTCGGGAATGCTCACCCAGATACGGTGAAGGCCCAGACCGACAGGTTCCGGGGCAAAGCCATAGGTCATCACGCGGGGCATCGCATCCCTGGAATAGCCACGACCACGATAATCACGGCCCAGCACGACCTGGATCCGTGCGGAACGAGCCCAGCCATCGATGTCGATAAGGAAGATCATCCCAATGACGCGATCCATGTCGGATTCCTCATCGACCGCATTGTCGGAATCACGGTCTGTGGGTTCTGCGACCAGCGCCCAGGCAACCGTACGCCGAAACTCCGGATCGCCAACTCCCGATTCCACGGTTTTCTGTCCCCAGGTCCAGGCAACCGATCGGCGGACCCAGGTGCGAACGACGGCACGTTCCGTCTGCCTATCCTTGCCAGTGATTCCAGAAGCGTTGTAGAAGGCATCCAACTCTTCCATTCGCGACAGGTCATCGAGCGTGGCCGGACGTAGATGCACCATCTCCCCCTTGATGTCAGGAATGATGATGCGCTCCGGAAGTTCTCTCGACTGACCGGATAATGACCTGTCCCCAGTGCTGCGTGTCATGATGCCACTCTCGAATTCGACGATTCTTTATCCGATACGATAATACTGCGTCACCTCCACCGGCAGTATCACCGTAAGTGAATGGGAGCTCACAGTTGCCTGACATGCCGCTGAATGTCGAGAAGCACCGAGATGGCACGACGTGGCCATGTCTACGCAATCTTCGTCGGTATTCAGCGGTGCATGGAGCGACCGGCCATCACTTCTGATGAATCTTCTGGATGACGATCTTGCTGACGGCCTTGGCATCGGCCTGGCCATGCGTTGCGCGCATCACGGCACCGATAATCGCTCCCATGGGCTTCATGTTGCCAGAACGCAGCTTTTCAGCAACGTCTGGGTTCTTCTCAAGGGCCTCTGTGACGGCACTTTCCAAGGCTCCATCGTCCGAAACGACCTGGTATCCATGCTTGGCAACGACCTCGGCTGGCGTTCCTTCGCCCGCGAGCACGCCGGCAACGGTCTGCTTGGCGAGCTTATCGTTGAGCTTGCCCGTGGTGACCAGGTTCTGCACATCGGCAACGTTCTGCGGCGTGATCGACAGCTCTTCGAGAGATACGCCCTGCTCGTTGGCGATTCTGGACAGTTCGCCCATCCACCACTTGCGCGCGCCCGCCGCATCGGTTCCAGCCTTGACGGTGTCTTCGATCAGATCAAGCGCGCCTGCGTTCACGGCATCGCGCATTTCCAGATCGGAGAACTTCCACTCCCCCTTCAACCGTGCCCTGCGTTCACGAGGCATCTCCGGCATGTTCGCCGCCAACTCATCGATGTGGCTCTTGGTCACGTGCACCATGACCAGATCCGGATCGGGGAAGTAGCGGTAATCGTTCGCATCGGACTTGACGCGTCCACCTGCCGTGGTCTGGGTGGATTCATCCCAGTGGCGTGTTTCCTGCAGGATTTCGCCGCCCTTGTCAAGAATCGCAGCCTGACGGCGAATCTCATAGGTCAGGGTCTTTTCTATGCCCTTGAACGAGTTGACGTTCTTGGTCTCGGATCGCGTGCCCAACTGATCCTGTGGCGTCTTGCGCAGCGAGATGTTCACGTCGGCACGCATATTGCCCTGCTCCATGCGAGCATGGGAGATGTTCAGCGCGCGAACGATGTCACGAATAGTGCGCACATAGGCACCGGCGATCTCAGCGGCTCTCGCCCCTGCACCCTCGACTGGCTTGGTCACGATCTCAATGAGCGGCACGCCTGCGCGGTTGTAATCGCACAGGGAGTGATCCGCACCTTCGATGCGGCCATCCGCACCGCCGACGTGCGTGTTCTTGCCGGCATCGTCCTCAACGTGAGCACGCTCGATAGGGACGCGGAAGATCTCACCGTCATCCAGCTCGACATCCAGATATCCGTTGCCATTCAAAGGCTTGTCGTACTGAGATATCTGGTAGTTGCGCGGCATATCAGGGTAGAAGTAGTTCTTGCGTGCGAACTGGCTCCACTCGGCGATATCGCAGTGCAATGCAAGGCCAAGCTTGATCGCGTAGTCAATCGCAGTCCTGTTCACCACAGGCAGGCTTCCTGGCAATCCGAGCGAGACAGGGGTCAGTTGCGTATTCGGCTCGCCACCGAATTCGATGTGGGCCGGGCAGAACAGCTTCGTGTTCGTGCTGAGCTCAACGTGGACTTCCAGACCGAAAACCGGATCGTATTTCTTGACGGCATCGGCAAACTTCATCAATGTATCAGCCATGATTCCTAATTCCTTCCGATGCTTACTTTGCGAGACTCTCGAGCCACGGCGTCTTCATGGATTGCAGCATCGGGCCGCCACGGGCCTGATCGAGTGCAGCCTCGAGCGCTGCGGCTGGCCTATACATCAGGTCATCGCGCATCTGGGGGGCGAAGAACTGGAATCCGACCGGAAGTCCATCGTCGCTCAGACCCGCGGGAATGGACATTGCTGGAACGCCTGCAAGATTTGCGGGAATGGTGGCGACATCCTCAAGATACATGGTCAGGGGGTCGTTCATCTTCTCACCGAACTTGAACGCAGTGCTTGGACTGGTCGGCGAGACCAGCACGTCACACTGCTTGAATGCGTTCTCATAATCGCGAATTATCAGGGTTCTGACCTTCTGAGCCGAGCCATACCAGGCATCGTAATAGCCAGCGGAAAGCGCATAGGTTCCCAGGATGATACGACGCTTGACTTCGTCTCCAAAGCCTGCCTCGCGGGTCGCAGCCATCATGTTGGCGGCCGTCTGGTCAGTGCCAGTCGGTGGCATCACTCGCAGACCGTAGCGCATGCCGTCGTAGCGGGCGAGGTTGCTCGAGACCTCGGAAGGCATGATGATGTAATACGCGCCAAGGGCATACGAAAGATGTGGGCACGAAACCTCGACGACCTCGGCACCCATGTTCTGCAATGCCTTCAATGCCTCGTCAAATCGTGCCTGAACGCCAGGCTGGAATCCTTCGCCAGAGATCTCCTTGATGAGGCCGACCTTCACGCCCTTCAGGTCCATCCTCTGCCCTTCTCGGGCAGCCTTCACGATCGAGGGCAATGGCTTGGGAATGGAGGTCGAATCATGCTCGTCGTATCCGCCGATGAGCTCATGGAGCAGCGCGGAATCGAGAACCGTGCGTGATACTGGACCGATCTGGTCAAGTGAGGATGCCATGGCGATGGCGCCAAAGCGCGATACGCCGCCATAGGTGGGCTTGACGCCGACCGTGCCAGTGAGTGCGCCAGGCTGACGAATCGAGCCGCCAGTGTCCGTTCCCAAGGCGATCGGAGCTTCGAACGATGCGACCGCCGAGGCCGAGCCACCGCCGGAACCGCCAGGGACGCGTTCGGTATCCCAGGGGTTGTGGGTTGTGGTGTATGCACTGTGCTCGGTAGATGAACCCTGCGCGAATTCGTCGAGGTTCGTCTTGCCCAGGATGGGCATTCCCGCAGCCTTGATCTTCGTAATGACCGTTGCATCGTAAGGTGGAACCCAGCCTTCGAGAATCTTCGACGCCGCTGTGGTCTCGATGCCCTTGGTAACAATCATGTCCTTGATTGCGATTGGCACGCCGGCCAGCTCTGGCAGACCTTCGGTGTCTCCGGCGGCGTTCCTCGTATCGAAGGCATCGGCCTGCGCCAACGCCTCATCCTTGGAGACATGCAGGAAAGCCTGAATGCTCGGCTCGGCAGATTCGATGACCCTCAGCTCTGCCTCGACGAGCTCGCGGCTGGAAACCTGCTTGTTCCTGATCTTTTCAGCCATCTCGGCTGCAGACAGTCTGACCAGGTCATCCTGTCGGAAATTCTCTTGCTGTGACATACCCGAACTCACTCCTCACCCATGATTCGCGGTGCAACGAACATGCCATCCTCGGTCGCAGGCGCATCCGCCAAAGCCTGCTTCTGGGTCAGCGGAGTAGCGGCCTCGTCCGGGCGCAGATAGGCCTCGAGAGGTACGGGATTCGCTGTTGGTGGGATGTCGTCTGAAGCAACTTCCTGGACTTTTGCAATGGCATCGGCAATCACATTCAATTGCCCTTGCATTCGCGTGACTTCTTCATCGGTCAACGCGATACGGGCGAGATCACCAAGATGCTCGATTTCTTCACGTGTGAATGTTGGCATAGACCACATCATATGTGTTCAGTGTGACACTGCCCTGACTCCTGTCCTATAGGTTAAAGACAGGTTTCGCGCGCTGAGCGATCCAGGCATGCATGGCCACTGCCGCCGCCGCGCCGGCATTTATCGAACGAACGGAGCCGTATTGGGATATGTATACGACATCATCGGCAAGCTCAAGCGCCCTTTGAGACAGACCAGGACCTTCCGCGCCGAAGATCATGAGACAGCGCTCTGGAAAGCGGTATGTCTCGATGGGAACCGAACCGGGCACATTGTCGATTGCAATGATCCGCGTATGGGCATGCTCCCGCTCGTCATTCGCCCGAATCGCTTCGACAAGGCTTTCGATGCTGGGACTGTGCTCGACATGCTGATAGAGCTCCGTCATCAGCGCGCCTTTTCGATTCCATTTATGCGGTCCGACAATGTGCACGGTTTTCGCCGTGAAGGCGTTGGCGGTCCTGACCATTGAGCCGATGTTGAAATCGTGCGTCCAGTTTTCCATGGCGACTTCGAAGCCATGCCGTCCCTTGTGGTCCAAGTCATCCTTGATTGCCTGGACGGTCCAATAGCGATATTGATCCAGAACGTTGCGATGGTCGCCTGCATCAAGCAGATCCGAGTCAAAGCGCGGGTCAAACCCCGAAAAATCAGGATCGTCTGGTCTTGGTTCGCTGGGATGCGTTTCATTCCAAGGCCCGACTCCGATGGGACGGAAGCTTGGCTCACTGGATGCCGGAGCTGCCTTGGTGACTTCGTTGGGCTCTCTCACCGGGCACTGTCCCGTGCATTGATTTCCTGAGCATCGGTGGCAGCAGCATCGTTCCTCTCAACATTGCTCCTGCCAGCATGAGGAGTGGAGGCGTCATCTCCGTCGGTGCAAGGATTGCTGCCTGCCCTCAACGAGTCCTCGTCATAGACCATGACAAAGGGAATCGCCGCATGCTCTTGCGTGGCCGGATTCACGGTCTCGATCTCGAATTTCCGGGCTCCGTCATCACCGGCATCGACCTTTCCAGCTCCCATGAATTGTCTTCTGGAGCCAATGAGCGTTGCAATGGCGATGACGGTCGCCCCCTCCTTCGCGATGACGCCAAAATCGAGGCCAAGCTCATTGCCATTTCGCAGAGTGACCAATGAGGATGTCTGAATGTAGGACTTCTCACCGAGCCATGAATCGATCAGAATCACGCGCTTGCCATCAATCGACGGGCCCTTGATGCTCGGAAACACAAAATCCATGACGAACGCATCCAATGCTCCCCCCATGGATGCGGCTGCATGCACGATCGAATCGACGATGGGCACCGCAGCCGATGTCAAGGCGCCGACCGCATCGAAATCAGAAAGCGCATACCCGCATCGTTTCAGGGTTTCAAGGAACACGCTGCCGACCAGAGCAGCGCCCCTGTGATCAAATGTGACGGCTGAAAGCTCGCTGAAGGACTTGCCTTCCATCGCGGCAGAGAGCTGTCTGGCCAGACTCGTCCGTGATATGTCATCCGACTCTTCGGAAGCTTGTTGTGACATCATGGCTACAGCCTATCTCATGACTTCGAAACCGAGCCAATGGTGGTTTCCCCACCAATCCTCGCTTCGCCCACGACTGTCGATTCGACATGCTGGGATATCATTCATTGGGCTCTTCGGTAGACTCTTCGGTGGAACCAGAAGCGGAATCAGCAGCGGAACGCTCGTCATCGGCGAGCTCCGCCGCTGTCAGTTCACGGATATCGGCGCGATCCGGTTCGATGGGGCTCACCTCTTCGATCACCTTTGAGCCATCAAGCTTCTCGAGCTTCCTTCCAGTGACAAGAACGCGGGACTCAAGGGTGACGGCAAACTTGTTGTACGCCTTGACTGAGTTGCTTATGGCCTTCCCCAGGGCATTCGCATGGGAACCGAGAGTGTGCATCCGCCCATAGAGCTCCCGTGAAAGATCGAAGAGTTTCTTGGCATCGTCACTCAGACTTTGCTGCTGCCACGCGAATGCCACGGACTTGAGAACCGCCCATAGGGTGACTGGAGAGGTCAGCGCCACCTTGCGGTTGAATGCGTCATCCATCAATGCAGGATCGGACTCCAACGCCGCCTGAAGCAGGGATTCATTGGGAATGAAAGCGATGACAAAGTCAGGAGCGGTCTTGAAGGCATTCCAGTAGGCCTTGTCGCCAAGTGCACGAACATGTTCGCGCAGATCCCTTGCATGCGCCTTCAGCAATTCTGAACGTCGATTGAGCTCATCTTCGGTAGCCGTGTCGGGAATCTCGCACGCTCTTTGATAATTCGAATACGGCGCCTTCGCATCGATTGGAATGCTTTTCCCGCCAGGCAGATGAACGACCATATCCGGGCGATATACCTTGCCCTCTCCATCTTGAACGACGACCTGGGTATCGAAGTCCACATGTTCGAGCAATCCTGCAGATTCGACTATGTTCCTGAGCTGAGCCTCGCCCCATGCGCCACGGACCTTGTTGTTACGCAGCGCGGAGGCAAGGGAACTGGTCTCGCGCCCCAGCCGCAGCTGCTGCTCGCCAAGACCCTTCAGCTGCTGGTCAAGGGCCCCCATCTCGTGCTTTCTGCCCTCTTCGATCTGGGTCACCTTCTGCTGCAAGGTATCCAGGTTCTTCTGGACCGGAGCCAGCGCACTGAGCACCTTGCTCTGCTCCTGCAAGGCCTTCGCCTGTTCCTCGCGCTTCTTCTCCGCTTCGATCTGCACCCTCTCAGCTTCACGTCGCAGGCGCTGACGTGCCTCATCCTGCACCTGCCCCAACTGCTCCTTCACGAAGGTCAGCTGCTCCTGCAAGCCCTCGGTCTGGGTTCTGTACTGAACGACGGCGGCATTTGCCCGGTCCAGACGATCCTTGAGGCTTGCGCCCTCCGACTGAAGCTGTGCGAGTGCGGCGGAATCCTCATCCTGACCTTGCGTCGCAGCATGATTCCTTCCCAGCAACCATCCGATTGCGAGGCCCAGCAAGGAAGTGACGACCGCAATGCCAAGCATGGCGATGACAGAAGATGCGTTATCGAACATATGTTCTATGCAAGCAGGGAGTGTGGACGCTTCGTGACATCACTGGCATGCAGGCTCTCGAAGCCGACATTGCACGGCAAATGGTGAGAAGATGAATGGGGCATTGTTATGATGCACATACGGTAGGCATATTGCGCAACTGACAGTCAGCTGGCAGAACCGTGCAGGGAGGCTTCATGGGATTCGACATATTCATGCTTGGAATCACCATAGTCATTGCCGGAGCATTCACTTGGCTTATTCTGTGGTTCTTCTTCCCCAAAGGGCAGATGAGCGCCTCGGACAACGGCGGCGCATCTTCTCAAGACGCGCACGACAGCATTCCAACGACGCAACGCCTGTTCGTCATCGCGGCGATCCTGACCATTCCCGTGTTCCTCATCATCATGCTCCCGCTGATAAGCGACATCCTGATTCCTCAATGGCTTCGCAGTCCATGGATTCAGGCAATTCTCATCACCCCTGTCATGTTCTATTGCGGCAGGACGATCCACAGCGAAGGATGGCGAGGGATAGCCCATCGCGCTCCCAACATCGACTCCATCGTTTCGCTCGGCGCGTGGGCGGCATATCTCTACAGTCTTTTCGTATGCTTTGCGCCTGAAGTGCTTCCTCTCGGGTCCCGGGACCCTTACTTCGAGTCCGTGGGAATCATCATCACCCTGGTGCTGCTTGGAAAGCTCCTGGAGGACAAGGTGAGAGCGGGTTCTGGAGAGGCGGTCTCTGGGCTGCAACGGCTGTACCCGCAGAATTCGCATAAGGTGGCGAACAGCGTCGTCGCTGGATTGATCTCATCCAGGGAGCGCCCCATCAGCGATCTGAGTGCCATGCATCTTCGTCAGGAGGACGTCGAGACCAGTGCTCTCAGGCCAGGCGACGCAGTATTCGTCAATGCGGGGGAACGCATGCCGGCCGACGGTCTTGTGATTGCCGGCTCCGCGCGGTTGGACGACTCTCCCGTCACCGGAAACCATCAATCGGTGCACATCGAAGAAGGCCAGAAGGTATTTGCGGCGTCTCAGGTCATTCGGGGTTCACTCCTTGTGCAGGTCACCGCCATTCCCTCAGACACCGTGCTCGATCAGATCATCGAACTTGTCTCCAAGGCACGCAGCACGTCGGCACCGTTGCAGACCCTCGCACTCAAGCTCAGCAGGATCATCGTCACCGCCGTGATCATCCTTGCCATATGGACCTTTGCGATCTGGATCGTGGTCGGTCCGCAGCCGAGGCTCTCCCATGCCCTTGTCACCGGAATAAGCGTGCTTATCGTTGCATGCCCATGCGCCCTGGCCTTGGCGACTCCATTGTCCGCGTATGTATCCATGAATCTTGGAGCCACCCAGGGAATCCTGATGTCCTCCGGGCTGTCGCTTTCGCAGGCCCGCAGAATCAGAATGATCTGCTTCGACGTCGACATGCTCGCATCACACGACACGAGAGATCCCAAGGCAACGGTCGCCGCATTGCATAAGGCAGAAATCCTGGTCGGCATGTTCACTCACGAACCGATCGCAACGGCGATGCAGCAGGCCACGGCCTATGGAGTCGATGAGGTGATTCCATTGCAGCAGAGCGTCTCAGCGGAAGCCCACACGACGCACGAACGAGACTCCCAAGCGGATGAGAACCAGGAAAAGGCCACATGGATTCGTCACTTCGCAGAGCGCAATTCCAACAACGGTCTTGTGGCGATGGTTGGCGACAGCGAGCGCGACACCTTGGCATTCGGGGAGGCTGACATTGCATTCGCGCTTGGCACAGCCTCGCAGGAGGCCATGCAATCAGCGGATATCACGATTCTCAGTGGCGACATGCAGGGCGTATTGCACGCAATCTCACTGTCCCGGCAGACCATCGGCAACATGCGTGAGAATCTTGTGTGGGCCCTGGTCTACAACGTCATCGGCATCCCATTCGCGATGGGCATCCTATACCCCTTCACGGGTTGGCTGCTCACACCTGCAATAGCGGGACTCGCGATGACCTTCTCCCTCGTATGCGTGATCGTCAACGCTCACCGCCTCTCACATGCCGACATCAGGCACACATGGGAATATGTGGAGTCAGACGATTCCCGTCGAACCCCACATATCGTGACTGAGGACTGATCTCTCACATGCCTTCAGAGGGCGGATCCTCGCGGATGCCGTCGCCATGACCGTCCGGTCCGCCGTGAGATGCAAGATCTGCGTCATCGCTCACCAGCTTGTCCGTCGGCCAGGCTGTCAGTTCCAGATGTTCCCCGCCGGTCTGATCGACAAGCACTGTATCGCCATCGTGGATGCCGCCTGCAAGAAGCATCCTTGCGAGCTGATCTCCCACTTCGGTCTGCACCAGACGACGCAGTGGACGCGCACCATATGCAGGATCATAGCCCGCGTCGGCAAGCCACTCACGCGCCGAATCGGTGACATCCAGAGAGATTCTGCGATCGGTGAGCCGCTGCGCGACCTGCTTGACCTGAATGTCGACGATGCCGCCCAACTCCTCGCGAGTCAGTGGATCGAAGACGACCATCTCATCGAGTCTGTTGAGAAATTCCGGCTTGAAGTGAGCGTGCACGGCATCCATGACCGCCCGATGCTTGGCCTCCTCGTCGAGTGAATCATCGATGAGGAACTGGGAGCCAAGATTCGAAGTCATGATGAGAATCGTGTTCTTGAAGTCGACGGTCCTTCCCTGTCCATCGGTCAGTCGACCGTCATCAAGCACCTGCAGCAAGATATCGAAGACCTCTGGGTTGGCCTTCTCGACCTCATCGAACAGCACCACGGAATATGGCCGACGCCGAATCGCCTCGGTCAGCTGGCCTCCTTCCTCATACCCTACATATCCGGGAGCAGCGCCAATCAGACGCGAAACCGATGCCTTCTCCATGTACTCGCTCATGTCGATGCGAACCATCGCCTTCTCGTCGTCAAAGAGAAAGTCCGCGAGCGCCTTCGCAAGCTCGGTCTTGCCCACCCCGGTAGGACCAAGGAACATGAACGAACCGGTTGGTCGATCAGGGTCGGAGATACCCGCGCGAGAACGACGGACAGCGTCAGATACGGCACGGACGGCCGCTTTCTGACCGATGACCCTTCGCCCGAGCGCATCCTCCATGTGCAGCAGCTTCTCATTTTCGCCCTGAAGAAGCCGCCCTACCGGAATGCCAGTCCAATCTGCGACGATCTCCGCGACGGAATCGGCGTCGACGTGATCGGGAACCATCGGCTCATCGGCAGGTCCACCGGCAGCGTCAGCGCCTTCTGCTGACTGCCCGTCAGCGGCCGCGTTCGACTGCTCGGCTGCGCTCTCGGCGGCCGCAAGCTCCTTCTCTATCGCTGGAATCTCACCGTAGAGAATGCGCGATGCCTCTTCAAGATTCCCCGCACGCGTCGCCTTGTCTGCGTCGACGCGCTTGGCATCAAGCTGAGCGCGCAGATCGCCGACCTTGTTATGCCCTGCCTTCTCCGCGTTCCATCGTGCCGTCAGACCACCGAGCTTCTCCTTGGTGTCAGCCAGATCGGACTGAAGCTTCTCATAGCGGTCCTTGGATGCCGGATCCTCAGCCTTTTTCAGCTGCATCTCCTCCATCTCAAGGCGAGTCACCTTACGCTGCAGCTCATCGATTTCCTCAGGCTGTGAATCAAGCTCCATTCTCAGATGGGCCGCCGCCTCGTCCACCAAGTCGATTGCCTTGTCTGGCAACTGACGACCGGTGATGTAGCGGTTCGAGAGGGACGCTGCCGCAACCAGCGCATCGTCGCCGATGGTCACCTTGTGATGGGCCTCGTAGCGCTGCTTCAAGCCACGCAGAATCGCAACGGTGTCGTCCACGGACGGCTCTCCGACGAAGACTTGCTGGAATCTGCGCTCCAACGCCGGATCCTTCTCGATGTTTTCTCTGTATTCATCAAGCGTCGTGGCCCCTATCAGCCGGAGCTCTCCACGCGCAAGCATCGGCTTGAGCATGTTTCCTGCATCCATCGAGCCTTCCGCCGCACCGGCACCCACTATGGTGTGGATTTCATCGATGAAGGTGATCACCTCGCCGTTCGCGCTCTTGATCTCGTTGAGAACGGCCTTGAGGCGTTCCTCGAACTCGCCACGATATTTGCTGCCTGCAACCATGGATCCCAGATCGAGCGAAATCAATCTCTTGCCCTGCAGTCCGGTGGGCACATCGCCTGCGACGATTCTCTCGGCAAGACCCTCGACGACGGCCGTCTTGCCAACGCCAGGCTCGCCTATCAGAACAGGGTTGTTCTTCGTGCGACGGCTCAGAATCTGAATGACGCGTCGAATCTCACGATCGCGGCCTATGACGGGATCCAGCTTGCCATCCTTGGCCTGAGCCGTCAGATCGGCCGAATACTTCTCCAATGCCTTGTAATTGCCCTCAGCGTCAGGACTGGTAACCTTGGCACCTCCACGAACGCTTGGAATAACCTTCCGCAATTTCTCCGGCGTGACTCCAGAACCTCGCAGGATGTCAGAAGCCTGGGATGGGCCGACCGCAATGGCAATCAACAGATGCTCGGTCGAGACATAGTCGTCTCCCATCTGCTGCATCTCATGCTCAGCCTGCGTGAGCGCGACGGTCAGCTGACGGCTTGCCTGAGGCTGAGCGGTGCTTGAACCGCTCGCACTTGGCATCTCTACGAGGGCATTGCGTACCTGGGCGCCAATCCTTTGAGCATCGCCACCCGTCTCCTTCAGCAGTGAGCTGACGACCCCTCCTTGCTGACGCAAAAGCGAATCAAGCAGATGCAGCGTATCGACCTGCGCGTTTCCGGCAGCCGACGCGCCTTGAATCGCGTCACCGATCGCCTGCTGCGCCAGAGTGGTGAATTTCTGTTCCATATTTCCTCCAATAGGCCTTGGCGTCCGCAAGTCTGCGGCCGCATTCCCCATGCGGTCCGTTTGCGGCCTGATCTCGCGAATCGACGCCGACCATATGATGTAACGGTTATGTTCTGCAATGAACAACCGATTGGAAAAAATAATATTCCCAAAACTTGAGTCATACACGCTCAAGTTTTAAAAAAGCACGTCTCTGCGATCATTTTCCGTGAATCTCAGATATATCCACGCCTTGCCCTGACGCGAATATGCAAGTTTTGGGCACTTCCCCAAGTATCATCGGTCGAAATCGCTGCTATGGGACACCACTTCAGGCCAATTTCGCGCCCTTATACTCTCGCAAGTGCCAAAAACTTGACAAGGCCGATCCGCGCGGAACGGAACGGACGCAATCAGCCTTGGACCACGACGTTGCGCAGGCTGCCGATACCTTCGATATGGACGACTGGCTCGTCCCCTGGCTTCAATTCCATCGAAGCATTCGGCGTCCCCGTCATGATGACATCACCGGGAAGCAGCGTCGAGAAGCTCGATATGAATGAGATCTGAGCAGGAATCGAATGGATGAGATTTGCTGTGGTCCCGCTTGCCTCTGGGACATCCTTGCCATTGAGGGAGAATGAGATCCTCGCGTCCGCATAGTCGACGTCCGTCTCAATCCAAGGTCCGAGAGGACACGAGGTGTCGAAGCCCTTCGCACGCGTCCACATCGGATCGCCGCCCTGCAAGTCGCGCAACGTCACATCATTGACGCACGTATAGCCAAGCACATACGACATCGCATCGGCCTCGGAGACATTCTTCGCGATCCTACCAATGACCACAGCAAGCTCAGGCTCGAAGTTCATGTTGTGGGAGAAAGCCGGATACACGATCGGATCGTCAGGGCCGATGACCGAAGTCGAGGGCTTCGAGAAGATGACCATCTGTTCTGGCGGCACTGGCGAGGAGGCCTGTCCTGCCTGCGCCATGAAGCTTGCATGTGCGGCATAGTTCTTTGCGAGGCCGAAGACCTTGGAAGGTATCACCGGCGAAAGCAGACGAATGCCTTCCTCATCCAAAGCGTGACGCTCACCTGTCGGGCTCACCTGCTTCGCGCCTAGTGGATAGCCGTCAAGGCAGATGAGATAGTCCTTGTCTTCCGTGTCATCATGCTGGACGAATGCATATTGTGGTTGGTCGTTCAATGAAAAGCGTGCAATTCTCATGCACCCAGCATATCCCCACCGGACTCCATGCCGAGAACCATCATGATGGTGCAGCATGGCATCATCGCCATGCGTGCGTCAAAATATCAGTAAGTCTTCGAGAAAATCCCAGTGAGTTTCAAGTCTTCACAATATCATTGAAACATATGGCCAAAGCATGGAATGCAGAAGGGGTCTGCACCAACTTGACTTCTCACAGGATAAGAAAGGATTCACGCTATGTCAGCGAAGACACCCGATGACAAGGATTCCAAATCCTCGTCATCGAATGAGACGACAACCCGAAAGCGTCTGAAGAAAATCCAGCAGGAGCTTCGAACTCCCATTGGCAAGATCGTTGCAGGACTTGTCACCGTGGCAATCATCACAGCCGTTGGATTTGCATCTGCGACAAGCGTGACTTCAACGATTGACAAGGTGAAGTTTTCACGCCTTACTGCGAAGATAGAGAAGATATACACACAGTCCTATCAGAAAAAGGCTCAGGCCGCCCTCGTGGCAGAACGCGACAAAAGCTCGCACGACCAGGACGACATCTTCGTGAAATACAACCCGTATGGGACTGACACCACGGGGGCATACATATATTTCACGACCGACCAACCCGCCAAGGTCAGCTATACGATTTCGGCGCCTGACACGGACTACCCCGATTTCAGCGCCACTCCGGACAAGGGCGATGAATATACGACGACCCATGAATTCCAGGCGCTCGGTCTCATCCCCGAGGCGACCAACACCATCACGATAAACATAACCCTGAAGAATGGCGAAAAGTTCACCCGCACCATCAAGCACAAGCAGGGCAAGCTCCAAAGCGAGGTGGAGATTCAGCTCAAGAGCACGAAAAAGAACACTTCCCAGGATCTGGGCAACGGACTGTATGCGATTCTTGGCAATGACAGCGACGATCAGGATTTCATGTACTACTACGACACCCATGGCGTGATTCGCGGTGAGATCCCGATTCTCTTCTACCGAAGCCACAGACTGCTCTTCCGCAATGACCTGATGTATTTCAGCGCTTCCACGCATCTGATCGTCGGCATGAACAAGCTCGGCAGACTCGTAAAGTTCTATAACACCGGAACGAACTACATCCTGCACCACGACTATGAGTTCGACAAGAATGGCAATTTCATCGTCTTGGCGACCGATCTGCGCGAGAAGACCATCCAGGACAAAATCATCAAGATCGATGCGAAGACCGGCAAGGTCAGCCTGCTGGTCGATATGGTGTCCCTCTTCAAGACGTATGAGGCCACGGCCAAGAACGCATCTCTGGGCTCTTCTTCGGATAGCACCACAACGTCAGACAGCAACAGTGCCAATTTCAACGCCGATTCCACGCCGAAGAAGAAGGATTGGATCCATCTCAACACGATTCAGGTCCTGGACGATGGCAGCGCAATCGTGAGTTCACGTGAGACCTCGACCATCATCAAGATCAACTCCATCGAATCCAAGCCGAGCATCGGCTACATGATCGGCGAGAAGAACTTCTGGAAGGGTACCGACTACGCAAAGTACCTATTGACGCAGAAGGGTTCGTTCCCGAACACCGGCGGGCAGCATTCGGTCACGTATGTCAGCGATCCCAGCCTGCCAGACGGAGAATATTACCTCTACATGTTCGACAACAACTACGGGCTGAGCAACACTCGCCCCGACTATGACTGGGCTGCGAACACGCCGGGCATCAACACCAGCATGACCAAGTACACGACATCGGACTACGACAAGTATCTCGTCAACGAAAAGACGGGCACATATCAGTTGGCAAGCACCTTCAAGGTTCCGTTCTCTCCCCTGGTGAGCAGCGCACAGGACCTTTCCAACGGCACGATCCTCATCGACTCGGGCATGCGCGGCACCTTCGGAGTCTACACATCGAATGGCAAGCTCATCAGCCAGTGGAAGATGCAGCTCCGAGATACCATCATCTATCGCGTGTACCAATACGATTTCCACAATTTCTATTTCGCCTGACACGCAAACCGCAAGGCATGACTGAGTCAGTGGCGAACACATCGCATACCGCGTCGCGGGTTCCTCACGACGCACCGCAAGGCATTTCGCCCTTGACGCAGTTGCAGCCAGACAGCTGAACTCTTCCCCACAAGCTGGCATTATTGAGGTGGATGGGTACCAGCGTCGAGAAAGGATTGAAAATGGGTTCACTGCAACATGCAAAGGCTCTGATCATCGTCAACAATTGGGGCATCGAAGAGACCGAGATGACGCGTCCGCTAGATGATCTGCGCAAGGCAGGGGCGACGGTCACCCTGGCTGCGCCGAACGCCGACGAGATAGCGACCGTCGAGCATGACCGTCATGAGTCAGCGTCATACGCGCCGGATGCGATCCTCGACGATGTCGACTCGGCAGATTATGACATGCTGATCGTCCCTGGCGGCACATGCAACGTTGACCGCCTGCGCATAAATCCCAAGGCGATATCCCTGGCACAGGAATTTGCCAAGGCCAAGAAGCCCATCGCCGCGATATGCCACGGACCGTGGTTGCTGGTCAACGCAGGTCTCACCTCGGGAAAGACGCTCACCAGCTGCCGCTACATTGCGGCCGATGTGGAGAATTCAGGAGGTGTGTATCGCGATCAGGAACTGCTTATCGACGATTCTCAGGACTGGCGACTGATCACATCTCGCAATCCTGGCGATTTGGATGCCTTCGTCGATGCAATCGAATCGACCCTGAGCGATTAATCCAATTCATTCGGATTCGTGCCTTCGGCATGGTCCAAGGCGAACAACCTTGAGTCCATGCCGAAGGCACATTCATGATTCGAGAAGCTAAGCCTGGGATTTACCTGACTACGAAGTCACGCTCCTTGCGAGGCCTGATTCGTTCAATCTCAATGTTGTCGACATGCGCCCATGAAGGCCCCTCGCCCAACCACCGTTCCAACGCCCCGATCGCCTGATCACTTCCCTGAGCCTCGACCGTGACCGAGCCATCACGCTCATTGCGGACCCAGCCTGTGACTTGCACGCGCTTCGCGACCCTCACTGCAGAATAGCGAAAGCCGACGCCCTGTACCCGACCGAAGACCCTTGCATGAATTCGAATGTGACGCGGATGAATCGTCTCGCCGCCGTCTCCCGAATCACGATGGCGATCGTCGGATCGCAACCATTCCTCCAATTCGGCGCCCCTCTCTCATCCGAATGACTCAACAGATCGCACATTGACGGCAGATCGCGCATCAATGACACGGACCACACATCGATGGCACAGCCCACACAGACAGATGATCCACCGAGCCACAGTCAGCCATGGCCACCAACTGCAGATCAGTGGCAAATGGGTCTGTAGCAACACAGATCAGTGACAGCAGTCTAGATGAATGCCCTGGGCCCGAAGATTGCAGTGCCGACACGAACGATGGTCGAACCTTCGCGAATCGCATATTTCATATCGTGGGTCATTCCCATGGAAAGCTCCCTGCAGTCCTCCGTCCCACTTTCTCCGGACTGTAGAATGCCATCGCGCAGAGTCCGCAGATGCTCGAACCCCTTTCGGATGACACCCTCATCGTCGACATGCGCGCCTATGGTCATAAGCCCCTGCAGCTTCAATCCCGGCAACGACGCCATGGTGCATGCAAGCTCCATGGCCGCTTCTGGTTCGCAACCGGATTTGGCGGATTCTCCGGATTCATTTACCTCAAGCAGCATGCCGACATCGAGACCATGTGCAACCGCGCGTCGACTGATGCGCTCTGCCAGCTGAAGATTATCGACCGATTCGATCGTGCCCACGTATGGCAGCACCTTGCTAATCTTATTCGCCTGCAATTGCCCGATCAGATGAAAGCCGACGCCATCGTCGGCCTTGAGATTCAGACCGCGCTCGGCACACAGGGCCTGCAGCCCTTCGGCCTTTGCCGTGACCTCTTGGGGACGATTTTCACCAATCAGTCGAATGCCGGCATCGATTGCCGCCATTATTTCGCCGACGGTGCGCGTCTTGGTAGCGGCCAGCAGACGAACATCGCCGCACGACCTTCCCGCCTTCGCCTCGGTGTCTCGGATCTCTTCAACCACCGCAGCCACATTGTCACGTATCTGCGTCGCCCGCCCGGAATCGACCTGCCGTGCGGAAAGATCGATATGCCCCATATAGGAGACCATTTGCGACACCCCTTCATCTGCTCGTTTCCATTCATCATGGATACCACCGTTATCGGCATTCGGCCGATCAGGCTCGGTCGTTCCATTCCACGCCACGGAAGTCCTCTGCCCTTCACTCCCGGCAATCGTTCGGGTCCCATCCATTTCATGGCGAATCGCCGGACCTGCGATTGGCCCATGAAAGCCATGGTAGTCATATCTGTGGAACCATGAATCATCTGGCGCACATAGGCGCATGGAGTGCAATCACATCAGACGGCACAGGGACATGGGCCAAGACACCATCGACCGGTCAAAGCCCAAGGATACGGAAGGCACGAGCGTCAAGACGGATGTCATCATGCCGGTCTCTGAGACGTTCCGAGGGGAAGAGGCCGATCAGTTCCTCCGGACTGCAAGGTCGGGGAGCGTCAATGATGCCAAGCCAATACGCGCACAGACCGATCACGGCCTGGGGTCGGACACCGTGTGCCCTCAAAGCACCGATATCCATATCCTCATGGCGCTTCGCCAATCTTCGGCCATGGGAGTCAAGGATCAGAGGCAGATGAGCATATTCCACCTGGGAACGATCTTCGAGGTCCCCGTGGCTGCGTCGCAGCTGCTGCATTATCCATCGCTGAATGGCGGTCGAAGGCAGCAGGTCCCTTCCCCTGACAATCTGGTTCACACCCATGGAAAGGTCATCGACACTTACAGCGAATTGATATGCATATTCACCATCAGAACGTCTGATGACGGTATCGCCCACATCCTTGGCCAGGTTGAAGCGTCGCATTCCATATATCCGATCGCGAAATGCAAGCTCCACCTGCCGCCCCGCCGCATCTTCCGGAACTGCAATACGCAGGGAATGCCTGTCGCCGCGTGCGATTCGCCGCTCGCGCTCGGAGGCTGCGAGCCTTCTGCATCTACCGCCGTATACTCTGAAGCCATCGCCCTCGTTGGGCGCGGATGCGGCCTTGATATCGGCTCTGGAACAAAAGCATGGATAGACAAGAGGCTGTGGCTGGCTTTCGGATCCGCCGATGCCCTCTTCCACGTTCATCTCACTCAGTCGTCTCAGCTCGCGGTCATAGCAATCCATACGCTCAGACTGATAAACGACATCATCGTCCCAATCCAAACCAAGCCAGCTGCAATCATCCATAATCCAACGGTCGGCATCGGGCCTGACCCGTTCGACGTCCAGATCCTCGATGCGCAGACGGAGCTTTCCGCAGACCGAACGGGCTGCGAGCCATGCAGCCAGTGCCGCATAGACGTTGCCGACATGCATTCGCCCCGTCGGAGACGGCGCCATTCTCCCTATGACAGGCGACATACCCGGCATTGCTTTCCTGAGGCCTCTATCATTGCGACATTCGCGAATCTCTGCTGACAAGTCTTCGGTCGATTCCTCAGGCGATGAAGTTGTGGAATATCTCGGCTCCAACAACCGCTCCGGCGATCGGAGCGACGACCGGGATCCAAGCCTCACCCCAGCGTGATGACCCCTTGTTCGGGAAGGGAAGGAGCTGGTGCAGCAGCCTGGGCATAAGATCACGCGCAGGATTGAGACCTGGCCCTGTGGGTCCGCCCATCGAAGTGACCAGACCCCACACGATAAAGCCGACGACGATGGAAGCGGCTGCTGGATCCTTGGCGCCCCAAGGAAGAATAAGACAGCTCAGCGCACCGACGACGAGAATCATGGTGCCGAAGAATTCGTTGAGGAAATAATTCAGGCGCGACTGAGCAGCATCGGTCGTCGAGAAGGTGGCGAAGATCGAATCAGCGGACTCGGTTGCCTTGTAGTAGGGATAATACGTTGCGACGACTATCAGCTGCCCAGCTGCCGCGCCCAACAGCTGAGCGACTATGTATGGCAGCATCTGCGATGCCGGAAACATGCCGACGACTACCTGTGCGATGGTCATGGCAGGGTTTATATGGGCCCCTGAGACGCCTCCGAACATCAGGACAGGGAACATCACACCAAAGCCGTAGCCCATGGCAATGGTTATCCAACCGGATTTGAATCCCTTGGTCCCCTTCAACTCGACATTGGCGACCGCCCCGTTGCCGAAAACCATAAGCAATGCAGTTCCAATAAACTCCGCGATCAATTCAGTCATGAGGGGATAATGCACAGTGACTCCTGTAGTGAGGTGCAACGAGAATACGATGAATGGGGATGTGCAACCTCGAAATCCAACGAAAATGCAGCTCTCCAAAAAGAGTGTACAACAAGATTCGGCGACACAACGCCGTGCTGAGTTGCAAAAGAGCAAAAAGGGTGTATTGTTGTCACTCGGCTCTAGAAGTGCCAACGCCCCTATAGCTCAGTTGGCTAGAGCAGCTGACTCTTAATCAGCGTGTCCGGGGTTCGAGTCCCCGTGGGGGCACAGGAGCAATCCCTGCGATTTTCAATCGCAGGGATTTTTCATATCAGATCTGAGATTCAAAATTCCTAGGGCAGCGCAGACGATCCCCGCACCCGTGAGGATGCGGGGATCGTCTGTCTTCAGAAGACTGCTCTTGCCCTTTCCCTATCGTGCCGAAGCATCGTGCGCCTTGCAAAGCATCGTGCGCCCTGCGAAGCATCGTGCGCCTTGCAAAGCATGGGCACATTTCGGCGAAATGGCTCCGGGAATCAGACGATCTTGGGCATCGGCGTCGTGAGCGACGAGGTCAGATTGACCTGAACGAGTCCTGCACCGGCATGCACCTCGACCTTCTTCAAGGTCACCGAACGCGAACCCTCAGGAGCGGTGTCGTCATCGGTCATCGTCGCGGGCGATTTGACTGCGACGACAGCATAGTCATTCAGATCGTGTCCGAGCGACCTGCATAGCGCACATGCAGCCTCAAGCGACTCGCTGAATCCATCACGCATGACCACGCGTTCTGCCGGGACTCCGTATGCACTGTCAGCGATCCAACGAACGTCTTCGAGAATATCCATGCCTTTGTGCGTCTCGGGCACCGCGGACGCCCCATCGCCTCGAAGCGCTTCCACGAAGCCATCGAGCTGGTTGACAAGCGCCTCTCCCCCATCGCGGAAGAGGTTGCCCATGATCGGTTCACGGAATTCCAATTCCGAGGCCTGCCTGCGAAGATCAGGAATCTGGCCATCCTCACCGTCCCAAAGATTGATCAGCGGGAATGCGGGAATGCCAAGGCTTTCCAGGCGATGAACATGGAATGGGTAGCGCCAGCGCAAATCCGGATTGTCGCGCCACGTGCTTGCACGGGTCACCACGATGGCCGCGGAAGGCCACTGGGCTCCATATTCGCGAGCTGCGATGTCCAGCCACTTCTGTGCACCGGCATCGGTCCCGTAGCCAGCCTCGACGATGACGACGTCATGTCTTGCGCATGCCAGTTCCACCGAGACAAGGCTTGGAATGCCGATCGAGACATTGGCGAAAGGACCGCAGTGCACATACACTGGCGAGCCCTGCATCGTCTCTGTATACGCAGGCTTGACCGCTTCGGTCAGGATGTTCGTAATGCGCCACAGGTCGATGAACTCGCCGAAACGAACCGGCTTGCCATCCTTCTCTCCGGCGACCATGTCCGACACTCTCGTGCCGATTTCCTGCATGCTCCGCGAAAGTACGACGATCTGCATCAATTCGCACGTCGGAGTGAGCACGACGCGCTCGGATACATCGTTCTTGCCCTCATCTACGCGAATGCGTCGCAGGGAGCGCGACGGCGTCTCGGATACGCGCGGAACGGCGATGGTGTCCAAGCTGCCATCATCGATGGCCTTTTCAGCAAAGGAGACCAGCAGATTCTGAGCGGCAGCTATTGCAGCCATCTCACCGCAAAGACCCCAATCCACAAGTTCGGGGTGCGTCAATGAAGCCTTGCCGCCACCTGACGCGCCACCTTTGGAACCGGCAGCGGTGATGCCCATGCTTGGCTGCCTCAGCACAGCCGCCGCATCGATGCCACGCGACCGAAGCGCATCGATCAAAGCGATCGAGGTCGTGGTCTTCCCCTCGCCGCGAGATGCCTTCAACGGTGTGTCCGCAGTGACGAGCACGACTTTTCCGTGCTTCCGTGGCTCATCCTGATGACTCTTCAGGTAGTCCAGATAGGCGAATGCATCGATTTTCTTGAACTGACCGAACTGAGCGACATAGTTCTCGTAAGTTGACATGGAATCCTCTCTTTTGCGCGACCCGTCCATCATATCGAAGGGTTGTTATATCAAGCCGCTGCAATTTCGAACATCGGCAATGTTCGATGAGAGCGTATTGAAAAGCAAAAAGTGTGCGTCCCTTATGGAAACACTGCCTAGAAGGCAATGCAGCGATAAGGAACGCACACTTGGCGCATTTCAGATTACGAGGAAGCGAGTGGCATTCAGGCCGCTACGCGCTGTATCTTTCCGGCCTTGAGGCACTTGGTGCATACGCGGACGCGCACGTTCTTGCCGTCGACGCTGGTATGGACCGCCTGCAGATTCGGACGGAAGCTGCGCTTATTGCGGATATGTGAATGCGAAACGCTGAACCCTGTCTGCGGTCCCTTGCCGCATACTGCGCAACGAGCTGCCATGATAACTCCCTTTGTGTCTGTGTACATGTGTCGCACTTTGCGCATCTCTCCAATGCACAGATGTTCACTGTACGTGTGTTGCTCTAGTTCTCTGACATTCAAGTCTGTGAGGTGACCGGCAAGCTACGCACCTGCCTTACACACAATTTCACGATGATACCGCAAAAGACGAACAAGTGCAAATGACTCCATGCGTCCTCGTCTGATGCTCACACGGGACTTGGAGCTCAACCCCAGCGCCTCGACCTCACCGCATCCGCCAATTCATGCAGCAACGCCGTGGTATCCGGCCATGAGATGCATCTATCCGTTATGGACTTGCCATAGACAAGGTTGGAGAGTGGCGCAGCTGGCTGGTTGCCACCTTCGATGAAGCTTTCCATCATGATTCCTGCAATGCTGCGCTCTCCCTCGGCGACTCGTCGAGCCAACTCTCGGACGACACGAATCTCCTGCCGTTCGTCCTTGCCGGAATTGCCATGTGCCGCATCGATGACAAGGCCGTGGGCTGCCGCCGAGTCCGATGACATTTCACGACGAATCTCCTGCATGGCGTCGGTGACCGACTGGGCATCATAGTTTGGCCCGTGAGATGAACCGCGCAGAACGACATGACAGTCAGGATTGCCAAGAGTCTCGACTGCCGCAGCCCGCCCCTGATGATCAATGCCGAAGAACGTATGACGCTGTGCTGCCGTATAGCAGCCGTCTATGGCCACCTTGACGCTGCCATCGGTGGCATTCTTGAAGCCTACTGGCATCGACAGTCCGCTTGCGAGCTGACGATGAATCTGACTCTCGGTGTTTCTCGCCCCGATCGCCCCCCAGGTCACCGCATCCGCTATGAACTGGGGCGACGTAGGTTCAAGGAATTCCGTCGCCGCAGCCAGACCCTCATCGAGTACGCCGATCAAGGTCTTGCGAGCGAGCAGCAGACCCTTGCGAATGTTATGGCTTCCATCAACGTCAGGATCGTTGATGAGTCCTTTCCACCCGATGGTCGTGCGTGGCTTCTCGAAATATACACGCATGATGATGAGCAGCTCGCCGTCAAGCTCCTTCTTCAGTGCCGCCAGCCGGTGCGCATAGTCGAGTGCGGCATTGGGATCATGGACCGAACAGGGCCCGACGATCACTATCAGTCGATCATCCTGACCATACAGGCATGCCCTCAGCTCATCTCGCGAGTAGGCCACCAATTCTCTCGACTTTTCAGTCAACGGGTACTTGGCGAGCACATCAGCAGGTGCGGGAAGGGGGTCCAGCTCCAGAACCCGGCGGTTGATGATCGGATCGATTCCGACCTCATTCTCCCAGCGACTTATGCCCTGAATCGACAGAGGATTCCTTCCCTCGGCAATCGCCTCATGAATGGCATGAATCTGACCGCGTTCGGACTCGTGTGAACTATCGGTCATGTCCCCATCCTTTCGTATGCAAGCGGCCCGGCATGGCCCAGGCGATCGCCACGGCAGCATCCCCTATCCGCCGGGATGCCATTGGAATCCCACCCGGATGCCATCGTGAACGGCAGCCGCTGCGAAGTCATGTCGGAACAAACTCTATCAGCTGGTTCATGCAGCACGCCAAATCCATGGCATCGCGATGAATCATATGCGGTACATGATTGTAGTCCGCTACCCGAGTGTCAGCACGTCTGGCTGCGACGGGTGGCAATGCTGTCGGCCAGGGTATGCAGCAGCTCGCTGGTTCTGGCCCATGGAATGCAGCGATCGGTTACCGAGCAGCCATACACCAAGTCCTGCAATGGAGCGGGCTGCTGATTGCCTCCCTCCAGGAAGCTCTCCATCATGATGCCTGTGATGCCCGTCTCGCCTGCAGCCAGTCGTCCGGCAATGTCCTCGACGACGCAGGCTTCCACGTTTTCGTCCTTGCCGGAATTGCCGTGCGCGGCATCGATGATCAGTCCATGCTCACTCGGACCTGATGCCTTGGAGTCATGCAACTCATGCATGGCCGATTTCACGGACTCAGAATCGTAGTTCGGACCGTGCGATGATCCACGCAGAATCAGATGGCAGTTGGGATTTCCCTTTGTCTCCGCAGCGATGACATGCCCGTCGATGTTGATGGAAAGGAAATGATGCTCCGCTGAGGCGGAATAGCAGGAATCCGCGGCGGCCTTCACATTGCCATCCGTTGAATTCTTGAAGCCTATGGGCATGGACAGCCCGCTCGCCAATTCGCGATGCACCTGACTTTCGGTATTTCGCGCACCGATCGCACCCCAACTGATTGCATCCGACAGGTATTGCGGCGTGATCGGATCAAGCCATTCAGTCGCAGCGGGGACCCCCTTCGAGACCACGTCAAGCAGAACCTTTCGCGCCATCCACATGCCCTTGCGGATATCGAAGGTGCCATCCAGATCAGGATCGTTGATCAATCCCTTCCATCCCACCGTGGTTCGTGGCTTCTCGAAATACACCCGCATCACAATCAGCAGACGGTCCTTGAGCTCACTATGCACCTTCGCCAGCCTTGAGGCGTATTCGGCTGCCGCTTTCGGATCATGAATCGAGCAGGGACCGACGATGACCAACAGCCTGTCGTCAACTCCGTTGAGCACGTCGCGAATCTCTTGCCTGGAACGAAGAACAAAGCGTGCCTCTGCCTGACCGAGTGGCAGCTCCTTGATGAATGCCCGTGGCGCTGGAATCGGATCGAGCTGACGTATGTTGATATCAACCGTTTCAGGGAACACCGCTTGGCGGCTCAATCGTGACTGCTCATCCTCAGAGCTATCGGGCCCGCGCAATTCTGCCATGTTCTCCTCCACAATACCTTGCTGCCGCTATACCGCCCGTCAAGCCTAGCGGACCATACACATTTTCGACGAATTTACGTCTATATTCTGGATATCGCAAACGATATTACGAGTTTTGCGGCAATTGAAAGTATAAGGGTCGAAGATTGGCTTTCCACCGTAGAGGAATACACCAAAAATTCGCTTGTATACTTCCAGATTGCCGCAAAACTCACAATTTGGATTTCCTGCACCCGATTATTGGGCCAAAGCACCCATCGGATCCCATGCCGGAAGCTTGATCGCCGGCTTCCTGAGCGCCTCCTGATACTCCGCAGGCAACATCGACTTTGGAACCGCTATCTCATACACGAATTCCGAGAACCATGGGTCATCCATCGTGAAATAGCCCTTGTCTGCAATCTTGCAGCCCCAGGAATTCTCAACGCGCCAACGACGCGTGGTCGTTCCGTCCTCGGCAACATCGACTCCGACGAAGGCCATGGCGTGGTTCATGGCGGAGTCGCCAAAGCGTACACGTTCCTCCTTGTCAAGGTCGAAGTCGAAGTCATAGACGCGTCCATATTCGAAGAGATCCGTCGCCCACGCGCCGTTCTTGCGATCCATCATCGGATGGCAGTCAGCGCCGAACCATACCGGGATGCCCTCCTCTGAGAGGATCTTGCGGGCGGCTTGCTTCATGAAATCGACGGAGACATTCAGATATTCGGTCGGATCGGCGCCAACGACATTGCCAAGATGCTCGATGGCGATCTTCTGACCCTTGGGATGCTCACTGCGAGGGTCGTCCACAAGACAGACGTAATCCTCGAGACCTGCATCGACGTAGCGCTTCCAGAACTCCTGAGGGGTGATCTCACCCGCACGGTGGAAGTTATCGTCCTTGTCGGTCCATTCCCAATCGAAGCTGGTTGGCGGCGTCCCCAGATTGATGGTGAGCAGACGGTGCCCTGCCTCGAGGGTGGTCGCCACAATCTCGTCAATGCTGTCGTTGCTCTCATACATATGGGCAACAGCCTGCCGCAGAATCGCGCGAAGATGCACATTCATCTCTGATGTGCTCTTTGACGATGCGGTCTCAGGGAAAAGATCCTTTGGTACCGCGCCGTACTTCTTGTATACATTCATGGCCATCGTCCATTGGCCGCCATCGCCCATGACTTCCTTGAGCAGGTGCTGCATCAACCTCGAATCGCTGGCCTCCCCGGCGCGAATCAGCTCAGCGGCATCCTGCAGGAAGTAGTTGATGCGTTCGAGCTTGTCATAGTACATCGCGTAATTCTGTGAAAATTCGAATTCCTTGAGATTCATCGACCTCTTGGCGATGAATCGCGCGACATTCAACGAGCTGAACAGCCAGCAACGTCCCGAACGCTCCTGCGAGGTGACTGAGCCGTTATCCACCGTGACCGAAAAGCGGCGCTGCAGCAGTCGTGACCGGTCATAGTTGCGGGCCACCTCACTGATTCCTGCATTCGTCACCGCATTCATGGCAACGCGGTTTGAGGCATTCCCATCAAAATCCTCGCGCATCCGTGCAAGCTGTTCTTGTCCAAGTGCCTGTAGATTCTCACCCATTACTCATACCCCTCTGCAATCCACGCCATTGATGCGTTTATCGACTTCTCCTATGCAATATCGCACTGTACTATTCGCCACAGAACTCTTGCTCGTGAGCGCAATCGCACGACCATTCCCAAGGTGTGTCCAGGCAGATCACCGCAGCCAGGCAGTGCAATGGATGTGCCCCTGCGAAGCCTTGCTCGCAGGGGCACATCCATGAAGTGCAATCAGCCTATGGTTTCATAGCATATTAAC